>NC_022538.1:0-1200000 GCF_000968055.1 Alteracholeplasma palmae J233
TTTTTTAACCTTTTTTTATAAAATTACATTTATTAGTTTTACAAAGTTATCCACAGCGTTTTCGTGGATAGAATTGTGGGAAACTTTCCCACAAATTTCCCACATTGTGGAAAAGTGGGAAACTCTTTTGTTGGCTTTATAATGCATTTCTAATGCTCTTTTTGTCCACATTTTGGTGTTTTTCTAAATTGTTGCTAAAAAGTTATCCACAAATAATGTGGGAAACTTTTGAAACTTTTTCCACATTTATATGATATTCTATTATCACAACTAAAAGAACGGAGGTCTGTCATGAACATTTATGATGATTTGTGGAATAAGATTTTAAAAGATCTTGAGTACATCTATAGTGAAGAAGTTTATAATGAAATATTCGCTCCTATAAAGTCTACTCATAAATTCCAAAATGGTCTTATATTTATAATTGTAGAATCTGAATTTATTAAAAACAGAATTTCAAGAATGTATATGCCTAAAATTAATGAACTCGCAACAAAACACTTTGATCAAGCAGTAAGATTTAAATTTGTAACTGCTCAAGACTTAATTAGTGAAGACTCACCAAAAGATAGAGTTCTGACAATTAACACCTACCGTCCTGGTAATTTAAATAATGCTTACTCGTTTGATAATTTCGTTGTTGGTAAGAGTAACACTTTCGCCTTTAGAATGGCTATGAAAGTAGCAGATCAACCAGGCGTAGTAGCTAACCCTTTCTATATTTTTGGGGATGTAGGTTTAGGTAAAACCCACTTAATGCAAGCAATCGGTAATTACATTCTAGATAACGATGTTAACCAGCGTGTTTTATATGTAAAAGCTGATGGTTTTATAGAAGATTTTACCAATCTTTTAAGAAAAGAAAAAATGGATGATTTCAATCATAAATATAGAGATATAGATGTCCTATTAGTAGATGATATTCAAATAATGGCTGGGGCAAACCGGACACAGATGGAGTTTTTCAAACTTTTTGACTACTTGTATCTGAATAATAAGCAAATTATTATTACAAGTGATAAACCTGCTTCTGAACTTAAAAACATTATGTCCAGATTAACTTCTAGATTTGAAGCTGGATTAACAGTTGATATCCAAGTTCCTGATCTTGACCATCGATTAACTATTTTAAAAAGAAAACTGAGCTCTTTTGACCCTAATAACGATGTTAGTGATGATGTTTTAGAATTTATTGCCTCATCTTTTGTTACTAATATCCGTGAAATGGAAGGCGCTTTAATTAGACTTTTAAGCTATGCCTCTGCTTGTAACCTTGATATTACATTAGATGTGGCTTATGAAGCTTTAGATCCTTTATTAAAAACTAAAAAACGCAGTAATAACTTAAATGAAAACAACTATGATAAAATACAAAGTGTTGTAAGTGAATTCTACAATATCAGTCTTCAAGATTTAATTGGTAAAAAAAGACACTCTAAATATACTTTACCTAGACATATTGCCATGTATCTAATTAAATTAAAGTATAATATACCTTATAAAACAATTGGAACCTTATTTAGTGATAGAGACCACTCAACTGTTTTAGCAGCTTGCGAAAAGATAGAAAATGAACTTAGACAAGATGCTAATTTAAAGATTGCAGTTGACACTATCGTTAAAAAAGTAGATGCTTAATCCACATTAATATTGTTTATAAAATGTTTGAAATATGTTATAATAATAGCATAGTAAGGCTTATAAGTGGACTTTCCCACTTTTCCACACACACTAATAACTATAAAAATAAATATTATAATAAATAAAAGGAGAATCGCCATGAATTTTTCAATTAATAGAGAAGTACTTCTAACCCAATTATTAAACATTCAAAAAGGACTTCCAGTAAAAACTTCACTACCTATTTTATATGCAATTAAATTTGAAGTTTTAGAAGATCATATTTTATTAACATCAAGTAACTCAGATATCGCTATTCAAATTATGATTGATGATCCAAGTTTAAAAGTATTACAAACAGGAAAAGCTGCTATCCCTGGTAAATTCTTTATTGAAATCATGAGAAAGATAAATGCTACATATGTTGAAATGGCATTAATGGAAGATAAATTATTAGTGATAAAAGCAGATCGCTCTGAATTTAAACTAAGATTAATGGATTTTGACTATTATCCAGAAATTGATTTCTTAGACTTAGATGATCCAATCGTTATTGACAGTAACGTTATTAAAACAATTGTGAGAGAAACAAACTTCGCAACTGCTACAAATGAAAAAAGACCTATCTTAACAGGTGTTAACTTCAAATACGATGATAACCACTTATATGCAGTAGCAACCGACTCATATAGACTTAGTCAAAAAAATATTAAATTAAGAACTCATAGTAAACAATTTGATATTGTTATTCCAAATAAGAGTTTAGAAGAATTAAGTAAAATTTTAGATTCAATCAATGAAGATATTGAATTATACATTAACCCAAATAAAGTTTTGTTTAAACTTAATAAAATTTGGTTTCAAACAAGATTACTTGAAGGCAACTACCCAGATACTGTAAAAATTATTCCAACAGAATTCCCAGTATCTATTCCATTTAACAAAGAAGATCTTTTACAAGCAGTAGAAAGAGTTTCCTTATTATCACCAAGAGATAAAGAAACTAACTATAACATCATTAAACTTAACCTAAACTTAGATAAAGTAGTAGAAATCAGTTCTACAAACAATGAAGTTGGGGATGCTTTAGAAGAAATTATTCCTAATGGGGATATAAAAGGTGAATCAATTAAAATTGCATTCAGCTCTAAATACCTAGTAGAAGCATTAAAATCTCTTAATTCTCCAGAAATTACATTAAACTTTGCAGGAGATATTAAACCTTTTGTTATTAAAGGCAAACTAGATGAAGAATCACTACACCTTATTCTTCCAGTAAGAATGGACTAATGATAAAATAAGATAAGCTCAAGCAATTGAGCTTTTTGTTTTTAAATATTAAATAATACTATTTTTAAGTTATAATCGATGTAACTAAAACTATTATTGATATTAAGGGGATAGCATATGAGTGAAAAAGAAAAACAACTATTAATATTTATTATAATGATCTTAGCATCCCAACTATTTTTAAAACTATGGTCTTTTATCAGTCGTTATGTACATAAAACGAATCACAAATACTTTGAGAATAAAAATGGCTTAGAAGAATTCTATTACACTATCTATTTTATGATCATTTTAATAAGCCTTGGAGTTATATATGCTTTTGTCATAATAAACTATGAAATAAAATACTACAGCCTATTCATACTAGCACTATCGCTATTAGTAAGCTTCTTATTATATAAAAAAATTAACCCGACACTTACTAAAATTACGAGTGATGAGAATTGCTTCATACAATCAAAAAGATTTTTTGGTAATAACAAAACTAAAATACAAAACACCCACTATTTCATTAACACATTTTATCAATTTTCATTAATATTTAATACGATAGCTGCTTTAATAGTATATTTAACTTTGTAATAACCTAACAAAAACTAAGGAGAACATTTTCTAAAATGATTTCCTTTTTTATTTTTATAGACAAATACAATAATACCCTAAAATCGTTAAAATTTGCCATTTTTAAATAAAACCTAATAAGACATCGTTTTTAACAAAAAAGCCTTTAAAACGTTATTTTTATTGATATTTATGGTATAATAAACATAAGTGAGGGAATAATATGCAAGAATTTATACTACGTGGCGAATTTATAACAATCGCTCAATTTCTAAAAGTAAATGATTATATCACATCAGGTGGTCAAACAAAATTTTTTCTAGTAGAAAATGAAGTTTTACTAAACGGCATTCCTATTATCGAAAGAAAGAAAAAATTAAAAAATGGAGATGTCGTCACAGTTAACAAAAATAAGTATGTGATTACATATGATTAAAAAATTAGAATTAAAACAATTTAGAAATCATTTAACAAAAACAATTGAATTTAATAAAAATCTAGTGTATTTAGTAGGACCTAATGGATCTGGTAAAACAAGTATTTTAGAAAGTATTTATTTTGCCTCAACAACTAAATCACATAGAACAAATAATGAAAAAGAAATGATTCAAGAAAATCAACCTTTTTCTATTATAAAACTTAAAACTGTTACAAATGACTTTCAAATTGTCTTATCAGATACTGGAAAAAGAGCATTTATTAATCAAGTAGAAAAAAGAAAAATAAGTGATTATATTGGTCATTTCAAAGTTGTAATGTTTTCTCCAGAAGATCTTTCTTTAATTAAAGGAAGCCCTTCTGATAGAAGAAAATTTATGGACTTAGAATTGATGCAGCTATATCCATCTTACCTACAAACCTTAAGCCAGTATAAAAAAGTTTTAAAACAAAGAAATCTACTTTTAAAAAAAATAAAAATAGATGATGATTATACTTTTTTAAATATCTTAGGAGAACAACTCCTTGAATTAGGAGAAGTTTTAATTTCTAAAAGAAAAGCATTCCTAGAAGAACTCCAAGAAGAACTTAACAAAGCATACAAACTATTTTCTAACTATCAAACAACCATTCAATATATCCCTTATTTAACCAAAGAAAAAATGATAGAGCACTTCACTAAAAAACAAAAATATGACATCATCAACCAAACAACTATGGCAGGACCACATAAAGATGATTTTATTATTTTGTTTAATGAAAAAATAGCGAATGCATTTGCCTCACAAGGTGAACAAAGATTAATTATGATTGCCTTAAAACTTGCTTTACTAAAACTGATTCAAAAACATGAAAATAAAGAAATTGTTCTATTACTAGATGATGTCTTATCAGAACTTGATGATCAGATACAAAAAACAATCTTAGAACAATTACCTAAAAATCAACAAATTATTATTAGTAGTGCAGTAAAGATTCTAGAGAATAACAACATACAAATGATTCAACTAAATAAAGGAGCTTGATTTTATGTCTACAGAAAATAAAGAACAAAAAGCATATGATGCAGATAGTATACAAATACTTGAAGGATTAGAAGCGGTAAGAAAAAGACCTGGGATGTATATCGGATCAACAGGAGAAAGAGGACTTCACCATTTAGTATGGGAAATAGTAGATAACTCTATTGATGAAGCCTTAGCAGGATACGCAGACACAATTACAGTAGAAGTTTTAAAAGACAATATCATAAGAGTAACAGATAACGGACGTGGGATTCCAGTAGGGATTCACCATAAAACAGGAAAACCAGCAGTAGAAACAATTCTTACAACCCTTCATGCCGGTGGTAAATTTGATGGTTCATCCTATAAAGTATCAGGAGGGCTACACGGTGTAGGGGCTTCTGTTGTTAATGCTTTATCAAGCTATTTTATCGTAGAAGTTCATGTGAACGGAAAAATCCATAAACAAAGATTTGAAAAAGGATTCCCAGTAACAGGCCTAGACATAATAGGAGATACAACTCATCAAGGAACAGTTATTACATTCTTAGCTGATCCAGATGTATTTAAAGAAACAACCATTTATGATTTTGAAACTCTAAGAAGTAGAGTGCAACAACTAGCTTTCTTAAACAGAAATATTAAAATTACAATCACAGATGATAGAAAAGAAGAACCAGTTTCATTCACCTATCATTATGAAGGTGGTTTATTAGAATATATTGATTTTTTAACAGGTACTAAAACTAAAATTAACGCAAATAAGTTTTATGCTGAAAAAGAAGTTGATGGTATTACATTAGAAGTTGCCTTACAATATACAGATTCATACGCAACTAACCTATATTCATTTACAAACAACATTCCAACCCATGAAGGTGGAATGCATGAAGATGGATTTAAAATGGCTTTAAATCGTGTTTTAGCAAAATATGCTAAAGACAATAACTTACTTAAAAAAGATGAACCTTTCATAAGTGATGACACAAGAGAAGGCTTAACTGCGATTATTTCAGTTAAACACCCTGATCCACAATTTGAAGGACAAACTAAAACTAAATTAGGAAACGTTGAAGTAAGACAAATCGCTTCTCAAGTAGTTGGAGAAACATTTGAAAGATACTTATTAGAAAACCCAACAGACGCAAAAGCAATCATTGATAAATCTTTACTAGCAGCACGCGCTAGAATCGCCGCTAGAAAAGCACGTGAAGCAACGCGTCGTAAATCACCTTTAGATGCACTAGGCTTTGCATCTAAACTAGCAGATTGTAGAAGTAAAAACCCTGCTATATCTGAACTTTATATCGTCGAAGGGGACTCAGCCGGAGGATCTGCTAAGCAAGGTAGAGAATCTGAATATCAAGCTATCTTACCCTTACGTGGTAAAGTCCTAAACGTTGAAAAAGCTAGAATTGATAAAGTCTTAAGTAACAATGAAATTCTTTCTTTAATCCAAGCGATTGGAACTGGAATTGGAGAAGAATTTAACCCTGAAAAAGCACGTTATCATAAAATTGTTATCATGACCGATGCCGATGTCGATGGGGCACATATTAGAACATTATTACTTACATTCTTCTTTAGATACTTTAAACCACTAATTGACCTAGGATATATCTATTTTGCTCAACCACCTTTATATAAATTACAATTTGGTAAAAAAGTAGAATATGTTTATGATGATGAAGCACTACCAAAAGCCTTAGAACAATTAGGCGGAAAACCAAGCATGCAAAGATATAAAGGGCTAGGGGAAATGAATCCTGAACAATTATGGGAAACCACAATGGATCCTGAAACTAGAACTTTACTACAAGTAACAATGAAAGATGCGATAGAAGCAGATCAAGTCTTTAACATGTTAATGGGAGAAGAAGTTGCTCCTAGAAAAGAATTTATTCAAACAAATGCGGTATACGCAGATGTTGATATTTAAGAAGGGGTATTATTATGTCAGAAGAAATAAAAGATGATTTTGAAACAAGTAAAACAACTGAAGGACATATTAAAGAAGTAAACATTTCATCAGAAATGAGAAAATCCTTCTTAAGTTACGCAATGAGTGTTATCGTTTCACGTGCTTTACCAGATATTAGAGATGGATTAAAACCAGTTCAAAGAAGAATTCTTTATGGAATGAATGAACTAGGTGTTTACAGTAATTCAAGTTATAAAAAGTCAGCCAGAATTGTAGGGGACGTTATGGGGAAATATCACCCTCATGGTGACTCTAGTATTTATGAGGCAATGGTAAGAATGTCTCAAGATTTTAGTTATAGATATCCGCTTGTTGATGGTCATGGTAACTTTGGATCAATCGATGGTGATGGGGCAGCCGCTATGCGTTATACCGAAGCTAGAATGTCTAAAATCGCTATGGAAATGTTAAGAGATATTGATAAAAACACAATTGATTTTATTGATAACTACGATGCCAGTGAAAAAGAACCAGCTGTCCTACCAGCAAGGTACCCAAATCTTTTAGTAAACGGATCAACAGGGATTGCAGTAGGTATGGCGACAAACATCCCACCTCATGACTTAGGTGAAGTAGTTGATGGTTTATTAGCATATATTGATAATAAAGATATTACAGTAGATGAATTAATGGAATACATTAAAGGACCAGATTTTCCAACCGGAGGACAAATCCTTGGCTTAAGTGGACTAAGAGCTGCTTATAGAACGGGTAATGGTATTATCGCTATTAGAGCTAAAGCAGAAATTCAAACCCATAAAAATAAAAATAGTATTGTTGTTACTGAAATACCATATCAAGTTAATAAAACAAAACTAATTGAAAGAATCGCAGAACTAGCAAAAGATAAAATTATTGAAGGGATTACAGACCTAAGAGATGAATCAAACCGTAAAGGAATGAGAATCGTTATTGAATTAAGAAGAGATGTAAACCCTCATGTAATGTTAAATAACTTATACAAATATACACAACTTCAAGTATCATTTGGTATGAACATGATTGCCCTTGTTAAAGGTGAACCTAAAACAGTCACTCTAAAAGATATGTTAGAAGGATACTTTGAATTCCAAATGGAAGTCATTCAAAGAAGAACACAATATGAATTAGAAAAAGCAGAAGCTAGAATTCATATTATCAATGCCTTAGTAAAAGCTTTAAACGATGTTGATAGAGCAGTTGAATTAATTAAAACTTCTAAAGATGGTGAAGAAGCTAAACAAAGATTAATTGAAACATACGACTTTGATGATATCCAAGCTAAAGCTATCCTAGATATGAGATTACAAAGATTAACAAGTCTTGAAATCTTAAAAATCAAAGATGAAGCTGAAGAATTAAGAATTAAAATAGAAGGCTATAATGAAATTATTGCTTCTCATGAAAGAAAAGAAGCTATCATCAAAGAAGAAATCACAGAAATTAGAAACAAATATGATGATGGAAGAAAATCAGAAATCAACCTTTATGAAGATCTAGACATTGATAATGAAGACTTAATCCCAGTTGAAGATATCTTAATTACAGTTACTAATAATGGCTATATTAAGAGAATGTCGCTTGATAACTATAAAGCTCAAAATCGTGGTGGAGTAGGAATTACTGGTATTAAGATGCATGAAGATGACTATGTTGAACATATGGCAATGACACAAACTCATGACTATCATTTATTCTTTACTAATAAAGGTAGAGTCTATAAAATAAAAGGATACCAAATTCCAGTTGGATCAAGACAAGCTAAAGGACTACCAATCATTAACCTTTTACCATTTGAAAAAGATGAAACATTAACATCATTTACGAGCGTAAAAGACTTTGATGATCAAAACCAATTCTTATTCTTTGTCACTAAAAAAGGTATTGTTAAACGTACCCCAGTAAGTGATTATAAGAACATTAGAACAAATGGTATTATTGCCTTAACCTTAAGAGAAGATGATGAACTATTAAGCGTTAGACCAACAAACGGTAATAAAGATATTATCCTAGGTGCTTCAAACGGTAAAGCTATCAGATTCAATGAAGCAGATGTCCGTTCTATGGGACGTACCGCATCGGGGGTTAAAGGAATGGCTATAGATGAAAAAGATGATATCGTAGGAATTGCTTTAGTAGAAAATGAAGACCAAGAAGTCTTAGTAGTTACTGAAAATGGATTTGGCAAGAGAACTCATGTCAGTGAATATCGTAGCCAAAACCGTGGAGGTAAAGGAGTTAAAACCCTTAATGTTACAGAGAAAAATGGTAAACTTGCCACACTAAGAGCTGTAACAGATGATCAAGATTTAATTGTTTCATCAGATAAAGGAATTACAATTAGAACTCATATTGCACAAATAGCTGAAACTAAGCGTGCTACACAAGGTGTTAGAATTATTAAACTAAGACCTGATCATAAGGTTGCTACTATAGCGTTAGTTCCTCACCAAGATGAAGAAGAAATAGTTGATCCACAAATAGTAACACAAGAAGAAATAGAAATTAAAGATGAAAAGAAAGTAGTAGAAACAGTAACACTTTCAGCAACTTCTGAAGAAAATATAGAAGAAGAAAAAGAAGTAACACAAATAGATATTTTCGATAAAGAATAATTAATTTAAAAGGCACCCTTATTTATTTTAAATTTAAATAAATAGAGGTGCTTTTTTGTTGGGATAATAAGTAAATGAAAGTAATAAAAGATCATATGAATTAAATAATCATAATAAAACTATGTATAATCCCAACAAAGTTTAAATGATAAGCAACATTTCCCGAGATTTCCCGAGATTTCCCGAGATTTCCCGAGATTTCCCGAGATTTCCCGAGATAAAGTGTTATAATGTACATAGAAGGGATGATACAATATGACAAAATTGTTTAAGGAAGAATCAAACACTATAGAATACAAAAAAACATTACCTAATGAAACTGAAAGATGGTTAAAATCAATTGTTTCTTTTAGTAATACTTCAGGTGGAGAATTAATTATTGGTGTTGAAGACTCGACACTTAATATTTACGGAATTCATGAAGTAAGATCTGTTTTTGAACAAAAAATTATGGAAACTATCTATAATAATATTGAACCGAAACCCATTGTAGATATTGTATTTAAGAATATTGAAAATAAAGACATCGCTATTATTCAAGTTTTAAAAGGGAATGAACAGCCATATTTTATTAGAAAACAAGGGATAGAAGAGGGTTGCTATATCAGATTTGGGTCAACAGATCAAAAAGCAAGCAATAGTCAAAGAACTGAATTATTACTAAATAAAAAAAATGAAAATTATACAAATAAAATTTATGATGAACAAGGTACATTATTTAGCTTAAAAGATATCGATATCAGTGCATTCTTACTTGAAATTAACAATACGATAAAAACAAATAAAGAAATCACTATAAACAAGTTAATTGAATGGAATATAGTTAAAAAAAGTTTCGGTGAACTCTATGCAACTAATGGTTTAATGCTACTTTTAGGACAGGGATTTAATTATAGTAACATCAGAATAGGGTTCTTTTCAGGAATAACTAAATCTAAACTAATTGACGAAATAACTGTCACGGGGTCAATTATTAAACAATATAATGAAGTAATGAAAATACTCCTTGATAAGTTAAAGACACACTATAAAATAAAAACGCTTAGAGAACAACAATATAAAGTGCCTGAAGAGACGCTAAGAGAAATTATAGCTAATGCTATCATACATAGAAACTACTTAGAGCAAGAACCAATTAAGATTAGTTTATTTGATGATCGCATCGAAATATTTTCTCCAGGTAATTTTTTTGATGGTCTACAGTTAGAGGATGCTCTAAATGGAATTTCAAAATTGAGAAATCCAAATATCAGTGAAATTTTTTATCATATTGGAATTATTGAAAAATGGGGATCTGGAATTAAAAGAGCAAACGAAGCATTAGAAGAAAATTTAATGAACCAATTAGTTTTTGAAATAAGGAGTGCTCACGGTATTAATGTAATAATTAAATTTGATAAAGATAACATAAAAGCAGTTGAACATAGTGTAATAGATGAAGAAAATTATTTAGAATATAAAAAAGATTTTACACGTAAACAATTAGAACAAGAACTAGGCTTTACTACAGATCAAGCTAGGTACTTAATCGAAAAATGGCTAAGTAAAGGAAAAGTCACAAAAAGTGGTGGTGGACCTAGTACAATTTATAAAGTTAATAAGTAATATAATAACAAAATTAAGTATTATATTTATTAATATTGAAGAAAAGAATTACTCTAATTGGAGCTGTAAAGAAATGAAGTAATTCACTACTTCAAGAACTTAACAGTTCTTTTTTTCTTATATCTACCGTGAACTATGTGGATAAAATCAAAAAACATCTACTTTTAGGCGTCAAAAAAGAAGATTCTATTAAAATCTTAAGTTTATTGTAGATATCTATTCTGTTATTCTATACTTTTTATTATGATATTTTCTCAAATTATACCCAATCGCTGTTAAATAAAACTCCATTTTAACATTATGAGTTAATCTTCGTCTAAATCTTCTTACTTTAAATGCTTCTTTAATCACTCCAAAGGCACCCTCAACTTGAATTGACCTTTGAACTCTTAATTCAATTCCTAATGGTGATGTAAGATTTTTAATAACCTCTTTTTGGTATGTAAGATTTTCATCATTAATCTCTTTACGCTTACCATTTGGTAATTCATATACATCATTACCTCGATTATTTCTATACAGATACTTTAAAGTATCTCCATTAGGTGTTAAATAATCATTACCTGATTTAGTAAGGTTAAATGGAAAATATGGATCTTTCATTCTTTTTTTGTCATGCGTATCTTTAGCATACATTGCATATTTTTGATAAAGCTCCATATCGTTTAGTTTTAAATAACGATAATTCGTTAATCCACCATATCCAGCATCCGCTACTGGATATTTTGGATAGAAGTCATAACTTTTCTTAAATCCTTCTAAAAAAGGAATCAAAGTTTTATAATCACTACGTTCTTTATAGATATCTAGATGTAGGATATATTCATTTGATACACCAATTTGTATATTATACCCTGGTTTTAATTGACTATTACGCATATGATCTTCTTTCATATGCATAAAAGTCGCGTCTATATCTGTTTTAGCATATGAGTTTCTATCATTACCCATAATCTTTAAATGTCTTTCATACTCTACAAGTTTAGCTAAATATTCTAAGATATGTTCATAATCTCTTTGTAAAGTAGTTTTTCTTTGACCTTTACCATATTTAAACTCTATTAATTCCCTATCTATCTCATTAAGTAGAAAGTCTTTGATGCTATTTAAATTATCAGTGTTATATGTTTCATGTATTGGAAAGAAGATATCTGAGTCTTCATATCTTTTATTTAAGGATTCTATCTGTTTGGTTATTTTTTTATATAACTTATCTCTAAACTTTTCAATAGAACCACGCCATGTAAAACTATATTTATTAGCCACCGATTCTATTTTAGTACCATCTATATATAATTTATCTGTATCAATAGATTCTTTTTTTATTAAGTACTTACTTAGTTCATAAAAGATTTCATCTATTCCTTTAACTAAGTATTTATCCATAAAGGTTTTTATTGTTTGATGACTTGGCATTAATTCATCTGTAAGCCACATGATTCTAATATCATTTTTAGCAGCTTTTGCCATATCTCTTAAAGATTGAATCTTTTCCATTTGACAAAACATGATCAGTTTTAACATTTGAACCGGATTATAACCCATACGACCTCTTGGATCTTTTGAGCTATTTAAGTATTTTTTTATCTCCAATTTTCTAAATACTTCATCAAATGTACGAACTTCACTATCAAAAGGAATTTTTATGTCTAATTGTAGTGGTAATTTTAACTGTTTTGGGTTAAAATTATGTTGTATATTTTGTTGTGTTTGCATACTATAATTATACCAAAAAACCGCCCTAGGATTCTAGAGCGGCTTTTTTGTTTTATAGACTGTTACTTTTATTTCGTTACAGTCCCTTTATTATTATAATAAAACATGCTACTTCCTTTTAAAAATGACAATAAAAGTGTATACTAAAAAGAAAAAGAAAGAGAGATATTAGATGCAAGCCAGAACAATCCAACCCACACATCAAGAGTCAGGTCAACTAATATATGATTTTATCAAACAAAAATCATACGTAGAAGCCTATAGGTTATCTAAAAAAATAGAATCAAGTTTATCTAAACTAGATCTTATCAATTACGCTCTTTGCCTAATTAAAATGAATAAAGAACAAGAAGCTATTCTTGCCTTAGAAAAAGCATTTTTGCAAAACCAAAGACTCATGGAGACAACTCCTGAATATAACCAAGAAGAAATCAATTTATTGAAAATAGAAGATAAAGAAAAAACATACCTTCTTCCAATTAATCCAAATTTAACATACGGTAAAAAATATATAGAATATCGAATTGAAAGACTCTTATATGACTTATATAAACAAACAAATAACACATTTAAAATAAATACTATTGTCAATAAATATAAAAAATATGATTTAGAATCTTTAAGAGGTAATTAAAATGTCAGAAGAACAAAAACAAATAGAAAAGATTAAAGATTACTATGAAAAAGAAAGAAACTATCTTAATAGCCTACCTTTATACAAAGCAATCTCTAACTTAGAAATAAAAGATGAATATGATGACTTTAATTCACTTGCCCATATTGCAGTATTATTTAAAGATCTTGAAACTTTAAAATACTTAATAGAAAAAGAAGTGAATCTAAAAGAAGTCAATACTAATAATGATAATCTCTTTCACATGCTTGCTAGAAATAATAGAACAATTCAACAAGATGAAAATACATTAAAACAAATAGCTGATATACTTCTTTCTCAAAGAGTAAGTTTAATCAGAAAAAACAATTCAGGATATACCGCAGTCCATTTATCTGTGATAGAAGAAAACATCGATTTATTAACCTACTTTATAAACAATAATGTCAATCTTACTTTAACAGACAACAATAACCAGACTCTACTTCATTTAATTGTTCATACAATAAAAGAACTCAATCAAAAAAAGGAATACACAAGATTTGAATCTGATAAAAACGAAATAGATGAAAAAATTCTAAAATTAGAAAATATAACAAAAGAACTTATTTCTAAAATAGACTCAGAAATTAGAAATAAAGATGATAAACGAGCAGTAGATCTAAGTATATCTTATGCCTTAGGAAAATTAAGTCTTATTTTAAATGATGAATCATTAGAAGAAAATGATGAAACCCAACTTAAAGTAAAAACAAAATCTAAAACTATCCACCAGGCAATTAAAGATAACGATAGTGAAGCATTTTATGCTTTACTAGAATTAGGTGCTGATGTTAATGAAGTATACCAAGAATCTCCATTCTTGTATCAAACTCCATTAATGGTTGCTATGATGCAAAAAAATATTGAATTTGTTAAAGTACTTCTTGAAAATAATGCAGATCCTAACTTTAAAACAGGAGAAGAAGAAAAAACAGCTCTATTCTTCTTTATATCATATACGCAATATAAAGATACAGATCATAGAAATAAAGTCATTGAACAAATTATTGACCTATTAATCAAACATGGTCTAAATATTAATGACACAGTAGATAAAAATGGTCATACAGCAGTTAATTTATGCTATACAAGAGATTTAGCAGTTAGAACAGATACGCAATACGGAAGTTTTAAAGAACTTGTCGCAAGAACCCTTATCTCAAAAAACGCTGATATTAACATTCCAAATAATAAAGGAATTAATCCAATCATGAATCTTATAATAGATAGTTATCAATATAATGAAAACACACTATTAGATTTATTAGAAAATGAAATCAACTTAGACCAAAAAGATGAATTATCACAAAACCTTGTCATTAAAGCAGCTCAAAATAGAAATGAATCAGTTATGTTACAGTATTTAAACTTTATTGAACAATTTGGTCAACTTAAAACAACAGAAACAGATATTTATCAAAAAATAGCGTTTGATTACGCCACAGAAAATAACTACCAACAACTAGCAACATGGCTTATAGAAAGGATGTAACAATGGAAAACAATATATTAATTACTGCATGTAAAAACAATCAAAAAGGTGTTGCCTTAGCACTCATTAAAAAAGGAGGCTTTGATTTAAATAAAAAAGATCAACTAGGTAATACTGCCTTATTCTACGCAACTCTTAAAAATGCTAAAGACGTTGTTAAATTACTATTAGAACAAGGTGCAGACGCAAGCCTAGCGAATAACCAAAGTGAAGAACCTATTCACGCAGCTTCACAATCAGGAAACAAGGAAATCATCGACTTACTTTTACAAAATGGTGCTCAAGTAAACACAACAGACAGAATAGGAAGAACGCCGTTAATTATTTCTATCCTTTCAAGAAAAACAGAAATAGCTAAACACTTAATCTTACAAGGTGCTAATAAAGAACAAAAAGACAATGAAGGATATAGTGCATTTGACTATACAACAAGCCTAGGCTTAAGAGACCTTATCCCTTACTTAAATGGAGAAAATACTGTAGATAACCACGGTAATACACCACTTCATCAAGCTGTTTACAATAACCAAAGTGAAGTAGTCAGTGCTCTATTAAAAAACTTAACCCTAGATATTGATACCCTTAATGATGAAGGAGATTCAGCACTTAATATAGCATGTAGAAACCATAGCGTTGTAATAGTAGAAATGTTACTAAAAGCTCAAGCTAACCCTAATTTAAAACTATTAAACGGAAACTCTCCCTTACACTTTGTTGCTAATTTAGGAGGGGTTGCTGTTGCTAAATTACTACTAGCTTACAATGCAATAGTAGATGCTAAAAACGAAAATAGTGAAACCCCATTATTAGTTTCAGTGCTCTCTGGTAAAAATGATATGGCAAGACTCTTATTAAGTAAAAAAGCAGATCCAAATGTAACAGATAACCAAGGTCATACACCGTTATACTATGCTTCAGAAAATGGATTAACAGAAATTGTAGAATTGCTTTTAGAAAACGGTGCTGAAATTTCAGAAAACTAAGTTCAAATATATTTAATTAAACGCAGAGAAACTCTGCTTTTTTTTATGTAATTATTAAAAAAAGTGCATTTTATAACATATAAACTGCACTTGGGAACATACACGTTCAAAAAAAATAAAAGCCCCCTATAATATAGTTAATATAAAAAACATGATAATAAAAAAACTATTATGAAAAAGGAGGTAAGATTTATAAGAGAAATCTCTTTTAAATCTATGAAAAATGAAAAAAATAGCATTTATTGAAATTGATTCAACCATTAATATCTTTAAAGAAAATAATTATTCAAAACTCCTTAAAAAAACAGATCAAACACAATACCAAATTGACTACTACACAGATAAAAATATTTCTATTTTATTTATGAATGAAAATTTTAAATTACTAACATACGATGCACTTATCATAGATATTGCTTACGAAGAATTAATAGATATTTTAGAATACTATAAAAAAGACATAGAAACCTTTATAGAATATGGAAAAGGTATCTTAGTAACTGCAGATATAACAGATATCAACTTAACATTCCTTCCTAAAACCCATGAAATTTCTATTTTAAAAGACGAGGAAGATAAAATAGAAGATTATACATATAATGAGAAGAAAAACTTTGACATCTCAAATTTTATCCTAAATTACCCTAATAAACTAAACAAAACTAAACTACAAATAAAAAACACTTCATATATAGAAGCTAAAACAAAAGCTTACTATTTTAATTTAATAAAAGAAAAAAGTATCTTGATAACAAGTTTACCTATTAAAAACCAAAAACTAATTATCACAACTCTTACACTTAACTATTTAATTGAACAAAACACAATTCTAGAAAATCTGACTTATTACATCACAAGAGGTATTCCTAGAATAGCTTTTATCAGTAGTAAAGAAAATGATACTCTAATAGATAACACAGAAGTAGAAGTTGAACTCTTTAATCATACAAGCACGAGATACAAAGACTTAAAACAATTACAAAAATCACCTATAAAAGAATATCACCATATTTATGTGCTTTCTAAAGAATATAATAAAGAAGACGCCTTAAAATTGTTTAACCATTATCAAAAAGAAAAAATAGTAAGAGTATTTTACCAAATAAAAGAACAAACCGGTCCAACCTTTCATGAATTAACCAATTACCATTCGCTAGAATATTTAAAAACAGAACTATACAGTCTAACCCTTAGCGAATATGCTAATGGATTTTTCTTGGAAAGTATTTATTTAACCTATTCTATTATTGAATGCTTCTCTATGTTTAATTTAGAATATGATCAATTTATTAAAGGTATTTTAGAAAAAATCAATGAAAAGTATCATGATGGAAATTATGATGAAGACCTCGATAAAACACTGATACTATATAGATTATTAAAATTAATTAACAAAAAAATTGAGACAGAAAATAAAAAAATCAACCAAATTCAACAATGGCTTGATGATAAAATACTAGATTTAGATGAATATAATCAAATGAAAGTGATTGTCATTAGATCAGAAGATAGCTTAACTTATCTGGAGACAATCGATCAAAAAATTCAAAATAATATTATAAAGACAATAGAAGAAAAGAAAGCATTTTTTCAAGAAGAAATTCTAATCACAGAAAAATTAGAAAAAATTAATCTTTATATATCTATCTTAAAACTATTTAAAATAGATAATAAAAAATTCATTCAATCAATAGAAACTGAAATCATAGAAATCATTGATAAACAAGATAGTTTAGGAATTTGGAATGAGGATTTTATTCAAACATCAAGAATTGTTAATTTATTTTATGAATTAGATCAAACCTTATTTACAAAAAAGACCCAAGAAAAGATAACCTATGCACTATTTCGTTCGATTATCCACCTGAAGAAAGCTAACCTTATGCATCAAAGAAAGAAAGACTTAGTTTTCTTAGTGACAACCAGTCGTTCACTTTACTACTATTATAAGGATATTTATAAAAATTCTATTGACGTTATCCATGATGAAACTAAAAAAATCATTGAAAATAAAACAATTGATTTTCTAACCACATCATTAGAAAGGTTAATTGATATCAATATAGAAGATAAGAAGAAATTAGAACGCTTAAATGAAATAGAAAAAACATATCTAAAAAATAAAGTTAAACTCAACACTGTGTCAAGTTTAACAGTTATATTAGTCCTATTACTTATCTCGTATTATCTATATTTAGCACTAGAAGATACCCAAACTTTTAAGAAAATAATGAGTCAATCGCTTATGTGGGTACCGATTGCGATTGGTTTAATTATTACCCCAACTGTTAATTTTTTATCAAAAAAAATAGTAGGTAAACAAATTAAAAAAAATAAAGATCAAGAGTGATCTTTATTAAAGTAAACTACGTAAAACATCTATTTGACTTACTGCCTCAGCTCTATTATCAATGAATAAATCATATAACTTTCTTTTCATTTTATATCTATGACTATTGCCACTTTTTCTAAACGCTAAATGTAACCTTAATGTATCAATTTCATTAGGATTTTTAAAGAAAATATCGAGCAATTTTTCAAGGTAAGTTAACTCAAGATTATCACTATTTTCAATGTTTTTAATCAATAAAACCGTATCTGTATCTTCTAAGTAGAAGAAACCTTCAGACTTTAATTGGTATAATTTGTCGATAATATCATCATTTAATGCATCAAAATCCATAAAAATCACATCCTTTTACCGATAAGTATAGCATAATTCACTAAAATATATTAAAATAAAGTCTTAGGAGAAAAGTAAAAATTTAATTTCCGACTATTATTAAAGTGAAAATAAAATTTAAAGGGTGAATAAAATGAATTTTTATGAAAAACTAAAATTAGAACATGGAACAAACAAACCAATTGTGATAGAAGATTTATGTGACTGGAATTATACAAATGAATCTATTAGAAAACAACTTTCTAACCTAGCAAAAGAAGGGAAAGTAATCAGATACATTCATGGTGTTTACTATATTCCAGAAGAAGAAACTTCTGTAGATAACGGTTTAGATGTAGAAGATGTTTTAGAGTATAAGTATATTAGAAATGGCAAAAATGTCATGGGATTTTATTTAGGGTATAGACTGGAAAAAGAACTAGGTCTTCCTTACAAACCGGATACAAGTCACGAAATTATTACTAATAGAGAAAAAACAAGAAAAAGACCAATAGAAATAGAAGGTATACCAGCCATTATTAGAAAACCATATCTAGTAATAACTGAAAGAAATTACAAACTTGTACAACTCTTGTACTATATTAAAAAATCAACATTTAAAAGCCTTGAAAATCACTATCAGATCCTAAGGGATTATGTAATGAAAAATAAATTTACCAGAAAAGACTTATTAGTTACAACGGAAAAATTTCCCAAGGCCGTTTTAAATAAAGTCATTGATTCTGGATTATTAAAAGACTTTTTAAGTTAACTAAACTAGATATAAAGAGACTTGTTATGAACGTAACAAGTTTTTTGTCTTGTAATAACTTAGCTTATTGATAAAAACAGCATTAAGTGTTAAAATTAATCTATTCAATATAGACTTATTTGGGAGTTGATTACATGGGAAAAGAAGAAACAAACGATTCTATGGATATTTATGAACCGTTAAAAGAATATCGCTCAATCTATAAAAGTAAACACAATCAAAATGTGACTGATTTCTTTGATGCCTTAGTTTTAAAAGCTCAAATAGATCAAGGATTAAACAAAAGTACGAATGATAAAATAAAAAAATTAGAAAAACGTGCTAATACTTTAAAATCATCCATTACAAAAAGAAGAATCCTTCAAGCATTCTCATGGATAGGAATTATTATTGCCTTAGTTGCATCAATCTACGGCATCATGCAATTAGTTAAAAAAATAACAGAGCTAAAATCTATTCTATCGTTAAGCTTAGGAAGTGTAGCACTAGTTGTATTGATTATCGTTATTTTTAAAGTCATTAATCCAAAACTAAAAATACTCATTAAAAATCATGATAAACTAAGAAAAGAAATAGATGACCTCATACAAGAAGCCTATCAACAATTAGAACCATTAAACAATTTATTTACAGAAACTATGAGTTTAGAGCTCTTTAAAAAAACACTGCCTAACATTAACATGGACCTAGTATTTGATTCTAGAAGACTAGATTACCTAGTCAATAAATTTGGATTAGGAGATCTAAAAGACTTAAATAGATCAGCGCTTTTTATCCAATCAGGAGATATTAAAGGAAATCCCTTTTATTTATCTAAAGAACTTGTTCACGAACTAGGGACAAAAGCTTATACAGGATCAATTACTATCCATTGGACAACAACATCCCGTTCTAATGGTAAAACTGTAACCAATCATCATACCCAAACACTTACAGAAACAATTGTAAGACCTTGCCCATACTATACAAAAGAAATTTACTTAGTATACGGAAATGAAGCGGCACCCGATTTAATATTTAGTAGAGAAGATTCTGATGCAGAAGATTTAAATCAAAAACAAATAGATAAAAAAGTTTCAAGAGACATAAAAAAACTAGGAAGAAAATCTGAAAAGAGTATAAAAACCGGTGGTAATTATACAGTCTTAGGTAATTCAGAATTTGAAGTTCTCTTTGGGGCAACTAACCGTAATCACGAAACTCAATTTAGATTATTATTTACCCCCCTTGCTCAAAAATCACTTCTAGAACTGATGAAAGATACAGAATATGGATATGGCGATGACTTTGATTTTGTGAAACATAAAATGATTAATGTCCTTTATCCAGAACACTTAGATCATTTTGAATTAAAACCAAATCCTAAGTTTTTTAGAGGCTATGACTTAGAAGTAGTTAAGAAAAACTTTGTAGACTTCCAAAATGAGTACTTTAGACAACTATATTTCGCGTTTGCGCCAGTTTTAGCTATTCCTTTATATCAACAACACATGCCACACGAATATATCTATAAAGACCTATATGATAGTTATGTGAGTTTTTATGAACACGAGTCAGTTGTTAATCATATGAATGAAAATGAATTTAAGCATCCATTATCAACAACACCTAATATTTTAAAGACAACGGTTAACAAAAGTAAAGATTACAAAGATACAATTACAGTAACTGCTTATGGATATGAAACACATAATAGAGTAGATTATTTTACGAAACTAGGTAGAGATGGTAGAATGCATACAATTCCTGTTCATTGGACAGAATACATCCCGGTTTCAAAAGATACACCGATTGAGATTAGTGTTCCAGTTGAAGAAAAGGAATTAAGTTATCAAGATAGAATTAGAAAAGTTTTAGAAAATACTTCAAAACAAGGCATTGATCCAAAAGAAGTTTATAAAATAGGCTTATATTTAGCATATATATTAAAAAAGTAAAACAATATTAAAAAAAAATGTATAATAGAACTATAACAATAGGAGGTACAAATAATGGCAAATGAATTAGATGAATTAAATGGTCCTGTAAATAAACAAGGACAAGATGTAAATGTAATCGCAAAACAGTTACCTGTAAAAGTGGGTACTGGATCTTTAATTTTTGAAATATGTTTATGGATTCTGATTATACCAGGAATTATCTTCCAAATTAAAAAAGTATCCGCTAGAAACCATTTCAAAGCATTACAACAAAAGATTCAACACAATGCATCACAAATAGATAACTACTTAGAACAAAGAGTTCAAATCTTACAAAACGTTGTAGGAATCGTAGAAAAATCAGTAGATCTAGATAAAGATGTTATGAAGTCAGTAGCACAATTTAGAGGCGGAGTCAATCCAACTGATGAAAACAGAAACGAAGTAGCAGGACAATTAGATTCTGCCTTAAGAAGTGTAAGAGTAGCATTTGAAGCATACCCAGAACTAAAAGCACATCGTGCATTAGCTGATGCGATGCAACAAAACAGTTACTTACAAAAAGAAATTACCGCAGCTCGTGAAGTTTATAATGATACAGTATTAAAATGGAACCAAGATATCTTTGCATGGCCAACTAAAATGATAGTTGCTGCTAAAGAAGGATATACTTCAAGAATTCCTTTTTCTGCAAGTGAGGAAACTAAACAACAAGCGAGATCAAAATTCTTTTAACAATCATTAAAATTATTAAAAATTCAGAGAATAGTAAAATATTCTCTGTTTTTATTAAATAGACTAATTACAACTTGGGGTGAGTTAATATGGAAAAAATAAATACTAGTGATTTAAATAGTAAAGAAATAAAACATGGTTTTATAAATAAAGTGTTTTTACTTATAAATATAGGTTTAGCTATTATTTGTATTATTCTAAATATATTCTCTGATAAATTATCATACGAAATAATTAACATAGCTATCATTTTTATAGCAGCATATTCTTTTTTATTTACAGCTATAGGGGAATGGTATCCAAATAAAAAAAGAATTGATTCGAAATTTTTGTTAAATGCACTTATTGTTTTTATAATAACATTATCTCTAATTAGTTTGAAAAAAGATACCTATATGCCGATAATAAACAAAGATATAGAAAATTTATTATATTATCTTAAGTTGACTGCTCTAGGTAAACTAGCAATAGATGTATGTCTTGGATTACATATAAGTATCACTTTTTAACATAATCTAAATATAGTACTTTAATTAACAGAATTTTATAATATTAATATGTGAAGAACACTTTTTAATCTATCAGTTTAAAGAACTTGATTAAAAAAGGGTTCTTTATTTTTATATAAGAATAAATTAGAGAATATGTTACTTTTTTATTTTGTTAAAAAATATTCTCAGAGTTACAACAACAGGAATAATAGTTTGCTATAAATAGGGTTATTTCACTATTTGTAGGAGTTAACATGAAAAAAATAAATATAACAATTAAAAATCTATTTTTAATAGTAACTATATTGATAACTAATCGAACGATTCAGGTGATTATTTTTATTTGTGAATATAGTTATTTCTATTACCTAGGGCATTTTACGTATAACCTCTATAGAATTATCATAAAAAATAATTAATACAACCGTTATTTTTATAGCATTTTATTATATTGTATTTAGGGAAATTAGAAAATAAACATTTTTGTTAAATACCATTGTTGTTTGTATACTAACTCCACTATGTTTGTCTTTAAAAAAAGGTACTTATATGCTAATTTTTAATAAAGACATATAGCATTTATTATATTATCTTAAATTGGCTAGTGCAGGCAAAATGATAATAGATGTAGTTATGGGCTTTGATATACCTATTGCTTTTTAATAGAATTAGAATAACTTTTATAAACGATCAAGAAATGGTCGTTTTTTTAAATTTTAAAAATTACTCTTGTATATTAAACATCATAATGATACGATATAAGTAAAACGCTTTCACAAATATAGACAAGAGGAGAATAAAATGAAAAGCAAAAGAATTATAAGTTTTCTAGTGATAGTTTTAAGTTCTTTAATATTGGTTGCCTGTAAAGGTAACGAGAAACAAAAAGGAGAAATCAGTGTTTCATTCAGTGTTGATGGTAAAATCATAAATACAATCACTACTGATAAAGGCACTACGATATCAAAACCTTCAGATCCTAAACTCAAAAACTTTGAATTTAATGGGTGGTATACCCAAGAAGTGGGTGGCGTATCGTGGGTATTTGATGTAAATATTGTAAATGAGAACCGTACATTATACGCAAGATGGAAAAACGAAGAGACTAAAAAAGTTAACCAAATTATCTATAAAAATGAAGTTATTACTCTAGATAAAAAACATCTTTATATTAATGAAACACTCAAAACCAATGAATTAACAGAGTATACATTTACAAACTTACAAGACGCTATTTCTTATGCAGAAAGTGCAACCGAAGACAATCGTTTATATATCTATTTAGAGCCTAGTGTATATTGGACAAGTGACCCTGATGATGAAACAATTTATACAAAAGAAACAGGGCTTATTGGACTTACTATGCCTCAGGAAAACCTAAGCCTTATAGGATTAGATGATAATCCAGAAAATACGATTATCGCAAGCAATAGAGGTCAAATGGCAGGCGCTATTGGTAACTATAACACATTAGCCATTGCTCATGGCTTCAACTCAGATGGCATTACTTTTGCCAATTATTGTAACGTTGATTTAGTGTATCCTTTAGATACAAGTAAAAATAGAGAAAAAAGAAGTGACACTATTACACAAGCTCAAGTGATCACTAAAGCTAATAGTGAACCTATGGATAAATGGATTTTTAAGAATTCAAGATTCGTTAGTTTCTTAAATGTATTTTCAAGAAGTGATGAACCACATCGTGTTTATTATGAAAACTGTTACTTCCAAGCAACCGATGATGCTATTGGAACAGGTGATATTAACGTATTTGTTAATTCACACTTTAAACTATATAGTAACCACCCAAGTGGTAGTGCTTCAAATATTTTACAGGCTTATTTAGGATCTACCTTTGAAATCGAATTTAAAAACCCAGAAAGTAAATCAACGCTCTTTTTCGCAAAGCATAACAATAATTTTGTTTTAATTGATAATACATTTACTGGAAATGCAACGCAATTTGAATGGACTGATACTGTAGATGTGGATACACGTCATTATGTTCATAATAATACTTTTAATGGTAAACCGCTTGTAGTAAGTGCATCTAAGAGTGAAACAAGTGTTCACTTAACAGATGAAATGTTAAAAGCTTATAAAATAGGTAATACCTATAACGTGTATAATTTATTAAGTGGTGATGATAATTGGGATCCGGCTAATCAAAAAGACCTATTTAAAGATGAATTATATATTTCACATGCTGAACTATTAGCTGATAAAACAGTTATAGATGCAGAAAAAGATGAAATATTAGAAATTAAATTAGACCTATTCCCTAATAGTAGAAACTTAGGAACAGTAGAATGGCTTGTGGACGAAAATGCGGTTGAAGTAATATCTAAAACAAATAATAAAATTGTTATTAAAGGAATTAACTCAACAAGCAGAACTATCAAAACAAGAATTAAAGCAATACTTCCATCAGGATATGAAGCAATTAAAACAATAGAAATTCTTTCAGAGTTATTAGAAGCTCCAACGTTCAAAGAAACACCAACATTAAAAATTGAAAATGGAACTGCTGAAGTATCATATAAACTTGATATGAGTAATGATTTTGATGATCATAGTATCATTACATGGTATAAAGTAAAAGATGGTAGAAAAACAGAAATAGCTGTTACCAGATTTAATCAACCATTAAAAGTTTATGAACTTACTAAAGGTGAAGTTGGATACTATCTAGAAGTAGAAGTTGAAGGAAAACATCACTCAAGCTATCCTCAAGAAAAAGTTACTATAGAAAGCAGAACTATTTTAGAAAGTGATGTCACTAGTGATATCATAGAAACAGACTTTTCTCATATATCAACAAAAAGACAAGATGAAATTATAGATAATACTTGGTACTTAGATACGTATAGACCAGTAGATTTAGGATCAGAGTTTAAATGGGATCCAGACCAAGAAAACTCATGGGAATATAATAAAGGTAGTCATGGAGCAGCATCATTATATGGCTTAATGACAACAGGAAGAGGCGCTAGATTATTATATAATCAAAGTGGATCATACAATGATATGAAAGTAACATTAGCATTAACACCACATAAAACAGCTGGACAAGGTTTTGGTAGTGCAACAGGGCAATATATGGATATATATATTAAATATGATGCACATACACAAACAGGTTATGGGGTTAGAATTGAAAGAACTCCAGACCATACTGATGCGGTTAAATTTACATTGTATCAATTTATAAATGGTGTTGGTACAGCTCTTAAAGAAGGCATGTTTACAACAGCCTTCATGCCAAATGCAAAAGTAGAACTATCAGTAATTGGTAATATCTTAAGTGTTAAAGCAACTACACAAACTGAGCAATCAGCAAGCCAAAAAGAAAAAGGACTTTCACCTGAAGTAAATATTTCAGTAGAAATAACTGGTAATAACTTTGGTGGTTTTGGTGTACAACATACTGGAACTGTAAGTTCAGGTAATAGAACAATGCTTGAAAGTGTTAAGATTGAGGCAACTAAAAACAATTAACCTTTCTAAAAAATATTTTAAAGATTTGAGGGCGCTAAACAAGCGCTCTTTTTTATGCAAATAGTCTATATTGATGTTTTAAGAATATGCTAGTATAAAACATTTGAATGACTTTAAGTGTATTTTGTATGATAAGATAAAAAGAAGACTAAGATTATTTTTATTAAATAAAATTATAGAAAAATTTTAAAAAAAGTATAAAGCATAATAAAAACAAGATAAACTCTCCGCTAAGTAGATAAAAAAGGTCTATCTAGGGGTGGTTAAAAACTCATCTAAAGAGTAGACTTTAAAGTGAAAGGGGGTCCTAGATATGGACAACAAAAGAATTTCAGAATTACTTAGATCACTGAGAAAAGCAAAAGGCTATACCCAGCAGCAAGTTGCTGATGCTCTACATATTTCACCTAAAACAGTTTCAAAATGGGAAAATGCGGAAGGCATTCCGGATATAACAATAATCTCTTCTGTTGCAGAACTTTATGAGATTACAATCGATGAACTTTTAAAGGGGAAGATTCAACAAGAACAAAAAGAACCTAAAAAAACACCTAGACTATTTAATGCTTTAAAATCAAGAGTATTAGGTGAGCTTAGTACCTATATTTATATAGCAATTATTGCACAAGTTGCTTTGATTATTATAGCAACTATCGTGGGGCTCTTAGTAAAAGAATCTAAGTTAATCTTATTTGGAGTTATTTCAGGACTTGGTATTGGAGTAAGTAGTGTTATTGTTTTAATGGGAAGAGCTAAATATAAAAACCAAGTTTTATTTGAAGAAGATGAAAATATTATTTATGCATATGATCAAACAAAAAATAGTGCTAAAAAAATGCTTTATTACTATTTAGTCGTTACAGTTGTACTAGGAATGCTTAGTTTTTACTTTCCTCTTGCTATAGGTATTTTTGAGGAAATAGAGTATGTTATAGTTTTTTCAGATATTTTTTCAATGATTTGTATTGTGATTTCTACTGCAGTTGTTCTCATTTATATTCAGAAAAATCTTTATGAATCAAACAATCAGAGTAAGTACCTATCGTATTTTAAATTGTTTATTATCCTAATGACTGTATATAGTATACATTTTATGATCAACGGTATTGTTGTCCAAGAGGTATATCGAATCAAGTTAATACCTAATTATTGGTTCAAGTGGGAAACAACATACTTTGGTCTGATTCACTTTGCATCATTTATCAGCGTGATTTTAGGAGCTTTCTTCGTATTTATCAAAAAGAGATATTTATACATACTACCTATGCTTCTAATTGTTAATATTTTTTCAAGTATTCCCTTATATTTAGATACGCCTAAAGGAACACAACTTTCACCATCTATGTATGCATTTACAGGAAGTTTTGTTTATATTTGTTTATTTATTTCAGCAATTATTTCGTTTAGAAAGGCAAAAGAAATTGACTTATAAAGAAATATTAACTTTTAGAATAGTCATAGAAACAAGGCTAATATCAAGGATCAAAAATAAAACAGACACTTTAAGATTGCTATGAAAAAGAGGCTTTACAAATTTGCTTGGAATCAAGAATTTCTCAAGAACTAAAAAACTTAGCTGAAAATATTCTATATAAGTATCAAGGCATGTGAAACTAATTTAAGTCACTTACTATCATAAGAACATTTACTGGCTTAAATAGGCTATATAACGAATTAGAAGCATCACAATTAGCATTAAATTGTATAATTTCTGCTAATAATAAAAAAACACTCAAATGTAAAATAATTGAAAAATGTGAAAAAAGCCTTGAATTAATAACTTGCTTCTTGTAATATAAGGATGAGTACAAAACTTAATCATTCCACCCCCGCCATAATAATGGTGCAAAATTAAAAAGGAAAACTTTTTATTTTTTGTGCCATTTTATATTTTAGGAGGAGAAACGAATGCAAAGAATCAAAAAAGCTTTAGCTGTTTTATTTATTTTTTCTTTATCACTTGTATTAATCGCATGTAATGATACAAATAAAGAAAAAAGCGAAGAAACATATACTGTTTCATTTGAAGGAACTGATGTAGAGAATCAATCAGTTCAAAAAGATCAAATCGTAAATGAGCCAACTAATGTAACAAAGGAAGGTTATACATTTATTGGTTGGTATGAAGATGAAACTTATACAACCGTATTTGATTTCACTAAAAAAATAACGCAAGATACCAAAATCTATGCTTTATTTTATACCTCAATCAAAACTATTCTAGATTTAGGAAGTAAACTAGAACATGGATCAGTATCAACTGATATATACTTTGTTAAAGGAACAATTAAATCTATCGCTAATTCAACATATGGTAATATGACGATTACTGATGGTGATCAAAGTATTTTCGTATATGGTGTCTTTGGTGATAATGATATTAAGTTTTCAGAGCTAACTAATATTCCTGTAGTAGGAGATATCATTTATATCAAAGGGCCAATCAAAAAATTCAATGATGATGTAGAACTTAATAATACAAAATATATCAAACATGAAAAAAATGATACAACTGAAAAAGTAACAGTCACATTTGCAGAAACTAGTTTAAAACCGATGACAATTTCTAAAGGTCAAACAATTGAAGAGCCACAACAACCAAATAAAGAAGGATTTATCTTTGCAGGTTGGTATAGTGATAAAGAATATACTAAAGCATATGATTTTAAAAGTGCAATTGATGCAGATATCACCATCTATGCTAAATATATTGATTTAACTCAATATGCAGAAATGGATCTTCTATCAGCAAGAAGTCAAACTATAGGAACAAATGTTATTATTAAAGGAGTAGTTGCACAAATTACTTATGCAGATAAGCATAAACCAAATGGAGTATTCATAGTAGATGATACGAATGCAATGTATATCTTTGATGACAAAATTGCATCTGAAGTTGAAATTGGAAACTATATAAAAGTAGCAGGAACTAGAAAAAACTTTATTTTAGAAAAAGAACAACCAGCAGCACAAAAACACCAATATGAAGGTGCTATTCAAGTAGCAGATACATACTTAATGGAATTGACTAAAGGCAACCAAAACTTTAATAAAGACTGGATTCCAGAAACAACTATCAAAGAATTACATGACACAAAACCTTATGACAAGAATATCACAGGAACTATTTATAAAGTAAATGCCTTTATAAGAAAAGTTGAAGGAAAAGGTTTTGACAATTATTACTTCAATGATTTAGATGACAAAACAGGCTTTTACGCATATACAGCTAATAGTGGATCTGACTTTAAATGGTTAGATGAATATGATGGACAACTAAGAACAGTCTATTTATCAGTGATTAATGCAAAATCTAGTCCAAGTGATATTATATACCGTGTGATACCAATGAGTATCGAAGAAGTCTATTCTTACAATACAGATTATAATCCAGAATTTGCGGTTAAATATAGAGCAAAAGAACAATTTACGAATAACTACTTAGAAGGATACTCACCAGAGGTAGATCTTATCACAACAGTTGAATTTGAAACGCTAGGTATTAAAAACACAAATTTAACATATACTTCAAGTAATACAGAGGCACTTGAATTTATTACTGAAAATAATAAACTTACCTTTAAAGTTAAAAATAAAGGTATCATAACAGTTACTATCACAGGAACTTATGAAGATAAAGAATATCAAGAAGAAATTCAAATAGAAGTATTCTCTACTCCGAATGTAGACATTAAGACAATTGAAGATATTCTAAAATTAGAAGATGAAACAGAAGTTTATGTAGAAGGAAATATTATTGCTTCTTTAGTCAATAAAACAGGATTCTATATAGTTGATCAAACAGGTATTATCGCAGTTCAATTAGTTCAAGATGAATTTAATAAAATAGCTTTAGGAAATAAAGTTATTATTAAAGGTAAAAAGACACACGATGGTGTAAAATATGGAAAAGATAATCAATTAAGTTCAGTAGGCCAACTAGTGATTGATGATGCAGTTATTATCGCTAACAAATATGGTAATCACCAATATGAATCAGATATCCTAATTAAAAATAAAACTCTTAGTGACTTTATCAATTTAAAAGCAACTGAAGAACATACAGATAAAGTATATTTATTAGAGGCTAAGATTGAATATAAAGAAACACCATTTTCATCAAATTATTTACTAACAGAAGGTAAGAATAGTTTAAATATTTATTCAGCAAACGGTGGCCAATTAAGTTTCTTAGAACCTTATAAAGATCAAACAGTTCAAGTAGAGTTTGCTGTTGTTAACTGGAATGGTAAAACAGCAGGAGCAGTCCTAGCAGTTATTATTGATGGACAAAGAATCCCAAACCCATCTAACTTTTAACAAAAGATAATCATATAAATAAAATCTCTTTTTGTAAATACAAAAATACCAAAAGGTATAAAGTATTTATAGAAGAGATTTTTTTATAAAACGATTTCGTGTGTTTTTAAATTAACTAAGTCTAAATAAATTGATATAATAATTAAGTAAATTTATACGATTAGAGGACTATATGAAAGATGTTAATTTCCTTAAAGGAAATATTTTAAAATTATTATTTATATTTATGTTACCCGTAGTAATATCTAACTTAATTAATCAGTTATATTCTCTTATGGATACAATTGTAATTGGTCAGTTTTTAGGTAAAAGAGCATTAGCTGCAGTAGGAACAACAGGACCAATAGTTTTTTTAGTTATTGGCTTTGCACAGGGAATTGCCACAGGATTAGGATTAAAAGTAACACAAAGTATTGGCAAGAAAGATATTTCTCAAGTTAAACAATCGATAGCAATCTCATTTCTAATTGGAATCACTCTTTCTATTGTTTTAACAATCCTAGGAATTGTCACAGCACCCTACTTGTTAAACTTTATGAAAGTACCAGATTATTTATATCATGATAGCTATACTTATATTTTAGTTGTCTATGCTGGAATTACTTCAACAGTATTTAGTATTTTGTTAGTCTCTATTTTACAAGGCTTTGGAAATAGTAGATTTCCATTAATTGTTATGATTTTAACCTCAATATTTAATGTGATTCTAGATGTTGTCTTGATTGGAGTTTTAAAATTACCAGTATTTGTTTCAGGCTTAACGAATGTGTTAGCTCAAACAGCTTCATTTATTTTATGTTATATATACTTAAATAAAAAGTATAAGGAATATAAAATATTAAAAAGTGATTTTGTTGTGGATCAAAAAAAGATTAAAAAGCATTTAGTAATGGGACTTCCAATGGCCTTTCAATTTTCAATTACAGCAATTGGAGTTATGGTTGTACAATCCTTTTTAAATCCATTAGGAGAAAATGCCATATCAGGCTTTTCTATTGGCTCTAAAATAGAAACACTAGTAGTTCAACCAATGGTTGCCTTAGGTGTTGCAGTATCAACGTTTGCTGCACAAAATTTTGGGGCAAAACAATATACAAGGATTCGTAAAGGAATTAATTTATCATTAGTCATTTTACTTGGAACAACTTTTATAGCAACCATTTTTTCAACTGTTTTTAGTCAGCCATTAATTAGAATGTTTATTTCAAACCCAACAGAAGAAGTTATTACATACGCAACAAAGTATCTAACAACTATATCATGGTACTATATTATTTTAAATATTTTATTTGTATATAGAATGACACTTCAAGCAATAGGAGAACAAGTTATTCCTACCTTAGGTGGTGTGATGGAATTAATAGGAAGAATCTCAGCAGCATATTTATTAATCCCATCTTTAGGATATTACGGGATTTCACTAGCAAGCCCAATAGCTTGGATATGCGCAGTTTGTATTTTAGTTCCAAGAATGTATCATTATTTACATAAAAAGAATAAAGAACTAATCGTTCTTGCAGTATAAATAATTGGACAAAAGATCTATATCTTTTGTTCTTTTTTATATTTTAATAAGCTAAATGGCTCTATAAGTATAATGTATCTATAAAAAAACATAGAAATGGCTAGAATAGTGATATAATAGACATATATTATATAAAACATAAGGATAAGTATGTGGATGAAGATACAAAAAGATATTTCCAAGGCTATTAAGAGTAGAAGTTGGTTATCGATTGAATATCAAAACCAAAAAGAGGATATAACTAAATATTGGATCGCTATCACAGATATTAACTTAAACAACAGAAGTTTTTCTGTTGATGCTTTTAACATGTCAAAAATGAGCAAGACTGAAAGTGGAGTCATCCATATTAATAGTCTCTTTTTGATAACACTAGAGCTGATGAAATAAGTGGATCTAGAAACATTTATTACAAATGTAAAAATAGAGTAGATTTAGTTGTTACAGATAAAATTAGAGTATAAAATAAGGAGAAATTATAATGGCAAAAATAGTCAAAATAACGAAAAATGAGTCAGGAGTATCACAAAGAAATGGGATAGTAAATGTTGAGTGTTTATTTGAAAAGGGGTACTTAGAAAATGGTCAACCGTGTGTTATATTAAAAACATATAATCCAAATAGTATAAATAAAGGAGTATCTCAAATACTACACATTAATAAAGATATTGCAAAGAGGCTTATAGACATTTTTAAAGAAGAACTTGATGTTTAAAAAAATTATTATAGAATTCAGTAAAAAAATTAAAAATACTGAGAGTTGATCAATAAATTAGATAAATACTATAAATTATTTAACAATAAAAATTTAAATATAATTATTGTGTATTAATTACTCAGATTTTAAGCATTGTGTAAAATATGATTTATGCTTCATATATTAGTATAAATAGTTCTCTATATGTTATAATTTATTTATCAAATAATGTGGTTTTATAATTACTTAAATTGAAAACAGGTCTATTTTTAACTACGTACAATATAAGTATTTGAATTTTTTTAATTTAAATCTTTTATAAAAAACAGGAAATTATTTCAATATATTGATATATTAAGCCGTTTTTTACTTAAATAAATTAAAAATAGTTAGTAAGAGGGTAAAATTAAAATGAACAATAAGAAATTTACTTTTGTTGATTTATTTGCTGGTATTGGAGGTTTTCATCAAGCCCTTGAATCATTGGGAGGGATGTGTGTAACAGCATCTGAAATTAACGAATTTGCAAAGGAAACATACCTATTAAATTTTCCTAAAACTCCTGTTGTTGGAGATATAAATGAAAATTGGAATAAACTTCCAGAGTTTGATGTTTTATGCGGCGGATTTCCATGCCAACCTTTTAGTAAAGCCGGTAATCAGCAAGGATTTAATGATGAAGAGAGAGGCAATCTTTTCTATAGAATTATAGATATTTTAAAAGATCACCCTGAATGCAAATTTATAATTTTAGAGAATGTGAGAAATTTATCTGACAAGAGTGAAAATTGGGATATAATACAGAACGAGTTAAGAAATCTAAATTTTTACGTTACTGAAAAGCCACTGATTTTATCGCCAAGTCAATTTGGAATACCTCAAATTAGAGAGAGGGTTTATATATTAGGGATTAGAAAAGATATTAGGGATGCTAAAAAACTTAAAAATGGATATATACATTTAGAAGAATTGGAACTAACCGATTTACCTCCGGGATTGGGGTCTTTAAGTAATGGTGATGCATGGAAAATTTTAGAACAAAATATTGATGATAAATATAATTTGCCTCAAGAAGAAGTTCAAATATTGGATATTTGGGATGAATTTAGACGAGGGACAAATTTTGAGCCAAGCGGAGTTCCTATTTGGCTAGATTATATGGGTATAGGTCTTTCTGATAAAAAATACAAAGACTTGACTCTATATCAGGTAAGGGCAAAGCAAGATATGAAGATTGATGAATTACCAAAGTGGAAACAAAAATTTGCTCAAAAAAACAGAGAATTTTACAAAAAGCATAAGTTATTTATAGATAATTGGTCAAAGCAGCATAATATGATGGAAAGAATTTCAACACACAAAAAATTTGAGTGGAATGGTGGAGATGAATTTTCCTCTTTAAAAGAAGTTATTATCCAGTTTAGGCACTCAGGAATTAGAGCAAAGAAGCCAACGTATTTTCCAACGTTAGTTGCTATAAACAATAAACCAATCATTTGGGATAAAAATAAAAAAACCTATAGATATATTACTCCTAGAGAAGCTGCAAATTTACAGAGTTTTAAAAAAGATTTTATCTTTTCACCTAATGAATCCCATACTTATAAGCAACTAGGTAACGCTATAAATGTCAAGGTTGTAGAGATATTAGCAAATAAATTGATTAATTTTGCTTATGATGACTGGAACAAAGGAGCAAATGATGATGGAAAATAAGATTAATATTCGTCCAACAACAGGTGTGTATGCAACATATAAGAACTTAAGATATGAGCCTTGGACAGCCATAGCAGAATTTGTAGATAACTCTACACAGAGTTTTTTTGATCATCAGGAAGAATTAACTTCCATGGCGAACTTCGGTAAATTAGTTGTTGAAATAACTTACGAACAAATGCCTGATGGAAACGATACATTGACAATAAAAGATAACGCTTATGGAATGGAAATAGAAGATTTTGAAAGAGCCATTAAGATCGATAAACCACCTTTGAATAAAAAGGGAAGAAATGAATTTGGAATGGGATTAAAAACAGCTGCCTGTTGGTTTGGAAATTTTTGGTCAATTGTGTCAACACAATTAGGATCAGACATTAAGTATTCAGCAAGTGTTAATGTAGAAAAAATAAGTGAAACCCATGAAGATTATATTGATTATGATATGGAAAAATCAGATTTGGGAGAGCATTTCACAATGCTTACAATAAGCAATTTAAATAAAAAGATAACGGGTGGAAAAACAATAGGTAAAGTTAAATCATTGCTAGCAAGTATATATAGAGAAGATTTAAGGCGAGGCGATATTAGCATAATTTACAATGGAACTGAATTGTTTTTTGAAGAAGTAGAAATATATAAAGAAAAGCTCCATGATGGAACTTTCAAGGAGTGGAAAACTGACATTGACATTATGGTCGAACACGAAAACCAATTTTTACCTGTCAGAGGTTTTGTTGCTATTAGACAAAAAGGGAGTGTATCTGATGCGGGACTTTCTCTTTTAAGAAGAAAAAGAGTTATCGTAGGTGGAGTAGATCAAAATTACCGTCCAAAAGAAATATTTGGTAATTCAAATGATTTTCCCTATCAAAGAATTTTTGGCGAATTACATATGGATGAGTGGAAAGTTACACAAGCAAAAGACAACTTTGATTGGCACAATGGAGGTTTAGAAGAAAAATTTATTGAAACTCTAATTCCGTTAATAGAAGATTTAATAAAAAAATCTGCGAAAATTAGAGTTAGACAAAAAGCAATTTCAACAGATTTTATTTCAAAAGCGGTAGAAGAATTAGCTGATGCTGGAATAATAGAAAATCCAAAAATCACCTTTATAGAAGAAGGATTAAAGGAAGAATTTATAGAACAAGGAAGTTTAATAGTTGATGATAATGAAGATACATCTGTAATTATTGAAGGACCAAAAACTTCAGAGGTGAGCCTAGAAAGAAACGGTGTTCATTATAACTTTCTTGTTAACTTTAAAGATTATTCTACACAGTGGGTACTAATAAAAAAAGAAAATAGTTCTTATAGAATTACACTTAACATGAAACATCCGTTTTTTAAGCCTTTAATAGATGACAGTAAGTTTATAGAGGTAATGACTAAATTTGTATTTAGTATGGCTATAGCAGAGATTGAAAGCACAGTAATGTCTCCAGATAGTAGAATTGATCCTGCTGATATCAGAATTAAAATGAATACATTATTAGAGGAAAGTTTGAAATTAAAGGAGAATGAATTAAATGAGTGATGTTATAAAGGTTATTCCCAAAACTGACAATAAAAATGTATGGACAATAAAAAGTGATGGTTACTACAGTAACTGTGTTAAAAATGTAATGGAAGAAGAAGACTACCCAGATGAATCAATAAATTCAATAATTCAGAATGCAATTGAAACCTTGTCTCAGTGTCCAGACCCTAATATTAATGATGAGTCATCAAAAACAGGAATTGTTATTGGTAAAGTTCAAAGTGGAAAGACTTCTAATTTTATTTCTTTGATAGGCTTAGCTTTTGATAATGGTTATCAAATTGCAGTTGTTTTGGGCGGAAATAAAAATAATTTACTTGAACAAAACGTAACAAGAATTAAGAATTCTTTTAGGGTTGATGCCATGAAGTTGGTTATATTAGACACGAATAAAAATGATGATGTTATAAATGCCAATACAATATCAGAATTTATAAAGCAAAACCGTAAAATCATTATTATAGGGTTAAAACATCAAAAACATATTGATAAAATGTCTGATATTTTTAATAATTATAAATTATCGATAGCGCCAACAATAATTATTGATGATGAGGGAGATCAAGCAACATTAAACACAAAAAAATATAGCAAAGATAAAAAGAAAATGAGTACAATCTACGAGTCTGTATTAAAACTAAAGACTAGAATTAAAAAACATTGCTTTATTTCAGTTACAGCAACTCCTCAAGCAAACATCTTGATTGATACCCTAGATCTCTTATCTCCAGATTTTGGAGTCTTGGTTGACCCAGGGATCGGTTACTGCGGCTTATCTGAGTTCCACGGTGACAACCAAGATAAATATGTTAAGGTTATTCCAGAAGATGAAATTAGTTTATTTGATAGTTGTGGTATTCCAATTTCAGTATATGAAGCTCTAGCTTCGTTTTTTGTTTCAAATGGTGTTAGAAAATATCGTGGTGATTTTGGAAATCATGCATTATTGTTTCACCCAAGTCAAAGAAAAGTTGATCATGCTAGTGTAGTAGAAAAGTTACAAAGTGTAGTGGACAGTTGGAAGAACAAGGCTGATTGTTATGAAGACATAGCTTATCAAAGCCTGAAAAGGCACTTAGTTTCAGCATACGACAAATATAAAAATGATGGTGTTAATTTACCGTCTTTTGTTGATTTAGAAGAATTTATTTTAGACTCGATAAAATTTTGTTCAAAAATTCACTTGACTAATAGTGATACTGACGCAAGTAAAAATTCAGAATTATATAAAACTAATATTTTTGTCGGTGGAAATATGGTTGAAAGAGGATTGACGATAAAAGGCTTAGCCATTACTTACATAATTAGAAGAGCTAAAACAACAAGTAACGTTGATAATACAGAGCAAAGAGCAAGATGGTTTGGGTATAAAGAGGCTTATATAGATATATGTAGAGTATACACAACACAGCAGATTAAAGATGATTTTCATCATATTTTCGAACATGATGAAGCACTCTGGGATACTATAAAAAAAGCAGAACAACAGGGTACCCCGTTTAAAGAAATTGGTAGAGTATTTAAAAATAATAGTAGATTATTAAGATTGACTAGATCAAACGTAGCAAGAACTCAGAAACTTGATTTTGACCAATTTAAATCTCAAAATAGTGTTATTTTAGATGAAAAAGTAGCAATAGAAAATAATAGACTTTTAGAAAAAATAAAGAATGATAACAAAGAAAAATTAATTAATATAAGGTATTCAAGGACTCAGAATCATTTATTATTACCAAATTTAAAATTTTCTATAATCAAGAAAGATCTATTTAATCTATACAAATATCCAACAACAGGTAACCTAAATAAAGGGTTCTTTGATTTATTGGAGGCTGGGTTTCAACATCTAAAAAAAGATCCAATTACTGATATTTTGTGGGTCAGATACGAAACTAAGGAAGAACGTAATATTGATGAATCAGGAAGAATGCTTAGTACATTAATGCAAGGTCATAATCCTAATGTTAATAGCCCAGATTTTTATATTGGTGATAGAAAACTGCCTGATGAAAGAGCTGATAACATACAGGTTCAAGTGCATCTGGTTAAGCCTAACAAAATTGTTGGGTATGATTTTTATTTACCTTTTTTTGTTATATATCTACCATCTAAGTTAACCGAGGCATTATCATCGTTTGTTACCAAAGGAGAAAAATAATGGAAATTGATAAATTATATCAAACACTAAAAAATATTGAAAAGCCAGTGGACAACAGTTATAATGTTGTTAAAATAGAAAATAGTTATTATGGTATTTCAAAAGAGGGTTATATAACGTTTATTAGTGAAACTGATAACGAGCATATTAGACCAACATCTCAGCGAACAAAACATCTCTTTCTAGAGACAAACATGAAATGCTCTTTAAAAACGGATGAAGTAATATATGAAGGAATATATAACGTTCTTGTTTGTTTTGAATCAAACTATGAATCTATTATTTCATTTATACAACTTACGAATGTATATTCAAAATCAAGGAAAAGCACGTTAATTAATATTAAAACTTTTTTTGAAACATTAAAGAACTTATTTTCGAACAAAAAGCAACTACCTCTATTAGAATTGCAAGGATTATTTGGTGAACTATATTTTATGTATTATATTCAAAATGATAAGTTTGATATTTCTGATTTTTGGCAATCAAAGGAAAAAATGAAATTTGATTTTTCTATTACGGAATATAATAAAATAGAAATCAAAACTACAACTGGAGATTCAAGAGTCCATAAATTTAGGCATGAACAACTTGTTTCAGATATTTATGATACATGGATTGTTTCTATAATGTTAAGAAAAGATGATCAAGGTCTTTCTTTGTATGAACTATCTGAGAACGTAAAGAAGAATAATCCTCTAAAATTTAATTTACATATTCGCATTACAAATTTACTTAATAATTATACTAAAACTGAGTTAGAACAAATTAAATTTAACGAGAATTATATAAAAAGTAACATGGGATTTTATAGAACATTAGATATCCCAAGGTTTCAAGAAAAACAGCCTAAAGGCGTATATAATACAGAGTATGATGCCGATTTAAGCAATGTTAAGAAAAACAATAAAACACAAATCAACGAATGGATTTGCAAGTCTTTAAAATTAAATCAATAATAACATCAAGTAGCAAGAATTGTGGCTGATTTAGCACAGGTGATATTCAATCCAGGATCAAATAAAGTTGACTAATACTAAATTAAAAAGTAACTCTAATAAAGATGTTAAAGTACATATAATTTATTATAAGCACGCGACTAAAAATTAATTTTTTCTAGAAATAGATATTTATAAAAAGATGATTTAGATATTCCTAACACTTTAATAGCTTCACGAGAAGTTAATTCTTTATTCTTAACTTTACTAACGATATCTTTAAAATTATTAGGCAATTTAACTCTAGGGCGTCCCATGTGGATGCCCTTTTCTTTTGCAAGTTTAATTCCTTCGGCTTGCCTTTGCTTAATATTATCTCTTTCATTCTCTGCGACAAATGACAACACCTGTAAAACAATATCACTAATAAACTTACCAACTAGATTATCAGGTTGTATTCTAGTATCTAAAAGGGGCATATCAAGTACTTTGATATCTGCCCCTATTTTTTTAGTTATAAACGACCATTCTTCAATAATCATTTCATAGTTTCTTCCTAAACGATCAATACTTTTAACAATTAATAAATCCCCATATTTTAATTTGTTTTTAAGTTTTAAATACGAATCTCTTTCAAAATCTTTACCACTTTGTTTATCGATAAAGATATTTTTCTTAGATAATTTTAATTTTTCAATTTCATCTAATTGTCGATCAATAGATTGTGTTTTAGATGAAACTCTTATGTATGCATATGTTTTAGTCATAAAATTCCTCCTGTATGTAAAATGCAAGACTTATTTTAACACTAAACATTCCTATAAGGTACACCTTTTAAAACTCATTAATATATAGGCTGATCCTATCACTTTTTAGCTAAATAATCAAGTTTATATAAAAATACTATTAAATTTGACACACTTTCTATCAAAAATAACAATTCCTAAAAGGTGTACCTTATAGGAATATTTTTTAATCTAGAAAGAGGCATTATGAATCCAGTATTAAAGTGGGTTGGCGGAAAAAGACAGTTATTACCTAAGATAGTAGAGCTCATGCCAAAAGAATATAATCGTTATTATGAACCATTTGTTGGTGGCGGTGCCTTACTGTTTGAAGTTTTACCAAAGGTTGCTGTTATAAACGATATGAACTCAGAATTAATTAATCTTTATGAGGTCTTAAGTAATGACAAGGATTATAAAGAATTTATTCAATACTTAGATCTACATGAACTTAATCATTCTAAAGAATATTATTATGAGATTAGAGAGATGGATAGAGATGATAATTTTTCTCAACTATCTAAAGCGATACGAGCAGCTAGAGTAGTGTATTTAAATAAAGCCGGATTTAATGGACTTTACAGAGTCAACTCAAAAGGTTACTTTAATGTTCCTTTTGGTAAAAAAGATAAAGTATCTATCTATTCAAAAGACAACTTAGAATCAGTACATGAATATTTATCTAATAATAAAATAGATATTAGAAATATAGATTTTGAAGCATCTGTTAATGATGCTAAAGAAAATGACTTTGTCTACTTTGATCCACCTTATGATCCATGGGAAGAAAAGAACTCATTTACATCATACACTCAATTTGATTTTACTAAAGAAGACCAAGTAAGGCTCTTTAATGTTTTTAAAGCCCTTGATAAAAAGGGAGTGAAAGTCATGCTTAGCAATCATTATACTGATTTTATAAAGGATTTATACAAAGACTATAGAATAACTGTGGTTCCTGCTAAAAGGCTTGTAAACTCAAAATCTAGTGGACGTGGTGATGTTTTAGAAGTCTTAATTACTAACTATGAATAAACCATACTACTTAAATAATTCTTTTTCGCTATATCATGGTGATTCACTAAAAATATTAAAGTTTATAGAAGAAAAGTCTATTGATATGATATTTGCAGATCCACCCTATTTTTTATCTAACGATGGTATAACATGTCAAGGTGGAAAAATGGTTTCTGTTAATAAAGGTTCTTGGGATAAAACAGAAATGGATGTAACTGAAAAACTTGAGTTTAATAGAAATTGGATTAGGCTTTGTAAAGCAGTTTTGAAAGATAATGGAACAATATTTATATCAGGGACATTTCATAATATATATATTATTGGATACGCATTAGAATTAGAAGGATTTGAAATCATCAATAATATAGTTTGGAGAAAACTAAATCCGCCACCACACTTAGCTAAAAAAGCTTTTACTCACTCTACAGAAACAATACTATGGGCTAGAAAAAAAGGCTTTAAAAATAAATTTAATTATGATTTGATGAAAGAAATTAATAGCGGTAAACAAATGAAAGATGTTTGGGAATTTAGTTTAACCAAGCCTAGTGAGAAAAAAGAAGGAAAACATCCAACACAAAAACCGATCGCTCTATTAGAAAGAATGATACTTGCCTCAACTAGTGAATCTGACCTCATATTAGATCCATTTAATGGAAGTGGGACAACAGGGGTTGCAGCTAACAAACTAAAAAGAAAGTATATTGGTATCGATATGGATAGTAACTATTTAGATTTAACAATTAGAAGATATGAGAAAGGGATTTAAGTCAAATGGAAAATAGAAGTTTTGACAAATTAATAAACGGGTTAAAAAGTACAATTACATCATATGATTATTATGTGAACTTTGATAAAGTATTTAAAGAAGTCAAAGATGTTAAATATAATTTAAATGTTCTAAATATTTTAATAGGTGAAGATAATTTTGCTGAAGAATTTAAAAAAATGCTTGTTAAGAATCCTGATGTAGTAGGAGTATTACCGATTCTTTTAGCAGTAAGAGATAAACAATTAGATATTCTAGATAATAATGTTGTTATAACATATGACTTTAAAGAAAACATGGATGCAAAATATTATCTAGATTTCATATATAAAACAAGACTTATAGAATTATTTAGTGACTATGGTATAAAAAATCTTGTTGACTATGTAACAGGGATAGAAGTTGGCTTAGATACTAACGGCAGAAAAAATAGAAGTGGGAGTGCCATGGGATTAACAGTCCAAAGAATCATTTCTAATATAAGTAATATCAAATGGGAAAAAGAAGCAACCCAACAAAAGATTAAAGATACACTTGGAATAGAAATTAAAGAAGAGTATTTTGAATACACTGGAAACAAACGTTTTGATTTTGTTATTAAAAACGATAACGGTCATCTTTTTTTAATAGAAACTAATTATTACCGCACAACAGGATCTAAACTTAATGAAACATCTAGAAGTTATATTAAACTAGCAGAGAATTTAAAACATATTCCAGAAGTAACATTCATTTGGATTACTGATGGATTAGGCTGGCTAAAAACTAAAAACAATTTAAAAGAAGCATACAATAAGATTCAATATGTATTTAATATAAGTGATTTAGAAAACGGATTATTAGAACAACTCATTTTGGAAAAGAAAAAATAGCCTTAATTGTGTATAATAATAGTTGAGGTAATGATATGAAAAAATTCAACTTATTAGAATACACACAAGAAGTCATAGAAAAACTAGATAAAGAAAACTTATATATTACACATCTAACCATCGCATATAAAGTAGTTAACTATTATAATAACAATATAGATGATGTAAAAAAACTTTCAAATGCTACATTTAATCAAATCGTTGAGCAAGTATATGAAGAATATATGGATAATGATAATAGAGATATCTTAGATGAAATCATAGAAAATATTCTGAATAAAGACGAGTCCTTTAGTTAATAAAGGGCTTTTTTCTTTGTAAAATGATAAATATTTGACATAATTCTAAAAATATGATCTAATTAAAATAAACAGATGAAAGAAGGTTAAGTTTGTGAATGGTGAGATAAATTTGAAGGGATGGAATCAAATTATATTTAACCTTATTGTCAATAAATTTCAAAACACTAAATTTACAACAAGTGACATCTACAGATACATACCAGAATTTAAAAAAGTCTATCCAAACAATAATTATATTGAAGAAAAGATAAGACAGACATTACAAAAATTAAGGGATAAAAAAATAGTGAAGTTTATTGATAAAGGGATATGTCAATTAATTCCAGAATACAAAAAAGAAACAGTTGAAGCAAAGGAAAAGAAAAACACAAGAGATTTTGTATATCTTATGTCCAATGAATCAATCCCAGGGTGGATCAAAATAGGAAGAACAAACTCTATAACTAAAAGAGTTAGACAGTTAAATACTGGAGCACCTCTTCCTTTTATTGTTGAAAAAACAATAGAAACACATTCAGCATATGATTCTCTAACTTTGGAAAAAACAATACATGCAATGATAGATACAATTAACCCAAATGTTAGAAAAAACACTGCAGCTAGTAAAAGAGAGTTTTTTATGTTAACAATCGATCAAGCAATTAAAATATTTGATTTAGTAGTAAAAATTAATCAAACAGAAATAAATAAAAACATATAGGGAGATAATTTATGGAGAAGAAATATATTTTTAGAGACTATACATATAGTCAATTAAAGAACAATATAAACATGCCGAGTTTTCAAAGAAGAATGGTTTGGAATTTAAAACAAAAAAAGAATTTATTGAAAGTGTTCTAATAGGTGATCCGTTTGGTGTTTTGCTGCTTTATAGTAAATTAGGCAGTAATAAGCATAGCGTTATTGATGGACTTCAAAGATTTACAACCTTAAAAGATTTTGATAAGAACCCATTTGCGTATATTACAATTGATGAGACAAACTACCCAGAGTTACTAGAAATAGCTGATAAAATTGTTTCTTATTATAACGATCAAGAAATCAGTGTTATTTTAAAAGAAGTCAAAAGATGTTTTAGTACAGTTATTAGAGATAAACAGGATTTTATTAATAGTAACAAGTTTGCTGATAGATTGATTAAAGAATTATTAAGAACATATCCAGGATTGGAGAACACACCTCAATACCATCAAATTTATACTAAAATAATTCTATTATGGAATAACTTAGAAAAAGTAATAAATCTAGATTCGCTTGAAATACCTGTAATTCTTTTTACAGGCGATGAATCAGAACTTCCATCTATCTTTGAAAAGCTTAATCAAGGTGGGACTAAGCTTTCTAAATATGAAGTATTTGCCTCATCATGGGATGGAACTATTTTAAAAGGTGTGGATAGGGAAATAACTAAAAGAGTAGAGGCAAGATACAAAAAAATTATCGAAGAAACAGAATTAGAAATAGAAAACTATAACGAAGGTTCAATAAAAGGAGAAGGAAAGGTTACTTTGTATGAATATTGCCTAGCAATGGGGAAAATTCTTACAGAAGAATTGAAAGATATATTTCCATCTAAAAAGTATGATGATTCTGTAATAGATACGATTGGTTTCGCATCTCTTATAACATTTTTAGGAATGCATTTGAAAAATATGAATAAACTAGACAAGTTTATTAATGATAAAATTAAACCAAGCAATTTAGATAATTTTAAAAATCTCATTATAAGAAGTTTTAAAGAAGTAATTGCCATACTTAAGCCTTATATATCGATCTACTCTAAATACATAGAAGCTCAAATGCTTTCTATTGCGTATACATGGTTTAAAATTCATTATGAATTAGATATAGATACATTAGAAATAACAAATAAAAAAGATACTATGAATAACCTAAGATTGTTTACTAAGTATATGCCATATAGATACTTAAATGATATTATTAGAAGCGAATGGTCTGGTCATGGAGATAATACATTAAATGAAATTATAAATCAGGATTTAAATAGAAATAGATATTTAATACCTATTCCAGAAGATACATGGCAACAAAATATTAAAGATTGGATAGAAACGCAATCTAACAAACCCCTTAAAACATTTACTAGTGATTCAAAATTATTCTATTTATTTGCTACAAAAAAATATAGAACTAATGATGAACAAAAATATATTATAACCCATATTATTCCTAAGTATGTTGTAGAAAAAATAGCAGGAAACATATCAATGAGTCCTGTAGGAAATCTATATTTACTACCAGAAAAAGACAAAGCACATAAGTATGATATTTTATACAAAGCAAAACGATCAGTAGAAGGATATGAATACCCAAATAAGGAACAAGTTCAATGGGTAATTGATGAAAATTACAGTTTAAATAAATATGAACAATTCTTAGAAGAAAGAAACAAATTTTTAATCAATGAATTTTTAAAACAGTTATAAATAGATAAGGTAGAGTGCATATGCACTTTACCTTTTTAAATATAAAAATGAGGATAAATAAACACAACGAATTGGAAATGTATGAAAACGAAGTGTTATCAATCTATTAAACTGAATCGAATACAGGATAGTAAGAGACTTAATAAAAGTCTTTTTTTTATGCAATTTAATTGATTATCATTTTAAAAAAAAGCATATGTATCAATGAATTAACACATAAATATGTAATATATGAAGCATATTAGTTTACAATTTTACAGTTAAAGACTAAAATGCAATTATGAAACATATAAATATGTGAATAATAACAAAATAAAAATACCTACCCATTATCAAAAACAACACTTTTTATAACCTGACATAAATGATAATGGTTAAACAAAAATATAACTTAAATGATAACCCTCTAATAGCTATTTTAACACCAAAGACAATGGTATCAAAAAATCGATTAAATGGCTTAACAAAAGCGTTAAACTTGTCTAAATTATCATAATATGCTATATTTTATATGCCTAAATGGCGCTTAATTTTGATTCTTTAAATTTAAAAAATAATATAAAAGAAGAAAGGAATTTAAACTATGTTAAGGAAAAATAAGAATTTAGTTTTTTTAAGTCTACTAGTGTTTTTTATGTCTATATTAGTGGTGTTGTATTTTATGACACAAAGGCCAATAGCTAGTAGTCAAGAAAGTGTTGAAGCCGAAAGTAAAGATTATGAGCCAGCAAACACTCAATTATTGGCAACCTCTCATCTATTTACTGCATATGACAGTAAAGGAGTTAGGACATACCAAGGTAATGTCTTTCAATATGCAATTAATAATGCAAAAACGGGGGGGCGAATTGATTTTATTAAGGGGTACAGCATTACTACGAAGTTGACTTTTAAAATTGGTTATAGCCTAACGATTAATTTTAACGGATCTACCTATGTTAACAATACATCTCAGAACTTTATTGAACTCACCTCGGGAACACTAACACTTAATGGAGGCGGAGGTTTCACAAATAATGGAAGTGGACCAGCAATAAAAATCACTGGTGGAAAAGACTGGAGACCGGTAGTTAATCTAAATAACGCAAAATTAAAAACTAATGGTCAGCACGCGCTTTATATTGATGGAGGTCGTGCTATCATCAATAATTCGACAGTAGAAGGTAACAATTATAGTGTTTGGATAGTTATGCCTAACGGGGCAAATAATTTACCGGAATTAACTGTAAAGGGAAACTCAGTTGTCTATGGTATTTATTCAGGGGCTACAAATTCAAAATTTGGTGGTAATATCTATATTCAAGGCGGAGCAATTAGAAAAGGTAGAGACGCTACTCGTGCAATTCAAAGTGGAAACACTACTAATTACTACATCACAGGTGGAAGTTTTTATGGAACAGCCTCTGATATCACTTACTTTAATGGATTAAACAAAAATAGTAGTCAATACAGATTAGTATCTTCAGGATCAAATTATTCAACAATGAAAAGATACTCACAACCCAAATTTGATTTAATGGGTGGTAAGTTTGTAGGATACACCCCACCAGCATATCACTACTATGGAGATGTCTATAACTTTGCGAATGCAAATCAAATAGAATATAGAAAAGGTAGTGGTATAAAGTTTGCAGGATGGTATAAGGATAAAGCATATACTCAAGGATCATATACTCATAGACTAGCAACTGCGACGACTAATGACACATATTATGCAAGATATACTTATACAGTAGAATTTGACAAAAATGGTTCAACTGAAAACCCAGTTAAAGGGAATAACTTCACGCGTACATTCAACGCTGGAAATGGCGTTTATAATAGTATGCCAACACATACATTAACAAGACCAGGTTATAAATTTATGGGATGGTCAAGATCAAAAACAGGTGCTGCAACTTGGAAACCTGGTACAGCTATGAACTATGATGCGAATGTTGTTAATGGAAAAGTAACGCTTTATGCAGTTTGGGAACCAGAATTACTAAAGAGTAATTATGCAGTTCAATACTTTTTTGAAAGGCTTGATGGAACATATTTCCATGATACAACAAGAAATACAAGATTTAATTCAACAGCAGGGAATATTAGTGATCCAAGTTTTGCATCATTTACTGGACATACTATCAGTAATAAACAAGAACATATCAATTTAAGGAAAGTTGTCGTTAGAGGTGATAACACATCAGTTGTAAAACTTTACTATAACTTAAATAGATATACAGTGAAGTTTAAAGATGCCTTAGGCAATGATTATGGTGATCTTCAGACAATTAAATATGGTGGAAGTGCAATTGCACCAGAGACTCCGCCTATAAAATTTGGTTATGATTTTTTAAGATGGGATCAATCCTTTAATTCTATAACAAAAGATTTAGAAATTAAACCTATCTATAGCCCTAAAAAAATGAATTTCCGATTTAATCATCAAACAGGGGATGATGCATTTACAAACATCAGTCAAATTTTTGACAACCAAATTATATTTCCTAAATCAATCGCCTATTCAGGAAAGATATTTTTAGGCTGGTTTGATGAAAATGGTAAGCAATACAATGAAAATGATATAGTTAATGTTGAATCTGACTTAAGTTTAACAGCTAAATGGAAAAGTGGTAAACCTGGAAATAAAATTATACTTAAACAACTCACTGACACAAGACTTATTTTTAGTAATTATGCAAACTATGAATACAGACTAGAAGAAATAGGATCTTCAGTAGGGGAATACTATGATTGGACACTAGGCAATGCAAAAAGTTTTTCAAATTTAAAACCTAACACAGAATACAAACTGTTTGTTAGAATTCCAGGGGCAACTAATTTTGATCCTTCTGATCAAATTGAAGTGGGTACCTTTAGAACTTTAATAAACTTTGATATTAAATTTGAACATGCAACAGATACTCAAATTTTCATTAAAGTACCAACTTTAAATATGAGATATGGACTTAAAAATCCAGAAGGAAAAGCCTTTGGATATACTAATTATGTTAAAAATGAAGATAATACATATACTTTAGAATACTCTGGTCTTAACCCAAATACAGTTTACAGTTTGGAATATCAAACAGAAAAAGGATTTGAAGCATCGCTTAATTATGACTCTCATAAAGTAGTTTTTAACAAAGAACTTAAAACACTGGAAAGTGCAGTAGCGTTTGTTGGAGATAACAATATTACAATAATATCTAATGAAAATGGTGTAGTTGTGATTGGAGAAAACCTTAATGAGACTTATGAATATCGTTTAGGTAGCGGACAGTGGATGAAACCAACTGATGGTAGAGTTACTTTTAATCATGCAAATAAAGAAATTGAAGGTAACATCTATGTTAGAAATATGCAAACAGAAACACATGCAGCATCACTTCCGGCAATCACTCAAACAGATTCTACTAAAAATTCAGCCGTAGAATTAACAGAAGAAGAACGTACACATTTAAGAGAAAGTCATGATGATGATAATTACCGAGTAACTGCTAAACCTGGATACATATATAGTGTAGGGGATAAAATTACTAATGTGGATACTAATGGCTTTATCATATACGCTAAAAATACACAATTACTCATACAAAGAGATCAAACTACTTTATATGAACAAAGCAACATAGCTCCAATTATTTCATTTGAAAGACCTAATTTAACAGATGATGAGCGTAATATAGACCTTCGTTTAGTAGAAGATGAACTTATCATGCAAGTAACAAATCCAAAAACTAATATTAGTTATCAGTTACGCGAAGAAGAAGGATCCACTGTTATTCAAGGTGTGATGGAAAATGGTATAATTTGGTTTAATGATTTAAAACCTGGGACAACTTACAATTTATGGGTTCAAAAAACATTAGAAAATAATCCATATAAATCAGAATATCGATATATTAAAAGTGAAACAACAGGGGTACAACCAATTATTATAGAAGAAGGAAGTGAATTTACACCGGCATTTAACTATAGTATTGGATATTCAAATGAAGAAAAGCATCAAGTGATTGTCCATACACAAATTGGTTATGACTATATGTATGAAAATCAAATTTACAAAGGTGATGGTAAAAACTGGATTATTAACCACCTTGAACCAGTCACAAATTATACATTCAAAGTCAGAATTAATGATAGCCAATATGTTTCTAATTACATGGACGTTATAGCACGTACGACAAAAATTCCAAAAGCATTCATTAATCCAATTGATCAAACAGTAGAATTAAAAATCACAGATGATCAAATAATAATACTTAATGCACTTTCAGGATATGAGTATGCAATTGTTGAAGATGGGAAAAATGTAGATGAAACTCATCTTGAATATATTTCTGGAAATGATGAATTGACATTCTATAATTTAAAACATGCAACTATGTATAAAATATATTCAAGAAAAATAGAAGATGACAAATCTGAAGCATCTCATCTTTATGCTGTAGAGATGAAAGAAGATGGAGTAACGCTTCAAACAGCCAAAACTAAAAAGTTAACAACACCAAAGGTTTTACTACCTACATCAGATGAAGTAAAAAACATTTTAGAAGGATTACGCGTTACTAACCAAAAAATCTTACTTTCAGCATATGAAAATTTTGAATATCTAATCATAAAGAATGGTGGTACAGTAGGTGAACACTCAGTTTGGGTGACGTCAATAGAATTAACAGAACTTAACATAGATGACATTTATGACCTTTATATAAGACGTGCTCAAACAGATACCGAAGAAGTATCAAAAGAATCATTTATTAGAGAAATTATTATTAATAAAGATGAACAAGAATTTGATGGAAAAGAAGTTATAATTGTTTCAGTTTTACATGATAAAGTATTTTTTAAACAAGAAATAGGTTATGATTATTCTATCGATCAAGAAAACTGGGTAACAGCTGAATATACAGGTAATCAAAGCTTTGATAACTTAAATCCAGTAACAACTTACCAAATATACATCAGACTAACTGAAACAGAAAACAAGCTTCCTTCTAATGATTTCTCAGGAGCTTCTTTTACAACGACTAAAATACCAACTAGTAGTGTTTCTATAGATTTAGATACATTTAAGATTGAACTTAAAGAAAAAACAGATACTAGACTATTATTTAGTATTGAAACACCTAAAAACGGATTAGTTTATGAATATAGTATCGATCAAACTAACTGGATAAGCACAGTTAATAATGAAACTTTATTTAACCAATTAAACCCATACACTATGTACAATATTTATGTGAGAAGTTTAGAAAATGATACACAAGAAATATCAAAACCATTTAACTTAGCAAGTGAACAAACACTAGCTCCTATTCCAACAAGAGAAAACAGTCTCCTAGATTTAGATATTACTGAAACTAGTATAGGATTTACCCTAGCTTATGGCTATGACTATAGAGTAGAAGCAGATGGTGAGGATACATGGTTTAATAGATTAGGAATGATGTATTATCAAAAAGATGAACTTACTGAAGGTCAAGCAATAACTATTATTGTTAGACGTGAAGGAACAGATGAAGCATATTCATTTGAAATCATGGTTAGAAGAAAAGGATTAATTCCAGAAGATTTCAATGTTCAATTAGTTGGAGAACCTACAGATATTAGTATTACAATTGATGTAGATTCAGAATATGCGTATGCTATTAAAGAAAAAAACAGCGAGCAAGAATTAAACTACATCACTTTTACTGAAAGTGGCAGTCATACATTTACAGAACTGCAAGCTTTTACGGATTATGAAATATATGTTAAAAAACTAGCAACAGATGAAACAACAGAATCACTAGAAAAAATGGCTTTAGAAGTAAAAACAGATAAAGTACCTGCTGAAAAGAGAAAGCCACTTTCAATTGTCGAACAACATATCGTTTTGACAGATGATAATAGAAATAAAGACCCATTTATTTTTACCGGTTATGAAGGACTTGAATATGCAATGGTTGATGAGGGAAGTGAGCCTCAAGAAAGTGATTGGAAACGAAGTAGTAATCACATCTATGAATTTAGCAATGTTAGAAATAAAATATTTTTTGTTAGAAGACATGAAACAGAAAATAAATACGCAGGAATATTTATTGAAGCTCCTCTTAGAGCAAGAGCAATCGCTCCTGATGAAGATTTGGCTAAAGTAAGAGTAGATAATTTTGACACAGGAAAAAATATTTTAGTTTATGGATTAGAAAATGCAGAATACTCACTAGATAATGAAACATGGTTAGCTGGTGAAAACATACTATTTGAAACAATCCCTAATACAGACTATATCATCTATGTTAGACGTACAGGAGAAAACCTTGTGCCATCTGAATCACGACAAGCAGTTATTTACAAAAAAATAAGAGATGATCATTACGAAGTTGAAGATGGGAAAGAAAATAACATTACAACACCAAAAGAATTTATTGTAATTAATAAAGAAAATGTCATGATTATTGGAATAAGTAGCACAGGATTTACTATTTTAGGTGAAGAAATCTATGAATACTCAATTGATGAGAATACATGGCTAAATGGATTAGAAATTACATTTACTGATGTTGATTTTACAAAAAATCCTAAAGTATTTATTCGTATTGCAGAAAACCATCAATTACAAAGATCAAATGCAGAAGAGGTTAAAGAAGTCCTTTTATATGACCCACAATATGTTGTTAATAAAGTAGAAAATATAACACATAATAAAATAACACTTCAAACAGATGATACGTATACATATGAATTTTTCTTAGATGGAATAAAAGGTACTAATGGAAGCTTAAGACCGAATAAGTCATACCAAATACATGCAGTATATAATAATGACTATCAATTGTATATATCAAAAAATCGTTTTATAGTATTTATCTCAAATGATGAAATTAATGATATATATGTAACAACAACTAAAATTCCAAAAGAATTAGTTATCCTTACAGATGAGGATAAGACAGTAAGCAAATACGGAGAAACTATACTACCTAAAGATGGCTTTGAAATGCTCTTAGTGACAAAAAATGAAACAGTGACTGATGATATGGCAGGTCAATATGAAATCTATGAGTATGATAATACAACACATGACTTATATATTAGAAAACTAGAAACAGATGAAGCTTTCGCATCCAAATATGAAAAGGCAATTGTCAAACTATATCAAGAATCACCAGAAGGAAAATTTTATACGATAGGCCGTGTAGATTACAATAAAGTAGAACTTGAAAATACACAAGAAATCTATGAATACTCAGTAGATGGTATTAAATTCTATAGCGGAACTCCTAATACACTAGTTATAGATGGTCTTAACCCAAATACTGAATATCCAATTTATGTACGTGCAAAAGAAACTTTAACACATGCACCATCTAATGCAATATTAGTATCAAAATTTATAACAAATAATGAAACTATTACAGAAAAAGAATTAAGAGAATATCTTGATACACTAGGATTTAATGATCTAAGTGTTTTTGAAAGTCTAATATTAGAGGCAATCGACATCAATTATCCAAAAAGTGATTACAATTCAATTAATGAGACAATTAATGCATATAAAGACTTAATTAAAGATAAAGCATTTGAAGCAAGAAAACAAGAAGTTTCAAAAGAATTAACAGACTATGCTAACTTATTTGGAGATAATCTTGAAGCTGCTCAAAACATTATTAATGAACAAGTGAACAAAGTTGATTCTAATAACTACTTAGACTTAGAAGAAATCAAACAAATAATTAATGAAGGTAAAAAAGAAATCGATGCACTCTTATTAGAAGAAAGTATTTTAAAAGCTATTTCAAAATTTGAAACAATTAAAAATGACCTTAGCCCAACAGATGCATCAATGGATCAAATATTTGAAAAAGGATATCAAATTCTTAAAGACGCAAAATCTCTAGAAGAATTAAAAATAGCAGAAGAAGCATTTGAAAACGAAATTCAAACTAAAAATAATGAATATGCAGAAGATAAGAAAGATCAAATTAAAGAAGAGATTAAAAAAGAACTAGAAGAAAAAAATATTATTATCACACCAGAAATAGAAACGATCATCAATGAAAAGTTAGATGAGATTAATGGTGATAATTATAAAAATAATGAATTAATGGAGGAAATAAAAGAATCAATTAAAGAAAACATTGAAGAACACCAACTCAATGAATATAAACAAGAGGTTATCAAAAAAGCACAAGAACTTCAAAAAGAAGATGCAAGTGAATCATTTAATGAAGCGATTCAAGAATCAATTAAGGCAATCCAAGATGCTTTAAGTAAAGATCAAGCAGATGCTTTATTCAATGAATTAAAAGAAACTTTAGAATCAATTGAAAACAATGAACAAGCAGAAGATAAGAAAGATCAAATTAAAGAAGAGATTAAAAAAGAACTAGAAGAAAAAAATATTATTATCACACCAGAAATAGAAACAATCATCAATGAAAAGTTAGATGAGATTAATGGAGATAATTATACTGATGATGCTCTACTAGAAAAAATTATAGAAACTATTAAACTTAATACACATATCTATGATGGTAAAGAAGAATTTAAAAAGTATATAGGTCTTTTAAAAGAACAAAACGGAGAATTATTTACTAAAGTAGTTGGAGAGTCATTAGATTATATTGATAACTCAAAAAATATTGATGAAATAAAAATACGTGTTGAAACAGCTAAAAATCAAGCAACGCTTGCCTATATTTCTGATTTCATTCAAGAAAGCACACAATTAGAGATAGAAAATATAAAAGTAAAAGAAATAAAAGAAACATTAGCTAATCATTTAATAGGATTAGATAATGCTAATAAAGTCTTAGCTTTAGATACAACAATAAAAGAATTGTCATATTTAAATGAACAACTAGAAGTAATTGAATCATTTCACAAGCATTATAATTTATTACTTACAAACAATCGATATAAGGCAAACAGAAAAAATGATTTAAAAGAAATATATGAAACATACTTAGAATTGTTAAATCAAAGTAAAGGTATATCTACCTTAAATACTGTATTTTCTGAAGGTAAAATAGAACTTGAGAAAATTAATCCATACGCAATCAGTGAGCATGGAATTATCCCAGGAGAAAGTCTACCAGAATTAGATGATACAACTGATATGATTAAAGGTGGCATCACAAATGATGAAGGGCTTAAATCAACATATAAAATGGTAGTTAAAAATCAGACAGACCAGGCACTCATAGAAGCCTTCAAAAAAGCCTTACAAGAAGGTAAAATCAATTTACCTGAAGGAATCAATTTAGAACAAATCATTAAGCAATCAATAGGTAAATCTTTAGACATATACTTAGATAATCAAGGACAAAAAGTAACAGAATTTATTGGTAGTTATAAAGTATCATTATTAATACCTACTGAAATTAGGGAGTATTTAAACTTACGTGTTGTACATTATACAAATGGTATATTTGAGGTAATTGAACCTCAAAGAGAATCAAATTATCTTACCTTTGAAACAACATCATTTAGTCCATACTTTATTATCGGTGATAAACCACAAGAAGAACGCGTTAATTTATGGTGGGCAATTGGCATTGAAATTGTAATTATTTTAGTTCAAGCGTTAATTATTACTAGAATGGTTCAAAAACGCAAGAATAATAAAAAAATAATGAGCATTTCACCTGTAGTCTTACTAACAACATTACCTATAAACGCAATACCAGTCATTATCATACTAGGAGTTATTATTCTGATTTTAATGTTTGTAATAATATACATAGCACTTATATTTAAAAGAAAAGAGGATATTGTTACTGAAGAAAAAAATATTCATATTATCAATCAAACTATAGATATAGAAGAAATCAAAGAAGAACCAAAAACTACGATAATAGATATTAAAAAGAAATTTATACTCTATAAAAAGAGCTATGAAGCAAGGTTGATCCAGTCACCAGAAGAAACACAACTAAGATATTCAGATATTAAGAATCATCTTTTAAGTTATAAAATGATTTCAAGCAGAATGACATGGAATCAAGAAAGCTTTGTTTCAGGTAAGAACTTGTTAGTTAAAATAGTAATGAGTGAAACAACATTTACTGTGTTTTATGCATTAACCCCTGAACAAGTAGAGGATCCTAAATATAAATATATTTATGAAACTCAAACTAAAAAGCATTTAACAACACCACTAAGAATTAGAGTCAAAGGACCAAGAGGTGTTAAATATGCTAAAGAACTAATTGATATACTAATGAAAACTAAAGACTATGAACAATCTAATATCCCTAAAAAAGATTATAGAAGAAAGTATCAAACAAACGAAGAACTTGTTAATAAAGGTTTAGTTCGTAAAGTAGATAGTGATAAAGCATTAGAAGAAATTGTAGAATCATAAATAAAAATAAAAAGACTGTAAACTATGAGGTTTAACTGACTTCATAGATTTACAGTTTTTTACTATTTAATTACTATTAAGCAATATAATTACATTTATTCGTTCCAATAAATGTAATAAAATGGTATAATCTAGTAAAAGGAGTGTGTTAGTAATGAAAAGATTAATCATTAACAAGCTAAATGACTGGAAAAATAGTGGTGCTAAAAAACCATTAATTATCAATGGGGCCAGACAAATAGGAAAAACCTATACAATGATTGAATTCGCTAGAAACCAATATGATAACTATATATACCTTAACTTCGAATCTGATAGTTCACTAGATTCAATATTTGAGCGCGATTATAACATATCAAGAATTATAACTGAACTAGAAGCTTTATATGGTAAACAAATTATAGAAGAAAGAACATTAATTATCTTTGATGAGATTCAAGCTTCTAAACATGCATTAACAACCCTAAAATATTTTAATGAAAACAATTCATCATATCATGTTATATCAGCTGGATCATTATTAGGAGTTGCCCTTAATAAGAATAAAATATCTTTTCCTGTTGGAAAAGTAGATATGATTGATATGTATCCACTTAATTTTAAAGAATTCTTATTAGCTTTAAACGAAAACCAATTATTATCTCAAATTGAAAAATCATTTATAACTAATACCCCTTTATCAAAAGCATTACATGAAAAGGCCCTTGATTTAGTCTCTCAATTTTTAGTAGTTGGAGGAATGCCGGAAGCAGTTAGTAATTATGTATTAAATAAAGACTATGATCTTGTTAGGGTCATTCAAAAAGGGATTAATGCATCTTATTCATCTGACATGAGTAAATATAGTACAGACGTAGAAACAATCAAAACTAAAGCAGTATATGACTCCATACCATCACAATTAGCAAAAGAGAATAAGAAATTCCAATATAATATGATCAAAAGTGGAGCACGGGCTTCGCAGTATGAAGCATCATTAGAATGGTTAGATAAATCTGGAATTATATACACTTGTTATAAAATAAATGAACCTAAACATCCTATTGAAATGAGCAAAAATATTACTTCATATAAAGTCTACTTATCTGATGTTGGACTTTTAACAGCTAAAATAAATCTTAATCATAATATTATTTTAGGTAATCAAGAAATGTTATCAAGTACTGCTAAAGGCGCTATATATGAAAATTATGTTGCTACAGAGTTGAAGATGAAAAACTATAACTTATATTATTATGAATCAGAAGGTAAGTCAGAAATAGATTTTATTATTCAAAAAGAAGGTTTAATTCTTCCAGTTGAAGTTAAATCAAGCGATAATGTTAAAGCTAAAAGTTTATTAGTATATACGAATAGATTTAAGCCAGAATACAGCATTAAAGTTACAAGTAAGAATTTTGGTTTTGAAAATGGAATAAAAAATATTCCACACTACGCTTTGTTTAATATATAAAAAATAGAATATGAAAGAGGAATGTAATATGTATAAAAATAACACTTTTGAAGTAAATAATGTTAAGTATAAAATAGATTTAAGCTCTAAATATCCTAGATTGATTGAGGAAAAACAGGAAAAGTTCCAGAAAATCAAAAAGGTGTCTGTCGAGATTGGTTAAGCCTTAAAGGGTATGATTTACCAACAGATGCGATAGTATTTAATACTCATACTGCAATTGAATTAATCTGCAAAATACTAAATGGTTGCGAGTTAACAGAAAAAGAAAAATCAATTAAAACAATATAATTCAGTTAAAGAGATAGAGGCAAAGTATGGGAATCAAATTAAATCAACTTTTAGGTTTAACAAAAGAAGAAATTAAAAATTCAAAAATAAATCTTAATATGACAAGCGAAAAAAGAGAATGCCTAGACTTATGGTTAAAGAATAAAGATGTTTCCTTTTCTTATTGGTCACATCAATCAGGAAGAAAAAACTATCAAGAAGGAAATTATTCATTTGGCTTTGTAAGATTAGGAAATAATAAGTGGCTTTTGATAACAGCATCAGTTATTACAAAAGTTCCTGATAATCCTAACGGTGGACATTGTGAATATTCAATTATAGACAAATATAGACCGCTATTTGGAAGACTTATCATTAACTTAGAAAAAGGTAACAAATATGCAAGGTATGTTTTTAAACTAGATACGTTTATTGATAATGCAGAAGTAGACCAGATTTTACAAGTAGAATACGGAGCCATTCCATTTGTGGGGTATCAAAATATAAATCTTAATTTTTTAGAGTTAAAAAGATATATCGATCTAGAAAGTTGGAAAGCAGCATTAAGTGCTGTTAATGCAATCTATCTTATTAGTGACAGAAGTAATGGAAAAAGATATGTTGGATCTGCATATGGAACACAAGGGCTTTATGGCAAATGGAAAGAGTATTTAGAAAATGGATATTCAGAATTTGAATTAGGTAATGATAGTAGATTTCCAAATAAAAAACTAAAAGAAATCGCTAAAGATAGTTTAAGAGGAATGACATATATTGAAGCTAATTTCTCTTTTTCAATTTTAGAAACAATACCCAAAAACTATTTACCCGAAGATGTTATTAAAAGGGAAAATTACTATAAAGAAGTACTTCAAACAAGAAATGATTTATATGGGTATAACGCTAACTGAATCAAGAATAATATAGCATTCTATCAAATAGATAGAGAACTGTTACTATTCTATTTTTATAATGAGATATAAAATAAAAATGAAATGAGGGAAAATATGAAAACTATTACAATTAAATCAAAAGGGAAAATAAGTATTCAGCCAGATACAATTGAACTTAACTTTAAACTAAGTCATGAAAACAAAGAATATGATCAAACATTACTTGAAACAACAGAAAAATATAATACCTTACTATCCAAATTAGTTCATATTGGTTTTACCAAAGAATCACTTAAAACATTAGATTTCAACATACGAACAAACTATGAAGATCATCATGAAAATGGTAATTATAAAAGAGTATTTGTAGGATATATATGTACACAAATATTAAAACTATCATTTGATATTGATTATCATAAGCTTGCTCAAATTTTAGAAGCTATATCTAAATCAAAAACAAACCCAGAAATATCATTTAATTTTACTGTTAAAAATAAAGAAGTATACGCAGATAAAGCATTAAAGGATGCTGCTAAAAAAGCTTTTAAAACAGCTAAAAGCTTAGCTTTAGCATCAAATGTAACATTAGGAGAAGTTGTTTCTATTAATCACGCTATAGAAGATCATAGATTCATATCAGATACAAAAGTCCAAATGCATAAAAACTATGTATTATCTAGTTCAATAGAACTAGATTTAAATGTAGAAGATATTAAGATCGAAGAATTAGTAGAATTTACATTTGAAATCAAATAGAAAGATATAAGCGTACATTTAATTAGTGAAAAACAAATTATACAATTTAATTAAATCATTTAAACATATTGGAAATGCCTAGATAAAGCATTTCCTATTTTCTTTTAAAAAGTATTTTAAAGATATATGATAAGTACTACGTATAAAACTAAAAGTACATATAGCTATTTAATTTATGTAATCGTTTTTAAATTTAAAACTAGATTATTTTAGATATAAAGTTATTTGAATATAAACAGTATTCAGAATATGTTATAAAAACATTAAATCCATCTAAATCAATAGTACTAATTAGCTTTTATATATATTTTTGACCACTAAAACAACAGTAGCAAGTAAAAAAGTGAAAATGTCGCCATTAAAGTTACCTAAAAAATTATCACTTTGGTATAATGGTACTCGGGTGATTAAAATGATGAAGATATCTCAGTCAGCTGTTGAAAATAAAATAGTGGATATTAAAAATATTGTAAGAGATAAAGAAGTACTTAACTATATAGAAAATAATTTTGATGATAATAGATTTTCAGATATATTATTTCAAATGATAGATAAGAAAGAAATGAAAGATGTAGACGTTTATAAAACAGCAGGAATCGATAGACAGTTATTTTCTAAAATAAAATCTAATCCTTATTACACAACCAATAAAATAACTATTATTAAATTGGGGCTTGCTATGAAATTAGATGAAGAAGAGTTTCAAATGTTACTAATAAGTGCAGGATATAGTTTAAGCAAAAATAGTTATGTAGATATACTGGTTTTGTTTTGTATCAGTTCTAATTATCAAAAGTACCAAGAAGTAAGAAATTACATAGACTTAATAAAGTGAGAGGAAGATAAACATGTTTTTTTTAAAATTTTTAATTAATTTATTTAAACCAAGAAATTGGGGACTATTAGTGTATATGGCGATTAATGCATTTTTCTTTACTATTGTATTTGAGTATTTGTTACAACTTGTTTTTAAAACAACAGATATTATGTGGTATTACATTGTACCAGTATATATCATATTGCTTTTTATTATGTTGAGTTCATTTGGAGAAAATATTTTTAATGCTATGCGAAAAATGAGAGAAATACCCAAAAACTCTGAAACAGAACATATTTATGAACTATTTAATGAAGTATATAGTAATGCCAAGAAAAATAATAACTCAATTAGTAATAAAGTTAAGCTGTACTATATAGATGATGAGAATATTAATGCATTCGCATTTGGCCGAAACACTATTGGAGTTACTGCTGGTAGTTTGCAACTAGATGATGAGGCATTCAAAGGAATTTTAGCACATGAATTTGGACATCTATACGCGCAAGATAGTCATGTGAATTTAGGAATTATGGCGACTAGTTTTTCAATGCAATTTGCAATTTATGCAGTATCATTATTATTTCTATTTTTCACATATATTATAGACATAATTATTACAGCAGTTCTTAATAAGACAAATTTTGGAAAAACAGAAAAAATTCTTTTATTTTCAACCATTGTTATAGCTATTAGAAGTATAATAATTAATGTTTGGACATTTATAGGTAGAGTGTTAGTTTCTATTGCTAGCAGAAAACAAGAATATAAAGCTGATGCATATGCATCAAAAATTGGCTACAATGAAGGACTGTATAGTGCATTAACCATACTTTCTGAGGGTGAACAAACACAGTCATTTGTAAATTATATATTATATGGAACGCATCCAAGTACAGATAAACGACTTTTAGCATTAGAAAATAAATAGAATAATTAAGCGAACGCCTCTTTTAGAGGCGTTTTATAATAGATGTATGTCAATAATAAAGATCCATAGGCTTTAATTTTATTGTCTTATGTAATATAATAGACATAGTTTTTATTCTTATAGAAATAAAAAAAGAGTATTTAATAGTTTATGGGGGGAATAATGAAAAGAATATATAGAATAATAATTGTAATTTTACTTGCCTTGTCATTAAGTGCATGTCAAAAAACAGATTCAAACATAAAAGAAAGTAGTAAGCAACGATATAATGTTTATAATGACTCGTTTACATATATAGGGTTTAAAAAAAAGAGTCTAAATAGTTATAATTTTAAAACTAACATAGAAACTAGCACTCCGATTATAGTGGTAAGTGCTAAAAGTAATATCAACTTAGTTGAAGTAACCGCAAATACCACAATGTATTCTCAAGATGAAAAAAAGATACATAATACTACAAAAACAATAACAAAATCAATTATAAGAAACCAAGAGTTTAATATTGACTTTGAAATTTCAAAAAAAGTTTCAAATGAAACAACAAGGGTATCAGTTACTTTTAGTGGTAAAACTACTGATAAGAATAATAATTCGAAAAGTGATAAAAAGATAGAATATAAAGTACTATTCAAATTTAATAATGGAGAGATTGATTTAGAAAAAAAAGTTAAAGCTAATGAGACTATATCTAAGCCAAGCACTCCGCATAAAAAAAATTATATATTTCAATCTTGGTATCTAGATCAAGACTTTAAGCATGAGTATGATTTTTCAAAAAAAATAACTAGTGATTTAAATTTATATGCAAAATATATAGTTGATTATGCAACTATTACTAATAAAGTTACACATGAAATTATGCCATCTGTAGTCAATATAACTAAGAAAAACTATAATACAATTCTGGGAATTACAACATCATCGCAAAGTTTTATTGGAAGTGGCATTATATTTTATGAAGGATCAGGATATTATTATGCTTTAACTAATAACCATGTGACAGTTAAAAATCCAGACTATAGCAAAGTTAGTTACGAGGTAGAAGATTATAAGGGAAATAAGTACGACGCATATTTAAAACATGAGTCTCCTTCATATGACTTAGCAGTTATATATTTTAAGAAGAAAGAAACCTTGAAAGTAATAGATAGAGCAAAAGAAAATCCTAACATTGACACTGAAATAATTTCATTAGGACAACCTAAAGGACAAACGAATGCAATTACGTATGGGAAAGTTACAGAGTATACAGAGGCTCCAATATTAAAAAACACAAAGTGGTATGAATCAAGTGTTCAGTTTGAAGTGATTTCACACAGTGCTAGAATTGCAGGAGGTTCTAGCGGAGGAGCAATCCTTGATGTCGACTTTAATTTAGTAGGTATTAATTATGCTTCATCAACTAGTTATAACAGTGGAGAATTTGTTAGTGCATATGCTATACCAATTAAAAAAGTGGAAGAATATTTAAGGGTATATATATGGAGCTAACAAGAAATAAATAGTTACTTTAATTAAAAGGGTGTGCACGGTAAAAGGCACGCTCTTTTTGTATATAAAAGTGAATTAAATGATTGACTAAGCGCTTACACTAAGAGTATAATTACATTCTGAAAGCGTTTTATAAAAAAGACAGGAGAATGTAAAGATGATGAGAGTAAAAGAAAATAGTTTAAAAGTGATAGATATTACTAAGAAGATGTTTGTCTTACTTTTAAGTTCAATTCTTGTAGTAGTACTAGTTGCGTGTAATAAAAAAGCACCAGAAATACACGCACTTGCAATTAGTTCATTTCCAACAAAAACAGTATATAAAGTTGGAGAATCTTTTGATAAAACTGGAATAGAAGTGATAGGTGTCATGTCAAATCAAACAGTTATCAAATTAAACGAAGGAACTAAAGATAATGAATATCAGTTCAGTGGCTTTGACTCACAAACAGAAGGAACCAAAAAAGTAGAAGTGAAAAGTGGTAACTTTAAAACTCATTTCACTGTTATAGTAAATAATAATAAAGATGAAGCTAGAGCCCAAATTACTTTTATGAATGACAAAACAGTTTTATCTACAAAAACAATTGATAAAGGTTCTATATTAGAAGAACCAGCATTAGTTAAACAAGAAAACCAATACTTTGTGGGTTGGTTTATTGAAGAAACTAATTATATGTGGAATTTTTCTACAGATCAAGTAAAAGAAGATGTAACATTAAAAGCTAAATATGTTACTCTTGATGAATCACATGTTATTCTTGATGCATATATGAAAGAAGAACAAGCTTCAAAATATACATTTAAGACACTTCAAACTCTAAAAGAAGCTAACATTAAAAACAACACAACAGTGTATTTCGCACCAGGTGTCTATTGGGCTGATGACTATTTAGATACTAATGAGGCAAATACTCCAGAACATCCAGGATTAATAGGAATAGAGTTTTTTCAAACAGGATTAAAATTTGTTGGTTTAACTTCAAATGCAGATGATGTAAGAATAGCGGGTAATAGAGGACAAACAGTAGGTTCAAAAGGTAACTGGAATGTTATTGGAGTAGGACAAGACTTTAGTTCATATAATATTAGTATTGCTAACTACTGCTCAACAGATCTAGTATACCCAAGAGATGTTACACAAAACCTTAAACGTAGAACAGATGCTAGAGTACAAGCTCAAACACTAGCAACCCTTGATGCTGGTGATAGAATGTATTTTGAAAATACAAGATTTGTCAGTCACCTAAACTTAATGGCAGCTGGTAACATGCAAAGAGCATACTTTAAAGACTGTTATTTCCAATTAACAGATGATGCAATCGCTGTTGGTAAGATTAATGTATATGAAAACTGTACATTTGATTTATATGGAGCTCACCCAACATGGGGAGGGATTGAAACACTAGCATTATTCCTTAATTCAACTTTTAACATTAAATATGATTCAGGTATTTTATACTGGGCTAAATCTGGCGGAACCTTTGGTCTTATAGATTCAGTTTTTACAGGTAAAATAGAAGAAGTAAGATGGGAAGACTTCCAAAGACCAGATGCTAAACACTATGTCTATAATAACAAAGATGAAAAAGGAAATGATATCATCTTTGCTAAAGATTATCCAGCTGTGACAGAATATCTAACAGAAGAAACATTACCAATATTTAAGAATAAAGATAATACTTATAATATTTCAAATATATTAGGTGGTAATGATGGTTGGAACCCTACTTTACAAACAGTTAAAACACCATTTAAATTAGTTTTAGCCTCTAATACAACCGTATTAGAATCTAGTCAAGAAGATAACCAAATTGTGTTAACTCCAGTACTAACACCTTCAAATATCTTATCAATTGATAGTATAGAATATACTTATGATGAAAGTTTATTTGACTTTATTTCACAAGAAAATGGAGTATTAAAACTAAAGGCAAAACTAAACCAACAAGGTAAAATCTTACAAACAGTTATTACTGCTAGATCAACTAATAAGTTGGTATCACAAGTAACAGTTTCTATTAGACCTGAGTTAGTAGAAGCGCCTAAATTTATAGGAGAACAAACACTAACTATTAGTAATAACAAAGTTGTTTTAAATTATGAGTATGATCACCCAGGATACACAGATCATTCTAATATATTATGGTATATAGGAACAGAAACAAATAAACAAGAAAGACTTGTTGGACAAACAACCCTTAACAAGCCACAATTAGAATATCAACTATCAAGAACAGATTTAAATAAATATGTATCTGCAGTTATTATTCCTAAATATGAATTTAGTCCAGCAAGCACAGAAATCGCTTTAATAGAAGGACAAAGAGTCATTACTTTAGAAGATATTAAAGATAAAAATATTATTTCTACAAATTTTGCAAATATAGCATGGAAAGATAACTTACTTACTGATAAAAATGTGTGGTATGCAGATTCTCATAGACCTAAAGATATCACAGTAGACTGGGGTAACATAGGAGAACAAGAACCTTGGGTTTATACATACGCAACAGGTGGACAATCAGGTCAAGCAGGAGCACTTTATAAAAATGGTTTACTTTTAGCAAAACGTGGTGCTAGACTTTTATATAATACAAGTGGTGAATATTCGGATGTATCAATGAAAGTATTATTATCACCAGAAAAAACTGCTGGACAAGGCTTTGGTAGTGCAACAGAACAATATTTAGATATCTATATTAAATATGATGTCGAAACTCAAAATGGCTATGCCTTAAGAATTCAAAGAGTTGCTAAAGATAGACAAGGAACAGCAATTAGTTCTGGAGGTAATGCAGTAAGATTCTCACTAGTTGAATATAAAAATGGAATCGAAACTGTATTAGAGTTTGAAGGAAATGATATCATGAGCTCTGCCTTTATGCCAGATACAACTATTATTCTAGAAGTTAAGGGCAATAAACTATCAGCTGATATTACTACAGCATCTGAACAAACAGGTGCTCAAGCAACCTTTGGTCTTCCACATGAAGTTCATTTATCATATGATTTAAAAGATGTAAATAACTATGGTGGTTTCGGATTCCAACACACAGGAACAACTAGTGTTGGTAACAGAGTATTATTACAAGAACTAGAAGTTAAGTTAACTGATAAATAACATATAGAAGTAATTAAATAAAAGTATTAAGATGTCATTCTTCTGATTGAAAGAAAGACATCTTTTTTATAGTTAAATTTATTTCAACTGATTAACTATTATAATTCAGGCATATAGGGATAATAAAAAATAGGTTTAAAATGTGTCTTCTTTCTACTAAAGTAATAGAATTTGACATAAAAATTTTTCTATGCTAATATATACTGTATAACATACACTATTCTAAAGGGGATTTTATATGAATAATGTTAGTTTAATTTTTTTAACATTAATAAGATAATAGAATATTCTTTTTAAACCTATTTGTACTTTTATGTATAGATAGGTAAAGTGTCCGTTATTAACTATGGAGATAAGTGTGTTTTAACAAAGAGAGGGGAAAATGAAAAAAATAATTTTAATATTTTCAAAAAGAACATTTTTAATTATGCTTGGATTGGTTACAGCGATTACGGTTGCTTTCTCGACTAATCAAACACAAGCTATAACTGTTTTTCAGACAAATGCATCAGCATTAGGTTTCAGTATTGCAGATGAATATGCTCCAATATATATGAGTGGGTTCAAAGAAGAAGAATTTGAGAGAAATTTACCAGGGGATAAACATTATACACTTGTTCATCAAGTTTTAATGAGAAATTCAGTAGATCCTTCTTTACATGCAGTTGCGTATAGAGTGCTAACTTCTCCTAAGCAGTTAAGAGAATGGGGGTTTATTGGATTTGGAAGTTATGGTAATAACTATTCAAATTATGATGTTCATACAACTATTACATTTCCTAATGAAAAGCACTTATATTCTATATTAGATTATACTCCGCGTAATCAACCATCAAGTAGTACTGTTGGAATTTCAGTAGGTATGTCAGTGTCAGGTCCATCTGTCAGTGCTAGCACAAGTTTTAATCATAGAGAATTAAATGTTTACTCAGACACAAGCACAAGCGATAAAGTATATAAAACACGATATCAATATCGCTCTGGGATTTGGGACATTAATTCTACAAAATATTTAGATGGTGAAATTAATTCGTATGGAATGCTTATTTTTAGAAAACCAGGTGTTGTTTGGGTTAATATAAAACACATGATTCAATACGAGCAGCAAGTTGGCTCTAATAAAAGAACATCAGCTGGCTTGGTTCATTTCAATAGTAGATACTAAAGGCTTAAAATAGCTTAAAATTTAGCATACTTATCTCATATAAAAATATCTAAAAAGGGAGAATTTATGAAATATAAAAAAATTATGATTTTGTGTATAACCTTTCTAGTAACAATTCTTGCTAGTTGTGCTAAAAAGATAGATTCAGATAAAGAAATAACTTTTTTGAATAAAAATAAAGCTCATATTTATGCTTATAAAGAAACTGAAGTAGTAGATACAATTAGTTCAAATTTTACTAATATTGAAGATATTAGTTTATCATATGACTTTATATCTATAGTAATTGATTGTTCAAAATATTATCAAAATATGACAAAAGATTTTATTGAAGATTTGTATAACCTACTAAATTTAAATGATCATATAATGGTTTTATTTGTTGATGCTAAAAACTACAATTTTTTTGAATCTACTCCATTTGCAAATGAAAAGAACTATTATGAAAATGTGAGCTATGTTCATGGATTTTATAATTTTTCATCTGTAAAGGGGATAGTTGAAATCAACTACGGTTTGACATTTGATGGTGAAGGTTCAAAATTTAAATATGCAATTATTTCTACTTTTTATAGAAGGGTATATAACTATATAGGGGCATTATAATATGTATGAACTGAAAAGAATTTCAAAAGAGTATAAAAATGGAAAAGAAATAATACAGGTATTAAAAGAAATTAACATGAAATTACCACCTAATGGTATGGTTTTTATTGTTGGGAAGTCAGGTAGTGGAAAGTCAACACTACTTAATATTTTGGGTGGATTAGAAACACCAACAAAGGGGAATATAAAATATAAAAATAAAGAAATTGATGATTTGTCATTTAAAAGAGATATTGTTAGTTTTGTGTTTCAAGATTTTAACTTGTTATATGGTTTGACAGTTGTTGAAAACTTGAAAATTGTAAATAAACTATCTGATGAAAGAGTAAAAAAATTGCTTACTTCGGTAGATATGCTGGATAAGATAAATACCAAAATTAAATATTTATCTATAGGTGAAAAACAAAGATTATCAATTGCGAGGGCATTGGCAAAAAATTTTGAAATTATGTTATTAGATGAGCCGACTGGAAGCCTTGATATAACTAATAGAAAAAAAGTTTTTGATTTGCTAAAAAAAATCTCAACTGAAAAGTTGATTATTATAGTTTCACATGATTTGGAAAGTGCATTTGAGTATTCTGATAGCATAATTGAAATAAAAGATGGGATAGCGGGTAACCTTATATCAAATAAAGAAACTAAATTATTAGATACAACTGAAAAAATGCCACATTCAAATAATGAAGTATTTGATAAGAAATCACAATTTAGATATGCTACATCACTATTATTCTTGAATAAATTTCGTTTTATAATTACTATGCTAATCCTTATTTTAAGTACGATATTAACATTCACTCAGTTAAATTTATCAAATTTTAACACTGAAAAAGCATTGAATAATGCCATAACTAAAAATAATGATTTCGCAGTCCCTCTAAGTTGGTCTGTTAGAAATGAACCAACAAATAAGATAGAACAGTTTTCCAAAGGGGAAGACTTATACAATAAAATTAATGATAATGATAGTCAATATAATAAGTTAGTTACATATATTAGTAGTAACCAATTAATAAACAATAATGAAAGTAAGCTAAACGAAACAGTCCTTTATTTATTTAAAGAAAATGAAAAAATAGATTTAAGTATTACTGAAGGAAGATTACCAAATAATAAAAATGAAGTACTAATAAGTGATTTTTTGTCAATTTATAAGTTTAATCAAGACGAAGTTATTGGAAAAAAAATATCAATGCCGATAGAAACTTTAGATACAGAAATAATACTAACAGTTGTCGGAATAGTTGAAACTGATTATAAAGATATTAGACTTTTCAACAAAATAGAAGATGAAGTATACCTTAAAGGGAATAAAGATGCAGTTACATTTAATTATATGACTCTATATACGAAGGAATCACTACTTTTTTCTGGAATAACGGATAATATAATTACTATACAGTCATCTAATTTTTTACAAACAGACCAGTTAACAGAAATTTATACGCAGCCATTTAACTCATTGAAATATAAAAAATATGATAATGAGCAGTTGATTGAAGGGAAACTACCAGAAAAGATTAATCAAATTGTTGTAAGCGATGTATTTTTAAAAAAGCATAACCTAAAATTTAATGAAATAAAAGAAATTAACTATTTATACAAAGATATAAGGGCAACAATCAATAAAAATAGATATCTAGATATTATCAATTTTTTTGAAATATTGGAATCGGTAGAAATTGTTGGTATAACGGAGAGCAAATCAGATATTCTAGTCTCACATGAACTGTCGATTGTAATAGAAAACAAGCTTAAATACTATTCGGTTGATGGGTATGCAGTTTCAAAACCAAAACAATCTTTTATAGAAAAATCTAATGGATCAAATATATATTTCAATTTTAGGTATTTAGAGCCGATATATACTATGGTAGAATTGTTAAAAGGCCCAATAGTAACGGTTGTTTTAACAGTTGAATTTATTTTAATTATACTCTCAGCGCTATCACTATTACTATATTGTCAAAATGCAGTTAAAACAAAAAGAAGAGAAATATCAATTATAAAGTCTTTAGGTGTAAAAAATTCTAAGTTATTCAACGTTTTTTTGATTCATAATATGACCCAAACTCTTTTTTCAACTGTTATTGGGATCATAGCGGGGCTTTTTTTTATAAAAATGGTCAATATGATTGTATCTGATGGAACTGTCTTTAATATCAATTATAATTTATTTTTAATTACTCCAATTAGCCTGATTGCAATTTTTATGATTTCATTTTGTATCTGTCTTATAGGAACAATTATTCCTTTTATAAGTATAAAAAAAATAAGTATTGCCTCTGAGCTAAAGATAAATCAATAGTGGCATGAGAAATTGAAATGACTAATAGTACGAAGAGAATATGAAAGAAAATTTATAAAAAATTTAATTATAGTATATTTATATTATTTATCTTTCTTTTGAATGCGTGTGTACTCAAAACCTATCAGTCACTAACTATATTGGTAATCTAAGTCATTGTGACCTAAATAAAAATATGGAGGAAAGCAAAAAAATGAAATTTTTAGAAACACAAGGATTAAAGTCGTCAGCATTTTATTTTAAAATAACAGATAATGAAATGGAATATGTTGATTGTTTAGATGATATAAGCGTTGGAGTAGGTTCAGGTCTTGCAACTGCTAGCTCTACTTTTAACAACTAAAAATCATGATTAAATCACGTAGATTATTATATTGCCTTATACCTTTTTTTCTTTTATCCACTGCACATTTTATATCGCTGCTACTCATGGTAAGCTATAATGTTGCTTCAGTTTATAGAGTGATAAATGTAGTGATTTGGGCGGCTGAAGGCTACTTTATTTTAATAATTTTATTTCTTTCTAGAAAAAAGATTACAAATTTTTTTAAGCGTACTAACCTCAATGATAGTAATTTAGAAAGGGAAAAATAGTATGAATAAAAACTATATTAAATGGATAAGAAGTAAAGTTGGGCATGAAAAGATTTTCTTAAATTTTGTAGGTGGATGTATAAGAAACTCAAAAGGTGAAATCTTACTACAACGTAGAAAAGATAAAAATGTTTGGGGATTTCCTGGTGGAGCAATTGAACTTGGTGAATCAGCAAAAGAAGCTGTTATAAGAGAGATAAAGGAAGAAACAGGGCTTGATATCATTCCTCGTAAAATGATAGGAGTTTATACACACTATTTTGATGAATATCCCAATGGAGATAGTGCTCAAGTTATTGCTATATTTTTTGATTTAGAGATTGTTGGTGGAAAGCTTGATGATAATAACGATGAAACATTAGAATTAAAGTTTTTTAATGAAACAAAATGTCCTAAACTTGTAAACCAACAACATGAAGATGCATTAATAGACATGATAAATAGAGAATATGGAATATGCAGATAAAAAACTCTTTTATGTCTAATGAACCCAATAAGTTGAACTTAATACAATAAACTGATGATAAGGATTGTTGTCTATATTGATATGGACTCAATCCTTTTAATTTTATTAATGATGATGACTTAATGATAAAGAAATAAACTTTATTATTGAACCAACCATTTAAAATACTTTAAACATAAAAAAGCGAATCCCATTACAAATGATCCGCTTTATATCTTAATAAACTTCATTTTTCTTTATTTAAATTATGCTTAATTCCCCAGTCATGCAGACTTCTTAAAATCTTTTCTAACTCTAAACCATATTTACTAATTTCATAAGTGACTTTAGGTGGAATAGATTCATACTGAGTTCTAATAATTAAACCTTCAGATTCTAAACTCTTTAACTGGCTGGCAAGCATTTTAGGTGTAATACCATTAAGCTCTCGTTCTAGTTCATTAAAGCGTTTTGGACCTTCGTTTATTAAAGTTAAAAGTAATGCTGGTTTCCATTTTCCGGATATAATAGATAAAGCATCATTAACCCTACATTCTTTTACATTTTTAATTTGCATCTTAGTCACTTCCTATCTAACTATATTCTACTATACTTTTTATAGTGAATAGATATAAATGCTTTAAATCGTTTCGATTATAATCGAAACAATACTTGAAAAATAAATTCATTTCGGTTATAATCGAAATAGAGGTGGTTAATTGTGATAAAAAGAAAAACGTATATAGATGAATTATTAAAATATAAAGATAAACCATTTATAAAAGTTATAACAGGTATGAGAAGAACCGGTAAATCAGTTTTAATGGAACAATTTCAAGAAATGCTTGTTAGTGAAAGAAAAATAGCTACTAGTCAAGTTATCAAAATTAATTTTGAATTGCCAGATAGCTTTAAAATAGAAAACTACCAAGACCTAACAAACTATATATTAGAAAAAACTAATAAAGAATATAAAAGAACATATTTATTTTTTGATGAAATTCAACGAGTTAAAGATTGGGAAAAAGCAGTTAATGGATTTCATGCTATGGGTATTTATGATATCTACATAACAGGATCTAATGCTGATTTACTGTCTAGTGAACTTTCTACATATCTTGCGGGGCGCTATGTAGAAATAAAAGTTAAGCCAATGAACTTTAAAGAATTTATAAAAGCATATCAAGGCATCACTCAAAATATTGAAGAACTTTTTAATAAATATATTATATTTGGTGGAATGCCATCTATTATTGCTTTTAATTTAGATTATAGCCAATCCATGAATATCTTAAGAGAGTCATTTCAATCTGCTTTTTTTAGAGATGTAGTTATAAAAAATCAAATAAGAAATACAATAGCATTAGATAGACTTATTTACTATGTTATACAACATACTGGAAAAACTTTTTCTGCATTAAGTATTTCTAATTATTTTAAGAGTGAGAAAATATCTTTTAGTGTAGATACAGTTTTAGCTTACTTAGGATATATAAAAAGTGCTTATTTAATTAGTGAAGTAAAAAGAATAGATGCAGTTGGTAAAAAACAACTTGCCACATCTGAAAAATACTACATTGAAGATCACGGGATAAGAGAAGCGGTTTCTGGGAATAATAATGCCAATATAGAATTGGTACTAGAAACTATCATATATAATGAATTGATCTTAAGAGGATATAAAGTCTATGTTGGTAAAGTTAAAGAATATGAAATTGATTTTGTATGTATCCATGAAGATCACTCCAAAAGTTATTATCAAATATCTTATATGATGCCAACAACAGAAACAATAGAAAGAGAGTTTAGTCCATTAGAACTTATTGATGATAGTTATCCCAAGTATGTTTTAACACTTGATAAAATCAATTTTTCAAGAAATGGTATCAAACATATCAATATTATAGATTTTTTAACAGAATAGACACTATCATAAAGTATAGTAAGTACTAAAAAAGTGCGTACTATACTTTTTATATTAAAAGTAGGATAATATAAATATAAGAACTTATTAAGGAGAACAAAAATATGATAAATATGGAATTTGGATTATATTCATTAGGAGATTATGTCACTGATGCTAAAACAGGCAATAAAGTAACAGAACAAGAAAGAATAGAACAAATCATAGAAGCTGCTAAACTAGCAGAACAATATGGATTAGATATATTTTCTTTAGGAGAATCTCATCAAGAACACTTCATTTCACAAGCACACGCAGTGATCTTAGCTGCTATCGCGCGTGAAACTAAAAAAATAAGAATCTCAAGTTCCGCAACCATCATTTCAACATCAGATCCAGTAAGAGTATATGAAAACTTCGCAACCCTTGATCTCTTATCAAACGGTCGTGCAGAAATTACTGCAGGTAGAGCCTCACGCGTAGGACTATTTAAATTACTAGGATATGACTTAAGAGATTATGAAACTTTATTTGAAGAAAAATTTGAATTACTCTTAAAATTATTTAAAGAAGATAAAATCACGTGGAGTGGACAGTTTAGAGCGCCCCTTTCTAATATGGAATTATTCCCTAAACCCTTACAAAAAGACTTTCCAATTTGGAGAGCCGTAGGTGGAACATTAAATAGTGCACTTATGGCAGCTCGCCAAGGGGTTCCTATGACTATGGCAACCCTTGCAGGTCCTGTTTCATACTTTAATCAAAATGTTAAAGCGTATAGAACAAACTTCTTATTAAACCACCCAGATAAAGAACCAAAGGTTGCTATTGATACCTTCTTGTATGTAGGAGAAACTGATGAAGAAGCCTTTAGAAACTATTATCAATACGCCAACCATTCATTAAAAATGGCAAATGGTCAAGGACTAAGAAAAGAAGCCTATGTCAATACCCTTGATATAAGAGATGTCATGCTTGTTGGTAGTGTTGATACGATTGTAAAAAAAATAGTTTATCAATATGAAACATATAAACATCAAAGACATTTATTCCAAATAGATCTAGGTGGTATGCCTTTTGAAGAAGTGAAAAGAATGATTAAAATTATTGGAGAACAAATTGTCCCTCAAGTAAAAGAAATATTAAGCAAGGAGAACTAGAATGAAAGTATTGGGAATTATAGGAACTATTTTTGGCAGTAAAACTAAAACTGCTCTTCATGCAATAAAGTTTGATGAAAATACAGAATATGAAATTATAGATTTAAAAGACTATCAACTACCTTTCGCAGATGGAAGAGTCTTATCAGATTATGATGAAATAACCCAAAATCTTATTTATAAAATCATGGATTCCGATGCTTTAATTATAGGAACTCCTATATATCAAGCATCTATTCCAGGAGTGCTAAAAAACTTATTTGACTTACTACCTATTGATTCAATCAGAAATAAGACAGTAGGTATTGTTGTGACTGCTGGTTCACATAACCATTACTTGGTTGCTGAATATCAGTTAATCCCTATACTAAACTATTTAAAGACAGATGTGATTAATAAATATGTTTATATTACACAAGAAGCATTTTCATCAGATAGCATTGTTGATGACGGTATCTTTTTAAGATTAGAAGCACTTTCTAAAACACTTATTGAAAAAGCTAATTACAATAAAGAAAAAGAAGACAAATATGATTTCTAAACTAGCTATAGGTACATGGCTTATTGGTGAAGATAAAAGTAAAGAAAAAGAAGAGATAGAAACAATCAATTATGCAATAGATAATGGTATTAAAATAATTGATACAGCGGAAATGTATGGAAAAGGTAAGGCAGAAAAATTACTAGGTCGTATTATAGAAAATAAAAATAGAGAAGACCTTTATCTTATTTCAAAAATATATCCCCATAACGCTCACACTAAAGAACAAATTAAAAAATCTTTATTTCAATCTCTGGATAATTTAAAGACAAGTTATCTAGATCTTTATTTATTACACTGGATAGAAAATGACACTAATCTTCATTTGGTTGTAGAAACATTTGAAGAACTTAAAAAAGAAGGGTATCTTAAAAACTGGGGTGTTTCTAATTTTGATGTATCTGATTTAGAAAGACTTTATCAAATACCAAATGGTAAAAACTGTCATACTAATCAAATTCTTTATCACATTGGACAAAGAGGTATTGAGTATGACTTAATTCCATATGCAAAAGATAATAACCTTCATCTCATGTTTTATTCAGTATTAGGCCATAGTAAAGCATATAGAGATGAGATTATAAATAGTCCTGCTATAATTAAAATCTCAAGCAAACATCATATGACCCCTTATCAAGTGATGTTATTATTTTCACTAGAAAAAGAAGGAACATCCATTATAAAAGCTTCAAGTATTAAACACATAAAAGAATTAATAGAAGTAACTAGATTACATTTAGATAAAGATGATCTAGAACAAATAGATAAAGTATTTAAAAAACCACTCAACAAAGTGCCACTTCAAATGATATAAGTTCAAGGTGTTTAAAAAGGTTGTTTTTATATTCAAACATAGAGATAAAATGTTACAATAGCTATATAAGGAGTTGGTAATATGGCAGATAGTATAAAAAAAGATCATGTGATACTCATATCAGAAGATGAATATAGTGGATTAATAGAAACACTTTATCTAAGTCAAAATAAAGAATATAAAGAATCTTTAATAGAAGGCTTAAAAGAAGACATAAATTTAGGCATTGAAGAAGATAGTAACTTATGGAATAATATTGATGAATAAAGGCAGATTGATTCTGCTTTTTTATTTATAAGATAGAAATAAGAATTTATTAACAAATTAGAATCAAAGAATAATATTGAATATATTGATTTCCTCCAAATAAAGTTGTATAATTGTTTTATATGGAGGAAATCAGTATGATTTTGACGACTAAGACATTATTTAATAAATACAAAAAATATAATAATATACAAGGAAAAATAGATAGAATGGTTCAAAAGGGTAAGTATATTCCTATTAATAAAGGTTTATATGAGACAAACTCTAAAATACCAGGTTATTATCTTTCAGTATATATATATAAACCATCATATCTTTCTTTTGAGTATGCACTTAGTCACCACGGGCTTATACCAGAAAGAGTATACACATATACAGCTGCAACCTTCAAAAAAAATAGAACTAAAACTTTTATAAACCAATTTGGAGAATACACATATAGGGATATACCTGAACAAGCCTTTCCATTAGAAGTTAAGATGTATCTTGAAAATAATTATATCTATTATATAGCAACTCCTGAAAAGGCATTATGTGATAAATTATATACTCTTGCTCCAGTTTACAGCCTAAAAGCGTTTAAGTCATTGCTATTTGAGGATTTGCGTATTGACTATCATGTATTTTCTAAACTGAATAAAGATAAAATCATTTTTTTATCTACCTTATATAAAAAAAGAAATTTAAAATATTTAAGTCAACTTATAAAGGAGATGTTTTAATTGACAATTATTGATCAAATGCTTGAAAAATATAGAACTGAGACTATAGAAGAAAAGAAAAATGCGATTAAAGAAATTATTCAAGAAATTGTACTTAGTGGTCTATCAAGAACTGGATTTTTTGATTATGCTGCTTTTTATGGTGGAACGGCACTAAGAATTTTTTATGGATTACCTAGATACTCAGAAGATTTAGACTTTAGTCTTTTAGTACCTAATAAAACGTTTGATTTAAATAGTTATTTACCTAGTCTGCTTAAAGAAGTAAGTGCTTTAGGACTTAATTTTGAAATTGAAGAAAAAGTTAAGACCATTGATTCTAATATTAAGTCAGCATTTATCAAAGGAAATACAAAGGAACAATTTTTAACTTTTTATCCCAAATCAAATGATTATTTAAGTATCATTAATAATGAGAAAATTAAGGTAAAGTTTGAAATTGACATTAATCCACCAAAGCATGCCACCACTGAATATAAATATGGACTCTTACCGTATCCATACGAAATACAAATATATGATATGCCTTCTCTTTTTGCAGGCAAAATACACGCAGTGTTATGTAGAGCTTGGAAAAATAGAATTAAAGGTAGAGATTTATATGATTATATATTTTATATAGGAAAAAAAACTAAGATAAATATGAAACATCTTCAAGAACGATTAATCCAGTCAGAGTTTATCAGATCTAGTGATGAATTTAGCCTTGAAATACTCAAAAGTATGTTAAAGGATAAATTTGGAAAAATAGATTATAATGAAGCTAAAAAAGATGTTTTACCATTTATAGCAGATTCAAAAGAACTAACGTTATGGACTAGCCATTTTTTTATTAGCATCACTGAAAATATAGAAGAAATATAAATTTGAGTTTTCTACTTTACAAACATAATTAATCTATGTTATAATCCATTCAATCAATTAAATAAGATCTTATTAAGAAGACGGGAGAGGTATAGCTCTGTGAACGTCTACCAACCAGCAAACGCAAGGTGGTAAAGCTATAAGCGATGAGGAAATCATTTTTATCTCTATCGCTTTTGATAGAGATTTTTTATTTAAAAGGAGTGATAAAATGATCAAACTAGAAAATATTACAAAAACATATAAGCTAAAAAATAAAGAAGAGTTTAAAGCTTTAGATAATATAAACCTAACTATAAATGAAAAAGAAGTGCTTGGGATCGTAGGTTATAGTGGTGCAGGCAAATCAAGTCTTTTAAGAATTATCAATTTACTTATTAAACCAACAAGCGGAAGAATAATTGTCGATAATAAAGATATGTTGACACTAAAAAGGAAAGAGTTAGAACGAATGCGCCATACCATTGGGATGGTCTTTCAAAATTTTAATTTATTAAATCAATTAACAGTTTACCAAAATATTAAGCTCATCTTAGATATATCTAACTATACAGAAGATAAAGAAAAAAGAATTATAGAAGTATTAACTCTTGTCAATCTACTAGATAAAAAAGATGAATATCCTTCAAAATTATCAGGAGGACAAAAACAAAGAGTAGGCATAGCACGTGCTATTGCTAATAAGCCTAAATATCTTTTATGTGATGAAATCACATCAGCACTTGATCAAAAAACATCAATTGAGGTTATAGAACTCTTAAAAGATATTAAAGAAAAAACAGATGTTACAATCATATTTATCACTCACCAAATAGATATGGTAAGAAAAATATGTGATAGAGTGATTGTTATGGAAGATGGAAAAATAGTTGAAGAAAATAAAACACTAGATTTATTTATTTCACCTCAATCTAGTGTATCTAAAAATTTAATTGAAACAGATTTAAAACTAGATTTAAATAAAAATGAAAACATTTATAGACTTATCTATAAAGGAAATACTAAAGAAACAATTTTAAGTGATGTCATAAAAAAATATCAAATTAACACAAGCATTCTAAAAGCTCAAACAATCGATATTAAAGATGAAGTCATAGGATATTTATTCATAGAAATTACCGGAGATAAAACGTTAGAGGCAATTAATTATCTTAAGAATAACAAAATAGAGGTAACACAATATGTTTAATTTATATATAAGTGCATATGACCAAAAAGAAATTATAAATGCCTTAAAAGACACACTTTACCTATTAAGCATTACATCTGTATTTTTGATTGTTGTTGGATTACTATTTGGATTCATTCTCTTTTTTACAGAACAATCTAAAAATCATATCATTCATAAAATAACAGGATTTATTGTAGATATCTTAAGATCTGTTCCTTTTATTATTCTGATGATTTTATTAATACCAGTGACAGTTATCTTAGTAGGAACTATCATAGGTGCTAAAGCAGCCCTACCTGCATTAATTATAAGTGCATCACCCTTTTATGCAAGATTAGTTTATATGTCATTAAGAGATATACCAAAAGGAAATATAGAGGCATTAGAAGCTATGGGAGCATCAAAGTTTACTAAGATAAGAATCCTTATTAAAGAAGCATTACCAAGTTTACTCTCAGGACTTACAGTATCACTTGTTACACTGGTGGGTTTTATCGCATCAGCAGGGGCAATCGGTGCTGGCGGATTAGGTGATTTAGCTAAAAGAAAGGCGTTTGCCTCAGAATATCCAGTGATGATTATTTGTATCATCTTAATATTAGTTATTGTATTTACAATTCAACTTACAGGCGATTATATCGTAAAAAAAATAGATAAAAGATAGAAAAAAGAAAAGGAAAAATAAAAATGAAAAAAACACTCACATTTATAACAGTCTTACTATTAAGTGTTATCTTAGTAGCATGTCAAAATAAAATAGAAGATCCAAAAACAATATACGTAGTAGCAACCCAAATACCACATGAAGAAATATTAAAAGAAGCAGAACCATTATTAAAAGAAAAAGGATACAAACTAGATATTACAGTAACAGATGATTACTATGTTCCAAATAAGGCGGTTGCTAATAAATCAGCTGATGTTAACTTCTTCCAACATATACCATTTTTTGATAAATATAATAGTGATGCAAAAGATAGTGAAAAATTAGTTAATGTTGCAGGCATCCATATTGAACCGATTGCCGCATATTCAAAAACTATTACTGATATTAATAATCTTCCAAATAATGCAAAAGTTCTAATTAGTAACTCAGAAGCAGACCATGGAAGAATTCTTTCAATACTTTCTCAAAATAATGTAGTAACATTAAATGAAGGTGTTGATACTTTAACAGCTAAGTTATCAGATATTAAAGAGAATCCTAAAAACATTACATTTAAACAAGTAGCACCAGAACTTCTAGCAACTACTTATAATACTGAATCAGATAGTCAGTTAGCATTTATTAATGGTAATTTTGCATTAACAGCTAAATTAGATAATAACCAAAAAGTATTAGTTGAAAGCCCAACTAATAACCCATATGTAAATATCTTAGCAGTTTTAAATGGTAGAGAAAACTTACCTAAAATTAAAGCCTTAATAGAAGTATTAACATCCAAAGACATCAAGGATTTTATTACAAATAAATACGCAGGATCAGTTATACCTGCATAAATCTTAAAAGGAAATTATTTTATAGTTTCCTTTTATTCTTATGAATAAAAAGGTATAATTAAATGAATAAAATCAGGAGGTCATTAAAATGAAAAAATTATATTTAACATCATCATTTAAAGACGTTGTAGAACTATTTTTATGTAACGAAGGTGATATTAAAGGAAAAACAGTTACTTTTATCCCAACAGCAAGCCTAGTAGAAAAAGTAAACTTTTTTGTAAAATCAGGTAAAAAAGCATTAGAATCATTAGGTTTAATAGTAGATGAATTAGAAATTACAAATGAAACTGAAGAACATATTATAAACACACTTCACAAAAATGATTATATATATGTTACAGGCGGAAACACATTCTTTTTATTACAAGAATTAAAAAGAAAAAACCTTCTAGAAGAGATTAATAAAGCGATTTTGAATGGTAAAGTATATATTGGAGAATCTGCGGGATCTATTATAACTTCTCCTAATATTTCATATGTAGAAAAAATGGATAGCATTAAAAAAGCACCAGAACTTACGAACTACGATGCATTAAACATTGTAGACTTCTATTTACTTCCACACCACGGCAATTTTCCTTTTAAAAACGCTGTAGAAAAAATTATTGAAACCTATCAAGATAAATTAGAATTAAAAGCTATTAGCAATCATGAAGTAATTTTTGTTAAAGACAATGAAGTTAGCTTATTAAAATAAACCTTTAATAAACCTTAAACAATTATCATAATACCCATGATTTCAAAGTATTTAGTATATAATTAAATATAGTTAAGAAAAGAGGGATACCATGTTAACAATAAAGAACATAAAAAAAGCGTATCAAGTTGGTGAAGAAGAAGTATTTGCATTAAAAGGAATTAACCTATCATTTAGACAAAAAGAGTTTGTTTCAATTCTAGGACAATCTGGAAGTGGAAAAACGACATTACTAAATATTATAGGTGGGTTAGATAAGTATACTTCAGGAGACTTGATTGTTGATGGTGTTTCTACTAAAAACTATAAAGATAAAGACTGGGATGCATATAGAAATCATAGAATAGGATTTGTATTCCAAAGCTATAATTTAATCCCACATTTAACAGTATTAAACAATGTTGAATTAGCTTTAACCTTATCAGGTGTTAATGCTAAAGAGAGAAAAGAGAAAGCAACTAAAGTTTTAACAAGAGTGGGGCTTATCGACCATTTAAATAAAAAGCCTAATCAATTATCAGGTGGGCAGATGCAAAGAGTTGCGATTGCTCGTGCCTTAGTTAATGAGCCTAATATTATCTTAGCAGATGAACCAACAGGAGCATTAGACAGTGAAACATCTGTTGAAATCATGGAATTATTAAAAGAAATTAGTCATGATAAATTAATCATTATGGTAACTCACAACCCTAATCTAGCTAAACAATATAGCTCAAGAACAGTTCAACTATTAGATGGACAAGTCGTTTCTGATACCAACCCATATAATGAAGAATCACAAGTAGCTAAACAAGATAGTAAAAATAAAACTTCAATGACATTTTTTACTGCTTTAAAATTAAGTTTAAAAAACTTAATGACTAAAAAAGTTAGAACGATTATTACTGCGTTTGCAGGCAGCATAGGAATCATAGGAGTAGCACTAGTATTATCTTTACAATATGGATTCAACCAATACTTAGATAAAATGGAAACAGATACTTTCTCAGGTATGCCTATTATAGTGAATCAAGTAGGATATGACTTAGAAAAAGTTACTACACAACAAAAAGAAGTAGAAAATGGTATTGGAGTTAACGAGAAATTAAGTTATTATATTAACCAAATTACTCCTGATTATATAAACTATTTAGAAACTAAAGCTAAACAACATACAAGTAATATCGGATACGTTTATGGTTTTGATAATAGGGCATCTTATAAAAATGAAAATGGCACATTTAACTGGCTAAGTAATAGCTCATTACCAAGTGGAAGATCAGAACAATTTATTGGTGAACCTATTGCAAGTTCTAAGTTTCTAGAAGAACAATTCCTAATAGAAGGAAAGAATATAGATGACAATGCTTTTGAAGCTATTGTGATTGCAAATAGATATAATAGAGTTGATGAAGAAATACTTAAATTTTTAGGACTTTCTACAACTGAAGTTATTACATATGACAAAATTATTGGTAAAACATTTAAACTATATGATAATGATTTATATTTAACTAAAAAAGATGGCAAATATTCTCAAGACTTAGGTAAAATATTCCTAAATCAAGATAAAGCAATAAATGTTACAATTGTTGGTGTAGCAAAACCAAGAACGCAATTCTTAACTTTGCCAACTCAAATTATGTATACAAAAAAAGTTCAAGAAGAACTTATTTCTAGAAATAGCATATCAGAAATAGTTGTTGAACAAAAAGAAGTAATTAATAACGCTACAAGTATAACAAACATTACAAATCTTCTAACAGGAAATCCATTTACTTTAGAAAATATACTTAAAGTTCAAGATGTATTAGCTTCTATTGGAGTGAGTGTGAAACTAGATAAAACATTATTAAAAACAACAGAAATAGTTCCTAAACAGATAAATATTTACCCATCTAATTTTGATGGAAAAAACGATTTAAAAAATGTTTTAAATGCATATAATGAAGGTAAGGAAGAAGCAGATAAAATTATCTTTGTTGATCAAGCAGGGTTCGCAATTGGTATGATTAAGAATGTTATGAATTCTATTTCAGCAGTCTTAATTGCCTTTTCTGCAATTTCACTTATTGTATCATCAGTTATGATTGGAATTATTACATATACATCAGTTCTAGAAAGAACAAAAGAAATAGGTGTCCTAAGAAGTATAGGGGCAAGAAAAAAAGATATTTCAAGAGTATTTAATGCAGAGTCTATCATTATAGGATTCTTAGCGGGTACTTTAGGAGTTATTATCACATATGCAATTAACCCATTAGTTAGTTTAGCACTTGAAAGTGCAACAGAAACAAGCGGAATTGCTAATTTATATTACTTATATGCTATAGGTCTTATAGGAGTCAGTATGCTACTTACATTTATAGCAGGACTTATCCCATCTAGAATAGCAGCTAAAAAAGATCCAGTTGTAGCACTTAGAACAGAATAATAAAATTTAAGAAGACTATAAGTAATGAGGTAACCAAATACTTCCCAACTTATAGTCTTTTTTGTTACTAAATATTAAAATAAACTGAATTTTCACATATCTTGTTAAATAAAAATCATTTTATAAGAAATAACCTTATAGGTATCAAGTATGTTTCAAATAAGAGTCAAATTTTTACATTTATTATGATATAATCAAATAAATCAAAATTATAGACAGAAAGGGGATAAGCAGATGATAGAATTAAATAATATTACAAGAATATACAAACCTAAAAGAGGGGTTGAAGTTAAAGCATTAAATAGTGTGAGTGTTAAATTCCAAGATAAAGGGATGGTTTTTGTTCTTGGTAAATCAGGAAGTGGGAAATCAACTTTATTAAATATTATTGGAGGACTTGATAAATATGATGAGGGTGATTTGCTGATACAAGGTAAAACCACCCAGGATTTTAAACAGTCAGATTTTGATTCATATAGAAATACAATGATTGGATTTATATTTCAAGAATATAACGTATTAGATGAATTTACAGTTGCACAAAATATTGGACTAGCACTTCAACTTCAAGGAAAGAAGATGACAAGTGAAGCAATTAATGAAATTTTAGATTCTGTTGACTTAACAGGATTTGGAGATAGAAAACCAAATGAATTATCAGGAGGACAAAAACAAAGAGTCGCAATCGCTCGTGCCCTAGTTAAAGATCCTAAAATAATCATGGCCGATGAACCAACAGGAGCACTTGACAGTGATACAGGGAAACAAGTTTTTGAAACATTAAAAAAACTATCTCAAGAAAAACTAGTTATCATTGTTTCACATGATCGTGACTTTGCAGAAAAATACGGCTCACGTGTTATAGAGTTTAAAGATGGGGATATTATTAGAGACGTTACTAAAGTATCTCTTGATCAAGATGAAATAAAGCCACTGATACTTGATTCAGAAGGAATTAGGATTGCTGCTGGGTACCAACTAACACCAAATGACGTAAGTGTCATTAATTCATATTTAGCAAAATCTAAATCAGAAGTTAAGGCAATTACACATATTGAAAACAATCAAGGAACAAAAGCATCTAGTTTTGTTCAAACAGATATGAATAAAATTAAATCAAGCGATGAAGAATATGCAGCAATTAAGTCAAGACTACCATTTAAAGCTAGTCTTAAAATGGGTGCTTCAGCACTTAAACATAAGCGTATTCGCTTAGTATTCTCAATTATCTTAGCATCAATTTCATTAGTCTTATTTGGTCTAGCGGATACAATGGGAAGCTATAATAAAGAAACAGCAACACTCAAATCAATGAGAGATTCTAATGTAAACTATTTAGCATTTGAAAAGAATTTCATTTCAAAAAGATCAGATGGACTAGTAATAAATAATCAAGATATCGAACAAAATGATATTGAAAAACTTAACAAGATCAATAATAAAGTTCAATTTAAGCCAATTGTTAATTTTGGTGAGTACAATAGACTTAGATATTCAGCTTATCAGAGCTATGGAAGCTATTCTAATAATGGAATGATTAATTCTTCAGGAGAATTGAGTGGTTTTGCACAATTAAACGAACAAGAAATTTCAAATTATGGATTCTCTTTGACTGGTAAATTACCAGTTAAAAGTAATGAAGTAGTTTTACCTAGCATAGCATTCGAAGTGTTTAAAAAATATGGGTATGAAAATCCAACGGATAATTCGCGTGTTACTATTAATAATGAAAGTGATTTAATTGGAAAAAAATTAGATATTAATACTAACGAACAATCGTATAAATTTACCATTGTAGGAGTAGTAGATACTAAACTTGATTTTGAACGATATAATAAATCTAATTTAGTAAATATTTCTTACTATTTACTATATAATGAGTTATCAACTTTATTACATTATACATATCATGGGGCTTTATTCGTTTCAGATAGTTTCTTAAATGATCACTTTGTTAATGTAAGATATAATGGACAAGACGTTAATATAAGTACATATAATGAAAATTTTAAAAATATTAAGTATGTAGATGGATTTAGTGAAAAAGATATTAGAGATAATCAAGTGGTTATCCCATACAACAAGATTTATAAATATAATCTAGAGCAATATATCAGACAACAACTAAGGGATTCTTACAATGATAAAGAAAAATTTGATAAAATTATCAAAGAAGTAGAAGAAAAGCATGGTAAAAAACCAGAATATACGTCTGACTCATGGTATATAGAAAAATACATAGAAATTTTAGGTGACTTTGATGATTTAGAAAATCCATACATATATAAAGCCCTAGAAGAACGATTAAGAAATATGGATGATAGTGTAGATTATAAACCTGTAAAAGTTATAGGCGTTACTACAGATAATAATGAAAAAGTAATTGTTTCTAGTGATATGTTCAAGTTATTTGAAAGTAAGCAAGCGAAAAAAATTATTTCAATTGTTGGCTATTTCAACGATTTATCTGATCAAGAATTACTTGACTTTATTAAATTAAATTACATTGATAATGGGGTTGCCTATAAGTTAAAAAATCAAGTGATGGCAACATTAGAAGATCTTAACTCTACTATTGAAGTTGCGGCTAAAGGTTTTATTTATGTTGGTATTGGATTTTCAGTATTTGCGTCTCTTTTAATGCTTAACTTTATTAGCGCTAGCGTTGCTAATAAGAAAAAAGAAATAGGTATCTTAAGAGCAATTGGCGCAAGAGGAAAAGATGTCTTAAGTATTTTCTCAAAAGAAGCGTTAATTATTGCATTAATTAATTATGTACTTGCGATGATTGGAGTTATAATTGCTATTTCATGGTTTAATAGTATGTTAAGAGAAGAATATGATATTCTTATTACAATTTTAAATCTAGGCATTAGACAATTTGCTTTAGTTTTATTAGTAAGCGTTACAGTTGCCTTTATAGCAGCAGCTATTCCAGTACTTTCAATTGCACGTAAACGCCCAATTGATGCAATCAGAGATAAATAAATATAAAATGAATTAAAAAATCACAATATAGACACAATACCTATTTTTATACAGGTGTGTATAATTGTGATTTTTTATTCTGTATAAAGGTTGTAAAAATAATAATTGGTGGTATACTAAAATTATAAATCATATAATTGACCTAATATGGTGGTCTAGTTTCTACCACACAACCTTATTGTGTGACTATGATAAAGATTCTTGTAATTAAATAGTAAAGAGCAAGTAAACTATATGTATAAAATTGTGTATGCTCTTCCCATACAAGTTTTTGTTGATATAATAAGAATACAACATAAACTTTGGAGGATGAAGATGAATAAATTATACGACTTGTTTCAACTAAATAATACAAATTCTTTTTTCATATTCCAGAGACAAAGCCACTTATAGTGGTTTTTTATATGTAAAAAGGAGAAGAATACATGAAGAAAATAGTTACAACAGTTGTTTTATTTGCGCTATCATTAGTATTGGTAGCATGTGGAAAAGGAAGTTCTGCATTAACAGATGCTAAAGAGGCTTTACAAATACAATATCAAGCTGGAGATCAATATGATTCAGTAACAAGAGATATTACATTACCTACATCTTTAGGATCCTATGAAGGACTAACAATTGAATGGGCAAGTGATAATCAATCTCTTGTAATAGAAGGAACTAAGGGAAAAGTAGTTCAAGGTTCAGAAAATATAACAGTTAATTTAACTGCAACTCTTAAATTAGATGGTAAAGAAGAAACTAAACCATTTTCTATAGTAGTGATTAAAAAAGAAGTTGTTGAATTAGCTTTATCAATAAAGAGTAAGTATGTAGGTGAACCTTATGGTGAATCGCTTTCAGATGGTTTAATTGATGAACACTTGCAAATGAGTGCAGAATCAAATCTTACAGTTTCTTTTTTTGCAGAAAACAGTAAAACTAAAACTATATTCAATAATAAATTTCAAGAAACACGTTTGTATCCAGGAAGTAAAAATGGCAGTAAATTAGTAATAACTGCTCTAAATGGCAAAAAAATCACTAAAGTAGAAGTTGTTTTTGGACCACAAAATGGTGGATTATCTGTTAATGGATTAGAAGCAAATAAAACTATTTCTGAAAAAATTTCTGTTGACATTGATTCATTAGAAAGTGTAACATTGCAAAATGTTGCGGATGCCACAAGTGGAAATAGAATAGACATTAAAGAAATTATTGTAACAATTAAATAAATAAAGTATGAAAAAAACAATACTAACAATCTTATGCTTCATGACAACTATTATTTTAGTAGCATGTGATTCTGATAAAAGACAAACATACACAGTAACTTATAAAAGCGATAACTCTTTATATGAAACACAAATATATAAAGAAGGAGATTATGTTAAATTACCACAAAATCCAGAATTAGAAGGTTTTGAATTTGAATACTGGTTTATTGATGATAAAAGATTTGATATAAGTCAATCAGTTACCAAAAATTTAGAATTAATCGCAAAATTTAAAGAAAAAAAATATGATTATACTGTTTCTTTCTATGATGGGAAAAAACTATATAAAAGCCAAAAATTAAAAGCTAATGCCTTTGCTAAAAGTGAAACTATTACCAAAGAAAATCACAGCTTTAAAGGCTGGTATACTAATACAGGACTGACAGAAATATATAATTTTTCTACACCTATTACAAAAAATATTAACCTTTATGCTAAGTGGGAAAAAGTTATTGAGCAGTTAGATGATCTAAATGCACCATATACACCGCAAAATAATGATAATTACTATGGTGATATTAAAACTAAAATAGGAAATGACTTACGTAGTAGTTTAAATAGTAGACTATATCAAGGATCAACCATTAAAACTTACAGTTCATCTAAGTGGGACACTTTACAAAAAGCAGACTTAGTGAATGAAACCTCAAATAAAGTTTGGTTAATCTATAGTAGTGAACAACGCTCAGTTAATAATAATGGTGGTGGCAGTGGTCAATGGAATAAAGAACATGTTATTGCTCAAAAATGGATGAAAGATATTGGCGCTGTAGGTAATACAGGTGATCAACATAATTTACGTGCCGCGGATGTTGATACTAATAGTGATAGAGGAAACAAACGCTTCACAGAAGGTAGTGGAACATTTATAAATAATTCTAATTCCTATTACCCAGGAGATGAACACAAAGGTGATGTTGCTAGAATCATTATGTATATGATGGTGATGTTACCTAAGTTAACTATTAATCAAATCTTTGAACCATCTAATGGATATGATATTTTACTAAAATGGCACAAGGAAGATCCTGTAAGTACATTTGAATTAAGAAGAAATGATAAAATATATGAAGATCAAGGTAATAGGAATCCATTTATTGATTATCCAGAATTTGCAGAATCAATATGGGCTAAAGAAACTACTAAAGCATCTAGTATATTTAACTTTTATCAATCAAAATTAACTCAATTTAACTTTATTGAAACTACAATTATTTTAGATAGTAAAAAAAGATTTAATTTATAATAACTTGACAATTTATTAAAATCATTTAAAATATAGGTAACACGAAAAAGAGACTAGTACTTTAAATTGTTTTTTAAAGAGAGTTCGCGTTTGGTGCAAGCGAATATAAACAGTTAAACGAATCTACTCTTTAGTGACACTAATCCTGTCCGTATCTCTGCGTTAAAGAGTTTAAAGCTAGGTATTCCTAGAAAATAAGGTGGCACCGCGTATATTAACGCCCTTAAGATATAATTATCTTAAGGGTTTTTATTTTTATAAAAGGAAAGGAAGTATAACATGTTAGATTTAAAGTATATTACAGAAAATACAGAAGAAGCAATCACCCAATTAGAAAAAAGAAAAGGTGACTTTTCATATATAAGAAAAATCCCTTTATTACAAGAAGAAAGAAAACAACTGATTGTAGAATCAGAAAGTTTAAAAGCTAAAAGAAATGAAACTTCTAAACTAGTAGGACAATATAAAAGAGATAAAAAAGATACAACCGAGCTTTTGGCAGAAGTTGCACATATTGGAGATGAAGTTAAAGCATTAGATAATAAACTGGAAGAAATTGAAAAAGAAATCTTTAACTTATTATCAATTACACCCAATATCTTAAATGCTTCAGTGCCAGTAGGAAAAGATGATTCTGAAAATATTGAACTTTATAAAGTAGGAGAACCTAAAAAGTTTGCTTTCCCAGTTAAAGATCATGTTGAGCTGGGAGAAAAATTAGGAATCTTTGATTTTGAAAGAGCTGCTAAAATTACAGGAAGTAGATTTGTTGTCGATAAAGGATTAGGAGCTAGACTAGAACGTTCATTAATTCAATTTATGATGGATTTACATAGCCAACAAAATGGCTATACAGAAATTATTCCTCCATACATTGTCAATGAAAAATCAATGTTTGCCACAGGACAATTTCCAAAGTTTAAAGAAGATTCATATAAAGTAGGAACTGATGAAGATAGTTGGTATTTAAACCCAACAGCTGAAGTACCTACAATCAATTTATACCGTGATGAAATTATTGATGTTGATTTATTACCTATTAAATATGTATCATATACAACTGCATTTAGATCAGAAGCTGGTTCTGCAGGACGTGATACGAAAGGTATTTTAAGACAACACCAATTTAATAAAGTAGAATTAATCAAATTTACTAAACCAGAAGATTCATATAATGAATTAGAACTTATGCTTAAAAACTCTGAAGAAGTCCTAAAATTATTAGAAATCCCATACCGTGTTGTTACATTATGTTCAGGTGATGTTGGATTTAGTATGGCAAAAACATATGATATTGAAGTATGGTTACCAGGACAAAATACATATAGAGAAATAGGTTCTATCAGTAATGCAGAAGATTTTCAAGCAAGACGTGCAAATATTAGATTTAAAAGAACAAAAGATAGCAAAACTGAATATGTTCATACATTAAATGGATCAGGATTAGCTGTTGGTAGAACAATGATTGCGATCATTGAAAACTATCAAAATGAAGATGGAACAATTTCTATTCCTAAAGTATTACAACCATATATGAAAGTAGACGTTATTAAATAAAAACTATTTAAAAGGAGTTTACATGAACTATTGTCCTAACTGTGGAAATAAACTAGAGATAAGAAACGAAAAAACAAAAGAGTGTTTGAAGTGTGGGTATATCGATTGGAACAATTTGGTAAATGTTTCATCGATTGTTGTTGCATACTATAAAGATCAATTTGTAATGGTTAGATTAAAAGAAAATAATAAAATTACTTTTCCTGGTGGATATAGAGACTTAGGAGAAACATTAGAAGAAGCAGCTAGAAGAGAGTTTTTTGAAGAAACAGGAATGACAGTTAACCATTTAGACGTTTTTAAGACATATACAAAAGATTCACAACATCTAGTATGGATAGTTTATAAAGCCTCAATTGAAGAAGTGAGTTTTATTGATAACAATGAAACAAGTGAAATCATTTTGGTTAAAGATGCCAAAGATATTTTACAAGATGAACTTAGGGGTAACTTAACAAAACAGTTATTTGATGATTTGGTATAATTTATTTAAAAAAGGGAGTTATAAAGATGAATCATGATATTTTAGAGGAAATAGACTTTAAACTAGCTAATCATACAATTTTATTTTCTGATATGACTATTCTAATAAAGAAAAAGAAACTATATGATCTAAAGTACTTTTCTTACTATGAATCATGGTTATATAAATACGTTGATAGTTGGGGTAAATGTGATGTTTTTTGTTATAGAGTTTTAAACCCAATGATTCAAAAGTATCCTAATTTATATGAACATATAAAAAAGTGGGCACATTCTGAACAAATATATGTTAGAAGAGCCGCACCGGTAAGTTTGATTATTTCATCTCAAAATTTTAGTGTAAACTACGATGTTGATAAAATTTTAGAAATATGTAATTTATTAAAAAATGATAACCATATTCATGTTCAAAAAGGTATAGGGTGGCTTTTAAAGTATGCATACTTAAGCTATCCTGAATCTATAAAAGACTACCTTATTAGAAATAAACAAGATATAAGTAAAATAACATTTACATATGCATTAGAAAAAATGCCTATGACATTAAAAATGCAGTTAAAAAAATATTAGTTTAATGAGCTAATGATAAGATTTTGTCTTTCTATAAACATTTCTTTGGAAGTTTTATCCATATTATTTTCAAAAACAAAATTTAACTCATTACTTTCATATCTTGGAATAATATGTACATGATAATGGAAAACAGTTTGCCCAGCAACCTCACCATTATTATTAAGTAAATTAATACCCTTAATATTAAAAGCTTTAAACATACCTTTACTTATTTTTTGAACAACTTTAAAAAGATGAGATAAGGTTTCTTCAGGTACTTCAGTAATATCTTTATACTCATTTTTAGTTACTACTAAAGTATGACCTTTAGACGCTTGTGTAATATCTAGAAAAGCTAAAACTAAATCATCTTCATAAACAATATAACTTGGAATTTCTCTATTAATAATTTTTGTAAAAATAGTAGACATTTATATCACTCCCTTAATTAAGTATTATAGCATGAAATGTTTGAAAGAAATATAAAACAGTGGTATAATATTTGCGGTAAGAACCAAGGGAGGAAACAAAAAATGAAAAAAATTCCAGTGGGTATTTCAGGACGTCACGTACATCTAACCCAAGAACACTTAGATATTTTATTTGGAGAAAAAAACTACAAATTAACAGAGTTTAAAGCACTAAGCCAACCAGGACAATATGCAGCAGATGAAAAAATCGATGTTGTAAGCCCAGAAGGTAAAGTACTAGCGGGTGTAAGAATCTTAGGACCAGTTAGACCAGCTAGCCAAGTTGAAATTTCAAAAAGTGATGCAATCAGATTTAAATTTATCGCACCAGTAAGATCATCAGGTGATGTTAAAGGATCTGGAAAAGCAACATTAGTAGGGCCTAAAGGACAAGTTGAAATTGAAGAAGGCGTAATTATTGCTGATAGACATATTCACTTTTCATTAGAAGATGCTAAAGAATTTGGTGTTACTGACAGACAAGTAGTAAGTATTAAAGTTGGTGGAGAAAAACCAGGATTATTAGAAAACGTATTATGCCGTGTAAGTGATAAATTCAAATTAGATTGTCACCTAGATACAGACGATGGTGCAGCTTTCTTATTAACTAACGGAGATACTGTTGAATTAGTTAAAAAATTTCAAATCGTTGAATAATAATTAAAATTAACTTGGGTACGTCTTTAAGATGTACCTTGTTTTATTGAATAAAGTTTTATTTTTTTAAAAATAATCATATAATATAGGTAAAGAGCTGTTAATGATAGTTCATTTTTTTAGGCTCTATTAAAAATTTCAATATAGCCAATTAATAAAAATAGGAGGTAATATGGATAATTTAGTATTTGATTTAGTTTGGGAAGATGAGACATTATTGGAAGTATGTGTAACTGCAATCACAGATCGTATTAAAATATCTCAGAATATTTATATGAATCAAGAAATCATAAAACAGTTGAGTGAATCAATTAATCACTTTATTAATGATATTTCTAAAAAAGAATATTTTGAAAGTGGACCCAAGGTAGGAAATTATACTCCTGCATTTTCTATAGAAATAAAAAATATAGGAAAAAATTCTTTAGTTTGTATGGAAGTAGATATGGAGATAGCTGATAACCCAGAAAGAATCCATAGATGTAAATTTTATTTGTATACTGAGTTGGGGTTATTAGAAAGATTTTCAAAAAGAATTTTAAGTCTTCAATTAAATAGATCAGTTGGGTTACTTGATTATTAATTTGTCTATATCAAATAAGTAATATCAATAGATTTCATTTAATCTAAAAAAATAGCATGTCAGACACTTTAAAAAAGTTGAAAACAACTGTGTTGACATTAAAAAATACACATGATAGAATATAGACTATTAATAGGGATTGTAAATAGAAAATTAAAGGGGCTAATTTTATCATTTTTGTTATAGGAAACAATCCGATTATATTAGATTTTTATCTATTTAGATAAAACTTTTATAGTTGGTTTTTTTTATAAAATGATTAAGTGACGGTTTATTTTGAAAGAAGGATAATATGCAAATTTTATATGCAATATGTTCAGTACTAAGTTTAATGATGTGTCAAACCATATTAATAAATATCATAAAAGCTATTAAAACTAAAAACATGAATGGCATATCAACAAGTTTAACTAATAAGACAACATTGGTTATTTTTCAAACAATTCTCTTTTTACTATAAGCCGTGAAGTAATGGGAAAATATTTTTTTAATCTATTATTATTTATAATATTAATTATTCCACTATTTACTGTTGATAAAAGCGAATCTAGAGAATTTAATAGAGAGTTTAAATTGTCTTTAGCATTATCATTACCCATATTAATTATTTATACATGTGTGTTTTTAGTGATTCTTTAGATCAAAATAAGTTTAAGAAAATAAGGTGACTTTTATGGACACAAGGAAATTAGATTTAAGAATATTAATCATTCAGATATTTGTATCAGTTTTTGTTATTATTCAGTATGCTTTGTTTATATATAACATGAATAACAACCAGGATAATTTTATCTTTAAATTACAAAATCTTTGTGCAATGGTATCAGTTGTCTTTTTAAATTATTCTTATAGATTAATAAGCAAGGGTAGTAATAAAAAAGCAGTCATTCTTTTAATAGGAACTTTAATTGCTAGCATTTTATTTATAGTTGCTCAATTTAATTACTAATATAAGTTAATCATCATATTTCATCAATGAAGAAAGGGGATTTATTAGTATGATTAGACATCACTATTATCATAAGACAGGACTCGCTCTTGTAGGATTTATATGCCCAGTAATCCCACTATTAACTATAGGCATTGATTATGAATCTATTCTTTTTATTCCAATATATATGCTTCTTATATATATAATGATAAATAATCTTAGTAAGTTTTTTAATTACAGGATAAAAATGGGTATTTATTATAAGAAAAGAGGAGTAGAAAAAGTTTTACTAATTTCTTATTTCATATCATTGATCCTTGTTTCTATACTACATCCGTCTCTTATTTTAAGAAATGGAGAAATCCAAATAATTAACGGAACAAATTTATTTTGGCTGATACCATTAATTGCTATTTGCATATACATTCGTTATAATTCTGTCCAATGGAAAAAGAACTTTCATTTACAGACTACTAGTTTTGAAATAGAAGAGAATAAAGGTGTTTATAAATGAAAAAGAGAATATCATTTTATTTGTTATCAATCGCGATAGTGAACCTATGTATTAGTATTTCAAGAAAATTAACAAATTCTGTCATCTCTATTATTTTAATTTGGATTGGAATTATTTTATGCTTTGGAATATGTATCTACGCAGGAAGAAAATTTAATGTAGAAGAAGATAAAGTTAAGGTTAAAAACCCCTCTATACAGAAAACATATCTGATTAGCTTTGTTATTGTTTCAACAATTTTAGTAGCACTTTTAATATGGGAAATAATTTTGAGGTTTAACTAAAAAGGAGATTTAAACATGGAAGTTTACCAAATCGTAATTATATTTACAACTTTTATCATACTGTCATTGCTTACTAGTATTTTAATTATTAAAATGTTTCCTAAGAATAAAAGTAAGAATATAAATAATAATAATATGTCTCTATTCTTTACTGTTTCAATGGTATTTGCCTGCTTACTTGGAATATTTGTGACAATGTCTAAAAACAATATGGATCTGATAGTAACGATTTGTGCTTTATTGATTGGATATGGTGTAATTATTTTTAAAATAAGAAGTTAGTAATAATATCTAGTATATACAAGTTTCAAAAGTATTAGAAAGCCTAGGAAAAGATGTTAAAAAAAGATAAAAATATGAACTTACTAGTTTTTATAGTGTTTAGTTCAACACTAACAACAATCAGTATACTATTAGGAAATCCAGTAAATAAAGATTATTTTTATATTATGGGATTAATTGTTTGTGTTATAACTATTAGTTTAGTAGCATTATTACTAGTAAATATGTTTAAGAATAGAGGGATCAATAATGGAAAAAAATAAATGAATTTTTAATTCGATTATTAGGTAATAAGTCTAGTTTAGTCTTTATTATAGTATGCTTTTGGTCATCAATGGCTATCAATATTTTGGCATTAAATATGCCTCATTATTTTAAGTTATTGAGAGTGATTGCATTTTTTATAATAGTTATAGGAGGCTTTTTCGCTATTATTAGAATTTTAATTGTTTTTATAAGAAATAAAAAGATTAATAAAATAGAATAACTTTTTGTAAAAGTAAATTAAAAGTAGTGAAATAAGGATTAGTAATACATATTGTAACGGCAAACAGAATCCTTCTTTCTTAGACTTATAAATTTAATCATTGGTAATCCTATAAATAGTACTAGAAGCAACTGTATATGATTAAATAGATTGGATGGTAGAAATATGGTGAGTAAAAAAGAAAAGCAAGTTTATTTTAATATATTTCTCTTTTTTACAGTGATTTCAGCAGCGATACTAGCAATTTTTTGGTATAGTGATATCTTTGCTCATATTGTTTCAATTGTTGTCGTTATCAATAGCTTACTAGTAATTCTTGCAACTATAGAAATATTTGTAATAGCTAAAGCAAAAAAAATTAGAGAAGAAGAGATTACTGCTATATTTGTTAAGAAAAATAAGATAGGAATAAGTAATGAAAAATTTGTAGAAAGATTTATTTATGGAATATCAATAATAGTAATGATTATGGGGTTTTCAGTAGTAGGGAATAATTTTGTTGTAAAAGGCGAAGTTTTTATTACTATTATCACAAGTGTATTGGTAGCGATGTTTTATTTTTTATCATTTATCATGTTTTTAAAAGAGTATATAAACAATTATTTTGAACAACGTATAAATGAAATTGAAATAAAAGAGCAGATGAAGAAAAATAGAATACACTTTAGAAGCAATATAACAATACAAATATTAACATATTTAGGGTATCTATTAATTACACTTATTTATAGTGTCTTGTATATTGAAAAAATAATAAATAAAAAAATGTATATACTATTTATTATAGTTTTTACAATGAATTATTTTATACTAAGTATTACTATTTTAATATATAAAAGACATCATTATTGCAATAATTAGATGTCTTGTTAAATTTTATAACTCAAAAGATGTGAGCATAGGCAAGAAAGGGGTAATGAACTAATGATTAAAGGTGCTAAGGCAGAATGGGTATTTCTGTTATTAATAACTTTTTTAGATGTAAACATGGCTATTATGGCAAATGTTTGGTGGGGCTATCTGTTATTAGGGATAGAAGTTTTTTCATTGATCATTGCAATTGTGTTATATTTAATTCAATATATTGATAAAGAAAAGTTTTCAACCTTTTTAACAGTCGTTGTTCTACAAAGTGTATTAACATTTTGTACACTTGGAATATTTATAGTAATTCAGCAATAGATTTAAAGAGAATCAACATGTTTAAAAGTATTTAAAACGAAAGGTAAAACAATATGACAACACTATATTTTTTATTGATTATTATGCCGTTTGCCTTAGCAATCATAACTACAATAAGCATCTTGTGTTTTTTTCAAATGAAAAAAGAAAAGAGATTTTTAAAAATTCTTTTAGCGTTTATACCAGTATGGATTTCTGCAATTATTTGTACAATAGTTGTCCCTAATGATATTGATTCTATTGTTAAACCTGCAAAAATAGTATCGTTCTTCTTGCCAATTTTTTGGATTCTTATAATTACGATGGTTCAAAAAATGAAATGTCTGAAAGAGCATTAGAGCTTAGTATATTGATTGAAATATTTATTCAACTAGAAAATAAAAGGAGGTATTAAAATGGTTAAAAGTAAAGTGCTTCGTGGAATTCCTGGTTTTATCTGTTGTTTACTGATTATTCCAATGATTATCAACGTATTTTTAAGTTCAACAGTTGAGGGCTATGCTAATCCTACTTTTATGAATATATCAAAAATATTATTTATTATAGGAATAGTAATGATTTCAATTATCATCATCCTCAATTTTCTAATATCAAGAAAAAGAAAAGCCATATATACTAATATAATAAAGAATCAAAAAAAATATGTAGAGGGTAAACAACGTTTAGAGAAACTTTTAAAAATACCACAAGCTAGACTCAATATAATGAATACATATTTATATATGACTTATGCTGATATTAGAGGGCTTAATTTAGATGAAGCGACTAAAGGGTTTCATCAGTTAAAAGAACTAGCTGTTTATTTTAAGGCAGGACCATTGTTTTCTATACTCCCTTCTTATTATTTAATCCTAATTTATTATTACTTAGATAAAGATGAAAACTTAAAAAGTGAGATTAAGTACTTTAGAAAGTATAGTTTTAATTTAAAGAATAACACTTACAAAATTTTAATAGATCATGTTTATATGATAGATAATAATGAACTTTTTAAATTAAGAAATTCTTTAAAAAACAGCGAGGGTAATCTTTTTATAGAAAGTATTATAGATAAAATAGAGCGTCAGCTTTAAATTTAAGTTATATAGTTTGATCGTAGTTATAAGAACTAGCATTGGAGAATTGAAATGAATCAATTAAACAGTCAAAAAAAAATACTGGTATTTTACTTATTATAGGTATTCTTTTTGCTTTACTTGGAACAGTTGTTGTTAAAATTAAGGTAGATCGTAAATGGATACTAACAGGGTCAAGTTATTCTATGTTAACAATTTCTTTTGTATGCATACTGTCATCTTTTAAATTTGTTTATAATTATATAACAAGTGAAAAGAAGTATATGTTTCCAAAAATTACTGTTATAGTTGGAGTTACACTCGGAATTTGTTTATTATGGTTTTCATTTTTTTATTCACTAACATTTTGAAAGATATTAAATCATATTAATTAGCAAATATCTAATCGATTAACTTGATAAAACATAAAATATTTATTTTTTAAAGCCTTATAAATATATGTTTGTTAAAAACATTAAGGGCTTAATAAGGCTGTCTATATTAAAAAAAGTATATTAATAATTAGAGTTATATACTTTTTAAAAAGGGATAGATAATAGACACTTTAAAAAAATTCAAGACAACTGTGTTGACAATAGATAAAGCACATGCTAGAATATGAAACATATAACGGGGATTTTAAATAAGTATATAGAGGGAAAAATTATATATTTTTTAGCATACAAAAACAATCCAGTTATATGAGTTTTATCTAAATAAGATAATACTTTTAAAGAAGGGTTGTTTTTTAATAAAAGGGAAAAGAAGGAATGGTAAGTATGAAGAGAATACACGTAAGACAACACGATCAAACTGATTGTGCAGCTGCGAGTTTGGCAACAGTTTCCATATTTTATGGTAGAGAAATTACTATCTCTAAACTAAGAGATATATGTGGAACAGATATCAAAGGAACAAGCGTTGCTGGATTAGTAGAAGGAGCTAAACAATTAGGTTTTGATGCTAAGTCAGTTAGAATCTCAGAAGAGATAGTTTAAAAAAGAAAGTTTAACATATCCATTAATCGCTCATGTTATTAATGAATATGGTATGTCACACTTTATAGTTGTTTATAAAGTAACAAAGAAAAAAGTATATATTTCTGATCCAGCTAAAGATATTAAAACATTAACAGTAGATGAGTTTTTTAAAATCTATGATGGTATTTCTATCTTAATTAAACCTAGTGATACTTTTTCAGGAGAAAAAGTAAAACAAGGAAGTATACTAACTAAGTTTTTAAAACTATTGACGCCACATAAAAAACTGTTTATTATGGCAATTATTTCAAGTTTATTTTTAACAGTGTTAGGAATTGTTTCTAACTTTTTCAATCAAATCTTGATTGATGAAATATTACCGTTTAATCTTAAAAATCAATTAACTGTTTTTGCGATAGGTTTTTTAGTCATATCAGTGATTAATATTGTGCTAAGTTTTATTAGAAGTCATATTTTATTGTATCTATCACAAAAAATAGATATTCCACTCACATTGGGATATTATAAACATATTTTTTCTTTACCAATGAAGTTTTTTGGGACAAGAAAAACAGGAGATATTCTTACAAGATTTCAAGATGCACAAACGATTAAAAGTGTTTTATCAGGAATAGCCTTATCTATTTTAATTGATATTACAATGGTGAGTATAACAGGTGTTGTTCTATATTTTATGAATGCTAAATTATTTGTGATTGTCTTAATCGCAACCCTAATTAATATCGCCTGAGTATATATCTTTAAAAGACCCTATAAGGCACTGAATTTAATTCAGATGGAACAAGGTGCTAAATTAAACTCAGTGATGATTGAATCACTAAAAGGTGTTGAAACGATTAAAGCGAATGCTTTAGAAGAAGAAAGATTAGAACAAATTGAAAATAGTTATATAGACGCAGTTAAAACAGGCTTTAAAGAAGGTGTTTTATCTAATACCCAACAAACAATTTCAGGCTTGATTGGAACGATTATTAATATTGTGATGTTATGGGTTGGAGCCCTTTCTGTAATGAATGGAGAAATCACGTTAGGGGCACTTATGACATTTACATCTATGGCAGGTTTTTTTATGGATCCAGTAGGTAGATTAGTTGGGTTACAGCTTCAAATTCAAGAATCACAAATAGCTATGAAAAGACTTTCTGAAATTTATGATACAGAATCTGAACAACTTACTAAAAAAGCTAAAGACATAGATTTAAACAAAGATATTAAACTAGAAGAAGTAACCTTTAGATATGGTAGTAGAAGTCCTGTGATTAGTGATTTAAACTTAGATATAAAGGCTAATAGTAAAGTAGCTATTGTAGGTCAATCTGGTAGTGGTAAAACAACATTAGCTAAGCTTATTCTTGGTTTATGGACTGTAGAATCTGGCAAAGTTTCTATCGGTAATACAGAAGTATCAGATATAGATTATAGTTATCTAAGACAAAATATTTCTTATGTAAATCAGAACATTGAGTTGTTTAGTGGAAGTATTAAAGAAAATATTCAAATGGTAAATAGAGATTCTACACAAGAAAAAATACAAAATGCTTTAAAGATTGCTCACTGTGATTTTGTGAGTAAATTACCTGGAGGAATAGAAAACTTCTTAGAAGAAGCAGGAGCTAACCTTTCTGGTGGAGAAAGACAAAGATTAGCTATTGCAAGAGCACTTGTAAAAGATTCTAAAATAATTGTTTTAGATGAGGCAACTTCTAATCTTGACTTTGTTACTGAGCAGATTATATATAGAAATTTATTTAGAAGTAATTTTACGCAAACAATGATTTTTATTGCCCATAGATTATCTTCTATTAGATATTGTGACAAGATTATCGTGATGGATAAAGGTAAATTAGTAGAAGAAGGTAAGCATGATGAACTTCTATTAAAGAAGGGGCATTACTATAAACTATGGCAGTCTCAAAATAATGATATTATGAGTGATTATTTATTAGATCAAAATAACGAAGGGGAAGAAGTTATTTATGAGTAGAGAAATTTTAATTGAAGAAAATAAAGTATTAAAACTTAAGAATGTTTTAGTTAGACCAATAACCTTTGATGATGAGGAAGGTCTAGATAAAAAGATTTATATGATGGAAAACTATATTAAGACAAAAGGATTAGAAAATGTAGGTCCACTTATTCTTTATACAACAGTTGTTGGAACAGAAAATCCTAAACTTTTTATGAAAGCGATGATGCAGTTAAAATCAAAACATGAAATCCCTATGCCACCATATGAATATGTAGAAGAATTTAAAGTAGGTCCATGCTTATTCGCAAGATTTAAAGGAAAAGAAGAATCTTCTAGTATTGCACAAAATAAGTTACAAGTCTATGCTTATGAAAATGGTTTAATACTAGATTCTAAATCCTATAATGTATTTAAAGAAAAAAATGAAAATTATACAGTCATAGATACCTTTATTCCAATTATTGGAAAGGAGGATATTGAATTTGAAAACATATGATTTACATGAGCTTAAAAGTAGTGTGATTCAATATAATAAAAAAGTTCCAAACTTTCTTTTTTGGATCTTAACAGTTATTGTTACACTAGTTACTTTCATTCTTATCTTGGCACATTTTACATACAAAGAAGAAGTTATTAGGTCAACAGGAATGATTAGCACAACAGGTAAAACTCATATCATGAGTTTAACTGGTGGAGAGATTAAAGAAGTACATAAGCCAAATGGAAGTTATGTTGAAAAAGGCGAAGTGATTCTTTCATTAAATACAATTTCTGTTGATGTACAAATAAAAGCATTAAATGAAAAATTAGAATATATGACTAAAGAAGTTGATGGGTTTGACTCATTTATTAAAGCATTAGAAAACTTTGATTTAGAAGATATAGATAAAAATAAGAACCCTTTTGAAAAAGGAGAACTTTATTTAACTTATGAAACTTTCTTAGAATCTATTAGAAATAGCACAGAGGATAAACCACAAGAAGAGCTAAAAAAAGAAAGACAAACTATGATTAATCAATATCTATCACAATACTATTCTCAGAAGAAACAGTATCAATATGAGTTAGTGGGGTTAAAAGGCCAAAAAGAGGCCTATGAATTATCTCTTACAACCTATCAAATAGTAGCTCAAGAAAAAGGTTATATCAACTATCAAGTTAACCTTACAAAAGGTATGGTAGTAGGAAATGACTCATTAGGGACTATTAGTGAAAGAGTAGAAAATGCTAATAGTAGGGTAGAAGGCTATATAAGTGCTCAATATAGATCATTTATTAAAGAAGAGGATTTAGTTGAGATGGTTATTGCAGGGCTTCCACAATCAGATTATGGCATGATTAGAGGCACTATAGAAAGTATTTCTACAGATAGTATTGTTAATGAAGATCAAGTCTTATATAAAATCATTGTTAAACCAGAGAAATTAGAACTATCTAAAAGAAATAGTAAAGTAGCATTAACCTCAGGGCAAGTAAGTGAAATGAGAATTAAGTATCATAAAACAACTTGGCTCAATTGGGGATTAGAGAAGTTAGGTATCATTAATAAATAATATGGGAACAATATAAAGGGTGAGTAAGCATAAAGGTAGGTGAGATAGTAAAGATTAGATCACTTGGTATATTGAATTGGTAACATACTATAAAGAAATATATAAAATAAGGAGAATTGAAATATGAATTTAGTATTAGAAAGAAATGCATCTATTTTTGGTTCAATCTATAAAGAAAAGAAATTACCAAAGAAAACATTAGAAGCAATGGCTTCAGAGTTAGTAATACCTGAAGGTGCCATTGAAATGACATATGATGAAATGGAATATGTTGATGGGGGATTTTGGAATTGGTTAGCAGATAGAGCTTGGTCTTTATTTGACGGACTATTATTAGTTGGTCTTGGCTGGCTGGCAAATGGCTTTAAAACGAAATACGGGACGCTTAAAGGTCTTTATTCAGCTTTAAAAGCAGCAAAACTTGGAAAGGCACTAGTGTGGCTAGCGGGAACTATAAAAACTGGGGTTAGTAGTGCAGTAGGGTGGGTTATAGCAAACCCATTAGTAGCAACTGCAATAGGTTTAGGAATTGTAGCTACTGTAGTAGGTGCGATAACGGTATTCTTATAGGATTGTTGTGATTCGGACATTATCCTGTCCGAATCACGACTTAATAAAAGGAGGTTATATGAAAAAAAATATAGCTAATCTAATGAAAATCATCATGTATGTTTTATTATTTGTCTTTATATCATTTATATACGATGTATTAAGACGAGAAACTGAAATACCGGATTTAATCTATATGATACTAGGGATAATATTATTATTTATCTCTGGAATTCTATTTTGTTTTAATAAACAAAGAAAGAACTCTAAAATAACATTCTATATTGTAGCTTTCCCTACTATTATCTCGCTATATATTTTTTCTGATATATTTGTAGAAAATAGAATAATTGTTAAATTTTTTTTTCTAATACTTATTTTGTATTTAAGTTTTAAAAGTGAGAGAAAGTGAAAAGGTTTTTATAATGTTGATAATGATTATTATTTTAATGATGTTGCTAATCACCTATATTGTTTTAACAATCTTATATAGTTTTTATTATTATAAAAAAGAAACTTTTTTAGTATTTGATAGTGAGTGTTTCTTTTCCTTTTTTTTAAATGAGTTAAGCGATAATAATATAACTATTATAATGAATCCAAGTATATTATCATATAGTTTATTAAATAGAAGTATTACAATACCAAATAGCTACTTTGAGAAAAAACTGAATTATCGTGATGTATTTTTATTGTTACACGAATTTGGACACCATTATGATTTAAATAATAGGAATATTAATTTGCAAAAATTATACATAAAATTAGTTGGAATAAATAGATTGATTATTATTCCGCTAATTATTGCTTTGACTATCTATTTTCATGTAGTGAATTTATATAATTGGAGTATTATTTTTGTGCCATATTTTTTAATCATAACTATTCTTCGTCTTTTTTTTGGATTAATACATGAAAATGAAGCAAGTAAGTATGCATTATTTAAAATAAAGGAGCTATATCAACTTAATCTCAATGCTCAAACGTTTCTAAATAGATTGGCAATATTTAACACATTGATACAATTTTTTATGACACTTTTGGTTTCATTTAGCGTAGTATTTATATTATTTATTAGTATAATGAGTTAGATACAAAATACATTATATTAATAAATCTAAAGAAAAATCAATGGATGGGTTACCATAGTGTAATACAACTATTTTGATATAAACAAAACGAGGTTATAGATATGAACAAATGGATTAATATTTTAATAATGATAGTTTATTTTATTGTTTCTATAGTAGGAATAAAACAGATTCCATATGATGAAAGGTTTATGGTTTTAAGTTCACCTTTTATGATTTATATAGCAATGATATGTGTGATTTGGTTTAATAGTATATTCTTTGAAAAAAAGTTCAAATTAGATTTAATTATTTCTAGTTTATGGTTAATAGTTAATATCTTAGGTTTTATAATTAATGATTATATTTTATATGGATGTATACTTCTTATCATTATTAATGCTTTTGTTATTTTAAACACAAAAACAAATCAGACAAAAGACTTCATTATTAAGTATCATGATTTTTCGGTATTGGGTAGTTCATTTTTTGCATTTGTTGGAACATCTATGTTTTTAGAAAGTAATCAATTTTTACTCTATACGATAATGACTTCTATGCTTTTAGTTATATCATTGCTACAAATTTTTTTGATACTACAAGCAGGAGAATTAGTCTTAGGTAAGCTATCTTTAGTAAAAAAACTAAGTATTATAATTGTTGGAGTTTTAGCATATATACCAGTAATGTATTCAATTAAAAAAAATAATGGTGGAATAACAATCAGTCTTGAAAATATGATTTATACGCTTATACTTTTACTATACCCAATGATTTCAATTAGAATGCTTAAGATCAAATCTAAAAGAAAATTGATTTTAGATTATGAGGGTTAAGATAATAGAAAAAATGTATAATCTATAGACATAAAAGTTATTTGAATAAAGGTACTATGAACGATATTATTGATTATAAGACTAGGGTCTATATTCAGTAGTAATTGAGTTTCAATTGATTAAGGAGATACTATGAAAATGAATTCTAGAGATGGTTTAATTAAATCAGTTAAATTAGTAAATAAGTTAAGAATAATTTTACTATTTATAGCCACAATAGGATATGCATATCAATTATTTTATAACTCAGCTTATCAAGGAGTAGTGATATTTTCAAAGTTAAGTGCATTTGCATACTTAGTTACGCTAGTGGCTTCATTTGTTTCATTTATAATTGCATTTTATCCATCACATATAAGAGAAGGTAAAATGATTAGATTCTTCATGTTTATGATTTCTCTTTTTCCGGTAATTTTATGTATAGCATCTTATTTTGCTATTATATATGATCTTACTGTAGTATTTTTTAGTTTATGGATAATAGTAATTATTTTAGATCTTTTTAGAATAAAAAAGATACTTGATTTAGTTAGTAAAGATGAAAAACTAATTATACCAATTTTGATGAAAGATGCTAAAATACCTGATAAAGATCAGTATAGAAATTTTAAAAAAGATATACCTAATTTAAAACACAGTGAATTGATTTTATTATTAGCTATTGGAGTATCGAGAATAGAATATTTTATATATCCAAGTATTTTAGTTTATGCTATCATCCAAGTTAATTTAATACTTCATAGTTGTAAGAGACAAAAGATAAAAAAATTATATGTATTATTAGTGATACTAATTGCTAGTGCACTTAGTGGGTTATCATTAATTATGCAATTAGAATTTATTTCCATTGAAAACACAACTTATAAAGATACGTCATTATTTATTTTTTTAATAGGATTACCAGTCTATATTATTAAACATTACATGAGAAGAAAAATTGTATTTTTTGAAATTAACGAAATTATAAATGAAAGTATTGTATAATTTTAAGAACTTTTTTAATAATCAGAAGAAATAAGAAGGTGTTCTTATGAACGTATTAGCACATGAAAGAAGTATTAAAATAACAATCTTAATCAACATTAAGTATTCCAATATTAGCATTAGTTAAATATCTAATGGGTTATAGAATGATTGTCTATGTTGACTTAGGGTTTACACTTATCTTAATAATAATGATTTGTTTTTACTATTTTAAGGGAGAATCAAGTAAGGTATTTAACATTATCTTAAGCTTGATATTACTTTATATATCAATAGGATTTATTGTGCCTGGATTTGACTATAAAAACAAATGGTCAAATTTAGTTGTGGGACTTATGTACCTATGTCCGGCTATTATTTATTTTTTAGTTAATTATATTATTGAGAGAAACTACAGAAAATACATTATTAATACGAAATAAATCACAGATATATAAATAGAACTTTTGTTAAGAAAGTATATTACAATATTTTTATGAAAGGATAAAATATAAAAGATGAAGAATAATCATGCGGGTAAGCTGTTTTTAATCATTTATTTAACTATATTAAATTTAATAATGGTTGGAGTTATGATCTATTTTTTAATAAAGAAAAATTGGGTTTTAGTAGGACTAAACACTGCAGCAACTTTAATCATAGCAGGTATTATAATTATTACTATACACGATTATGTTAATAAAAAAGATTGAGTTATTAGGATTAATGAGTATTAGTAAAACTTTTATTTAGCACTTACTGTAAGTAAAATAGATAAGATAAAGTATTTAAAATTATATAGAGTGATTATAAATTCTATAGATAAGTGATAATATTTAATGGCTTAATAAAGACATTAAATAAAATTAATGAGATTTAGGAGAATTGAAATATGAATTTAGTATTAGAAAGAAATGCATCTATTTTTGGTTCAATCTATAAAGAAAAGAAATTACCTAAGAAAACGTTAGAAATAATGGCTTCAGAGTTAGTAATACCTGAAAATGTTATTGAAATGGAATATGTTGATGGGGGAGGTTTCATAAGCATAATAGATACTAGAAAAACAGGATTCGCACATGCATTAACTGCAATTTTAGGTTTAGTATATGTATTTGGAGCACTAGGAACTATTTATGGTAAGACAGGAAGTGCATTATTTCTTGTGCCTGAGCCTACATTAGTTACAAAAATATTTGGCGGAGTTATGTGGGCACTTGGAGTAATTGCAGGATATATTGCAAGCGCTGCAGTCCATTCTGCAATTTTAGCAGCTGATAAAAAGTCTAGAAATGAACACTTTAAGTTTGGCATTGAAACTGTATTTTTTGGTATCCCAATAGGGATGACAATTCAATGAGAGAATAATATGGAACTATATCAAAGCATAATAATATGGACAATATTTATTACTCTTTCAATACTTACTTTTTTTTCAATAACTAAAATATTCCCAAATAATAAAACTAAAAATTCAAAAAGCACTAAAATTTTATTTTTTAATATATCGATGGTGTTTTCTTGCTTATTAGGAATATTTATAACAATGTCTAAAAATCAAATAGATGGTTTAGTTTCGTTTTTTTCGCTTTTAATTGCATATATCATTATTATAATTAAAGTCAAAGATTATTTGAAAAAATAAATGAAAGCATAGTATAAATCTTATGATAGAAGTCAAGCCTTGATGCTACAAGGGCTTGACTTACCTTTTAAACTGTGTACAAGCTGATTGAATACTAGTAACTGTTAAATTTGATTTTAACAACACTAATTGAAACTATTCTAACAGGGGTATCTACAGTTCTAGTTAATTATATTATTGAGATAAACTACAGAAAATACATTATTAATAAGAAATAAATCACAGATATATAAATAGAACTTTTGTTAAGTAAGTATATGCTAATTTTTTTATGAAAGGATAGAATATAAGAGATGAAGAGTAGTCGAGGAGTTAAACTGTTTTTAATCATTTACATAACCATATTAGATTTAATAATGGCTGGATTTATGATCTATTATTTAATAAATAAAAATTGGATTTTAGGAGGATTATACGCTTCAACAACCCTAATCATAGCAGGTAATATAATTGTTACTATATGCGATTATATTAATAAAAAAGATTGAGTTATGCGGGTTAATGAATCTTAAGTAAAGTCTATATGTAGCCCTTACCGTAAGTAAATTAGATAAGATAAAAGTATTTAAAATCATATAGAGTTGATTATATGATTTATAGATAAGTAATAATATTTGTTGTCTTAATAAAGACAATAAACAAAATTAAATTTAGGAGTAGTAATATGAAAGTAAAGTCAGGTGTTTATTTTATAACAATCTTTATAGTTAGTTATATAGTTTTTATTCTTGATTGGATATTAATATCTAAAAGTAATGAAAGTCTTATTATACAAAATATACTGTTTTTCTTGATTTTGATAATTTATAGTGTAGCTTTTGTAAGGAAAAAGCAGATACTAAGTAAATACAGTAAGGAAACAATAACTGCGGTTTTATTTATCCCTAATGTAGTATATGTTATTTATTCGGCTGGACCTGGAGTTGGACAAAATGATGTTACGCCGCTATTTAAAATTTTGTATATAGCATTAGGTGTAACTAGTATTTGTTATATGCTCTACTATTATGGTTTCATCTATAAAAAAAAGGATTCAGAATAATATAGGCATTCTAATATTTATAAAGAAAGTAATAATGGATTTTAAAAACTAATATAAGTAGTAAAAAAATGAAAGTTAATAATTATAAGAGATAAAATATGAAAATAAGAAAGAATTTACTTATTGTAACGTATCTTACCTATTTTTTATTAGGATTTGTTACAACTATGATAACATCAAACAAATACAATAACTTAGTTGATAATATATGGCTTAAAAGTATTCAAGTTACGATCTGTTTAATGTTTGCTTTAACATTATTAGTAAGTGAAGGTATCGCAATGCATAGAATTAAATCTATAAGAACAATGCTACATATACTTTTGATTTTTACGATTAGTATTAATTTAATTTTTAAAATAAACTGGATAGTCATTTCAGTAATTCAAATGTGCTTAATGTTGTTGTTATTCTTTTCATTAATTTATACTAAATATGAAGATAAAGAAGATGAACTTAAAAGAATAATTACTAATACTTATATTATGAGTAATGTTATGCTTATAGTTATCACTATTTTTTCAATTATAAAAACAGAAACAATATATATATCACTTATTATTTTAGTCATTTATATTATTTCTATTAAAATAATTGAATTAAAATTCTTTGGAAATAAGTTAACGATACTCGAATTATTATTTTACTTTCTTATAGTTTTAATACCTGTTATGGGATGGATATCATCAAGCTATATTATGGGAAGTCAAAATATAGAATATAGTTTCTTTGCATTACCTTTAATTGCTTCAGTAACGCTATTATGCTTTGGTGTAGCAATTAATAAAAAAATGTATCATTTGATGATACAAAAAAATGAATTTTAAATTAAGGAGATAGAACATGAATTATTTTATAAACATAGTACTTTTGGTATATTTAGGTGGTTCAATATTTGATATATATAAAGAGAAAAAGAATAACTTTTCTATGGATAATAAAGTAAAGTCAGTCTTTATACGTCATCAAATACCTTTACTATTGTGTTTTGTTATAGGCTTAGTCCTTTCTATAATTTATGTAAAACAAATAGAAGATTTTATGAAAGAACCATTTCTTTTAATTATCTATTTTAGTTTAATAGCTTTCAATATAATTAGTATGTTTACATATATAACTGTAATACTAAAGACAAAAAATATAGAAGATAATAAGTAGTCATATACAAAATAAATGTGTTAATTAATATAAGTATATTAGGAGATTTAAATGATGAATAAAGAGAAAAAATTGATAATTGGAACTGTAGGTTATATTTTAGTAATGGTAGCTATTGCAATCATTAGAGATAATGCAGCAGATCATATGAAGACAGCTTTACTTTTAGTTACAAGAATTATGGTAATAGCATTAATTGTGTTTTTCATTTTAGCTGCGTATATGATTGCGCATATAATCAAAAAGAATAATAAGGAATTTCAACAAAAAGTGATTGATAAAAAGTATGATGAGTTACTAGTTATAACTAAAGCTAAATCTGAAAAATATTACTTTGGAAGATTGATTATTAATTCAAAATTTAATTTATTAGTTATACTGTTTATTCTTGGTAAGAATGATGAAGCGTTTGAATTATTAAATCATACTTACTGGCGTACTTATAGTAATGGTGTAGTATTTTATAGAGTTCTAGAATTATTATATAAAGATAAAATAGATGAAGCTAAAAAAATAAGAGAAAAACTAAGAAGAATTAAGCATCAAGAAAATAATTTAGCAATAATAGATCATATTATATCTTTTAAGCAAGATAATCAAGAAAATGAGAAGCTTACTAAAAGTATCTATCCAATTGTCAGAGAAATGTGCTCTAATAATAAAACAACACATAAACTTAATGAATTATAAAAAAAAAGATTTTTTTAAAATACTGAATGTGAGGGATTAGTAATGAATAAGAAAACAATTACAATTAATATCTTATTATTTTTATCAGGACTTATATTTTCACTTTTTAATGTAGCAATACCTTATGTTGCCTTTAAAACAAACACAAGTGTATATTATACATTTGAAATTATTTCTATTTTTATCTTAGGGATAACAATATCACTTATAGCAGATGAAATTAAAAAGACTGTATCATTTAATAATATGAAAAAAATTAGATGGGCATATCATAAAAACTTCATATTATTCTATTTATCAGTAGTTATTTTTCATCTTTTATTTTTAGTTCTTAGAATCTCAGAAAGGACTAATTACTTATATTATGTCATCCCCTGTATTATTTTTATTTTGACAATAGATATCATAAATTCTATTTTAGTTTTTCAAAAATCAAATGAAGTAGAAAGAAACTATTATACATATTCTTTGTTCAATCAACTCACAAGTGCTATATTAATTTTAAGTTTATGGGCTTTTATGGCAGTATATAGTGAATTAACATCAGTCATACTGATTACTGTCTTAGCTGTTGGTATAAGAGTGTTTCTTATTTATAAGAAACCAAGAATAAAAGACTAGCTTTAATTAGTATAATAATTATATGAGAGATTAGTTATAAACAAGTCTAATGGCTTGTTTTTTTCATATAAACCATAAAACAATACTAAAATAAGGTATAATAGATACGCAATCATATAGTGAAAAGAGGAATAAAATGGAAAAACTAGAAAGACAACAAGTCTTTAGAGATCCAATATACGGCTATATCCATATTGATTATGCCTTTATAGAAAATTTAATTGATACTAAAGTATTCCAAAGACTAAGAAGAATCAGACAATTAAGTGGTGTCCATATGGTTTTTCATGGGGCAGAGCACTCACGCTTTATTCATAGTCTAGGTGTTTATGAACTAGCAAGACGTTTTATAGAAATAAAAGAGATCAATGAAACACTTTCTATTAGAGAACAGTTGCTTTTTTTAACAGCTGCGCTACTTCATGACTTAGGTCATGGAGCGTATTCTCATGCCTTTGAGTATGTGTTTAAAGTAAATCACGAAAAAATTGGAGCTAAACTGATTAAAGCAGACCAAGAAATTGGTGAGATCTTAGATAAAATAGATAAAGACTTTAAATATGATGTTGCATCTATTATCGATAAGAAACATAAATTTCCAATTATTGAACAACTGATATCAAGTCAATTGGATGTTGATAGATTAGATTACTTAGAAAGAGATGCTTATTTTACAGGAGCTGTTTATGGTCATATTGACCTTGAACGTTTAATGAGAATTATCACTGTTAAAAATGATAAAATAGTGTTTAAAGAAAGTGGAATACACGCAATTGAAAACTATCTTATTAGTAGATACCATATGTACTGGCAAGTTTATTATCACCCTAAGGCTCGCGCATTTGAAGTTATTTTAGAAAAAATATATTTAAGAATCCATGATTTATTAGAATCAAACTTTGATTTTGGACACGATGTCACTGCTCTAAAAAGAATTATGGAAGATAAAAATGACCTAGAGGCTTATAGAGAAATAGATGATTACTATATGAATGGACTGATTGCACACCTTACAAAAAGTAAAGATGAGATATTAAGCACATTATCAATTGACTTTCTAAATAGACACATATGGGCTTATTTAGATGATACAAAGGAGAACGCAGCTAAAATAAAAGAAATTAAAAAGGAATATAAAGACTTAGAAAAATACTATACACTTTCAACTAACGTTGAACAAAGTGCATATAGTGAAACCAGTAAAAATATGGGAGACCAAATATACATACTTAAAAAAGATGGTAACATAGAACCATTAAGTGCACACTCTTCTATTATCCATAGTTTAATTACAACCAGTATTAAAGAAGATGCTAAGTTTTTTTATAAGGTAAAAAAATGAATCAAATTATTGTAGTAGAAGGATATCATGATCAAATAAAAATTAATCAAATATATAAAGATGCACAAGTAATGATTACCAACGGTAGTGCTCTTTCAAAAGAAACCTTGTTAAGATTAAAAGCCTTAAGCAAAGATAACCAAATGATATTGTTTTTAGATCCAGACCATGCAGGAGAAAGACTGAGAAGAATTCTTTCAAAAGAACTTGCTAACGTTGTTCATGCTTTTCTAGATCAAGAATTAGCACATAGTAAAAACGGCAGAAAAATCGGTATTGAGCATGCCTCAACAAATGACATCCAAAATGCCCTTAATCAGATTTTAATACCTAAAGAAGGAAAAAGTGATATTACACTAAGTTTTCTTTATGAAAATAATCTATTAGGAAAAGAAAACAGTAGAGAACTCAGACTTAAACTTGCTAAAAAATTTAATTTAGGTGTAGTTAATGGTAAAACTTTACACAAAAGACTCATATGGGCTAATTTAACTCAAAAAGATCTATTAGAGGAGCTAAAATAACATGGAACATAAAGCTAAAAAGAAATATGGACAAAACTTTTTAAAAGATAAAAACCTACTTAAAAAGATTATTACAAAAGCTGAAATAGAAAACAAAAACGTTATAGAAGTTGGCCCGGGACAAGGCGCTTTGACTCAATTTGCCCTACCTGTGTCAAATAAGATGGTTGCTTATGAAATTGATAAGAGTTTAACACCCTATTTAAAACCATTTGTAGATCAAGGTCTAAAAGTTATATTTGGAGATTTCCTTAATACGGATTTAGAAAAAGACATTAAAGAAAACTTTAATAACGAAGATGTACACTTTATCGGTAATTTACCTTACTATATTACCTCCCCTATTATTTTTAAAATATTAGAAACAGAAAAGATAAAAACAGCGACTATTATGATTCAAAAAGAAGTAGGTGACAGACTTGCTTCTTTACCTAATCAAAAGACTTATAATGCGCTATCTGTTATTATTCAACACTATACAAACGTAAAAAAAGTAATGGATGTTAAAAGGGCAATGTTTTTTCCACAACCTAAAGTAGATAGTATCATTATTAGAATAGAGAAAAAAGACCAAAATCTTGGGTCAGATGAAGACTTTAAAGAGTTTGTAAAGGCATCTTTCCTACAAAAAAGAAAGACACTTATGAATAATTTATCTACCCATTATAAAGTTGATAAGACTGCTTTACAAGAATTCTTCGTAGGTAATCAATTAGACCTAAATATTAGAGCAGAACAGATTTCTGTTACAAAATTTGAAGAATTAGCTAAGAATTGGGTGAAATTTTCTTAGATATGCTATAATTTTTCGGAAAAAAGACGAAAAATGAGTATGAAAACGCTTTGCAATGCCTTTTTCATGTTATAATCATACTAGGATTTAATGACAAAGAAGAGGAGGATATATGGAATGGAAGTTACTGATGTAAGAGTAAGACTTGTTGAAAGCGATAGTCGATTAAGAGCAATCGTTACAATCACTTTTGATAATAGTTTTGTTGTACATGATATTCGAGTAATCGAAGGGGAAAACGGAATTTTCGTTGCTATGCCAAGTAAGAAGATGCCTAATGGTGGATTCAGAGATGTAGCTCACCCAATTCATTCTGATATGCGCAAAGTGATGGAAGACGCTGTAATTGCTGCATACCAAAAGACCTTAGAAGAAGCCTAAGGAAAAAATAACAAAAAAGGGGTCTAGGGAACTAGGCTTTTTTTCTTTATATACAATAAATGATGTAATCATCACTAAAAACGCTTACTCTATATCCTTTATGGCTAAATTATTTTAAAAATGTTATAATAACTTTGAAAATAAAAAAATCAATTTGAAAGGTGATTAAAAGTGGTTATCGACGGAAAAAAAATTAAATTGTTTGCCTTAAGTGCAAATAAACAGTTAGCAGAAAAAATTTCTGCTAAGACAAAAATTCCATTAAGTTTAGTAGATGTAGTTAAGTTTGCGGATGGAGAAATGACAATGAACATTAATGAAAGCGTAAGAGGGCAACACGTTTTTATTATCCAACCTACAAGTGCACCAGCTAATGATCATTTAATGGAAGTCCTTATTTTAGCAGATGCATTAAAACGTGCATCAGCAGCTAGCATCGCAGTAATTATGCCTTATTTCGGATATTCTAGACAAGATAGAAAATCTCGCTCTAGACAACCAATCACGGCTAAATTGATTGCGGACTTATTACAAGTTTCAGGAGTGAATCGTGTAGCATGTATGGATTTACATGCAGCACAAATTCAAGGATTCTTTGATATCCCAATTGATAATTTCCCAGCAGCACCACTTTTAGCGGCATATTTTAAAAAGAAAGATTTAAAAGATGTAGTTGTAGTTTCACCAGACCATGGTGGCGTTTCAAGAGCAAGAATCTTTGCACAATACTTAGGCGCACCGATTGCAATTATTGACAAAAGACGTCCAGAACCAAATAAAGCTCAAGTTATGAATATTGTTGGTGATGTAAAAGGACAAACAGCAATCATGATTGATGATATCATCGATACAGCTGGAACTCTAACAGTTGGAGCACAAGCTTTACTTGATGCAGGAGCAAAAGAAGTATACGCAGCAGCAACCCACCCAGTCTTTTCTGGAGAAGCATTAGAAAGAATTAAAAACTCATGTTTAAAAGAAGTAGTTGTTACTGACACTATCGCATTAGGCACTAAAGAAATGCCAGAAAAAATTGTTCAATTATCCGTAGGATCATTACTAGGAGAAGCAATCTTACACATCATTAATGATGAACCTATTAGTGAAATCTTTACTAGAGTAGAAAACTTAATATGAAATTAATCGTAGGTTTAGGAAACCCTGGTGATAAGTATGAAAATACAAGACACAACATGGGTTTTATCGCAATTGATTTTTTACTTACAAAACATAAACTTAAAACAACAGTAGAACAAAAATTCAATGCTGAAATAACTACCCTAAATCTAGGAAATGAAAAAGCCATTATCGCAAAGCCTTTAACTTATATGAATTTATCAGGCGAAGCAGTTAGAAAAATTATGGACTATTATAAAATAGAACCTGATGATTTAATTGTTATTGTAGATGATATTAATCTACCCACTGGTAAATTAAGATTAAGAGAAATGGGCAGTCATGGTGGACAAAACGGACTAAAGAACATTATTTTAAATCTTAAAACAGAAAAGTTTAAACGCATTAGAATTGGAATTGACCAAGATACTCGAATGCCCTTAGATAAATATGTTTTGGGAAAACTTACAAAAGATGAAGAAAATCTCATTTATAATAAACTACCAAATGTTATAGATGCAATTGAAGCCTTTATCAAAGAAGAACCATATAAAGATATTATGACAAAATACAACACCCAAGCATAAGTTTGGGTGTTATCTATCATAAGAGGTTATACATGGACCAAATGATTAAAGACCAACTTAAAATTAGACAAATACTTAATAAAAAAGAAGGGCAATTTAAAAAATTAAATGACCCTTTTTTACAATATACAATCAACTATGATTTCTTAGAAAATAAAGAAAATATTTTAGTTGTAGCTCCTAATTTATATGAAGCACAAAAGTATTATGATCAACTAACAACTAACCTTTCAGATGACTCAGTTCTATTTTATCCAGTAGATCAAACACTTACTTCTATTATGGCATTAGGAAGCCCAGAATTTAAAAATGAGCGACTCTATACATTAAGACAAATTTTAAATAGTGATAAAAAGCATATTGTAGTGACAACCCATCAAGGATTAGGACAACTTCAACTAAGTCCTGTAGACTATGAAAAGTCTGTTTATACCCTTTATAAGAATAAAGACTATGATATAGAAAAGATTACAAAGACTTTAGTTTATAACGGGTACACTAGAAACTATACAGTAGAAAGACCTGGGGAGTTTAGTATTAGAGGTAATATTATAGATATCTTTACACCTGATAACCCACATCCTTTTAGATTAGACTTTTTTGGTGATGAATTAGAATCTATTAAACTTTTTGATGTAGAAACACAAAAATCATTTGAGTTTAAAGAAAAAATATCGATTGCTCCTTTACATGAACTCTTTTTCACTGATGAACAAAAAAATAGCGCTTTGATAAAAATTAAAGAGTATTTTTATAATAAAGAATTATCAGAAGAAGAAACACAAAAATTATCTAATGACCTATTACAATTAGAAGAAAGACAAAAGTTAGATAAACTGAGTCTTTATACTTATTTTTTCACTGATCAATTTTATACAATTTTAGATTTCTTTAAAGAACCTAAAATTTATATGATTGATAAAAATAAAATGTTAATCAATGAAAAAACAACTTACGAAGACTTATTAACATATAATGAAACTTTAAAAGGGGATCATTTTACACAAATCCCTTATAGAAAAAATATTAGTGAATTTACTAACTTAAAAACTTTAGACTTCTATATTACAGATAATACACACTCAGAATCTATAATAGATTTAAATATTATTGATTTTGAAAGTCTACACGCTAATTTTAAATTATTAAAAGAAACACTCAAACAATATCACAACTATACAATTATTTTGGGTTTAACTAAACCTAACTACAAAGAATTAGTAGAAGAATTTTTAGATACAGAAAATATCTCTTATAATAAAGATCACATTAAAAATTTAGAATTAAATGTTATCACAAAAGAACTACTAGGTTCTTTTATTAACCCAGATGAAAAACTACTTGTTATTAGTGAAACTGAAATATTTAACTCTAAATTTAAAACAAGAATCCAATATAGAAGTGTGATTAACCAAGCGGTTAAAATTAGAAGTGTCGATGAACTTAATGAAGGCGACTATGTTGTTCATTATGATTATGGTATAGGACAATATAAAGGTTTAAAGACAATGGATTTAAGCGGTAATAAAAGAGATTACTTATATTTAGTTTATGCTAATGATGAGTCTTTATATGTCCCAGTAGATAAAATAGATTTAGTCTTAAAATATAAAAGTTATGAAAATGGAAGTCCTAAACTTTCTAAATTGGGCGGTAAACAATGGAGTAAAACAAAAGCTAATGTTAAAAAGAGAATCAAAGACCTTAGTGATAGATTACTTGTTTTATATGCTAAAAGAAATGCGGCTATCGGATTTAGTTTTTCAAATGATAATGAAATGATGCAAAACTTTGAAAATGACTTTGCATATCAAACAACTAAGGATCAACAAGAAGCAATCGACCAAGTAAAAAACGATATGCATAACCAAAGACCAATGGATAGATTAATTGCTGGTGATGTTGGATTTGGAAAAACAGAAGTTGCCTTAAGAGCAGCCTTTAAAGCTGTTTTAGATGCTAAACAAGTAGCTTATTTAGTCCCTACAACTGTTTTAGCAAGACAACACTTTCATACCTTTAAAGACAGATTTGAAAAGTATGGAGCTAATGTTGCCTTATTAAGTCGTTTTGTTTCCCCTAAACAACAAAAAGAAACGATTGATAAAATCAAAGCTGGATTAGTCGATGTAGTAATAGGGACACATAGACTCTTATCAGAAGATATTAAATTTAAAGATTTAGGATTATTTATTATAGATGAAGAACAAAGATTTGGGGTAGAACATAAAGAAAAAATTAAAGAAATGAAGATTAATGTAGATACTCTAACACTAAGCGCAACCCCTATTCCAAGAACAGTTCAAATGGCTATGTATGGCTTAAAAGATCTATCTATGATTGAAACTCCACCTTTAAATAGATACCCAGTTCAAACTTATGTTGTTGAAAGACAAGATGCTTTAATTAAAGAAGCTATCCAAAGAGAATTAGCCCGTGGTGGACAAATATTTTATTTATATAATAAAACATCTGATATTGAAAACATTGTTTTAAAATTAAAAAAGCTTGTCCCAGAAGCGAGAATTACATATGCTCATGGTAAAATGAATAAAGAAAAACTAGAAGATGTTCTAACAGAATTCATTGATCACCAGTTTGATATATTGGTTGCTACTACGATTATTGAAACAGGTGTTGATATTCCTAATACTAATACCCTTATTATTCATGATGCTGATAACTTAGGATTATCACAACTTTATCAAGTAAGAGGTAGGGTTGGTAGAAGTGATAGAATTGCTTATGCCTATTTAATGTATGATGCTAGAAAGAATATTAACGATGAAGCTAAAAAAAGATTATCTGTGATAGAAGATTTCACAGACCTAGGTAGTGGATTTAAGATTGCCTTAAGAGATTTATCTATAAGAGGTGCAGGGGATATCTTAGGTGAAGAACAATCAGGATTTATTGATTCAGTTGGGATGGATCTTTACATGAAACTATTAGATGAAGTCATGCAAGATAAACCAGAGGAACAAGAACCTAAAATAGAAGTTGTTGATGAAGTATATTCTGACAGACATATTGAAAAAGAATATATAGAAAGTGATGCAGTTAGAATTGAAATACATAAAAGAATTAGTCAATTAAACAGTATAGAAAATGTATCAGAATTAAAAGTTGAATTAGAAGATAGATTTGGTAAATTATCACCAGAACTTGTATTATATATGTATGAAAAATTATTTAAAAAGCTATCTAGTAAACTAGGTGTTGAAAAAGTCATCCCAGGAACAAATGAAGTTTTACTAGTAATCTCTATTGAAAAATCAAAAGAAATTAATGGAGAAAAACTATTTGAAATTGCAAATAACTCTAAAATACCTATTAAGTTAGGATATCTTAAAGGACGAGTTCAAATAACAGTAGTTACTAAAAATGAAGAATCCCATTGGCTTTATATTATTTGTAAAATTATTGAAAATTACTATAAATAATTAAAAAGAGAGGTTATATATGGCAGTAGATATTTTAGCAATCGCAGAAAATGCAAGAAAAGAAAAATTAATCAATCCAAATGTCATAGACGCAACCATCGGTATGTTTTATGATGAAAATAAAAACCTTGTTATTCCTTATGTAAATGAAAAGTTTTATACTTTAAAACCAGAAGATATTTTTCCATACGGCTCAACAAGTGGTGGAGAATTATTTAAACAAAATTTGATTTCATGGGTTTTTTATAAAATAGAAGATAAAATAAAAGAAAGCTTTAAAATAGATGCAATCGCAACCCCAGGAGGATCTGGAGCCTTAAGTATTATTTTTAATACTTATGGTAAACAAAATGAATCTATTTTAGTTTCTCACCCTAGATGGAGATATGAGTTTTTTACGGATGCTGCTAAGATGCAAATTGCATCATATGACTTATTCTTAGATGATAAGTTTAATCTTAAAGGATTAGAACAATCATTAAATCAATTATTACTGAAACAAGAAAAAGTAATATTAGTAATTAATGATCCTTGCCATAATCCAACTGGATATGAATTGAATGATTTAGAATGGGAAGGGTTAATTAATCTTTTAAATACATATGATAAAGAAATCATATTAGTATTAGATATTGCTTATGCAGACTATAATCCAAAAGGTTTTGTTGAACAAAGAAATAAATATATAAATTTAAAACAATTAAATAGTAATATTTTACCGCTTATTGTCTTTTCAGCCTCTAAAAGTTTTTCTATTTATGGAGTTAGATTAGGTGGACTTATCGGACTATTTCAAACAGATAAGCAAGAATCATTCTTTAAAGAATATGTTTATAAGGATGCACTTGGTAAGTGGTCCACTGCTCCAAGTGTAGGAGTTAGTTTATTTAATGAAATTATGAAGAATAAAGAAGACTATATACCTAATTTGGAAAAAGTTGTTAAAACTCTTAAAAATCGTGGAGATTTATTTTTAGAAAAAGCTAAAGAACACAAATTAGACCATTACCCATATAGTGGAGGATTCTTTGTACTTATAAAATCTACTCATCCATTAAAAGATTACGAAAGACTCATAAAAGAAAATGTATATGTTATTCCTATGGAAGAAGGATTAAGAGTTGCACTATGTAGTATTAGTTATTCAGAAGTATCGCGATTAGTAGAAAAAGTAAGTAAAACAGTAAATAAAAGATAAGATATTTTTAATAAATGAATGAAAGAATTTATAACGTTAGATAGTTATAAGTTCTTTTTTTGTGTAATAAAGAAAAATTTTAAGTATTACTATGATGATCTTAATAGACTCATTAGAGAAGACAACAAACTTCTAAATAGAACACAAATCCACGAATATGATACAAATGACAATATCACATCAAAAAAAGTATATAGTTATTCAACAGATACACCTGTTGACTTGATCAAAGAATATGCATATAATTATAGTAAAGATGACAAAGATCAACTAGATATGTATCAAGATGAATTGATTGAATATGAAACAATAGGTAAACCAAGTAACTACAGGGGAAACAAAATAACATATTTAAATAATGATATTAAATCATATAATGACATATCATTTACATATAATAAAGATCACATAAGAATAAGCAAAATAGCATTAGAAAATAAAATAGAATATATCTTAGATGGTAATAAAATACTTAAAGAAAAGATTAGTGAAATGAGTAGTCACTTTATAAGTGATGATATCTATATACCAGAAGAGTATGTTAATGAAGTGAATAGCTATGAAAAAACATATATTTATGGAATAACAGGTATCACAGGATTTAAAATAAAGAAAAGTAATCAAATAGAAAGATACTATTACCATAAAAACATTATGGGAGATATTATAGAAATCTTAGATAGAAAACAAAAAGTAATAGGCAAGTATGTATATGATGGAAGGTACTACGATCCAGAAACAGGAAAACTATAAACCATAATAAACTAAATGAATATATATAAGGAGTGCTTCATGCATTCCTTTTTTCTTTGGTTGTTTAACACATACCAAAGCACTATATACCTCTCTATAAACTAAGTTATGAGATATGTTAAAAGAATGAAGGAAAAAAATAAAAGTAAAAAAAAATCTTATTGACTATCATAAAGATAGAACTGATAAAACAATTTGAAATCATTTAGGTATAAAGATAACAAGTAGAATATGGCATGAATTGAAAGGTGCTGAAATCATGAATAAAAAAATAGATATTATCATATTTAAAGATGAAGAACTTAAACTTGAAGTAAGAGTTAATCCTGAAGAGGATACAGTTTGGTTAACACAAAGACAAATGGCCGAATTATTTGGTGTTTCGGTAGATAATATTAGTTTACATATAAAAAACATCTTTAATGAACAGGAGCTTGAACAAGATTCAGCTACCGAGGAATCCTCGGTAACTGCTTCTGATGGAAAAAATTATAGGACTAGGTTGTATAATTTAGATGTTATAATCTCTGTTGGCTATCGGATAAAATCAAAGCGAGGTATCATCTTTAGAAAATGGGCAAATAAAGTACTGAAGGAATATATGTATCAAGGATTTGTTATTGATCAAAAAAGGTTAATTACAAGTGAGATTAACTACAAAACCTTTACTAGTACAGTAAAGTTAATAACTGATTTAGTAGATAGAAAAAAATTGACAGCAGATGAATCAACTGGATTATTAAAAGTTATTTCCAAGTATACTTATGCACTTGATACACTTGATAAATATGATCATCAAATACTTACTATTGCAAACACTACTCAAGATAATAAACAAATCAAACTTGATTATGAAGATGCTATGAAAGAAATTAAAAAAATGCCTGATTATGGAAAAAGTAAACTGTTTGGTAAAGAAAAGGATCAATCATTTCATGGGGCACTTAATGCTATTTATCAAACTGCATTTGGTGTAGATGTTTATCCATCTATTGAAGAAAAAGCAGCTAATCTTTTGTATTTTATTGTTAAAGATCATGCATTTTATGATGGTAATAAAAGAATTGCAGCCTCTATCTTTTTATGGTTTTTAGACATCTATAATATTCTTTACAAAGAAGATGGATCAAGGGTACTAGAAGATAACGCCTTGGTAGCAATCGTTTTGATGATTGCATTATCTAATCCTAATGAAAGAGATGTAATTGTTAAAATTATTATTAACTTGATTAATAAAAATAATTAAAAAAATAAGGTTTAAGTCATATTATTATTGACATTATACTGGTGTTATCTATTAATCATTTTTCTAATGCTGTATGTGAAGTGAGATAATGGCCTACAACATAACAAGAATACTGGTTAGGAGTACCAAGTAAATATCTTTATTAATAACATTAAAAAAAGGCACTATATAAGTACTTATCTAAAAGATTGTACTAGATTTATAGTGCCTTTTATTATTTAAATAGAATTAATTAAATCTTGTCTTCTCTGAGTATATTCATCAAGTGAAATTAACCCTTGATCATATAATGATTTAAGATTATTAAGTCTTGATTCAAGACTCAAATTACCTGAAGTAGTAGAAGTCTTATTAGCGTTTGTTAAAACAAGAGCTGTTAATACAATTAGTGCAATACTTAGACCCATATAAAGAATAAGGTATGCTACTGCGTGTAAAGTGAATAACATAACAATAACTTGAATAGAAGAAATAACTAAAATAAAAATATTCCATCCAACACTTGTCCTAACTTTCGTTATCGCAACAATCTTAAATGCAGAGACAATACCTAGCGGTATGATGATACTGAGCAATTCTTCAATATTACTATTTGAACTACCAATATGAGATAAAACGTTAATAAAGCCTATTAAGGTGATAAGCCCTGTTATAGAAGTATCAATAATTGTAAGTATTTGCACAACATTTCCGTACTTTAACTCTTTTGACATAAGTGCCCCCTTTAAATTTTAAATATATGTATATTATATAATACAATTAAAATTTATAACAAATATTCTATTAATTTATTTTTTTCATTTTCTGGCAATAAGGCTTTAACCAAAATACCATCTTCAAGATAATCAAGACTTAAGACTTGATAATTTGTTTTGAAATGATTAATGATTTCTCCTTTATTAAAAGGAATCTTAAATGTATAGGATCTAAAATCATTATAGATTTCTCCATAAATATTGTTGATTAATAAATCAATATTGAATCCCGTTTTATTTGAAATCAACAAGTAATCTTCAGATAGAAAAGGTGGAGCAATTCTATATTCCCCTTTAGTTAAAACAAGCATTCTAGGAATATTAGAAGCACCTAATCTAGTAATAACATCTTTTGTTGTTTGAATATGATAGGAATCAGGATTTAATCCATCCACCACATGGATTAATAAATCAGCATTTAATATATCACTTAAGGTAGATTCAAATGAATTGACTAATTCATGAGGCAATTTAGAGACAAACCCAACTGTATCAACTAATAAAAAAGGAGGATAGTTGTCTTTTTGTAGTTTCTTAGTTTTTGTATCAAGGGTTGCGAATAACATATCTTTTTCTAATACTTCATCAGAATCATTATTTAAAGCTTTAGATAAACTATTCATTAAAGAAGACTTACCTGCATTTGTGTATCCTACTAAGGCTACAATAGGTATTCTGTTTTTTAAACGTTTTTTTCTAGAAGTTTCTTTTTCTAATTGAATCTTAGAAAGTTCAGTTTTAATTCTAGAAATATCTCCTAAGAGTTTTCTTCTATCTAACTCTAATTTAGTTTCCCCAGGACCTTTAGCGTTATAACTTCCACCACCTTGTCTAGAAAGAGAACTACCCATACCGCTTAATCGAGGTAATAAATAAAGCTTTTGGGCTAAATCAACTTCTAAAACAGCTTCTTTAGTTTTAGCACGCTCAGCAAAAATAGATAGAATTAAAAAACTTCTGTCGATGATTTGAACATCAAGTTCAGCTTCTAAATTTTTAATTTGTGCAGGGCTTAAAGGATCATCAAAAATGACCATAGTAGCATTTAGTATTTCAACGGCTTTTTTAATTTCTAGTACTTTTCCACTTCCAACATAATACTTGGGATAAACTTTACTAGAATTTTGAATAATTTTATCGACTACTTTAATCCCAACTGCATTTGCTAAACCCTCAAGTTCTTGAAGTGACTTTTCTTCATTTATATAAGGAATAGATAAATCTAAACCTACTAATATCGCTCTATCTTCCACAATAAGCCTCCTATAAGACATCATAGATTAATCATATCATAACATAATTAAAATAATCATTATAATAATTAGTAAGATAAAGTAGAATGATAAAATTATGATATAATAAAAGCAGTTAGTAAGATGCGGAGGAAACAAATATGTGGTATAAAGACTTAACTTGGATGACAATTTTATATGCTTATTTATTATGGATTGTTATTTACTTTTTACTTAAAGTCATTTTGAGTAATAAAAAAGTATTAGGAATGTTTTTCTTTATAGTTATAACGTATGTAGCACTTTACTACTCATATGAAACAGGACTTATTAGAAACCACGATATTTATATTTCTTTATTAATAACTCTTCCGTCAGCTATTATTATGATTAACCTGGCAGAACTAAGATCAGCAGTGAGCGCATTATTTAACAAGAAAAACAGAAAAAGTGCACTTGTTATGGGTAATGAAAGAACCAAATTAGAAATCTTAGAGGCAACCCTAGCACTTGCTAAAACACAAACAGGTGCGTTAATTACAATTGAAAAACATAATACGTTAGATCAATTTTCACAAAAAGCAATTATGATGAATAGCGATGTTTCAAGAGAATTACTAATTAATATTTTTACACCCAATACACCCCTTCATGATGGTGCAGTCATTGTGCGTGGAGATAAAATTATTTGTGCAGGGGCCTATTTTACCTTATCAGCTAATGAGAATTTTGAAAAAACAACAGGTTCAAGACATAGAGCAGGTTTAGGTATTAGTGAAAACTCTGATAGTATGACAATTATCGTATCTGAAGAAACAGGTAGTATATCTATTGCAATAGAAGGTATCATGCTAAAAATTAATGATAGAGTTAAACTTCAAGAATATTTAAATATGTTTATGAAGTAGGAGGAAAGAAAAATGAAAATGATCTTATCACTTATTTTTCACCCCTTCCAGTTTATTGGAAGAAGTAACTTATTTACTAAAATTACTGAATTTTTTAATAAAAAAGAATGGGCAATGTACTTATTAACAACCCTACTAACGATAGTGGCTTTATTTTTCATATTTATATTTCCTAATTTATAAAGGCAAGGTGAATTTATGTTATATCCACAACATCCAGTATTTGTTTTAGCTATTTCTATTATTCTAGTTATAATGGTTATACTCAACAGTATCCAAAAAGAAAAAATACAAAAAAATGGACTAGCATTAAGTTTATTTAATATTGCGGTAATTGTCTTAGTGTTTATTTCATTTGAAGCAATTAAAAAAGACGATATTCTAACTCAAATTTATTTTTATTATACGGTTTTACTTTATATTATATTTTTATTTGCTATATATATCACTCTTAAAAATAATATAGTAAGAACCAATCAATATCAATTATTTGTAAAGTCTATTAAAAATAGTAGATGGAATGCTTATTATGCAGTGGATAAGAAAGAACGTATCAAAGATATCTCATCTAGCTTACTTCAAGAATTAGGATTAGAAAAAGAAGATGTTATTGGTAAAAAACTATTTCAAATATTTAACAAATCAATTAGATTTACTAAACTAAATGATACTGAAATTAATAATAGAACATTAGAAACATATTATAAAGAATATAAAAAAAGAGCAACTAAAGAAGATGAAGAATTACAAGAATTGTATTTTCTTAATTATAACGGAGAAGCAGTCGTTTTAAAAATGGTAATGCAACCCATCTTTTTAATGAACACTTATAAAGGAAGAATTTGTGTTGGTGAAAAGAAAACAGACTTTGATCTTTTTACAGTAGAAAAAGAATTAAACCAAAGTACAGCTGAATTAGAAAGTATCCAACAAAAGTTTATCGCAACCCTTGAATTAAGTGAAGAAGGACTTTTCTATCTTGACTTAAACGATAAGTCTATGTGGTTAAATGATACTTTAAAAGAAGTTTTAAAACTGACAACTAATACCATCTCATTAGATGATTATAGAAAAAGAATTGAACCAGAAGACTTGAAAAAATATTTAATGGTTTTAAGTGAGTTAACACCTAATAAAGATAGTTATAAACTGACTTATAGATATTTAGTTGAAGGAAGATATATTTGGATTCAAGAAAAAGGAAAAAGACTTTTTGAAGACTTAAAAACATCAACTGTTATGGGAATTGTTAATCCAATAAGAACAACTCATTTTAGAAAAACAAATATAGATATATTAGATGAAATTAAAGATGAACATGACCTTTTAGTTGATATGAATCAACTCATTCAAAAAGGAAAAGTTTTCCAATTAGCAATATTTAAACTTCAAAATATCCCTAATATCAATGATAAATATAGCAGAGAAATAGGAAACATGATGATTGGTAGTTACTTACAAAAACTCAGCCAAACATTTATTACAGAAAGTTCAGGGCTTTATAGAATATCAGGGCTTGAGTTTGCATTAACAATTACTGATCCAAGAAAGATGGACACACTTTATAGAGGAATTAACGAACGTGAAAGATTCTTAAACTTAACTATGGAATATGGTTCAGTCAAAGAAGAGTTAGAAGTCTTTGTTGGAGTAAGTATTTATCAAACAGATGCTCATACTGAAAATGAAATGGCTCAATATGCTTATGAAGCATTAAAGGTTGCTACTAACCCACAATTTAATAGTAATGGATGTTATTATAAAGATGTTAAGTAAAGATAATATAAGAAAAGAACTTTTAGAATACAGAAAAACCTTAAATGAAGACATTAAAAATAAATCTGCTAAAAAAGTAATAGATAGTATTACTAATGATAGTAATTTTAAATCTTCTAATTATGTAGGATTGTATATGCCTATTGCAGGTGAAATAGATTTAACCTCATTAATAGAAATGTATCCTGAAAAAATATATGCATTTCCTAAGATGGTAAATAAAAAAATAGTATACTATAAGTATAATGAAAAAACTGATTTTGAACTAAGCAACTTTAATGTTCCAGAAATAAAAGCAGGAGAAAATATAACAGATAAGCTAGATTATATTTTGGTTCCAGCAATTGCTTTAAACAAAGAAGGTTATAGAGTTGGTTTTGGTAAAGGCTACTTTGATATGTTTTTTAAAGAACATACTAAATGTATTAGAGTTGGTATTACATATGAGTTTTCAATAAAAGAATTTATACCAGAATCACACGATATAAAAATGAATTATTATTTTATAGGATAGGAATGATAAAATGATTGTAGAAACAAAAGTAGGAAATTTTGAATTAATAAAAGATCATAAAGAAGCATTCAATCTAGAACAGTTTGAAGAAAAATACGTAGATGTAGCATTCGATAGGTATGTTTATCTAGTTGGAGATGTTGCTGCAGGTATATTAAGAATAAAAGGATTCAGCCAAGACCCTAAAGGAACGAATGGTTATAAAAAAATACCAGACTATTTAAACGAATCATGTAATAGAAATTGTGCTTATTTTATTTTAAAAAGAACCAAAGAGAATTTAAAACAAAACGAAGAATTAAGTGATATAATAGAGCAAGGAAGTGAAAAAAATGAATGAAGAACAACAAGCAATGGAAGAACAAGTTAAAGTTCTTATAGATAAAGTTAGACCATACTTACAAAGAGATGGTGGAGATATTGAAATTATGAATATAGAAGATGGTATCGTATATGTTCAAATGCTTGGGGCATGTGATGGATGTATGGCAATTGATATTACCTTAAAACAAGGTATTGAAACTATGCTTCTAGAAAATGTTCCAGGAGTTATAGCAGTTGTAACAGTATGACAGACGCTATTAAAATTATTATCATCTCATTATCTGCTATGGTTATAGCACAAGTATTAAAATTTTTTATATCAGCCAGCCAAACCAAGAAGTTAGATGAAACTATTCTTTTTTCAACAGGTGGAATGCCTTCATCTCACTCTGCACTTGTGACTGCCTTATTTGTCAGTATTGGTTTTTATAGAGGTGTTACAATAGAATTTGCAATTGCATTAGTTTTAGCGATGATAGTTGTTCACGATTCTATGGGAATTAGATTTCAAGCATCTAAGCATGCTCAAGATTTAAATAAAATAAAAGAAAAATTAAATCTGATTGATGATCAAAAACAAGAAGTAGACAGACTAAAAGAATCTTTAGGTCATAAACCAAAAGAAGTTTTCTTTGGAATACTTTTAGGAGTGGTTGTTTCTCTTTTTGGATGGTTATTCTTAGGATAGTAAAAAGAGATAAACTTTTGTTTATCTTTTACTTTATACAAGGAGAAAAAACAAGATGAATGATGAACTAAGAGTTAGAAAGTTAAACACATATAAAGTATTAGATGAATTAGATATTCCCTATGATAAGGATTTAAATTATCCAATGAAATTAGAAAGTGAAGTTAATAAAAGAGATAAAGAAGAAATCGCTAGAAGAGCGATTGCCTCTCTTATGGCAATTCAAGTAGCTTGTGATATTTTAAATGAAAGTGATTTAGAACAATCTAGAAAAACATTTGTAGGACTTACAGAAAAAACATATCAAGTAAAAAATGATTTAACAAAAGATGAAAAAGAAGTACTTTATGGTAACCCAACTAATGAGCTAGCAGCCTCAACTTCATGGAAATACGAAGCTTACTGGACTCTTTTATGGGCACTAGAATTAGTTCCTACCTTAGAGTACCCGAGTGATATTTGTGACTGTATGCATGCAATAGACATTGTTAGATCACAAGAAAATTTAAAAGATTTCATTATGACATCTGGATTAAGATCTATAAAAGAAATCCTAAATGAACAAGATATTAATTATAGATATTATCTCTTATGCGAAGAAGCAAGAAATAATGGTGAAGAAGATCCTGAATACTTAGATTTTAGAATTATAAAAGAAAGACATTTAGCATTTAAGTGGTTATTAGGAAAAAACACAGAAGATGATAATTGGGATTTAATCAAAGTAGAGTAATAAAACTCAAAGGAGGTTTTTTATATGGAAAAAAGAAAAGTAGGTATTGTAGTAGATTCAACATGCGGTGCACAATTTAAAGATAAGATATTTAAAGATGCTTCAATTGTTCCATTGACTGTTTTAGTAGATGATGTCCCACATACAGATGGTACATTAGATAATGTGAAACTATTAAAATATATGCATGAAAACAAGAAAGTGACAACTAGCCAACCTTCACCAGACTTATTTTTAAAAGCATATCAAGAACAGTTTGATTTAGGTTATGAATCTATCGTTTGTTTTGTTTTATCAAGTGGCTTAAGTGGTACTTATAATAGTGCTAATTTAGCCAAGACTATCATAGAAAATGAAAACATTATAATTGTTGATACTAAAACAGTAGGACCTGGTGTCACATATCTTTTAGAAAGACTAAATGAGATAATAAAAAATTCAAACCTTCCTATAAAAGAGATAGTAGAAGAACTGATGACTAAAGAGGCAGAAACAGGATCTTTATTTTTCTCTGTTGATCACCTTGCCACATTAGTTAAAGGTGGAAGGTTAACAAGACTTCAAGCAATGGTTGGTAACTTGCTCAAGATAAAGCCTATCTTAAGATTTAAAAATAGTGTTTTGAGTATAGAAAAAAAAGCTCGAGGCAAACAAGCAGTTTATGACTTTTTTGTAAATGAAGCTAAAACCTATTTAACTAGTCTTACCAAAACTATTATTAAAATTGTTTATGTTGATGATGCTAGTGTTGCAAAAGAATTAGAACATGAACTTAATATGATCAAAAATGAAAATCTAGTGACTGAAATTTATGGACCAATAAGTCCTGTAGTAGCAACCCATCTAGGATATAGAGGTATTGGAATATATATTAATCATGAAGTATAAGTTGATCTTAAATCGCTAAGTAATGAAAGTTTTTCCATTATAGACTTAAAAACTTGAAAAAAATTAAAGTTTTTCGGTTATAGAGGTAAAAACTTTTTTAAATAAGTAATAAAAAAGTTAAATTATATTTTAATGCTACTAAATGTATTTAACTAAATAAAATTAAAGGATACAAATGATATAGAATTGTTGAAATATTAGTATAAACAACCAAAAATGGTTGTTTATATTTAAGACAACCAAAAATGATTGTTTTTATCAAAGACAATCAAAAATGGTTGCTAATTCAAATGACAATGATATAATATTTTCGGGAGTGGTTTTATGAAAAATTATTATGTTTTGATTATTGATGTTGTTAAATCAAGAAGGTTAAATGATGAAGATAGGCTAGATGTTCAGAAAAAATTGAATGAGGCAATCAATATAGTGGATAGAATTTTTAATGATAAGATAGTTAAATCTTTGAGTTTTTCTGCTGGAGATTCAATTCAAGGGCTATTTGATACAATTGAAACTGCATATAAAGCATATTTAGTTGTAAAAAATGCTGTTTTTCCTTACATGATAAGAGCAGGAATTGGATATGGAAATGTAAATCAGAGCATAATAAGTGAATTTTCATATAAAAATTCAAATGTATTTGATGGTGAAGCTTATCATTTAGCAAGGTTTGCTATAGATCAGGCAAAAGAATTAAAAGTTAATTTATATATTAAATCAAATTTAGAGTATGATAAAATGATCAATCCAATAATTGATGATGAAAAAATAATTTTTATGACATCCGCTAGAAAAGCAATTTATTCAATTATTAACTTAGTAGATCCTATTATCGATAATAGATATCAACTAGATGATGTATATTTTGAGATAATTTCCCCATTAGTCACTAGAATAGTAAATTATTATAGATCAAAAAGTAGAGTTAAAGGATATTTTCATGATGAATACGAAAATAGAAATCAAACTAAGGGACTGAAAGAATTAACTAAAGAAGAAACAATTAATTATTTAAAAGAATACAAAGATCAATATTCTTTTTATAATGATAAACGTAATTTAATGACCATTAATACGCCAATGAGGTTACTGTTGGTTAATTTAATAGGTTCTAAAGAACAAAATATAAACTCTTTAATTAGATTATCAAATATGGATTACTTAAGAACTAGAGAGAGTGCAAAAATTAGTATTTTAAATCAACTTTATGGAAGGGAATAAGTATGCTATTTTTAAAACTATTGTTAATTTTTCATATTTTAGGGTATTTTTATTTTCAAAAAGATAGAACAAGCTTAGTGAAAAAAGAAAAAAAATTACTTTTAACATTGAGTATTCTAATGTATGCCATTGCATTTATTCCTTTATTTTGGATTAGTAATAATATTGTTTTGGTAATAGTTACTATACTTAGCCTTTCGTTTGTATATTACATCTTTGATTTAATTGGTTCTAAAATAAATAATCTTGAAAAAGAAAAAAGGATATTTTTCATTAATCAAATAGTTCATATTTTATTTGTAGTTGCATTTTGGTTGATGTTAAAAGATACATTTACCGGAATGGATGCAGTTAATAGTTTTTTCCTCCAAAATGATATACAAATATCAGTAGAAAAGATTATAAGTATTATCCTTATACTACTAATTATTATAAAACCAGCGGCATTAATTGTGGAAAAATGTCTTCCAAAACAGTCTTCTGATGAAACAGAAAGTACAAGTGAAAAAGAAAAAAGTGAATCAAATGTAAACTATGGTGGAATTATTGGTGTTCTAGAACGAGTTACTATTGCCTTGCTTGCTATTTTGAATTTATGGTCATCGATAGCATTAGTTTTAACAGCTAAATCAATAGCTAGATTTAAACAGTTAGAGGATAAAAATTTTGCACAAAAGTATCTAATTGGTACATTATTAAGTTTGATTATTACATTATTAACAATATTATTATTTTTGTGATTTATTAGGTATGTATAGATTTTAATAGTATACTTAAAAAAATTTCTTAAATAGAAACTCTACTAAAAGAAATATAAACTAAAAAAGTAGAGTTTTTTTTATTGTAAAAAGAAAACATCAAATAGTTAATCGCACAATAGCATTTAAGATAGGGATTAAATAAGTGATTTCCTTTACAATGTTTCGTAAATTAGCAGTACGAAACAGAAAAAGCACCTAATTTATGATATAATTAATTGAAAAAGAAGGTGTGAAATATGAAAGAAAAAACCAAAGTTTGTTGCACTGTCACAGGAATTCAAAACTATGGTGTTTTTGTAAGCTGTGGGGAATACCAAGGTCTTATTCATATTTCTGAAATTTCTGATAAATATGTGGCTAATATTAATAGTTTGTTTGAAATAGGTGAAAGCATCCAAGCATGTATTTTAGAAAGTGATGAAATAAATAAGAAGTTGACTCTTAGTTATAAAAAAGCACATATTATTAACCCCAAGGTGTTAAACCAAGTAGATATTAAGATTGGATTCAAGTCATTAGAAAATAAATTACCTGAATGGATTGAAGATAAAAAGGAGAAAAAATAATGGGATTAGAGTTAGATTTAACTAATGTAGAAAAGTTCTTAAAAATAGATTATAAAAAATATGATAAAAAGATAAAAGAAATACATCAAATGATTCATAATAAAACAGGATTAGGTAATGATTATCTTGGTTGGATAGATCTTCCATATCACTATGATAAAGAAGAACTTAAAAGAATTGAATCACTAAAAGAAAAGAATAAAGACTTAGAAGTCTTAGTGGTTATTGGTATTGGTGGATCATATCTTGGTTCTAAAGCAGGATTAGAATTTGTAAAAAAACCTTTTACTAAAGAAAAAACAGAAATTATTTTTGCAGGTCATCAATTATCAGGAGAATATTTATATCATTTAGTTGAATATTTAAAAGATAAGAATTATGCAATCAATGTTATTTCAAAATCAGGAACAACCACAGAACCAGCAGTAGCATTTAGAATTCTTAAAAAAGAAATTGAAGAAAAATATGGTAAAGCTGAAGCTAAAAATAGAATTTTTGTGACAACAGATAAGAAACGTGGAGCTTTATTTACTCAGGCAACTAATGAAGGATATGAAAAATTTATTATTCCAGATTCAGTAGGTGGAAGATATAGCGTTTTAACAGCTGTTGGATTATTACCATTTGTTTTTGCAGGATTAGATGTTAAGTCTATGTTAGAAGGCGCTCAAAAAGCGTTTGATGATGCGAATAGTGATGATATTAAAAACAATCTAGCTTATCAATATGCTTTAACAAGATACTTACTTAATCAAGAAAATAATAAGAAAATTGAAATGCTAATTAATTATGAACCTAAATTAAATTTCTTTTCTGAATGGTGGAAACAATTATTCGGAGAATCAGAAGGAAAAGAAAATAAAGGATTATTTGTAGCATCCGCATCCTTTACAACTGATTTACACTCTCTTGGACAATATATTCAAGAAGGACAAAGAACTTTGTTTGAAACAGTTTTAAAAGTTAAAAATAACGATAAAGATTTAAGCATCCCAAAAGACAAAGATGACTTAGATGAATTAAACTATATTTCAAATAAATCACTTTCATATGTTAATAATAAAGCACTTCTTGGCACGATGATTGCCCATGTTTCAGGAAATGTACCCAATATATTATTAACAATAGATAAACTAGATACGTATCATTTTGGATACTTAGTTTACTTTTTTGAAATAGCTTGCGCAATGTCTGCTTACTTACTAGAAATAAATCCTTTTAATCAACCTGGGGTTGAAGCATATAAAAAAAATATGTTCGCTCTTCTAGGTAAAAAAGGATATGAAAACATATTAAAATAAAGAAGGAATAAAAAATGATTAAAATCACTCATGATTTTAACGAAACCATTGAATTTGGAAAATGGCTAGGAGAAATTCTAAAAAATAGAAAAACAGTTGTTTTATTAGAAGGCGATTTAGGGGCTGGAAAAACTACGTTTACTAAAGGCCTTGCAAAAGCACTAGGTATTACTAGAAATATTAGTAGTCCAACTTTTACCATTATGAAAAGTTATGAGTTCAATCATGATAAAATCATGCACCATCTAGACTTATATAGACTAACTGAAAATACTGAAGATTACGATTTATTAGAATACATTGAAGAAGGTGACTTGGTTGTGATTGAATGGCCTAAACAAGCACCACAATTACTTCCAAAAAACTATATAGAAATATTTATTAAATATATTGATGATAATACAAGAGAATTTGAAATCAACTTATTTGGCGACACAACAGATTTGGAGATGCTAAAATGAAAAAACAATTAATCTTTGATGTGGCAACAGACACCCAAATAGTCATATACGCAGTCGATTCTAAAATAATTACCAAAGAAATAAGAGTAGGTAAAAAAGATCATGCTGCATATATGATTCCTTTAATTGATAAAGTTTTAAAAGAAAACAATTTAACAATTAAACAGATAGACCAAATCATTGTTGGAAGTGGTCCTGGCTCATATACAGGAATTAGGGTTGCTGTAATGACTGCTAAAATGCTTTCCTACACGAATCAAATAGATTTATATGAAATAAGCAGCTTAAACCTTTTAACAAGTGGATATGAAGGTATTAAAACACCGATGATTGATGCTAGAAATAACAATTATTTTAGTGCTAGTTATGATGATGAAAAAGTCATTTTAAAAGAAGCATTGTATGCTATAGATGATTTAAGCAAATATCAAAATCATATTGTTATTAATAGTGATACAATTAAAGTTAATTTAGAAAACGCACAAAAGTTTTATCAGAAAGTATTAGATGTCCATGCATTTACTCCAAAGTATCTAAGAGTAACGGAGGCAGAAAGAAATCATGATACAACCACTAACAATAAATGATTTAGATAAAATAGTTATTTTAGAAAACAATCAACTTAAAAGTAGTTTAGGTTATGATTTTCTCAAACAAGAGTTAGAAGAAAACCCCTATGCATATCATTTAGTCATAAAAGATAAAGATGAAGTTATCGGCTATTTAAGTTCAAGAATTTTTGAAGATACCTCAGAACTATTAAATATTGTAGTAGATAAAAAATATCAAAATCAAAAGTATGGTTCTAAATTATTAGAACACTTAATCAATGAATTAAAAAAAAGAAAAATAAAGACCCTTATCTTAGAAGTTAGACCAAGTAATATAGGCGCACAACGCTTATATCATAAATATAACTTCAAGCATATCTTAAGTAGAAAAAACTACTATAAAGATGAAGACGCCTATGTTTTCTTATGGGAGAATGAAAGTTTATGATAATATTATCAGTAGAATCCAGTTGTGATGAAACAAGCGTTGCCATCACAAAAGATGGAAAAGAAGTTTTATCCAATATAGTTTTATCACAAATAGATATACACAAAGTATTTGGTGGAGTAGTGCCCGAAGTAGCCTCAAGACAACACGTTGAACATATGACACAAGTGTTTTCAGAAGCTATCTTGAAAGCTAATATTACCATAGAAGAAATTGACTTTGTTGCGGTTACACAAGGTCCAGGATTAATAGGAGCTTTACTTGTAGGAATTAATGCCGCTGTAGCCTTTGCATATAGTCATGATAAACCTATTATGGGAGTAAACCATTTATTTGGGCATATCTATGCTTCACAAATTGAAAATGAAATGAAATTTCCAGCAGTAGCCTTACTTGTTTCAGGAGGACATACTGAACTTTTATATATTAAAGATCATTATCAAATAGAACAATTAGGCTCTACCTTAGATGATGCGGTAGGAGAAGCTTATGATAAGGTTGCTCGTAGTTTGGGGCTTCCATACCCTGGTGGACCAGTTGTTGATAAACTTGCTCATACAGGAAAAGATACTTATAAGCTACCAAGACCTTATTTAAACAAAGAAGAATTTAATTTTAGTTTCTCAGGACTTAAAAGCGCAGTCATTAATTTAGTTCATAATGCAGAACAAAGAAATGAAAAAATTGATGTTGCTAATATGTGTGCCTCATTTCAAGAAAGTGTCACAGATGTTTTAGTAGATAAAACAAAAAGATGCGCAGCTAAATATAACGTTAAACAAATTATTGTTGCTGGTGGGGTTGCTGCTAATAAAGGATTAAGAGAAAAGTTAGCAGAACAAATAAAAGATATTGAAATTATTATTCCAAGTATTAAATATTGTACAGATCAAGCCGCAATGATTGGTATTGCAGCATACTATCAAAATAAAATAGAACCAGCTAAAAAAGATTACTTTATCAAAGGTGATTCTACTTTAGACATTAATCAATCATAAAAATATAAAATATGATAAAATAAAGCATATTTAAAATTTGGGAGGTAGAAAATGTTTTTAATTAAATTTACTTGGAAATTAATCAAATGGATCATTATTATTGCCTTTATTATTGCTTTAATCCCTATTATTTTCTTAGGAATTATGTATAAAAATGAAGAACCAAATATCAATGATTACCAAGATCCTGAAACACTCAATTTTACAGAAACACTCTCTGAGTCATTAAATACATTCTTAATCTCAGAAAATAATGACGATCTTACATTTAGTCTCAATCAAAAATCAATCAACCAGACAGTAAAAGATTTGATTGTTAAACAAGCAGAAAAAGACAACTCATTTAATAAAGACTATATGAATAAAGATGCTTCTAAAGAAGATAGAAAGTATGCGATTAAAAATGACAATGGTATCTTTGTAGGAGTTAAAGGATTATGGGTTAACTTTAGCGAAGACGGCATGTCAATTATTACAAGTGCTGATGTCAAATATGGCTTTATTACATATAAAACAAGCATTAGAATTAAATTAACATTAGAAGAAACAGAACAAGCCTTTATCATAAAGGTAGATAGTGTGAAAGCAGGTCATTTACCAGTTGTTTGGATGTATAATCTAACTAAGTGGGGCATGCTTGAATTTGGTAAAGAAGATCTTGGAGAAACTATCAAAAAAGCACTTCCAATCGGAACATTTGATGCTGATGCACGTACACTTACAATTCAAAAAGAAGAATATACTAAATTATTAGATTCAGCTCTTGATACAGATGCAAATCCTATGGCAAAAAACTTAGTTAACTTGATTCAAGCATTAGACTTATTTAAATTTTCTTTATTAGATAGCAAACTAAACTTTGATGTTAAACTGAAAAAATTAGAACAAACGCTGAATATTGATGATAGTAAATATACTAAAATTACCACAGAACAACAATTAAAATCAATTATTACTACACAGCTTAACAGTGTGTTATTCTCAGCTCTTGATACGACAGATACTACATTAAACCTGGATATTAATGAAGTTCAATTAAACCAAATCATGAATTACTATCTTTCTGATAAAGTAATTTTTTCTAAAGAAATTGAAATTGGTGGTAAAACTTTCATTATTGAAACTAAACCAATTGTTTCATTACTAAGAGAAAACAATACAATTATTAGTATTAGAATATCTATTAAAAATAAAGATGTAGCAAATAGCGAATTTATTGCTGAATTAGCAATCAACACCTTACCTTCTATCGGAGAAAATGGAAAAGATTTACACTTTAAGATTAATGATATTAAAATTGGAGAAGTAAACTTTGAAGTAGGCAATGAAACAAGAACTAAACTGATGACAACAATAGAAACATTACTTTCAGAAAGTGAAGATGTTACTTTCTTAAATGAAACAATCATTTTAAAAGACTTTACAGAAAAATTTGTTCAAGCAGGAATTAAAGTAAAACAAATAGAAAGTTTAGATGAAAAATTAAGATTTAAGATAGAACCTCAAAATCCAGAAGTAACAAAAGTTATAGAAGAAGTTAAAAAAGAAATTGCTTCAACATTAGAAACAATCAAAAATACCAAAGATGAATTTAAAGATATTCCATCAGAATTAACAGCAGAAACTGTTAGCCAATATGTTAATAGCTTAGAACAAGTAGAACAAGAAAAATTATATGGATTATTAACAGAAGAATTACAAAAGAATCCAGAAATTAACTTAGATGAAATATTTGCAATTATCAACCAAAATTAAGGGCCTTTAGCCCTTTTTTGTTAAATAAGTTAATTGTATAAACAATATAAAAAGCCAAAAAAATAAAGATTAAAAACATAGGGTTAAAAATATAAGACTCACTACACAAAAATCTTAAAATATGGTATGATAAATAGACGGTTAAATGGAAATGGGTGATTAAGAATGGTCATAGTTTTTATAATAGATAACTACAAAAGCCTAACCAACGGAACTACAATGACAGCACATCGCTTTGCCCTAAAATTAAGAGAGCAAGGTCATGAAGTTCGAATAGTAACAAACGATATGATAGGGCAAGATATATATACACTAAAAACTAATTATATTCCTATCGTAAGTAGAGTTGCGGCTAAACAAAATATATCATTTGCGAAAGCAGATAAAAAGATAATTAAACAGGCATTAGAAGGTGCTGATGTTGTTCATGCCTTAATGCCTTTTAAAGCATCCAGAGTAGCGATTAAAATAGCTAAAAAAATGGGAATACCTACAACAAGTGCATTCCACGTTCAGCCAGAAAATATAGTGTATGGTGCTGGATTGAAGAAGTTTAGCAGTTTTTTCTCTAAAATAATTTATAAAAAATTTAAAAGGTTTTTTAAAAAAACACAACATGTTCACTGCCCTTCTAATTTTATTGCACAGGAGCTAAAGAAGAATAAATATCCTAATCAGTTTCATGTTATTTCAAATGGTATTGATGATAGTTTTATTTATAAAGAGAAAAGTATTGTAAGTGATAAATATGAACTTTTAATGATTGGGAGATTCGCACCTGAAAAAAGACAGGACATTATCTTAAAAGCGATTAGTCTTAGCAAGTATAAAGATAGAATTCATCTAACTTTAGCAGGTTCTGGACCGACTAAAAATAAATTAGAAAAATTAGCTAAGAAACTAAATATTGATGTAACATTTGGATTTTATTCGAAAGAAGATTTAATTAAGACAATCCAAAACCAAGATTTATATATTCATGCGGCTGATGTTGAAATAGAAGCTATCTCATGTATAGAGGCAATCGCTTGTGGTAAAGTTCCAGTGATTGCTGATTCAAAAAAATCCGCAACCCCACAATTTGCACTAGATGAAAGAAGTCTGTTTAAGCAGCGTAATCCAAAAGATTTAAAAGATAAAATAGAATACTGGTTAGAAAACGAAGAAGAGCGTAAAAACATGGAAGTGTTATATGCGTTATCTAGTAAAAAATATACCTTGACAGAATCTGTTACTAAATTTGAATCTATGTTAGAAAGTGCTATTTTTGATCATAAAAGTAATAAACTAGCTAAAACTAAATTAGGTAAAAGAATTAAAAAAACAGTTACTAAAGGCAAAGTATTTAAACTTTGTATACTTATATTTTATTACACAGTCTTTCCAATTTTGATGCTTTATAATAAATTTTGTTTAAAAACAAAAATTAAAAATAAGCGTAACCTTAAGAAAGTAAAAGGTGGTGCGGTCCTCATCTCTAATCACGTACATACATTAGATTCTGTAATGTCAGGATTAGTAGCTTTCCCTAGAAAAGTTTTATTTACTGGGATGAAGTACAATTTAACAAGACCAATCATAGGACCTATCGTAAGACTATTTGGAACAGTACCCACCCCACAAAGTATTTTAGAAAATAGAATTTTCTTTAATGAAATCTCTAAAAAGGCTAGACAAGGCAAATATGTACATTTCTTTCCTGAAGGAGAACTCGTTAAAAAAGATGAAAAGTTAAGAGAATTTAAAAGAGGAGCATTTAAGGTTGCTGTAGATTCATCAGTGCCAATTATTCCTATTAGAATTAATTTCCAAGATAAAAAAGCCTTATTTGGAAATAAAATAAAAAAACAAATTACCTTGAATGTAGGTAAACCAATGTTTCCAGATTATAGTTTAAATGCTAAGGAAGCCTTAGAAAAGCTTAAATTAGAATCTGAAGAAGCAATGAATGATTTAATTTAAAAGTAGGTGCTAGAAATGGAAAATCAATCAAATTTTATTAAGACAATTATGGAAGACGATATTAATAGTAAAAAACATGATGGTATTATCACAAGATTCCCACCAGAACCAAATGGTTTTTTACATATAGGTCATGCTCGTGCAATCATTACCAATTTTGAGTTAGCTAAGGTATTTAACGGAAAAACAAATCTTCGCTATGATGACACAAACCCAAGTAAAGAAGATGATGTTTATGTTAAATCAATTTTAGAAGATGTAAGATGGTTAGGTTATGAACCTAATAATATATATTTTGCTTCTTCATATTTTCAAGAAATGTTTGATAGAGCAATTCTTTTAATTAAAAAAGGATTAGCATTTGTTGATGACTTAACAGCTGAACAAATGGCAGAATATCGTGGGAACTTACTAGAACCAGGAAAAGAATCACCTTATAGAAATAGAAGTGTTGAAGAAAACTTAGAATTATTTATGAATATGGCAAATGGTAAATATAAAGAAGGAGAAAAAGTTCTTAGAGCTAAAATTGATATGAAAAGCCCTAACATGAACTTAAGGGATCCTGCAATTTATCGTATTTCATATGCACATCACCATAATACAAAAGACAAATGGTGTGTTTATCCTATGTATGATTATGCTCATCCAATAGAAGATGCTATAGAAGGTATTACACATTCATTATGTTCGTTAGAGTTTGAAGATCATAGACCTTTATACGATTGGGTAGTAAAAGAGACTGAAATGCCAAAGATACCAAGACAAATAGAATTTGGTAGATTAGGGATTGAAAATACAGTGATGAGTAAACGATACTTAAAATTCTTAGTTGACCAAAGATTAGTGACAGGATGGGATGATCCTAGAATGCCTACATTATCTGGTGTAAGAAGAAGAGGGTATACACCAAATGCTTTAAGAAACTTTATTTTATCAACAGGATTATCAAAAGTAAACTCAACAGTTAGTAAAGATATGTTAGAAGCTGCTATTAGAGATGATTTACAAAATAACGCTAAACGTGCAATGGCTATTATTGATCCTTTAAAAGTAACGATTACTAATTATCCTGAAGGACAAATAGAATATTTAACAGTTCCTTATCATAGTGAAAAACCAGAATTAGGCGAAAGAGAAATTGCATTTGGTAGAACAATCTATATTGAAAAAGAAGACTTCTTAGAAGAAAAACCTAATAAGAAATTTAAAAGATTATCATTAAATGATGAAGTTAGATTATTTCATGCATACTTTATTAAAGCTTATGATGTTGTTAAGGACCAAGAAGGTAACATTATAGAAGTGCTTGCAACATATGATAAAGAAACAAAAAGTGGTAGTGGATTTGATGCAAGAAAACCTAATGGAACGATTCACTTTGTAGAACAAACAACAGCACTAGAAGCCACATTCAATTTCTTTGATGAGATGTTAGATAATGATGAAACAAAGAAATTAGAAGACAGATTCAACAGTGATTCATGGCACATAGTAAATGGCTTTGTAGAGTCAAGCTTAAAAGATGTTTTAGACTTAGAAAAATTCCAATTTTTAAGAAAAGGATACTTTAGTGTGGATCAAAAAGAAGGTAAAAAACTTAATTTTAATGAAGTAGTTCCACTTAAAAGTTCATATAAATAATGAAAGGTGATAATTTCTTTTAAAAGAGATTATCATTTTCATTCTGTAATAACTAAAATAATTGATTAAAAATCTATCTAAAAGAAAGTAGGGCTTACATATGCATGAAGAACCATGGCTTCTTGAACTGAATGATAAACAAAAACAAGCAGTCACCTTTACAGGTGGAGCACTTTATGTTGTTGCTGGTGCTGGAACAGGAAAAACAAAAACTTTGACTGCTAGAATTGCTTATTTAATTAAGTATATAGGGGTTCCCAGTCATAAAATACTAGCAGTTACTTTTACCAATAAAGCAGCTCGTGAAATGAAAGAAAGAATTGTTGATATGGTAGGACCTTATGCACAAGGGACTTGGCTATATACGTTTCATGCTTTTGGGCTACAAGTCTTAAGACAATTTATAGAAGAATTACCTTACGGTTATAATACAAGATTTAGTATTTTAGATGATGATGACTCTAAAAAAATCATTAAAGATGTCACTAAAGCACTTAACTTAGATAGCAAAGTCTATCCTGTAAGAAGTATGAGAAATAAAATATCTACATATAAGACAGAAAAATCTGATGTTTTTGAAGATGAGAATGAAAAAAGAATCTTTAAAAAATATCAAGAAAGTCTACGTAGTGGTAATGTTTTAGACTTTGATGATTTATTGATTTATACATATGAATTACTAATGTATCATGATCATGTAAGAGAGTATTTACAAAATAAATTTGATTATATTTTAGTAGATGAGTTTCAAGATACAGATAAGATGCAATATTCTATTTTAAGCATACTTGCTGATAAACATAGAAATCTATTTTTAGTAGGGGATCCTGATCAAAGTATTTATTCATTTAGAGGGGCAGACTATAATAACACTAAGAAATTTTTAACTGATTTTGGTAGTGAAAGATATATTTTAGATCAAAACTACCGTTCAACTAACAATATATTAGAAAAAGCAAATATGCTGATTAAAAATAATAGTAATAGACCATTTAATAAAGAATTAGAAAGTAATCTTGGAACAGGTGAAAGAGTTATATTCTCTAAAGCAGATAGTGATTACCAAGAAGCAACAATTGTCTCAAGAGAAATTCAAAGACTCATTCGTAGTGAAAACTATAAGTATGAAGATATTGCTATTCTTTATAGAAATAATTCATTAAGCCGCTTATTTGAAGATTCATTTATTCAAATGGGTATTCCATATGTTGTCTATGGTGGTATTTCTTTTTATGAAAGAAAAGAAATAAAAGATATTCTAGCATATATTAGAGTGATTGTAGATCCACATCAAGATTTTTATTTAAAAAGAATTATTAATGAACCTAAAAGACAATTAGGACAAATGACTGTTGCTAAGATAGAAGAATATGCCCAAGCAGTAGGTTTATCTATTTTTAATGCTATTGATACTGTAGCTGTTAATAAGCCAACCCAAGAAAGATTAAAGGTATTTAAAGCACTTATATTAGAAATGAGACATGAAATTGAAAATGTAGGTGAGTTAAAAGATATTGTTAATTATGTAGGTAATGCATCAGGTTATATTGATATGTTAAAAGCTGAAAAAGATGATATTAGTCAAGATAGAATAGATAATATCAACGAATTGAAATCAGTTTTTTCACAAGCAGACTCAATTTATGAAGGAAATAATATTGAAAAATTGATTCAATTATTAGATCAAATCTCATTATATACTGATCTTGATAAAAAAGATGCCTCTGATGATGTGGTTAAGTTATCCACTTTCCATCAAGTAAAAGGATTAGAATTTAAAGTTGTTTTTATGGTTGCTCAAGAAGAAGGTATCTTCCCTAGTCAACGATCTTTATTTGAAGCAGATGGATTAGAAGAAGAAAGAAGAATTGCTTATGTTGGTGTAACAAGGGCCAAGGAAAGATTATATTTAACCTATGCTCAACAAAGAATGATGTATGGTCAAATAGGCATGTCAACGGCATCAAGATTTATAAAAGAAATGCAGTTAGCAGAAGAAAACCAAAGACCTTATTATAATGAAGTAAATACACCTTTAAAAACAAGCCAGGTTACAAACAATAGATTTAATCCTGGAGAAAAGGTGTCTCATATAGTGTTTGGTGAAGGGGTTGTGATTAGAATAGATGATGATATCGCAACAATCGCATTTTCTATGCCACATGGTATTAAAAAATTATTACAAACACATCCTTCTATTAAAAAAATAGAAAAATAAAAATAAGCCATATTCTTTTTAGGATATGGCTTTATTGTGCTATTTATTCAAAAAATTTAATTTAATAGAACCAGAAGAAACTTTGGCATTAATTTCATCTTTACTAGTAGTATTGCTTGTGTGTATATTAGCTACTTTTTCACGATTAATTTTAATAGAGCCGGAAGTATATTTTGTCTTTAGTATATAATCATTTGAAGAACCTTTAATATTGTCTAATGTTAGATAACCACTTTTCGCATTAAGTAAAGCAGATTTAAAGCTGATATCATTATAATAAGTAACACCGCTACTTAGATTAACAGATATATTATTTTCAATCATAAGGCCATTACCTTTTAAACTACCACTAGAACATTTTAAAGACATATCATAGGACTTTATATTGTCTAATAAAAGTGAACCAGAAGAAACTTTAGCTGAAATTGTTTGTGCATTTAGCCCATAAATTTTAGTTGAACCACTAGAAGTAATTGTATTAAGTAATTCAGATTTAAATTTTAATTCTTGATTAGGGTTGCCAAAACGAATATGACCGCTGGAATTTTTTAAATAGATGTAATGGGCAAAGCTATCATTGATTTTACAAGTAGCACTGTAAGCATTAATATTAAAGGTTGTTGCATAAATAGATGATAATTCAGCTTTCCCACTGCGTTGTATCATATAAAGTTGATTTAATGATTTAGCTTTGGGTAGCTTCACTAGTATTTTTTTATTTTTACTGTTTTTATAATAATGATTAGAAAAAATAATGCCATGAACAACAAGTGTTAAAAATAAAATTAAGGCATGCCACCAACCGTTTTGGCTGACTTGATTTTTAAATATAAAATAGAAACCTATATATAATCCAGCAAAGACAATCATTTGAATGAAACCAAGCACCCAAATTCTATGAATGCGTTCGATAACTGAAATTTGATTTTCATGGATGAAAACTTCTATCGGGTTTGAAAAACTTTTTTTATATTCAATGTCTATAGTATTACTATCAGAAGGTATGATTTCAATATTTCTTTCCCACAATTTAGTATTTAAACAGTATTCTTTATCTATATTGATATGATAAGATTTAACCTTTTTAAGAGAGGAACTAGAGGTTATTTTATCACCTAGAATAGTATTTGCCACAGGTCTTGCTTGAATATAATTTGAAAAAGTGAAATTGTTATTAGAACCGTTTTCTGAATCCTTTAACTCTAAAATGATATCACTTATTTTAGAAAGAGATTGTATAGCTTCTTGTTCAGTGATACCTTTTTCTATTTGACCTTCGATTAAGTCAGTGTAATAATCTAATACTTCATTAGGATCACTTATTTTATTTTCGTATAGTGCCTGTTTTAATTGATTTAAAAAATCTTGTTTATTCATTTTTAAGACCTCCTATAATGATTTTATTAATAACTTTGTTTAAATCTTGTAATTCTGAAATCGCGTTTTTTAATTGAACTTTTCCTAATTCTGTAATTTGATAGTATTTTCTCAGTCTTCCATTATGTTCTTCTTGGTAAGTAGAAACATAATTTTCTTTTTCTAACCTTCTAAAAATAGGATAAAGCGTACTTTCAGAAATAGTGAAGTCTTGGATAACTCTTGCATAAAGCTCATAACCATAAGTAGGGCCATCTAATAAAACGTGTAAAACATAAGTATCTAATAATCCTTTTTTTAATTGAATATCCATAGCAACCTCCTTTTATATAATATAGCATATCATACATTGTATAGTATGTAAATAAAAAAATATTTACTAAAATTAGTAAATACCTAAAAGTTTATAATGAAATCTTTCTTTTAATTTTTCTAATTCACAAAAAAGAGATTCTAACTTATCTTTTTCTAATAAGAAGTCTAGAAAGAAAGTATAACTTCCTATCTTTTCTTTAGTAGGTCTAGACATAATAGAAGAGAGATTTATTTTTTCTTTTGAGAATAAGAATAGAATATCTGATAATAAGCCAGGCTTATCATCAAACGGAATAATGCACATGGATACTTTATATAATAAAGAAGTAGTTTCTAAATTTAAATTATTTTCAATTAAAATGAATCTTGTTTCATTGTTTTTATAATCTTCAACAGCATTAACAACATAATTTGATGATGCCAAAAGATGTGATGGAATAATTGCGGCTGAATTAAAATCAAGTAGATGCTTATCTAAAGATTCCGTATTACTTTCAGTAATGATTAATTTTTTACCTAATGTATTAAGGATATCTAAACATTGATTTTGGGCTTTAAACTGAACATAGATAGAAGTAACTTCATCTAATGGGATATTGCTAATCAGTTTAAAACTAATAGGAAGAGTTAAATCATGGGTGATATATGCATTAGAAAGAGCTAAAAGATCTAATGTTCGTTGAATAAAACCGTCACTGCTATTTTCAATAGGGACAACTAAATAGTCAAAGACTGTAGAAAAACAGGCATCAATGCTATGTTTAAATTCTAATGAGACATCTAAGTTTAAGTTTTTAATAAATGTATTTGAGGCAATCTCAGAGTAGGTCCCTTTGGGTCCTAAAGTCATCATTTTTTTCATGTTTGTTAAACTCCTTTTTAATATCATATCATAAAATGTATGATTTTAGAGCAGCTTTAGTTGTATAAAGTTTCTAAAAAAGGTAAAATGAAGGCATAGATGAAGAATAGACAAGGCGATACTTTTGGAATAGGGAAAAGATAATATGAAAGAAAAGATGAAAAAATCTTATCTTGCGCTGCTAATAGTTTATTTGTCGATGATTATAGTGGGATATTTGATTATTTATAATAGCTTTGCAAAAGACCTAAGCTTATTAACAACGGGTATCGTTGTAGGATTGCTTAGTGTTGTTTCGGTTGCCTTTTTAATTATAGAAGAAGAATTTTTTAAGGTAGATTTAAAAATTTTATTAGGGTTCTTTGCGATAAATATTATTGGACCTGTTATTTTTTTAACATTGACTGATTATAGAATTCATTATTATTTTGATGTAACTATTCTAATAGTTATCTTTTTTACCTATCTCATTCATAAAAAATATATTGAGTTAGATAAAAGGGAAGTAAGTATTAAACAAGAAAACTTATTTTATTATATTAGTTATACTGCATTACTATTGGTAAGTATAAGTACATTAATTATTAAAGATGAATATTTATTTATTAGTTTATTTTCATTTTTATATTTAACCTTTATATCTTATCAAAGACATAAAAACTCTCTTATAAAAACAACTTTTAACTTAGCTGTTATTGGTGTAATGTTGGCATTAGTTTATTTTGGAATAGACTTAAAATATATAAAAGAAACTATTTACTTTAAAATAAATTTTCATTTGGTGATAGTTGCGATTAGTTTGCTTATTTTTCTAATTATTTTTAACCAATTAATAAGAGTAAAAGAAAATGAAAGAGACTAATATATAATTGGTGATAGTGTGTGTTAAACAAAAAACAAGAAGAGGCGGTCACTTCAAGTGATCGTTTTATTTTTTTATTAGCAGGAGCAGGTACTGGTAAAACACGAGTGATTGTAGAAAGAATTAAATATTTATTAGAAAACAAGATAACAGTAGAAGAAAAAATTCTTTCTATCAGTTTTACTCAAAAAAGTGCGAAGGAACTGAAAAAAAGAATAGGAAAAGAGAATATTAAATCACAAACGTTTCATAGTTTTTGTTTATCTTATTTAGACTTTAAAAATGTTTTAGAGCCTAAAGTTTTTAACTCAGAAGAATTACTTTTGATTTCTAATTATAAAAATAGCTTATTTCGTAAAAAGATGCCTAAGCATTATAAAGAGTACGAGGCTTATTTAAAAAATCAAGCAGGGATTGATTATGATGATATTTTAATTAACTTTTTAAAATTAAAAAATATACCTAAATATGATTATATTTTCATAGATGAGTTTCAGGATACTAATCCTTTACAGTATCAAGTTTTAAAGAAATTAGTTCATTCTATGACTAATGTATTTTCAGTAGGGGATCCTGATCAAAGTATTTATGCTTTTAGAGGAAGTGATATTAAAATCATAGATAAGTATATCAAGGACTATAAAGCGAAAATATATCTTTTAGATGAAAACTATCGGTGTAACAAAAAAGTCTTGTTAACTGCTAATAAACTGATTAGTAAAAATAAAAAACGTTTTAATAAGGCTCTTTATCCTATTAAAACAAAGGATGGATTAGTTGAAATTGTTTATACAAAGGATAGATTTAAAACAATCAAGACAATCATAAAAAGAGAAAACTTTTTAACTATTTTAGTAAGAAGTTATCATAGTCATCGTAATTTGGAAAGTTATTTAGAAGAAAACTATGTCTTTAACTATCAACTTTTAACAATCCATCAAGCAAAGGGATTAGAGTTTGACGCTGTTTTGATACTTGGAACAAGTGAAATGGTTAGAACAAATACCCAAAAAGAACTTGAAGAAGAAAGAAGAATTTTATTTGTAGCACTTACAAGAGCGAAAGAAAAAGTATATCTTTTAGAAAAACATCCCAATAGATTTTTAAAAGAAATGAAAACAAAAGAATAATAGTTTTTAACCCCGTATAATTAGCGTGGTATGTTATAATATTTACAAGGTGATATTATGGATATTAAACAAAAAATAAATGAATTAACAGAAAAAATTAATCAAGCAAATTATCAGTATCATACTTTGGATAATCCAACAATAAGTGATCAACAATATGATGCTTATATGAAAGAGCTTCTTAGTTTAGAAGAAAGATATCCTGAATTCAAACAAAAAAATTCTCCTAGTGAAAAAATAGGAGGTTTTGTTTTAGATGAATTTAAAAAAGTAGAGCATAAAGTCCCTATGATGTCATTAAGTAATGTTTTTAATACTGATGAAGTTTCCAATTTTTATGAAAGAATTAGAAAAGAAACACAATCATTTACTTTAACTACTGAACTTAAAATTGATGGACTTGCCTGTAATTTAAAATATGAAAAAGGTGAGTTAGTCTTAGCTTCTACAAGAGGTAATGGTATTGTAGGTGAGGATATTACACATAATGTCAAAACAATTAAATCAGTACCTTTAAAGTTAACAGAGGAAATAGATATCGAGGTTAGAGGGGAAATTTATTTACCACATGCTAATTTTGAAAAAATTAATCAGGAAAAAATAGCTAATAATGAAACAGTATTTGCTAATCCAAGAAATGCCGCTGCTGGAACGATTAGACAATTAGATTCTAAAGTAGTAGCCAAAAGAGGATTAGCAATGTTTGTTTATACAATTGTTGAATCTGAAAAATATGTTTCAACTCAATACGAAGCTTTGAAATATTTGGAAAAGCTAGGATTTAAAGTTAATCCCAACTATGCTAAAGTAGAAACCTTAGAAGAACTTATTAAGCAAATAGATACATACGATGTTTTAAGAAAGAATTTAGCTTATGATACTGATGGTGTTGTGATAAAGGTCAATGAGCTTAACCTTTATGAAGATATTGGTTATACTGCAAAATCACCAAAATGGGCAACTGCATATAAGTTTGAAGCAGAAAAAATAGAAACAACTGTGAAAGACATTATTTTTCAAGTAGGTAGAACAGGGGTGATTACACCGGTTGCTGAGTTGGAGCCAGTTATTGTTTCAGGTAGTTTAGTTTCTAGGGCAACTCTTCATAATGAAGATTATATCAAAGATAAAGACATTAGAAAAAACGATTATGTTTTAATCCATAAAGCAGGAGAAATCATTCCTGAAGTGATTGAAGTGATAAAGAGTAAAAGAACGCATCAAGAGGCTTTTAAAATGATTGATAAGTGCCCTGTTTGTAATTCTACTTTAGTTAGAAATGAAAATGAAGCAGATCATTTTTGTTTAAACCCAGACTGTCCAGGAAAAAACTTAAATCAATTAATTCACTTTGCTTCAAGGGTTGCTATGGATATAGATACACTAGGAGAAAAAGTTTTAGAAACATTTCATGATTTAAGTTATGTAAGTAAAATATCAGATATTTATGATTTAGAAAAGTATAGATTAGAATTAGAAGATATTCCAGGATTTGGTAAAAAGAAAGTTGACAAGATTTTAACGGCTATAGAAAATAGTAAACAACAAAGTTTTGATAGACTTATTTTTGGATTAGGGATTAAACATGTTGGTGCTAAGGTAGCTAAATTGCTTGTTTCTGAATTAAAGAATTTAGATGACTTTAGAAATGCAAGTTACGAACAATTAATAAATATTCCTGAAATAGGTGAACAAATTGCCTTAAGTGTTATCAATTACTTTAAAGATCCTAAGAATTTAGAAGAGATAGATAAATTAGTTATGCACGGGCTTAATTTTAAGGCAGAAGAAAAAGCCTTTATTAGTGATAAGTTTAAAGATAAAACATTTGTATTAACCGGAACACTAGAAAAATATGGTAGAACAGAGGCCGCTTCAATTATTGAAAGTCTGGGTGGAAAAGTAAGTTCATCAGTTTCTAAAAAAACAAGTTATGTACTCGCAGGAAAAGAAGCGGGGTCTAAATTAGAAAAAGCCCAAAGTCTAGGAGTCATAGTCTTAAGTGAAAAAGAATTCGAGGATTTAGTAAATGAATAATACACACGATAGTAATGAATGGATTAAAGTTCGTGGTGCACGAGAAAATAATCTAAAAAATATTGATATAGATATTCCTAAAAATAAATTAGTAGTAATGACTGGGTTATCTGGATCAGGTAAGTCATCACTAGCCTTTGATACTTTATATCAAGAAGGTCAAAGAAGATATATGGAATCTTTAAATGCATATGCTAGACAATTTTTAGGTAATTTTGAAAAACCAGATGTAGACAGTATAGAAGGATTAAGTCCTTCTATTAGTATTGATCAAAGAACAACATCTAATAATCCAAGATCAACTGTTGGAACAATTACTGAAATATATGATTATTTAAGATTGATTTATGCTAGAGTGGGAACACCTTATTGTCCAGGAACTGATATTCCACTATCTAAACAAACAATTGAGGAAATGACACAAAGAGTTTTAGAAATTGATGAAAATTCTAAAGTTGTTGTTTTAGCCCCAATCATAGAAAGAAAAAAAGGGACACATAAGAAATTATTAGATCAATTGATTAAAGATGGTTTTAATCGTGTGATGGTAGATAATGAAATTTATTTAATTGAAGACTTAGGTGAATTAGATAAAAATAAAAACCATGATATTTCAATTGTTATTGATAGACTAGTAATAAAAGATTCTATTAGAAGTAGATTATATGATGCATTAGAGTTAGCAGCATCCAAAGCTTCAGGTAGAGCAGTTGTTTATATTAACAACAAGGAATTTATAAGTTTTAGTCAAACATATAGTTGTCCAGGAACTGATTTTACAATTCCAACTTTAGAACCAAGATTATTCTCATTTAATACACCAGTAGGAGCTTGTCCATATTGTAATGGATTGGGGATTAAATTAGAAGTGACAAAAGATTTAGTGGTTAACCCAGAAAAGTCATTATTAGACGGAGGGATTATTCCTTATAAAAATAATGATGATGATAATTTAGCCTCTCAGGAACTAGAAACAGTTTGTAAGCATTATGATATTGATATGAATGTTCCTATTAAAGATTTGGATCCTAAAAAACTAGACATCATTTTATATGGAACAGATGACAAACTTCACTTTAAAAACATTTCTTCATCAGGAAGAGTACATGAAAAGCATACCAATTATGAAGGGATTATTCCTAATTTAAATAGAAGATATATAGAAACAAATTCTGAGTGGATTAGAACATGGATTGAAAACTTCATGACAGAATCTGTTTGTCCATCTTGCCATGGAGCAAGACTTAACGAAGGGGCATTATCTGTTAAAATAGATAAAAAAAATATTTATGAAACAACTAATTTAGCGATTGATGAAATGCTTGAATTTATTTCTAATTTAGAATTAACGCCTTCACAAGCCCAAATATCTAAGCTGGCGATACAAGAAATTATTCATAGATTAACATTTTTAAAAGATGTTGGTTTAGGTTATCTTACTTTATCAAGAGGTGGAGGTAGTTTATCAGGTGGTGAAGCACAACGTATTAGACTAGCAACACAAATAGGTTCTAAGTTATCAGGCGTGCTTTATGTCTTAGATGAGCCTTCTATAGGTCTACATCAAAAAGATAATGATAAATTAATTCAAACGTTGAAAAAAATGAGAGATCTTGGAAATACCTTAGTAGTTGTAGAACATGATCATGACACAATGCTAGCATCAGATTACTTAATAGATATCGGTCCTGGAGCTGGGGAATTAGGTGGTCAAGTAGTTGCCTATGGAACGCCTCAGGAAGTTATGGCAAATGAAAATAGTTTAACTGGAAAATACTTATCTGGAAAAATTCAAGTGCCTGTTCCAAAAGAAAGAAGAAAAGGAACAGGAAAGAGTATTTTAATTAAAGGGGCTTCTGAAAATAATCTTAAAAATTTAGATGTTTCTATTCCCTTAGGTATTCTAACTGCAGTTACTGGAGTTTCAGGATCAGGTAAATCAACCTTAGTCAATGAGATATTATTAAAAGGTCTTGCTCAAAAGTATTATAAAAATAAAGAAAAACCAGGTAAACATCAATCAATAGAAGATTATGGTTTAATTGATAAAATTGTTGAAATATCACAATCACCTATTGGTAGAACCCCAAGAAGTAATCCAGCAACCTACACAGGTGTTTTTGATGACATTAGAGATTTATATTCACAAACAAACGAAGCTAAAATGAGAGGATATCAAAAAGGAAGATTCTCATTTAACGTAAGAGGCGGTAGATGTGAGGCTTGTGGTGGAGATGGTGTTACTAAAATCTCTATGCACTTCCTACCTGATGTTTATGTACCTTGTGAGGTGTGTGAAGGAAAAAGATATAATCATGAAACCTTACAAATTAAATATAGAGGAAAAGATATTTCAGATGTTTTAGATATGACAATTGATGAAGCAGTTATCTTTTTTGAGAATCATAGTAAAATAAAACATAAACTACAAACCATGAAAGATGTAGGATTAGGCTATGTGAGACTTGGACAAGCAGCAACCACTCTTTCAGGCGGTGAAGCACAAAGAGTTAAACTAGCAAGTGAGCTTTATAAGAAAATCACACCAGGGGCAATTTATATACTAGACGAGCCAACAACTGGTTTACATGTTGATGATGTTAATCGCCTAGTTAAGGTATTACATAAGATTGTTGATGAAGGTGCTTCAATGGTAGTTATTGAACACAATCTAGATGTGATAAAAAATGCTGACTATATTATTGATTTAGGTAAAGGTGGCGGAGTTTATGGTGGAAATATTATTGCCACAGGAACACCGGAAGAAGTCAGTCAAGTAAAGGAAAGTTATACAGGACAATATTTAAAAACAGTTTTATAAGAGGAGGGGAGTCTTTTATGAAAAATGATGATGACGAGAAAAAAGAATTAACACAAGAAGAAATAGAAGAATTACTTAATACACTAAAGGATAAGAATGCAAATAATACAGGCACTATTTTGAATTTTGGTTTACTATTACACCCTAAGATGACTGTACACTTGATTGTGACATGGATTATTAATTTATTAGTCTTTGCCGTTGTAAGTGGTATCTTAAATCAAATTTCACCAACGATTTATTTCAATTTAACTTCTTATTTATTAGGTGTAAGCCTATTTACTCTAATAGAATTTGTTTTTAAGATTATCTTTTTAAAGTTTTTCTTAAGAATTGTTTTAATGAGTTTTGGTATGATATTATATGTTATACAAGTTGCATGTTTCTACTTAGTAGATTTAGTAGTTCCAAACTTTGATTTTTATACAATAGAAGGTGTCTTTATATTTACTATATGCTTTTCTATTGTTAGATTAATTATCAGTCGCTATATTAGAAAATACAGAATCTTAAATCGTTTTTAGAAAGAAGGAATTCTAATGGAAAATTCAATTTCAATTAAAAAACTTGCCTCTGATTTAGAATTAGAAGTAATTGCTGGAAGCACAGGACTTAAAAGAAGAGTAAAAGCTGAAATGCTTAATCGACCTGGAGTAGAATTAGCAGGTTTTTATGATTTCTATGATCAAGAAAGAATCTTATTAATAGGGAGTAAAGAAGCTTCTTTCTTAAAACTATTTTCACCACATATCCAAAAAGAAAGAGTTGATAGAATTGTCTCAGAACAACCACCAGCAATTGTTTTTTCCACAAATGTTGAGATCACTCAAGATTTTATTGACGCAGCTAATTTGTATGAAGTCCCCATTTTAAAAAGTAGTTTAAGAACTACGCCTTTAAATAGTAGACTATACAGTTATTTACATAGTGGATTAGCACCACGTATGAGTGTCCATGGTGTTTTAGTTGATATTCATGGACTAGGAACTTTAATCATTGGTAAATCAGGCATTGGTAAGAGTGAAACAGCCTTAGAGTTGATTAAAAGAGGACACATTTTAATTAGTGATGACAGAGTTGATATCTTTGAAACTTCACCTGGGGTTATTATTGGTAACGCTCCTAAAATATTAGAAAGATATATTGAAATTAGAGGTATTGGGATTGTTGATATTGTTTCTATGTTTGGTGCAGGATCTTATAGAGAAAACAAAAAGATTAGACTGGTTGTAGAACTTGAACATTGGAAAAAAGATAAAGTATATGATAGATTAGGTATTGAGACTGAAACAACTAAGTTCTTTAATACTGAAATTCCTAAAATTATTATTCCAATTCTACCAGGTAGAAATACAGCTACATTAGTTGAAAGTGCCGCAATGAATCAAAAATTAAAATATTTAGGACATAATGCAGCATTAGAATTAACAGAAGCAGTTGCCAAAGCAGCTATGCAAAAGGAGGAAGATGATGAAGAATAAAAAAGAAAGCTTTCTTAAAGTTTATGAAAATCATCAGTCGTTATTTGTCATTGGAGGGTTTATTCTCTATTTTCTATTATTAGTACTACTAGCAACTGTTGGGCAAACAGCACCCTATAGAAGTTATGTTGTAAAATTTAGTTTACCTGCAATTGGTAATGTTGAAATTACATGGTATGCCGTCTTTATCTTATCAGGAATTGTCTTAGCAGCAATCGCAGCTTTAAGAGAATTTAAAAAAGCTGGAATCAATCCTAATATTTTATATGATGGATTATTATACTGTGTGCCTTTAGCAATTATAGGAGCTAGATTATGGTTTGTCTTATTTAATCCAGGTACTAACTTCTTTGCCTTTACAGATGGTGGATTAGGTATTCATGGTGCGATTATTGTTACATTCGTATTCTTAATTTTTTATACTAAATGGAAAAAAGTATCTTATTGGTTTGTTCTAGATGTGGTTGCCCCTGGATTTTTAATTGGTCAAGTTATGGGACGTTGGGGAAACTTTATGAACCAAGAATTATATGGACCTAAAGTAAGCCATCTTAATTATTTACCTAAATTTATTAGTGAGCAAATGTATATTCATGGCAGTTTTAGACAACCTACATTTTTATATGAAAGCATTTGGAATCTATTTGGTCTTGTTCTAATACTTATTTTAAGAAAGAAAAAAATATTTAAATTAGGAGACATCTTAGCATTCTATTTAGGATGGTACGGTATTGGAAGAATTTTTATAGAAGTCCTACGTATTCAATCAGGTTCTGGAGAGCCATTAGGAATTGGTGGAGCTGGAATCACAGATATTTCACAATGGTATTTATCTACGAGCATTCTAACTTCTATAGGTCTAATTTTGGCAGGTATTGCAATATTCATACTAAAAAGATATTTTGTTAAAGGTCTACCTTACTATTCTGAATATGGAAGAAAAGCTATCTTATTTGATTTAGATGGAACACTTATTGATACAGAAAAAATTATTATCGCATCTTTTGAATATGTATTTAAAAAATGGTTACCTAATGTTAAACTAACAGCAGAAGATAAAAAAAGTTTTGTAGGACCTACCCTTCATCAAACATTTAGTAGATATTCCAGTGATGAAAAAGAAATTGAAAAGCTCATTACAGAATATAGAAAATATAATAAAACCCTTCATGACAAAGGGGTTAAAGCTTATCCAAATGCTAAAGAAACTCTAGATTTTCTAAAGGTTAGAGGTATTAGATTAGGCATTGTTAGTTCTAAAGCAAGAGTAATGGTTGAAGAAGGACTAAAACAAAATGATTTATTACAATATTTTGAGGTATTGGTTTGTTCTGATGATGTTGAGAACCATAAACCACATCCAGAACCACTTTTAAAAGCAATTAAAGCTTTAAATGCTCCAATTGATACAACAATATATGTAGGAGATCATAGTAATGATGTGCTTGCCGCAAAACGAGCTGGAATGATTTCTTGTCTAGTAGAATATAGTACACATTTAAAAGAAGCATTACAAAATAACCCAGACTATGTCATTGAGGGATTAGAACAACTGAAATATTTAATATAGAAAGAGGGATTATGATGTATGATTGTTTAATTATAGGTGCAGGACCTGCTGGAATGACAGCTGGCATCTATGCTAAAAGAGCAAACTTAAAAGTAGCAGTATTTGAAAAGATGGCACCAGGTGGTCAAATTGTTAATACTGCTGAAATTGAAAACTATACAGGTTATACAAAAATGAGTGGGGCAGATTTAGCTTTAAAAATGTTTAATCATACCCAAGAAATTGGCGTAGAAACTATTTTTGAAGAAGTGATTGAAGTCATAGACAATGGTAAAACTAAAACAGTTGTCACAAGTGATAATCGATATGAAACAAAAACAATACTGATTGCGACTGGAACAGTTCCTCGTATGCTAGGTGTTACTAATGAAGAAAGTTTTGCTAATATGGGTATTAGTTGGTGTGCTATTTGTGATGGTCCATTATATAAAGAAAAAAATATCGCAGTAATAGGTGGGGGAAATAGTGCAGTTGAAGAAGCTTACTATTTATCAACTCTTGCTAACCATGTCACTGTTATTCAAAATTTAGCTACATTAACTGCTGATAAAAAAGCAATTGATATTCTAGCAAAAGCTAAAAATGTTACATATAAATATAATTCTAAAGTGATAGAATTTGTTGGTAGTTTAGGACAATTAGAAGGTATTTTAATTGAAAATGAAAACAAAGAACAAGAATTAATTAAAGTTGATGGTGTATTTGAGTATATTGGATTAATTCCTGTAACAAAAATGTTTAAATCATTAGGAATATTAGATGAATATGGTTATGTTTTAGCTAATGAAAAAATGCAAACAAATGTACTTGGTGTTTTTTCAGCAGGTGATGTCAATAAAAAACAAATTAGACAAGTCGTGACTGCTACAGCAGATGGTGCGATTGCAGTTCAAAATATATTAAAGTATTTAGAAGAGTGGGAATAAAATGTCTTTTGCTAAAATGGTTAAAGAAGAACTAGCAACTATTAATAAAATGCAAGATGAGCAGCTTTCAGAATTAGCTGCTTTTATGCATTTGAATGTGGAGTTGGAAATTAAAAATCATGAAAAAATGTTATGGTTTAAAACAACTAACCCGACAGTTGCAAGAAGATTTTTAACTTTAGTAAAAACACTTTATAAAACAGATGCAACCTTAATGACAAGTCAAGAACATAATTTTAAGAAGAAAAACAGTATTCATATTGGTATAAAAGAAAATGTTGATCAAATCTTATCAGAACATGACTTGTTTTATGAACAAGAGAATTTAGAACTATTAACTCAGACTGTTGAAACAAAAACAGCCTATCTTAGAGGATGCTTCCTATCATCAGGATCAGTCAACCATCCTAAAACAGGGGAATATCACTTAGAAATATATAGTGATAATCCGACTAAAATGGTCTTTATTCAAAGACTAATGAATGAATTTAATCTAAATGCTAAAATTACTCAAAGAAGAAACGGCTATATTGCCTATTTAAAAGAAGCTGAATGTATCGCAGACTTTCTAAGATATATTGGCGCTGTTGAAACAGTTTTTTTATATGATGATATTAGGATTAAAAGAGATTTTAATAATTCAATCAATAGAGTGATTAACATGGAATTAGCTAATGAAAAAAAGGTCATTCAAGCAGCATCAGAACAAATAGAAGATATTGAAATAATTGAAAAAAAAATAGATTTAAACACGCTAAGTGATAAAATCATTAAAGCAATGAATCTAAGAAAAAAATACCCTGATACAAGTTTAAGTGAACTAACAACCTTATATCTTAAAGAATATCAAGAAACCATTAGTAAATCAGGGCTTAATCATCGTTATATGAAAATAAAAGAGTTAGCAAATCAAGTTAGGAATGATGAAAATGGACGTTAAAGGCATTGGCATTGATTTAGTTGAAATTCAAAAAATAAGAGAAATAGGATTAGAAAAATTTAAAAATCGTATTTTATCTGAAAAAGAAATCCTAGAGTATAATCTTATTCTAAATGAGAACAGAAAAGAAACGTATTTAGCAGGAAGATTTGCCGCTAAAGAAGCGCTATTTAAAGCCTTTAAAAAAGGTGATTTAACTGCTAACTATAAAGACTTTTCTATTTTAAACGATGAGTCTAACGCCCCATATGTTGAATCTAAATGGACTAAGGATGTAAAAGTACTCATTTCTATTAGTCACACAAAGGAATACGCAACAGCCTTTATCATAATAAATACGAGATAAACTTGTAATTATAGCCTTATTTAGATATAATAATTCATGAAAGAATAGGAAGTGGAAAAATGGCTAGAGTTAATACTAACACTAAGAAAAATAAAAAATCTTCAAATAATAAAAAAGAAGTACGACGTTCTAATGTTGTTACTCAAGAAGAAAGTCCAAAAGGCGAAGCCTTCTTTAAAATTGTTTTATGGCTAATGTTCGCAGCATTTTTAGCGGCAGCGACTTGGTTAATTGTTCAAACAATTATCAATAATAATGATAAAGAAACAAAACCATTTGAATCTGAGATGTATGTTACATTAGATGAAGTAAAAGCACTTGATGCAAGTGAAAATTTTAAAGAAACAACAAATGAAAATCTTAAAAAAGCTTTTTCTACAACTAAATTAGATGTTTATGTTTACTTTTATAACAGCAGTTTAACTGATGGAAAAGAAGTTTACCAAACTGAAGATAGTAAATTAATTAAAGAATTATGGGAAAATGCAAAAAAAGAAACATATAAGAATGAAGCAGACGAAGAAGTTAATTTTTATAGCTTTGAAGGAAACTTTACAGTATTCTTCTTTGACTTTGCAAACCAAGATTATACTTTAAAAAACTTTACAAATACTGGAACAAGTGAAGCATTCCCTTATTTAGGAAAAATCAGTGCAGTTGAAGATACTCGTGAAGTAGCTAAAGGTAAAAATGTTTCAGCTCAACTAAAAGACTTAATACAAAAATCAAAAAGCAAATAAAGGGTGATCCCCTTTTTTGTATTTAAAGGTGGTATGAAAATGAACGAACAAATTATAAATGAAATGATAAGTAGTTTAAAAATATCTAGAAAGCAAATAGAAACAGTTCTCTTACTATTACAAGAGGGAAATACAATTCCATTTATTGCTAGATATCGTAAAGAAGCAACCGGTGGATTAGATGAAGAGCAAATTAATGCCATTCATAAAGAATGGGATTATGCTAATAATTTATTCAACCGAAAAGAAGATGTGATTAGACTGATTGATGAAAAAGGTTTATTAACACCTGAATTAAAACAACAAATTTTAGCTTCTACTAAATTAGTAGAAGTAGAAGATTTATATCGTCCATTTAAAGAAAAGAAAAAAACTAAGGCAACAGAAGCGATTGCTAAAGGTTTAGAACCTCTTGCAAAATGGTTATTAACTTTTCCAAATGAAGATGTCTTAAAAGAAGCATCTAAATACATAACAGAAGAAGTTAAAACAGAAAAAGAAGCAATTGAAGGAGCCTTATTTATTATTGCAGAAATCATTAGTGATAATGCAGAATATAGAAAATATATAAGAAATGCTTTATATTTCCAAGGTACTTTAGTAACTAGTGTTAAAAAAGATGCTGTAGATGAAAAAAAGGTTTATGAAATGTATTATGATTACAGTGAACCTATAAAAGCAGTTAAACCTCACCGTGTCTTAGCATTAAATAGAGCCGAAAAAGAAAAAGTTGTCTCAGTTAAATTAGATATTGATAAAGAAATATTAACTAATTATTTAGAAAAACAAGTCATTCTTAAAGACTCTAAGGCAACACAATACTTAAAAGATGCAATTGCAGATTCATTAAAACGACTTATCTTTCCTAGTGTTGAACGTGAAATTAGAAGTGAATTAACAGAAAAAGCAGACGATCAAGCCATTGAAGTCTTCTCTGAAAATTTACAAAAATTACTATTACAAGCACCATTAAAAGGTAAGATGGTACTAGGGGTTGACCCAGCATTTAGAACAGGATGTAAATTCTCTGTTGTAGATCAAAGAGGACAAGTCTTAGAAAAAGGTGTTATTTACCCGCATGAAAAATCTATTGGACAAACAGTAACCCAAGAACAAATAGAAAAATCAGAAAAAATATTAGTACCAATTATTAATAAATATAAAATAGAACTTATCGCAATCGGTAACGGAACTGCTTCTAGAGAAACAGAAAAGTTTATTGCAGACTTAATTAAGAAATTTAATTTAAGTGCTAAATACGTCATTGTCAATGAAGCAGGAGCTTCAGTTTATTCTGCAAGTGAATTAGCTCGTGAAGAATTCCCAGATTTTTCTGTAGAAGAAAGAAGTGCCGCTTCAATTGCTAGACGACTTCAAGACCCTCTATCAGAATTAGTGAAGATTGATCCTAAATCTATTGGTGTTGGACAATATCAACACGATGTTGCCCCTAAAAAATTAAACGAGTCTTTAAACTTTGTAGTAACACAAGCAGTTAACCAAGTTGGTGTGAATGTGAATACTGCATCTAAAGCACTTTTAATGTATGTTTCAGGACTTAATAAGTCTGCTGCTGAAAACATTGTTAATTACAGAAATAAAATAGGTGGTTATAAAAATAGAGCAGAATTAACCAAAGTTCCTAGATTAGGGTCAAAATCATATGAACAAGCAGTAGGGTTCTTAAGAATACCAGAAGGTGATGAAGTACTTGATATGACCGCAATCCACCCTGAAAGTTATGGTATTGCCAAAGAAATTATGAAAAAATATGCATTAACAGGTTCAATGTTTGGTAAAGATGAAATTAAGCCAATTATAGATGGTATCAATAAAACAGAGTTATCAAAAGAACTTAATGTAGATAAATATACCTTAGATGATATTCTAGACTCATTTAAAGCACCATTAAGAGATCCTAGAGATCAGTTCTCACAACCTATTCTAAAAAGTGATATTTTAAAACTGGAAGATTTAGCTGTTGGGATGGAACTTGAAGGAACAGTTAGAAATGTTATTGACTTTGGAGCGTTTATTGATATTGGTTTAAAAAATGATGGATTATTACATATTTCTAAGATTTCTAAATCATATATTAAACATCCAAAAGATGTATTAAGTGTTGGAGATATTGTAAAAGTATATGTATTAAATATTGATAGTGTTAAACAAAAAGTTGGTTTAACAATGTTAAAAGACTAAAATAAGAAGATATATTATCTAGGGTAGGCCCTAAATAGTATATCTTTTTTTGTTTTATAATATTATTTTTAATAAAATACTTTTATTTTTATACTATGTGTTGTATAATATTACGTGTTAGAAAGTATAAGGTGATGTCATGGAAACACAACTTAAAAGAGGCGTAATTGAAATATACGTTTTAGCTCAACTAAGAAAAAAAGAATCTTATGGTTATGAAATTGTCTCAACATTATCAAAGTATATAGAAATATCAGAATCTACACTCTATCCTATACTAAGAAGATTGGAAGTTGCAGATGAGTTAGAAACATATAGTGTTATACATAATGGTAGAAATAGAAAATACTATAAAATAACAAAAAAAGGAATTAAGCATATAGAAGAGTTTCTAGATGCATGGCAAGATATCATACAAACATATGATCAGATATCTAATGATTATGAAGAGGTGAAATAAAATGAAAAATATACTAAGAAAAATAGAAAATAATCTAAACGGAATGACTAAAGAACAAAAAACAGAAATCCTAGAGTACTATGAAGAAATGATTAATGATCGCTTAGAACACGGCGAAACTCTTATAAATATAGAAAAATCTATTGATTACAATGAAATCAGAAAAAATTATTTGCCTAAAGCAATTTATCAAAGTAAAAATAAAAATGTAAAAGAAAGCTTTAAAGTATCAGCTAAATTATTTTTATATTTAATCTCTAGCCCATTTTGGATACCACTTGCGATCATTTACTTTGTCATTATATTTGTCATGTGGGTATTTATATTTTCTATGGGACTTATTACACTCTTAGTTCCAATCAGTATCTTTGTATGGATGTTTAGAATTATTTTTGATACATATTCTGCATCAAGTACATTATTAACAATAGGATATGGATTTATCTTAATTGGATTAATTATCCCTTTAGGATATTTTATGATAAAACTATTTAAACATATCAATGATACTTTAATTAGAGTTTTTAGTAAATTAGTTGGTGGCAATAAAAAAGAGGTAATTATAAAATGAAAAAGAAACTATTAATGATCACGATATTATTTCTTGCTATAGGAGCATTTTTTACGACTTTCGCTTTTGTTATAGGGGCTAAGCCAGACGATATTGTAAAGGTAATTATTATTGATGATAAATATACGCAACAAGAAGAATATGTTATTTCTAATGAAATCAAAAACCTTAATCTAGATACAACCGACAGATCATATGTTATTGAAAAGAGTAATAAAAACTATAGTTATATTGAATACTTCTTATATGAAAGCGAAGAAAATACTGTTATCAAAAAAGATGATAATGGTGAATTAAACTTTGAAATAAAAAATAAAGCCTTTTTACTATTTACTACAGGGTTTGCTACTAAAAAAGTACGCACAGTAAAGGTTTATTTATTAGATGATGCAATAAACAATTTGGATGTAGAAACCTCAAGTGGTTCTATAGAAATAAAAAACATAGTAGGAATTAAAAACTTGGATGTATCAGTAGATTCTGGTAGCACAAAGCTTAACAATATGACAGTAAACGAACTAACAATAGATTCAACAAGTGGTTCAATAAACCTAGAAAATATCCGTGCTAATAAAATACAGACCAAAGTTGATTCTGGCAGTACAAAAATGACTCATGTAAAATCAGAAGATCTTAAAACAACTTCAACAAGTGGTAGTGTTTATCTTACTTCAAATGAAATAATGAATCATGAAATTGTCGTTATAAGCGGAAGTGTTAAGATTAAAGAAGCAAGAACTGATGTTGGTTTTGATATTAAAACGACTTCAGGAAGCATCCGAATTTACGGAGAAAAACGTAAAGAAGTAAAAGATAAATTAGAAATTTATCCTATAAAATATCAAATCAAAGTAACAAGCGGTAGCGTTAAAGTAGAAAAATAAAGCTATTAGAAGAGAAAAAAACAGTTTTTCTCTTCTTTCTTTTAAAAAAAGTATATTTTTCAATAATTGCGTAAAAAAATGATTGACTTTACATCTAAAATAAGATATCCTATAAAGGCGCAATAACCAATAGGAGTAGTACTCAAGTGGCTGAAGAGGCGCCCCTGCTAAGGGTGTAGGTCGGGAAACCGGCGCGAGGGTTCAAATCCCTCCTGCTCCGCCACCCCATTATGGCCCGTTGGAGAAACGGTTAACTCACATGCCTTTCACGCATGCATTCACGGGTTCGAATCCCGTACGGGTCACCATAAATGAGAATTCAAAAGGATAAATGATATCCTTTTTTGTTTTTTATAAGTCCCCATTAACTAACTATTAAATTAAGACCTGATATATGATAAAATATAAACTATAACATATATGGAGGAATAATCATGCACAACTATATATACACAATCGCAATCATACAATATAAAGACGAAATACTTTTACAAAATAGAATCAAATCACCTTGGAATGGCATGTGGAATGCTATTGGTGGTAAGAAAGAAAAAAATGAAAGCAGTCTTGACTGCATCGTAAGAGAGATCAACGAAGAAACAACTCTTGTTATTCCAAAAGAGATGATGATTGATAAAGGTATTGTGACATGGGGTACTGAAAAAGATGAACTCCGTTCAGGTATGCACCTTTACTATACAAAATTAGATGATAAAAACAAGATAGATATTATAAAGAATAATGAAGGTATTTATACTTGGAAAAGATTAGAGTGGATTTTAGAAAAGGATAATTTAGGGGTTGCTCCTAATTTAAAATATATTTTAAGAAATATTTATAAGAATAATAAAAGATATGAATATCACTGTATATTTGAAACAAAAGGGTTAGTAGATGTTATTTTTAAGGAATTAGGTGATAATAAGTGAATCTAGCTTTATATAAGGAATTTGATGAATATAAGGATATCAAAGAAATTAACAAAGGATGGAGTAACGATTTTAAGTATATTGCTACTTTTTCTAATAAAAAAGTGATTATTAGAATATCTGATATCAAATATTATGAAAAAAGAAAACAACAATACGAATATTTAAAGATATTAAATAATAAAAATTTAAACATCCCAAGAACAATAGCCTTTGGTATACTAGATAATCAGTATGTATATACAATACTTACATATCTAGAAGGTGAAGATGCGAATGATATAATCACTAGTTATAGTGAAGAAAAGCAATATCAGCTTGGCATACAAGCAGGTAATATTTTAAAAGAAATTAATAACACTAAAATTACTAGAAATAAAAAGACATGGTACCAAAGATACCAAACTAAAATAGCTAATAAAATAGAAAAGTCAAAAGAATATCAATCAATCATTCCTGAATATCATAGAATTATTAATTATATTTATCAAAATATGGCATTAGTTAAATATCGAAGAGATTTTCTTTGTCACACAGATTTCCATTTAGGAAACATGGTTATTTATAATGAACAGATTTATGTTATTGATTTTGATAAAATGGGTTTAGAAGATAATTATGGTGAGTTTAAACCATTTATTTGGAACGTCATGAAAAGTATTCCTTTTCAAAACGGCTTAATCAATAGTTATTTTAATAATAAAGTGCCTGACCAATTTTTTAAAGTATTAGCATTATACGCAGCTGAATCTATTATTTCTCACATTCCATGGGCACATGGATTTAACGAAAAAGAAGTTTTAGTAGCGTTAGAAGTGGCCAATCAAACTTTAAGTTATTTTGATAATTTTAATCAATATATACCTACATGGTACAAGGACTATCAATATGAATAAAATAATTGATCTAACAATGGAATTAACAACTGAAACACAAAGCTATCCAGGAGATTCTAAAATTGAGATTCTAAGAAATAAAACATATCAAAAAGATGGGTATACTCTTTTTGATGTAAAAATGAATATGCATGTAGGAACCCACATAGAAACAATGATGCATCTATCAGAAGATTTACGATATATTAAGGATATTCAATTAGAATATTTTTATGGGTCAGCAACCTTAATCAGTCAACCTAACGAAAAAGTAATTACTTGGGATGAAAAATACAATACAATGAATATTGAAAAAATAGTATTAATTCATACAGGATTTGATGTTTATCAAAATACCGATACCTACTTTTTAGAACATCCTATATTAAGTGAATCATTTATAGATAAACTGATTGAAAAAGGAATAAAAGTGATTGGAATAGATTTTCCAAGTCCTGATTATTTTCCTTATTTAATCCATAAAAAACTATTTGAAAATGAAATATTTATTATAGAAAACTTAACTAACTTAAAATCATTAATTAAATATGAATCATTTATATTTAGTGCCTTACCACTTAAGATACAAACAGAAGCTTCACCAGTAAGAGCAGTAGCAATCATTAAAAAATAAAATATGATTGTAATTTGCAAAAACGTGTTATAATTTTTTCATGAAAATTTTAAAAAAGAAAAGGGATGTTTAATGAAGAAGTTGAACCAATTAGAAACACCATTTTTTACTAAATTAAAAGAATATGCAGAAAGTGATACAGTTCCATTGGATGTACCTGGGCATAAACTTAGAAATATAGAAGATGATTTTTTAAAGTATATAGGAAATAATGCTTTAAGACTAGATAGTAATGCACCTAGAGGACTTGATAATTTAAGTAAACCTAAAGGAGTTATTAAAGAAGCAGAAGCTTTAATGGCTGATGCTTTTAAAGCAACCCATGCACACTTTCTAGTTAATGGGACAACACAAGGTATTTTAGCAATGATCATGGCAACATGTAGGGCAAAAGAAAAGATTATTTTACCCAGAAATGTTCATAAATCAGTAATTAATGCTTTAATATTATCTGGAGCGATACCTATTTTTATTTTACCAGAATTAGATGAAGATTTAGGAATAGCAAATCAAATCAGTTTTTCTGCTTTAGAAAAGACAATTCTAGAACACCCGGATGCTAAAGCAGTCTTTATTATTAACCCTACATATTTCGGAGTTACCGCAGATTTAGAAAAAATAGTCAACTTAGCACATGAAAATGATATGTTAGTGCTAGTAGATGAAGCACATGGCGCTCATTTTAGTTTTAATGATAAATTGCCATTAAGCGCAATGGAAGCTAATGCAGATATTGCATCATGCTCCTTACATAAAACAGTTGGTTCACTTACGCAAAGTTCTATTTTATTAACCAAAGGAGATAGAATAGATCAAGAAAGACTAAAGTCTACTTTGAATATGATTCAAACAACCTCACCTAGTTCACTTTTGATGGCTAGTTTAGATGTTAGTAGAAAAACAATATATCAACATGGACAAAAATCATTTGATCATTTACTTTCCATGCTAGATAAAACAAGAGAAAACTTAAATCAAATCCCCAATGTTAAAGCTTTTGCTAAAGATTACTTTATAGATAGAGGCTATAAAGACTATGATCAAACTAAACTCATTATAAAAGTATCTGAGATGGGATTAACAGGATTTGAAGTTTATCAGATTCTAAGTGACGTATATCACATACAACTAGAGCTTGCAGAAACACACTTAGTTTTAGCAGTTTTAAGTATGGGCACTAGACAAGAAGACTTAGATAGATTAACGTATGCGTTAAAAGAACTATCAGATCAGCACAAAGGAAAAGAAGCGTTAGAATTTGAAATCATCAAACGATTACCTGAAACATATATCAGACCAAGAGATGCATATCATGCCCCTAAAAAACTAGTTTTATTAGAAGAAGCAATTGGTGAAGTTTCAGCTGAATCTTTGATGATTTATCCACCAGGCATACCACTTGTTATTCCAGGAGAAATCATAGATAAACAAGTTATAGAAGATTTGAATTTTTATGAAAAACAAGGCTCTGTTATCTTAAGTGATACCAAGGCAGGTTATATTAAAGTAGTAGATAAAGAAGAATGGGAAAAATGGAGTGAAAAAGACATATGAAATTTAATAAAGTAGATTTATCTTTTCAAAGTTGTGTCAGTAATTATGAAGAAGCAGATGTAGTGATTTATAGTGTACCAATGGATGCTACTACATCATTTAGACCAGGAACTAGATTTGCAGGTAATGCAATTAGAGTAGATTCATTTGGTGTGGAATGGTATTCTCCTTATAGAGACCGTGATTTAAAGAATTATAAGACAGTGGATACTGGTGATTTAGATTTACCAATAGGGGCAGTAGAAGATGCTTTAAATATCGTTTATGATGCAACTAAGACAATCTTAGAAGATAATAAAGTACCTATGATGATTGGTGGAGAACATTTAGTAACATATCCAGTTTTAAAAGCAGTTAAAGAAAAATATGATAACTTACATGTCATTCATTTAGATGCACATACTGATTTAAGAGAAGAATTTTTTGGAAGAGAACTCTCACATGCAACATTTATGAGACAAGCCCATAAATTTTTAGGAGATCATAAGATTTTCCAATTTGGTATTAGAAGTGGTGATAAACATGAGTTTGAATGGGCTAAAAAACATATTCACCAACAAAAATTTGATTTTACAGGATTAGATAAAGTGGTTGAACAATTAAAAGATGTCCCTGTTTATATTACAATTGACTTAGATGTTTTAGATCCAGCTGTATTTCCTGGAACAGGAACACCTGAAGCAGGTGGAATGCAATATAAAGAACTTTTATGGGCGATTGATCAATTTGAAAAACTAAACCATATTGTTGGAGCAGATATTGTTGAATTAGCACCAATGTTAGATCCATCAGGAGCTTCAACTGCGGTTGCTTGTAAAACACTAAGAGAAATGGTTTTATTGTTACATAAAAATATAGAAAAAAAGAATAAGTAATTTTAAGATAAAAGACTAATATCATAGATATATTAGTTTTTTTGTTAGGAAAACTAGTTTATAGAATAAATATAGGTTATGACTAACAAAAATCTAGAAGATACTATAAAAAATAAAGCACATCACAACATAAAAACAACAAAGAGGTATAGAATAAAAAAGGATTATGAGGAAGAGGAAAAATGGAATTTAAATATTGCCCAACGTGTGGAGAAAAGTTAATAAAAAAAGAGATTGGTGATGAAGGTTTTGTTAGTTATTGTAATCATTGCCAAAGACCTTGGTTTAATGTTTCATACTCAACAATTATTGCCTTAGTAGTTAATGAAAAAGATGAAGTCTTATTATTGAAGCAAGACTATGTCATAAAAGATAGCTGTGTTTTAGTTGCAGGGTATTATAAAGAAAAAGAAACTTTAGAACAGACAGCTAAAAGAGAAGTCTATGAAGAAACAGGACAAGAAGTTATTGATCTACAGTATGTTCAAAGTTACTACCATGATAAAAATGATTTAATTATTTCTGGATATATTGCAAAAGTGCAAGCAAAGCCACTTTTAAAAAGTATAGAAGTAGATGAATTAAAGTGGGTTAAAAGCACAGAGGCACAACAATATTTAAAATTTGGAAGTATTGCTCATAAACTCCTTATAAGTTACCTTGAAAAGCGAGGTGAAATATGAAAAAAGTATTGGTCACAGCATTCGCACCTTTTAATATGAGAAATGAAAATGAATCTGAAGAAGTTTTAAAGCAAATAGATTCAAAGTTTAATGAAGGTATAGTGATTAAAAAGTTTCTTCCAACTGCTTTTTATAATTCTTTTGAAGAAGTAAAAAAAGTGATTGATAAAGAAAAAATAGATGTTATTATTCTTTTAGGAGAAGCATCTAAAAGAAGCATGATATCTATTGAAAAGATTGCATATAATGAAATCAAGACAGATATTCCTGATAATAATGGTAAAGTACTGAATCAGAAAATTTTTGAAGATGGTGAAGATAAATATTATGCAAATTTTTCTCCAATGAAAATAAAAGAACTTTTTGACACTAAAAAGATACCTTCATATGTATCAGAAGATGCAGGTAGATATGTATGTAATAGTTTACTCTATAGTGTGATGCATTATCAAATTCAAAAAGATGATATTGCGCCAACAACATTCATACACCTTCCGATTTCTAAAAATGAAGAAGAAAGAAATAAACTAGTTTTCGCAATAAACTACTTAATAAGTAGATTATTTAACGAATAATGTGAAAAAATAAACACCGGACAACAAAAAAGACAAACACAGTAAGTTTAAAAAGCCTTTCCTTTGAAAAAAAGGTATAAATTAGGTATAATAAACACATAATACGAGAGTGTATAGGAGGCAGGACATGTTAATCAAAACATATGATCCACAAAAAGGAAAAAGATTACAAATTTTGGATCCACAAGGTAAAGTGGTAGATGCAAAATTAGAACCTAAATTATCTAAAGAACAACTACTTAAAATGTATAGAACTATGGTATTAGAACGTGTAGCTGATATTAAAGCGTTACAATTCCAACGTCAAGGTAGAATGTTGACTTATGCATTAAATAAAGGACAAGAAGCTGCGCAAGTTGGTGCAGCTGCTGCTATGGAAAAACAAGACTGGGTATCACCAGCATTCCGTGAAGTAGGTATCTATCTTTACAAAGGTGTACCTCTTGAAAATATATACCTATACTGGTATGGAAATGAAAACGGAAGTAAAATGGATCCAGAAGCAAGAATCCTTCCAGTAAATATTATCATTGGTTCACAAATTAACTTAGGCGCAGGGCTTGCTATGGCAAGTAAAATCCAAGGTAAAAATGAAGTAACACTAGCAACTATTGGTGATGCTGGTTCATCACATGGTGAATTCTATGAAGGATTAAACTATGCTGCAAGTTTTAAAGCACCATATGTTGTAATGATTCAAAATAACCAATATGGTATTTCAACACCAAGAAGAAAAGCAACTGCAGCTGAAACATTAGCTCAAAAAGCAGTAGCATTTGGTATTCCTGGTATTCAAGTTGATGGTAATGACGTACTTGCTGTTTATGCAGCAACTAAAGAAGCATTCGACCGTGCTAGAAACGGAGAAGGTCCAACTTTAATTGAAGCATATACATATAGAATGGGTGCACATACTACAAATGATGACCCAACATTATACCGTTCTCGTGAAGAAGAAGCAGAATGGGATTTAAAAGACCCAATTGCTCGTTTTAAAGCATACTTAATTGACAAAGGTCATTTAACAGAAGAAGAAAATACTAAATTAGAAGAAGAAATCAACGAAGAAGTTATCGAAACATTCAAGAAAGTTGAAAGTTATGGTACAAATGTTGATTTACTTGAAGTGTTTGAACATACATATGCAGAAATGACACCTCAATTAAAAGAACAATACGAAGAACATAAAGCATTCTTAGCAGAGAAGGAAGGTAAATAAAATGCCAGTTATTAATTTACTTCAAGCTATTAACCAAGCATTAGATAGCAAATTAGAAAAAGACCCTAAAGTAGTAGTATTTGGTGAAGACGTTGCCGTATTAGGTGGGGTATTCCGTGTTACTGCTGGTTTACAAAAAAAATATGGAGAATTAAGAGTATTTGATACACCAATCGCTGAATCTGCAATCGTAGGTAGTGCAATCGGTATGGCAATGAATGGTTTAAAACCAGTTGCTGAAATTCAATTTGACGGCTTTATTTATCCAGGTTATACAGACTTAGTTACTCATGCTGCACGTATGAGAAACAGATCAAGAGGAACTCGTACAGTTCCTATGGTTTTACGTGTTCCAGTAGGTGGAGGAATCAAAGCCTTAGAACACCACTCAGAAAGTTTAGAAGTTATCCTTGGATCAATTCCAGGATTAAAAGTAGTTATTCCTTCAACACCATATGATGCTAAAGGATTACTATTAGCAGCAATCAACGATCCAGATCCAGTTGTATTTATGGAACCAAAAAGAATTTATAGAGCTGGTAAACAAGAAGTGCCAGCTGAAGACTATGAAATTCCAATCGGAAAAGCTAAAGTTGTTAAACAAGGAACTGATGTTACAGTAGTTGCTTGGGGAGCTATCGTACGTGAAGTAGAAGCTGCTATTAAATTATTAGAAAAAGATAACATTTCAGTTGAACTAATTGACTTAAGAACAATTTCTCCAATTGACAGAGAAACAATTATCAACTCAGTTAAGAAAACAGGACGTTTCGTAGTAGTTCATGAAGCTACTAAGTCATATGGACCAGCAGGTGAATTAATGGCTATTGTAAACGAAAATGCATTCTTACATTTAGAAGCTGCTCCAGCGAGAGTTACAGGAAATGACATTACTATGCCACTTGCTCGTGGGGAACATTATCAATTTATTGATCCAGCCAAAGTAGCACGTGAAATCAAACGTGTAGCTAAATTTTAATTAGGAGAAAAAAACTATGTATGATTTTAAGTTTGCCGATATCGGTGAAGGTATTCATGAAGGAACAATTTTAAAATGGAATTTTAAAGTTGGAGACAAAGTTAATGAAGGTGACGTTTTAGTTGTTGTAGAAACAGATAAAGTAAACGCAGAATTACCAGCTCCAGCAACAGGAACAATTGTAAAAATGGGACCAGCTGAAGGAGAAACAATCCATGTTGGAGAAACTGTAGTAGTTATTGATGATGGTAAAGGTGGAGATATTCCAGCAGCACCAGCACAAACTCAAAACGAAGCTCCAAAAACAGAAGCAGCTGCACCAGTTAGTGCACCATCAAATGCATATGATTTCAAATTTGCAGATATTGGTGAAGGTATTCATGAAGGAACAATCCTAAAATGGAACTTCAAACTTGGAGACAAGGTTAATGAAGGTGATGTTTTAGTAGTTGTAGAAACAGATAAAGTAAACGCAGAATTACCAGCTCCACAAACAGGAACTATTCTAAAAATGGGACCAGCTGAAGGAGAAACAATTCATGTTGGTGATACAGTAGTTATTATTGGTGAAGAAGGCGCAAGCATTTCAGCTGCAGCAGCACCAAAAGCAGAAAAAGAAGAAGGCGGAGCAGGCGTTGTTGGTGATATCGAAGTATCAAGCGATGTAATTGCTTCATCTGAAGAACATGCAGTTGAAACACAACCAGCAGGAACTAAAGTTCTTGCAACACCAGTAGCACGTGAATTAGCTAAGGCTTTAGGAGTAGATATTACTACAATTAAAGGAACAGGCGCTAATGGACGTGTAATGAAAGAAGATATTACAGCAGTAGCAAATGGAGCTAAACCAGCACCAGCAGCTACACAACAAGCTCAAGCAGTTGCTCCTCAAGCAGCAGTAGTTGCACCAGCTGTTACAGTTCCACAAGGAGCTGATGTTGAAGTTGTTAAGATTTCAAGATTAAGAAAAGCAATCGCTAAACAAATGGTTGTTGCTAAAACAGTTATCCCTCATACAGTATTAATGGATGAAATTAATGTTAATGCATTAGTAGATTTCAGATCAGCTTCTAAAGCATTAGCTGAATCTAAAGGTGTTAAATTAACTTATATGGCATTTATTATGAAAGCTGTTGTTATCGCATTAAAAGAATTCCCATTATTTAATGCAAGTTTCAATGACCAAACTGATGAAGTATACATTAAAAAATTCATCAACTTAGGTATGGCTGTTGATACACCAGACGGATTAATTGTTCCAAATATTAAAAATGCTGATCGTCTAAGTATTTTTGAATTAGGTACTGAAGTAAGTACTTTAGCTAAAGATACTGTAGAAAGAAAAGTACAAATGGACAAATTACAAAATGGTACATTTACTATTACAAACTTCGGTTCAGTAGGTATTTCTTATGGTACTCCAGTAATTAATCACCCAGAATTAGCAATCTTAGGTGTTGGTAAAATTAGCCAAAAACCAGTTGTTGAAAATGGAGAAATTATTATTGCTTCAGTATTACCATTATCACTAGCAGTTGACCATAGAATTATTGATGGTGCAGACGGCGGAAGATTCTTAACAAGAATTAAGGAATTATTAAGTAATCCAACATTATTGTTGTTAAGCTAATTAGGAGAATACTATGAAAACTTATGATATTTTAGTTCTTGGTGGTGGGCCAGGTGGATATGTGGCTGCTATCAAGGCTGCTCAATTAGGAGCAAAAGTCGCTTTAGTAGAAAAAGAAGTAGTAGGGGGAATCTGTTTAAATCACGGATGTATTCCTACAAAAACTTTCTTAAAAAGTGCAAAAACTTTTAAAACTTTACAACATTCAGAAGACTACGGTATTACTAAATCAGGAGAAGTTAACTTTGACTGGACTAAAATCGTGGCAAGAAAAGATGGCGTTGTTAAACAATTAACAGGCGGTGTTGCATTCTTACTTAAGAAAAATGGCGTAGATGTTTATAACGGATACGGTGAAGTTTTAAGCCCAACACAAGTAAAAGTTGGTAATGAAACATTAGAAGCTAAAAACTTAGTATTAGCAACTGGTGCTTCAGCAATCGTTCCACCAATTCCAGGTGTAAAAGAAGCTTATGAAAAAGGAACAGTTGTTACAAGTAGAGAATTATTAAACGTTAAAACTGCACCAAAAACATTAGTAATTGTTGGTGGTGGAGTTATTGGTGTTGAATTTGCTACTGTGTTTAATTCATTTGGATCAAAAGTAGTTATTGTTGAAAAAATGGATGGCATTTTACCTACAATGGATGATGATGTTAGAACTGCATATACTAAACGTTTAAAAGCTGATGGTATTGAAGTATTAACAGGAGCTGAAGTTAAATCAGTAGATGGTAAGAAATTAACTTATAATCTAAATGGTAAAGATGTAACTATTGACTCAGATTTAATCTTGATGGCAGTAGGAACTCGTGCTAACTCACAAGGATTTGAAAAATTAAACTTAACTATGGATCGTGCAAATGTTGTAACTAACGAATATTTACAAACAAATGTACCTAATGTTTATGCAATTGGGGACTTAAATGGTAAATTCATGTTAGCTCACGTTGCATCACACGAAGGAATCATCGCAGTTGAACATGCCCTTAAAAAAGGACATACAAAAATGCGTTATGACAGAATTCCATCATGTATCTACGGTTCTCCAGAAATCGCAGCAATCGGTTTAACTGAAAAAGAAGCTAAAGAAAAAGGTCTTGATTATAAAGTATCTAAAGTTCCTTTAGCAGCTGTAGGTAAAGCATTAGCTGATGGAGAAAAAGAAGGATTTGTTAAATTAATCGTTGATAAGAAATATTTAGAAGTTATTGGAGCACATATCTATGCTTACAATGCAACTGAACTTATCAGTGAATATGCAACAGCAATGGAGTTAGAAGGAACTGCATACGAAATCGCTCATGCAATCCATCCACATCCAACTTTAAGTGAATTAACTATGGAAGCTGCACTAGGTGCAATCGATAAACCAATTCATATCTAATAACAAATAATGGAGATATCTTAGGATGTCTCCTTTTTTTATTTATTAGAAGCATATGATTGTTTGTTACTGCCTTATTTGATACAATAAGAGTAACCAAAAAGGGATAAGGATGACTGAATTTGATAAAAATTAATGAACTAACAAAAATATACTATAATGAGAAAAAACAACCAGTTAAAGCATTAGATAATATTAATCTTTGCTTACTTATTACCACTTCTAAACTCAATAAAAAAGATATTATTACTATGTTGAAAGATTTATAAAAGGTAGTGACAGGGCTATTTATAATACAAATAATCATTAAAGATCATTTAAAAGGATAAACTAAGGGAGATATGGTGAGCAAAGTAGAATATTTGGATAAAAAAGAAACTAATGACATTAAAGTTAAATATGTAAAAAAGTTTTATGAAATAAATGGTGATGATATTAAAACAATAAAAGATTTTTTTGATTGCGTATATGATTTATTTGGATTTCTCAAATATAATGTATATAGTTACGATGCTTTTTTGGATTGGATGCGAGATGATTATTTCAAGTGGGATCCAATAATTATTATTGTTAATCAATCTAAGAATTTCTTAGAAAACTTTATGACTGAGAAAAAAGTCATGCTTGATATTTTTAATGAAGATATTATTCCATTTTGGGAAAAAAAGGGAATTGGGTTTAGATTAATTTTTGAAGTTTAAAAAAAGAATTATTTTTCATAGTAGTATATAAAGGAATTGAAAAATAAGTAATAATAATTTAAAAATACCAAAGGATTTCCTTTCTATCAATACAAGGACAGAAATCAAATCTTTTTTAATACTATAATAGAGAGATAAAGTCTGTTTATATACTAAGGTTAAGAATAAACCAGAAATTTAGATTATATTGCCTTTTGGCACAAAGTATTGTAAAATATAAGTAAAGCTATCGTTAAGGAGAATACATAATGTATATTAAGGATTTGAGAGAAAAAATTGGACATGATCCAATACTTTCAGTTTCTTGTGGAGCAATCATAGAAAACGAAAAAGAAGAAATACTATTACAATTAAGAAAAGATACTAAAAACTTTGGTGTGCCAGGTGGAAGTATTGAGTTAAAAGAAACTTTAATGGAATCATTAAAAAGAGAAGTACTTGAGGAAACAGGTATTGCAATTGATGAAACTAAAACAAGGTTATATGGTGTTTATTCAGGAGAAAAATGTCGTACTATATATCCTAATGGAGATATAGTATATTATGTATGTTTTATTTTTCATGTTAGTGTTGATTCAAAAGTTAAGTTAATGAATCAAGAAGATGAAGGGGAATTTATCAAATTCTATTCTAGAGAAAATTTACCACTAGAAAACTTAAAAGAAAGCGATTCTATCTGGATTAATAAATGGAAGAACAAAGACAACAAGTTAGATATTTTATAGTATGAACCAATATAAGGGAAAGGATCATTATAATATTTTGTAATGATGGAATGTGAAAATGGAAAGTAAAAGTATAAAAAAAATAAATAAAGTATCAGTTCTATTATTTAGTATTCTTTACGCAACTATTATGCTTGCATTGGTTGCCCCAAAAGATACCTTTAGTAATAATAGTGAGATATTTGGTAACCTTGCAAGGCTAATTATATTTATTATTGTTAGTGTAAGTATCATTCTTTATTATGCAAGTAAAAAACAAATTATGTATTTCTCACATATAGATGGAAAATATTCTAAAAACGAAACATTTTTAATGGGTATAAAAGAAAGTTTAAGAATAGGGTTTAGATATCAAGTTATTCCAAATGAAAAAAATGTTTATTTAACTGATTTAGATTTAGGTCAAAAAACTATTAATAAGATCACTTTAATTGATTTTATAAAGTTTTATCTTATCACATTTGTTTCATCAAATGTAATAGCTTACTTATTTATAGTACCATCTAACTTAAATATGAATGATGAAGCTTTTGTGTATATAACACCTATGGCTTATTTAATATCATTTGGAATATTTATAGGATTTCTTTTGGTATTGTTTGGTATTACTAGCCTGTATTCTCTAATTAACTATTCTGATTCTACTAGTAAGTCATCTTATAATCATTTTAAAAAATATGTTAGATATGTTTTAGTATTTATTATTGGCATATTTGTTGTTATAAATACACATATTTTCATGATAGTTTCTATGACTTCAAGAGTAGATAGATTAAAGAAAATAACAGAGGATAAAAATTATAATCTTATTAGGATTAACAAGAAAGAAGTATTTTCATTCTTAAATAAAGATGAAGTTGATACAATCGAAAAAGGCATGAAAGATATAAGCTTTACCAAAAACTATTATATTTATGTATCTCTTCCAGTCAATGCTCAATTTATTAGTGACAATTTGGAACTTGAAAAAGGTACTAAAGCAATTAATGAGGATGATATATATATCACAAGAAATTATGCTAACCGATTAAAACAAGCAGAAGGTATAAAAGAAGAAGATATTATTGGACACACAATTGAAATCAAACGAGGCTCAACAGTATTCTCATTTAAAATCACAGGAGTTACAAAGGATCAAGATAATATATATAATGACTCTTTAATATTCTTTAATAGTAATAAAGAAGATTTCTTAGACAGATATAGCGAAGGTGTTGAATTGTTTACAAAGCTAGATGATAAAGCATTTAAAGAACTGACTAAGAAAGAAGTATTAAATGAATATAGTGTATCAATAGACAGATTATACTTAAATGGTATATCTGATAAAATTGATAGAACAATCAATGATTGGCACTTTACACTCATATTTAGTTTCATTGGATTTGTATGTATTCTTTATTTAATATATAAACAAGTTAAAGAAACAAATAATAATGAAAAGTCTGTGAAAAAAATAATTTATATAACTATTTTTGTAATAGCGATAAGTTTAGTCGGTATTTTAATTTCATTACCAATCTCTAACAGCTTATTAAGATATTATCAAAAAATTAATAAGTTAGATAATATTGTATTTCTTTATAACTATTCAATATTATCTGTTGGGATGACTTTGGTATTGATTTTAGTATATAGTAGTCTAATATACTTTATGATAAGACAACTTAATAAAAAACATATTGAATAGAGTTTATAAATATAATTAATTAAACTAAATAACCTAAATGATTTCTTGCTAAAAGAGATCATTTTTTTATTGCTATTTATGCATAATACTTAACTACTTAGTAACAAGTATTGATTCCAATCGAAAAGAAGAGTAAAATAAGTGCACGAGCACATTTTATGAAGGAGTGATATTTTGGCAATCACAATTAAAGAAATAGCTAAGTTAGCGAATACTTCAAGGGGAACAGTTGATAGGGTCATTAATCACAGAGGTGGTGTGAGTAAAGAAGTAGAAGAAAAAGTATTACAAATCATTAAAGAAAATAATTATCAATATAATCAGTACGCTAGAGCTTTAGTAAATAGTAAGAAGATGTATAAGGTAGGTGTGGTACTAACTGCTTATAATAGTGATTTTTATACAAGAGTATTAAAAGGTGTTAGACACTCAAGTCAAAAAGAAAAAAATAAGCAGTTAGAATTATTAACTAAAGTAACTAACTATGCAGTTAAGAGTCAATTAAATGCTATTAATGAATTATATGATGAAGGAATTCAAGCACTTATTATTAATCCGATTTATGATAATGAAATTAAAACTAGGTTAGAAGAGATTAACATACCCATTGTGATGATAGGTAATAAAATAGAAATAAGTAATTTAGTAAGTTTTGTTGGGTGCGATTACTATAACAATGGTACACTTGCTGGAGATGTTGCTGGAATTATTAGTAATCATCAGAAAATATTAATTATAACTGGACAAACTCATCCTTTAGCTTATGAAAAAAGAGTAAAAGGATTTAAAGATCAACTCTCAGAAAATCAATTAATTGATTATTTGAAAACAAATGATTCAGATAAAGATACCTATGAGAAAGTAAAACAATACTTTAAACAAAACAGTGCTAATCTTATCTATTTTTCAACTGGAAATGGTATTGGTGGCGGTATTAAGGCAATTACTGATTTGAAATTAGATACTAAAGTGATTGCTACTGACGAACATCCAGATGTTATCACAGGTTTAAAAAATGGTCAAGTTGTTATAACTATCACCCAGCAGCCAGAAAAACAGGGCATTTCATCTGTTGATATTATTAGAAAGTATTTAATTTTAAATGAAGTTGCGAAAAAAGAACATATTATTGGAAATAAAATAAAACTAAAACACTCTAACTTTAATGAGATCTTATGAAAGGTAAAACAATGAAAAAAGTATATCATGAAACATTTGAAGATTTTCCACTAGGAGAATTTCCATATGACAAAGCACACTCAGCATTAGGAGAATACCATCATCTAATGCCAGAAGGATATATGGGAAACTTCTATGATCCTATTAATAACCACCAATGGAGAAGTATGGAAGGCAGCTGGCTAGTTGTTAATTATGATGGCAAAAACTATATGGAACAAAATAGAGGCTATAATGTTAAGGGACATTTTAGTGATGTGACATCTATGTTAGTTCTAAATAGTGATGATTTTAAAAATTATATACTAGAAACAAAAGTCATGTTATATTCTAAAGATTATGAAACTGGAATTGCATTTGACTATATTCATAATAGAAAGTACATGGCAGTAGTTATAGGTACTGACTATGTGGAACTCTATAAAAAAGATCAAGTTACTAGAACAAGTATTAAAAAAGTAGCATATAAAGTTGAATCTTTGATAGATTATAAGATACGTATTGTTAAAAATAATAAAGTGATTAAAGTTTATTTAAATGAAGAACTTATTTTAGAGACATTATATGAGATAACATTAGGTAAAGTTGCTTTAATGAGCCAAAATGCATGTAGATATAGTTACTTAGATATTCTTATAGACGATCAAGAAGAATCAAGAATCACAGAGTTCAAAACTAATGAGACTAAAAATATAGAATCTAAACAAGCTAATTATGGAAAGATAGAAGTTATTCATAAAATAGACTTAAAAGGAATGGGCTCAGGACGCCAAATGAGAACTGCCATCGTAGATGGAAAACCTATCTTTGTCTTTGCACAACATCAAAAAAGGATGTATAGAGACTCATTTGCGCATATTAGTTGTATTTCAGTATTCGATTTTAATGGTACTTTGTTATGGCAAGAAGGTAAACCTATAAATGATATGGATAATGGGCCTATTAGTTGTGATTTGCCATTTCAAATAAGTGATATTAATAATGATGGTAAATTAGAATTGATTTATATTAGAAATTTTGAAATTTATATTGTTGAATTATTAACAGGAAAGATACTTAAAAAACATAAAACACCATATATTAAAAATATAGAAACAATAGAACCTAACTATCCTTATGATTATTTGAACGCTGATGGCATGAGAGTAGCTGATTTTACTCATAAAGGCTATCAAGGAGACTTGATGGTTAAAGATAGGTATAGAAACGTATTTGGATTAGATGAGAATTTTAACATTCTATTTAAATATCATCATAAAAATACAGGACATTTTCCATATGTATATGACTTTGATGAAGATGGTAATGATGAACTATTTATAGGATATGATATGACTAAAAATGGTGAAGTGATATGGTCTCTACCATATAATTCTGATCATACTGATGAAATTATTTTTGAAGCGCTAGATTGTGAAAGTGAAAAAGTATTTATTCTAGCATCAGGAAATGAAGGATTTAATATAGTTTCTAAAGAAGGCGAGATTCTACATTCTATTCCAGTAGGGCATGCTCAAAGAATCAGCTTAGCTAAATATGTCAAAGAATTAGATGGCTATCAAGTTTGTGTGACATCTTTTTGGGGTGCTAATGGAATTATCTATACATTTGATAAAGATATGAATAGATTAAGTGAAAAAGAGTTTATTGGAAATGGTAATGTTATAACACCTATTAACTATGATAATGATTTACAAAATCTTATCTTAATGAATACATCCCCTAAATATGGTGGTTTATATAATGGTTATTTAGAAAAAATGGTAGAATTCCCAGATGATGGTCATCCAACACTGGCAAGTGAAGCGTTTGATATAGATGGTGATGGATTAGATGAGATTTTAACTTGGGATATGAATAGTTTATGGATTTATAAAACAACTATTATAAAGGATAAAAAACATGAATATAGAAGATATCCAGAAAATGCATTTAGTAATTACAGGGGAGAATATTTAATACCTAAAAAGAAATAGAAGTATAAAAAAAGAAAACTAGTCAAATAGTTTTCTTTTATATTATTATTAGCTAAATAAGCAATCATATACTTCAAGATGATTTTTTAAAATAGATTTTAATTCTCCTGGAATAAACTTTTTATTTAAAAGTAGTCTTTCTAATTCAGTATCTTCTATTTCGTTATTAAAGACTTTAACTTCAGTCATGATGCCATGCTCTATTTTGATTTCTGTTCTGTATGTATCATGTATTTTTTTTAAGACACAACGTGGAGATTCTGCATAGTTCCATTCCCAAGTTAAATACTTATCATTTTTTAGTAAGTTAATTTGTTCTATGACTGTATCAGATAAATGAAGCATTTTATTTTTATAATCAGAACCTAGAATAAATTCATATAAATAATTTTTAAGCTCAGTTAATGAAAATTCTGTATAATCACTAATATTAGTAACAGAAGAACGGTTAGACTTAACACTTACTGAATCAACGTCTTCCTTTTTTGGTCTTAATAAGCCATTTAGTAAAGAAAGGTCTGTCTTATATAAAAGAGTTCCATGATGTAACAAAAGATCTTTATAAACAAATTGAGCATTACCTGAAATTTTCAATTGATTAATTTTCAAGTCACTTTTACCTACAAGTTCAACTGGAATATTAATATTATTGAAAGCTTTAATAATATTTTTAGTCATAAGTTCATAATTATTAATATTGCCCTTGCTCTTTGTAATATAAGTATAATTTAGGTTTCCTAAATCATGATAAACAGTTCCACCACCAGAGATTCTTCTGATAAATGGAATCCCTTTTGAAATTGCTAAGTTAAGATTAATTTCTTCAAAAATATTTTGGTTTCTTCCTACAATTAAAGAAGGTTCATTTTGCCATAATAAAAAAATATCATCATTTAAATCTAAATTTTTTAATATATATTCTTCCAATGCTAAATTGAAATATGGATCTGTACTATTATTTTCTATAGTTATCATTTTATCACCAGTAATAGTTTAATATAAGATAGTAAAAATTGCAATTATTAAGGTTAATTGATATAATAAAAATAGCATAACTGTGCTAAAAGGGGAAATTTTATGAAAGCATTATTGATATATAATCCAGTAAGCGGAAAAGGTAATTCTGCTAAGAGATTAGATCATATTAAAAAATACTTTGAAAATGAAAAATGGACACTAGATATTCACGCCTCTAAGAGCGCAGAAGATATTATTGAAGTTTCTTATAATCATGCAAACATATATGAACTTTATTTAGTTTTAGGTGGCGATGGAACCATTAGTAATGTTGTCAATGGAATGATGAAAAGTGATATCAGACCTAAACTTCTAGTCTTACCAACAGGAACAGCAAATGATTTTGCCAGTATCTTGGGCATTAAAAAGAGTAAAATTGATGAAACACTTAACTTAATCAAAGAAGATTCCTATAGGAAAATGGATATCTATAAAGCTAATGATAAGTTTTTTACATATGCCGCAGCAATCGGTAAGTTCACTGATGTAAGTTATGATATAAAAAGAAGAACAGTTAAAAGATTTGGTCATTTTGCATATGTGTTAAAAGGATTAAGTGATATTTTAACTAAAGCAAAGTTTAATGTCAAAATTACTTTAGACGATAATACTACTTATGAAACAACAAGTTTCTTATTATTTGTTTTATCAGCTAGAAGAGTGGCAGGTTTTAATTTTAAAAAATTTGGAGATCATATCAAATTAAACGATGGTAAGCTAGAAATTGTAGTATTTAAAAGAAGACATTTTTTAAGTTGGATTAAGTTTACATTTGTTTACTTAAGAAAAGGAAAGATTTCTAAAAAGGATATTAGATTAAGCGTATCAAGTGCTAATGTAAATATAACACCCATCAATTATAAATGGAATTTAGATGGAGAATATGGGTTTGATGGATGTGCAAAACTATTAGTAGTAAATGAAGCGATTGAAGTTTATGCTACACCAAAAGCAATTAAAAAGTATTTTATTTAGAATGCATATGAACTATGCATTTTATTTTTTTATAAAAACTACTTTACTTGTCGTAGTAGTTGTGGTAAACTTTAACTACTACGACAGACAAGGTAGATTGGAAGTGAAAAAAATGATAAGTAGTGATAATATTCGTGGATATAACGATTTAATGATTTTATCACTTTTGGAGAAAGAAGATTCATATGCCTATTTACTTTCTAAGAAAATTAAAGAGATAACGAATGAAAAATATATTATCAAAGAAACAACCCTTTATTCAGCAATGACAAGATTAGAGAAAAATGAATTTATTAGTTCTTATTATCTAGATGTTCAAACAGGTGGATCTAAAAGGTCTTACTATAAAATTACTGCAGCAGGAAAAGAATACTTGAAAGAAAAAAAAGAAGAGTGGAAACTCGTTAAATATGTAGTGGACAAATTTACTTTGGAGGAAGAATGATGAATCAAACATTAAAAAGTTTTATTGATAATTTATTTATAGGTATTGATAGTGATGAAGTTTTAAAAATAAAAGAAGGCTTATACCAGTCTACAGAAGAAAAATATGAAGACTTATTAAGCGAAGGGCTTACTGAAAATGAAGCAATTGGAAAAGTGATTGCAGAATTTGGTGATTTAAAAGAAATACTTACAGAATTAAACATAGATAATAAGGTTTTAAATGATAAAGAAACTAAAGTAATTATAAAAACTGAATTTGAAAGAAAATATAAATCTATAAAAATAGCAGCACTTCTAATTGGCATAGCAACATTTTTAATCTTAACGGTTGTTGGAGTAGTAGCAACTATTAGTGAATTAAAAGAATTTTCATTAAAAGATTTAACTCAAATTTTAGTTTTAATTATAGGAATTATCCCATCTATCGGAATGTATATTTATGCAGGAATTAAACTGGAATCAGAAAAAAAACAAAAAAATGTTTTATATGTTCTAGCTGAAAATACCAAAGAAATAGTAAAAAAAGAAGTTTTAGATCATAAAAAGAAATTTGTTATGGCAATTATTTCAGGTGTATCATTATGTCTTATAGGAGTTGTACTATTTATATTAGGATCTGGTGAATTAGAAAATATATTTGCTGAACGTTCTATTTTCTATTTACTTGGCTTTATGTTGATTGGATTAGCTGTATTCTTATTTATTTACTTTGGAACGGTCAAAGAATTTTTAGATGACATAGAAAATCCAAGTAAAATAAAAGGGGATAAAAAAGATTCAATGGCAGAAAAAGTAAGTGGAGCAATCTTTATTTTCGCAACGATCATTTATTTAATGAGTGGGTTTATCTATAAAGCTTGGGGAACAATGTGGATAGTATATCCGATTTCCGGGCTTATTGTAGGAATTATTCATATATTCTTAGGAGAAGAAAAGGAGTAAAAATGAGACAAACAATTCTAGAGGTAAAAGATTTAACTAAAACGTATAAAGATGTTAAAGCAGTTGATAATATTAGTTTTACAGTGAAAAAAGGTAGTTTATTTGCATTTTTAGGACCTAATGGTGCTGGTAAATCTACAACTATTAAAATGATTACGACTTTATTAAAACCAGATAGTGGAATGTTTTTACTAAATGGTATTTCAGATGAAAATGAGATAAGAAATAAAATTGGTGTAGTGTTTCAAGAAAATGTTTTAGATGACTTTTTAACAGTGAAAGAAAATTTACTTGCTAGAGGGGCATTATATATTAAAGATAAAAAACAAGTTTTAGAAAGATATATGAACTTAAAAGAAAAATTTGAGTTAGAAGAAATTGAAAACAGAAGATTTAAAAATTTATCAGGTGGACAAAAAAGAAGAGTTGAAATTGCTCGTGCTTTATTCTCTAACCCCGAGATTCTTTTATTAGATGAACCAACAACTGGACTTGATCCTGAAACTAGACAACAAGTATGGAAAACATTAGATAAATTAAAAAATGATGAAGGCATCACAATCTTTCTAACTACTCACTATATGGAAGAAGCACAAGATGCTGATTATATAGTAATTATCAATAAAGGAACAATAGAGGTTTCTGGTACTCCATCTGAACTTAAAAGTAAGTATAGTCATGATAGAATTAAAATCGTTCCAAAAGATAAAGCCAGTTTAGAACAATATTTAAAAAGCATAGATACTGATTATAAGAAAATAGCAGATCAGTATATTATAAAAGTTAAGGATACAGAACAAGCACTTAACTATGTTACTGATATGAAAGAAAACATTAGTCAAATAGAAATTGTTAAAGGAACATTAGATGATGTCTTTGTTAATGTTATTGGTGAGCTAAATGTATAATATTTTTGAATTAACTAAAAGAAATATAAAAATATATTTAAGAGATAAAACGGCTGTATTCTTCTCGTTTTTATCAGTTATTATCATGTTATTGCTATATTTCTTATTTTTAAACAATATGTATACTCAAGGATTTGACGCTTTTGATATAACAGATAAACAAAAAACATTTTTAGCAACAAGCCAAATGATGGCTGGAATCTTAGTTATTAATACATTGACTTTATCATTAGGAATCATGGGAAATATGGTAAGTGATTTAGAACACCACAAAATAGATTCATTTTTAGTTACTCCAGTAAAAAGATATAAGATATTTTTAAGTTATTATTTATCTGCTGTAATTGTTACATTTGTTTTAACCTTAATTATGTGGATTCTAACGATTTTATATTTATTGGTGTCAACAGGCTATATTTATGATTTTTCTACTATTTTAGAAATTACGCTATTATTATTAGTTTATACATTCATATCTTCATCTATTATGGTTCTTTTAGTAAGTTTTATTAAAAGTGCAAATGCTTTTGGGGCAGTTTCTGGAGTCCTAGGAACGTTTGTTGGTTTTGTTTCAGGTATCTATATGCCTTTAGCAATCTTGCCAAAAGCAGTTAGTTATATATCCAGCCTGATTCCGTTTACGCATATGACAACATTGCTCAAACAAAAAATGTTAGAAAAACCATTTAGTTTGATTATAGATAAGATGAATCCTGAAGCAGTTTCTGAAATGAAAAATGCGTACGGAGTAAATGATATCGGTATTTTTGGACTTAATATTAGTTCTAGTGTATTAATTATTTGTTCAATTGGACTTTCTGTTATATTGTTTGGATTAACCATATATAGACTTTCAAAGAAGGATAAATAACGTTTTACCAAAACTTTACAAACAATTGACTTAAATATGATAGTTGCTAAGAACATAAATCTTTATAATAGGGATGTAATATGAAACCTAAGGAGAATTTTATGAAAAAAATCTTAGCAGCTTTTCTTTTATTATTAGGAATAATCACATTGACTGCTTGTACAGTTGAAGAACCATCAAATGGTGGTGGAGATAATGAAACACCTCCAACACAAACAGATTCAGAAATTCAAGGTTACACAAGAGATAGTTCATCAGGGACAAGAGAAGCGTTCTTTGATATTATAGGACTTCCAAAAACTCATTCAGAAACGACTGTAGCGAAAGTTCAAGAATCATCTTCAAATGGAGATATGATTAACAAGGTTAAAAATGATGTTAATGGTATTGGATATATTTCACTTTCATCATTAGATGGTAGTGGACTTAAAGGATTAAAATTCCAAGGCGTTGAAGCAACAGAAGATAATGTATTAAACAATACATATGAATTGAAAAGACCATTTAACTATATTACAAAAGTATCAGATGAATCAACAGAATCAAAATTAGTAGAAGCATTTATCGCATTTATCAACACACAAGAAGGTAAGAAAACAATCCAAGATAATGGTGGGATTGTAGAAATTAAGGCAAGTGATAAAAAATGGAGCGACATAAAGTCGGAATACACTATCACAACACAAGATAATTCAGCAATTACTATTAAGTTTGGTGGATCAACATCAGTTGAAAAAATAGCTAAAGCACTAAGTGGACAATTTAAAGCACTAGCAGGAAACTTCCAAGTAGAACATAATCATACTGGATCAGGAGATGCTTATAAGAGAACACAAGGATCAGAAAAAGATGGAGCTAATGCAGTTCATATCGGATTCTTATCAAGAAACTTTGGTTCAAGTGAAGCAAATAGAGCAGAAAATACATCAGGTATCTTAGCCTGGGATGCAGTAGTAGCTGTTGTTCATACTAATAATAAATTAACTAATATTAGTGCTTCAAACTTAAAAGCTATTTTCTCAGGAATTAGAAAGAATTGGTAAAGGTATATAATTATGCAAGAAGAACGATTGGCATTATTTAAGAAAAAAAAGAAAATTACGGATATCGTTGTTAGAAGTATTTTACTTCTAGCAACGATTATTTCCGCTTCTATAGTTATCTTAATTGTTATTCAAATTGCAAGCCGCGGACTACGTCCGTTTTTTGCGTTTTATGATTTTGATGGGCCTACAGGACTTATAAAAGTTAAGTTGAATTTCTTTGAATTTATTTCAGGCACACAGTATATACAACCAGTATATCAAATAGGGTTTATTATTATTAACACCATATTTACAGTAGCAATTGCAGTATTATTAGCAATACCAATAGCAGTACTAACATCGCTTTATATAGCTAAAATAGCACCTAAGTGGGCTTCTGTTTTACTTACAACAGTTGTTGAAATGCTAGCAGCTGTTCCATCTATTATTTATGGGATGTTTGGATCGGGTTTTATCGCCAAAGGCGTACAATCTTTTGCAAGACTATTTGGTCGAGAAATTGGGTTAAACTCACTTTTAACAACTATTTTAGTATTAATGATTATGGTTTTACCTACAATTACAATGATGAGCACTTTAGCTATTAAAAGTGTAAGTAAAGAAACAGAGCAAGGTTCACTTGCCTTAGGTGTGACTCCTACTAAGACATATTTTAAAGTTACAATTAAAGCTGCAAAATCAGGTATATTTGCAGGTATCATTTTAGCAATCGGAAGAGCATTAGGTGAGGCAACAGCAGTTTCTTTAGTATCTGGTAATACTGGAAAAGGACCTAATTTTGATTTATTTGGTCCAACTAGAACACTGACATCAACAATCTTAAGTGGATTAAAGGAAACTTCAGGATTTGATTATGATGTTAGATTTTCAATTGGACTAGTATTGATTGTGATCATTTTAGTTTCTAATATAGCGTTAAATTCAGTTAAAAAAAGGATGAGTAGATATGAAAAATAGAAAATTATATGATTACTTTGGTAAAACATTAGTCTATGGAGCATCATTAATATCTGTTGTTGTATTAACACTTATTCTATATTTTGTTTTTAGTAATGGATTACCACTGCTTAATTTTAAGATTATTACAGGAGATAATGAAGATGTTATTACTAGTTTAAAAACAGAAAAGTTAGATAAAGACTTACTAAAGGACATTGATTATGAGGGAGTTGGATCTAAGAGATATGGCATAGCCTTTAAAGAAGAAAATGGTATATTAAGAGTTACTTACATATCTAAAGAGTCACCTTTAAAAAATGTTAATATAGGAGACTATTTAATTGAAGGAAATTATGAACTTATAAATGATAAAAAGGAAATGATTCAATATAGTTTAGATATGGGAATTGAAGCTTTTATAGCCATTCTTGATAAGACTGTAGAAATTAAAAGTTTACCTGTAAATATATTAGGACAAAATAGTGTTGTAAAAACAAACTCTATTTTTAAAACATTTGATATAGAATCTAAAGGGTTTGTGTCTAAAAGATATGGGGTCTCTTTGATAGATGGAAAGAACTTAGAAGGTAGTAATATTATTTTAGTTGAAAAGATCCATCCGGATTCACCTTTTAAAACAACTTCTTTATATGATAGTGATACTAAAAGCCCGATAGAAGAAGGAGATGCATTTTATAATGCTGGTATCTTAATGTGGGATAATGAAGGTAATTTGATTAGATTTTCTATCAAAGATGGTGCAGAGAAAATGGCACAAGCTTTGGATAAGACAGTTGATATTACAATGTTGCCTGTTGTATTAACTGGTGGAGGCATTAGAGGCTCTATTATTACAACACTTTACCTGATAGGACTTACTCTTATGATTGCTTTACCAATTGGAGTCTTTACTGCAGTTTATTTACATGAAATGGCTCCACAAAATAAAATAACAGAATTACTAAGAAGCTTTGTGGATATGCTAACTGGGGTTCCGTCTATTATCTATGGTTTAATGGGAGCGGCATTATTTATTCCATTGTCTCAAAATATATTTGGTTCTAATGTGATAAAAGGAGCATCTTTGATTTCAGGGTCACTAACGCTTGCTGTAATTGTCTTGCCAGTTATCATCAAGTCAACAGAATCATCATTAGATGTTGTTCCTAAAGATTTTAAATTAGCATCACTTGCCCTAGGAGCTAATGAAACTCAAACAACATTTAAGGTGATGTTACCCAATGCTATACCAGGTATTTTATCTGCAGCCCTTCTTTCTATTGGGAGAATCATGGGAGAATCAGCCGCATTAATTTATGCAATAGGAACAGTCGTTAAAGATGAAGTATCTGTTTTTGGAAATGGAACATCACTTGCTGTTCACATTTGGAGTGCTATGCAAGGAGAATCGCCTAACTTTGCATTAGCGTCTACGATTTCAATTATTATTCTAATCGTTGTGTTAAGTTTAAATTTACTGGTTAAACTTATAACATTTAGATTAACTAAAAAATATCATTAAAAGGAGCCTTATATGAATGCAATTTTTGATATCAAACACATGGATTTATATTATGGAGAAAAACAAGCTTTAAAAGATATTAACTTATCCATTAAAGAAAAAGAAGTAACAGCTTTTATAGGACCTTCAGGATGCGGAAAATCAACCCTTCTAAGAAGTCTTAACAGAATGAATGATTTAATTACAGGTTGTAAAATCACAGGAGATATTGAATATAAAGAAAGAAATATTTATGATAAAAAATTTGATGTCATTGATTTGAGATCTAAAGTAGGAATGGTTTTTCAAAAGCCTAATCCTTTTCCAATGAGTATTTTTGATAATATAGCTTATGGCCCAAGATGCCATGGGATTAAAAATAAAGAACAATTAAAAGTGATTGTAGAAGAATCATTAAAACAAGCAGCATTATGGGAAGAAGTTAAGGATAGATTAAAAGATTCAGCTATGGCACTATCAGGTGGGCAACAACAAAGACTTTGCATTGCAAGAACGCTTGCGATGAAACCTGATGTTATTTTAATGGATGAACCGACATCAGCTTTAGACCCGATTGCGACTTTAAAGATTGAAGAACTTGTCATAGAACTTAAAAAAGATTATACTATTATTATAGTAACGCATAATATGCAACAAGCAGCGCGTATTTCTGATAAAACAGCCTTCTTTTATTTAGGCGAATTAGTAGAATATACAGATACAACCAAACTGTTTACAAACCCAGATAAAAAACAAACAGAAGATTATATTACAGGAAAATTCGGATAGGAGAATAGGTATATGCCAGCACTTAGAACAGGATTATTAGTAGCCGTTGAAGAAATTAAAACAGATGTTGTGACAATGGCTGATTTAGTTTTAAAACAAATTAAAGATTCTTTAGTAGCGTTTAAAGAAAATGATGTGAATAAGGCTCAAGTTATTATTGGACAAGATGATGCTGTTGATAAAATGGAAGAAGATATTGCTAAAAAAGCTCTTCGTATTATTTGGAAGGAACAACCCTTAGCTCAAGATTTAAGACTGGTTACAGGAATTTTAAAGCTGATTACTGATATAGAAAGAATTGGTGATCATGCTTGTGATATTGCAGAAATTACTTTACATCTTTCTAATATTCCAAATAAAAGAGTGATTCCAGTAATCACTGAGATGAGTCTTAAAAGTGAAGAAATGGTTTTACTAGCAATTGAAGCTCTTGTGACTCAAGACAAAGAAAAAGCAAATACAGTGATTGCTTTAGATGATAAGGTAGATGAACTATTTTCTAATATTATGAAAAAAATAGCTCAAGCATTAAAAGATGACGGTATTGATCAAGAATATGCACTATCATTATTAATGATTGCTAAATATATTGAACGTATTAGTGATCATGCAGTAAATATTGCAGAATGGATTATTTTTATTGTAACAGGAAACCATAAAACAACTGCATTATTTTAAGGAGGAATTATGATTGTTTACTTTTTAGAAGATGATGTATCTATTCACTATATTATTGAAAAACCTTACAACAAGCTAATTTAGAGTATAAAGGTTTTTACGAATCTCAAAAGTTATTAGATGAAATAGATCATAAGATGCCTGATATGTTTTTATTAGATATTATGTTGCCAGATATTTCAGGCATTGAAGTGATTAAGTATATTAGAAAAAAAAATAAAGAAGTACCTATCATGGTTGTCTCTGCTTTAAATAGTGAAATAGATAAAGTTAAGGCTCTAGATTTAGGAGCTGATGATTACTTGACTAAGCCTTTTGGCGTTTTAGAGTTAACCTCTAGAATTTATGCACATCTTAGAAGAGTAGAAAAATCCGAAACATATGAAAAAGGAAATTTAAGATTAGACATTGATAAACACGTTTGTTATATCAATGATACAGAGATTAAGTTAACTAATAAAGAATTTGATATTTTATTATTACTATTTAAAAATGATGGTAAAGTAGTTAAAAAAGAAGTTATTTTTGAAGAAGTGTGGCAAATTAAAAGTGATGTTGAAACAAGAACACTTGATATGCATATTAAATCATTAAGACAGAAAATAGAATCATCTAACATTCATATTAAAACAGTCAGAGGTGTTGGCTATCAAATTGAAGATAAAGATTAGTATTACACTTATTTTGTACCATTTAGTTATAGGGCTATTAATAGTCTTTTTTGGCTTTAACTCTGAAAAATGGTATTTAGCATTTATTATTTATTTGATAGGTGCGGGTATTATTATTTCCTATTTAGTTTTAGATGAAAGATATCTTAAGGCAAAACTTTTAAAAATATTAAAAAGAACTGCACAAATTGAAGATACAAAATTTGAAAAAGATGAACTCTTTCCAATGATTGAACAATTACTTATTCAACAACAACTCTCATCTAATAGTATTCTAACAACCTATAATGAGTATAAAAAACAAACAGAAACAATTTTAGAATATATTAGTAGAGGGCTTGCTATCTTAGACTATAGTGGAGATTTTATCTTTTTTAATAGTTATTTCAGTGACTTTTTAAAAGTAGATAAATCTCAAATATATAAAAATTATAAGATAGTTATTAGAGACTATGAATTAAAAAAAATGATTGAAAAAACCTATCAATCAAAGGAACAACAAACTAAAGATATTGAAATCAATCAAAAGCTCTTTCAAGTTAAAATTGTTTTACTAGCACAAGAAAAAAGAGAACAAATTTTAATCATCATTAGAGATTTAAATGATCATAAATTATTAGAAAATGTTAAAAGAGATTTTTTCTCTTATGCATCTCATGAATTAAAAACACCTATTACAGCTATTAAAGGCTATTCTGAATTAATTGAACACCAAATGGTTAATCCGGAAGAAGTGATTAAAATTTCAAAAGAAATTAATCATTTAACAGAAATTATGAATTTATTAGTAGAAGATATGTTAATGTTATCCAGATTAGAATATTCTAAAGACGGACTAAGAAAAGATATTTTTCTAAATGATATCTTAGAAGAAGTGATCAAACAACTTAAACCTCAAATGGAAGAAAAAAATATTATTTTAGAAATGGATTATGATAAAGTTGAATATTTTGCGGATCCAATTGATATGCTTAAATTGTTTAAAAACTTAATTGAAAATGCCATCAAGTATAACAAGAAAGATGGTAGTATTAAAATTAGTCTTAAAAGCGATGAAACTGGCGTCAGATTCATTGTAAAAGATTCTGGAATGGGGATTAAGGATGAGCACAAAGTAAGGGTTTTTGAACGATTTTACAGGGTAAGTCAAGGAAGAGAGATACTTGGAACAGGACTTGGACTTGCAATTGTGAAACATATTGTGCTTAATTATGATGGAAAAATTGTTTTAAATTCAGTAGTCAATGAGTATACAGAATTTATTATTTTGTTGCCTAAAACAATGAAAAAATAAGAAAGCATTTACATATATTTATAACTTGTTTTTAGTATTTAAATAAACTATAATGAGAATACTAAGAGGCAATAATGGATATGCCTGAATTGAATAAATGAAGACATAAAGAAACGTTTAGCATATTAAATCTGTAAGATAGGCAGAGCGTTTTTTTTGTACCCAAAAATGACCTAATGTAGGAGGAAAAAGGAAAAATGATTACTAAAATAAGAAAGCGTGATGGTAGAATCGTAAGATTCAACCAGGAGAAAATTATCTCAGCAATCCAAAAATCAATGGTTGCTTGTGGTATGTCAATTGAAGGGTCTGATAAAGTAACAAACGATGTGGTCGATGCTTTAAGTGAAAAATATGTTAATGTAGTACCTACAGTAGAAAATATTCAAGATGAAGTTGAGTTAGCTTTAATCCATAATGAATACGCAGAAGTAGCTAAATCTTATATTCTTTATAGAGAAGAAAGAAATAGAGTTAGAGATAAGAATACAAGATTGATGAAAACTTATCACGATATTACTTTTTCTAAGAGCAATGAAAGTGATTTAAAACGAGAAAATGCCAATATTAATAGCGATACAGCAATGGGGGCAATGTTAAAATACGGTAGTGAAGGAGCAAAAGAATTCTTTAAGATGTTTGTTTTAAATCCTAAACATGCTAAAGCTCATGAAGAAGGATTAATCCATATTCATGATTTAGATTTCTTAACACTTACTTTAACATGTTGCCAAATAGATTTAACAAAACTCTTTAAAGGTGGATTTATAACAGGTCATGGTTCAATAAGAGAACCTAAAGATATTAAGACTTATGCAGCCTTAGCGTGTATAGCAATTCAGTCTAACCAAAATGATCAACATGGTGGGCAAAGTGTAGCTAATTTTGATTATGATATGTCTGAAGGGGTTAGAAAGACTTATTATAAAAACTTTATTAAAAACTTAGAGAAGGCATTTGATTTTTATGAAGTTAAAAAAGATGCAAAAGAGTTTTTAGAATCTTTAGAAGTAAAGCCAAGTTTAGATAATGTTTCAGTGGATGCTGTTTTTATAGAAAAAATAAATCATCCTGAAGCTAATCATATTTTAAATTTTGTCAAAAAATATACAAAAGAAGAAACTATTAAAGATACGTATCAAGCAATGGAATCTTTAATTCATAATTTAAATACAATGCATTCTAGAGCAGGTGCTCAAGTTCCATTTAGTTCAATTAATTATGGTACAGATACTTCACCTGAAGGAAGATTAGTTGTAGAACAAATATTAAAAGCTACTCAAAGAGGTTTAGGAGAAGGAGAAACTCCAATTTTCCCAATTCAAATTTTTAAAGTTAAAGAAGGTGTTAACTTTAATCCAGAAGACCCTAATTACGATTTGTTTAAATTATCTATTGAAACATCAGCTAAAAGACTATTCCCTAACTTCTCATTTATAGATGCTCCATTTAATAAAGCATATTATAAAGAAGGAGATAGACATACAGAAGTTGCTTATATGGGATGTAGAACAAGAGTCATGGCTAATGTTTATGATAAAGATCAAGAAGTGGTTACTGGAAGAGGGAACTTAAGCTTTACAAGTATTAACTTACCAAGACTTGCTTTAACTAGTAAAAATATAGAAGAGTTTTACAAGAATTTAGATAACACATTAGATTTAGTGATTGAACAGTTATTAGAAAGATTTGATATTCAGAAAAAACTTCATGTTTATAATTTCCCATTCTTAATGGGACAAGGAGTTTGGAGAGATTCAGATAAATTAAAACCAACTGATACGATTGAAGAAGTAATTAAACATGGAACTTTAGCAGCTGGATTTATCGGCTTAGGAGAGACTTTAAAGACTCTTACAGGAAAACATCATGGTGAGTCAAAAGAATCTCAAAAACTAGGATTAGAAATTATTTCATTCATGCGTAAGAAGATGGATGATGCAGCAGAAAAATATAAGTTAAACTTCAGTTTGATCGCAACTCCAGCAGAAGGATTATCTGGAAGATTTGTTAAAATGGATAGAAAACGTTTTGGTAGTATAGAAGGTGTTACAAACCATGAGTTTTATACAAATTCATTCCACGTTCCAGTATATTATCCAATCACAGCATATGAAAAAATTGATATTGAAGCACCTTATCATGCACTAACTAATGGTGGACATATTAGTTATATTGAAGTAGATGGCGATCCTGCTAAAAATACTTTAGCTTTTGAAACAATTATTAGACATATGAAAGAAAAAGGAATCGGATATGGTTCAATTAATCACTCAGTTGATTATGACCCTGAATGTAAATACGTAGGAATTATTAACGAAGAATGTCCGAAATGTGGTAGAAAAGAAACACCAGATAGACCATTTGAAAGAATCAGAAGAATTACAGGGTACTTAGTAGGTACACTGGATAGATTTAATAACGCTAAGAGAAAAGAAGTGGAAGAACGTGTTAAACACTTTAGATCAGAAGATAAGATTAGCTGATATTATTGATGAATCGATTGTCGATGGTCCTGGGATTAGATTTGTTATTTTCACACAAGGATGTTTAAAACGTTGTTTTATGTGTCATAATGAAAAGACTCAGCCACTTGATAAAGGATCAGTCTATGAGTTAGATGATATTGTCGCAAGATGGAGAAAAAATCCTTTACTTAAGGGAATTACCTTAAGTGGAGGAGAACCTTTTTTACAACCTAAGGCTTGTTTATACTTAGCTAAAAAAGCCTTAGAAGATAACTTAGATATCTTCATATATAGTGGTTATTATTATGAAGAGTTAAGACAAGTAGATAACCCATACGTTCAAGAATTGTTGGATATATCAACTTATTTGGTGGATGGACCGTTTGAACATAAAATTAAGAATTTGAACTTACTATTTAGAGGAAGTGCAAATCAAAGAATTATATGTTTACAAGAAACTAAAAAAGAAAATAAGTTAGTTTTATATAATGAAAACTAAAAGGAGTAAAGATGATTATTGTATATGATAGTTTAACAGGACAATCTAAAAGATTTGCTAGTCATTTAGGCTTTCAATCAATAAGCATTAAAGACTACAAAGAGTCTAATGATATGGTATTCTTACTTACAAGGAGTATAAACTTTGGAGATATTCCTAAAACAACAGTAGAATTTTTAGATAAATATTCAAATAAAGTGATAGGTGTTGCAGTCTCAGGAAATAGAAACTGGGGCGAAAACTATGGTAAAGCTGGAGAAAAAATAGAAGCAAACTATCATTTGCCACTGGTTTTAAAATACGAAGGATCTGGATTCTTAGAAGACAGACAGTATGTTAAAGATTGGATTTATAATTATTTAACCCAAAAGGAGATGTGACAAATGGAACAAAGAAAAGATATTATCCCAGAATGGATAGTTTTAAATAGCCAGGTAGTTGATGAAACTGGTGCGATTAAAAGCTTAGATAAAGATAAGGAAGCAGCTAGATCATATTTTTTAAATGAAGTGAATAAAAAGACTCAGTTCTTTCATTCATTAGAAGAAAAATTAGATTATTTAGTCGCTCAAAACTATTATGAAGCAGAGTTTTTAAGTAGATATACAATGGATCAAATCAGAGAAATATATGACATTGCTTATCGTAAGAAATTTAGATTCCCAACATACATGGGAGCATTTAAGTTCTATAATGATTATGCTTTAAAATCAAGAGATGGTAAAGTCTTTTTAGAAAGATATGAAGATAGACTATCTATTAATGCTTTATATCATGCAAATGGTGATTTTGAGATGGCTAAAAGAATTATTACTTCTTTAATTAATCAAGATTTTACACCAGCAACACCTACATTACTTAATACAGGTAAAAAATTTAGAGGAGAATTTGTTTCATGTTTCTTATTAGAAGGTGGAGACTCTCTAAATGATATTTCAAGAATTTCTGAATTTTCAATGCAACTTTCAAAAATTGGAGGAGGCGTTTCTATTAACCTGACTAACTTAAGAGCAAAAGGAGAATCTATTAAAGGTATTCCAAACGTTTCAAAAGGGGTTGTTGGGGTTGCTAAATTATTAGATAATAACTTTAGATACGCTGATCAAATGGGACAAAGAACAGGTGCTGGAGCAGTTTACTTAAACGTCTTCCACGCTGATATTGAAGATTTTTTAAATACTAAGAAGCTAAACGCAGATGATGATATTAGAATTAAGACTTTATCTATGGGAGTTGTTGTTCCTGACAAGATGATTGAATTAGCACGTGAAGATAAAGATATGTATTTATTCTATCCACATACTGTATTTTTAGAATATGGTAAGAACTTTGCGGATGTTTCAATTGAAATGGATAAATGGTATGATATCTTAGTTGATAATCCAAAGGTTAGAAAACGTAAGATTAATCCTAGAAAGTTACTTGATATGATTGCCCAACTTCAAGGTGAAAGTGGTTATCCATATATTATGTTCTCTGATAATGTTAACAAAGAGAATATGTTAGATTTACCAGTTAAATTCTCAAATCTATGTACTGAAATATTACAACCTACAATTACATCTTCTTATGCTGATTATAATGAACATGAAAAAGATCAATTAGGAATGGATGTTTCTTGTAATCTAGCTTCAGGTCATATGGGAAATATGATTAAAAATAATACAATTAAAGAAACAGTTTTTGCCGCAATGGATGTGATGAACTCAGTTTCTAATAATACAGATATCAAATATGTGCCAGCGGTTGCTAAAGCTAATAAATTAAATAGAAGTGTTGGTTTTGGTATTATGGGACATCATGGATATATTGCAGAAAACTATATTTTATTTGGAAGCGATGAAGATATTGATTTAATCGATGTATTCTTTAATGCAGTGAATTATTATAGTTTAGTACATTCAAATGAAATGGCTAAAAAAACAAAACAAAAGTTTTATAGATTTGAAAAATCTAAATATGCTGATGGTACTTACTTTGATAAACGTGGTGAAGTTTTACCTAAAACAGATAAAGTAAAAGAATTATTTAAAGATATTTATCTTCCTACAGAAAAAGACTGGGCTGACTTAAAAGAAAGTGTTATGGAATATGGTTTATATAACTCTCACCGTTTAGCAGTAGCTCCAAATGGATCGATAGGCTATGTAATGAGTGCTACACCATCCTTAACACCAGTCAAACAATTAGTTGAAGAAAGAACATACGGAAACTCTAAAACTTATTATCCTATGCCAGCTTTAGATACAGCAGATTTTATGTATGAAACAGCCTACAAAATTGATAAATATAGATTAATAGATGTTATCGCAACAGCTCAAAAACACGTTGATCAAGGTATTTCATTTGAATTAGGGATTACTTCAGATATCACAACAAGAGAGCTTCAAAAATACTATTTATATGCTCATTATCAAGGAATTAAAACACTGTATTACACAAGAACGCAAAAATTAAAAGTAGAAGAATGCGAAGCATGCGCAGTATAGGAGAACAATAATGGCAGTTAAAAATGAATTAAAAGCTTTAAAGTATCAAGGGGCAAACTGGAATCAACCAGATGATGAATATACTCAGTTTTTCTATGAACAAAACTTAAGCCAATTTTGGCGTCCAGAAGATATCAGTATGCAATCAGATTTAAATGTATGGAATGTTTTACCAAATGAAGTAAAACTTGCTTACGCTAGAAATTTATTAGTATTAACGTTTTTAGATACATACCAAGGTGATATTGGGATGCCTGTTGTATCAAGAGCAATCGATGAAGAATTTCATCAAAGAAAAGCAGTTTTAAACTTTATGGCCGCTATGGAAAATGCAGTACATGCTAAAAGCTATTCTAATATTTTTATGACATATATGCAAACAGGTGAAATTGATGAACTCTTTAAATGGGGAGAAAATCAAAAAAATCTTCAAAACATCATGGAAAAAATAGTTGGTGCCTATAAAGAATTAGATAAAGAAAACTATATTAAAAAATATGATACTAAAAAATATAATGCAAAAAGATTTAACGAAGTTGCATGGAAAGCTATGGCAGCTAGTGTCTTTTTAGAAACTTGGTTATTCTATAGTGGTTTTTACTATCCATTATTCTTTTATGGACAAGGAAAATTAATGCAAGCAGGAGAAATCATTAACTTAATTATTAGAGATGAAAGTATTCATGGTGTATATGTAGGAAGATTAGCTCAAGAGTTATATGAAACATTTGATAATAATAAACAAGAAGAGTTATCACAATGGTTACATGAACTTCTAGATAGTTTATATAAAGAACAATCTGAACTTGTTCATGAAGTTTATGGTGAAGTTGATTTAGCACATGATGTAAATATATTTGTTAGATATAATGCTAATAAGGCTTTAATGAATTTAGGCTTTGATCCGTATTTCCCACAAGAAGAAGTCAATCCTGTTGTTTTAAACGGTTTAAACACTGAAACTAAGACAATGGATAACTTCTCAATGAAAGGCAATGGGTATCAAAAAATGAAGTCTGAAGCCTTAAAAGATACAGACTTTATATTTGAAAGACCTAAAATTAAATAGGAGGATTTTATGTCAGTTATAATGATAACTAAGGATAATTGTCCACAATGTAATAAATTAAAAATGTTTTTAAAGTTAGCTTTAAATAATAAGTATGAAAAAGATATCTTAATAGTTAACAGAGAAACAAATACGAAGGAATATGAAGAATTAACGAGTAAATACCAAGTCTTAACATTACCTGCTATGATTGCAGGTGATGAAGTCTTAACTAAGACTGAACCATCTAACGTTGTTAATTTTTTAGAAAAGCACATAGGTAAAAAGTAAATAAGTAGCCCCACTTTAAAAAAGTGGGGTATTTTTTATGGATTAAGATGCTTACAATGTTCTTTTTATGATAAAAAAAGAACTTCAATTAAGAAGTTCTCTCTTTTAGCAATTTAAATTGCTTTTTTAGAAAAATTAAGTAAAACTAAAATCATCATGTTTCCATGTACTTAAACATAGAAATGGCGAGCAGTTAGATATTAAATCCAAACTACTTAAAGCCCTAAGGACTCTCTTTTAATTACTTGCTTTAACTGATGAAATAACTGTCTTTATATAGTCGTTTTCTTTATAAACTACCATTATCACGGTGTAACCAGGACAACTTCGTTTATCTCATCGCTTTTCATACCCTCTCATATTTTACCAAACATGAATTCTGAATAGGTTATTTCAATAAACAGATGCTTAATGCTTTCGCTTTTTATTTTGCTTTCTACAGTAAGGAGTTTGTTTTGAAGTTTGGGTAAATTGCTTTGTAGAGCTTAGAAAAAGCACCTTGTTTGATTAGCTTTTAACATTTTAATTACAGTGTTATCTTTTAAACCCTTGTTATAGGCTTCCACAACAGTATTTAAAATAGGTTTTAAGGCATTTCTATTTTGAATCTAACATCAACTAACAACTAAGTCTTCTATAAATGATTTTTTAATAGGTTTCTGTACGCACTTATTGGTTCTTTTAGAATTGTTACAATAATAATAGAAATATATGTCTTTAGTTTTACTTGTTTTAGAAGTCCCACCCATATTTCTACGACATTTAACACAAACAAATTTATCACTTAGATTATATTTAGTTTTTGTGTTTGAATGCTTTTTTAAATTTTAAACATATTTTTTTTATAATAGGCGATAATATTTGATAATCTACGCCATCAACAGTTTTAATTACTAGATATGATTTATTTTTTAAAATATGATAAATTTGACTAACTTTAAAACGTGTCTTGTCTTTATTTAGGATATGATCTGAATTAAGGCTATCAGTTATTTCTTTTGCTTTTCTACCACCTAAATATTCATCATATATCCTTTTAACCACATTCGCTTCTAATTCATTTATAGCGTATTTTTTATCTACCAAGTCATAACCATAGGTTATTCTTCCTCCAATAGACTGTCCTTGCTTTATAAGTCTTTTCTGGGCATCTTTAACAACCATAGACAAACGCCGTGAAAAGTTAGCATTTTGCCAACGCTTAAATGCTTTCATCAAAGTTCTATTTGATTCATCCTCTGGAATTTGCTCAGTTGCTGAAATTAACTTAACTCTATTTTGCAATAAAGAGAATTTATAGTTTATGCCATCACGTACATTTCTTGAAAAACAATTAAACATATAAAAAAATAACGATATAGAAAATACCTAACGCGCTATCTGCTATCATTTTTTGAAATGCAGTTTTTAATCTTTAGTAGTAGTAGTGGTATAATCTGAATAGATATCCATGACTACCATATTATTATTTTTAACGTACTTTTCGTATCATTCGATTTGAGTTTCAATCTTTCTTTAATTTTGACCAGCACTCGAATATCTAGCATATATGACTGCTTTAAGTGCCATTTTTAGTCCCCTTGTATTAATTTTGTTACAATTTAATTGTATTAGTTTCTATTTTATGGTATTATTCATTTATATTAACATAAACTAAGGTGGTATAAAAATGTCAAACAAAGATATTACTAAAGAAGAAATGCTAGAATTAGTAAAGGATTTGGGACCGTCCGGTACAAGTAGTGAGTGTTTTTTTATTTTTAATGAGAACAGAAAAACTGTGTATAACCCAAATGTTGAGGGAAACGGAAAAATTGTTTACAGTAATAAACTATAAAAGCCTTACGGCTTTTTTTTATCTATTAGTATAAACAACGTTTTTGTGGTTCATTATAATTTTAGAAAAACCATTAAGCATCGTAAATAAATGATGTATAGATAAGACTAAGTCTTGTAGCATATCATCACTTTCAAGTGGTGTAATTTTTAAACCCAAATTTTTGCAATAATTCACACTCAAATGCTTTGAGTGTGATTTTTTATTTGTATTAAGTGCAGAAACTATTTTATTTATAAATATTGTCTTTTCTTTGTTTTGTGGCATGTCAGAAAACATATAATTTTTTAACCATTCTTTCACTAATTCTCCAGATAATTCTATTGCATCGTTCACTATATGTATGAAAGCGGCAGGGTATTTATTAAGTTGTTCTCTCCAAAAAGTTATAGTGTTAGGATCTTCCTTGAGTTCTTTTTTTGCCAGTTCAAATTCTTTTTTAATATTAAAGGCAGGGACACCGTTGAACTGTGGATCAACAGGACCAAGCGAAGAATGCTTAGCCATGATAATTTCTTTCGATGCACATGCGAGCATAGTTCCTGCAGACATAGCCATGTGAGGTACAATTACACGTATATCGTTATTAAACTTGCTATGTAAGTACTCTACAATTGACTCTGTTGCATTCGGATCTCCACCTGGTGTATGCAGCATAATATCTAATCCTTTACTACAGTCAAGACCGTGAACTGCAGTAGTTATACCGATCATGTCATTATCTACAATTGATGTATTATTTGATTGAAGTGATAAGAAACCAGAAAAATAAACTATTAAATTTCTTCCTGTAGTATCGTGATACTTAGTTAGATATTCTTTGATTTTGATTGCTGGATCTGTACCGACCATTATTGTTTGATTTGCTAATTCTGACCAATTTGGCATGTTATGTTTTCTCCTATTATTATTTAGTATTGATTAAAATTTCTTTCTTGATTCTACAACTTTACCTAGTATTTCAACATTCTTTTTTGAAATTTGTTCTTTCGTGTAAAACAGTGCTTCATATGATCCGTTTAACGGCTGTAAAGTTACCCCATCATCTCTTATAATTATTTTCTTACAAGTAGATTCATCTCCGTTTACTTTAACAATAGCAATATCGCCTGAGTTGACATTTTTTTGTTTATGTACGATTAAAATATCGCCATCTTCTATTTTAGGAAACATAGAATCACCTTTTGCACGAACGCCAAAGTATTCGCCTTTTTTTCTCAATGATTCAGGTAGTAATTCATATCCAATGACATCATCTGTTTGCTCGGTTGGATTGCCACAAGATACGGATTTAAAGACAGGTGTTTCGTATGAGTCTTTGTCAAGAATAGTTGTTGATTCTTCATCATCTTTTAAAAGATCAGAAGTAGTCAAACTAAAGTAGTTGGCTAATTTTGACATTGCTTCAGCTCTAGGATATTTAACTCCATTTGTCCATGAAACAAAAGTTGTTAAAGGTATATCTAATTCACCTGCTATATCTGTTCTTTGCTTACCTGTTCTAAGTATTAGTTTATTTATATTCTTCTTGAAAATTTCTCTAGTATTCATAATAAACACCTCACTTTAAATATTATACACTAAAAGTACATTGAAATTTATAAAAAGATACTTTTAGTGTTTTTGATGTACCTAAAGTGTGGTAGAACACAAAGCAGTCTAAAGGAGATTAAAAAATTAAAAAATACACTAAAGAAACATAGAGATGCAGACTTTAAAAAATATAAAAGAACAGAAGATTTTTCAAAATATTACATAGATAAAATTATGAATATTATAGATAATAAATACTTAGAAAGCAAAGATAAATAAGAATGAATACTAACGATAGAAAACAAATCATGACTGAATTTAAATTAAGAACAGAAGCTAGAGTCAGAAGGCTGCCTAATAGAAAAATATATTCATTATTACAATGATGAACGTATCACTGTAAAGCTAAAAAAAAGGACTGACTCCTATGATATGATCCCCTTAAAGTAGATACACCAAATAATTAATTTTTGGATGTTATACAATTAAGTAGACACAAAAATAAGAGGATACTGATAATATTTTAATAAAGAGGTGTTTACGTATGAGAGGAAGATATTCAAGAGAATTTAAATTACAAGCAGTTAAATTAGTCATTGATGAAGGCTTATTTGTAAAAGAGGTTTCAAAACAACTGGAAATAGATTACAACAATCTATATCGTTGGATTGGTGAATATGAAAAACATGGTGAGCATGCATTTCCAGGTAGTGGGAGTAGAGATTTTATATATCAAAATCAAATAAGACAATTAGACATTGAAAATGAACAGTTAAAAGATGAATTAGAAATATTAAAAAAGTTCAAAGCCTTCCTCAAGAGAATCCCAAAATAATATATGATTTTATAAAAAATCATGCAAATGCATATAAAGTTAGATTTTTGTGTAAAATTTTAAAAGTTTCACGTAGTGGTTATTATAAGCATATCAGTAAAACAAAAAGCAAACGTGACATTGAAAATGAGATACTTACTGAATATATTACGAAAATATTCACTAACCATAAGTCTAGATATGGTGCAAAAAGACTTAAAGTAGTTCTATTAAATGATCATGGACTTACACTTAGTGTAAAAAGAATAACTAGATTAATGAGAAAAGCTGGACTTTATACCAAAGGAACAAATTATAAGTTAAAATATAAAAAACATATATCAGATGTAAAAACAAGAAATCTAGTGAACCAAATCTTTGAAACTGACAAGAAAAACCAGGTTTGGTTTGGAGAGATAACTTATATTCTTACAAATGAAGGAAATATGTACCTGTCAGTATTTATTCATCTATATACTAGAAAAATCGTTGGTTACAGTCTAAGTGACAACATGAAAGCAAGCATGGTCATAGATAGTCTTATATCGGCAATAGCCAAAAAAAAGCCTAATTCAGGACTTATTGTTCATTCAGATCAGGGTAGTCAATATTTATCTTATGACTTCTTAAAAGTTATTCGTGATAACAACCAATATCAAGTCGTAGTAATAAAGGAAATCCATATGATAACGCACTAATAGAATCGTTTTTCAAAACATTTAAAAGAGAAGTTTTACCAAAAAGGCATTTCAAAACTAAGGCTATAGCTAGGTTGGAAATACTCAATTACTTAGAGGTTTATTACAATAAAAAAAGGCATCATTCATCACTAGGATACATGACGCCTTTACAGTTTGAATTATCTAATTCTTGAATCCTCTTAACGATATGTCCACTTTATGGTTGACATTCCATTAATTAATTATTTCCACTGTCTACTTGACAGGGACATGTTCATTTTTGGGTTCTTTTTTGTGTATGCCATCAATTTCTTTTTTAAAATCAGAGTTCCTTTTTTGTAAATAAAACTCTAAAAATAAACTATAAATATTATCATACAGTTTTTCTCTATCTTGGTATGAGGTTATAAAGGCTTTAATTGCTTTATCAACTTTTGCTTCAGAAGTATGGCGTATGCCATTATTCATGATTTTTTTTATAGCATTCCAAACAGCACCACTATCTGAAAAATCATGTTCAAAGTGAATATAGATTTCTTTTAATAGGTACTCTTTTCTTTCTAAACTAGTATTATAAATTTCATATTCTAATAATAACAAGAGTAAATCTTTTGGTGTTGTAGAAATTAGAAGTTCAATTACTGCATTTTTTCTTCTTATATAATAGACTTCAATAGAATCTTTATTCTTTTGTATAGTAGCTTCATAATTTAAATATGAAAGAACTGTGAGTATCCTATTTACATAAGGACTATAGTCAAGATATCTTACGGAGGGGCTAATTAGACGACTATTTGTAATGAATAAAATACAATTTAATACTACATCAGCCTTTTGTATATAACTGTCAGTTTTTCTATACTTCATATCGAAAAATTCTATATATGAAATATAGAAACTACGTAAGGGAAAATCATTAAAATATGTATTATTAACGTAATTCATAATTTTATTAAGATTAATTGAGCAAAGATTATCTAGGATAGTTATCTCTTGTAAAATATCAAAATCAAATTTTTCTTCTCTATCAGCAAGAGAAATGTAGTTGTTATCATCCATTCTATTCATCCCACTCCTTTGTACTTGTTTCATAAATACCACGCCATCCTAAAAGTTCATTCGGTGAACACTTATATAATTCACATAGTTTTAATATTTGATTAGCGTTTAATATTGATTTACCTGTTTCATGTAAAGAGTATTGAGTTTGTGTAATGCCTAAAAAGTTAGCAACATCTGTTTGTGTCAATTTTAATTTTGCTCGTAATTCTTTAAGATTATTCATAAAACACTCCTTTTATGAGTTTAACTCGTATATTGTTGTAAAAAAATAGACTGATTATACAGCCATATATTTTGGCAGGGATATCAGGATTCGAACCCGAACTAACGGTTTTGGAGACCGCTGTGCTACCGTTGACACCATATCCCTAACTGCTTAACTAGTATAGCATATTTAAAGTATCAATTTCAACCACAAAAAGAAAAAAAGGCACAAAGCCTTTTTATTCTTCTTTATTAGGTTGTTTTAGATGTTCAATCTTTTTTTCAACATCTTTCTTATTTTGTCTTTCTTGTTTAACTCTTCTAATATAAGCGAAGGTTTGTTTTCTAAAGAATAAGAAGAATGGAATGATTATGATAATAACAATATAGATTAATCCAACATACCAGTACCATGAATAGTAAGGTGATAAATCAGCTTTTTCATGATAAATGCCATTTTGAGCTAATTCCTCAGGAGATTTATTAACTACCTTATCAGTAACATCTAGTTGAGCTTTTGTAAGTTCAAAACTAGGAACTATCATAACATTGTCATTATTTGATTCTTTAGTAGTTTGACCTAGGTTGAGTAAGGAATATCTTTGATTATTATCAGTATAGGCAAATACTTGTAGACCTGTAATACTGAAATCAAGATCTTTATCTTCATCAGTTTTTCTAAATTCAGCATTAGAAATAGTTAAGATAGGTTTAGTATCATTTAATTGTAAATAAGGTGTTCCAGCTACTTTCTCATCAAGTGAGACTTTGGTAGACTCTATTACTATACCGATTGATTTAATTCCATAATCGTCTAGAAGACTTTTTCCTTCAGGTAATAAAAAGACAAAGAAGAAGCCTGATTCACTATCTATTTTACCGTTTGATTCTTGTGTTACAACTAAAGGATAGATGGAAAGATCAAAATCTATTTTAGTATTTGTTGGATGTTTAGTAGATAGATCTGTATAAGATTCGTTGAAAACTGGTTCTAACTGTAAGTAACCATTTCCTAGTGATGAAAAGTTTTTTACCGCATCTTTTGTAGTGTGTATTTTCTTTAAAACTTCATTATTATAATATGATTGTTGAACTAATCCGCTACCATTGCCTATTACTAGTACAAATAGTAAAGCGAATATGACATAAAAAATTCTGCCGACCCATTTAAACATAGACGTATAACCTCGTTTCTCTTATAATATAATACCAAATTTTAGGCAAATAACCAAATAAAATAAAAAAAATATAGAAATAGGCTTTACAAACAAATAATTTTAGGTATAATAATACATGCGCTGGTATATGGCGGTCGTGGCGAAGTGGTTAACGCATCGGCTTGTGGCGCCGACATTCGTGGGTTCGATTCCCATCGGCCGCCCCATTTTTAATAAAGATAGGCCCATAGCCAAGTGGTAAGGCAACGGACTTTGACTCCGTCACTCGTTGGTTCAAATCCAGCTGGGCCTGCCATCTTTTTTAAAGAAGATACTAGTAAAAAAAATATGCGGGTGTGGCGGAATTGGCAGACGCACTAGACTTAGGATCTAGCGCTTCGGCGTGCAGGTTCAACTCCTGTCACCCGCACCAACCAATACAATGACAGTCTGGGAAAACATCAAAAATGCCAGGCTTATTTTTTAATTATAAATAGAACCAATAGGTCTATATACTAAAATTATACTCATAGGTTCTAAAAATGTCAACATAAAAATAGAATTAATAGTTCTAAAAATAAAAATAGGAGGTTTTTAACTAATGAATGTACTGAAATTAGTAGAATACAGAAAAAAGGCTAATATGACTCAATTTGAAGTGTCAAAAGTTTTGAATGTTTCGCAATCTTACTATTCACGATTAGAAAAAGGTAAGAACTTTCCAGATGCTCAACAAATAATTCAATTATGTAAAATATTTAAGTGTACGCCTAATGACTTGTTTGGAGTCCATGGAGTTTATGAAGTTGCTTTCTCTGGATTAATTGATAAAAATGAAAATTGATTTTTGTCAATAAGAAAGGAGAATTAATAATGGGGTATTATAAAAATATAGGATTTATTAGAAAAAAAAAGGATATACACAACAAAATATAGCAGATATAATAGGGATTACAAAAAATGAATATAAAGATATTGAAAAAGGTAAAATTGATATAAGTGCTGATTATACTATGAGGCTTTGCAAAGAATTTCGGTGCACTCCAAATGATTTGTTTGGAATATATACAGTACATTCTTATCAAAGAACAATAAATAAAACCCTTAATGTTAAGTTAGATTCTGCTATTGTAGAGGATCTTATGTATAATTATTTATGGTCTTTTTGCAATGATAGTAAATGGAATAAATTATGTGCAATAATTGATCATATTAGAAATTGCATAGTTCAATTTGAAAATTTAAATTCAGCAAGAGTTGGAGATTTATATGGAGAAATTGTTGTTCAAGAAGATTATTATTCTGAAACCAATGAAATTGTTATTTTTTTTACATATGCATACATATTGATTTCAGCTATAAATAATTTATTTGAATTATTTGGATATACTAAACATCAAGAATACAAAAAGGCTAAAAATAGTTTTGCTATTTTCAATGAAGAAACATATGATACTCAAAATACGAAAAGTGATGAAGGATATTTTTTATATTTAAGAAAACTAATTGTAGGACATCCAACGAGTGTAGATAAGTATGATATGCATAAACCTGCTAAAGATACACAAGTATCTCCCCATATTCAAAGACAAAATATAAAGGATAGCAAAGTATTAACTGTTGCAAGATATTCAGAGACTCTAAAACATGGAAAAATTAATGTTAAAAAAGAAAAATTAATTGATTTTATAAAATTTAAATATCAAATGTTGGACATATTTAGAATGATATACAAAAAAGAAATATAAAGTTAATAAAGAGTAAATAAAGTATAAATTATTTTTAAAGGAGGAAGGGAAAAATGGCAAAATATAAAACTATTAATATAAAAGACTTGATACTATGGGAAAATAATCCTAGAATCAGTGGAGAAGATAAATTGGAAATAGAGGAAAATAACATTTTAAGCATATATAAGCAGAATCCTTCAAATATGAAGAATATAGCAAAAAATATAGCAGAAAATGGATTGAAGCCTCATGATTTGGTAGTAGTTTACCCAAAAAATAGAAAATATATTGTATATGAAGGCAATCGTAGGATAGCTGCACTAAAATGCATAAAAAATCCGAAGATACTGAAAGATGAAATAGAAGGGTTTCGCTTTTTTAGCAAGATTGCTAAACAAAACAAGATTAATATGGATGTGTTTTGTTATGTTGCTGAAGACTATATTCAAGCTATGGATTTAGTGAGAAGTACTCATACCGGTCAACTAAATGGAATTGGTAGAATTCCATGGGGAACAAGGGAAAAAGATAATTTCACAAGGCTAATTAATCCAGAAGCAATTACAACAGCCTCGCAATTATTGCATAACTATCCAAATGAATTTGATACGGTTATTAGTAATATAAAGATAACCAATGCTACAAGAATTCTTGATAATCCTGAAATAAAAAAAATCATAGGAATAAAAAATAAAGAGGATTATAATTCTCTAGATTCTATCCAGCAATCACTTGTACATGATATTTTGGAATGCGCCATTAAAGTTGCCAAAGAAAAGAAAGCATCTGTTTCTAGATACTTTAATACTAGCGATAAGATAAAAATTGATTTAGCAGGGAAATTTATTAACAGAGCGTATGTGACTGAAAAAAAGAAAAATGTAATAACTAATATAAAACTCTTCCAGAATAATTGGAGAATACATATAAATGAGCAGTTTAATCTATTAGAAAATATTGTTGATCTAAAGAACTATGAAATAAGAAATATTGAATATAAAATACTTACAGATATTTCAAAGACAAATTTAAGCGAAGATAAAATATCTTTTTCAGAAAAAGGTGAATATAGAATAAGATATGAATATACCACAGAAGAAAGATTAATTACTGCTATATGTGATTTTTCTGTGTACTCTCGACCTACAACTATTGGAACTAGTGAGAAAGAATTGTTTGACAATCACAAGTCTTATAAAATAGATATAAATGAAACAATCAATAATTTAATTTTACAAGTCAGAACTTTAAACAAGGATAAACACTATTTAATTATATCTACAGCATTGAGATCTATTGTAGAAGGAGCACTTGTAGAAATGCATGATAAATATAATTGGAAGAATGCGGGTTCATTAGGGAATTATATTCACAATTTTAAAAGTAAAATTATTATGGATAATAAATTGAAAGAGAAAATTTGCGAGGAAACAAATGAAAATATTGCTAGTATCAATTCTTTTCTTGAGGGAATTGATCCGAGACAAATTGCTGCACAACTTAATTTAAGTGTACATAACGCAGGTGTTTATTTTACAAAACAAAGTATATTAGATTTAGCTGAGACAACAGTTACTGTAATTCTTATGTATTGTTCTGCACTTTTGAAATAAAATACTGGCCAAACATTTACTTTTTTGGTAAACTAGTAATAAAGAGGTGAAAACATGGCATCATATACTCCATTACGCTACCCAGGTGGTAAAGCAAAACTATATAATTTTGTTTCTGAACTTATCAAAGATAACTTTACCGAACCACCTGTATATGTTGAGGGCTATGCGGGAGGGTCTGGACTAGCCTTAAAGTTGTTATTAAATAATGATGTTTCAAAAATATATATTAATGATTATGATTACGCAATATATGCATTTTGGTATTCATTACTTAATAGAACAGATGAATTTATTGAACTTATTAATAATACGCCAGTAACTGTAGAACAATGGAGAATCCAAAAGGATATATATTTAAATCCAAATACTGATGTTTTGACCAAAGGATTCTCTGCATTCTTTTTAAATAGAACAAATAGATCAGGAATAATCACAGCTGGGCCAATTGGTGGATACCAACAATTAGGTAATTATAAAATAGACTGTAGATTTAATAAAGATAAATTAATTGAAAACATAAGAACTATTGCAGATAGAAAAGAAGATATACATGTTTATAACTTAGATGGTGTAGAGTTTTTACAACAAATAGATAATCAAGAAAATAATGCATTAATTTATTTAGACCCACCATATGTGGAACAAGGTAAGGCACTTTACAAAAATGCATTTGATGAACAGGCACATAGAGCATTGGCTTCATCTGTAGGAGAACTTCAAAATAAGTGGTTTGTAACATATGACGATAACCCGCTGATTGTTGAATTATATAACGGGTTTGGAATTAATAGGTTTGAAATAGGTTACACTGTAGAAAAAAAGAGAAGAGCTTTAGAAATAGCTGTATTCTCACCAAGATTAGTTAACATAGATGTTGAAAAGATGACTAAGAAACAAAAAGTGAGCGAATAAATCGCTCCTTTTTTTATATTTTGAAGTTATTCAAATAAAGCTCTTTCTTTTTTCTATCGTTAACATGCAAATATTTCTGTGTTGTTGAAAGATTCTTATGATCCATTAATTCTTGAACAACTTTAATATTTACGCCATTATCAAGAAGAGTTGTACCAAAGTAGTGCCTAAACATATGAGGGTGCAACTTATCCAAATTAAATTTTATTTTAAGTGATTCAATAAAATAAGTGACTGCCTTTTGTGTCATAGGCTTATTGAATGTGTTATTCCATAAAAGAAGTTTTCTTCTTTTACCAATAGCATCATCAACGGCTTTTTTTAAAATAGATATAGCATCATCGTGGATATATGTTTTTCTAGCTTTACCATTTTTAGTTGTTGTTAATAATAATTCTCTTTTTTCAAAGTCAATATTTTTAACCTCAATGTTTATAAGTTCGTTCATTCTAACGCCTGTATATGTCAGCAGTACTACAGCCGTTTTTTTCATTAATCCATTACGTTTATTATCAGGCAATGATAAAGTGTATTTTAGTATTTTTCTTAAAATATTATTTTCAATTGTTCCATAAGATAATCCGAGTTCTTTCATTTTTTTAAACTGCATAACTTTAGAAAAATTAGAATCTAAATTATAGTGGGTGATAATAGATTTTAACACAATAACGATACGCTTATTTACTGTAGATGCTGATACATTTTCTTTGTTCCATATAATATAGTCTAGTGCCATATCTTGTGGTTTATGAATGATTAAATAGGAAAATACACTAGCTTTGTACATCTTTTAGTAGTAAAATCAAGTAAACGGCAGTAATTATTAACTTTGACAAATCTTATCCAGAAAGAAGTGGAAAAATGGCATATAAAACAACAGATTTAAACTATTCTTATAATAGAAAAACATATATTCATAATGATCAATTAGTATTTACATATTCATATGATTTAAATAAGGAAATCATTGAAGCTGGTATTGCCGATATGATACTTTATACATGTCAAAGTGATGTCAATCTACAACGAATACTTAATGCACATGAATCAGAAGAAGAGATGAGTTTTGATATGTTACTTGCTATTGCTAATGAATATAGATTATTTTTATTAAATAACAAGTGATTAATAATAAGGTTAAGGTTTAAAATATGAAAAAAATCTATATGATTGGTGGTACCATGGGTGTTGGAAAAACAACAATCAGTACTGCACTTAATAAAAAATTAAATAACAGTGTCTTTCTAGATGGCGATTGGTGTTGGCATTCAAGTCCATTTCAAGTAAATGATGAAACCAAACAAATGGTTTTAGATAATATTGTCTATATACTGAATAATTTTATTAAAACAACCTCCTATGAAAATATCATATTTTGTTGGGTAATGGATAAACAAGAGATTATTGATCATATTTCAGGGAGGCTTGAAGCATCTAATCATAAGTTAGTTAAAATATCACTTATTTGTTCTGAAATTGAACTTAAAGAAAGATTAAATAGTGATATAGAAAAAGGCTTAAGAGAGCCTAATATAATTAAAAGAAGTGTTGAAAGATTGGGTTTATTTAAAACACTAAAAACCATAAAGATCGATACCACTAGCAAGAGTATTTCTAACATAGTCAAAGAAATTGAATCTATTCAATAATTGCAGTTTATGGCGTCTTAAATAGGGAAAGTGAATAATTATGGGAAAATAAAGATTAAAATTAATGACGCTTCTGAACTTCGTGAGGAATTAAACGAATTATACGATAGGGCAACACATAAACAAGTTGCTGAATTTTCTTTACTACTAGGGAAACATATTTTAAATATAACAAGCTTTCCAACTAATGAAATCTTAGAGAAAGGATTTAAGGTTAATAAATAATGACAGAAACAAGCGTTAATGATAGTGGAATTATAAAAATTATTGAGGAGAAATACAGCAAGGATACAGTGCTTTTGATTGCGACAGCTAAAAATAATGTTCCTTCAGTTAGATGTGTTGATACTTTTTATTATGATGGCTCATTTTGGATTGTCACTAATCTAAATTGTAATTATGTAAAGGAAGTTCAATATAATGAACACGTGATGATTTCTGACGCAGGTCATAATAGATTTTGGTGCAAGGCTTTTATCACTGGACACCCGCTAGATGACAAAAACAAATCTATCCGTGAAATCTTCATGAAGGTATTTCATCACTGGTATAAAGAGGTTAATAACGAGAAACTCAATAGCGTTTGCTATATTAAAGTTACACCATATAAAGGATATATCCATAAAGACAAACTTGGCTATTCTTTCAATATTGACGATGATAGTGTAACGATTAGTGATATTACGCATCATATTGATGTTAAACTTGAACCGTTTTGGTAGTCTCAGATTTGATTTCTATCACTATGAACCCCCAAATGAGAAAGTAATATACTTGCGTAGGTAATAGATGCTGTTTTTATTGGTAAACATAGATAATTTATAATTGCTGAAATAATGGTTGCTAATAGTGTGCATTTTAATATGGATATTGCACAGCAAACTGACAAAATAGTAGTTATAATAAAATCAAAAAGGAGAATTATATGGATTTCATTAAACCTATAAATGATGTTGTTTTATATATTGAGACAAATATTACACAAGAAATTGATTATGAAGAAATAGGAAAATTGTTTGGTCGTTCCATATCAGAGACACAACATGTGTTTGCATTTGTAGTTGGGACAACAATTGGCGATTATATTAGAAAAAGAAAACTATCAAAAGCATATTTAGATGTTTTATCAACCGATGAAAAGATTATTGATATTGCTGCTAAATATCAATATGATTCTCATTCTGCCTTTTCAAGAGCATTTGTACAACATTTTTTAGTAAGCCCTATGGAAGTAAGAAGAGATAAGATGGTTTTAAAGCTATATGAACCGTTTAGATTTAATCAAGATAATAATATCTATAGAAGACAGGTATTAGATGGTACAGTTAGAATTGTTGAGATTCCTAATTGTAAAATGGTGATGTCAGAACCGGGTATGTTTGGTGATGGGAAATTAGAAGCTTTTGATGATTGGTTTAGCCGGTTTCCAGAACCAACATTTCCTAAAGACTTCTTAACTTACGATCCTAAAAAACAGGGTTTTGTATGGTTTTACATATACGATGAAGAAATGAACGTACCAGATAGTTTTAAAGTCATTGATTTTAAAGGGGGACTTTATCTTGTGTCTTCAGGTATTGATGGTGAAGATGATATTATACCAAAGACGGCAATGACTGATTTCCTTGCCCAATCAAAGGAACTAATCTATGATGATTCAAGATTACAACTTGGTAATGTGACAACACCAAAGTCCGCACAAGAGATTTTAGGCTATTCATTGATGGATTATTATATGCCGATTAAGAAAGTTAATCAGTAATGTATAATAAGTTTAAGTAAATAGGAGAAATATCATGGTGAATTTAAATGATGCAACTGGGATTATTAAGTATATAACAGAGGCCCAAATAGATCTTTGGTTAGATGGCGGTTGGGGTGTTGATGCACTTTTAAATGAGCAAACAAGAGCGCATAATGATATCGATATTTTTATTCAAGAAAAAGATAAGTTAAACGTAATACAACTAATCAAAGAAAAAGGATTTATTGAAGTTATAGAAACATATACCACAAAAAATCACACAGTATGGCAAGATAACAAAAATAGAATCATAGACTTACACATCTTTAATTTTATTGAAGATAAATACGTTGTTTTTGAAGATCTAAAGTTTCCCAAAGATGTTCTAAATGGTGTAGGAGAGATTGACGGTATAACAGTAAAATGTATCAATGCAGAAAGTCAGGTTTTGTTTCATTTGGGATATGATTTTGATGAAAATGACGTTCATGATGTTAAACTGTTATGTAAAAAATTTAATATCCCAATTCCAAAAGAATATGAGAAGAAGATTAGATAGATTCTATCTAATAATTAATTCAATAACTAAAGTTTATGAATGTAACTCCAAAATGGGAAAATCAGAGATTGATTAGCAACAAATAATTGTTATTTAAACATCAATTCATATGGTATAATTAAGACAGTTAAGATGATGTGAATTAAAAAAACTTGAAACTTTTAATCTTGATAATCCAAATTGTTTCTGACTTATCATTACAAAAAAGGTGACCCTTGATAAAGTAATGTTTATACGGGAATAATTTGAAATGAACAGAAAACTCGATAATCCTATGCTTGATGAGAATGAAGATAACATTTATTTGGATATGTTATACGAGATAAATATTTTGGTATCACATGATTAATGATCTTGTGTCCGTAAAAATTAAATAAGAAATGGAGTTGTAAAATGGTTAAACTTCACAACCTACGAGGTATAGAGATATCTAAATTTAAGGCTATTTCATCAGGAGAAAAAACGTTTGAAGAGTTGTTTGGCAAAGGCGGTTTTTCTGAATGGGTTGAGCAGCATCAGCGATTTATACAAAATCATATATATGAACCTGTAAGTTTTTTATGGCATGAGGGAGATAAGGAAACGTGGGGACGTGGTAAAAATGTTTTAATCTATGCGGTTAAAGATGAAGTTACCCCAACTGATGTCAAGCCGTATGAATTGATTGAATTTCCTGGAGGATTGTTTTTAGTAGGAACAGGTGATGAAACTGAAGGTGGAGATCTTAATCAAACAATTGACTGTATGATGTCATGGATTAAACAAAGTGATGTTTTTGATTATGGTGATTTTCCTAAAAGTGGTATGTGCAATATGCCGAATCCTGACGGGGCTTTTGATCAAGCACTTGGAGTTTCCCAACAGCAGGTATATCTCCCGTTAAAATATAAAGAGAAATAGAAGAAAACATCGTGTTAGAAAAAACGCCAACAAATGAAGAAATAATTATGTTAATTGGACAACATCGTTTTGATATATGGGTAAAACTAACGGAACTAATTGAAATGAAATATGACATGGAAAAACTGTGTAATAGTGGCGGGAAGAAATGGACTTATGAGTATAAATATCGTAGAGGCGGAAAAACCTTATGTTGTTTGTATGCTAAACCAGACGTTTTTGGATTTATGCTAATCTTTGGTAAGTTAGATCGTGAAAAGATTGAAAGTATTCGTAGTAATCTTTCTGCTGATATTTGTAAGATTTATGATGAAGCCGCAACTTATCATGACGGTAAATGGGTAATGTTTGAAATTTCAGACACATCATTTTTTTCTGACTTTGAGAAACTATTGCAAATCAAACGTAAACCGAATAATTAAAGATTATCTTAATGGTGAGGAAATATCACTTTTATGAAATTTAAAGAATAACAATCTAATATCAAGTCATAGTAATAAAGGAAACCCATATGACAACGCACTAATAGAATCGTTTTTTAAAACATTTAAGAGAGAAGTTTTACCTAAAAGACATTTTAAAACTAAGGCTATAGCTAGGATGGAAATACTCAATTACTTAGAAGTTTATTACAACAAAAAAAGGCATCATTCATCTCTAGGATATATGACGCCGTTACAATTTGAATTATCTAATTCTTGAATCCTCTTAACTTTATGTCCACTTTATGGTTGACATTCCAGTGTTAGCAGATACACTACCTTGGGAACAAACCGATAAAGTTAATATTCTAAAAGAACTAGCAAATGACTATTAGAGAGTTTTATAATTATTCAGCTTGGAAAAAGCAAAGAAAGTTTAAGATGCAACAAGGAAAATATAAGTGTGCTAGGTGTGGTGGTTTAGCAGTTGATGTGCATCATAAAATCACGCTGACAGAATCAAATGTTAATGATTCTAATGTTTCAATGAATTTAGATAATCTTGAATGTGTGTGTAGGAATTGTCATAATAAGGAAACACACTCAACTAAAATAAAGTATACATTCAATGAAGATGGAGTTCCTATTGAAAAATAGGATCTTTTTTGTTATCCTATTATTGGGTGATTAAATGACAAAGAATGAATTAATGTATACATATGCTCTTGATGAGTATAAAAATGTTGTAAATCGCAAAAATGAAATAAGAAATAGAGACTTTACTTTTTATAGCTTTAGTGTACCTATCATAACGGCTTTAGTTACATTTATTTTTAGTATTACGACAGAGTATCCATGTGCAAAAATAATATTACTTATTTTTTCTTCTTTATTATTTGTCGTTAGTTTAGTAATATTTCTAATGATATATGTACCATCAAATCAGATGTCATATAAACCTAAAGACATTGTAAACGATTTAAGAAATATTGAATCAAATGAATCATATAAATCATATGTTGAATTACTGCTTTTAAATGTTGATCAAAAAGAAGAAATCAGTGAAAAATTGTACAATCAACTAGCACAAGGATTTCTTGCAGAGCGATATGCCGAGATTATTGATGAATATGAAAAAAAGAATCTATATTTTAAAAAGTTATTTATTATATTATCAACTACAATAATAGCCACGTTAGTTCTATTGCTGATATCAATAATTATTTAAGGAGAAAAAAACTATATGTCAAATGATAATGTTAAACAAAATAAGCCTGTCCAACCACCATCTAAACCAACAAAACCAATGCCACCACTAACTGAAAGCAATAATCCGTCACAAAAAAATTATCAACCCTCATCAAATGCGACACAGGGAATGAAAAAAATAACAGATTCACTCCCCCCTGGAATGAAGAAAAAAGATTAATGCCACACCGAACGCCCCACCTTCAAAATACGGGGCAATTTTTTTGAAAAAGCGAAATTCAAAACGGCTCAAAGCTTTGGAGACTGGCAGAAATGTTGGTCTTTTTTTGATGTAAAAATTCTAAACTGTACCCCCTATACTCCATTTTAGAAAAACCCAAATTAATGATGTTCACCACGGACAGATCACGGACAAAAAATATGTCCGTGATATAAAAAAACAGAGATTAAATCTCATAATTATAAAAAATGTCACCAAATGTCACCAAATGTCACCAAGTGTGATATACTATATTAGAGAAAGATAAGATTGGTGAAAATATGAAAAACGAAAGTAAAAATTTAGAGTGGAAACAAACCTTAACAAAAGAAGTGAAACATGAGATTGTTTCATTTTTAAATAGTTCTAGTGGCGTTATTGAAATTGGTATAGACAATGATGGTAAAGCTTTTGGTGTGCCTTTAGAATTGAAAGATGAGTTTGAACAAACTATAAGCAATTGGATTCGTGAAGGTATTTATCCTGATTCAAAAGGACTCATCAACTTTTATTATGATAAAAGAAATGTGCTAAGAATCGAAATTAGTGAAGGTAATAATAAACCATATTATTTAGTGGGTAAGGGTCCAATCAGTGAAGGAGTATTTATACGAATTGGATCAACCACAAGAAAAGCAACAAAGGAAGAAATATCTGAATTCTACCGAAAGCATAATGATGGCCATTTTGAAACTGAAGGAGCCCCAAACCAAGATTTGCACTTTACGCAATTTTCAGCTATCAGCGACAGACAAGATTTTGTGCCAAAAATGAATGCTTTGGGGTTTTATACAAAAGATAATAAGTATACAAAACTAGCTGAGTTGCTAAGTGATGAAAATCCATATATTGTTAAGTTTGCTGTATACAAAGATAATACGAGGGTTGAGTTTAAGGTTAAGAAGGAGTTTGCTGGTTCATATTTACGAATTATTGATAATGTGTTGGATTATGCAGAAATATATAATGATACAAGTGCGAAAATTGTGGATTATCAACCGCAACGAGTAGAATTAAAATCATATCCTGCACCATCAATTAGAGAGACATTATTAAATGCACTTTGTCATTGCGATTTTTCATTTAGATCAAATATTAAAATAGAATTCTTTAATGATAGATTAGAGGTTACTTCACCAGGTAATATATATGGCGGTTATACACTAGAAGATGTTTTGTCCGGAAAACAATCAATGCGAAATCCTAATTTAGTTAACATTCTTGATAAAATGGATTTTATTGAAAATTATGCGACCGGTTTAGAAAGAATTATGGAAGCTTATAAACCATATAAAATAACACCTAAATTTGAAGTTTCAGGTAACTTTTTTAGAGTTATATTACCAAATATGAATTATTCTTTGGGAAACATGATTGAAGAAAAACCAACCAATATGTCACCAAATGTCACCAAAAGCAACCAAACTCTTTCTAATGTTCAAAATAAGATTATTGAACAGATTCGTAAAGATTCCAATATAACGGTTAGCGAATTATCCGAGATCATTGGAAAAGAAAGAAGGACAATATTAAGGAATATAAAGAAATTAAAAGAACAAGGTTTGCTTGATAGAAAAGATGATGAATACTCCGGTTCGTGGATACTCAAATAATTATTAAAAAGATTTTTTAGGTTGTTAGTGATTAATGACGTATTTTATGTTTTTAACGTTCGGTAAATGTATATTGTTTGATAATTATAAATTTGCCGTAATAACACAAGCAAAAAAATGATGAAATGCCATGCATTATTACGTGTAAAACTAAATTCTATTTAATATCCATTAGGAGATAAAATTCATGAGTGATGAAACAATCAATTTAAAGAAAAAAGTAGCATACCTTGAAGAAAAGTTAAAACGCTATGAAAAATTACTAAAAAAACATAATATTCACTTCGAAGACAACTTGGTTTCTAATGAAAATAAAATTGAACTATCAACTCATGAAAAACTATCAATCTACAAAGATTACTTCAAAGGTAGAAGTGACTGTTATGCGATTAGATGGGAAAAAGATGGGAAGAGCGGATATGCACCGAGTTATTCAAAAGAAGCAAGATTTTTAAATAAAGATGAAAAAAAGAAGATACCCTTTTCAAACAGATATGAGAAGGTATCAGATGAAATTATATTAAAACATTTAAAAGGGCAAGAAATTATTGGTATTTATCCAATGACAGATAATCAAACATGTTATTTTTTAGCGTTTGATTTTGATGAAGAAAGTTGGAAGAATGACGTTTTAAAGTTTTCTGAAATATGCTTATCACATAATATAGATCATTTAGTTGAAATATCAAAATCAGGAAAGGGTGCACATCTTTGGATATTTTTTGAAAATGCAGTACTTGCTAAAGATGCAAGGAAACTAGGGCGTTACTTACTTACAAAAACAATGATGACTTCAGGACTAATGAGTTTTAAATCTTTTGATAGAATGTTTCCTTCTCAAGACTACATTGAAAAAGAAGGTATTGGCAATTTAATTGCATTACCACTGCAAGGAAAAAGCGGTATGAAGGGAACAACGCTTTTTGTTGATCAAGAACTTAAACCATATCCTAATCAGTATCAAGTATTGAAGTCAATAAGAAAAGTAACAGATGAAGAGTTTGGAATTTTGATAAATGAAATTTCAAAAGATGATGAACTTGGACTTTTCGGTGAATCGGTTAAAAAAATCGAACTTGATATGTTTGATTTTATAGAAGAACTTAAAATCAAAATTAATAATCAAATTGTTATTCAAAAAAGAGGGTTATCAGCAAAGGCTATTCAAGTTTTTAAAAGAGTTGCGTCTATTGTTAATCCCGAGTTTTATAAAAAACAAAATATGCGTGTAAGTACTTATGGTATTTCTAGAATTATTGAACTTTATGAAGAAACGCATCAAGAAATCTTAATTCCTATTGGACTGCTTGAAAATGTTTTAAAGATTTTAAATGATAATCGCATATTATATGAAATAGACGATTTAAGAATCAAGCCTAAAATGAAAAAAAATATAAAATTTTCAGGCGATTTGAAGGATGAACAACAAAATGTATTAAAAGATGTCCTACATAAAACACAAGGTGTTATAGTTGCCCCAACAGGTTTTGGTAAAACAGTATTAGGGGTAGCGCTAATATCAGAACTAAAATTAAAAACACTCATTATTGTTAATCGAGTAAATTTAGCAGAACAGTGGGAATCACAAATTAAAAAATTCACATCAAATATAAATGTCGGAAAACTATATGATCAATATAATGAATTAGGAGCTGATATTGATATTGCTACAATTCAATCACTTGTAGCACATAAAGGTATTGATGAAATAGTAAAAAATTATGGTCTGATCATCATAGATGAAGCACATCATGTGGCATCACGCTCATATGAAAGGTTAATTAGAAAATTTCACACAAAGAATATTATTGGATTAACAGCAACACTTAAAAGGTCTGATGGCTTAGAAAGTATTATTACTGCGATGATTGGTCCAGTAATTACTGAGGTAGTTACTGATTCTAAGCAGATTAGAAGACTTCTAACAGTTAGATTAACAGGATTCAAAGTTTCATTAACTGAGGAAGCATCAATTAATGATTCATATCAAAAACTTTATGAGAATAAAGAAAGAAATGAAATGATTATAAAAGACATAAAGGCATCTTTTGAAACGAAGAAGAACATCCTTGTTTTAACAGATAGAATGAGCCATATTAGTATATTAGAAAAAGAGATAAGCAAAATCACAAAACATTTACTTATTGTGCACGGAAGACTTTCAACAAAAGAAAAGAAAGACTTTAATGAAAAATTAATTAGCCAAAAAGAACCTTTTATTATTTTAGCAACAGGAAAATATATCGGCGAAGGATTTGATGATGATAGACTTGATACGCTTTTTCTAACGATGCCATTTAGATGGAAAGGAACGTTACAACAATACGTTGGAAGATTAAACAGATTAAGAGAAAATAAACATGAAATAGGTGTTTATGATTATGCTGATATTGGCGTTAAATATTTTTCTAATATGTACTTAGAACGTTTAAAGGGATACCGAAAAATGGGGTATGAAATATCAACAGCAAAGGAATACGAATCGCGCATTTATTATTTAAACAACTATGAAGAAACATTAAAAGATGATTTAAAAACATCAAAAGAAATTGTATTTATTTCAAGACATTCAATTGATAGTAAAATTGATTTCTTAATAAATTATTGTAATTCTAAACCACTATTATTGCTAGGGAATGAGTATCCATCAAGCATGATAATCATTGATCGAAAAATTGTTTGGTATGGCTCCATTAATCCTTTTGTATACAAACAACAAGTGGATGCAGATATCATGAGATATGAAGATTCTTTATTAGCAGAAGAACTTATCATTAGTAATAGAGATAACTCGTCTTTTATTAAATCAAACATTATTAAGTGAGAATTTTTATATGAGGTATAAGTGCAAAATGGCGCTATTTACTCACAATTACCGATTAACGGATTTCAACTAGTAGTCATCATTTTAAAGACCAAAAACAACTACCTTTGTTGTAAACAGAGACACCAAAAGATATTTAACAGCTTGATACAATTTGTATCAGGCTTTTTTAAATAGTAAATAACAAATATAGACATTTTGACGTCTAAAAATGGGTGTTTTTTGATTTTATCCACATAATTGATGATGTATATAAGAAAAAAAGAACTGTTAAGTTATGAAGTAGTGAATTACTTCATTTCTTTACAGTCCTTTTTCTTTCATCCATACATAACAAATTTTTTATAATCATTTGGAAACAGACTTTCAGTTGATGCATAATATATTCTAAAATCTAAATTGTATTGTTCTGATACTTTATCTAAGTATTCTTGTAATTCTTTTTCTTTTTCATCATTCCAAGCTTCACTTAATCCTAGATGTCTATCTTTTGTTTTTTTAGGAAGTGTTTCACGAAGAATTTTTTGAATTTTTTTTATTTCAGCATCACTTCTACCTGGGCGATAATCTTCTACAAACATACACTTTTCTCCTTTAAGTAGTTTATACTATGATTATATCATCTTCAGCATGATATACTTAATTAAGTATGATAAAATAAAATTAAAAAGGTGGATGTTAAAATATGTTTACAGAAAAATTTAGATATCATCAAGGAAATGGTATGTCAAAAAGGCTATTATTATGCATGATGATTCTAGTAACAGTTGTTCAAATCACTAAATTGATGGAAGTTGGTCAATTTGTATCCAACGGAATTATCTATATGGTTATGATAATCGTTCATGCATGCGTTTGGATGTTTATTGGATATAAGTTTGAAAGTATGGAAAAATCATTAGTTTCTCATTTGATTTTATTCTTTGTGATGGTTCCTGATGGTGTTAAAAATTTATTTAATTTGATTACATTTAAAGCTCATATGCGAACATCAGATGTGTTTTATACGATTATTTTAGGGTTAATAGCTTTATATGCAATTTTGAAAATATTTGCTCATTTGAATGAATTTAAATATGAACGTCCATTGATGAAAGAAAATGTTTCTAAATTTTTATTATTAACTTTAATTATTTCTTACTTCTCATTTTCTTTTTCAAACTTTATTGTGTATTTAATTGTAAGTATCTTTATTTTTGCTACACTTAAAGCAAAAGAAATATTCATTTTTATTATAGGTATATTTGTAGTTGATATATCTAGTAGTTTAACAAGTTTATTTGTAGCAGGGGATCGTAGTGATATAATTATAATATTGTCTCAAATTTTAAGTATTTTAATCAGTTGCGCAATTATCTATTTTTCTTACAAATATTATGTAAATACAGATATAGATGATAGAACAGTTGATTCTTATTGGGAAAATTAAAGACTAAGATTATTTAGTTTTTAATTATTGTGAAAGACTATATAAGAATAAATCTAAATAGAATAGCGGATTTAAATTAAGGTTCTTTTTCTAATAATAAAAAATACTTTTTACCATGCTAAAGTAAGATATATTGTAAGACGGGCTTACTTAAAGTATAATTTAATTATAAATAATTAAATATAAGATGTCGTTATAATCTTAAATGAAGGGAATTTAAACTATGAAAAAACTAATTTATAGAATATATCAAAAAATATTATATGTGGGGACTTTTTTCTTAAACTTTAAAGAACCGCTACTTTTAAAAGGAACAAAATCATTAGAAAAAATAAGTGATATTTTAGGTGATAGAAATATTAATAGTGTATTATTAGTTACTGATGCTAATTTAGTTAAATTAGGCTTACTTAATCATTTAAAAGAAATATTAGAAAGCTCAAATATCAAATACAGTATTTATGATGAAACACAGCCTAATCCAACTATTTATCAAGTAGATGATGCTTATAAAGTTTATAACGATAATAATTGTCAGGCAGTGATTTCAGTTGGTGGAGGCTCAGTCATAGATTTAGGCAAAATGGTTTTAGTTAAAGCTGCTTATCCTAAAAAAAGTATTACTAAATTTAAAGGGATCCTTAAGATACATAGAAAATTGCCTTTCCATATTGCTATACCAACAACTGTTGGGACAGGAAGTGAGGCGACATTAGCTGCGGTTGTTTCCAATCCAGATACACATGAAAAATATGCGATTATGGATACTCATTTAATTCCTGATGTTGCGATTCTTTCAAATGAGTTTGTAAGAAATCTTCCAAGAAATTTAATCGTTGAAACCTCTATGGATGCTCTTACTCATGCAATAGAAGCATATATAGGAAAGTCTAATACTAAAAAGACAAAAAAATATGCACTTGAGGCAATTAAACTCATTCTAGACAATGTAGAAAGTGCTTATGAAAAAGATGAAAAAAGTATTGAAGCCCTACATTATGCATCTTATTTAGCAGGGGTTTCATTTACAAGAGCTTATGTTGGAAATGTCCATGCAATAGCTCATACGCTAGGCGGTTTTTACAATGTACCACACGGTTTAGCAAACGCAATCATTCTTCCTCATGTTCTATCATATTATGGCAATAAAATTAATGAAAAAATAAGAAGTATTGAAGAATATACAAATAGAAAAGATTTAATTCAACATATTTTTATGTTAAATAAAAAGTTTAATATTCCTGAAAATTTAAATGGGTTAATAAAAGAAGAAGATATCGTAGTAATGATTAAAAGAGCTTTAAAAGAAGCGAATCCTTTATATCCTGTTCCAGTTATTTTTAACGATAAAGATTTTTTAAATATCTATCATAAGATTAATTAAAATTTTAAGGTAAGGAAGTGTTACTTTTGAACTCTGACCGTATCACCTATTTGATTAAAGGCTCACAAGAAAATAATAAAGAATATGTTTTATACTTTATGCAACAATCTGCTAGAGTATCTTATAATCATGCCTTAGCTTTTGCTATAAAGAAGGCTAATGAAAAGAATTTGCCTTTAGTTGTTTGTTTCTTATTTACAGATAATTACTTAGGAGCTAATAGAAGACACTATCAATTTTTATTAGAAGGAATTAAAGAAGTTGCACAACAATTAGATTCATTAGGGATTACCTTTATTACAAGATATGGAGATTTACTAGAAAGCATTCAACCACTTTTAGAAAAAACTGCTTTATTTGTTATGGATTATGGCTATTTAAAACCACAATTAGTTTTAAGAAGAAGTATCTATAATTATATAAAAACAAATCTTGATTTAGAAACATACATGATTGAATCGGATGTTTTAATTCCTGTTAGAAAAGCTTATCCTAAACTTGCTTATGGCGCATATGTCCTAAGACCTCACTTGATAAGAAAAAGAGCCTTATATAAAGATTTTAAAGGTTTAGAAGAAATAAAAAACCAAATGAAGGTCAATCTTACTACAGAGTTAGATTTTACAAATATTAATGCATTTTTAGATCACATGAAAATTGACCAGACTATTAAAGCTTCAGATTTATTTAAAGGTGGCTATAGTCAAGCTCTTTTACATTTAGAAGATTTTTTTACAAACAAAATTAAACATTATGAAAATAGAAATGATCCATCTTTAAGAATACAAAGTTATTTATCTATATATCTTCATTTTGGTCAAATATCAGTTTTAGAGATAATAGACTACTTGGATGATAAATTATCCCAAAATGAGATAACTCTAGAAATATATGATTCTTTTTTTGAACAACTAGTTGTTAGAAGAGAATTATCTTTTAATTTTGTTACATATCAGCCGAATTATGATACTTTTTCTTATATGACTGAAAAATGGGCTTATGACACAATGAAAGAACATGAAAATGACCCTAGAGAGTTTTTATATCATAAAGAAGAATTAGAATTAGGAAAGACCCATGATATATATTTTAATGCTGCTATGAAAGAAATGAGAGTGACTGGTTTTATGGCAGGGTACATGAGAATGTATTGGGCTAAAAAAATCATGGAATGGTCTTTATCTATGCAAGAAGCGTATGAAACAATTGTTGATTTAAACAATAAATACTTCTTAGATGGTAGAGACCCTAATTCATATCAAAATATTGCTTGGTGTTTTGGTAAAGCAGATAGACCATGGGCAAACAGAAATATATTTGGCACATTAAGGTATATGAATAGTGATGGATTAAAAAGAAAGTTTAAAATAGAACAGTATTTAGAATATATTGATAAATTATAGATAAGAAATGCTTTATTAGAAAGCGTTTTTTATTCGTAAATTGTTCGTATCATATATGAAAAAAAGTAAATTTTGTGTATAATGTTATACGTACACGCTTTTTATAAGCACGTAGTAGAAAGGATAATCATATGAAAAAAATTGATTTTGATTCAAAAGAATACTTAGATAAGGTAGACGCTTATTGGAGGGCTGCTGACTTTATTTCAGTAGGGCAATTATATTTAAAAGATAATCCACTTTTAAGAAGAGAAATAAAAAAAGAGGATATTAAAATTAAACCTATTGGTCACTGGGGAACTATCTCAGGACAAAACTTTATCTATGCACATTTAAATAGGGTAATTAATAAATATGATTTAAATATGTTTTATATTGAAGGACCAGGTCATGGTGGGCAAGTAATGGTTTCAAATGCTTATTTAGATGGAAGTTACACTGAAATTTATCCTGAAATCACTCAAGATGAAAAAGGACTTAAAAAATTATATAAACAGTTTTCATTTCCAGGTGGAGTGGCTTCCCACGCTGCTCCTGAAACAGTAGGTTCAATGCATGAAGGTGGAGAATTAGGCTATGCCTTATCTCATGGTGTAGGAGCCATTTTAGATAACCCTGATCAAATCGCAGCTGTTGTGATTGGCGATGGTGAGGCTGAGACTGGACCGCTTGCTGCATCGTGGTTTTCAAATGTGTTTATTAATCCTATTACAGATGGTGCAGTTTTACCTATTTTATATTTAAATGGCTTTAAAATATCTAATCCTACTATTTTATCAAGAAAGTCTGATGAAGAATTAACTTCAATTTTTAAAGGTTTAGGTTGGGATCCAATTTTTGTTGAAGGAACTGATCCTAAACTAGTTCATCCAGTAATGGCAAAAGCTCTTGACAATGCAGTTAGTTCTATTAAAAAAATCCAAGAAGATGCTAGAAAAAATGGTGTTAAAGGATTACCAAAATGGCCTGTTTTAATTGTTAGAACACCTAAAGGGTGGATGGGACCTAAAGTATGGGATAATAATCCAATTGAAGGATCATTTAGAGCACACCAAGTACCACTTCCAGTAACACAAAATAATTTAGAACATGTAGAAGAATTAGTTAACTGGATGAAGTCTTATAGACCGGATGAATTATTTGATGAAAATGGAAAATTAATTGAAACATTAAGGGATATGGCGCCAAAAGGAAATAAGAGAATGGCTAAAAATCCTATCGTTAATGGTGGAATTAATCCAAGAAATCTTATTTTAAATCCATTAGATAAATATGAATTTAAAGTAACAGATAGAGGAAATGTCTTTGCACAAGATATGACAGTTTTAGCGTATTACTTACAACAAGTCATGATAGATAATAAAGATAACTTTAGAATTTTTGGACCTGATGAAACAATGTCTAATAGATTGACTCCATTATTTAAAACAACTAATAGAGTATGGTTAGAAGATATTAAAGAACCTTTTGATCAATACTTAAATCCAGCAGGAAGAATTATTGACTCACAGTTATCAGAACATCAAGCAGAAGGCTTTTTAGAAGGATATGTATTAACAGGTAGACATGGTGTATTTACAAGTTATGAATCATTTTTAAGAGTTGTTGACTCAATGTTAACACAACACTTTAAATGGTTAAGAAAAGCGAAAGAACAAACATGGAGAAAAGACTATCCAGCACTAAATGTCATCGCAACCTCAACAGTATTCCAACAAGACCATAATGGATATACACACCAAGATCCAGGTTTATTAACTCACTTAGCTGAAAAAAAGGCAGAATTCATTCGTGAATATTTACCAGCTGATGCGAATAGTTTACTAGCGGTTATGGAAAAATCATTAACTGAAAGAGAAGTGATTAATTTAATTGTTGCCTCTAAACAACCAAGACCACAATGGTTTAGTCTAGAAGAAGCGAGAAGTCTATTTGAAAAAGGTGCTGGAATCATTCCATGGGCAAGTACTGATGAAACTAATCCAGACTTAATTATGGCAAGTTCAGGAAGTGAACCAACACTAGAACTAATGGCTGCGATTCAGCTTTTAAACGAAGCTTTCCCAAAACTTAAAATTAGAACAGTTAACGTCATTGACTTATTAAGATTAAGAGTCATAGAAAAAGATGAACGTGGATTAACTCATGAAGCATTTGATGCTTTATTTACTCAAGATAAACCAATCGTATTTGCTTTCCACGGTTATGAAGGATTAATTAGAGATATTTTCTTTGATAGACATAATCATAATATAGCAATTCATGGATATAGAGAAAATGGAGATATTACAACCCCATTTGATATTAGAGTCTTAAATCAAATGGATAGATTCCATTTAGCTAAGAGTGCTGCTTTAAAGGTATATGGTAAAAAGGCAGAAAGCTTTGTGAATAAAATGGATGAATATCTTAATAAACATCATGAATTTATTAGAGCAAACGGAACAGATATAGAAGAAGTAGAAAACTTTGTTTGGAAACCTTTAAATAAATAATTAATAAGAACTGTTTAGGAATTTTATACTCTTAAGCAGTTTTTTTATGTTATCATTAAAAAAATAAATGTATAAAAATATGATATAATTTTTTATATGAGGTGTTAATTATGGAACCGTATCAGAAAAATAAGCGTATTTTCAATTTGTCAGTGATTCTTTTTTTTATCTTGAATATTGGATTTACTTATCTACTAAAGACAAATGTTTTAAATAGATACTTAGTTACTTTTGATAGAAATGTTTTGGGGGAAATCAATTCTTTTTTAGGTGATTTAGCTATCTTACTTCTTATATTTACAATTGTTTTTATTGTGGTTAAAAAGCCTAAAAAAAGGATTTTAGCATTGTTCATAAGTACTTTTTTACTTAATTTTGCTTTGTATATCTTAACTATTTTTTCTAAATATTATGGGACAGCTTTTTCAATTTACTCGCTACAAACCGTTACAAGTAATCCTGCCCCAGAATTAGCTTTTACTATTTTATTAGAAGCTTTAAAAGAATTATTTATATACTACAGAATTATTCTTTTTATTCCTAGTTTTATTTTATTAGGTTTATATATCTTATATGATAAAAAGATAGAAACTGATAATATGTATAAAACTACTTATAAAAGAGTTTATATATCAGTTTTAGCAGTCTGCAGTTTAATGATTATTAACTTAACTGTTTTTAGTACACTATCTAATAAATGGGTTTTAAATGCTTCAAGAAGTACTTATGTGAGTCAGAATATAGGAACTTATAGTTATTATGTATATGAAATGTTAGGACAAGACTTTAGACTTGAAATCAAAGATTATTTTGATGAAAAGAAAGCTTATGAATTATCTGATAAATATAATAAAAATAAAGATAGTTATAGTAGTTTTATTGATGGAAAAGAATATAGTAATCAATTACTAACAAAAGATAGCCAAAACTTAACACTTAAAAATGAGTATGAAAATAAAGAAAGTTTAAATGGTATTTTTAAAGATAAAAATATTGTATTAGTTCATTTAGAATCTTTTAATTATTATTTATATGAAATAGAAGAAATATCACAACATTTCCCTTTTTTAAAGGAAGTATTAAAAGAAAGTTATGTCCTAGATAACTTTTATACAAACGTTGGTATAGGTACGAGTGCTGATGCAGAATTCAGTGTTTCAACTGGACTTAATGCACTAGGAGATTCAACTATTTATTGGGAATATACAAATAAATATCATGAAGAGTTAGAACTTCCAAGTTTATCTAAATATTTTAAAAATCAAAATTATTATACTGAATCACTGCATGCCGATAGAAGAGTATTTTATAATCGAGAAAACGTGCATCCTAAAATGCTAGGCTTTGACCGATATTATTCACTTGAAAACTTTATGGAAGATAATTATAATAATCTAAACTATAATCATAATAACCCTTGGATAAGTGATATAGGATTAACAGAACAATTGTATAAGACAAAAGACTCACTCCAATCACCATACATGTTATATCCTATTACAATGATGCCTCATACTCCATTTGAGTATGATCCATATATAGGGACAGAAGATGAAGTTATATATAATAATACTTGGGAAAAAAAGTTATCTAAAGCTACTTTAAAATATCTTAAATATGCTAAGTATTATGATGAAGTGATAAAAAGTTTTTTTATTGATCCTAAAACAAATGAAAGAAGAGATATGGACAATACAGTTTATATTTTTTATGGTGATCATGGTGCAGGGGTTAATAAGAAAGATTTAGAGACAATCTATGGAAAAAAACTAGAACCTTCTTTATATAGAAAAATAAGTAATCAGACAATTGCCTTTATTTATTCACCGTCAAATGAAATAAAGACGCTTTATGATGGTAGTGAACTTCCTAAAGGAAATTTTATAGGTAATCAAGACCTTGTAAGATCTCAAATTGATTTATATAGAACAATTGTTGAATTATTTGATTTGGCAGAAAAAGATGATTACTATTTTGGGGTTAATTTACTTAGTAAAGAAAAAACATATAGTATTGATAGTAGAGTTTTAGATATTATCGTTGATGATAATTTATATCCTTTAGTCAATACTAAAAATTCAATTGATAAAACTACAACAATCAGTGATGAAATATTGTCTAAAATTATTGAAAGAAAGATGTTAAATGATTATTTAATTGATCAAAATTTTTTCTTAAAGCTTAAAACGAAGGAAAAAGAAAATGGAACTCATAATTAATGGTAAGGAATTCTTTTCGCAAATAAAAGAAGAAATTGATAGGGCTTCGTATAAAATTGAAATCCAAATGTTTATATGGAGAAATGATGACATTGGAAATGAAATCTTAGAAGCTCTTTTAAAGGCTGCTAAAAGAGGGGTTAAAATAAAAATTATTAAGGATGCCTATGGTGTGATATTTGAATCTTCTGAAGAGAATTGCCAAACATTGTTTCATCAAAAAGCTCCAATTAAATATAAAATGATAGCCTTTATTTTAAAGAATATTTTTTATCAAGCAAATGCTAAAAAAATAAAACGAAAGGTAACTATGAGCAGAGATGAGTTTTTAAACATGCCTAATGTTAGTTTTCATTCAGGTAATTTTAGAAATCATACTAAGTATTTTATTTTTGATGAAAAAATATTATTTATTGGTGGTATCAATATAGAAGATAAAGAAGTGAGTTCAGATATCAAACTAAGGAAATATCATGATTATATGGTCAAAATAGAAAGTAAAGATGAAGTTAACTACTTTAGAGAAAGACTAGCACTTAAAAAACAATATGATGACAGTAAAAAAATTGATTACATTATTAATCAAAAAAGTCATCTAGAAACGCATCATTTATTAAAAATGATTAAAAATGCTAAAGAACGTATTTATATGGCAATGGCATATTTTGGAAATAAGGAAGTAAGAGATGCCTTATTTGAGGCTACTAAAAACAATGTAGAGGTTAAAATTATTACAAGTGATGATTCAAATGTACAAACACACTATAATAAACAAATATTAAATGAATATGTTAAAAATAATATTGAAGTATACTTTCATAAAGGGCTGATACATGCAAAGGCTATCTTGATTGATGAAAAGCTAGTTGTTGGGTCAATTAACTTAAATGATGCCGGTATTTATAAGTTAGGAGAAACTTCTATAGTGACAACAGAAAAAAAACTTATCTTAGATTTTCTAAAAGATTTTAATAAACTCAAAGAAGCATCTGAAATAAGTAATAGTCAAAATTTAAAATATAGTAAAATACGTTCATTTTTAGAAAAAGTATTTAGTTAAAAAAAATCAATCCTAGGATTGATCTTTTTTATTTAATATTAAAATAATTCATAAATAGTGTGATATGTTCTTTGAACAGTTCTTCATAAGTTAACATAAATCCTTCAGGATTATCTGTTAGATATTTTTCATAGAAATGATAAATAAAGAATGAATGATAAAGTTTGGCAGCTAAGAGAGGATTTTCCTTTTTCATTAGCCCTTTATCCATCAAGTTTTTAAAATAGTAAGTCAAAGCAGTTCTAGGTTTGATAATAAATTCATCATGTAAAATATTTTTTAAAGCATTACTATTAAACTGTTCAGGTATTAAAAGTCGAGTTAACTGATTGATTTCTTCTTTTTCAAAAAAGGTATTAGTAGATAGAGAAATATTAGTGAAAAATTCTCTAGGAGATAAATCATCTCTTTTATATAGTGGGTAGATCTCTTTTCTCATTTTCTCTACTAAACTATCAGCGATAGAAAGTAAAATTTCTTCTTTACCTTTATAGTGGTTATAAATAGAAGCTGCTTTAATACCAACGGATTTTGCTAAATCTCTCATACCTACGTTGTTATATCCGTTTTTACTAAAAAGCTCTAATGCATTTTTATAAATAAGTTCTTTTGTAGTCATATGTCTTATACCTCCAGTGTTAGGTTATAAAATAACATTGTTTATAGATATTGTATAAGTATTTTGAAATAAAATCAATATTAAAGCATTTTATAGATTATTTATTGTTTTTTATTAAGTTTAATATATGATTATAGTCATTTAGTTTGGAAACAGGAAGTTCAATATCTGGTTTAATTCCGTTTTCAATGTCATGATAGGTGTTAGTTTGTTTATCTTTGTAACTTAAGACATTTAAACTACTCATGTGAAAGGCAGTTCCTGTAGGGGAAATAACAGGAATGATTGAAGAAGCACCGCCACCAGATTGTGTACCTATGAGTGTTGCGATACTTTGATTTTTTGCAATAGATGCCATGAGGTTAGCTGCACTAAAAGTCACCTTAGAAGTTAAGATATACCAGCTAGCATCAGCCTTTCTATTTTCAGTTGTGACTCTGTATGTATAAGTAATAGAACTCTTTTCTAATGGGTTTTGATAGCTTAACTCTATGTCTTTATCAGTCATGTAACCTAAAACTCTTAGAAGAGCTCCTAAGTTACCTCCTGTGTTATATGAAATATCTAGAATAATATTTTTAGTATACGGTTTCGTATCATAGATTGTTTTTAAAGTTTTTTCATAAAGTCAGAAGAATCTTTACCGTTTAAATCAGTGGAGGCTTTTGTATCAAAACTGTCAAGATAAATAATAGCAGTTTCGTTATCTAAAAATTTATAATTTGAACTCGGTCTAGCTTTTGTTAATGCTTGAACTTGATAGAGTGTTTGATACCAGTTTTGAGTCTTTTCTCCTAATTGAGTTAAACTAGTGAGTTTGGTAGTTTTATTTTTATTTAAATAAAACGAATCTGCATCATAGCTAGAGTGTAATTCATCTAACTCTTCATTAATAAATTGAAATTGTCCTAAACTAGATTTTTGAGGATCTCTACTTAAAAAGTTTTTTAGGTAAGCTTTAGAATATGAGTAAAATGACATAGGTTTACTGATTCCATAGAAGTAATCAAATGTAAAAGCATAAAAATCATAGTTATATCTAACAATATCAAAAGGTATATAAGTATTGTTTAGTGAACTCTCTCTTAATGTTTTTACTACATTATCTTCAGGTATGGCATAAATTCCGTAAAAGTTATCATAATTATAATAAAGATTAAAATAAGAATCATTTAAAAATAAAATATTAAATAAGTGGGCTGGCATGTAAAGATTATTATCTTTTTTAAATAAATCCATACGATATTCATCTAAATCAAATTTGATAGGTAAACCGCTATTATATTCAGTACTTATTACATCAAGGCCTTTACTAAAGTCTGTTTGAGTAGAATAAAAATAGCTAGAAAAGAAATTAAGTGATGAGGAAGTAATCGTATTGTCTAATTCATTGAAATAAGCTTTATATTCAAATGTGTTTGAATTTGATTCTACTAAATAAGATATATCAACGCCAGAATCGGTATATAAAAATTCTAAATCTTTAGAATAAATAAGACCATCTAATAATAAAAGTGATTCTTCTATATTTAAATAAGGGATATTTCCGTTATCTAAAAAGTAGGTTGGTATTTGATTTAAATTTAAATTATATTCATTACTTAAGTTTGTAAAAGAAATATTTTTAGAAGAAGTGATGTTTTCATAGTCATCAAAAGGCAGAACAGTAATGTTTAAATTTTTAATTTGACTAGAAAAACCATTTTTCAATGTAGCGGATAAAGTTGCTTGAATGCTAGTTTCTCCTTTTTTAGGAGGTAATATAATTCCTTCATGAGTAACTACTTCAGGATTTGAAGAAATCCAGGTAATCGTTGAACCATGCTTACCTTTATAAGGAAGAACTAGAGCGGTTTTTTGGTTATAGGAAATGCTTTCTAATAGTAATAAGTCTTCAATATCTCTTTCAATAATGTTTTTTCCGTTAGCACAAGCGACTAAAATAAGTGAGAGTCCTAACAACAATAATAAAAGACTAATTTTTTTAATTTAAGTTTGATTGACATAATATATTCTAACATTTATTTTGCATAGTATATAATGTATAAAATAATGGTTATCAGAACCAATATCATTGTAAAAGACCAAGAAAAAAGAATAGTGGATTTAGGTATTTTTTCTTTATTTGTTCTATATTCATAGAGATCTTCTTTTATTTTTCTATTCAATACTGATCCCCAAAAAGATTTAACCCCATAAATAATAGTATCGAATAGCCCATGGTTTATAACGATTTGAAACCAGCTATATGCTACAAAAATAATAGTAGTTAGAGTGAATGAGTTTACCCAAGCTAAAAAAGTAAAAGAATTTTGAAAAAGCAGACCTAAGAAAACTAAAATTAGTGCAGTTAATGAAAAGAAAACTATTTTTTTATAATTTAATTTAATATTTTTATAATTTATCATGCGATTTTTACCTACTTTCTAGTAAATTTTAATAGAAAAAGCCAAAAAAATCAAATGAACACGTTTTCATAATGAAAAAAAGACAAAAAAGATGTTTTTTTTGTTGACTGAGCGTGCTATTTGTAGTAAACTCTTTCCAAACCATATTTTAAAAGGAGAAAAAAATGAAAAAATTGTTTGGAATATTACTTACCGCAGTTGCAACATTAACGCTTGTAGCGTGTGGTGATAGTTTTAAAAAAGATCCGAATACGTATTATACATCAATTAGTGATACGACTAATATAAATCCGTATTCTGTTACACTAGCAAATGCATCAACATTATATGACCTAGTTTCAGCAGGCTTATATAGAGGTGAAATTGATTGGGCAGCTTCAGGGAAAACTGAAGGTGACTTTTCAGATACTGCTAATTTAGTATATACTAGAGTTCCTTTTTTAGCAGCAGAACAACCTCAAGCATTTGGTGATACTGTAAAGACAAACGAAGATACAACTAATCCAGATGCAGCAACAGAATCACAAGAATGGAAAATTAAGTTACGTAGTGGCTTAACATTCGAAGATGGTACACCAATTACTGCAACTACATACGTAGAATCATGGAAGAGACTTTTAGATCCTAAGGTATTAAATGATAGAGCTGTTAATATTTATGATACTTCATATGTAGGTATTGTTGGAGCCGAATCATACTTTAGTCAAGGTAAGAGTGTTGTTGATAGCGCAAGTAATCCAGTTTTCACAGATGAAGTAAATAAAAATAATGCTGATATCGAAAATCCTGATCAATTAGGATATGTTTACTTAGCAGAAAGCAAGAATAAAGATGGTTTAGTAGTTCGTACAGCTGGTTGGTATCCTGAAAGCGTTGAGGCGGAAGATGCAGTGACTGCAGATAGACTTCCAGATGGAACTGAAGATGTTGAACTTGCAAAAGGTGGGAAAGTTAAAGTTCCTGCAGGAAAAGTGAGAAGATACTATAAAGAATTTTCTTGGGACAATGTAGAAGTTCAAGCTGTTGATAATGATACTACCATTCAATTTGCACTTAGAAAACCAAAAAGCAGATGGGATCTTAAAGGGTCATTCACAAGTGCTGTAACTGGTGTTGTTCACTTAGCTAAGTATGATGCTGGTATGTCAGCTGATGGTACTAAAACAACTTATGGTACTGCTGAAAATCCACTTATTTCATATGGACCATATAAGTTAACTACTTGGCAAAAGAGTGTAGTATTTGAATTTAGTAAAAACGATAAATTCTTTGATAAAGATGCTTATAGAATTGAAAAAATTCGCTATAATGTCTTGACAGATCAAAAAGTAATTGTTAATGAATTTGAAGCAGGTAGAATAGATGTTGCTGGTGTTGGTGGAAGTTACTTTGATAAATATAAGAGTCATCCAACATTAAAATTAACACCTGATAGCTATACATTTAGATTTGCATTTAATTCAGAAAGAAAAGTAGACGGTAAATTAACAGCAGTAAGTATTAACGAATTTAGAAAAGCATTCTATTTTGCAGTTAATAGAACAGAGTTAGCAAATGGCTCTGCAGCTCCTGCAACACCAACACAAACATTATTAAATGATCAATACTATACAAGTGAATTTGCAACAACTAAATATAGAGATACGGCATCAGGTAAAGCCGTTATCCAAAGCCTATCACCAGCTACACAAGGTTATAATCCAACAGAAGCAAAGAGATTGTTTGATGAAGCTTATAATAAAGCTGTCACTGAGGGTTTAGTAGTTCAAGGACAACCATTAAAATTAGAATATCTTGTATTAAATGCTGATTCAAATATCGCAATCGCTAACCAAGTAAAAGAAAGCGTATTAAACGCATTCCAAGCTAAAGAAGGCCAAGCAAATGCAGGTAAATTTGAATTTGTTGTTAATGCACAAGAAACTGATGCAATGGATGACCTAGCAAAAAAAGGAAGTTTTGATATTATGTTTAGAGCATGGGGCGGACTAGACTTTGATGCAGTAGGTTTATTAGGACAAGTATACAGCAATAAATATTCATATATGAATGAAAAAGGGTTCCAAACAGCTGATAAAGTACTAACATTTACTCTTTCTGATAAAGCAATTGAAAAAATTAATAAAGCTAAAAATACTGATACAGAAAAAAAATATACTAATATTTTAGTAAATGGTAATGATGTTACAGCTAAATATGATGATGCATTTAACTTATTAGAATATGAAATATTATATTCAGAATACTCTGAACGTGCAGGTGACTTAGCAGCAATTGCAGCAGCAATGGAAAAATATATATTAGTAGATGAAGTGATTGCTATTCCGCTATTTGGTAGAGTTGGTGCTTCAGCATACAGCAGTAGAGTTAAATTCGATTTCCAAGCATACCATAGTTGGTTAGGATGGGGCGGATTACGCTATATGTCATTGACAACTGACAAATAACATTGTAAAATATACCTTAATAAATTAAAGGTTATATAATAAAAAGATATTAACAACCCCGAGTTAATGCTCAGGGGTTGTTTGTGTCAAAAAAGAGGTGTTCAAGAAAATGAGAGACTATATTTTAAAAAGACTAGGATTAATGATAGTTACAGCAATGCTTATCATATTTTTAGTTTTTGTTTTTATTAAATTGCTTCCTGACTATCAAGAAGCTGTTTTAGGATCTAATCCTGCAAATGCAGATTGGATTAAACAAAGAGAGGGATATGATAAACCAATTTTGGAACAATTTGGTATTTGGATAAGTAATATTTTTGTTCATGGAGAATTTGGTTGGTCAGTTACAAAAAATCAAGACGCTGCTGCTGTCTTAGGAGAAAGAATTCCTGTTACAGTTAGAATCAACATTATTCCATACCTAATATCAATTCCAATTGGGTTTGCTTTAGGTATTTGGTCTGCCTTAAAGAAAAATAAATTTACAGATCATGCAATTTCATTGGGTGTCGTATTCTTTATTTCAGTTCCAGGATTTGTTGTTGCTACATTGTTACAGTACTTTTTAGGATATAAGTGGAATATTTTACCACCTATGTTGGCATCATCAGTTGAAGTTCAAGCAAACCCAGCGCTTGCAATTACTTCTATGATTTTACCAACATTAGCGTTAACTTTTGGTTCTGTCGCATCATTAACAAGGGTTACAAGGGCTGAACTAACAGAAGTTTTAACATCGGATTTTATGCTTTTATGTAGAACTAAAGGACTTACTAGAAAACAAGCTACTGTTAGACATGCATTAAGAAATTCAATGGTTCCTTTGGCACCATCAATTATTGGTGGCTTTGTTTCAATTTTATCAGGATCTCTTATTATAGAAAGAATTTTTAGAGTTCCTGGAATTGGTGGAGTATTCTTAGAAGGTATTAGTGGTAGAGACTATCCACTTGTTATGACAGTAATGATGTTCTATACAGTTATTGGATTATTGACTACATTAGTAATTGACCTATCTTATGGAATTATTGACCCAAGAATTAGAATGGGAGGTGGAAAAAGATGAGTGAAAAAGTAGTTAGAAATAAAGAAGATTTTGTTTTTGTACAAAACAACCAATTTATTAGTGATGAAGCTTTAAAAACTAAACCGATTGGCTACTATAAAGATGCATGGAATAGATTGAAGAAAAATAAAGTATCTTTAGCTTCGTTTTTCATTTTAGCTTTTCTATTTTTCATGGTAATTTTTGCACCACTTTTTAATGGCTATTCAGTAAGTGATAGAAACGTTAGATTAAAACAGTTACCAGCTAAAATACAAGGACTAGAAAAAATTGGTATTTTTAACGGAACAAAGGTGATTCAATCGTTTAATAGAAATGAATATAAAAACTTGGAAGAAAATGGTATTGTAAAAAAAGTAGTCGAAAAAGAACAAAATAGTTTTCCAGTTTATTATTTTACAGTAGATTACTATGCATACGTAGATTATCAAAATACATATGGTGAAAAAGCAGCACTTATTTTAACTGCTAGCGAATTTAATGCTTTAAACCCTGAATTAATTGTTAAATATGAAACTATTAATCAAACAGTTTATAGAATTGATGAGGCAGAATTTAATAAGATTCCAGATAGTATTGAAGTTGATTATATAATAGAAGACAGTGGTTTATATCGATTCACTCAAGAAGAATGGGAAAAGATTGCTTCGCTTGAACTAATTGCAGAAACAAGCGAAAGTATAATGTATCAAACTAATGTTAAGTATTTTCAATATCTTGGATATAAAGAAGGAGAAACACCATATTATTGGTTTGGGTCTGATTTAGAAGGTAGAGATTTGTTTACTGTACTATGGACTGGAGCTAGAATTTCCTTGATGGTTGCTTTTGCCGTAGCCTTAACTAATATTGCAATTGGTATTGTTATTGGAGCTATATCAGGATACTATGGTGGGGTTATCGATTTATTAATTGAGCGATTTACTGAAGTATTAAGTGGAATACCTTTTATGGCTGTACTTACTTTAATGGTTTTAAGATTTGGAAATGGATTCGGAGTCATTGTTGTAGCATTCACTTTAACTGGTTGGATTGGTATTGCTTCTTTAACAAGAACTCAGTTTTATAGATATAAAAACAGAGAATATGTTTTAGCGTCTCGTACATTAGGAGCTAGCGATTTTAGAATTATGAGTAGACATATTTTTCCAAATGCTGCAGGTACCTTGATTACTAGTGTTGTACTTATTGTACCAGCAATCATCTTTACTGAATCAACATATTCATATCTAGGAATTATTAATTATGGTGATATTGATAGTGTTGGTAGATTATTATCAATTGGTCAAACAAATATGATTGAAAGTCCACATTTACTGTTATATCCAGCCATCTTTATTTCTATATTGATGTTAGCCTTTAATTTATTTGGGAACGGGTTAAGAGATGCCTTTAATCCATCTTTAAGAGGAGTTGATGAATAATGAGTAATAATAATATATTAAGTGTTAATAATTTGACAATTCACTTTAAGACGCAACAAGGGATATTACAAGCTGTTAGAGGAATCAACTTTGATTTGAAAAAAGGTGAGACTCTTGCTATTGTTGGAGAATCGGGTTCAGGGAAAAGTGTTACTTCTAGAGCAATTATGGGAATATTGGCAGGTAATGCTATACATGATGCTGGAACAATTATCTATGATGAAAAAGACTTGATGAAAATATCCGAGTCAGAATTTCATGAAATTAGAGGAAGTAAAATTTCTATGATTTTCCAGGATCCTATGTCCAGTCTTAACCCAATAATGAAAGTTGGGAAACAAATTTCAGAAGCTCTCAGATTAAAATTAAAGATGAATAAGGAAGAATCTAAAAAAAGAGCAATTGAACTAATGCAAGAAGTGGGAATTTCAGATGCTGAGAGAAGATATCATCAGTATCCTTTCCAATTTTCAGGTGGGATGAGACAAAGAATTGTTATTGCTATTGCATTAGCAAATGATGCGGAGATTCTTATTTGTGATGAGCCTACAACAGCTTTAGATGTTACGATTCAAGCACAAATTCTTGAATTAATTAATAGAATTAAAAGTGAAAGGCAATTGTCAGTTATTTTTATTACGCATGATCTCGGTGTTGTTGCAAATATGGCAGATAGGGTTGCAGTTATGTATGCTGGTAAGATTGTTGAATATGGATTATCTGAAGATATATTTTATAATCCCAAACATCCATATACATGGGCTTTATTATCAGCTATGCCAGATTTAGATTCAAAAGAAAAATTATTTGCTATACCTGGGACACCTCCAGATATGCATTTTCCTCCTAAAGGAGACGCCTTTGCACCTAGAAATAAATATGCTTTAAAAATAGATTTTGATGAAGAACCACCGTATTTTAAAATTAATGAAAATCATTATGCTGCAACTTGGTTATTAGATGAAAATGCTCCAAAAGTTGATATGCCAGAAATTATTTCTAAAAGAATCGAAAGAAGAAATAAAGGAAAAAACAGTGAAAAGGAAGTGCTGAAATGATTGATAAAAATAACGAATTATTAGTAGTTAAGAATTTAAAACAGCATTTCAATGTTGGATCTGGAAAAAGGAAACTAGTAGTGAAAGCAATTGATGATATTAGTTTTAGTGTATACAAAGGAGAAGTTTTTGGACTTGTTGGTGAATCAGGCTGTGGAAAAACGACAACAGGACGTACCATTATTAAACTCTATAATGCTACTGATGGTGAAGTGTACTTTGAAGGTGCCAGAATAACAGCTGGTACTCAAGGATATATTGAAAATATCAAAAATGCTAAACTAGAATATAAGAATAATGTACTTAAGTTAACTCCTGCTAAAATGAAAATTAAAGAAGTCGAAAATAAAACAGCTAAGAAGCTAGCTCAAATTGATTCTAAGAGTAAAGAAGAGCGTGGGCAATTATTAAGAGAACAAGCTGAACTTATAGCTGGAGTTAAGGAAGAAATTAGAAATAAACCAAATGATTATCAAGCAGATTCTAGTGCTATTAAGAGACTTAAAAATGAGTTAAAACAATATATTAAGAGTCAGAAAGCCTTGATTAAGGAAGCTCGAAAAAGTGATTCTGTAAAAGGCGAAAATGCTAAGAGATTACAAAGGATTCAAATGATTTTTCAAGATCCAATTTCTTCTTTAAACCCTAGAATGACAGTAAAAGAAATTATATCTGAGGGACTTGTTATTGCTGGCGAAACAGATAAAAAAGTTTTGGATGAAAAAGTTAATAAAATACTTCAAGTTGTTGGTTTAGTACCAGAACATGGGAGTAGATATCCACATGAGTTTTCTGGTGGTCAAAGACAAAGAATAGGTATAGCAAGAGCTTTGATTGTTGAACCTGAACTATTAATTGCAGATGAGCCAATTAGTGCCTTGGACGTATCTATTCAAGCACAAGTTATTAATTTGCTAAAGCAGTTGCAGGAAGAATTAGATTTAACAATTTTATTTATAGCTCATGATTTGTCTGTAGTTAAATATTTTAGTGATAGAATTGGGGTTATGTATTTTGGAAAAATGGTAGAATTAACAACTTCTGAAGAATTATTCAAAAATCCTTTACACCCATATACTAAATCACTCTTATCAGCAATACCAATCCCTGATCCAGATGTTGAAAAAGTTCGTAAAAGATTTGTTTATAATCCTCAAATTCATAATTATGATGAAGAAGGTCAACCATCATTTGTTGAAATTAAACCAGGACACTTTGTTCTTGCAAGTGAAAAAGAAGTTCTAAAATATCAAGAAGAGTTGGCGTCTAAAGAGATAATCAATGTAGTAGAAAATAAAAGTGACAAAATAAAATACAATGATATGACTCTATTAGACCTGAAAAGGATTGCAAGGGATAGAAAAATTGTAGGATATTATAAAATGAGCAAGCAAGATCTCATTAAACAACTTAAGAAATAGATTTTTAATTAATAAAATATAAGCAGAGAACAATAATTTGAAAATTATTGTTCTCTGCTTTTTTAAACTAAATTTTAACCAATTATATTTCTTAAGTGATTTAATATTTCAATATAAATTAATAATTTGGAGGGTATCTAAATTATATTAACTCATATACTGTAAAGTCCTTTTAAACCGATAACGGCTAGAACAAATATAGTTTTATAGATCACTATCTACCGAAGTATTTGAGACTAGAAATTTCATTGGATAATAAACTTAGTTTATTAGTATGTGGAACTGTTTATAATTATTATCATTAAGCTAATATTGTTCAAATCCTATATTGAGGCTTATGAATATAAATAATTTTTTTAAAAATTAATAACACCAAACATAATAAAATTTGCAATACTTTTTATTATATACCAAAATAACAATTCAATAAATATCTAGATAATAGGACAGTTATGCCCTATTGAAGTGTCAATTATTGTGATAATATTTGTTTAGTGATATTAATATCACAGAAGGAGAAAATATGAAAAAAATATTATCATTATTTTTAATACTTGGAACACTAGTTACATTAGTTTCTTGTGGCATTGCTGCTACATCAAGAAATGTTCCAGAAAAATTAGTAGTCAGTTCTAATTCTGATGGAAATAGAGTAGAAAACGGTCTATTTATGTCACATGAGAAGTCTGAAACAGACTCTTCATTTTTAGGTTATGGAATCAACTTGGTTAATCATAATCAAGTAAATGCTAGAAATATTAATATCACATACCCTATATTTGATTTAGATAAATTATCTACACAACCACTTATGAAAGTATATGAAAATTCTTCTGAAATTAACAATATAGAAGGAAGTTCAATGAGTGAATATATCCAAAATTTAGAGACAAAATTTAATTTAAACGCAGAGCTTAAAATGTTTGGTAAAGTAGATTTAAAGGCAGGATTTACTGGAAGTTACTCTGATAAAAGTAATTTTATGTTTAAAACTGTAAATATAAATGAACAAAGTTATTATTTTGCACTACAAACAAATCCCAATGATTATGTTTCCTTGCTATCTGAAAGATTTATTAATGATGCTATGGAACTGCCTATTGAAACACTTGTAAAAAGATATGGTACTCATATTTTAACTAGTGTCACAATGGGAGGTGGAATTAATTTAGATTATACAATTAGTTCTAATAGTCAAAGTAGTGCAGCCTCACTAAGCACAGCAATTGATATGTCAGTTAGAACATGGTTTTCTAAAGCATCTGGTAGTTCATCAATGGATTATAGAGAAGAGGCGAAGAAAAGCGATACAAATGTTTCAGTTAATATGAAAGTAATAGGTGGAGAAGCTGTTGGAATATTTGCAGAACAAGATATTATTCAAAAATATCCTGAATGGCAAAAGACAATTGCTACTTCTCCAGCTTTGATGGGGATTAAAGATAGTAATTCATTGTTTCCAATTTGGGAAATTGTTGGAATGATTAATGATTCAAGTAGCGCAGCGCAAAGAAGATCTGCTGAAATTCAAAAATATTTTCTAAAAATTGGTCAAGAAAACTACTCTGATTTAATCAGCCAATATTCAAAGGAAAAAATAATTTTCCCAAGTTATATTGAAGAAGTTAGTGTCGTTCCTGAGGGAAGTACTGAAACTGGTTCTATACAAAATATTACATATAAAACAGGTGTAATTGCTTCTCAAGATAAGTATAAAATAAACTTGAAGTTTGATAGTTTTACAAATACTTTGCCTACCATTAATTATATTGTGACCGAGGGGCAAGAATATGTCAAGATTAATTCAAACGGTGTTATTGTTCCAGATAGTAAAAAGATAAATGAATTGAATCAACCTGGAGTTAATGTTTCAGTTGAAATTAATGCCGGTACTACATCTAAAACAATTAAATTATATATACAAAAAATACATCGCATAGATTTCATCTCTAATGGAGGAAGTGATGTGAAAAGTATTAATAATATTGAAACGGGAAGAATTGTCTACTTAGCAGAAGAACCTAAAAGACTTAACTATAGATTTATTGGATGGTATTTAGATGAAGAATTAAAAAATGAGTATATTTTTGGTACTGAAGTTACTAGCGATTTAATTCTTTATGCTAAATGGGAAAGACTTCTAAGAGTTGAGTTCTATGATGGTGTACTATTAGATAAATTGATGGTTACAGTTAGAAATGGTCAAAGTATAGCAGAAGTTAGCACACCAATAGTAAAAGAAGGTTATAGATTTATTGGCTGGTATATAGGCAAGGATTTAAATGAAAAATATAATTTTGGAGACTCAGTTACTAGAGACTTAATACTTTATGCAAAATGGGAAAGATTATTAACAGTTAATTTTGTTTCAAATGGGCAGTCACATGCAGTAATTAATAAAATTGTCTCAGGTACAGTTATTGATAAAGCGATAAATCCACAGAGATATGGGTATAGATTTGTTGGCTGGTATGAGGATTTAAGCAGTACTATTGAATATAACTTTGAAACTCCAATTACAAAAGATGTCACTCTTTATGCAAAATGGGAAGAAAAACCTAAATTGACACTAACATTTGAATATAGAGATAATATTAGAGATAATTATATTTTAAATAATGTATTGCCAGAAAGTACAGTAGACTTATCATCTACTCCAGAATTAAGTAGTGTGACTAGAACTGGTTATAGATTCTTAGGTTGGTTCTATATGTATGAGGATCAAGAAAGATCACTTCATGGAGATAGAGTTTATAGTAATATAACAGTTTATGCAAAATGGGAAAAGGGTAATATTACAGTAATTTACCAAGGAGTAAATGGTAATGAACACTCTAACCCAATTGATATTTCTGGAAATGCTATAGTTGGTTTAAAAGACGCAAATAGAGTAGGATATGACTTTTTAGGTTGGTATAATGAGAGTGATGAAAGAATCACACAAATAGAAGGCAAAAATATTATCGAATCTACTGTAGTTACCGCGAAATGGGCTAAGAGTAAATATTCAATAGAATATCAGTTAAATGGCGGAACTAAAGGAAATAATCCTTCTATTTTTGAATATCAAGAAGTTCTACCACTTAATGAAGCGACTAAAGATGGACATAACTTTGCTGGATGGTATAAGGATTCTGGACTTACAGTAAGAATAGAAAATACAGCAGGATTAACAACTTCAATTACTGTATATGCTAAATGGACTGTTAAGCAATATAATATTAATTATGAAATTAATGGTGGAACGAATCATTCAAGTAATTTAAGTCAATATACATATGGGCAAATTCAAAACTTTAATGCTCCAAGTAAGTTTGGATACAACTTTGCTGGATGGTATAAAGATTCATCATTTACTCAAAGTGTTACAAGCACAGAAGGTGGAAATGATCATATTACAGTATATGCAAAATGGAATCCTGAAGTATATCAAATAACTTATATATTAAATGGTGGAACAAATAGCTCAAGTAATAAGTCAACGTATTATTACGAACAAAATGAATATTTTAGTTACCCTTCAAAATCAGGTTATGATTTTAAGGGATGGTATACTGATTCGAACTTCTCAAATAGAATTAGCAGTACGACTGGAATAATGGGGAATATCACTATATATGCTAAATGGGAAAAAACCGTTGTAAAAGATCCGGACCCAGTTAAATATGAATATATTTATAATTCTAATGGACAAATTATTGGTGTTTATTATCCAGATTCAGGAATAACTATTTGGTATGAATAGTATAGTGAAGGTTATGTATCATCAACAAATATAAGTAAAGTTAAAAAATAAAAAGGACTGTAAAAATGATACAGCCCTTTTTTACTATTTATATTACTTTTAATATATTATTTAGTTAGTATAACTATCATTATAAGTATTAGTTGTATGGAATGTTACTTTATTTTCTAATGAATTCAAATAGTTAATCACAACATTAGCTGGAATAGCATAACCTAGTGATTCACTTGTCTCAGTTACTACTTTAAATGTTACAACCCCGATAACTACACCATACATATTAGAAAGAGGACCACCACTATTTCCAGAGTTAACAGCGGCATCTATTTGGATTGCTTCTGTTTTTTGATTATTACTATCAGAAAAATATCTTAAAGGTGCTGAAACAATTCCTTTGGTAACAGAAATACCGTATCCATTGGCATTTCCTACAACTAAGACACTTTGTCCATATAATAATTTAATGGCAGATTCAGTCTTGTAACTGCTATGTGCTGGGTCTGTTAAATTATAAAATTTTAGATATTGAATATTCTCTAAAGCATTGTCTTCTATTTTTAATAGAGCCAAATCAAGTTTTTGATCATAATCTATAATTGAAACATTAAAAGTTAAACTACTTTCTGCGAAGTTGATGGATATTTTTCTTTCAACATATTTAAAATCAGGTAAAGATTCATATTTTTCTAAACTGATAACATGTGCATTTGTTAACAAATAACCATCGCTGTTAATAAAAAAAGCTGTTCCTTTAGAAGAAGCGGAGTTCGTAATGGTTCTAGAACCTTCAAAAAAACCGCCAAAACTTTGTGAATATGAAAAAGTAAAATTAGATGTGATCTCAACTGTAGAACTCATAATACGATTTGTTGAAAGAATGGTTAAATCTTCGTCACTAAGATTTCTATCAGAAATTGTTTGATAATTGTCAAGACCGTATGCAGTAGAAATGGTTTGTGTAGCTTGTTGGCACCCAACTAAAGTAAGGACTAGTACAAGTGATAATATAAAAATGCTTATTTTTTTTATTGTTTTCATAAATGCCTCCTAATTAATAATTCTAGTATACAAAACAAACCTTAAAAAAACTTTAATAAAATTAAATATTAGTAAAACAAATTATAATCATCATCCTTAATGCCCTAAAGTAAAAAAAATGTTATAATAGTAGACGATACTTTGTAGGAGGAAAAAACATGTCAAAATTAGAAATAAAAGATTTACACGTAAAAATAGAAAACAAAGAAATCCTTAAAGGAGTAAATCTTGTTGTTAATACTGGTGAAGTCCATGCGATTATGGGACCTAACGGAACTGGTAAGTCAACCTTAGCAAGTGCCTTAATGGGACACCCTAAATATGAAGTCACAGAAGGAACTGCACATTTAGATAATGATGATTTATTAGAAATGGAAGTAGACGAGAGAGCTCGTGCAGGTCTTTTTTTAGCAATGCAGTACCCAGCTGAAGTACCTGGGGTAACTAATAGTGATTTTATGAGACAAGCATTAAAATCAGTTTCAGGTAAAGATGTTCCATTAATTAGCTTTATCTTAAAATATGAAAAAAATGCAGAAGAATTAAAAATGCGTAAAGACTTACCACATAGATATTTAAATGAAGGTTTTTCTGGTGGAGAAAGAAAAAGAAACGAAATTCTACAATTAAAAACACTTAAACCCAAAATAGCTATTTTAGATGAAATAGACTCAGGTCTAGATATAGACGCTTTAAAAATTGTTGGTGAAAATGTAAATGATATGATTAGTAAAGACTTTGGCTGTATCTTAATTACTCACTACCAAAGAATTCTTGATTACATTAAACCAACACACGTACATATTATGATCAACGGTAAGATTGTATTAACTGGTGGAAAAGAATTAATTGAAAAAATTGATGCTAATGGATATGAATGGGTAAAAGAAGAATTAGGAATAGAATTTGAAATAGGTCAAGAATAATGGAAGCTATCGTTATTAAAAACCATCAAGTTATTTCTAATAACTTACCTAAAGAATTCAAATTTGAAAATAAAAAATTAACAATTCCTAGTAAAACCATTTACCACGAACCAATTAAAATTACATTATTAGAAGACAATCATGATGAATTAGAAATTGTGATTGGAGAAAGTAGCGAAATTAAAATTATTTTAGAAGTAACAGATGATACGATGACTCAAAGTGATTATAAAATCAAATTAACAGCTGCTAAAAACGCTAAAGTTAAATACTTATTAGTTGCTGCTCTAAAGAGCACTAAAGCAACCCTAAATCATGAGTTTATCGCATTAGAAGATACTAACCTAGAATTGTTGGCAGGATTAGTAAGTAATGTCTTAACTGCTAAATTAGACGTGGCTGTTGCCGGAAAAGGCGCTAGCGTTAATATTAAAGCAATCGCAGTTTCAAGTGATGAACACGATCAAAATATAGATGTGTATATGAAACACCAAGCGCCTAATACATTTGGGGATATGACTAATATCGGTATTGCCAATAAAAAAGGTAGAGTTATTTTAAATGGTGTTGAAAAAATAGAAAAAGGAATGAAAAATTCTAATGTCTATCAAACCTTAAAAGGAATCATTACTTCAAATGAAGCAGTTATAGAAGTTAATCCTATTTTACTTATTGATGAATATGATATTAAAGCAGGTCATGCCGCAACCGTTGGTAAACTTGAAGAAGAATCTTTATATTATTTAATGAGTAGAGGATTATCTAAAATAGATGCTGAAAAACTTATTATAAACGGGTTCTTACAACCAGTTATAAATGAAATTGATGATGAAGAATTAAAAGAAAGATTTGTAGAGTTAGTTAACTCAAGGATTTAATTATGAATATTGATAAAATAAAAAGTTTATTTCCAATTTTTAAAATTAATAAAGAAATAGTTTATTTAGATAGTGCAGCATCTTCTTTAAAACCTCAAAGAGTGATAGATGCGTTAACTTATTATTACGCTAACAATGGATCAAACATCCATCGTGGGGTATATAAACTAGCAAGTATAGCAACTGATGCGTTTGAACTCACAAGAAAGAATTTAGCTACTTTTATTAATGCTTTGGAAAATGAAGTTATCTTTACTAAAGGGACAACGGATTCTTTAAATATCATTGCTGAAAGTTATAAGAATTTTATCAATGAAGGCGATGAAATTATCACATCAGAATTAGAACATCATTCATCTATGTTACCTTGGCAACAAGTAGCAATAGAAAGAAAAGCTAAACTTGTTTATGTACCACTTGATAGCGATCATAAAATAACTGTTGAAAACTTTAAAAAGGTATTAACAGATAAAACTAAGGTAGTTGCTTTAACACACGTTTCAAATGTTTTAGGATATGAAACTCCAATTAAGGAAATAGCTTTTTTAGCTCATCAAAAAAATGCAATTGTTATTTTAGATGCTGCCCAATCAATTAGTCATATGCCAATTGATGTTAAAGATTTAAATGTAGACTTTATGGCTTTTTCAAGCCATAAAATGTATGGACCAAATGGTGTAGGTGTACTTTATGGTAAGTATGAATTACTAGAAAAAATGCCACCAGTTGAATTTGGTGGAGAAATGGTTCATCTAACAAATAAAGAAAATGCAACTTGGAAAGTTCCACCTTATAAGTTTGAAGCAGGAACACCTGATGTTGCAGATGTAATTGCATTAAATGAAGCTGTTTCATTAATCAATGAAATAGGGTTTAAAACAATTATGGAGCATGAAGAAAAACTACACCAATATACATTAGAAAAAATGAGCAAAATTAAAGGTGTAAACATTTTTAACCAGAAAGCAGATCATGCCATTATTGCCTTTAATATTAATGATGTGCATCCACATGATGTAGCAAGCATTCTAGACCAATATAATGTCTGTGTAAGAGCAGGTCATCATTGTGCTCAATTAGTATCAAAAGCATTAAATCAACCCTCAACATTAAGAGCTTCATTTGCTATTTATAATACATATGAAGATTGTGATAAGTTAGTAGATGCAGTGATTAAGGCAAGAGATTTTTTTAACCAATTTTAAGGAGTAATTATGGACATTCAAAATTTATATCGTCAAGTGATTATGGATCATTACAAAAATCCACAAAATAAAGGCTTAGTAAATGATGCTAATTATTTAACTATCCATATGAATAACCCTTCGTGTGGTGATGATATGACAGTACAATTAAAAATAGAAGATAAGGTCATTACTGATGTGAGACATCAAGGAACTGGGTGTTCTATTTGTTGCTCATCCGGAAGTGTTATGTCAGTTACTCTTAAAGGAAAAACAGTAAAAGAAGCGTTAGAAATTATACATGAGTTTTTTGAAATGGTACAAGCAAAACCATATAATGAAAATATTTTAGAAGGAGACGCTATTGTATATCAAGGTGTCTCTCAATTTCCAGCTAGAATTAAGTGTGCTACACTTTCATGGAAAGCAGTAGAACAAGGATTAAATAAGAAGGAGGAGTAAAAATGGATGACAATAAAAAAAAAATAGACCAAATTGTTGGTGACTACCAATTTGGGTTTATTACAGATAGTAAACCAGTTTTAGATACTGGAAAAGGTATCAATGAAAAAATTGTTAGACAAATTAGTGAAATTAAAAAAGAACCAGAATGGATGACAGACTTTAGACTTAAAAGTTATCAAAAATTCTTAGAAATAAAGAATCCATCATGGGGGCCAGATTTATCATTTATCGACTTCCAAGATTTTACATATTATATTAAACCAAGTGACAGAGCTGAAACAAATTGGGATGAAGTGCCAGAGAAAATCAAACAAACATTTGAAAAACTGGGTATTCCAGAAGCTGAAAGAAACTACTTATCAGGGGTTTCTACACAATTTGAATCAGAAGTTGTTTATCATAATACACAAAAAGAATTAGATGATTTAGGAGTAATCTATGTAGATACTGATACTGCATTAAGAGAGTACCCTGAATTGTTTAAAAAGTATTTTGCTACAGTTGTACCATTTGATGATAATAAGTATGCTGCATTAAATAGTGCTGTATGGAGTGGTGGTTCATTTATATATGTGCCAAAAGGTGTTAAAGTGCCTAAACCACTACAGTCATATTTTAGAATTAACTCAGACCAAATGGGCCAATTTGAAAGAACATTAATTGTAGTAGACGAAGGTGCGCATGTTAATTATGTAGAAGGTTGTACAGCGCCTGTTTACTCAAACGACAGTTTACATGCGGCAATTGTTGAAATTATTGTTGAAAAAGACGCAACATGTCGTTATACGACTATTCAAAACTGGTCAGATAATGTATTAAACTTAGTAACTAAAAGAGCCTTTGTTTATGAAAATGGACATATGGAATGGATTGATGGAAACATAGGATCAAGAGTGAATATGAAATATCCATCATGTATTCTATTAGGTGAAAGAGCTAAGGGTACTACAATTTCTATTGCCTTTGCTGGTAAGAACCAATGGCAAGATGCAGGGGCTAAAATGATTCACTTAGCTCCAAATACCACATCAAGTATTGTTTCTAAATCAATCAGTCGTGCTGGTGGAGCAGTAAACTATAGAGGTAAAGTTCACTTTGGTAAAAATGCTAAAGGCGCTAGAGCTAATATAGAATGTGATACCATTATTTTAGATGATTTTTCTACAAGTGATACAATTCCTATTAATGTTGTTAGAAATAGTGATGTTTTCTTACAACATGAGGCAACAGTATCTAAAATATCAGAAGAACAATTGTTCTATTTAATGAGCAGAGGGTTAACACAAGAACAAGCAACAGAAATGATTGTAATGGGCTTTATAGAACCATTTGCTAAAGAACTTCCAATGGAATATGCAGTTGAATTAAACCAACTAATTAAACTTGAAATGGAAGGTTCAATTGGATAAAAAAATAAGGGTCCTTTTAAAAAGGATCCTTTTATTTATATTTGATTAAACTTAAGATAATATTTGAAGCATAAGTATAGTAGTGATTAGGAGAAAAGTTAGGACTGTATAAGAATATAAATTCAGAATCTTTTCTACTATAGTAACAATTAATCACAACTAAATGATTTCTTTTGCCTTGAGTCATAAAGTTAATACCAAGGGTTTCATTAAGATCGCTAGATGATAAAGAATCTTCTGTAACTTTATACTGTAATACAATATGGTGTAAAAACTTTTCTTTTTTTCTAAAAGCATCTTCAAATTCATGGATGGTAGTAACTATTTTTTGTGAATCAAAAGATAAGTCATTATCTTTAATTAAGATTAAGAAAACTGCCGCTTTTTGTTTCTTACTTTTATAAGAGACAAAATCAAATTTATAATAGACTTCAAATTTTTCATAGGATCTAAAACTATTGAAACCTTCACTTTTGATTTTTTTGTACCAATCATCTGAAAAAACATTTGTCTTAGTCTTAAACGGCAAAATGCGATGACTGATTAGTTTTTGATATTTATAATTGTCATTATAAAAGTCTAATTTTGATTTAAAGTAAATAATAAGAATCAAACCAATAAATAAAACAGCAGACATAATCATTAGACTAGAATCAAATGATAAATCAAAAGAAAAACTTAAGATAGAACCAACTATGATTAAAATAAAAGTTAAAATGGTCAAGACAAAATATAGATTTTGTTTATTTCTTAGCTTTTTCATAAAACACCTCTTTGTTAGTAGATATTATAACATAAAATAGTTTATTTATTATGCTATAATATTACGTAAAGAAAGGTAGTTGATAACATGAGTCTAATTATATTAAGAATTGAATCAAACACTACTCATGATATGAATATCTTTTCAATTGCTAAAGATCTTTTTTTAACAATTGATTGTCTCAATATAGGATCAGACTGGATCATTCATACTAAAGAAACTAAAGAACATATTAAAGAAGGATTAAACAACTTGTATAATGATTTAATGATTAACTTTATTGGTTATATTGGAAATGATGATGAAGATATTGAATTAATTAGAAGTATCTTGCCCAAAAAGGTGTATAAAAGAACTGTTTATGATGAAAAAAAAATAGCTCAATATGTTATAAAAAATAATATCATCTCAGAGTTTCATCCGTTTAAAAAATATAAATTAAACCATGAAATATTAGAAACAATTAAGGCTTTTCTAGAAAACAACATGAATGTTTCAAAAACTGCTGAAAAGATGTATCTTCATAGAAACACTTTGATTCAAAGATTAGAAAAATTTAAAAGAGATACCAATTATGATCTTAAAAAATTTGAGGATGCATTTATTTGTTCATACTACCTAATACCTGAAATATAGGCAATTTGCACATAGCGATTTGCCTTTAGTTTTGATACAATAAAAGCGATTACAAAAAAGGAGAAATATAATGGCTAAATTACAATTAAACAATATTAATAAAATATATCCAAACGGCGTACAAGCTGTATTTGATTTTAACTTAGAAATGAATGATAAAGAATTTATCGTTTTAGTAGGACCTTCAGGTTGTGGTAAATCAACAACATTACGTATGATTGCTGGACTAGAAGAAATTAGCGCAGGAGAATTCTTTATTGACGGTGAATTAGTAAATGATAAAGCGCCAAAAGATAGAGATATTGCAATGGTTTTCCAAAGTTATGCCTTATACCCACATATGACAGTATTTGATAACATGGGATATGGTTTAAAATTACGTAAATTCCCTAAAGAAGAAATTGATAGAAGAGTTCATGAAGCAGCTGAAATTTTAGGATTAACTCCATACCTTGAACGTAAACCTAAAGCTTTATCAGGTGGACAAAGACAACGTGTTGCCTTAGGCCGTGCAATTGTGCGTGAAGCTAAAGTATTCTTACTTGACGAACCACTTTCAAACCTAGATGCTAAATTACGAGTACACATGAGAACAGAATTAAGTAGAATTCATAAATCGATTGCTGATAAATTCAATACAACTGCAATCTATGTAACACATGACCAAATCGAAGCGATGACAATGGCTGATAGAATTGTTGTTATGAAAGATGGTTATATTCAACAAGTAGACGTGCCTAAGAATATTTATGATCATCCAGTAAATATGTTCGTTGCAGGATTCATGGGAACTCCACCAATGAACTTTATTAAAGGTATTGTAGATGATAAAGGTGTATTTAAAGCAGAAGGTGCTGAAATTAATGTTCCTGAAGGAAAACTACAAATCTTAAAAGATAATGACTTCCTTAATAAAGAAGTAGTATTAGGTATCAGACCAGAAGATATCCATGATGAAGAAGTAGTATTAGAAACTTATCCAGGAGCTATTATTTCTGCTAAAGTTAATTTATCAGAATTACTTGGATCAGAAACTAACGTATTCTTTAATGTGGGTGGTTCTGATATTTGCGCAAGTATTGGAGCTAAAGATATTAAAATTGGAGACACAATGAAATTTGCTTTAGATATGAATAAAAGCCATTTCTTCAATCCAACAACTGAACATGTATTAACACTTAAAGAAGGCAAATAAGCCTTCTTTTTTATTATATAATGATGGACTATATTATAAATACTCATAAAGGTTGTAAAGTTTTTGATAAAAATAATAAAGAGTATCCTGTTACACAGTTAACATATGTTAAAAAGTTGTGTGAAAAGCAATTATTTACATATGAAGGATACCTTAAGGCTGTTTCTAATATTTTAAATATGAAGTATAAAATACCTTTATATATTAATTCGAAAATTATCTTATTTTCGACATCAGGCTATAGAAATTACGAAAATATATGGATTAACTATCAAACAATAAAAACTGTGGATTTTTACGAAAAAACTATACTTTTTACCTTTTTTAGCCAACAAATACTTAGAATACAAATGACAAAGTGTCAATATCAACGCCAAATAGAAAAAATAAATAAAATTATTGCATATAAACTTTCTGACAAAATAGACTAAATCAATCTAGATATAGCAATACATTAAAAATAATGTTATAATAATTAGTAGAAGAACACCGATTTTTAGGAGGAATAAAATGGGTAAAAAGACATTGCGTGACGTAGAATTAAAAGACAAGAAAGTTTTAATCAGAGTAGATTTTAATGTTCCATTAAAAGATGGAGTTATTACTGATGATACTAGAATTGTTGCCGCTTTACCAACAATTAAATATGCCTTAGAACAAGGTGGTAAATTAATCTTATTTTCACATCTAGGACGTATTAAAGAAGAAGCTGACAAAGCAAAAAACAGTTTAAAAGTTGTTTCAGAAAGATTAGCTGAATTACTTGGACAACCAGTTACATTTATTCCTGAAACAAGAGGTAAAGCTTTAGAAACTGCAATCAATAATTTAAAATCTAAAGAAGTACTAATGTTTGAAAATACTAGATTTGAAGATTTAGATGGCAAAAAAGAAAGCAAGAATGATGCTGAACTTGGTAAATACTGGGCAAGTTTAGGCGATGTATTTATCAATGATGCATTTGGGACAGCTCACAGAGCTCATGCTTCAAATGTAGGGATTGCAACAAACATTAAACAAACAGTTGCTGGATTACTATTAGAAAAAGAAATCAACTTTATTGGTGGAACACTAGCAAACCCAGAAAGACCTTTCGTAGCTGTTTTAGGTGGAGCGAAAGTTTCAGATAAAATTGAAGTTATTAAGAATCTATTAAAAGTTGCTGATCATATTTTAATTGGTGGAGGAATGGCATTTACATTCTTAAAAGCCCAAGGATTAGAAATTGGTAAGAGCTTAGTAGAAGAAGATAAGTTAGATCTTGCTAAAGAATTATTAACATTAGCTAATGGTAAAATTATTTTAGGATCTGATGTTGCATGTGCTAAAGAATTTAGTGCAGATGCTACAAAATCAATTTATGATTTTACAGCTATTCCTAAAGATCAAATGGGATTAGATATTGGACCTAAAACTATTGAAATATTTAAATCATATATTAAAGATGCAAAAACAGTTGTTTGGAATGGACCTCTTGGAGTTTTCGAATTTGAACAATTTGCTAACGGAACAAAAGAAATAGCATTAGCTATTGGTAAACGTAAAGGTAATGCAGTAACTATTATTGGTGGTGGAGATTCAGCAGCAGCAGTAGCTAAATTTGGTTTAGAATCAGAGTTTAGTCATATCTCAACTGGTGGTGGAGCATCATTAGAATATTTAGAAGGAAAAGCACTACCTGGAATTGAGTGCGTAGAAGATAAATAATGGATATTGGTAAAAAAATAAGAGCTTTACGATTAGGCAATAACTTAACACAAGAAGAGTTAGCCAATAGAGTAGAACTTACAAAAGGATATATTTCGCAATTAGAAAATAACCTTACATCGCCATCCATCCAAACATTATTCGCAATTTTAGAAGTATTAGGAACACCAGTTCATGAATTTTTTGGAAAAGTTGAAGAAGATTTTGAACCAGTTCATACTAAAGAAGACTTTTATGAAAAAGAAAACGAAGAATTAAGTCACACAATTAGTTGGATAGTTCCCAATGCTTTAAAATATGAAATGGAACCAATTATGATTGAAATAAAACCTGGTGGACAATCCGAAATAGATGATCCACATCCAGGAGAAGAATTTGGTTACGTTTTAGAAGGTCAAATAGTATTAGTTTTAAATAAGACAAGATATGTAGTTAAAAAAGGTGAAACGTTCTATTACTTAGCAAACAAAGAACACTATCTTATCAATTTAGGTAGTCAAAATGCTAAAGTATTATGGATTAGTACACCCCCAATGTTCTAAATAAGGAGAGTGTCAGAGAATGGAAAAAGAAATTATTATTGGAAGTACTGCAGGACTTCACGCAAGCCTAGCAGCTAAAGTAGTACAAACAGCATCTAAATACGCTGTAGATATTAAGTTATACTACAAAGATAAAACAGTAGATTTAAAGTCAATCCTAGGCCTCATGTCCCTTGCTGTACCTAAAGGAGAAAACGTTAAAATAGTAGCCACTGGTCCACACGCAGAACAAGCTATTAAAGATATTGCGTCTATTTTAGGGTAATTGATATGAAAAGAGTCCCTGTTATAGCAGCAAATTGGAAAATGTATAAATCAAAAGATGAAGCTTTAGAATTCATCTTTAAAGTAAACCAAGCTGTCCCAAGTAATGAAGTTGTTGAGTCAATCGTGTTTCCACCTGCAGTTTTCCTAAATTTATTAGTGAAACGTGAAGGAGAAAATTTACGTATTGGTGCACAAAATATGCATTATGCAGATGAAGGCGCATTTACTGGAGAGAATTCACCAATGCATGTAAAAACAGCGGGTGCTGAATATGTCCTTGTTGGGCATAGCGAAAGAAGAATTTATTACAATGAAGTTTCAGAAACGGTTAATTTAAAACTGATTTCTGCTTTCAGAAATGATTTAATTCCTATACTCTGTGTAGGAGAAACATTAGAAATCAAAGAAGAAAAAAGAACTCAAGAATTTGTTAATCATCAAGTTGAAAAAGCTTTAATAAATGTAGATAAAGAATATATTCCTAAATTGATTGTTGCATATGAGCCAAGATGGGCAATTGGAACAGGTAAAAACGCTACGGCAAAAGAGGCTAGTGGAGTGATTACTCATATTAGGGAAAAAATAGCTTCTTTATACTCTAAAGAACTTTCAGAAGAAGTTAGAATCATTTATGGAGGATCTGTAAAGCCTTCTAACATTGAAGAGATATTAAAAGAAAAAGAAATCGATGGTGCCCTTATTGGAGGAGCTGCTCTAGATCCTGAAAATTTTATATTCTTTACACAAGTTGCAGAAAAAATTAAAAAATAAAATAACTTAAAGAATAGCTTTATGCTATTCTTTTAATTATAAAAGGAGATTGTTATGGCAACAGATTTATCTTATATAGAATTTGTATGTGAATATTTAAAGGGATATGATTATAGATATAAAAAAATGTTCGGTGAATACATGATTTATATTAATGATAAACCTATTTTATTAGTTTGTGATAATACAGTGTTTGTTAAAATGCATGAAAGTATTAAAGACTATACACAGAACCTAGATACTGGCTATCCATATAATGGTGCTAAAGAACATTACATTTTAGATATAGAAGATAGGGAACTTAGCCATAAAATTATTGATATCTTAGAGTTAAATACTAAAGAAAAGAAAAAATGAATTTACTAGAACCTTTAATTAGGTTTTAAAATAAATTCATTTTTTTGTTTAAGTCTTATAATAAATCTCCATATTTTTTTATAAATAAATGTTTCATAAAAGAGACAGTACTTAAATAAATTATCACAATTGAAAATAGTAGAATAAAGAAATACCATGGAAGACTAACTAAATCTAGATGAGTGCCAATAACAGTAAATGGTATACTAGTAACAATCACTATACCTAGTAAGGTTAGTAAGTATAGACTTTTTGAAGCTAAACTGCCTTTGAATAATCTTTTGTTAGTTCTGATGATGAAAATAATTAAAGTTTGAGTCCACATAGATAAGACAAACCAACCAGTTTGAAAAGTGCTAGCAAACTCTAATTTAAGGGTATCATTTAAATTAAAATAAGAAGTACCGAATAAAATAGGCCCAATGACAAAGAACATAAAGATAAATGTTAGAATATCAAAAACAGATGATATAGGGCCAAAGAAGAACATAAAGTTTCTTACACTCTTTGTATCCCAATTTTTAGGTTTTTTAAGGTAATCTTCATCAACATTATCAAATGGTAATGCGATACATGCAATATCATAGATAAGGTTTAAGAAAAGTAAATGAATCGCTAGCATTGGTAAAAATGGTAAGAATGCACTAGCGATAAGTACGCTAAACATATTCCCGAAATTAGATGAGGTAGTCATTTTAATATATTTCATCATATTAGCATAAGTTTTTCTACCTTCAATCATTCCATTTTTTAAAATTTCCAAATCTTTTTCTAATAGAATAATATCTGCAGATTCTTTTGCAATATCAGATCCAGAGTCAACTGAAATACCAATATCTGCTGTTTTCATTGCAGGGGCATCATTAATACCATCGCCCATGAAACCAACAACATGTTGATGATTCATAAATACTGTTACAATGCGAGATTTTTGTTCAGGAGAAAGTTTAGCAAAGATATAAGTATCTTTTGCTTCTTTGTAAAGATTTTCGTCATCTAATAAATCGATTTCTTGACCTAATAAAATATGTTTATTAGGAATACCTATCTTTTCTGCAATAGATTTAGTAACGATTTCGTTATCTCCTGTTAAAACCTTAACAGAAACACCATAATCATTTAGAGAAGAGATAGCTTTTTGGGCACTTTCTTTTGGTGGATCATAGAAAGTTAAAAAACCAATCAATACCATGTCAGATTCATCTTTAATAGAAAGTTCTAAAGGAAAGTTTTCACTTGTTTTTTGAGCAACCCCGATTACGCGGTACCCTTTTTTATTATAACTATTGGCTTTATCTAAAATAAATGATTCTTTTTCTTTGGTTAAAGGGACAACTGTACCATCTATTTCAGCATGAGTACAAATGCTTAGTATTTCTTCTATGGCACCTTTAGTAACCATTTGTTTTTTATTAACACTATTTTTAATGATAACACTCATACGTCTTCTTGAAAAATCAAAGGGAATTTCATCTATTTTAGTAAATTCAGTGTTTAAATTTTGAAGACTAAGATGAGATTCTTTTAATTCATTTGTTTTTTCTATAATTGATCTATCCATTAAGTTTTTTAACCCTGTTTGAAAGAAACTATTTAAGTAAGCGTGTCTAAGCACTCTGACATCAGTATTTCCATGTAAATCAAGGTGATCTTCAATGATAACTAGATCTTGGGTAAGCGTTCCAGTTTTATCAGTAAATAAAATATCCATTGAACCAAAATTTTGAATGGAATTTAAATTTTTAACAATAATTTTTTTCTTAGAAAGTTCGACAGCACCTTTAGATAACGATGTAGTCACAATCATTGGTAACATCTCAGGTGTTAATCCAACTGCTATAGAAACTGCAAATAAGAATGCTTCAGCATAATCGCCTTTTGTTAGTCCGTTAATGACAAAAACAACAGGAACCATAAATAACATAAATCTTATTAAGAGCCATGAAATAGAAGAAATACCTTTATCAAAGTTAGTAGGTTGAGGTTTTTCATTCATTTTCTTATTAATTTTGCCTAAGTAAGTGTGATCTCCTGTTACAACCACTACCCCTTTAGCATAACCAGAGACAACTGAGGTTCCCATAAAGGCGAGTCTTTTATCTTCAAGAACACTATTGAACTTTTCACTAGAAGATGCAATTTTTTCAACAGGATAAGATTCACCGGTTAAAGATGTTTGTTTAATAAATAAATCTTTTGTTTCTAACAGTTTAATATCAGCAGGAATAATATCACCGGCTGATAACACAACAATATCTCCTCTAACTACTTCATCTAAAGGGATTTCAACTAAAGTATTATCACGCATAACTCCTGTAGTGGTTTCAACCATATCTTTTAATTTTTCTGATGCATTGGATGATTTTGTTTCTTGGATGAATCTCATAATACCTGATGTTAGAATCATTAATGAAATAATACCGACAGTCATATAATCTTTATTATTTCCTGTTTCTAAAATAACATCTGTAATAAAAGAAATGATTGCTAGTACAAAAAGAATAATTGTAAAGGGATTAATAAAAGCTTCTATAAATCTTTTAATAAATGAAGGTTTCTTGTCTTTTGATAATTTATTATTGCCATATACATCTTGAAATTTTGATGCATCATCACTTGTTAAACCATTGATATGAGTATCAAGTGAATTAAGGGTATCAGTAATTGATAAATTACTGATCTCTTCTAAAAAGAGATTTGAGTTAAAAATGTTTTTACTTTTTTTCATTGGTAAAGCCTCCTTGCTTAAAATAAGAGAACTATTATGATAGTCTCTGTGTTTATAAAAATATTTGAATCTGTATACCTACTGACGTCCAAGACTATCACCTACCTTTTTAAAAATAAAAATACCGTCATTGCTGACGGCATAAAATAAACTAAATATCGTTTAAAAAGCCAATGTTTAAGTTTTAGCTCAATAAGGCAATGAAATTACATTATTCTAAACCTTGATCCGATTTAGACTTTTCAAACCAAACACTTTTTGTCTCCACAAAGTGACGGCAGTAATCCGTATCCTTAAAGTAGCCTCACCTACCAGCAATGATTCACACACATCACTTTAACACTTTATGTTAAGTATGTCAAGAAAATAGAAGTACTTACAGATAAAAAAAACCTATCATAATTAAATGATAGGTTCTAAAATCATTATCTACTGTAGAATTCAACGATTAATTGTTCGTTAATTTCTGGTAAGAATTCGTTTCTTTCTGGGTATCTAGCGTAAGTACCAACTAAGTTAGCATCTAAAGCTACGTAATCAGCATGAGCGAATTGAGCTTCTAAAGCTTCTTTAACAACTTTTAAGTCTTTTGAAGATTCTCTTAAAGAAATCTTTTGACCTGGTGCTAAACGATAAGAAGCGATATCAACTTTCTTTCCATCAACTAGAATGTGACCATGGTTTACTAATTGTCTTGCTTGAGCGCGAGTTTTAGCGAAACCTAAACGATATACGATATTATCTAAACGTGATTCTAAGAACACTAAGAAATTAATACCATGAATACCATTTAATTTACCTGCTTCAACGAAAGTTTTGTGGAATTGTTTTTCAGAAACACCATAAGTAAAACGTACTTTTTGTTTTTCTTGTAATTGAACTCCATAATCACTAATCTTTGAACGGCGTTGTCCATGTTGACCTGGTGCGTATGGGCGTTTTTTTAATTCTTTCCCTGTTTCAGAGATTGAATAGTTTAAACGACGTGATACTTTCCAAGTTGAGCCTGTAAAACGTGACATATGAATTTACCTCCTTTTAGTATTTGAGGGTAAACACGCAAAAGTTTAATCGTAAGATATCCCGATGTCCTTTTCCTCCCCAAGCAGTCAGGGATTACTAAGAGCTCCTTAAAGAGTAGGGATGTTCTAAACAATGTTATTTCGCCTGCTTTTTACCAACCTCTATATTTTATACTAAGACTTATCAAAAGTCAATTATAAACAAGTTTTATATTAGATTTGGAATGACTTTTTCAATGTATGTGACAAGTTCTTCTAAAAACTTAACTAAATCTTCATCAAATCTATTTGTAATAGGACTATCAATATCTAAAACACCATAAACAAAGTCATTGATCATAATTGGAATGACCACTTCAGATTGGCTGTTAGCATCACAAGCAATATGATTATCATGCTGATGGACATCTGGTATAACCATTGTTTTTTTAAGATCTAGGGCAGTGCCACAAACACCTTTTTTAGGTTCTATGATGTTACATGCAACTTTTCCTTGAAAAGGTCCTAAAATAAGTAAGCTATCTTTATGTAGATAAAAACCAGCCCAGTTTAAAGTATCAATACTTTCAAAAATAAATGCAGAAACATTTGATAATAATGAAATCGTATATTTCTCATTATCTATTAAATTTTTAGCAGAAGCTAATAAAGTTTTATATTTCAATTCAATCACCTGTAAATAGTATAGCATAATGTGATAAAATAGTAAGCGGTGATAACATGAAGAGCGAAAAAATTCTCATTAGATTTGGTGACTTAGTATTAAAAGGTAAAAATAAACATACTTTCATCAAACAAGTAAGAAGTCTTTTAAAAGAAAAAATGAAAAAACTGGAAGTTAAATTTTTATTCCAACATGACAGAATCTATATTGATTTTGATGAAAAAATAGAAAAACAAGTAGTGAAACAATTATCTTATGTATCAGGGATACAATCATATAGTTTTGTATATCAAACAACTAATAATTTAGACGATATTTTAGAAACTGCTAAAAAAATATTAGAAAAAGATATTAAAGAAAAAGTAAGATTTAAAATAGAAACTAAAAGAGCTGATAAACTTTACCCTTTAACAAGTCAAGAAATTACGAGAGAGATTGCTCCTCGCCTTTTAGCTAATTTTGATCATCTATTAAAAGTAGATGTTAAAAATCCTGAAAAAACCCTTCATATAGAAGTTAGAAAAGAAGCAACCTATTTGTATATGGAAACTCTTAAAGCTATGGGTGGTTTCCCTGTTGGAATAGGCGGTAAAGGATTACTGATGTTAAGTGGAGGAATTGATTCGCCTGTGGCAGGATATTTAGCGATGAAACAGGGAATTGCTATTGAATTATTCCATTTTGAGTCAACGCCATTAACCCCTTTAGAATCAGTTCAAAAAGTAGTAGATTTAGCTAAAGTTTTAAGTAGATACATGCCAAATACAACTATTAAATTACACTTAGTTCCTTTTAGAGAAACTCATGAAGCTATTTTGAAAAATGTATCTGATCCTTATATTATTAATATTATGAGAAGAATGATGTATAGACTTGCGGAAAGATATGCTAATCTTAAAGATATTTTATGTATTATTAATGGAGAATCCGTTGGACAAGTGGCAAGTCAAACTTTACAAAGTATTAAAACAGTAGAAAATGTTACAAATATTCCAATCCTTAGACCGCTTATTACAAATGATAAACAAGAAATTATTAAAATATCAAAAGATATTGAGTCTTATGATATTTCTATTAGAGCATTTAATGATTGTTGTACAGTTTATGTACCGAAAAACCCTATTATTAGACCAACAGTAGAAGATGCTTTAAAAGAAGAATCTAAGTTTGATTATGAACCTTTATTAGAAGAAGCATTAAAAAATATTCAAACTTTAAGAATTAATCCAGATACTGATTTTGTTATTTATGAACATGGATTTGAAGTGACAGATGCAATTAAGGCTTACAAAGAAGAAGGTGGCATGCTTTGATAGAATCTAAAGATAATAAAATATTTAAAAAAATGAAGAAATTAAAAACTAAAAAGTATCGTGACCTATATGATGAATTTTTAGTATACGGGCCTCATTTAATACAAAAAGCTAAAGATAGTAACTCAGTAATAGAAATATATACAACAAATGAGGCACATGAAGGAACACTTATTTCAAAAGAGTTAATGCTTGAATTAAATCAAACAGAAACTGTTTTTGAAGATCTTGCACTTTGTAAAAAAAGTATAAAAAAAATAGAATCAGATAAAGTATTAATCTTAGAAGAAGTACAAGACCCAGCAAATGTAGGAGCTCTTTTAAGAAGTGCGTCAGCATTTGGATTTGATCATGTTTTTTTAAGTCATAAGTCAGCTGATATCTATAATGAAAAAACAATTAGAGCAAGCCAAGGTTCCATTTTTGATGTTTATGTTGAACGTGGTAATATTTTAAGCTTTATTGAAAATTTAAAACAAAAGGGCTATACTATATTATATGCAGATGCTCATGAGAAAAAAATAAATGAAGAAAATATAGTAAAAAAAGCACTTATTTTAGGAAATGAAGGCAATGGAATTTCACAAGAAGTTAAAGAAATTTCTGATTATCCAGTTCATATTGAAACTAAAACAGTAGAAAGCCTAAATGTTAGTGTTGCAGGAAGCATATTAATGTATCAATGGAGGGATTAAATGAGTATTATAACAACTTATGCAGACTATACCCAATTAGATATTAAACAACAATTTGAGTTAGTAAAAAGCATGGAATTAGGTCAAATTTCAATTAGAAGTTCTAAAGTAGAAGATGAAAAACTACTGAAACAAGCGATAAAAGAAACAGGACTGAAAGTTGTTAATTTTGACTCTGAGTTAAAACCATATGATTTATATGATGAACAACAACATCTAGAAGCTTTATCTTTCTTTGCAGAAAAAGCAGCAATTGCTAAAGAAATTAAGGCACAAAATATTTATTTTGAGATACCTAGAGTAAAAGATATTATCAATGAATATATGTTTGTTGTTGAAAAACTGAATGATTATCTTGCAATTACTAGAAAGAATAAATTAAATTTAGTGATCAAACCTAGTTTAGGTAATAAAACAAATACGTATGTTTATTTGTTAAAACAGTTTAAAACAAAAGATATTTCTATGATGTATGATACAAAACATTTATATTTAAATAATGAATCGCTTATTACATCATACAGAATTTTAAAACCATATATTAAAGTTTTAAAGATAGCTGATCTAAATAAAGAGAATGTTCCGGTTTTAATAGGTTATGGTAATTTAAAATTAGCAGAAGTGTTTAAAAGCTTTATTAGAGATAAGTATCAAGGAATTGTTGAGTTAGATACTAATTTATTTGAACTTATTGAAGAAAAGAAAGTTGGATTTTTCAAAAAGTTTTCAAAAAAATATAAAAATGAACTTAAAAACAAAGAAAGTTTAGAAAAAAAATTAGGAACACTTGATTTAGAAGTAGTACTTAAAAATCAAATAAAAGTATTAAAAACAGTCTTTAATGGATAAAAAAAAACAGCCTTAGACTGTTTTTGTTTATTCTTCTTCATCTGCTTCAAATAATGGAGTAGCACCCTTTATTTCAGGATATAATTTGGTTGTAAACATAATACCATTTAAATGATCAAATTCATGTTGGAAAACAATGGCAGGATAACCTTCTAAAGTTAATTTAATAGGAACAGGTAATTGAGTTTTAAAATTAAAGTGAAAACCTTCAATATTAATTTTTGTATATCTTGGAGTTAATCCTTCTGTTTCTCTATCAACACTTAAGCAACCTTCACCACCTGGTAAATAAGTAAGTGATGAATCAAAAGATTTTATAACCGGATTAATCATTACATAACTGTAAAGTTTTCCATCAAAATCTTGGCAGTGCATCGCAAACATTCTTTTAGATTGATTCACTTGTGGGGCTGCAATCCCAACGCCTGGTCTTAAACCATATTGTTTTGCTAAATCTTCATTTTGTGAGTTTATAACATATTGTAATAAGTCAAAAGCTAATTTTTTATCTTCTAAAGACATTGGAAACTTAACTTCTTTAGCAACAGTAGTTAAAGTTTTATGTCCTTCTTTAATAATATCTTTCATTAAAATCATATCAAACACCTCAACATATATTATATACCAAAGGAGAAAAATATGAAACGATTAGATCAATTTTTAAGCCAACTAAAATATGGCAGTAGAAAAGAAGTCAATGAACTTATCAAAAAAAAGATAGTAAAAATCAATCAAAATAGAGTTTTAGACGGCAAAACAAAGTTTGATCCATTAAGGTCAATTGTTACTATTGATGGTACTGAGGTATATTATAGAGAAAACATTTATCTTATGATGAATAAGCCTAGTGGATATTTATCTTCTAATATAGATGAAAAATACCCTTCTGTGCTAAACTTATTAGAAGATAAATATAAAAGATTTGACTTTAAAATTGCAGGAAGACTTGATTGGGATAGTGAAGGGCTTTTAATATTAGTAACTGAAAGTAAACTTGTTCATGAAATTACGCATCCATCTAAAAATAAAGAAAAAATTTATAAAGTAAAATTAGATAAGGCATACGATGAAACACTGACAACAGAACTTTTAGATGGTGTGATGATTAAAGATGGTAATAATGAGATTTATAAAGCAATAGCAACTTTTGTAAGAAAAGAAAATGAAGATGTTTTGATAGGCATTACAGAAGGTAAATTTCACCAAGTTAAAAGGATGTTTGAAAAGATAGGCTATAAAGTAGAAAAACTGACTAGAATACAAGTAGGTAATTTAAAATTAGGAAGCTTAAAACTAGGTGAAACAAAAGAAATAACTAGAAATGAACTGTTTTAAATATGATATAATATAAAATAGGAAGTGATTGAATGACTGAATATCTCATGAAAGCTTATGATATTTCTGATGAAATAAAAAATAGTGATAATTATAAGAAATTAATAGAGGCACTAAAAATAATTGAAGTAAAATACCAACCCTTAGTTGATGACTTTAATCTAGCTAAAGAAAAGTATTATACTGTTCTTAGCGAAGGTGGTAAATATCATCCGGACTATTTAGAAACAGTGAAAAAACTAGGATTTGCTAAAAAAGCATTATATGAAAAACAAGAAGTCACAGATTACTTTAAATTAGAACAAGAAATTCAAAAAACACTGAATGAGTTTACTATACAAATCACTGAAATTGTTTCAAACTATATTAAAAAACCTAATGAATTAGGATTACTTAAAGAAAAAGGAGGCGGATGTCATGCGAATAAGTAGAATGCAATATATCATAGATTTTTTTGGAAAAGATGTTCCTAAGAAACTATCAACCATGGACATTCACCTTGTGTATGTTTCAAAAAGACAAAAATATGCAGTGATTTATTGTGATACTGCAAAGGGTGAAAAAGAATTATTAAAGAATCTGAAAAATATTAAGGGATTTAAAGGTATTAGAGAATCTTTATATTTTGATGAAACAGTTAATATTTAAAAGTAAGCTCATAAAATGCAAATCACATTAAAAGAAGCTAGGCTATTTTTACTAGCCAAACAAGGACTTATTAATGAACACAAATATTCATCTAAAACGGGTGTTTTAGATTTTTTAGCACAAGCGGGATGTATTCAATTTGATCCTATAGATATTTGTGGAAAGAATCCAGATTTAGTTTTATTTTCAAGAGTACAAAATTATGATAAAAGCATGCTAGAAGAATTATTATATAACGAAAGAATGCTGATTGATGGTTGGGATAAGATGATGTCAATTTACTTGATGTCAGATTTTTCTAAAATGAGCTATATTAGAAAGATGCATGCCAAAAGATATGAAAATAAATTATTAGGACTTGAAGCAGAAATTGAAATAGTCAAAAATATGCTTAAGACAAATGAATTCATTGAAGGAAAAGACTTAGCAATTAAAAAAGAGTCACATTTTGATTTATGGAGACATAAAAACTTAGGTAAAGCAATTTTAGAGTATTTATTTTTTAAAGGTGAAGCTATTGTTCATCACAGAAAAGGATCTAAAAGATTTTTTTCAGATATGGATAAATATAACAATTTAGATAATGGTAATCATTATTTTGAAACAGAAGAAGCCTTTCATAAATTTCAAATTAAACGAAGAATATCCGCTGTTGGAATGTTATCAGAAAAGACATCTGATGCTTATTTAGGGTTATATTTTAAAACAGAGTTAAGAAAAAAGTATATAGCTGAATTATTAGAGGCACAAGAACTTGTCCTAATTAAGATTAATGAATTAGAAGAACCTTATTATATTTTAGCAGAAGACATAAAATATCTAACTATAACACTAAAAGAACCTAGAGTAGAATTTATAGCTCCATTAGATAATTTTATTTGGGATAGAAAACTGATAAAGAAAGTTTTTGATTTTGAGTACAAATGGGAAATATATCATACTAAAGAAAAAAGAAAATTTGCGCCATATGTCATGCCTATTTTATATGGGACCCAGTTTATAGGACAAATTGAGATGGTTGTTGATAGAAAAAATAAACAACTTAATGTTAAAAATATATGGTATAAAGACGATAAACCAGAAAAAAGTGTCATAACTAAAATTGAAAATAGAATAAAAGATTTTGCTAAGTTTAATAACTGTGACAAAACTAATTTTAAAGATCTTCTCATTCATGTTTACAATGAATAAAAAAATGACTGCTGTTAAGAAAAAATACTTGACAGCAATCAAAATTATGGTAAAATAGTAGAGGATTAATATAGAAAGAGAGTGAAGAACATGGCAGTTAAAATTCGTTTACAACGTTTTGGTGCACATAAAAGACCATTCTACCGTATCGTAGCAAGTGAGTCAACTAAACCAAGAGATGGAAAATTTTTAGAAATTCTAGGAACTTATGAACCAATTGATGGTGTTGTAAAGTTTGATAATGATAAAGTACAAAAATGGATTTCAAATGGAGCACAACCAACTGAAACTGTAAGAAGTTTATTTAAAAAATACAATCTTAAATAAAAAGGGGGATGAGTGTAATGGCAATTAATTTTGAAAAACTAGTTAAATCAATTACAATGCCATTAGTAGTTCACCCGGACGCTGTTTTAGTAAAAATCTTATCTGAAGATGAAGAAATAATTAATATCCAATTAGTTGTCCATGAAGCCGATTTAGGTAGAGTGATAGGTAAAGGTGGAAAAATAGCAAGTGCTATTAGAACTATTATCTATGCAGGAGCAGCTAAAGAAGGTAGAAAAATCCATCTTGAGATTGATGCTTTCTAATGCTTATGATGCAAAAAATTGGTAGGGTTATAAATACACATGGTGTCCGTGGAGAATTAAAGATTAAACCTGAAACAGATTTTGATCGTTTTGAAGAAGGTAAAGAAGTTTATATTAAAGGCATAAAACTTAAAATTAAAAGCATAAGGGATCAACAACAAATGTTGCTTATCGTTTTTGAAAACTATGGTTCGCTAAATGACGTTATGACATTTAAAGGACAAGATGTTTTCACTGATGAAGCATATGAAATTACTGAAGAAGATACTTATCATTTCCTAGAATTAATTGGACTAAAAGTTTATACTGATACCAATGATTATGTAGGAGTAGTTACAGACGTCCTAGAAGTTCCACAAGGTCATCTTTTAGAAATAAAGAACAATGATAATAAAAATTTAGTACCTTTTAGAAAAGAATTTGTTAGTGATGTTACAAATGATAAAATTATTATTAAACCAATCGAAGGTTTATTAAAATGATTGTTGATATTATTACAATATTTCCAGACTTTTTTGATCGTTTTTTAGAAACATCAATTGTTAAAAGGGCTATTGAAAAAGGCAAACTTACTGTGAATATTCATGATTTAAGAGATTATAGTTTAAATAAGCATAAACAAATCGATGATACCCCTTATGGCGGTGGCGTTGGCATGCTTATGACATTCCCTCCATTTTATGAATGCTTGCAAAAGATAAAAACAGATAACAGCAAAATCATTATGTTATCTCCTCAAGGAAATGTATTTGATCAGACAGTAGCAACCCACTATGCACAAACTGAGTCACACTTAATTATATTATGTGGACACTATGAAGGTATAGATGCTAGAATTTTAGATTATGTTGATTATGAAATCTCAATTGGAGATTATGTTCTAACTGGTGGAGAATTAGCTTCTATGATTATAGTAGATGCTATCACTAGACTTTTACCAGGGGTCATTAACGAGTCTTCCTATTTAGAAGATTCACATCAAAATGGACTTTTAAAATACCCACAGTATACAAAACCAGAAAATTATAAAGATCATAAAGTTCCTGAGGTGTTGCTTTCAGGGCATCACGAAAATATTAGGAAATGGCGAGAAACAGAAAGTTTAAGAACAACGTATCTTAAACGACCTGATTTGCTAGAAAAGAAACAACTAACAAAAGAAGAATTAAAGATTCTTGAAAAAATAAAAAAAGAAACAAACAAATAACACGATGGTCCGCTATCACGACAAGATAAGAACATTGTAGTAGGAGAGTGAAGAAAATGTCTAAATTAAAAGGTCATGCATTAATTAATGAATTAACTAAAAAATACTTAAAAGAAGTTCCAAACTTCAATGCAGGGGATACTATTAAAGTATTCGTTAAGATTAAAGAAGGTAACCGTGAACGTATTCAGTTATTTGAAGGTTTAGTTATCAAACGTCAAGGTGGAGGAATCTCTGAAACTTTTACAGTTCGTAAAGTATCATCAGGTGTAGGTGTTGAACGTACATTCCCATTACATTCACCAGCGATTGACAAAATTGAAGTAGCTCGTTTTGGTATCGTTCGTCGTGCTAAACTTAATTATATTCGTTCTTTATCTGCTAAAGCAGCTAGAATTAAAGAAAGAAGAAACTAATTTTAATAATAAATTAGAAAGACACATTAGGATGAAACCTAATGTGTTTTTTTAACGAGAAGTAAAAAATAATAAAGAATATGTTTATTTAACGAAAATACTAATGAAAACATTATGTAAATATTTTCATAATTATTGAATACCCTTACATCTTATGTTATAATGAAGGTGATTTGCGAGGTGGAAATTATGAGTAGTGCAACAATTTATGATGTGGCAGGAGCTGCTGGTGTTTCTTTAGCAACCGTATCGAGAGTTTTAAATAACCCAGAAAAAGTAAAAGAAGAAACAAGACAACGTGTTTTAAAAGTAATTAAAGAATTAGGATATAGACCCAATGTGATTGCTCGTGGTTTAGCTAGTAGAAAAACAACTACTGTAGGTGTAGTTATATCTGATATAACTCGTGCTTCAGTTGCGCAAATGCTTGGTGGTATTTCTGATATTGCTCAAAAATATAAATATTCAATTAAAATGTTTGCAATCCCAGAGGATTCAGATGTTTTAGATGCCTTACAAAATATTGTCGCAGAACAAGTTGATGGAATTCTATATTTAAACGATGAGTTAAACGATAAAGATGTAGATTTAATTAAACGCATGTTTTTAGATAATAACATACCTTTTGTATTTGCTAATGTTGTAACAAATGATCCAAGTGTTCCAACAGTAAGTATTGATTACTATAAAGCAGGATACGAACTAACTAAAAATATTATTGAAAAAGGCGCTAAAGATTTGTACTTCTTAACAACAGCACGTCGTTATTCAGTTAATGATAAAAAAGAAGAAGGCTATACAAAGGCAATGAAAGAGTCTAATTTAGAACCTAAAGTTATTAGAACAAGTGGAGACACAAGTATTAATAAACCTCACTTTGAAACATTCTTTGCTGATAAAAACGTTGATGGAGCAATCGCTGTAAGAGACTCAATTGCGGTTTCATTTATGAATACTGCATTAGATAATGGTAAAAAAGTACCATCAGAGCTAAAAGTTGCGGGATTCCAAAATACAAAATATGCAGTTTTAGCAAGACCACAGTTAACATCAATTGATATTCCAGTATATGATATTGGTGCAGTTTCAATGAGACTTTTAACTAAATTAATGAATAATCAAGAAGTAGAAAATATTAGAGTTATCTTACCACACTATATTATGGAAAGACAAACAACATAAATTAAATAGTCAGTGACGTTAGACAGTAAGAACTTGTAAACCTAAAAAGAGACTTTACGGCAGGTGTGAGTAAAGAGAAAACAAGGGATGAATTACACTAAAAGAGACAAAAAAATAAGTAAGTGCTATAACATTGGTTATAGAACTAAGGTGGTACCGCGATCATTCGTCCTTAGGTAGTTTTTTAACTATCTAAGGTTTTTTATTTAATAAAGGAAAGAGGAATATAAAATGTCAGTATTTGAAGAAATGAAATGGCGAGGCATGATTAAAGATGTCAGCAACGAAGAAGAAGTAAAAAAGGCTCTTGATGAAGATAAAGTTAAGTTTTACTGTGGGTATGATCCAACAGGAGAATCATTAACAGTAGGACATTTAGTACAAATAGTAAGAATGATGTTTTTGCAAAAATATGGACACACTCCAGTAGTATTAGTGGGTGGGGCAACAGGATTAATTGGTGATCCTAGAGAAACAACAGAAAGAAAACTATTAACATTAGAAAAGTCTTTATATAATGCTGAGAAAATTAAGAAACAATTATCTTATTTTTTAGGAGATAAAGCAGAGTTTGTTAATAATCATGATTGGATTTCTAAAATAGATACAATCTCATTTTTAAGAGATTTTGGGAAACACTTTAATTTAAATTATATGTTAGCTAAAGATACAATAGCTAAAAGACTTGATACAGGTATTTCTTTTACTGAGTTTTCATATATGATTATTCAGTCAATTGACTTTTTACACTTATATAAACATAATAATGTAAGATTACAATTTGGTGGATCAGACCAATGGGGTAATATTACAAGTGGTTTAGAACTTATAAGAAAAGTTATAGGTGAAAATAATGCTATGGGTATGAGCTCACCATTGTTATTAAAATCAGATGGTAATAAATTTGGAAAAAGTGAAAGTGGCGCATTATGGTTAGATAAAGACTTAACAAGCCCATATGAAATATATCAATATTTCTTAAATACAGCGGATAAAGATATTGTTAATTACTTAAAAACACTAACTTTATTATCTAAACAAGAAATATTGGAACTTGAAGCATCTATGCAAACTGAACCAGAAAAACGATTAGCTCAAAAAACTTTAGCTAAAGAAGTTGTTACTTTAATGCATGGCAAAAAAGCATACGAACAAGCATTAAAAGTTACAGAAGCTTTATTTACAGGAGATTTCAATAACTTAGAAGAAACAGATTTTGTATTAGTATCTAATAGTTTAGATCACATTTATTTAGAAGAATCATTAAATATTGTAGAAGTATTAAAAAATTTGAAACTTGCAAGTTCAAACAGAGAAGCAAGAGAATTTATTAATAGTAACGCAGTATCTTTATTCGATGATAAAGTGACTGATCCTGAATTTATAGTTACAAAAGATATGGCTAAATTCAATCAATTCATAGTAGTTAAGCGTGGAAAGAAAAAGAGTGCTATTATTATTTTTAAATAGTTAATATAGATAAAATGATCATAATATATGGTCATTTTTATTTTATACAAGTAAGTTATAGACTTTATTATAAATAACCTTGAAAGTGTTTGGACACTATGATAGAATAGCAACAATATATAAAGGAAGGTATAAACACATGAATGGAAAAGTTTTGAAAAAAGGTTATACATTTGATGATTTATTATTAGTTCCACAGTTTTCTAAAGTAGTTCCGATTAATGTTTCATTAGAAACAAAGTTAACAAAAAAGATTAAGTTAGCAATACCCGTTTTATCAGCAGCAATGGATACTGTTACAGAAAGTGATATGGCAATTGCTCTGGCAAATCTAGGTGGCTTAGGTATTATTCATAAAAACCTTAGCATCGAAGAACAAGCATTAGAAATTAAAAAGGTCAAATCAATTAAAGGGGATTCAAAGACTTCAACAGTAGATGAAAAAGGGTTTTTAAGAGTTGGCGCTGCAGTTGGAATTAGTGATAATACTTTAGAAAGAGTAGAAGCATTAGTCTTAGCTGGAGTTGATGTGGTTGCGGTTGATAGTGCACACGGTCATTCCAAAGGTGTTTTAGATAAAATAAAAGAAATAAGAAAAACCTATCCTGAATTAGATATTATTGGGGGAAATATTGTTACAGCACAAGCAGCAATCGATCTTATCTATGCTGGAGTTAATTGTTTAAAGGTCGGAGTAGGCCCGGGTTCAATTTGTACAACAAGAGTTGTTTCAGGAGTTGGTGTGCCACAGCTTTCTGCGATTAATGATGTGTATCAAGTTGCTAAACAATATGAAATTGGCATTATAGCAGATGGCGGGATAAAAATTTCTGGTGATATTCCTAAAGCGCTTGCTGCAGGCGCTGATTGTGTTATGTTAGGTGGTTTACTTGCAGGAACTGTTGAATCCCCAGGAGAAGTATTTGAAATAGAAGGTAAAAAAGTAAAATCTTATGTAGGGATGGGTTCTTTATCCGCGATGAAAAGAGGGTCTAGTGATAGATATTTTCAAGGTGGAGTTAAGGAATTGAAAAAACTAGTTCCAGAAGGGATTGAAGCTAATGTAGCATTTAAAGGCTCAATCCAAGATGTGATTTATCAAATGATGGGTGGATTAAGATCAGGTATGGGATATTGTGGATGTGGAAGTATCCTTGAAATGAAACAAAATGCCTTATTTGTGGAAATAACATCAGCTGGATTAAAAGAAAGTCATCCTCATGATGTTATCCATGTGAAGGAGGCACCTAACTATCATGGAAGATAAAATTATTGTTTTAGATTTTGGTAGCCAATATAATCAGCTCATTGTGAGAAGAGTTAGAGAATTAGGTGTTTATAGCGAATTAGTTTCACATGAAATAAGTTTAGAAAAAATCAAAAGTGATAAGACAATTAAAGGGATTATATTATCAGGTGGGCCACATTCTGTTTATGAAGAAAATAGCTTTAGTATAGATAAAACAATTTTTGAATTAGATATTCCTGTTTTAGGTATTTGTTATGGCATGCAACTTATGGCTAGTTTGTTAGGTGGAACTGTAACAAAAAGTGATAAAAAGGAATATGGATTAACAAAAATTGATATTATAGATAGCTCTTTAACTAAAGAATTACCTAAATCATTTAATGTATGGATGAGCCATGATGATAGTGTAGTAAAAGTTCCAAAAGATTTTAAGACAACAGCTAAAAGCTCACTTACACAAACTGTTATGATGGAACATATAAATAAGCCACTTTATGGAATTCAGTATCATGTTGAGGTGAATCATACTGAATATGGTAAAGATATTTTATCTCACTTTATAGATAAGTGTGATGTTAAAAGAACTTGGTCTATGAAAACTTTTATTAAAGAGGAAACAAAAAAGATAAAAGAAACGATTAAAGAAGATAAAGTTATATTAGGACTATCAGGTGGAGTTGATAGTAGTGTGGTTGCGGCACTTTTAAACCATGCGATTAAAGCTCAATTAACATGTATTTTTGTTGATCATGGATTATTAAGAAAAGATGAAGCTAAAAGTGTTAAAGAAGTATTTGAAAATGAGTTTAAAATGAATTTGGTAGTTGTAGATGCTAAAGAAAGATTTTTAACTAAATTAAAAGGTATCACTGATCCTGAAACTAAAAGAAAAATTATAGGTACTGAGTTTATTAGAGTCTTTGAAGAAGAAACTAAAAAATTAGAAGATGCTAAATTTCTAGCACAAGGAACACTATATACAGATATTATAGAATCAGGAACTAAACATGCAGAAACGATTAAATCACATCATAATGTTGGAGGACTTCCTAAAGATATTAAATTTAAGCTTATTGAACCTTTAAATACTTTATTTAAAGATGAAGTGAGACAATTAGGAAAAGAACTAGGTTTAAGTGATGAAATTGTTCAAAGACAACCGTTTCCAGGACCTGGGTTAGGTATTAGAATTTTAGGAGATATAACAGAAGAAAAAATCACTATCGTACAAGAAAGTGATTATATTTTAAGAGAAGAAATAAAAAGATATCAACAAGATAGTAAAATATGGCAGTATTTCACAGTTTTAACTCCTATCAAAACTGTAGGGGTTAAAGGTGATAAACGCGCTTATGAAAATGTTTTAGCAATTAGAGCAGTAACATCAGTAGATGGCATGACAGCGGCTTTTGCTCATATTCCATATGAAATACTAGAAGTGATTTCAACAAGAATTATTAATGAAGTAAGAGGTGTTGGTAGAGTAGTATATGATATTACTTCTAAACCACCAGGGACAATTGAGTGGGAGTAACGAAACACATTAAATACCATCCTGAAGTCTATTTGTGAGGATTCATGGTAAATTAAAAGAATTTTTTATTAAAAAATTATTAGTATTTAAATTGCAGTTTGACAGACAGGTAGATTTGACTACTAATTATAAAGAAGCTGTATTTTTAATTTTTTTAGTATGATATAATTAGTAAAAAATATCTTTAGGAGGAATTCTATGTTTAAAAGAATTGACACTGCATTTGTATATGTTTCTAATATGGAGGCATCGGTGAATTGGTACAAGGAGATTCTAGGGTTAAAAGTAGCGTTGGATTATCCAGGATATGTTTCTTTTAAACTAGGAGAAACATACCTTACATTAATCCAGAACAAAGATCAAATAAATCAAAAGTTTAGTACTTTTAATTTTTTTGTTGATGATGCTTTTGCAACGCATCAATATTTAACTGAAAAATTTGTAGAAGTTACTGAAATTAAAAGTGATGGCGTAGATCATTTTGCTTTCTTTGATTTAGATGGTAATAGATTAGAAATCTGCTCATTCAAGTGAAATATTTGTGGTAAAATCTTTCAAAAATTATTAAATTAAATTCTTTTTAGTATGTGTAAGCTCTGGTTTTCTATCACAAAATGACCTTTTTATGGTATAATAAACAAATACAATAAAAAAGGAGTGATTATTTGCTGATAGGCACAATAAAAGAAATGATGAATAATGAATACCGTGTAGGGCTTACTGCAAGCAATGTATATGAGCTTGTTGAACAAGGACATGAGGTATTAGTTGAAAAAGGTTCAGGAGTTAATTCTGGAATTAGTGATGAAGAATATCTAGAAGCTGGCGCTAAAATTATAGAAACAGCCAAAGAAGTTTGGGATAGAGTTGAGTTACTAATAAAGGTTAAAGAACCTATTGAAAGTGAATTTAAATATTTTAGAAGCAATTTGACAATATTTAGTTATATGCATTTATCTGCACATAAAGAATTAACTGCGGAATTATTAAAAAAAGGAACGAATGCTATTTCTTATGAAACGTTAACGACCAAAGATGGAGAGCTTCCATGCTTGAAACCAATGAGTAGTATCGCAGGGCGTATGAGTGCTATTATAGGTTCTGAGTATTTGCAAAAAGCAAAAGGTGGAAGTGGGATATTGATATCTGGTCTTCCTGGCGTTAAGCGAGCGAATGCAGTTATCGTTGGTGCTGGTAACGTTGGAGAAAATGCTTTAAAAATGCTTGTTGGTCTTGGTGCTAATGTGACGATTCTTGATGTAGACATTAAAAAACTGGGTGTTTTAGATGATATTTATCAAAATAGAATCCAGACTTTATATAGTGATTCAGATAACTTAGAAAAAGCAATCACAAAGGCAGATTTAGTTATTGGGGCAATCTCTTTACCTGGGCTTAAAACACCTAAACTAATCAAGCGAAAGTATTATAAAAAAATGAGACCTGGTAGTGTGATTGTTGATGTTGCAATTGATCAAGGTGGTTCAACTGAAGTAAGTAGAGTGACAACACATGATGATCCGGTATTTTATGTAGATGGTATTTTGCATTATTGTGTTGCTAATATACCAGGAGCTGTACCATTAACATCAACAGAAGCGTTAAATAACGCAACTTTTAAGTATATATCCTTAATTGCTGAATTAGGAATTGAAAATGCCTTAGAACAAAGTGATGAAATTAAAACAGCTGCGAATATCATTAATGGTAAAGTTGTTAATGAAAATGTAGCAAGATCATTAAAACTTAATTTTAGTGAACTATAAATTAAAAACTGTAAAGTTCTATTTTAGAGCTTTACAGTTTTTTTTATTAAAAAATATTAAGTTATAGTCTATAAACACCTTTTTTAGATAAATCAAATTCTAGATTTTCAGAAATAACATTGATTTCTATGAGTGAGTCTAATACTTGCTTGGTATAAGTGTATCCCATTTTGATTCTATCTTCTATATATTTAGGATTGAAATTTAACATAGTTAAAATAGTTTTTCCTATTTTTTGAGGTGGAGAAAAATCTATGATAATACTATTATCTTTAAAGGTATCAAAAGAGTAATCTGGTCTTAAGCCAACTGTAAAGACAATATCACAGCCTTTTTTAATTAAAATTTCAACAGGTAAGTTATCTACTAATCCTCCATCTACAAATAAGTCTTCACCGATTTTAGTTGGGCCAAATATAATAGGAACAGAAGCACTGGCTAAAACATATTTATAAGGGTCTTTGATTTTATTTAAATGAACGATTTTAGATTCAACTATTTTTTTATTGAGTTGTGTGATCATTCTTTGGCTAGAAGTTTTAGATAAGACAACATAGCCTTCTATTGGGCTTTCTTTAACATAGGCAATGTCTTGTTGCTTAATGAGTTGTTTATACATAATGGTTTGGTCAAAGAAACCTAATCTATCATCTTTATATCTGACTAAACTGCTATAGATAGTAGAATTGGTCATGGACTTCCAAAAATCTACCATATGTTCATATGGCATTTTCCCCATGACTAAAGTAGCATTTAATGCACCAATAGAAGTACCGGATACTATTTTAACTTGGTCTAATAAACCATATTCAGATAGTGCTTTTAAAACTCCAATTTGGTAGCTTCCTTTTGCCCCGCCGCCACCTAGGGCTAAACCTACTTTAGACATCATAATCACCTTACTTAGACTTTTATTTAATTATACTCTATTTTCTTCCTAAACCAATTCTTTGATTTACCTTTTTAATTTTTCTTTCGGCAATGATTCTAGCATTTTGTGCACCTAGTGTTAATATGTCATCTAATTCTTTACTATTGATAAGTGTTTTATATTTTTCTTGAATAGGTTTAATGACTTCAACAACTACATCAGCAACACTTTCTTTAAATTCTTTATATGAACTATCTTTGAATAGATTTTCTGTATCTTTGATAGATAAGTCTTTTAGTGAAGCATAAATAGTAAGCAAATTACTAATTCCAGGTTTATTTTCTAAGTCATAATATACTTTAGTATCTGAATCTGTAACGGCACTTTTAATTTTATTTTTTATTTGATTTAAATCATCTAAAAGAAGTACATAGCTTTTTGGGTTATCTTCTGTTTTAGACATTTTTTTGCTAGGATCAGTTAAGGATTTAATTCTAGCTCCTGTTTTAGGGGTAAATCCTTCTGGAACGATAAATGTATCACCATATAAATTATTAAATCGATTAGCTATTGTTCTAGTTAATTCTAAATGTTGAGTTTGATCTTCTCCGATTGGAACAATATTAGCATCATACATTAAAATATCCGCAGCCATTAACGCAGGATAAGTTAAAAGAGATGTTCTAATACCAGTTTCTTGTTTAACCTTTTTGTCTTTATATTGAGTCATTCTTTCCATTTCTCCAACATAAGCATTAGATTCCATGATATAGCCAAGATAAGCATGTTCAATGACTTCAGATTGAATAAATAAGTTAACCTTTTCTGGATTTAACCCACAAGCTAAGTAAATAGCAGCAATGCTTTTAATTTTTTTTCTTAATTCTGATTTTTCTTGAGGGACTGTGATTGCATGTAAGTCCGCAATAAAAATAAAAAATTCAGTGTCTTTTAAAGTGTTTTGTAAATCAACAAATTGTTTTAAAGCTCCAATGTAGTTTCCTAGTGTAATTTCACCAGTTGGTTTAATACCTGATACAAGTCTTTTCATAATATATCATTTCCTTTTAATGTATTTTTAAATAAAAAAACGCCCTTAGAAATAAATCTAAGGACGAATGAATTCGCGGTGCCACCTTAGTTCTAGAATAAATTCTAGCGCTTTAAGTTAAAATTTTTATAGACTCCAAAGGCCCAATTTTCAGTAAAAGTTTATCTTAAGTTTCACCAACCCTTAAGTCTCTAGTATAATACTTTTTCTTACTTTTCTTTGTCAACGTCTATTTTTAGTATATCACGCTTTTAAAGTTTCTTCAAGTAAATCTAATAATTCTTTAAAGCGAGTAATAACTGCTAAGAAAGTATCTTTAGTAGTTAAATCAGCACCAGCTTTTTTAGCTTGATTAACTGGATAATCTGAACCACCTGATTTTAATAAACCTAAATAGTTTTCCATTGCATGAGGTTTATTGTTTTTAATGTCTGAATATATTTTAAGTGAAGCACTATATGAAGTAGCATATTGATAAACATAAAATGGTGTATGGAATAAATGGGGTATATAAGCCCAAACTAATTCTTTCCCATTTTCTTTAGCGATATCTAAATCATAATAATGTTTATATAAATCAATCATAATTTTTGATAGAGCATCAGCGTTAATTGGTTTTCCTTCTTCAACAAGTTTGTTTGCTTCATACTCATAAGTAGCGAATAATGTTTGACGATAGAATGTACTTAAGATACCGTCGATTGCGGATTCTAATAAAACAATGCGTTCATTTTTAGAAGTAACATTTTTAAGCATATAGTCTAATAAAGCATGTTCATTGAAAGTGGAAGCAATTTCAGCAACAAAGATTGTATAGTCAGCAATTGCCATAGGTCTAGCTTCATTTGAGAATAAGGTATGTGCACTGTGACCTGCTTCATGGGCTAATGTAAATGCAGAGTCTAATGTTTCATTATGGTTTAATAAAATAAATGGATGATGTCCGTAAAAGCCTGATGAGTAAGCCCCTGTTCTTTTTCCGTCTTGAGGTAAGACATCAACAAATCCATCTGCAACCGCACTTTTTTGTTTTTCCACAAATTCTGGAGTAAAGTGTTTGATTGATTCAAAGAATAATTCTTTAGATTCAGCATACGTGTATTTTTTATCACTTTTAGCTAATTTTAAGAATCTGTCATATGTATGATAAGTTTCAAGATTTAAATGCTTTTTACGTAAATTAATATAGCGTTTAATTAAGTCAGTATTTTCATAAACAACATCTTTTAAATTATGGAAAACTGAAACGGGTATGTTATTTCCATCAAGGGCAGCTTCTAAAGAAGAAGCATAGTTTCTTGATTTGTAACTAGCAGCTCTTTGTTGTAAAACAAGGTTATAAGTATTAGCGAAAGCAGATTTGTTATCTTTATAACGTTTATATAATGCTTCAAATACTAATTGACGGTCACTTGGATTTTCGCTTTCTTCAATTAAGGCACGATATGAAGCAGCTGAAACTAAAACCTTTTTACCATTTGATAAAGTAACTTCTTCATCTGTTCTATCAATAATTGATAAAGATTGATAAAGTTGAGTTGGTATGGATCTAATTGAACTGTAGTTAGCAAGAATTTTTTCTTCTAATTCAGATAAAACATGTTTTTGTCCTCTAAATAATTTTTCAAATGGAAAAACATAAGCTTTTAAAAAGTCATCGTTTTTTGCCCAACTAATTACTTTTTCTTCACCAAGTGAAATAATTTCAGGACTAACGAAAGAAGTTTTTTGTCCTAATTTTGATAATAGTAAACCAACTCTTTGGTTTTGGTTTCCTTTAACTGAATCTTTTAAATTTAAGTCTGAACCAAGGTGAGCATAAGGATAAACTTTGTATAATAAAGTTATGAATTTTTCTTCATATAGGTGATAAGCTTTAAACGTGTCAAATTCATTTAGTTTTCCTTGGAAAGTTTCAAAATGGTTAATCATAGATTCTAATATTTCGTAATCTTTTTCCCAAGCATCATCGCTTGGATAAAAGTAAGTTAAGTCCCATTTTTGCATAAATAATAAGCTCCTTTATTCTTTTTGATTAGTATCTATTATACGCGAGTTTATAAGAATTAAAAGCAAAAAAGCAAACAACTATTGAAAAATGTGATATAAAGGCATATAATATAGGTATGAAGATCCTTACTTCTAAGGAAGGGAGTGTAGTATATGATTACCATTTATACAACACCAAGTTGTTCATCTTGTAGAAAAGCTAAGAAGTGGTTAGACGAGCATAATGTAGTTTATGAAGAAAGAAATCTTTTTAATCACAGAATAAGTAATTTTGATATTGATATGATGCTTGAACATGCTGAAAATGGATTTGATGATATTATTTCAACTCGCTCTAAAATATTTAAAGAAAAAGATTTAGATGTTGAAGATATGTCTGTAAGTGAATTAAAGAATTTCATTATTGATAATCCAAGTATCTTAAAAAGACCTATTATTGTTGATGAAAAAAGAATGCAAGTTGGATATAACGATGAAGAAATCAGAGTATTCATTCCTAAAAAATTAAGAGACTTTATTATGAGTAGCAATATTTATAAAGAAGATGACTCTGAATATCAAACAGTGTTGGAACAATATTTTAATAACGACGCTAAATAACATTAAAAGATTGAAGAACTTATATCAATAAGTTCTTTTTTTATGCTCTTTAAATAAAGATAAAAAAAAGCCCTGGAATAAATCCAGAGCAAATAATTTTTATTTAACAATACAAGTTAAAGCACGATCACTTTTTCTTCTTGTAGGTTTAAATTCAATTTGATGATTTTCTAAAAATTGATTAAAAGCAACTTTACCTTCTTCAAAATTATCTACTTCATATTCTATTTCATATTCAGTGATACCACAGTAGTCGCATCTATCAAAAAATAGAGTACCGACTTCATAAGGTGTTCTAGCTCTTAAATTATCTAGGCTTGTTTTAAACGTAACAAAGTAATCTACGTGATCGAAAAAATCTTTTGTATTAAAACCATTTTCAAGCATTTCATTCGCTTGTTCAGGAGTTAATAAAACGTGGTATTCATAAGCACCATGATCACTTTGACTTTTTAAAGTGACTTTATAGTAGTCATTACCCTTTTTTCTAATACGTAAAACAATTTGTTGTTTATTCAAATCTAGAGTGTCAGTGTCAAAATAATAATTAGTTTGTTTAAAAACATTACTTTCTAAACCAAACTCTTCTAATAAGTCTTGATAGACTTTTTCTGAAACAGCAGTTTTAAACTCAATTTCAATATTTTTCTTCAATTTCATCACCTACCCTATTATCTATTATTTTGATAGAAAAAGCAAGCGAAAGCACAATTATTCAAGTTTTATAGAGATAAAAAAATGAATTTTTTATAGATTCAAAAATATAAGGTATAAAAAGTCTAGTTAACGAAACTTGCGATAAAATGTAAACGTTTACTTCTAGCTTGCTATGTGCAATTATAAATCCTTATGATAAAATATACATGAAATAGAACAAATACTTAGGAGGAATTTAATATGTCTATTAAAGTTGCAATTAATGGGTTCGGGCGTATCGGAAGATTAGCTTTTCGTTTAATGAATGAAGACAGCAGATATGAAATCGTTGGGATTAACGATTTAACAGATGCTGAAACATTAGCTTATTTACTAAAATATGATACTGCACAAGGTGTTTACAAAACAGATAGTATCTCAAATGATGAAAATGGAATTGTTGTTGATGGTAAAAAAATTCCAGTATTCTCAGAAAAAGAACCACAAAACTTACCTTGGGGTAAATTAGGTGTAGATGTTGTATTAGAATGTACAGGATTCTTCACTGATAAAGAAAAAGCAGGATTACATTTAAAAGCAGGAGCTAAAAAAGTAGTTATTAGTGCTCCAGCAACAGGCGATGTAAAAACAATCGTGTTTAACGTAAATGATGATACTTTAACAGGAGACGAAGATATTGTAAGTGGTGCTTCATGTACTACAAACTGTTTAGCTCCAATTGCTAAAGTATTAAACGATAACTTTGGAATCGTTAAAGGATTCATGACTACAGTTCATGCTTACACTAACGACCAATCATTAATGGATCAACCACACAAAAAAGGAATCTTATCACGTCGTGGACGTGCTGCTGCTCAAAGCATCATTCCTTCATCAACAGGAGCTGCAAAAGCAATCGCTTTAGTTATTCCTGAATTAAAAGGTAAATTAGATGGAACTGCTTTACGTGTTCCAACAATTACTGGTTCAGTTGTTGACTTAACTGTTGAACTTAAAAAAGAAGTTACATTAGCAGAAGTAGATGCTGCATTCAAGAAAGCTGCAAACGAAACTTTAGCTTATGTAGCAGATCCAATTGTTTCAAGTGATGTTATTGGTTCTCATTATGGTTCATTATATGATGCTCATACAACACAAATTTTAAAAGAAGATCCTAAATTCGTTAAAGTTATGTCATGGTATGACAATGAAATGAGTTATACAGCACAATTAGTAAGAACTGTTGGAAAACTTGCATCATTAATTAAATAATTCGTTTTTATTAAGAAGAAAGAGGCTTTTTATAAAGCTTCTTTTTTATTTTATAATGTATAATATAATCTAAAGGATGTGATTTTTTTGAAGATAGCCAAAAGAGTTGGACAATATTTTTCTTATATAGTTATACTTTTTTTAGCACTTATGGTTTTATTAAATATTGTAGCGCCTAAAAAAATAGTTAGCTATGTAGGGTTTAATTGGTACAGAATTGTTTCTGGTAGTATGGAACCTCAAATTATGACCAACGATCTGATTATAGTTACTAAAGTAAGTAAATTTGAAGATTTGAAAGAAAAAGATGTTATTACATTTTATGCTAGAAAAAATGGTAAGGAAATATCTGTAACACATCGTATTAGAAAAATAGAAAATGAAATTATATACACTATTGGTGATAACAATGGTGGAACTTATGATAATTGGGATAGAGATATTGTCTTTTCCGATGTTATTGGTAAAGTAAGTATTGTATTTCCTACACATAAGATTGCCTTCTTATTTCATCCTGTCTTTCTTGTCACAATTGTAGTAGTTATTGCTGGATGGATTTATGTTTCATATATTATTACAAGGAAGAAAAAAGATGTGGAATAAACTGATTGAAGCTGAGATGAAAAAAGATTATTTTAAGAATCTTGATCTATTTTTAGAACAAGAACTTAAAAAGTATACTATTTACCCTTCAAAAGAAAATTGGTTTAAAGCCTTTGAGGAAACACCTTATGAAAAAGTCAAAGTTGTTATCATTGGCCAGGATCCATACCATGGAGAAAATGAAGCCCATGGATTAGCTTTTAGTAGTTTAAGCGATAAACGACCACCCAGTCTTAAAAATATTTTTGAAGAGTTAAAAAGTGATTTAAATGTTGAAATACCTAAAACCAACAATTTAACTGACTGGGCAAATCAAGGAGTGCTTTTATTAAATACCGTTTTAACTGTTAGAAAAGATGAAGCAAATTCCCATAAGAATCAAGGTTGGGAAACTTTCACACAAAATATGATTGCATCATTGCATAAAAAAGATTATCTTGTCTATATTTTATGGGGTAAACAAGCTCAGGCTTATGAAAAATGGATTACAAATAAAAACAGTCTCATTATAAAATCAGCCCATCCGTCGCCTTTATCTGTTTACAGAGGTTTCATTGGTTCTAAGCCTTTTTCTAAAACCAATGAATACTTGATGAAAAATAAAATTTCTATAATTGATTGGCATCTTGAAAAATGATATAATAATAATTACAGAGTAATAGTAAAGCGTTAAGTGCCTAATCATGGGATGTTTGATTAGGACGAACACATAATATGTGGCGGTTTTTCTATTTGTCCGCTGTAAGTTAGATTATAGTGGACCTCTAAAATAGGAGGTCTTTTTTTATGAAAAGAAATTTAAGAAAAATAACTTTGACTGCTGTTTTAACAGCGGCATCGATTATTTTAGATGTTTTAGTTAAGGCAATTATCCCCGGTAATCAGTTTGGATTACCTATCTTTGCCTTACCGCTTATTATCATTAGTTTATTTATTAATCCATTTTATGGATTAGCTGCAGGTCTTATTAGTGATTATATAGGATTTTACTTAGCACCCCGAGGTAATTATGCTATCATTTTTGCCTTATCAGCAGCAATGTGGGGCTTTATACCTGGGATTATAGCTAACTATAAATCTAAAGAGTATAAAATTATTATTAGTATCTTTATTGCCCACCTTTTCGCAACCACCGCAAACACTTTTGCCATGTATATAGAAATTTCTAAAAATGTTGCTTTAAGTGGACTTTTATTAAGAAGTATTTTAATCCCTGCTAATGTAGCATTATTAAGTATACTTGTCATCATATTGAATAAGCGACTCATCCCAGTTTATGATATGTTTTTAGAAGGATAGAAATATCCTTTTTATTTTTAATTAAAAAAAATGTTATAATTAATTTGGTGATAGAATGGTAAAAATAATAGGAGCAGGATTAGCAGGTTCAGAAGTTGCTTATCATTTAGCTCAAAATGGAATTAAAGTAAAACTATATGAAATGCGTAATAAAGTGAAAACACCAGTCCATCAAACAAATAAGTTTGCAGAACTTGTATGTTCTAATTCATTACGATCTAATGACCCTTTAAACGCAGTAGGGATGTTAAAAGAAGAAATGCAAATGTTAGGTTCTTTAATCATTGAATCAGCACTTAAGTTTCAAGTACCAGCAGGATCTAGTCTAGCAGTAGATAGAACCTATTTTTCAGATTATATTACAGAAAAAATAAAGAATCACCCTAATATTGAAATATTTAATGAAGAGGTTACAGAGTTAAACCCAGATGAAGTAACGATTATTGCTGCTGGTCCTTTAGCTAGTGACAACTTATTTAAAGTCATTAATCAAAAAGTTGCTTTAGATGACCTACACTTTTTTGATGCGGTTGCGCCAATTATTAGTGCTGAAAGTATCAATATGGAAAAAGCGTATCTCAAAAGTAGATATGATAAAGGTGAAGCAGCCTATATTAACTGTCCTATGACAAAAGAAGAATATGACATTTTCTATGATGAATTAATGAAGGCAGAAAAAGTTATTCCTAAGGATTTTGAAAATAATGTATTTGAAGGTTGTATGCCAATTGAAGTCATGGCACAAAGAGGCAAAGAAACCTTAACTTTTGGACCTTTAAAACCAGTAGGGCTTGAACATGAAGGCAAAAGATATCATGCAGTTGTTCAGTTAAGACAAGATGATGCTAAAAAGACTATGTATAATATGGTAGGATTTCAAACTCAATTAACATGGCCTGAACAAAAACGCATTATTCAATTGATACCAGGATTAGAAAATGCTGTGATTCTACGTTATGGGGTTATCCATAGAAATACATATTTAGAAAGTCCTAAAATATTAAATTCAGGCTATCAAGTAAAACATACACCTAATTGGTTTTTCGCAGGACAAATTAGTGGTGTTGAAGGATATGTAGAAAGTGCAGCAAGCGGTTTGGTTGCAGCATTAAGCGTTTTATCATACTTAAAAAAAGAAGAGTTCAAACCATTACCAAAAGATACAATGATTGGGGCAATGGCAAGATATATTTCTACTCCAAATAAATCGTTTGTGCCTATGAATGCTAACTTAGGTTTATTAGACCAACTAGAAGAAAAACATAAGAAAAAAGACAGAAAACAGTTATACCATGATAGAGCAATTAATGCCTTAAAGGTATATTTAGATGAAAAGTAATATTATTGAAGTATTCAAACAGTATTTGGAAGTTGAAAAAAATTATTCAGAACATACTATTATAAGTTATATTGATGACATAAAATATTTTGAGAACTTCATTATTAATGAAGAATTAGCAGAAAACCTACTTGGTGTTAGAAGAGAACGATTAGCTAGAAATTATATTTCTTTTCTAGATGAAAAAGGATTTGAAAAAACAAGTATTGCTAGAAAAATTTCTTCGTTAAGAACATTTTATCAATATCTATTAGAAAATGATTATATTGAAACAAATGTATTTCAACTTATTAATGCTCCAAAGATAAATAAAAAACTACCTAAAATTATAGAAGAGCCTGAAATAAATTATTTATTTAAATCAATAGATACAAAAACACCTTTAGGCTATAGAAATTATCTTATTTTAGATCTATTGTATAGTTGCGGGTTACGAGCAAGTGAATTAACAACTTTAAGTGTTAAAGATATTTTTATTTCTAACCAGCAGATTTTAATACATGGAAAAGGAAATAAAGATCGCTATGTCCCTTTGCACAAACATTTAACTGAAGAAATCAAACATTATTTAACATATATTAGACCTGTTTTATTATCAAAAGGAAAAGAAACTGAAACAGATATTCTATTGATTAATTATAAAGGAACAGTACTTACAGACAGAGGATTAAGGGTTATTCTTAACGATATTATTAAAAAATCAGGAGAAACGCATCATATCCACCCTCATATGTTAAGACATGCTTTTGCGACTGCTTTATTAAATAATGGAGCTGATTTAAGAGTTGTTCAAGAACTTTTAGGACATGCACATTTAAAATCAACTCAAATATATACACACGTTTCAAGCGAAATTATAAAAGAAAAATATAAACATACACACCCAAGGATGGTAAAGCAAAAAAATGAGAAAAATAACACATCAGATTATTGAAGATAACATCTTATTTGAATCACCAAGAAAAAAGAGAACAACTGTCAGAGGGATTATTTTAAATAAAAATAAAGTCCTTTTACTTTACTCAGAACTTTTTAATGATTATACATTCCCTGGTGGTGGGAAAAAAGAAAACGAAAATGAAATAATGGCTTTAAAAAGAGAACTAGCAGAAGAAATTGGGGCCAACGACTTAGAAATAGTTAAATCATTTGGCTATATAGATGAACTAAGATATGGTATTAATGGCACACAATCAGTATATGAACAAACATCGTTATATTATATTTGTAAAGTTGAATCATTTGGAGAACCTAAACATATTAAAAGAGAATTATCACAAGGACTTAAAACAGTTTGGATAGATGTGAGAGAAGCAATTTTACACAATGAACAAGTGATGCAAGATGATAATCATCAAAAACAAGGATTAAAGACTGTTTTAAAAAGAGAAAATGCTGTTTTAAGAAAAATATTAGAAGAAGAAATAAGATACTTTGAAGTTGTTTCAACATATAAAGAGCAATCTATACATCTTCCAAAAAGACAAACTTTAAAAAGTGCAGGTTATGATTTTGAAGTAGCAGAAGATGTTAAACTCATGCCACAAGAAATCAAACTTGTTCCAACAGGAATTAAAGCTTGTTTTCCAGAAACAGAAGCATTGTTCATTTACCCAAGATCTTCTTTAGCAATTAAAAAAAGAGTGATGATGGCTAATAATGTTGGGGTTGTTGATAGCGATTATTATGGCAATAAAAATAACGAAGGACATATTTTTATACCACTATATAACTTTTCTAATGAAATTGTTGAAATTCAAAAAGGTGAAAGAATTGCCCAAGGCATTTTTCAAAAGTTTCATACTACCAACGATGATTTAGCAAATGGAGATAGAAATGGTGGCTTTGGAAGTAGCGATAATAAATAATGTTGCTTGCAAATGACCATTAAATATGGTATATTAATAAAGGCTATTTAAATACACATGCGTAATGTTTAAATATTCAAGTGCTTGAAGTAATTTCAAGTGGATATTTCCAAGTTACGCAGAGGTAAAAAAACAAAAAACGGAGGAATTTAAAATGGCAGTAGTTTCAATGAAACAATTATTAGAATCAGGTGTTCATTTTGGACACGCAACAAGAAGATGGAATCCTAAAATGGCTCCATACATCTTTACATCAAGAAATGGTATTCATATCATTGATTTAAAGAAGACAGCAGAAGAAATAGAAAAAGCTTACCAAGCTTTATTCCAAATTGTTGCTGATGGTGGATCAGTATTATTCGTAGGTACTAAAAAACAAGCACAAGAAGCTGTAAAAGAAGAATCAGCACGTTCTGGACAATACTATGTTGACCATAGATGGTTGGGTGGAACTTTAACAAACTTTAAGACAATCCGTCGTCGTATTAAATTATTACATGATTTATACAAACAAGAAGAAGATGGAATCTGGGCAAAATTACCTAAAAAAGAAGTTGCTCAATTAGAACGTAAACGCGAAAGACTAGAAAAATTCTTAGGCGGAATCAAAAACATGAAAGATATTCCACAAGCAATTTTCGTAGTTGATCCACGTAAAGAAGAAATCGCTGTAGCAGAAGCTCGTAGATTAGGAATCAAAGTATTTGGTATTGTTGATACTAACTGTGATCCAGACTTAGTAGACTATGTAATCCCAGCAAACGATGATGCAATCCGTGCTGTAAAACTTGTTACTTGGGTAATGGCAAATGCTGTTATTGAAGCACAAGGTGGAGTAGTTGAAAAATTTGAAGATGAAGAACAACCAACAAGACAACCAAGAACTGACAGACCACAAAAACCAGCTAATAAAGAAAATAACAATTTTGACCAAAATAAAAAAGTAAGAAAAGAAGAATTCAAAAAAGAAGAAGTAAAACCAGCTAAAGAAGTAAAAAAAGATGAACCTAAAAAAGAAGAAGTAAAACCAGCTAAAGAAGTGAAAAAAGAAGCAACAACTGATTTTGAAGCGTTAACTGTAACTGCATTAAAGGCACTTGCTAAAGAACGTGGAATATCAGGATATTCAACACTTAAAAAAGCAGAACTTATTGAATTATTAACTTCACAAAAATAATCTAAAAGGGATGCATTCATCCCTTTTATTTACAAAAAAACATAACTATAGGAATCACACAAAATAAGGAGGAAACTAAAATGGCAGTAACTGCACAAATGGTTAAAGAATTAAGAGAAAAAACTGGAGCTGGAATGTTAGATTGTAAAAAAGCTTTAGAAGAAACAAACGGAGATATCACTTTAGCAATCGAATACTTAAGAGAAAAAGGTATTGCTAAAACTGCTAAAAAAGCAGATAGAATAGCTGCGGAAGGATTAACAAACGTAGTTATTTCAAATAACGAAGCAGTAATTTATGAATTAAACTCTGAAACAGATTTCGTATCAAAGAATGCACAATTCTTACAATTATTAGATAATGTTGGAAATATTATACTTTCATCAAAAGCAACAAATACTGAAGAAGCATTAGCTATCGTAGTTGATGGGAAAAATGTTGAAACATTATTAGCTGACGCAACAGCAACTATTGGAGAAAAAATTACTTTAAGAAGAGTTCAAAGAATAGTTAAAACAGATGCACAAGGATTCGGTTCATACAAACATATGGGTGGAAGAATCTCAGTGTTAACATTATTAGATCCAGAAAATGAAGAAGCAGCAAAAGATATAGCAATGCATGTTGCAGCAAACAACCCAAGATTCTTAGATCAATCACAAGTAGATGCAGCAACTTTAGAACATGAAAAACATATCTTAACAGAACAAGCATTAGCAGAAGGAAAACCTGCTAACATCGTTGAAAAAATGATTCAAGGTCGTTTAAACAAATTCTTACAAGACATTTGTTTACTAGATCAACCATTCGTTAAAAATCCAGATATTAAAGTAAGTCAATACTTAAAAGATAGCAAAACTGCTATTGTATCATATGTACGTTTAGAAGTTGGCGAAGGAATCGAAAAGAGATCAGAAAACTTTGCAGATGAAGTAGCAGCACAACTTAAAAAATAATTTTAACGGAGGTATTTTGAAAATGTATAACAGAGTGCTTTTAAAATTAAGTGGCGAAGCATTAAAAGGTGCTAACGCTTATGGAATAGATCCAAAGACTGTAAATGAAATTGCAAAAGAAATCACAGAAATCAAAGATTTAGGTGTTGAAATAGCAATCGTAGTTGGAGCAGGAAATCTTTGGAGGGGAAAAACCGGAGAAGAACTAGGAATGGACCGTGCCCAAGCTGATTATATGGGTATGCTAGGAACCATTATGAATGCACTCGCATTACAAGATGCCTTAGAAGCTGCTGGAACAGCAACAAGAGTTATGACAGCATTACCGATTGCTGCTGTTGCAGAACCTTACATTAGAAGAAGAGCATTACGACACCTTTCAAAAGGACGTGTTATCATATTAGCTGGAGGAACAGGTTCACCATATTTCTCTACAGATACAGCGGCAGCACTAAGAGGTGCTGAATTAGATGTTAACGCAATACTAATGGCTAAAAATGGAGTAGAAGGTGTCTATGATAAAGACCCACGTAAATTTTCAGATGCCCTATTATTAGAAAGATTAAGCCATACACGTATACTTGAAGAAAGACTAGAAGTTATGGACTCAACAGCTGCTTCATTATGCCGTGAAAATAACATTGATATACTCGTTTTTAATATGAATAAACCTGGTAACATGAAAAAAGCTGTTTTAAAAGAAAAAATTGGAACTGTAGTAACAACGGAGGTATAAGCATGACTGAACAAGCTGATTTACTATTAATAGAAATAGAAGAAAAAATGACTAAAAGTGAAGAATCTGCTATTCATGAATTCGCAAATATTAGAACTGGTAGAGCAAATCCTGCTGTTTTAGATAGAATATTTGTTAATTACTATGGAACAGATACACCATTAAGACAAGTGTCTTCAGTAAGCCTTTCAGATTCAAATCAACTCTATATCAAACCATTTGATAGTTCTTTATTATCAAGCATTGAACAAGCAATATTAGCATCTCAATTAGGAGTAACTCCTCAAAATGATGGTGCTGGGATTAGATTAACATTCCCACAACCAACAGAAGAAAGAAGAAGAGCTTTAATTAAAGATGTTGATAAATTAGCTGAGAATGCTAAGGTAGCGATTAGAAATGTTCGTAGAGATGGTAATGATCAAATTAAAAAATTAGAACTTACAGTTGATGATGAAAAAGGATATTTAGAAGATGTTCAAAAATTAACTGATAAATACGTTAAACGTATTGATGAACTTGCAAAAGAAAAGTCAGACGAACTATTAAAAATATAACATTAAATAGAAACCAGTATTTACTGGTTTTTTTCTTTAATTAAACTTAAAAATATAAAAAACACTTATCTAAATAGATAAACCATATATGAAAACTAACAAAAAATGTTATAATATGTAAGACATTATAAAAGTAGATAGATATAAAAGAGGAATAATAAGCATGCTAAAAATAAAGAACATGCCAAAACATGTTGCGATTATCCTAGATGGTAATGGTAGATGGGCTAAAAGAAGAGGTTTACCAAGAACATTGGGACACTATAATGGTGGGCTTAATTTAGCTAAAATAGCAACATATGCGAATGATTTAAACTTAGAACAATTAACAGTATATGCGTTTAGCACTGAAAACTGGAATAGACCTAAAGAAGAAGTAGATTATTTAATGTCTAAACCAATAGAGATGATTCATAAAAATAAAGATAAAATCATCCATTCAAATATCAAAATCAGTTTTGCAGGAAGAAAAGATAGAATTCCAACAGAACTTTTTAAGACTATAGAAGAACTTGAGATAAAAACATCTAAAAACACTGGGCTTAAATTGATTGTTGCATTAGATTATGGAGCTTATGATGAATTACTAACGGCTATTTCTAAGATGAAAGAAATTACACAAGAAGAATTAGAAAAAAATCTAATGATAAAAGAACCTGTTGATCTACTTATTAGAACGAGTGGAGAACAAAGACTTTCTAATTTTTTATTATGGCAAAATGCTTATGCTGAATTTTATTTCACTAAAAAACATTGGCCTTCTTTCAATAAAAGAGAATTGAATAAAGCTTTAAAAACATATAGTAAACGAAATAGAAGATTTGGAGGATTAAATAAATGAAAAAAAGAATTATCACAGGGTTAATAATGCTACTAGTCTTAACACCAATTGTAGCAATTAACTCACCGTCTGTTTTTATTATCTTCCAAATTATGATGGGGCTTTTTGTTTTTGGGGCATCATTAGAGTTTATTAATATGTATGAAAAAGAAAAAAAGATAAGTACCGCAACAAAAGTAGTTATAATTGCTTTAACAGTACTTACCTTTATTAACACTTTTCTAAGTTTAGGAACAGAATGGTCTGCCTTTTCTAATCTTCCTTTAGCATCGTGGAAAATTAATCATATGGCAATCTTAATGTTAACGATTATTTCTCTTTTATCACTTCTAGTTTTTGTAAAAGAATTTACACCTAAAGATGTAGGAAAATCATTAACTATTATTACCTATATTGGTATGGGTTCAGCAGCAATTTCTGCATTACGCTTTTTAGGAGTTAGAGTGATAGTTTATGTTGTGTTGATCAGTACATTTACAGATGTTTTTGCTTATTTTATTGGAATTAAGTTTGGAAAACATAAAATGATTCCCCATATTAGCCCTAAAAAAACTTGGGAGGGTGCAATTGGAGGAACAATCATAGCTACAGTGGTTGCCTCATCTTTTGCAATCTTTTATGGTAAGTTATTTCCTTCAGATATCTTTTTAGGAGAGTGGCTAAATAAAGAAGGTTGGAAAACGATTTTTGATGGTTTTTCTAGTTTAGGACAAAAGCCATTATGGCTACAATTTTTAGTTGTTGTCCCAATAACGTTACTTGGATCTATTGGGGCACAAATTGGTGATTTAGTAGCCTCTAAATTCAAACGTACTTATGAAATAAAAGATTTTGGAACTATCTTTCCTGGACATGGTGGAGTAATGGACAGATTCGACTCAATCTTATTTATATCTTTATTATTTGTTGGAATCATTTTAGGGATTCAAACAATTTTCCCAGTCTAAAAATTAATTACAAAAGGTGGTAGAAAGATGATTATAGTAAATATTATTGCATTTATTTTTGTTTTAGGAATTATTGTACTGATTCATGAAATGGGTCATTTTATCTTCGCTAAAAGAGCAGGAATTTTATGTCATGAGTTTTCCATTGGTATGGGACCAGCACTTTATAAAAAGAAAAAAGGTGAAACAATTTATGCCATAAGAGCTATTCCAATTGGTGGTTATGTAAGTATGGCAGGAGAAAGTACAGAAGATTCCTTGATTAAAGAAGGCATGCAAGTAGGGCTTATTCTAGATGATAGAAACGAAGTAACAGAAATTGTTTTAGATCTTTCGAGAGAAACTCAAGTTTTTGGAGAAGTAAAATCTCTGGATTTATACGGAAAAGAAATGGCTCCACTTTTTATTGAATTAGATAATGGAATAAAATATTCGGTTAAAAGAAATGCAAAGTACTATTTTAAGAAAGACAAAGAATTACAAATAACCCCAGCTGAAAGTAGTTTTGAGACTAAAACATTATGGCAAAGATTTTTAACGATTTTTGCAGGGCCAGCAATGAACTTTGTTTTAGCCTTTATTTTGTATTTGTTAGTGGCACTTATTTCTGGAAAACCTCAAAATACAAATGTTATAGGTAAAACTAATAACAATGAAATTAGAAAAAGTGATCAAATTATACAAATAAATGAAAAGACGATTAGTAACTGGACAGATATTTCTAATGTTTTAGGGACTATTACTACAAATGAAGTAACATATACAATCTTAAGAGAAGAAAAAGAAATTGTCGTTACACAAAAACTGAAAGTTGCTTTACAAACATTCGGAATAGTGGTTAACACAAATGATGAAGGTCTAGTGTTTATTACACAAACCTTTGGACGTGCTGGAAAATCTAAAATCTCAGAAAACGATATTTTAACTAAGGTTAAACTCGGAGATGAAATATTTACTGAAATTACAGTTGAAAAACTGATTGAATTAGCAAACACATCGTCTGGATCAAAAACAATTCAATTGACAGTATTAAGGGGCAATGAGGAAATAGTTTCAAATGAGTATAAAGCACTTAATGCAGATGATATTAAAAAATTAGGAGAATTGCCAGTAGCAACAAGTTTAAATATTAATCCTGAATATAAATTTGATTTAGGATATTCATTAATTAAACCTTTTAAAAATATCGGTTCTGATGTAGGAGAAATGTTTTCTACAATTGGATTATTATTTACACCTCAATCAAGTGTAAAGGTAAGTGATTTATCTGGACCATTAGGTATTTTTAATTTAGTGAGCAATATTACAAGCCAAGGAATTTTAGCTTTAATATCATTCACAGCATTCTTAAGTATTAATATTGGACTTATTAATTTATTACCAATACCTGCACTAGATGGAGGTAGACTAGTATTTTTAGGAATTGAAGCAGTAACTAGAAAAAAAATGAACAGAAAAGTTGAGTACACAATTATTAATGTTGTTTTCGTTTTACTGTTAATATTATTTGTATTTGTTACATTTAATGATATTTTAAGACTAATATAAGCCTAATAAAGCCCTTGAAAGAAAAATCCAAGGGTTTTATTTATAAAAAGATAAATAAAAGCAAAAAGATGTTGACAATCATAAAGACATAAGATACAATATACAAGGTTGCTAACAAAGGACTAAAAAGAAAGACACAAAATCAATAAAAACAATAACAAAGAAAAGAAAAAAAGAAGTAAAAAGTTGTTGACAATAAAAAGATAAAGTGTTAGAATAATAAAGCGCGTTAGAAATAGCGAGCAAGCAATTAAGTCTTTGAAAACTGAATGATGATGAGTAAGGATAACGCGTTATAAAGATAACGCAAAACAAAATGAGTTAAGAAAAACAATTACAAAAATAAATTTTTGGAGAGTTTGATCCTGGCTCAGGATGAACGCTGGCGGCGTGCCTAATACATGCAAGTCGAACGAGAGTACTTGTACTCTAGTGGCGAACGGGTGAGTAACACGTAGGTAACCTGCCCCTAAGACGAGGATAACAGTTGGAAACGACTGCTAAGACTGGATAGGAGTATTTGAGGCATCTTGAATACTTTAAAAGACCTTTGGGTATGCTTAGGGAGGGGCCTGCGGCGCATTAGTTAGTTGGTGAGGTAAAGGCTTACCAAGACGATGATGCGTAGCCGGACTGAGAGGTTGAACGGCCACATTGGGACTGAGACACGGCCCAAACTCCTACGGGAGGCAGCAGTAGGGAATTTTCGTCAATGGGGGAAACCCTGAACGAGCAACGCCGCGTGAACGAAGAAGTACTTCGGTACGTAAAGTTCTTTTATTAGGGAAGAATGGCTGGTGGAAAAACCAGAATGACGGTACCTAATGAATAAGCCCCGGCTAACTATGTGCCAGCAGCCGCGGTAATACATAGGGGGCAAGCGTTATCCGGAATTATTGGGCGTAAAGGGTGCGTAGGCGGTCTATTAAGTCTGAGGTATAAGTGCAGTGCTCAACGCTGTGATGCTTTAGAAACTGATAGGCTAGAGTGAGATAGAGGCAAGTGGAATTCCATGTGTAGCGGTAAAATGCGTAAATATATGGAGGAACACCAGTGGCGAAGGCGGCTTGCTGGGTCTATACTGACGCTGATGCACGAAAGCGTGGGGAGCAAACAGGATTAGATACCCTGGTAGTCCACGCCGTAAACGATGAGTACTAAGTGTTGGAGAAATTCAGTGCTGTAGTTAACGCAATAAGTACTCCGCCTGAGTAGTACGTACGCAAGTATGAAACTTAAAGGAATTGACGGGACCCCGCACAAGCGGTGGATCATGTTGTTTAATTCGAGGATACACGAAAAACCTTACCAGGTCTTGACATACTCTGCAAGTCTATAGAGATATAGAGGAGGCTAACAGATGTACAGGTGGTGCATGGTTGTCGTCAGCTCGTGTCGTGAGATGTTGGGTTAAGTCCCGCAACGAGCGCAACCCTTATTGCTAGTTACCATCATTAAGTTGGGGACTCTAGCGAGACTGCCAGTGATAAACTGGAGGAAGGTGGGGATGACGTCAAATCATCATGCCCCTTATGACCTGGGCTACAAACGTGATACAATGGCTGAAACAAAGGGAAGCGAAAGAGTGATCTGGAGCGAAACCCATAAAAGCAGTCTCAGTTCGGATTGAAGTCTGCAACTCGACTTCATGAAGTTGGAATCGCTAGTAATCGCGAATCAGCAAGTCGCGGTGAATACGTTCTCGGGGTTTGTACACACCGCCCGTCAAACCACGAAAGTCAGCAATACCCAAAGCCGGTGGCCTAACCGTAAGGAGGGAGCCGTTTAAGGTAGGGTTGATGATTGGGGTTAAGTCGTAACAAGGTATCCCTACCGGAAGGTGGGGATGGATCACCTCCTTTCTAAGGAGAAAGGCATTAAAAATGCAACAACCAAATTACTCATCATATTCAGTTTTGAAAGACCTAATAAGTTTTTCAGCAATTAAGATTAGATCTTTGAAAAGTAGATAAAATTCTGTTAAAAGAAAAGAAATATAGGTTAAGGAACAAAGGGCGCACAGTGAATGCCTTGGCACTAAGAGCCGATGAAGGACGCAACTAACAGCGAAATTCCATGGGAAGCGGTAAGTACGCGATGATCCATGGGTGTCCGAATGGGGGAACCCACCATGTGGAAGACATGGTATCCAGCAATGGAAGGGAAACGCAGTGAACTGAAATATCTAATTAGCTGCAGGAAAAGAAAGTAAAAACGATTCTGCTAGTAGCGACGAGCGAACGCGGAGGAGCCAGATACTATAATAGTTACAAAACTTTATGTGAGAAGAATAACTTGGGAAGGTTAACCAAAGAAGGTGAAAGTCCTGTAATCGAAGCGTAAAGACTAGAGTATCAGAAAGTACGGCGAGACACGAGAAATCTTGTCGGAAGATGCGAGGACCATCTCGTAAGGCTAAATACTACTTAGTGACCGATAGTGAACCAGTACCGTGAGGGAAAGGTGAAAAGAACCCCGGGAGGGGAGTGAAATAGATCCTGAAACTGTGTGCTTACAATTAGTCAGAGCCCGTTAATGGGTGATGGCATGCCTTTTGTAGAATGAACCGGCGAGTTACGATATTTAGCAAGGTTAAGCTTGAAGGAGTGGAGCCGAAGCGAAAGCGAGTCTGAATAGGGCGTTAAGTTGAATGTTGTAGACCCGAAACTGGGTGAGCTAGCCATGAGCAGGTTGAAGTTTAGGTAAGACTAAATGGAGGACCGAACCAGGACACGTTAAAAAGTGTTTGGATGACTTGTGGCTAGGGGTGAAATTCCAATCGAACTCAGAGATAGCTGGTTCTCCTCGAAATAGCTTTAGGGCTAGCGTTGAAATGTAAGTTTTATGAAGGTAGAGCACTGAATGTGTGATGGCCCCACCTCGGGGTACTGAACTCAATCAAACTCCGAATGTTATAAAACATGTTCAGCAGTCAGACTACGGGTGATAAGGTCCGTGGTCAAAAGGGAAAGAGCCCAGACCGCCAGATAAGGTCCCAAAATTGATGCTAAGTGGAAAAGGAAGTGGAGATGTCCAAACAACTAGGAGGTTGGCTTAGAAGCAGCCATCCTTTAAAGAGTGCGTAATAGCTCACTAGTCGAATGACTCTGCGCCGAAAATGTACCGGGGCTAAGCATCATACCGAAGCTGCGGATTTAAAAGAAATTTTAAGTGGTAGGGGAGCGTTCTAACAGCGAAGAAGCCATATCGTGAGGAGTGGTGGAGCGGTTAGAAGTGAGAATGCCGGTGTAAGTAACGAAAAGATAGGTGAGAATCCTATCCGTCGAAAACCCAAGGTTTCCAGGGGAAGGTTCGTCCGCCCTGGGTTAGTCGGGTCCTAAGGTGAGGCTGAAGAGCGTAGCCGATGGACAGCAGGTAGAGATTCCTGCACTAGTTTACAAACTGATGGAGTGACAGAGGAGGTTAGCATCGCCCCTTAATGGATTGGGGTAGAAAGACTGAGTCTTGTATGTAGGCAAATCCGCATACTCTAAGGGCAAGGTAAGAAAGTAATGATGACGATATCAAACTCTCGAGAAAAGCTTCTATGGCTAATTTGTAAACTACCCGTACCGTAAACCGACACAGGTGGGTGGGTAGAGTATACTAAGACGCGCGAGAAAACTCTTGTTAAGGAACTCGGCAAAATGACTCCGTAACTTCGGGATAAGGAGGACTTTTAATGAAAAAGAAAAGTCGCAGAGAATAGGCCCAAGCGACTGTTTATCAAAAACACAGGTCTCTGCAAAACCGTAAGGTGAAGTATAGGGGCTGACGCCTGCCCGGTGCTGGAAGATTAAGAGGAGATGTCAACGCAAGTGAAGCATTGAATTGAAGTCCCAGTAAACGGCGGCCGTAACTATAACGGTCCTAAGGTAGCGAAATTCCTTGTCGGGTAAGTTCCGACCCGCACGAAAGGCGTAACGATTTGGGCACTGTCTCAACAAGAGACTCGGTGAAATCAAGCTGCCGGTGAAAACGCCGGCTACCCGCGACAGGACGAAAAGACCCCATGGAGCTTTACTGTAACTTGATATTGACATTGGGTGTAAGATGTACAGGATAGGTGGGAGACTGAGAAATTGGAACGCTAGTTTCGATGGAGTCACCGTTGGGATACCACCCTTCGTGCATCTAGTGTCTAACCCGCGCAAGTGGATTGCGGGGGACAGTGTCTGGTGGGCAGTTTGACTGGGGCGGTCGCCTCCTAAAGAGTAACGGAGGCGCTCGAAGGTTCACTCAGAATGGTCGGAAATCATTCGTAGAGCGTAAAGGCAGAAGTGAGCTTGACTGAGAGACCTACAAGTCGATCAGGGACGAAAGTCGGACTTAGTGATCTTACGGTACCGAATGGAAGGGCCGTGACTCAACGGATAAAAGCTACCCTGGGGATAACAGGCTTATCGCTTCCAAGCGTTCACAGCGACGAAGCGGTTTGGCACCTCGATGTCGGCTCGTCGCATCCTGGAGCTGGAGAAGGTTCCAAGGGTTGGGCTGTTCGCCCATTAAAGCGGCACGCGAGCTGGGTTCAGAACGTCGTGAGACAGTTCGGTCTCTATCCGTCGTGGGCGTTGGAAATTTGAAGGGAGCTGTCCCTAGTATGAGAAGACCGGGATGGACATACCGCTGGTGTACCAGTTGGCCTGCCAGGGCCATAGCTGGGTAGCTATGTATGGAAAGGATAAACGCTGAAAGCATCTAAGCGTGAAGCCTACCTTAAGATGAGATTTCCCAATTAGTAAGATCCCTTATAGACGATGAGGTTGATAGGCTGGGTGTGTAAGTGCCGTGAGGTATTTAGCTGACCAGTACTAATAGATCGAGGACTTAACCTATACTTTTAATAGAATTTATCTAGTTTTGAGAGATGTCTGGTGACGATGGCGAAGTGGAAACACCTGTTCCCATACCGAACACAGCAGTTAAGCACTTCAGCGCCGAAAATAGTACAGTGTGCGAAGATAGGACGTTGCCAGGCAAATCTTAATTTTTATTTTTATAGCAAACTTGTGGAAAACCACACATATTCGCCTACATAGCTCAGTTGGTTAGAGCACCTGACTGTTAATCAGGGGGTCCTAGGTTCGAGTCCTAGTGTGGGCGCCATTTTTTTTATCAAGAGGTAGAATCTGTTAGGATTCTTTTTTTATTTTTAAAGACCTTTTTAAGTTATTTTTATAATTATATAGTATAATGTTTAATAGATAAATGAAATACACAATACATGAAAAGAGAGGTTGTTAGAATGAACTTTATCATTAAAAATGAAGAAATATTTTTATTAGAAAATGAAAAGAAATTAGCGTTAATTACTTTTCCTATTAAAACTAAAGATGTTTACAATATAAATCATGTATTTGTAGACCCTAGCTTACGCGGACAAGGAATGGCTTCTAAAATTATGGAAGCTTTATATAATTATATGAAAGAGCATAATTATAAGGTGATAGCAACCTGCCCTTATGCTGTATCATGGTTTGAAAAAAACCCAGAAAAAAACGATATATTAATAGAAAGTGACGATCCTGTTGTATGCAACCTTTAAAACCATTTTTGATTTTAGTAGCTGGAGGATCTGCGTCTGGAAAAAGTACAGTAGTAAGTAAAATATTAGAAAAAGCTGGACTTGATGATGTTTTAATTATTAAGCATGATGATTATTATAATAATCAGGATGATATGACAATGGATGAAAGATTAAAAGTTAATTATGATCATCCAAATTCTCTTGATGATAAACTTTTATATAAAGATCTTATTGAACTATTAAAAGGAAATGAAATATCAAAACCAACATATGATTTTGTTAATTATACAAGAAGCAAAGAAACTGAAATAGTTAAACCTAAGCCAGTTATTATAGTTGAAGGCATACTTATCTTAACTAACAAAAAAATAAGAGATTTAGCAGATATTAAATTATTTGTTGAGTCAGATGATGATGTTAGATTTATTAGAAGACTTAAAAGAGATTTAGTCGAAAGAGGAAGAAGTTTGGAAAGTATTGTTTCACAATATTTAGAAACAGTTAAACCGATGCATTATGAGTTTGTTAAACCAACAAAAAGATATGCAGATATCATTATTCCTAATGACCAAACACACGATGTTGCAGTTGATGTTATTACTGGTAAAATTAAACAAATTAGTGGGGAAAAGAAATGAAATTAATTATAGCAGCAATGCAAGAAGAAATTAAAGGATACATTAACGGTGCTAAACTGGTTTCAGAAAAGCCATTTTTAGTTTATGAGAAAAAAGATACAATTGCCATTATCTCAGGCATAGGTAAAGTTAATGCGGCAGCTTCTTTAACATATGCTCTTACTAAATATAAAAATATAGACTTGATTATTAACATAGGCTTTGTAGGGGGATATGAACCTCTTGAACAAAAGGACATTGTTATAGTAAAAAATTCAACCTATCATGATTTTGATTTATCTTTCTTTGGATATAAAAAAGGACAAGTGCCAAAGATGCCAGAGTTATTTGAAACAGATACTAAATTCTTAGATAAATTTAAAAACTATAAAAAGGTTTCACTCTATACTGGTGATACTTTTATGACAGAAAAACTTATCACAGAAGATGTTATCATAGCAGATATGGAAGGAACAGCCTACTATCATGTAGCACACTTATTTAATACGCCAATTTTAGCGATTAAAGTCATTTCTGATGTTATTGGTAAAAACAATCAATTAGACGATTACAAGGCATTTGAATCAACTAAACAAGATTATATAGATGATGTTTTAAAAACTATTTTAAAGGAAGTATAACGATGAAAAAAGGACTAATAGTATTATTTGATAATGTGGAAGACTCAGAAGCACTAGCAACTAGAGCATTACTAGTCCGAGGAGAAATCCAAGTTGATACAGCTACTAAAAATAAAAATAAACAAATAAGAACAGCTTATGGACTTAGTGTTAATGTAGAATATTTATTAGATGAGATTAATCCCTTAGACTATGATTTTTTACTGATTCCAGGTGGAAAATATGTTGAACAGATTATTGAAAGTGAAAAAGACTTGTTAAAATTAATGATAGAGTTTAATCAAAAAGAAAAGTTAATAGCAGCTATATGTGCAGGACCTAGATTTCTAGGAAAACTTAATTTATTAGAAAATAAAAACTACACATGCTATCCTGGTTGTGAACTAAAGATTAATCAAGGAACTTATCATAAAGATCAAAAAGTAGTCATAGATAGTAACATCATTACTGCTAGATCAGCAGGTGTAGTGATAGATTTTGCATATGAAATAATAAAAAAATTAGAAGGTCAAGAAAAAGCATCAAAGGTGCTAAAAGAAATTGTTTATTAAGAGGGGACTATATGACAATTATTTTATACAACTTAGAAGAACATAAAGAAACATTACAACAAATAATTTCAGAACAATATAAAGTTTTATCATTTCAAAATTCTGAAGAAATAGAAAATAGTACCCATACTAATGGACACTATATAGTAGTAACCACTACTGAAGGTAAAAAAGAAGTTGAATCAATATTTGAAGAAAACACTTTATTTCTTTGTGTAGGTAATGAAAATAAGGAAAAGAATGATTTTTTTGATGTTATAAAGATACCGGTTGATAAAGAAGATGTTATTGAAAAAATAGAAAAAGCATCTTACCATTTAGAGTATCAAAAAATGAGGTTATTATATGAACCTAAAAAGGTCTCTAAAACAACTGATGAATTAGGTTTATATACTAAAAAGTTTATTGAAAACTATTTAAAGAGCACTAATAAACTAGAAAATAGAGCTATCTTAGTTTATTTTAACTTAGAGGCAGTCCCTTTACTTCATAAAATTTATGGTAGACAAACAACGTTTAAAGCACTTTCTAATATTGTTAAACAAATTAAGAATGTTTTTCCAAAATTACTTTTATCTAGATATCACGCCTTTGAACTAGTAGGCACAATCATTGAAGAAGATTATAAAGAAGCAGAACCACTATTATCTATACTTTCTCAAAAGATGATTGAACTAGAGGGTATCCCATTACCAATAGAAATCATTATTAGATATCAATACTATAAACCTGGTATAGATAACCCGGAAGAAATTATAAAAACACTTAGAAAAGAGTCAATTGAAACTAGAAGAAACCATGTTCTTAATGATAAAACAAGATACTTAAGTCAACTTCAAGAAACACTTGAATCATCCAATTATGAAAGTAAAGATCATATTAATAATTTGGAAAAACTAACAATAGAATTTATGAAAGAATTGAATCTAAGTGAAGTAGAAAAGAAAAATTTAACGGACGCGGTAAGATTACACGATATTGGTAAATTAGGAATAGCAAAAAGTATCCTTGAAAAACCTAGCAAACTAACAGAAGAAGAATATAATGAAATAAAAAAACATCCCGAATATGGATATCACATTGTTTTATTTGAAGGATTTCCGGTTGTAATCGCAAAAGCAATCCTTCACCATCATGAAAGATTTGATGGTATGGGTTACCCAGCAAAATTAAAAGGCAACAAGATTCCTTATCTATCGCGCATTATAGCCATTTTAGATTCTTTTGAAGTAATGACAAGAGGTAGAGTTTATAAGGCTTCTATGAGCGAAAATGAAGCTATTAATGAGCTTGAAAGAAATAAAGGAACACAATTTGATCCAGAATTAGTTGAAAAATTTATAAAAGTATTAAAAAGAAAAAAATAATAAAAAAGATTTAAAAAAAGTATTGACAAACGCATAAAAATCATTATAATTATACGTGCGTTTGATTGATGGCCCGTTGGAGAAACGGTTAACTCACATGCCTTTCACGCATGCATTCACGGGTTCGAATCCCGTACGGGTCACCATTAATATTAGCACCCATAGCTCAATTGGATAGAGCGTCTGACTACGGATCAGGAGGCTAGGGGTTCAAATCCTCTTGGGTGCACCATTTAATTTGAAAAAACGTAAAAAGTTGTTGACTTAAAATTAAATGTTTGATACAATAATTAAGCAAGTCATCGGGAAGTAGCTTAGCTTGGTAGAGCGCCTGGTTTGGGACCAGGAGGTCGCAGGTTCAAATCCTGTCTTCCCGACCATCTTAATAAAATTGCGGGTGTCGTATAATGGCTATTACCTTAGCCTTCCAAGCTAAAGACGTGGGTTCGATTCCCATCACCCGCTCCAATTTTAAAACTAACACTCATGATTATAAATCGTGAGTTTTTTTAATTTATATGCTCAGTATGATGATACATACTTTATAGTATTAGATGTTTATGCTACAATGGTGTAAAGTTCTATTATTAATAACGGGAGGATATATGAAAAAAATATTAGGTCTAGATGTAGGGGTTACATCTGTTGGGTGGGCAATCATAGATGAAGAAGGAAATATTGTTAAAACAGGTGTTCGCTTATTTGAAGAAGCCTCAGCTAAGAATAACTTAGATAGAAGAACATTTAGAGGACAACGTCGACTAATAAGAAGACGTAATCAGAGAATTGATGATATGCGTTCATTGCTTATCAAGAATCTTTTAATTGATAATCAATTTAAGGTTTTAGATAATCCATATCAATTAAGAGAAAAAGGACTTAAAGAAAAATTAAATCATGAAGAGTTGGCTACAGTTCTCCTACACTATGCTAAAAGAAGAGGAAGTAGTTTAGAAGTAGTTGAAGAGGAAGGCATTAAAAAGGAAACAAGCACCAAATCCATATTAAACGAAAACGCAAAAGAATTAAAAGAAAAACAGTATGTTGTTAATGTGCAGCTAAATAGACTAAAAAAAGAGGGCAAACTTAGAGGTAATATTAATAATTTTAAAACTAAGGATTATGCAAAAGAAATTATAACATTACTAGATAATCAAAATCTGGATAGCGAGTTGAAGAAAGAAATTATTGAAATCATTCAAAGAAGAAGACACTTTTCTGAAGGGCCAGGAAACTTTAACTCTCCAACTCCATATGGTAGATATAGAGAGGTTACAGGAACTTTAAAAGAAAAAATAATTAAGGATATTCATGCTAATTATAGAAAGCAGTATCTTAATTCTAATTTTTCCATAGTATTTGATGATATCGAATATCAAGTATTTAAAAATGGAAGGATCGTAAATAAGGAAAAATACGATTTGATAGATTTAATGAGAGGAAAGTGTAGTCTATACCCAGACCAACCAAGAAGTCCTAAAATGGCTTTTTCAGCTGAAATATTTAACTTATTAAATGATTTGAACAACCTTAAAATATTAAATAGAGAAAATAATAAAATAACTAAAGAAGAAAAAATAACAATTATAAATCATGTTAGAGAAAAAGGAAGTATCACAGTTCAACAGCTATTAAAAATTTTAAATGCTCAACAAGAAGAGATTAAAGGTTTTAGAATAGACAAAAATGAAAAACCAATCATTACTGAATTTAAGGGATATAAAAAAATACTAAAAGTTTATAAAGAATTAGATATCACAATAGATAGTGATGAAATACTTGACCGTATTATCGAGATATTAACACAGACACTTGTTGAAGAAGAACGTATCTTAAGTTTAAAAAAAGAAAAAATAAATGAAAGATTGATTGAACCTTTAAGCTTATTAACCGGTATTAAAGAATATCACAGCCTATCTTTAAAAGCTATTTACCAGTTAAATAAAGAAATGTTAGAAGAATCACTGAATCAACAAGAAATAATTACTAACTGGGGGATTAAAAATGATGATACTATTAAAGAATTGGTCTTAGATGAGTCACTTATATTAAGCCCAGTTGCTAAAAGAGCGCATAGAGAAGCCTTGAAACTTGTTAATCAATTGATAAAAGAAGAAGGTAATTTTTCTAAAATAGTTATTGAAACTACAAGATCAAAGAATAGTTTAGATGAGATTAAGGAAATTAAAGAACTTCAAAAAAATAATGAAAATAATAGAAGACAAGCAGAAGAAATTATTGGAGATAGAGCTAAGGAGTTAGTTAACAGTTCTAACATTTTAAAACTAAGACTTTACAATGAACAAAATGGTAAGTGTGCTTACACAGGTGAAGCACTTAGCATTGATGCACTGTTAAATGATCCAAACATATACGAAATAGATCATATCATACCAATCTCCATTTCATTTGATGATTCATACGCGAATAAAGTGCTTGTTACGCGTTCAGCTAACCAGAAGAAAGGTAATAAAACACCTTTTGGATACTTCTCTAAAGCTGATTTAGTAGCTAATTCAAAAATAAATAGTTGGAATATGTTTAAAGAAATAGTTCTTTTAAACAAAAATTATAGTATCAGAAAAAAACAAAATCTCCTATTTGAAGAAGATATCACAAAACATAGTGTTGTAAGTGATTTTATTAATAGAAATTTAGTAGACACAAGTTATGCAATAAGAAGTTTAATGACAACGTTAAAAAACTATTTTAAATCAAATCATGTAGATACAACTATTATGACTATAAAAGGGAAACAAACAAACTATTTTAGAAAAACCGGAATGATTGCATGGTCAAGAAAGCATCCTAAAAGAGAAAATCCTTTTAGAAAAGATAGAAACAAATATATCCATCATGCCATTGATGCTTTAATTATTGCAGGTTTATCAAATAGAAAATATATTACTAAACTTTATAACTTAAGCCAAGAAATAGATATTGAAACAGGAGAATTAATAGAATATATAGATGCATCAGAAGACAGTAAATTAATTCAATATTTATTAAAAGTCGGTGAAGTTCAGGAAGAAGACGTTAAATTCTCGTGGAAAATAGATAGTAAACCAAACAGAAGCATGATGAACCAAACAATATATAGCTCAAGAATTTTAGGTGGAGAATCGCTTTTATTAAGTAAAATAGATATATATAATTCAAAGAAAGAAGATTTTATAAAAAAAAATTATTAATAATAAAGAAAATGTCTTAATGTATCAAAATGATCCTACGACTTTTGAAATTGTAATAAAGGCTTTTGAGCAGTATAAACATGAAGAATATCCATTTAAAGTATACAAAGAGAATTATGGTTATATTAGAAAATACTCAAAAAATAACAATGGTGCTCCTGTGATAAATATGAAATACTTAGGAGATGCTATAAAAAGTGAAGTAAAAGACTTATCTGATAGATATAATGTGGACGTCACAAAAAAGATGGTATTTCAATCTTCAATAAAGCCATTTCGAGTGGATGTTTATTACAATGGAATTCAATATAAAGTTGTTACTGTGACATATAAAGATGTAGTAAAAAAAGATGGAAAATATAGAATTATAAATTATACAGAAAAAATAAAAAAGAAAGAAATAGATAAAAAATATATATTTAGATTTAGTTTATTTAATAATTCTATAATAACAATTGATAATAGTGAATTTTATAGATTTAAAGGAATTGTAGATCTTGAAAATAAATTTGAAGTTACAACTGCAAATTATCGACCAGTTAAACAAAATAAAAATAATAAAGAAGAACTTGATAGAATTAGAAGAGTGATTAATAAAAAAATCAAGAACATAACTAAATATAATGTATCAAATACGGGGAAAATAGCGAAAGTAGAAAAGGAAGAGTTGAAATTAGTTTTTTAGTATGATAGAATATCTTTGTACCTTAAGGTACTTAGATAGCAAAGGTTACGAGGACCTAGCACAACAAGGGAATTTTTCCCGAGTTCGAATCCGTATTATATACGGGTTCTTTTTTTATTTTTATGAGCTGGCGTGTAGTGTATATTGAGGAATCAGAATATCTAAGCCTTTACTTAGACAATATTAAAGTTTTAAAAAACGGAGAAGAACTACTGATTCCAATATCAGATATACATACTTTGATTTTAGATAATTATAAAATAAACTTGTCTGTACACTTAATAAATGCATTAACAAAAGCAAATATTAATTTTATATTGTGCGATGTTGATCATTTACCTCAAACAATTGTGCTACCACATTTAGGAAACAAACTAGGATTTCAAATGCTTAATAAACAACTATCATGGGATGATTTATTAAAAGGCGAGATACAACAAAAAATTGTTAAAAATAAGATTAAAAATCAATATGAGTTACTTGAGTTTTTAGAAAAGGATGAAGCAATTATTGAAAAAATCAAAGAATATGAAACACAAGTAGAGCTAGCCGATAGGACAAATCGGGAAGGACTAGCTGCTAAACTTTACTTTAAAGCCTTATTTGGTAAAGAATTTAAAAGGTTTTCAAATGATGTTATAAATGCAGGACTTAATTATGGATATTCAATTCTAAGATCTCAAATATCAAAAGTACTAGTAGCAAAAGGACTTAATACTTCTATAGGCTTTTTTCATATTGGAAGGGAAAATGAATTTAATTTAAGTGATGATATTATAGAACCTTTTAGACCAATTATAGATTATTTCATTTATAAAAATTTACTAGAAGAAAAACTGTTTTTAAGAGAACATAGATTAAATATTATTAAACATACAACAAGTAATGCCGTAATTGATGGCAAAAGTCAAACTATTTTTAATACCATTCAAATATATGTTGAAAGTATATTAAATTACTGTGAAGATAGAAAAGAAATAAAGAAAGTAAGTATTAATTATTATGGGTTATGAATTTATGAGATTAATTTTGTTTTTTGATCTTCCAATTCAAACAAATGATCAAGTAAGAATTTATACTAGGTTTAGAAAGTTATTAATTAGTAAAGGATATTTGATGTTGCAGTATTCGGTATATTCTAAGATCTTAAATAATAGAGATTCAGCAGTTCAGCATATGGATTATATAAAGAAAAATGTACCTAATGAAGGACATATAAGAATGATGTTATTAACAGAGAAACAATATTCAAGAATGGAGATTGTCATAGGCGGTAAAAGTAGGACTGAACAACTGATTACCGTCGATCCATTTTTAAAATTATAGGAGGAAAAAGTTGAATAAGATAACAGTAAAACTAAGAAAAGAACGAATTGAATTTGGTATTAATCAATATAAGTATTTAATAGGATCAAATTATAGTGATAAACATCAAATTGTTCAAAGTATTAAAAAGTGTTTTGAAAGAGGCAATAATAGTGAGTTTGCCATAGATAATAATTCAGAGTTATGGTTTAAGATTAATGATAAAGATGTTGATATCAGAAAGTATAAACTATTTAATATAACATCAATATTTGATTATAAGACAGAAATCAAGCTCGGAGCTAAGTCAATTATCCTAAATTATCTAGAGGCAATATTTAAAGATATTGAATATGATGATTTAGTTAATACATTAAGAATCATAAAAGATGACCTAGGTGTAAGTATGAGTGATAGAATTGAACAAAATAATCACTATAAACTGAATTTAAAATTTGAAGAAATAACATTAAAAGGCCTTCTAAAACAAGTTGAAGTAAGTCTATATAAGGACCAATTAATATCAAATGAATATGATTTAAGTTATGAGGATTTAGTTTTATTCCAGATTGATTTAATTACTAAAATAACTGAAAATATACGAGATTTTGAATATATATGTATCATCGAAATACCTGTAGTAACCCAAATAATAAAAGAAGCGATAGAAAAAGTTAAGCAAAAAAATCTTATGATCTTAATAGTGTCTAATGATAGTTATATAAAAAATGTGGACATAAATAATTTTTTATCTTTAAACAAACAAATTATTGATTTTTCTGATGAGGTAAGCATTTATAATGATATTATTCTAAATCTTGAAAGAAATAGTACAATTCAAGATATAAGAGAACATGTGTCACTGTATTTTAACAGTGAAGGCAGACAAGATGATTTAAATTTAAGTAAAATTCTCTAATCATAGAGAAAAAACAAAATAAATGTTATAATTTATTTTGAGGTTGTGTTACCCTCGTAATTTTTGCTATCTAACAACCATCTATCATCATAGCCCACTCGTATCTTAGTTGTGTTACCCTCGTAATTTTTGCTATCTAACAACTAATAGGCGTTCTATGGTTGTAAAATCAAGTTGTGTTACCCTCGTAATTTTTGCTATCTAACAACCTAATATCGTAGGCACAACTTTAATCATTAGTTGTGTTACCCTCGTAATTTTTGCTATCTAACAACGTGTTGCTAGTACTTCTGTAGCGTGGATATGTTGTGTTACCCTCGTAATTTTTGCTATCTAACAACATGAAGCAATAAAGAAGTATAACGAAATAAGTTGTGTTACCCTCGTAATTTTTGCTATCTAACAACAACCTAAAGAGTTTAACACTAAAGTATTGTGTTGTGTTACCCTCGTAATTTTTGCTATCTAACAACCTTTAGGATGGCATAAAGATGATGGGTCTAGTTGTGTTACCCTCGTAATTTTTGCTATCTAACAACCATAAGAAAGGTGGTGATATAATGCTCTATGTTGTGTTACCCTCGTAATTTTTGCTATCTAACAACACAGTTCCCCACTATCTAACCTAACAACTCGTTGTGTTACCCTCGTAATTTTTGCTATCTAACAACATCAGCAATGACTGCTAATACTACTTTATTGTTGTGTTACCCTCGTAATTTTTGCTATCTAACAACTAGAAGTTTGAAACGCTAACAATATTTACAGTTGTGTTACCCTCGTAATTTTTGCTATCTAACAACATGCAGAGCTTACAGCACTCGCAAATGCCAGTTGTGTTACCCTCGTAATTTTTGCTATCTAACAACTGGTGTATTTGAGTATATTGGATTAATTCCGTTGTGTTACCCTCGTAATTTTTGCTATCTAACAACGGATAAATCAAACATTGTAACCTTAGGTACGTTGTGTTACCCTCGTAATTTTTGCTATCTAACAACTCAGTGGTCTTGAAGTATACAACAAGCCAAGTTGTGTTACCCTCGTAATTTTTGCTATCTAACAACGTTTTTCTGCAGATGCTTTAGTGTTTATGTGTTGTGTTACCCTCGTAATTTTTGCTATCTAACAACCCATAACGTGAATAGATTCCATAATTTAATGTTGTGTTACCCTCGTAATTTTTGCTATCTAACAACTTTAGCATTACCAACATAACCCAAAGAGTTGTTGTGTTACCCTCGTAATTTTTGCTATCTAACAACGTACATATGACAATCCGTTTGATGGGTACAGTTGTGTTACCCTCGTAATTTTTGCTATCTAACAACACCAAATCTTAGATAACGCGCTTTTATTGTGTTGTGTTACCCTCGTAATTTTTGCTATCTAACAACGTACATATGACAATCCGTTTGATGCGTACAGTTGTGTTACCCTCGTAATTTTTGCTATCTAACAACCAATCAACAATGGCAACTTTCTGACTGATGGTTGTGTTACCCTCGTAATTTTTGCTATCTAACAACCAATCATTTGGCAAGGTGATGAATATGATAGTTGTGTTACCCTCGTAATTTTTGCTATCTAACAACTGCAAAGAGCGATTGAGGCTTTAGAGTTAGGTTGTGTTACCCTCGTAATTTTTGCTATCTAACAACATGATACCGCATTAGGAGCATGGAAAGATGGTTGTGTTACCCTCGTAATTTTTGCTATCTAACAACGACTTTTGCAATGAGTATGATTTGAGATTTGTTGTGTTACCCTCGTAATTTTTGCTATCTAACAACCTAGAAAAGTATATGCTGATGTATATATTGGTTGTGTTACCCTCGTAATTTTTGCTATCTAACAACTTTAGCATTACCAACATAACCCAAAGAGTTGTTGTGTTACCCTCGTAATTTTTGCTATCTAACAACGTACATATGACAATCCGTTTGATGGGTACAGTTGTGTTACCCTCGTAATTTTTGCTATCTAACAACACCAAATCTTAGATAACGCGCTTTTATTGTGTTGTGTTACCCTCGTAATTTTTGCTATCTAACAACGTACATATGACAATCCGTTTGATGCGTACAGTTGTGTTACCCTCGTAATTTTTGCTATCTAACAACCAATCAACAATGGCAACTTTCTGACTGATGGTTGTGTTACCCTCGTAATTTTTGCTATCTAACAACCAATCATTTGGCAAGGTGATGAATATGATAGTTGTGTTACCCTCGTAATTTTTGCTATCTAACAACACATGAAAGCAAACGATGTAACCATATTTAGTTGTGTTACCCTCGTAATTTTTGCTATCTAACAACTGAATAATATGTGTTTGGTTCAACCATATCGTTGTGTTACCCTCGTAATTTTTGCTATCTAACAACAAGAAGTGGCAGATGAATAACCACTCCTAAGTTGTGTTACCCTCGTAATTTTTGCTATCTAACAACCAATCATTTGGCAAGGTGATGAATATGATAGTTGTGTTACCCTCGTAATTTTTGCTATCTAACAACACATGAAAGCAAACGATGTAACCATATTTAGTTGTGTTACCCTCGTAATTTTTGCTATCTAACAACTGAATAATATGTGTTTGGTTCAACCATATCGTTGTGTTACCCTCGTAATTTTTGCTATCTAACAACAAGAAGTGGCAGATGAATAACCACTCCTAAGTTGTGTTACCCTCGTAATTTTTGCTATCTAACAACTGAATAATATGTGTTTGGTTCAACCATATCGTTGTGTTACCCTCGTAATTTTTGCTATCTAACAACAAGAAGTGGCAGATGAATAACCACTCCTAAGTTGTGTTACCCTCGTAATTTTTGCTATCTAACAACTTCTCATCAAAAAGCGTTGCACTATTCTAGTTGTGTTACCCTCGTAATTTTTGCTATCTAACAACCCATGTCTTACTCCGTTTCTATCTCAATTCGTTGTGTTACCCTCGTAATTTTTGCTATCTAACAACAAACAAAATGTTATCAAAAGTTAAAGCATTGTTGTGTTACCCTTGTAATTTTTGCTATCTAACAACCAGAACTCATGAACTTACCAGATGGACTTAGTTGTGTTACCCTCGTAATTTTTGCTATCTAACAACTCTATATTTAGATATGTAAGTCAATGCTTGTTGTGTTACCCTCGTAATTTTTGCTATCTAACAACTTAAAATTAAATCAAGTTGTTTTAAATTGAGTTGTGTTACCCTCCTAATGAATAAAAGAATTTAATGATATCAAAATATATATTTCTTTTTATCTAATAAAATGATACAATTGCTTTGGTTGCAAAAGAACATAACTTACTCCAAAAGTATTATTTATGGTGGGTTCTGCAACTTTTAATATAATACTATATATTAAAATAAAAGAAGAAGTCTATAAAAAAACTTGTTTAATTACTTGTCATAGATTTCTTTTTTCTTTATATTCAGACTTTAATCAATAAACTTTTAAACTATTATTAGTAGTTTAGTTTTTCATATTTCATGTTATGTTTTATTGTAAGCAGAAAGGACAATTATAAAAAACAAAAATTTAAGAAAGCGCTTTATTTTTCTTATATAAAGACTTGCTAAATATAAAATATGGGTTATAATAGAAACTAAAAAGGGAGAGTTAAAATGAAAAAAGTTAGACAATTATCACAAACAGCAGCAGTAGTAGGATTTGTATTATCATTATTAGGGATTATCGTTTCAACAACTAAAGGAAGTGCAGCTGAAGTAGCAACCATTAATGGACTTATGGCATCTGGAAGTATCATATTAGTCATGGCGGTTGCGTTTATATTTGCGACAAACCACGTAGTTGTAAAAGTAGGGTATGGTATTTTAGCAGTAGTTGCTACTACAGGTATTTCAACATTAGTGGGATCAGGTTTATCATTATCAAAATTTTCAAATGTAATTGATTTACTAGTAATTATTGCGTTTACTATCAGTTCATTATCATTCTTTATTAAGGCAGTATTAGAGTATTTTGGATATCAAAAAGATGGTTTCTCATTAAACAAAAATAACAAAGTTTCAATCCTTAAAAGATGGAATAAGTTAGTTACTTCAAACACAATTGATTTAGACTCTTATAACAGTGTTAAAAATATTGTTTTAACTACAGAAAGTAACTCAGCGGCTCTAAATAAGCTAAATGAATTAGTTGAATTACTTGAAAATAACTTAGCACATCAAAGTGATCTAAAAGAATTAATCTCAACTTTATAACAGTTAATTAAGATCCTTTTGATAAGGGATCTTTTTTTATGCAATCTATCTAACTTGATTAAAAAGGTCAAAGCATATATAATAAAAATATAATATGAATGTGGAGGATATACAAATGGGATTCTGGATTTTTGGTAAAAAGAAGAAAAAGGTAGAAACACCTGAAGTAAAAAAGGTGGAAGTGGAAGAAACAAAACAAGAAGTGAAAGAAGAAAAAGTTGTTAATAAACCTGTAGAGAAAAAACAACCAGTAGTTAAAGAATTAACACAAGAAGAATCAAAACAAGAAGCTGATGAAGAAAAAACTAAGAAACAGCCATCTAATAAATACCATGTTTCACAAAACAAAGACGACAAGAGTGCTAATTTTAAGAAATGGCGTGTTAGAAAAGCTGGGTCTGATAAGACTATCAAATTCTTTGATACACAAGCAGAAGCAATTAAATTTGCAGAAGGTTTAGCAGAAAGTAATGATGGATCAGTTATTATCCATAAGGTAGATGGAAGTATTCGTAAACAAGATTATACTAAAAAATAAAGAAACAAAAGAAATCTTTATAGCCAATATTTAGATTTCTTTTTTCTTTTATAAATATAAAAAAACTTCTATAAGTCTCAATTTAAAATGAAACAAATAGAAGTTTATATTTAGATAATATTCTGAATCTAATAATAGAAGCTTAAGCTTCTAATTTTTTTGTATCAATGAGTAAGTAAGAAGCTACTAAAGTAACTATGAAAATCATAAGATATATCACTAAAACAGTCACAAATGCTTCTGTTCTAATTAATGATAGAACAATGATAGCAGTACCAATCATCATTATTGCACTGAGTGCTAATGTGATAAGACAAATAATTCTAGTATAGTGTGTTTCAAATTTTGGTTTAGTTTCATTCATCCAAATAAAGCATAAAGCTATAATGAAACTTGTATAGGATAATAATATAAACATTAAAACGAAAATATTGGCAGTACTACTTAAAGAATCAGAAAAACGCTTAATAATCTCTGATGTAAACATTAAGTTAAAGATTGCAAATCCCAACATGATACTTAAAGTGTATATTTTATAGCTTTTAAATTGAATAATTAATCCTAGAGAAATCAAGATAATAAATACTAGGACAAACCAACCATCTAAACCTATTGCAGTTGTTTTATAAACGTCTGATAGAGCGAAATAAACAATTCCAATAATGAGTAATAAGATACTAGGTATTAATAAACTTAATTTATATTTATTTTGTTGCATAAAATCACCTTCCCTTTAATATAATAGTATATATATTTTAGCATAAAAAAAGGGACTGTAACGAAATAAAAGTAACAGTCTATAAAACAAAAAAGCCGCTCTAGAATCCTAGGGCGGTTTTTTGGTATAATTATAGTATGCAAACACAACAAAATATACAACATAATTTTAACCCAAAACAGTTAAAATTACCACTACAATTAGACATAAAAATTCCTTTTGATAGTGAAGTTCGTACATTTGATGAAGTATTTAGAAAATTGGAGATAAAAAAATACTTAAATAGCTCAAAAGACCCAAGAGGTCGTATGGGTTATAATCCGGTTCAAATGTTAAAACTGATCATGTTTTGTCAAATGGAAAAGATTCAATCTTTAAGAGATATGGCAAAAGCTGCTAGAAATGATATTAGAATCATGTGGCTTACAGATGAATTAATGCCAAGTCATCAAACAATAAAAACCTTTATGGATAAATACTTAGTTAAAGGAATAGATGAAATCTTTTATGAACTAAGTAAGTACTTAATAAAAAAAGAATCTATTGATACAGATAAATTATATATAGATGGTACTAAAATAGAATCGGTGGCTAATAAATATAGTTTTACATGGCGTGGTTCTATTGAAAAGTTTAGAGATAAGTTATATAAAAAAATAACCAAACAGATAGAATCCTTAAATAAAAGATATGAAGACTCAGATATCTTCTTTCCAATACATGAAACATATAACACTGATAATTTAAATAGCATCAAAGACTTTCTACTTAATGAGATAGATAGGGAATTAATAGAGTTTAAATATGGTAAAGGTCAAAGAAAAACTACTTTACAAAGAGATTATGAACATATCTTAGAATATTTAGCTAAACTTGTAGAGTATGAAAGACATTTAAAGATTATGGGTAATGATAGAAACTCATATGCTAAAACAGATATAGACGCGACTTTTATGCATATGAAAGAAGATCATATGCGTAATAGTCAATTAAAACCAGGGTATAATATACAAATTGGTGTATCAAATGAATATATCCTACATCTAGATATCTATAAAGAACGTAGTGATTATAAAACTTTGATTCCTTTTTTAGAAGGATTTAAGAAAAGTTATGACTTCTATCCAAAATATCCAGTAGCGGATGCTGGATATGGTGGATTAACGAATTATCGTTATTTAAAACTAAACGATATGGAGCTTTATCAAAAATATGCAATGTATGCTAAAGATACGCATGACAAAAAAAGAATGAAAGATCCATATTTTCCATTTAACCTTACTAAATCAGGTAATGATTATTTAACACCTAATGGAGATACTTTAAAGTATCTGTATAGAAATAATCGAGGTAATGATGTATATGAATTACCAAATGGTAAGCGTAAAGAGATTAATGATGAAAATCTTACATACCAAAAAGAGGTTATTAAAAATCTTACATCACCATTAGGAATTGAATTAAGAGTTCAAAGGTCAATTCAAGTTGAGGGTGCCTTTGGAGTGATTAAAGAAGCATTTAAAGTAAGAAGATTTAGACGAAGATTAACTCATAATGTTAAAATGGAGTTTTATTTAACAGCTATTGGATATAATTTAAGAAAATATCATAATAAAAAGTATAGAATAACAGAATAGATATCCACAATAAACTTAAGATTTTAATAGAATCTTCTTTTATCATGCTTAAAAATAGATGTTTTTTGATTTTATCCACATAGTTCACGGTAGATATAAGAAAAAAAGAACTGTTAAGTTCTGAAGTAGTGAATTACTTCATTTCTTTACAGTCCCCTTTTATTAATTAGACTTCTTTTAATATTAATTGATCATTTTCTACATCAAGCAAATACTTTTTATTTGTTTCTAGATGATCTTTAATGATTTCATTTGCGATAAATGTCTCAACAGTTCTTTGGATAAATCTTTTGAGTGGTCTTGCGCCATAAGCTTCATCAAAACCATTTTTTAGAATCCATTTATTGACTTCATCACTAAATGATATTTTTAAGTCACGATTTAATAAACGATGACTAAGATCATTTAACATTTTTCGAGCAATTTCAACTTGTGCTTTATATCCAAGAGAATTAAAGATAATAATTTCATCAATTCTATTTAAAAATTCAGGTTTGAAATGAGATTTTACAGTATCTAAAACTAGCTTTTCAGAGTTTGGATCTGAATCTAGTAAGTATTGACTACCTAAATTAGATGTCATGATAATAATCGTATTTTTAAAGTCAACAGTTCTACCTTGACCATCTGTGATTCTACCATCATCTAATATTTGAAGAAGCACATTAAATATTTCAGGATTAGCCTTTTCTATTTCATCAAATAAAACAATAGAATAAGGTTTTCTTCTAACAGCCTCAGTTAATTGTCCACCTTCATCATAACCTACATATCCTGGAGGAGCCCCTATAAGTCTTGAGACACTATGAGCTTCCATATACTCACTCATATCAATTCTTACAATTTGAGATTCACTATCAAATAAGTTTTCAGCTAAACTTTTTGCGACTTCAGTTTTACCAACACCTGTAGGCCCTAAAAACATAAATGAACCAATAGGTCTATTTTCATCTTTAATGCCTGCACGTTGTCTAATAATCGCATCACTGATTAAGTCTATAGCATGATCTTGACTAATAACTCTTTGTTTTAAAGAATCAGCTAAACCTAATAACTTTTCTTTATCTCCAGAAAGTAATTTGCTTACTGGAATCATTGTCCATTTAGAGACAATTTCTGCGATATTTTCATCAGTGACAACTTCAGATAAAAGTTTATCTTCTTTACTATTATTTTCACTTAAAGCCTTAATGTCATTTTCTAAAGCAGGTATCTTACTATATTGTAATTCAGCGGCTTTTGAAAAATCACCAGCATTAAATGCAGTTTGTAAATCATTTTTTAAATGTTCCAAGGTTTCTTTTTTAGTTTTTACTAAATCTAATTGTTCTTTTTCTTGATTCCATTTGTTACGTAAGTCTTTTTCTTTTGTTTTGAGTTCTGATATTTCAGTTTTAATTTTTTCTAATCTTTCTTTTGATAATTGATCAGATTCTTTAGATAGGGCACTTTTTTCAATTTCTAGCTGCATAATCTTTCTTAAAACATCATCTAATTCCACTGGCATTGAATCTATTTCCATACGAATAGAAGCACAAGCTTCATCAATTAAGTCAATCGCTTTATCTGGCAAGAATCTATCTGTAATATATCTATTAGATAAAGTAGCAGCGCTAATAATTGCGGCATCACTAATATGAACCCCATGATGTGCCTCAAAACGGTCTTTTAACCCACGTAAGATACTGATTGTATCTTCAACAGTTGGTTCATCAATGTAAACCTTTTGAAATCTTCTTTCTAAGGCAGTATCTTTTTCTATATACTTACGATACTCATTTAAGGTAGTAGCCCCTATACAATGCAATTCTCCACGTGCTAGCATTGGTTTTAGCATATTAGCCGCATCCATCGCTCCATCTGCACGACCTGCACCAACAATCGTATGAATTTCATCTATGAAAAGAATAATATCTCCATTAGATTCTTTAACTTTATTTAAAACAGCTTTTAATCTTTCTTCAAATTCACCTCTAAATTTAGCACCAGCGATTAAGGCAGCTAAGTCTAGTTCATAAATCATTTTGTTTTGTAAAGTGATAGGAACATCTTTATCAACGATACGGCGAGCTAACCCTTCAACAACCGCTGTTTTACCAACACCTGGTTCACCAATTAAAACGGGGTTATTTTTAGTTTTTCTTGAAAGAATTTTTATAATACGTCTGATTTCATCATCTCGACCAATAACAGGATCAATCTTACCTTCTTTAACAGCATCTACGATGTTTCGGCCGAATTTTTCTAATATTTTTGGATCATTGTTATAATCATCCATTTGTGTAAAATTCATAATATGACCTCCTTTGTTATTACGGATATATTATATAATTTTTATTTGGCACTGTCAACTAAAGAGTGCTAAAAAAGTAATAAAAAAATAAATCTAGTTAAGATCTATTTTTCCAGTAAGGTAATTTTTCTAATATATTTTTTAAAGTTATTTTAGCTTCTAGTTCATTAATTTTATCATTACTTTCCAAAAAGTAAGGTAAGCAGGCATCAACTAATGAATTGATATCAGTGTAGATAACTTTACTATCAGTAAAGCACCACTTACAATAATCGCTGTTTTCTAAGTTAATAGAAGTTTTATCTAAGGGCATACCACAACATTCGCAGTAAAGATTATTCTTGATGCCTAATAAGGATTCTATAGAAACATTAAAAGTAGAAGAAATCAGTTTTAAGGTATTTAAGTCAGGTGTTGACTTCCCTAATTCCCACTTACTAACTGCTTGGCGGGTGATAAAAAGTTTCTCGGCAAATTGGTTTTGAGTTAAATTAAGATTTTCTCTTAGATGCTTAAGACGCTCACTTATTTCCATTTTTTAATTCCCTTAGATGTTTCTTAATTTTTTTTATGGCCCACTCATAGTGACTAGGACCATTACTGATAAAATAGAGGGCTAAATGAGATGTTTTAGTCCATTTATAATAACCTCTAGTAAATAAGATAGATTCAGGAATGGATATAAGTAGGTTTAGATTTTCTTGGTAAGCTTTATCTAAGAGGGTTAAAGCTTCGTCTAAACTATATTTTTGAGCTTCTTGCCATAAATCTTGGTTAAGCAGTTTTGTTTCTTTCCATGAGTACTTTTCAGAAGGAGTTTTAAAAGTAGCTTGATCTAAGCCTCTATTATACCAAGCAAAAAACATCTCATGCCAATAATATAAATGCATAATGACATCTCTAATGTTTTTATCTCTATCACTAAATAAGAATAAAGCATTCCTATCAGTTTCAGAGATATGATTGATAAGTGTTATTAATTCTTCATATTTATTTTTTGTATCAGTAACTAAATCAGTTTTGTTTTGTGCTCTTGGCATAAAAGCCACCTCGCTTTTCTTTAATAATAGTATAAAGTATTTATAAAATACTTTCAAGCAACCAACAGTTTCCTAAGCAAACTATTTGAGAAAAAAGTGTATTTTAGTTAAGATTGTAAGTAGTTTATAAAAAGAAGGATGATTAAAATGAGTAAAGACTATCGCGTATTGTTATATTATCAATATGTTCATATAGAAGATCCAGAAACTTTTAAAGAAGAACACTTAAAATTTTGTAAAGAATTAGGGGTTTTAGGAAGAATCTTAGTTTCAAAAGAAGGTATTAATGGTACTTTATCTGGAACAGTTGAGCAAACAGATGCTTATATCAAACATTTAAGAAGTGATGAAAGATTTAAAAATACAATGTTTAAAATCGATGAAGAAGATGGACATGCATTTGATAAAATATTTGTTAGAGTAAAAGATGAACTTGTTAATCTAAAATTAGAAAATGATGTAAATCCATTAGAACTTACAGGTAATTACTTAACACCAGAGGAATTCTATCAATATATGCAAGATGAAGATACAGTTGTCATTGATGCTAGAAATGACTATGAATATGATTTAGGTCATTTTAGAAACGCAGTGAGACCAGATATTAGTAATTTCAGAGAACTCCCAAATTGGATTAAAGAAAATGAAGAAATTCTAAAAGATAAAAAAATCTTAACTTATTGTACAGGTGGGGTTCGTTGTGAAAAGTTTTCTGGTTGGTTAAAACAAGAAGGACATGAAGATGTGAATCAACTTCATGGAGGGATTGCAACTTATGGAAAAGATCCTAAAGTAAAAGGTGCTTTATGGGATGGTCAAATGTACGTATTTGATAAAAGAATATCTGTGCCGATTAATAAAATAGAACATGTTATAGTAGGTAAAGACTATTTTGATGGTACGCCTTGTGAAAGATATATTAACTGTTCTAATCCAGAATGTAATAAGCAAATTATTACAAGTGAAGAAAACGAAGCTAAGTATTTAGGGGCTTGTTGTGATGAATGTAGAAGACACCCTAGAAACAGATACGTAATTAAAAATGTTTTATCCCAAGAAGAAGTAGAAAAAAGATTAAGCTTAATCTAAGAGTTTATGATATGATAGAGGTAACTAAAAAGTTACCTTTTTATTTTAGAGAGGAAAAATCATGATAAAAAAATTAAATGAAGAAAAATCTAAAGTAAATCTTATTTTATGGATATCCATACTTTTTGAAATCATAGTTATCGGTATTGGCATATTTCTTTTAGTAAACCAAATATATGTTATAGGGATTAGTTTTCTAATTATTTTTAATATCCCTTATATTTGTTTAATGGTATTAGTAAGTAAAAGACATAAAAAAATAGAAAAAGCCTATATCGCCTATATTGGAAAAATATTAAGTAATGCTGACTTTATTGAAAAATTTGAAAGTGTTAAAGAAGTAGACACAAAAGAATATAAAAAACTAGGCATTATCCCAAACTATACAGGACTTAAACTTAAAAATAATCTTAGTGGAACTTACGAAAACGTTGAATATGATATGTATGATGCGTTTGCTACTGTGACAAGTGGTAATAGTACATCAGTTGTTTTTTCAGGACGTATTTATGAACTAGGATTAAAGAATAGCCACTTACATACAATATTTACAGATAATAAATATAATCGAGTAAAAAAGATGGTTAAATTACCATTAGAAAAAAACAAGATTATTAAATATGTAGATGGAGAAATAAAAGATACCATAACAGACCTACAAGTTTATCAGTTTTTCAAGAGTATTAAAAGAAATGAAAAAAGTAAAATAACTATTAAAATTACTAGAAATAAAGTAATGGTTTCTATTTCTAGAATGGATGAATTATTCAAATATACATATTTAAAACCATTAAAAGACCTTAATTTCTTAGATTTAGAGACAAAGATTTCTAATGAATTAACTAATATCATTGATAATGTAAAAGAACTTTTAGATGATTATCTAGAAGAATAAAAACAATTTATGAAAGTCACTATTGAGTGACTTTTTTAATTTTTAAGGTAAAATAAAGAAAAGGAAGTGCTAAAGATATGAAAAGATTGTCGAAACAGACCGCACGACAAATCGTTAAAGAATTAAATGTGATTATAGATGAAAAAATTAATGTTATGAATGAAGAAGCAATCATTATCGCAAGTAGTGATCCTTTAAGAGTAAATACATTTCATGAAGCTGCTAAAAAGATTATAGATGAGAAACTAGAAGAAGTTATTGTATTAGATGATAATCAGTATATAGGAACAAAAAGAGGGATTAATTTCCCCATTATACTAGATAATAAAATTATTGGGGTTATAGGGATTACAGGACCCTATGAAGCAGTTTCTAAATATGGTAAATTAATTAAACGAATGGTAGAAATATTTATGTTAGAAACTTTTCTTAAAGAACAGAAACAAGTTATTAGCAGTATGAAACAATATTTTTTAAATGAATGGATTAACTCAGATAAAACATCAAATGAATTAAGTGAAAGAGGCAATGAATTAGCTATTAATTTAAAAATTAAAAGAAGATTTGTAATGCTTTTTTTAGAATTAAAAGAAAAGTTGAGCCCATACGATGAAATGATGTATTTAGAAAGTATTGAGCAAGAACTATTTAAAAAGATTTATGGACTAGATGCAGAAGCATTAGTTTTAAACGATAAGCCTACTTACACGATTTTAACAACTCATACTGAAAATGAAGCTACTTTAGTATTTGCTAGAACATTTAAAAAGGAAATAGAACTAAAATATAATGTGATTCTTTCTATTGGCATTGGCACAAAAGATTTAAATTTATTACCAAAAGAACAAAAAAAGACTGCTAAACTTTCCTTACAACAAGCCTTAAGACATCCTAATAAGATGATTATTATGTATAGTGATTTGTCTTTACAAACACTTACCTCAATTATTTCTCCCTACCAACAGGAACAATATATTAATAAAGTGATGAAAAATTTCAACGATAAAGAAAAAACTGAAATTATTCATCTTTTAAACGCATATTATCAACATGAAGGTTCCTTAAAGAAAACAGCAGAGTATTTAAATATTCATCCAAATACCTTACAGTATCAACTTAAAAATATTAAAGATAAAACAGGACATGATCCAAGAAGTTTAAAAGATTCAAGTGTATTTGTCATCTTATTAGAATTTTATAATAATTTGTTTTACTAAACAAAATAAACCGCTTTCTTTTGTCTTACGAAATATATATTTACAATCAGTCAATTGACTATAATATAAGTATAAAAAATAAGCCAAGGAGGAATTAAAAATGACAATCAGTTGGATAGGAGCAATCCTAGGATTAGCACTTGCAATTTTTCTTATTTTAAAAAAAGTGCATCCAGTATTTTCACTATTCTCAGGTGCTTTAATAGGAATTATAATAGGTGCCTTAATTGGTGATTATAAAGCGTTTAGTTTTAAAGAAGTAGTATTAATTATTACAGGTGGTACTCAAAGTGTTATGGGGACAGTTGTAAGAATTATTGCCGCAGGGGTTTTAGCAGGTGCGATGATGGAAACAGGTGCCGCTGAATCTATCGCAAGAAGTATGGTTAAAGGATTTGGCGAAAAATGGGCACTAGCAGCTCTAGCAGTAACAACCATGATTTTAACTGCAGTAGGTGTGTTTATTCCAGTAGCAGTATTGATTGTTGCCCCAATTGCTTTATCAGTAGGTAAAAAGAGTAATATATCAAAACTAGCTTTATTAGTAGCATTATCTGGTGGAGGTAAGGCAGGAAATGTTATTTCTCCTAACCCTAATACGATTGCTGCTGCAGAAGGATTTAATATTACCTTAGGACAAGCTATGGTTAATGCCTTTATTCCAGCTTTATTTGGATTAGCAGTAGCTATTATACTTGCGATGTTCCTTTCTAAAAAAGGACATATGGAAGTTAAAGATTCAGATTTAGTTGAAGCAGATAATAAAGAATTACCAAGTCTTGCTAAATCATTAGTAGCTCCAATTATCGCAATTGTTCTATTATTGCTAGGACCAATTGGTGATATTGCTAATAATGACTTTATTAAGAGTATTTCATTAGACGCAATGTACATCTTACCTATTTCAGGTATCATTGGAATTCTTGTGATGGGACAAAGAAAAAATTTAATTAAGTATACTACAAACGGATTAAATAGAATGACAGGAACTGTAATGATCTTAATTGGTGCGGGTGCTTTAGGTGGACTTATTTCTAAATCAGACTTAGGGCTACAAATTACAAATATTATTACTCAATCAGGTATCTCAGGAGACTTTATAGCACCGATTGCAGGTATTTTAATGGGTGGAGCATTAGCTTCAACATCAGCAGGGGTATCAGTAGGTATTACAGGATTTAAAGATGCTATCTTAGGGGTAGGAACTAATCCAGTTAACGCAGCTGTTATGATGCATACAGGAGCAACCGTTATTGACCACCTACCTCATGGTAATTACTTCCACGTTACAGGCGGTAGTATGAATATGAGTATTAAAGAAAGATTCAAAGTGGTAGGGTTTGAAGCATTAGTAGGTCTAACAATGACTATTGTTGCAGTTGCTATTAACTTTATCTTCTAAGAAAGGAAATTAAAAATATGAAAATAGTTATCGCTCCAGATTCATTTAAAGGAAGCTTAACAGCAAAACAAGTAAGTCAATCTATACAAAAAGGATTTAAACAAGTTTTTCCAGATGCTAAATATGTATTAGTACCAATGGCAGATGGTGGTGAAGGAACAGTTCAATCATTAGTAGATGCTACTAATGGTAAATTAAAAGAATTAGAAGTTGTAGGACCACTAGGAAATAAAGTAAAAGCTAAATATGGTATTTTAGGTGATGGTATTACAGGTGTTATAGAAATGGCTGAGGCAAGTGGTATCGGATATGTTAATAAAGATACTAAAAACCCTCTTATAACTACAACCTACGGTACTGGAGAATTAATTAAAGCATGTATTGATAGTGGCGTTAAAAAGATTATTATAGGTATTGGTGGTAGTGCTACAAATGATGGTGGTGCTGGTATGGCAGAAGCCTTAGGTGTTAAATTCTTAGATAGTAAAGGTAAAGATATTCCACGAGGTGGTGGAGGACTTTCACAACTAGCTAAGATTGATATTTCAGGGGTTGATCCTAAGGTATATCAAACAGAAATCATTATTGCATCAGATGTTACTAATCCACTATGTGGAAAAACAGGCGCTTCATATGTTTTTGGCCCACAAAAAGGGGCAACACCAGAAATGATCTTAACTCTAGATGCTAATTTAAGACATTATGCAGATCTAATTAAAAAACAATTAGGCAAAGATGTTGCAGATGTGCCTGGAACAGGTGCTGCAGGTGGATTAGGTGCAGGACTATTAGTATTCACTAATTCCAAGATGCAAAAAGGTATTGATATAGTTGTTGATTATGTTAAATTAGTAAATGAATTAAAAGATGCAGATTTATGTATCACAGGTGAAGGTGGAATAGACTATCAAACTCAATATGGTAAAGCACCCTTTGGAGTTGCACAAGCAGCTAAAAAAGCTAATCCTAAATTACCTGTAGTAGCAATCGCAGGTACTTTAGGTAAAGATATCGAAGCATTATATGAAAAGGGCTTTGATGCGATATTTGGTACAATAGAAGAGGTTGCACAGCTTGAAGATATTATAGCTAAAGCAGAAGAAAGTTTAGTTAGAACATCAATTAATGTGGCAAGAGCTTTAAAAATAAAATTATAAATGTGTAAGCCAGTTTAAATACTGGCTTATATTTTTAAATAGGATTGACAAGATAAAGATAAAACGATATAATAAAATGGCTGTTTAAGATGGCCCCGTAGCCAAGTGGTAAGGCATGGCTCTGCAAAAGCTTGATCATCGGTTCAAATCCGTTCGGGGCCTCCATTTATTATTTAATGAAAGATTTAGATAATTAGTTTTTAAACTAGCGATTGAAATTAACATTAAAGGCATAAAGCCATTAATATAGTACCTGTCGAAATAGTTAGAGTTTCGGCGTCATTAGTAAAATAATGATTAAAGGTGAGTGTAGTTTAGTACTTTGAATCTTAATAAAGTACACATCTATTGTAGATAAGGTTTTCCCTTAAAGTATAACACAGTTACTAAATTAGGATTTATAAGCTATAAAACCCGTACCTTGACATGTCTAAAAAGGGGACTCGTCATGAAAGTGCACGAGAAGCAGAACTTTAATACTTGACCTAACATGTGGTATTGAAGAATTCTCAATAGAGATGAAATTCTGTCTACGGAATCCATATAAAAACTTCTTTTGATTAAAAAGTTTTTTTTATTGGTTAAATTAAATTTAAGCATGTAATAAAAGTATGATCAGTACGTGGCAATTAAGTTAGAGTAATTTATGGAAATTAGATTACAAGTTGATATTGAATAGTTGAAAATCTATCTTATAAAACAACTATAATTAGACCTATAACTATAAAAAGTATACAAAAAATAACTAGATAACATAACTTTATTCTTCTATAATTATTTTGAAGTTTTTTTGTTTTATAACTTAAGGTAAAAGTTAAATAAGTAATAATAAAAATAATTATTGAAATTATGGCTAATGTAATGCCTATGTACTGAAAAATAAAAGAAATATTACTTCTATATGGCATGAAGAATGCAACCAATAATGATACACAACTAATAAATAATAAACCTATTGAAATGATTGATAAAGTAATGAACTTATTAATAATTGAAGTATTTAGTGGCTCTTCGTTTATAGGTTCTATTTTAATTTCACTATAAAATGTATCCATTGGTATATCAAAGATTTCTGATAATCTTTTTAATGAATGAATATCGGGACTAGAAATACCTTTTTCCCATCTATATACAGATTTATCAGTAACACCTAATTTATGAGCCAATTCTTGTTGAGTGAGACTCAGCTCTCTTCGCTTTTCAAATATAATTTTATCAATCCCCATATGTATATACCTCCTTGCTTGTTTTATAGTTCAATTATAACTTGAAAGTTGCATAATTAAAATAGACAAGGGAGTCAAAAAATGGACATAGGAAGCAGTTTAATTTTGATCTGTTGATAAAATTTATTTAATAACACTTGTCAAAGATAAAGTTAATACTAAAAAATATAAGTAATATTAAGTTTTCTACTTAAACTGAAAAATCAGTTATAATTTTAAATGCTATTTGCAGAGTTGTAAAAAAAATATTAATGAAAAACAGCGTAAAGCATTATATTTGGATTCAGTTTTGTCTTTGTATAATAATGGTAAGTATAAATTACTAAAAGCAAAAAAAATTAAATGCTGTAATAACTGTATTTCATGTTGAGAAATCAGCAGAGATAGCTAAGAGAGGGATAAATAAAGAAACTGTTTTATTTATTCAAGGTGTTTTGGTATTAAGCATAGTAGAAATAAATGAAATTGAAGGCACTCTACTGAAAAAGTAATAAATATCAAGTTAGATGGATATTTCTACAAACTGATAAACTTCATAAAGTGTCAAATGCTTTTTACTATAACTTAAGATTTGTTAGATCTGAAGATTATGAGATAAAGAGTTACGTTTTGTATAGATAAAGAACTGATTAGTAATAATTGGTTCTTTTTTATAAAAAATCTAATTTTAAGAAATATAAACATATTTCAAAAAATCGTTGACAAATAATACTATTTAGTTTATTATAGTAGTAAGATGTGAATAAAAATAAGAAGGTAGTGAGTTGAATGGCTAAAGTCAAGGATTTAGTAGAATTAGTTTTTGGAACTAACCAAGCAAGAATTGAAATAGATCATGATATAGATGAGTTTTATGATAAAACAACATTTGAATATGACTATGAGCATTTGAATGAGAGGAATTTAGATGTTTTATCTAGCGAGGGTAATAAATCAGGAAAGATGTACACACAGACTGGTGATGTACTTATTAGCACCTCATCACAACTTGCTACAGTTGTCAGTGAACATACTGCAAATAAAATCTTAACAATTAACTTTATCAAAGTGAATTGTAACGAGCGCTTGATTTTAAAAGGATATTTTATTTATTTGTTTAATATGAATAAGACTATCAAAAAAGAAAAGGAACGACTGGCACAAACGACAGGGGTTCAAAGAATTACAGCTACAATTCTAAATGACATTGAATTGCCACTTCCTGATATAGGAACACAACAGAAAATAGTTGATTTATATTTAAAAATGATAGATATAAAAAGAAAATCATATAAATATGCAGAACTTATAGAAAAAACAACATATAATTTACTAGAGAAATTTTTTGATAATGATGAAATAAATAAAAAGAAGGAGTAAATAGGGAAATGATAAGTCAAAAAAATATAAAAAGTGTAACAGAGTTAGAGTTTGAACAAGAAGTTATAGACTACTTAACTAATATAGGTGGAGTTAAGCAGTGGGAGTATAAAAAGGAAATAAATAATATTGATCAGTTATGGGATAACTTTAAAAATATACTTGAGAAAAATAACCAGGCAAGATTGAATAAACCTCTTTCTAAACAAGAATTTAATCAAGTTAAAAAAGTAATTAATAATATAAAGACACCTTATGAAGCTGGGCAATTCTTATATGGAGTTAATGGAGTATCAGAGATAGAGGTAAGTTTAGATGATGATAGACACGTGTTTTTAACAGTTTTTGATCAATCACAAGTAGGTGGCGGATCGACTGTCTATCAAATTGTAAATCAAATAGTAAGTAAACCAGTTATATCAGGAAGACAAGAAAGACGATTTGATGTAACCTTATTAATTAATGGACTTCCTATTATACAAATTGAGTTAAAAAAAGTATTACATAATTCTAATGATTCTTTATCACAAATGGAGCAGTATATTTCGGAAAGACAATATGAAGGAATATATTCAACATTACAAGTTTTAATCGCAATGACTCCATATGATATAAAGTATATGGCAAATACCACAATAAACCAGTTTAATAAAGAATTTGCATTTAATTGGCAAAATGAAAACGACTCTAATCCAATTCGTTCTTGGAAAGAATTTTCAGATAAAGTATTGTCAATACCTATGGCTCATGAATTAGCGACAAGATATATGATTTTAGATGGTACTAAAAATAAAGAGTGTATAAAAGTTATGAGACCGTATCAAGTTTATGCTACTAAAAAAGTATTAGATTTAGTTAAAAAACACGATTTTAGTTTTTCTGATGGAAAACTAGGATATATTTGGCATACAACAGGAAGCGGTAAAACAATAACAAGTTTTAAAACAGCTTGGTTAACTAGTAAACTACCAAATGTAGATAAGGTTATTTTTTTGGTTGATAGAATTGCTTTGACTAATCAAACAGTTAATGCCTATAAAGCCTATGACCCTATATCTGGATTGACTGATAAAAGTGGTGTAATTAGTGATACAGCTAATGTTTCTGATTTACATAATAAGCTAAATAGAAAAACAGATAAAAATATAATTGTTACTAGCATTCAAAAAATGTCTAGATATGCATTAAGAAAAGACATGAAAAAAGGAAAACAAAATATTTTATTTATAGTTGATGAAGCTCATAGATCAACAGGTGATGGATCTGATAACAAAGGTATGTTAGAGGCTATAAGACGTGAATATCCTACTGCAGCATGGATAGGATATACTGGAACACCTAAATTCCCTGAAACTAGCGATGTTTTTGGTTCTCTATTACATGCATACACAATTAAAGATGCTATTGCAGATAAGAATGTCTTAGGTTTCAATGTTGAATTTAAAGAGACTATTAAAGCGCCTGAAAATCCTTCTGATGAAGATATTGATGATAATATTAAGGAAAGCATATATGATAGAAAAGATGAGCATGTAGAGTTAGTTGTAGAGGATATTTTTAACAATTGGCGTAAACGTTCAAATGATAGGAAATATAATGCATTATTAACAGTACATGTTGGAGGAAACAAACCTAGTATTCCTAGAGCTATGCAATACTTTAGAGAATTTGAAAAGAGAAATAAAGAAAAACCAGGTGCAGATAAAATAAAAGTTGCAATTAGTTTCTCACAAGATACATCAAATGGAAATAATCAACTTACTAACAATAATGATTTATTTTATGCTATCCGTGCATATAATGAAATATTTGGAACAGTTTTTGATATGAGTACAGTTAAGGCATATGTAGATGATGTGATCAGTCGATTAAATAAGACAATAGATGACAGAAACTATTTAGATTTAGTTATAGTTGTAGATCAGCTATTAACAGGTTTTGATGCGCCAGAGTTAAACACACTTTATGTTGATAGAACATTAAAAGGCTCAAGCCTAATACAAGCATACTCTAGAACAAATAGAATACATAGTGCAGTAAATAAGCCTTGGGGAAATGTTATTAATTATAGATGGCCTAATCAAAATGAGTTAGAAATGAATAAAGCATTTGCAATATATTCTAATAAAGATTCTGCTAATAAACAATTGACATTAGATGAATATAGAAACAGTAATCAAAATGATAATATTATTTCAAAAAGTTTTAGTGATGCTAAAGAAGAATTAAAAGAAGTAGTTGAAGAACTCAAAAACTTGACTAATGATTTTAAGCGTGTTCCAGCCAGTGAGAGAGAACAAAATGAACTTTTTAGTAAAATTAGAGAGTACAATATTTTATTAAGCAAGCTTAAACAATATTCTGAAGATGATAATAAAAATCCAATTTCCGCTTATGATAATCCTGAAGAGTTTTATAATTTAATCGGTATGACTGAAGAAAAAGAATTGATACTTGCGACTGTTTTAGCACCAGAACTTAGAAGCAGTAGAGCTAAAAAAGAAAATGTAGATATCTCAGAAATAGATTTGGAAATGATACATATAAGAGAAATAAGGATAGATTATGATTATTTAATAGACCTTATTGCCCAACTAGCTAATGAAGTTTATAAGACAGAATGGGATAAAGCAGAGATAACTAAAGAAAAAATTGATTCTGAGGTTGCTAAATCAAATAATGAAAGTGAAAAAAGAAAAGTTAGAAAATTTGTATCTAAGATATTTTCTCAAGAGTTTGAGTTTGATAATTATCCTGTAGAAGCTAATGTTGAGGCTATTTCTGAAGCAATGAATAAAATGCAGAAAGATGAAAATATTAGCATAATAACTCAATTTATTAGAGACTGGGGTCTTGATTATAGCATTGGACCAAAGGATCTGAGTTTATTAATGGAAAAGCATAAAATAGGTCAAGAAGACTTGGATAAACAAGGTGAGTTTACAGCTATTATGAATGGTGCTAAAGATACTTATAGTTCCATTGCAAGTAAAGATATTGCAAAATTAACATGGGTTAAGTATAGAATTGAACTTAGAAAAGAATTTTATAAAATTGCAGATGAAATTAAGAATAATGAGTAATTTAAATAAAACTATATCAAAAAAAGGTGAAAGTAGAGGAACTAGAAATGAGTAATGCAGCTTCAATAAAAAACAAATTATGGGCAATGGCAAATAAACTAAGAGGAACAATGGATGCAAGTGAGTATAAAAACTATATTTTACCATTCATGTTTTATAGATATTTATCAGAAAATCAAAACGATTATTTAGTTAGTAATGGATTAGAAGAGTTCTATAATGTTAAAAATGATAGTGAACTAGAAGATTATTTAGAAGAAATTAGTAGAGGCATAGGCTATGCAATTAATCCAAAATATACTTGGAAAAGTATAGTTTCAAAAATTGAAAATCACAAAATCAAAGCTAGTGATTTCCAAGATATGTTTGATGATTTCAATAAAAATGCTAAAAGAAATGAAATTGCAGAAGCAGATTTTGCAAATGTTTTTTCTGATGTTAACTTAGGAGATACCCGTTTAGGATCAAGTACCAATGAAAGAGCTAAAGCTCTTAATGATATTGTTATTATGATTAATGAATTTGATTTTAAGGATGAATCAGGGCGCGATATTTTAGGTGATGTTTATGAATACTTGATTGGTCAGTTTGCTGCTAACGCAGGAAAAAAAGGTGGAGAGTTTTATACGCCGCATGAGGTAAGTCAAATACTAGCTAAAATAGTAACTTTAAACGCTAAAGACGATGGGAGTCAATTTAGAGTATATGACCCTACAATGGGTTCAGGATCTTTACTATTAACTGTGCAAAAAGAATTATCATTTGGAAGCAAAAAAGGAAGCGTTGAATTTTATGGGCAAGAATTAAATACTACTACTTATAACTTGGCAAGAATGAACTTAATGATGCATGGAGTTAATTATCGGAATATGTATCTAAAACGTGCAGATACTTTGCAAACTGACTGGCCATTTGATAAAAAAGATGGAATTGAAATACCACTTAAATTTGATGCAGTAGTAGCGAATCCCCCATACTCTCAAAACTGGGAAATTAAGACAATAGCTCGTGAAAAAGATCCAAGATTTAAAGAATATGGAGTTGCACCAGCCTCAAAAGCAGACTACGCATTTATTCTTCATGGAATATACCATCTAGATAGCAAAGGAACTATGGCTATTGTTTTACCTCATGGAGTTTTATTTAGAGGAGCATCAGAAGGTAAAATTAGAAAAAATATAATTGATAATAATTTATTAGATGCTGTTATTGGACTTCCAGCAAATTTATTCTATGGAACTAGCATTCCAACATGTGTATTAGTTTTTAAAGGAAGAGAACTTAGAAATACGACAGATATTTTATTTATTGACGCATCAAAAGAATTTGATAAAGAAAAAAATCAAAGCAAATTGAGTCCAGATCATATTAAATCAATTATTGATACTTATAGCGACCGAATTAATAAAGATAAATTCTCATATGTTGCCTCTTTAGATGAAATAAAGAAAAATGATTACAATCTAAACATTCCACGATATGTTGATACTTTTGAAGAAGAAGAAATGGAACCCATTTCAGAAATAGTAGGAGAAATTCTTAAGTTGGAAAAAGAACTGGAAGAAAGTTCAAAGGAATTTTATAGTATGTTAAAAGAACTAACTGGAACTAATGATGAGATGGATGCTGAACTTAAAAAAGTGTTAGATTTATTGAAGAGTAACGGTAAATAAGATATGAATATTTTAAGAGAGGTAAGAATTAATGAATAAAAGTGATAAAAAAATCCTTAATGTTCCACATTTGAGATTTTCTGAGTTTACAGATGAATGGGTAAAATATCGCTTAGGAAATATAATGACTTTTAAAAATGGTTTAAATAAGGGTAAAGAATTCTTTGGAGCCGGAACTCCAATTGTGAATTATATGGACATAAATAAAAATGAAAATATTGTTTCATCTATGATCAAAGGGGTAGTTACAGTTACAGATAACGAGATGAAAAATTTTCAAATCATGAAAGGTGACGTTTTCTTTACGAGAACATCAGAAACTTCAGATGAAATTGGTTTATCAGCATCTTTGTTGGAAGATGTTCCAAAAGGAGTTTTCAGTGGTTTTATCCTTAGAGGAAGACCAATCGATGGTATTTTTGAAAATTCATTTAGTGGATACTACTTTAGATCTGGTGCAGTTAGGAAAGAAATAATAAAACATAGTTCAATCACCACCAGAGCCCTTACGAGCGGTGGCTCATTGAGTCAATTAAATATTTCACTTCCAACATTGAGGGAACAATGTAAAATAGCAAAATTATTAAGACTTATAGATAATAATATTGATTCACAAAGGAAACTCATTAATAAGTATGAATCCTTAATTAAGTGGATTTATGGAAAATAATCCTTAATTAAATCACTTAGCAATAAAATATTTTCGCTTATCTCCACTATTAGTATAAATACTAAGTTAAGTGAAATTCTTACGGAAAGAAAAGAATACGAAGAGAAAGGCAAAGAATATGAGCATGTTAGTCTAACAAAAGAAGGCGTTGTTCCTAAAACTGAACAGTATAATCGTGATTTTTTAGTTCTTGAAAAAGGAAAAAAATATAAAATTTGTCGATATGACGATATTGCGTATAATCCTGCAAACTTAAAATTTGGGGTTATTACTAGAAACAACTATAAAGATGCTATATTCTCTCCAATATATGTGACATTTAAGGTAAACGATGACTATAATGCGAATTACATCGAAATGCTCATGACATCAAAAAAATTCATAAATAAATCACTTAAGTATCAACAAGGTTCAATATATGAAAGAATGGCTGTTTCACCTGAAGATCTACTTAATATTGAAGTTCCCGTGCCTAGTATTAAAATTCAAAAGAAAATATCTGTTCTAACTAAACATATGATAAGACTTATTAATAATTCATTTGAGGCATATAATGATTTTTTGCGATTAAAAAAATATCTTTTAGATAAGTTATTCATATAAAAAGTTTTTTTAACATATATTCCTTTAATAAGATATGTTTTTTAATATTAGCATGTAAATAATCTAATGAATCTGAAACTCTAGAAACAATTCTAGATTTTAATTCAAACTCTATAGATTCTAATCTGGGTATTTTATAATTTATTAAGTCACTCTTAGATATAGTTGGATATGCTGAACCAAAACTCAAGTTTGAAAAATCATGTAACACTTTTGGCATTCTTAGATACTCCTTGATAAATTTCAGGCTGTAGTTTTTCACAATATTTAATTGCAACAGTGCTGAACTAATCATTATATCCTCTTTTAGTATAGTGACTGCTCCTCTATTTGGTCTAATAGTGGAAATAATTAAATTGTTACAATAACCCTTTTGTGCCCCAAAAACATATTTTTTATTGGGATCAACTCTATAAGTTCCAGTTAAAATATTAATATCCCCAATTTCCAAATAATTATCATTTATAATTTCTTTTGTCTGTAATGGTAATATAATATTTTTCAATTTGAAAATATCCTCTGATGTAGCATAATATAAATCATCATTAAGTGATTTAATTAAGGATTTGTATAAATCAATGAGTTTCCTTTGTACTTCAATCTTTTTATCTATTAATGTGAGCAGTTCTGAAATCTTATCTTGTTCCGGTATTGAAGGGACCATGATTTTTATTGTTGACAAATCTGTCGAATTTATTGCTGGATAGCTTGTTCCTGTTGATCTTAACATTACTTTCTTGTTAAAAGTCGGAGTATTCATCAAATGATATAAAAACCTTGGATTTTCTTTTGTTCTTAATACTGCGTAACCTGTAGAAGCCACGTATTGTTCGCCGCTTGAAATATCAAAAAACAAATTATTGAATTGATAGGGCCTAACTGTTTGGTATAGTATGTCTCCTCGAGTTAAGACGCGCTGAGCTCTGCTAGGGGCTTCGTTTTTATTGATTGTTTTTTGGTTTAATAAAACGCCTTTTTCTACGGACTCTAAATCAATGTAGTGAAAATATTCTTCTAGTTTGGTACTATGATTGTTTATTTGTGCAAACTTATTTAAAGAAATACTTCTCCATTCACCTGTAAATTCAGGAAATCTTAAATGTGGAACATTAAGGATTAATTTTCTTCTTATTTGGTACAATCAAATAGACAAGGAGAAGATAATATGAGAAAAATTAGATTTAGAGATTTTATAAATATTTGGAAAGAAGAAAAGATGAAACAGGTAAAGATATCATCCTACTGTGTTTATGATTTAATGATAAACAATCATTTAAGTGATTTTTTTGATAATTTTTATTTGCATGATATTAATGAAGATTTAGTTCAAAAATTTATTTATATAAAATCAGAAACATTGAATAGCAAAACGGTTAGAGACTTAGTAGTAGTTATTAAAATGGTATTAAAAATGGGTGCCAAAAAAGAATATTGCTTAATACAACAGTTCGACCTTATATATCCTAAAAATATAAAGGAAAATAAAGTTTCAGTATTTACTAAGATAGAGCAAAAAAAACTAACTGATTATCTAAATGATAACTTTGATTTTAAGAATTTAGGATTGTTAATATGTTTATATACTGGTATTAGAATTGGAGAAGTATCAGCAATAAAATGGTCAGATATAGACATAATTAATAATACTATTTCAATAAGTAGAACAGTACAAAGAATCTACCAAGATGGAAAGACTAGAATTATAGAAGAGTCTTGCAAAACGGATAAATCTATAAGAACGATACCTATGTGTAAATTACTAGTTAAGTTTATTAAACCATTAAAAAAAATTGTTAATGAGGATTTTTACGTTATTAGTAATTTAGATAAACCAATAGAACCTAGAACATATAGAGTCTATTATAAAAATATTCTAAAAAAATTAGGATTGCCACAAATAAAGTTTCATTCAACTAGACATAGTTTTGCTACTAGATTGATTGAGTCAAAGGCTGATGTTAAAACTGTCAGTGCAATCTTAGGGCATTCCAATATTGCTACAACATTGAATTTATATGTACATCCTAATGATGAGCAAAAGAAGAAAACAATTGAAAAAGCATTCAAGTATATAAATAATTGAGTTTGTTTAAAGTAGTAAAAATCAAATTAAAGGGAGAAGATTGTATGGGATTGAAAATGGATTATGAAAATGATGAAGTCAGTTTTATAGATACTTCAGGAATAGTTAAAAAATTAATTATTTATAAGATTATGATAAAGGATTTTATTAAATATAAAAGAATTATAGATGAAAACCTTATTAGTATTTCTGAAGGAGACACTCAATATGATATTGAATATACAAAAAAAAGAATACTGTCATTTCTTAAATCTAAAACAAAAAAGCAACGAATAGGTTCCATAGCTGAGTTTTTCATGCATTTATTCTTACAACAACTTGAATTTACTAGAGAATGTCTCTTTAGTAATTTAGAAGAAAATTCACTAAAAAAAGGTTTTGATGGATTATATACGAAAAAAAAATCATTTTGGATTGCAGAAAGTAAATCGAGTGAAACTAGTGAAAATCTGCATAGTGATAATATTAAAAGAGCGGTTACAGATTTAAATGATAAAATTTTAGGAAGAACTAATAATGATCCGTTTAGAAATGCTGTTCATCATATCAAAGCAGCGAGAGATAATTACAATAAAGGTTTAATAAAAATAATACGACTAATATCTGTAGAATATTCTAGAGGAGAATTTAGGACTGCATCAGAATATAATATTATTCCGGTTTCAACTTTATATATCTATAATAATCAGACTAATGAAGATTTAAAGAAAGCTATAGTTAAAATAGTGGAAAAATATACATTCAAAGAAATTATAGTAATATGTTTTGATAATCATATTTACGATGATTTTATGAAATATTTGGAGGGATAAATAATGAGTGATAATGGAAAAATTAAAACAAAATTTACAAATATATATAAAAATGAGTATTTTGGAAAAATTTTGGATAAGCTTTCATTGAATTTACCAATTAATGAGAATGAATCAACATATGTGATAAATCTGAGTTTAGTATTTTATGATTATTATTTAAAAGAAAATCAAGAATATTACTTTGAGTTTTCATATTATTTAGTTTTAAAGTATTTTATAATTACAGGTGATTACAACCCATTATATGATTTTAGTATAAATGTTGGGTTTTACCCTATAACAAGTCTACTCAATAAAAAGTATAAAACAGAAATTGGTATTTTTGATTTTATTAACCAATTAAAAATGGAAAAGTATGAACTAAATGATAAAATTCAAACGAAAGAGCAATATAGTAATAAAGTTAAGTTAATTGAATCAAAAAGCAAATATCGATCATTTATTGCTCCGACTTCTTTTGGTAAATCAGAGGTAATACTAGAGGATATAGATAAGCTAAATCTTCTTAAAGTAGCAATTATAGTTCCTAAGAAGGCTCTTATCTGGGAAACATATAGAAGAGTTAAAAAATTAGCCCAAGAAAAAAAGTATAAGTTACTTATACATGATACTGAGTATAATGGAGAGTGTAGATTTATTGGTATCTTTACACAAGAAAGAGCCTTAAGACTACTACAAGAAAATAACGTTTATTTTGATATCTTATACATTGATGAAGCACATAATATATTTGAGAAAAATGAAAGAAATATTTTGTTAACTCGTTTGATAAAATTGAATAGAAAGATAAACCCCAAGCAACGAATTGTATTCTTATCTCCTCTAATAAATAACTCGAATAATTTAACATTTGAGGAAAATATGGAAATAAATGAAAAGAGGATAAATTTCAATATTAAAGAGCCTGACATACACTTTTATGATGAAAGGAATATTGAACATGTATATAATAGGTTTTCAAATAGATATTTAGAAAGGGAAAATGAAGAAAATGATTGGAGGAACTATATTAAAGGAAGAACAATTAAGAAATCATTGTTGTATGTTAATAGACCTAGATATGTGCAAGAATTGGCCTTGTATTTTAGTGAAATACTTCCTAAAATTCCTAATAAACAACTCGATGAAATTAAGGAAATAATGATAAAATATGTTGATAAAGAATATTACATGGTGGATTTGATTGACAAAGGGGTACTATTTATACATGGAAAAATGCCTGACTCGATAAGAGATTATCTTATCGAAAAGTACAAAGAAATAGAAGATATTAAGTATTTGGTATCCAATTCATCTGTTCTAGAAGGTGTTAATTTTCCAATTGATTCCTTATTTATATTGAATACATATAATTTAAATATAAATAATCTTAATAATCTAATTGGTAGAGTAAATAGGCTAAATGAAATATTTAATGATAAAGGAGACTTAAGAAGATTGTTCTCGCCAGTATATTTTATAGAAAATGCAGAGTTCGGAGGTGGTAATTATTTTAGAAATAAGATCGAACTTTTGAGAATGCTTGATATTGAAGATAAAGTTAAAAATCCAGTTTTGACAAATAGTATAGAAAAAAATATAGAAATATATGATAGAGAAGAAACCTTTCTTAGTAATTTTAAAAAACAAGATTTATATGCTATTTTAGTTAGAAATAGTATAGATGATTTTTATAAAGAAGTTAATGAATGTATGTACAAAATAAGTGAAAACATTGATTCTTTTGATAGAAAAAAAATAGTTAGCAATGAAAACATTATTAGTATTATCTATGAAATATTTTTCAAGGGGTTTGAGTATGGTGATTTCAAAAATTATGAAGTTGGTAGACTAATAAAAGAGCAAACTGTAAATTTTTATTCTAGTTATATTAACTTTATTTATCACAGTGATTTTAAAACAAAAATAAATTTTTTTGATAGGCATTTTTCAAAAATAACTCAAGAAAAAAAATTGTACTATATTGGAGATTCCTTTGGGGAAGTAGTAAAAAATACAGATTTATACGAAAACACAAATCGTAAGGTATATATAGATATCGCAGCTAAAAGTGAAAAAGAAAGAATTAATTTAGCAATAGTTAAGTCTAAAATAGAAGATGATTTTGTAGGGTTTGAAATTTCGAAATTTGTCAAGGCTCTACTAGAACTTAAATTGATTAATCAAGATAATTATGAAGAATTTTTTTACAATACAAAGAGTCAAGACAAAATCTCTATGTTAAAATCTGGATTATCACAACAAACAATTAATTTTATGGAAAAAAATGAACTAATAAATGAAGTAAATAGAACCACTAGTGGATTTGAAGCTAGTGATAAGTTTTTTAGAATGCTTGAAGATGAAGATGATTTTATTAAATTTGAAATTAATAAAATATTTACAAAAAGTTTATAGATAAAAAGGAGATCACTATGCATATATCAGTTTTAATACTTTGGATAACAGTTTTTGTAATATCTTTACTTAAAGTCGTTTTAGGAACTATTTTATTTAAATTTACCCCGACTAGAAATAGTTTTTTCGGCTATAAGACAAAACAATCATTAAAAGATGATGAGTCATGGCTTTTTTCTAATAAACTTAGTGCAAAGCTAATACTTATTATAGGCCTAATAGAACTCATAGTATCTGTCTTAACAATGATTTTTACATACAAAGAATATGATACAGCTAATGATATAATAATACCCTTTATTTAGCTATTTCTATGATAACAACCTATGCAATTATTATCTATGTTCATTATAGATTAAAGAAATATTCTAATAATATTAACAATTAAACTATAAGACATTAGCATGTCAAACTAATATGAGAATGAGGATTTTTAGATGGAAAAATTATATTTAAGACTAATGAAACTAGAAGCTAAAGAAATTGTTCTTGATTTCATTAAGGAAATGATAGAACATGCTTCAGATATTCATGGCTTATGGTATACACATGAAGAAACATTTGAAAAAATGTATGAAGCAATCCAAAAACATAGTATCATTAAATATGAAGGATATGAACAAAAAACACCTATTAAATATCAATATTTACTTATGAGTGAAAAAACAAATAAACTTATAGGTGTTATAAGTATCAGACCTTATCTAAATAGAAGTTTAGACGAATCATTTGGTGGTAATATTGGTTATAGTATTAGACCTAGTGAAAGAAAAAAAGGGTATGCAACAGAAGGACTAAGACTAGCTGTACTAGAAACTAAAAAAATAAATCCTAAAGATCCTGTAATGGTTTGTTGCAATAAATACAATATAGGATCTAAAAAAGCAATCTTAAATAATGGTGGTATACTAAAAGAAGAAAAGAATGCTTTAATCTCTGAACAAAAGTATTTAATATATTAAAAAGTATCAATAAAAATTAAAAGGAAGTCATGCAATGCAAGAAAAGTATTTTAAAAGATATAAAATATCTTCAGTGTTAATGATACTGGAATCTCTTCTTATATTAGGTTTAGTTATATGGTTTTTAGTTATCTTATTTAATAACTTAAATATATATTTCCTAATTCTATTTGTTGCACTAATTATCTTTACTATAACTTTAGTAATTAGTATCATCAAATTAATTAAAGAAGTTATATTATTCAAAAGGCATAAAAAACCTAGCTTTGAATTTTATAGGGCTGCACGATTATATTTGGTGATATTTGTGTGTGCTATTATTTATCCATTCTCAAGTGATTATCGCATTGGTGAAAAACTAATAATGCTTTTGATAGGAGTTTTAGTATTGACAATTCCTATTAATTATTTAATAGCACACCATAAACTTAAAAGAACACTAAAAATATAAAATACTGCATTACTTGATTAATTTTATTTTATAAGAATACTTTCTTATTTTAATAAAGTGAACTATAATACTTTAAACACAAAGATTTTTAATGGGGAGTTTAATATGAAATTTTATGATGAGTTTGATAGTTTAGAAGATGAAGTTTTAAAACTAAATATTATAGATAAAAATATTGGAAATGAATCTGAAATACCTTACTATTATTATGCAATTATACTTAAAGAAAGAAATGTAGAAATAGGTAAAATTAGTATTAGAATTGGACATAACTCACACTCATATTACAATGGAAATATAGGTTTTGAGATATATGAAGCATATCAAGGAAACAACTATTCATTAAATGCCAGCAAACTAGTATTATAAGTTGCAAGAAAACATCAAATGAATTACCTATATATTACTTGTGAAGATTCAAATCATGCTAGTTCTAGAATTACCTTAAAACTAGGATCCAAATTGATAGAGGAAGTAGTTCCTCCCAAAGCATATATCTTTTATTATGATCAAATGGGAAAATATAAAATATAAAATATAAAATATATAAACTTAACTTATAATTAGCTAAAATAAGAATTTTAAAATAAAAGGCAGGAATTTCTAATATGGATATAATACATACTAAAAGGCTTACTTTAAGACCTTATAGATTAGAGGATACAAATGATGTTCATCAATATGCTTCTGATAAAGAAGTTGTAAAGTATATGTTATTTGGACCTAACAGTTATGAAGAAACAAAAGAATTTGTTCAAAAAGTAATTACTACTTATTCTATACAAAGACCACTAAAAAATTTTGAATATGCTATAGAAATGAATCAAAAAGTGATTGGTGGAGTGTCTGCTTATGTTGATTGTGAGCATAAAAAAGCTGAGATGGGCTGGATTCTAAATCAAGCTTATCATAGAAAAGGTATTATGACAGAAGCTGCTTTAGCATTAAAAGAATATCTGATAGCTAAATTTGATTTAACAAAAATATTTGCCACATGTGATTCACGGAATATTGCTTCTGAAAAAATAATGTTAAATTTAGGGATGAAAAAAATAAATATCCAAAAGAATTCTAGAATAGATAAAGAAACTGGATTAGATGATACAGCAGATACTCTAATTTATGAAGTTTCTATATAAATAGAAGAGATTTTAAAATAATTACACTATCAAAAGAAAAGTAACTTATTATGATTAGAAAAGCAATAACAAATGATAAAAAAGATATCTATAGACTGCTTAAGCAAATAGCTAAACTTCACCACAATTTATACCCTGATCATTTTGAAGAAGTTGATTCTAAGTATGATTTAAAAGAGGTAGAACAATTAATTAATAGTCCTGATAAACTAGTATTAGTATATGAAAAAGATCATCAAGTTTTTGGATATCTTATAGGTTGGATGAAAAGAGTTTTTTCATTGATGATTTATGTGTAGATGAAGAAAAAAGAGGTTTAAGTATTGGTAAAAAACTGTTAGATGATTTAGAAATATATATTGGAAAAAGAAAAGTAAGTTTAAATGTTTGGTTTAAAAATGAAGCAGCTATTAAGTTTTATGAAAAAATTGGATTTAAAGTTTTAAAGTATGTTTTAGAAAAATAGATTTAAAGATTAAGGATGAAAATATCAATGTTAAATAAGAATATTAAAAGATATAAAATTGCATGTGGTCTAATCATTTTGCTATCTTTCTTATATGATTTTTTCACTATTACTTTTTTAGTAGTATTCAATAATGATATGACTTGGAATAAAAACATCTATAGTTGGATAATATTATTCAATATTTTATTTATGATTATAATAGTAATTTCAGTTATAAATACAATTAGATTAGTGGTTAAACTTATACAGTTTAATGAAAATCCATATCCTTATTTTCATTTTAAAAGAAGCGCCATCGTTTATTTTCTGATACCTATTATTATCTTGATTTTCTTCTTTAACATAAAAATAGAAGTTGTAGAAAGTGTGGCTGCATTATTAATAGCCTTAATTTTTACTGTTATATCAATATATTATTTAATAATGGATAAAAGATTAAGAAAAGTATATGAATTAGAAAATCTAAAGAATTGATAGCATTTCTTTTTTTATATTATAATAGTATGAAAGACAAATACTAGGAGGGTGACATGGTTGATATAAAAGCATACCAAAATAAAATTATAGAGTTCTATAAAAAACGTAATTGGTACCAATTAGATCCATTTATTCGTATTAATTTTCTAACAGAGGAAGTAGGAGAAGTTTCTAGAGCTGTTAGAACAATTGAGATCGGTAGAGATAGACCAGATGAAAAAGTACCTTTAAATATGCATGAAAACCTCGTTGAAGAATTAGGAGATGTATTAGATAATTTATTGATTATAGCTGATAAGTACCAAATCAGTTTAGAAGATATTATGGAATCACACTTAAGTAAATTAGAAAAAAGATATAAGGAGTAAGTATACATGAATATTGTTATCTATTGTGGAGCAAGCCTAGGAAATGACTCTATATATGAAAAAGAAACAAGAAAAATAGGAAAATGGATTTCTAGTAATCAATATAAACTAGTTTATGGTGGTGGTAAAGCAGGACTTATGGGAGTAATTGCTGATACTGTTTTAGAAAATGGTGGAAAAGTGATTGGAGTTATGCCCAAGTTTTTAATAGAAAGAGAAATTATGCATAAAGGATTAACTGAAAACTTTGAAACTAATACAATGACAGAAAGAAAAAATAAGATGATTGAACTAGGTGATATTTATATTGCCCTTCCAGGAGGACCTGGGACATTAGAAGAGATATCAGAAGTTGTTTCGTGGGCAAGAATTGGCCAAAACAATAATCCTTGTATTTTTTGGAATGTAGATGGATACTATAATGATTTAAAGTCATTTTATTTAACAATGGTTGAAAAAGGTTTTTTAACACAATCAGATTTTGATAAAATATTATTTACAAATTCTATAGATGAATTAGAAAACTTTGTTAAAACTTATGAACCACCAACTGTTAGAAAGTATTAAGATATTATGAAATCTATAAATATAATTAAACTAGTTTTTCCTGATTTTGAAGTTATTCAATATGATAATCAAAATGATCTTTATGAAGGGTTTGTATTTGTTTCTAATAGCTTTAAGTATAGATCAAGACTTGCTAAGAAAACTCCTAAAAAAGAAGGTTATTTTGTAACATTTTGGGAAAAAATTGATGGTATTAATCATCCATATAATAAAGAAGATACATGTGATTACTTTATTATTCTTGTAATAGATGAAGAAAATAAAGGATACTTTAAAATTCCTAAAAAAGATCTTATTGAAAAAGGAATTGTGAAAAGTGAGACTCAAAAAGGCAAAATGGGGATGAGGGTGTATCCTTCATGGAACCTAGGTTTACTAAACAAAGAAGCTAGTAAAACTCAAAAATGGCAATTAGAATATTTTTATAATCTATAATAAAATATGATCATCTCTTTAAATTATGAAGAGATGATTTTTTATTTAACAAATGATATAAAAGTATTAAATGCTAATATGTTAGCAATTATTGACATTTAAGCATAAAAGTGTTAAAATATTAGCGATATGATAAAAGATATAATTGATATAAGTGATTTTGTAGAAGTTCAAACAGAACAGAAAGTTATTGCTGATTTAGTTAATAGATTTATAAAAAGAAGAAAAGAATACGGATTAACACAACAAAAATTAAGTGAACGCTCAGGTGTTAGTTATGGTTCAATTAGGAGGTTTGAATCTAAAGGAGAAATATCTTTTACTTCTCTTGTAAAAATCAGTAGTATATTAGGATTATTAGATGAATTTAATTCATTATTTAAAAAACCTATTATTAAGAGTTTAAGGAGGTAATGAATATGCAACTAACTATTCAAAAAATGGAAGTATACTATAATAATCAATTAGTAGGATATTTGGAAATGATAGACGAAGATACGATTGCATTTCAGTATGATACTGATTGGATAAAAAAGGGATTTTCAATATCCCCATTTTCGCTTCCATTATCAGATAAAGTATATATCTCTAACTCTCCTTATTTTAAAGGACTATATGCGGTATTTAATGACTCATTACCAGATGGATGGGGAGAATTTTTGATAAGAAGAATGTTATTAAGAAAGAAGATTAATTTTGAAAAATTATCCCCTTTAGTTAGATTGTCATTAGTAAACCAAACAGGTTTAGGAGGACTTGAATACCTACCGAAACAAAAAAAGGATCAGATAAATGAAACTACAGATTTAGATTTGATTGCAGCAGATATAAATAAAGAGTTAAACAACAGAACAGATGGACTAAGCTTAGATAACCTATATAAATTAGGTGGTGCTTCAGGTGGTGCTAGACCTAAAGTGCACCTTAAAATAAATAATGAAGAATGGATTATCAAGTTTGCGGCAATAAATGAAAGTAGTTTAGTAGGAATAGAAGAATATAAAGCAAATATACTTGCTAAAGAATGTGGCATTAATGTCAGTGAATTTAAACTTTTTGATTCAAAATTAACAAAAGGTTTTTTTGGGACAAAAAGATTTGATAGAATAGGGGATAAAAAAATACATGTTATAGCACTTTCTTCTATTTTGGAAACCACTCATCAAATAAGTAATTTAGATTATATTCATTTATTTCAAGTAATCCAAAAAATATCTGTTAACCCAGATGATTTGTATGAAGCATATAGAAGAATGTGTTTTAATGTTCTATATGGAAATAAAGATGATCATGGTAAAAACCATTCTTTCATTTATGATGAAGTAAAAAAAGGATATGTATTATCTAAAGCCTATGATATAACTAACACTATAGATAAACTAGAACATGAAATGACAGTTAACGGATCAGGGAATCCAACAGAAAAAGAGCTTATTGAAGTTCAAGAAAGAATGCAATTAAGTAAAGAAAAATGCTTGAGTATTATTGAAAATATTAAAAGAGTTATAAATAATATAACCTTGTAAAGGTAAGTCTATTGCTATATAATAATATAAATAAGATGAAGAGGTAACTATATGAAAATTTTTATATTAAGCTTAATTGCGTTAGTTTTTGTAATAAATATATTTATGAGTATATTGGATTTAAAAAGTAGAAAAAGAGTTATTGCTAAAAGTGTATCAGATGTATATGATAAAGATGAGTATACTAATTGGAGAAACTACCAAAAAGATAGCACAACCCTAGGAATTGTTTCAGGAATTGTTAGTCTTATTATTACAGCGGTTTTATTTTACTTTAATATTTTTAGTAAGATCTACTACTGGACAACGGATTTAACAAATATACTTATTTTTCAAGTGTATTTATTCATTTTAGTTATTAGTTTAATATCAGTTTTTTTTGATACAGTTATCAGTTACTATGACACTTTTATATTAGAAGAAAAATATGGAATGAATAAAACAAGTAAGAAATTATTTATCAAAGACACTATTGTTAAGTTCTTATTAAAAGTAGTTTTCTTTGGATTACTATTATATGTACTAAATATCATTTATGTAAGTTTTGAAAACCCATTTATATTCTTTATTACTGCGTTTAGCTCAATTGCAGTATTAGTTTTACTAATGCCATACTTACAACCTATTTTTTCTAGAATATTTAATAAAGCAACATCTTTAGAAGAAGGTAGCTTAAAAGATAAAATTAATGCATATGCTAATAAGATGAATTTTCCTGTTGAAAATATTTATGTGATTGACGCATCTAAAAGATCAAGCCGTTCCAATGCTTACTTTAGCGGATATGGTAAAAAAAGAAGAATTGTATTATATGATACACTTATATCTGAGTTTAGTGAAGAAGAAATAGTAGCTATCTTAGCTCATGAAGTTGGTCATGCTAAACATAAGGATATTCTAAAAAGAATTCCAATGTCATTATTTGTAATAGGCTTTTTCTTAATTAGCTTATATATAATAGCTTCAAATAAAGATATTTCACTAGCATTTGGATTTACCGAAAGTAATTTTTTATTCTCAATTATGGTATTTATAGAAATTATGCCATTAACAATCATTATTATTAATACGATAACAAATTGGTTTTCAAGAAAAATGGAATATGCCGCAGACAAATACTCAGTGACAACCTATTCTAAAGAATATTTAGTTTCTGCACTAAAGAAACTATCACGTAAAAACTTATCTAATTTAGCACCTCACCCAATCACAGTGGTTATTAATTATACTCACCCACCACTAGATAAAAGGATTGAGGCAATAGAAAACATTTAAAATTATTCTTAATTGAATAATTTTTTTATAATTTTAAAAATAAGATATGAATCATACAATAAAATTAATAAGGTAGTAATTAGATAGTACAATATATTTTAAAAAGAGGTAATAGTGTGAAAAAATTGATAGAAAACCTAGATAAGTTACATACAACAGAATTAGGAAAAATAAGAATTTTAAGAAATCTTGAAATTGAAAATACTGATGTAGTAGGATACTGTAAAACAATTATTAAAGATCCATTAAGCACAATAACAGAAAAAGGTAAAAACTTTTATATATCAAAAGCTGATATAACACTTACTGTCAATAAACATTCTTATACAATCATCACTGCACACAAGAAAAAATAATAGCGATGCTATAAAAGATGTGTTATACTACAATAAGAAAGAAGGTGTGAAAATGAACATTAATAACTAAATCCTACTTTAAGTTAACTTTTAGTAGGAATAAAATTTAATACTAAAAGGAGACATATAAAATATGTTAAACATAAAAGATTTAGTTATTAAAGACTATCAACATGACATTACTTTAGTTGATCGTCTGTTTTTCACACTGAATAAAAACGATAAAATCGCTATTATAGGTAGCGAAGGAAGTGGAAAATCCACTTTATTAAAAGTATTATATGGTAATATACCATCATATATTGAAGTTACTGGAGACATTATAAGACCTAATGTTATTTTTTACATGGAACAAAATATAAAGAACCAATATCAAGCATATACAGTAAATCAATATTTATATGAAGAAAATAAATATAACAACTATACTAATATTCATAAAATAGTTAATCAATTTAAGCTTAATTATGATGAAATTAAAGATAGAAAAATAAATACTTTTTCTGGGGGAGAAAGAGTTAAAATTGGCCTCATTAAAGCTTTGTTAATAAATCCAGATGTTTTCTTACTAGATGAACCATCTAATGATATTGATTTTGAAACAATCAATATCATAGAAGACTTTCTTATAAAAACTGAAATACCTGTAATATTTATTTCGCATGATCAAAGATTGTTAGAAAATGTCGCTACTGGAATTATTCATCTAGAACATACAAATAAAAGAATGATTGCGAAGACAACGTTTTTAAATATTGATTATAAGACGTATAAAGAACACTATTTGAACAACTTTTCTCACCAACTCATAAAAGCTAGAAAGCAAAGATCTGATTATAAAAATAAAATAGAAAAATTCAGACAAATTTACCAAAAAGTTGAATACAAACAAAATCAGGCAGTTAGAAACCCTGGTGCCGCAAGTATTCTAAAAAAGAAAATACATGTTTTAAAATCACAAGAAAAAAGATATATAAAAGAAAAAGAAAACTTCCTTGATATTCCTGAAAAAGAAGAGGCTATGAATATATTTTTTGATGATAATTTAAGAATCAATGCACAAAAAAGTATTTTAAGCTTAAGACTAAATGCTTTATCACTTCCAGATGGAATAAATATTAGAAATATCAATTTAGAAGTTATGGCAAAAGATAAAATAGTAATTTTTGGTAAAAATGGTATAGGAAAAACAACTTTAATGAATTTCATTTATAAAAAATTAATAAGTGAAGACATAAAAGTAGGATACTTAACACAAGACTATTTAGACATATTAGATGAGAATATGACAGTAGTAAATTTTTTAATTAATAACCAAAATAAGTATGATCAATCTAAAATTAGACAAATTCTTGGAACGCTTGGGCTTAGAAAAAATGAAATGACCAATAAAATAAAAAACATAAGTGAAGGAACAAAATTAAAAGTGATGTTATTATTACTTGTTTCTAATTCATACGAAGTACTTTTACTAGATGAACCAACAAGAAACATATCACCTATTAATCAAGATGAGATATATGGAATTATTTTTACAATTTAAAGGGGCTATTATAGCTGTTACACACGATAGAACATTTATTGAAAGTGTATTTGAAGATAGTTATGAAATGAGTTTAGAAGGGCTTAATAAACAATAAAAATAGGTACTGTAAAGTAATGAAGTCGTTTAATACTTCATTTCTTTACAGCCCCTTTAATTATAATGCTAGTTGCATCAATTGCGACTCTAATCTTTTGTATAAGAAGAAACTAATTTCAAAGTCAACTAAACTATGAATAAAACCTCCAATACCTACTGGTAAAATGATTGTGTAAAGTATAAAAGACCAATCGTTTAAGTTTCCTAAGAAAAATAAGGCAACCACAATGCATTCCAATAATGCATGAAAGAAAGCCAAAACTAAATTAAATGGTGTTCTTTTTAGTAAACTGAAGTTCTTATCTTTCATTTTAGTAAAGATAAATGAAAAACTAACAGCCCATAATATATGAGAAAATGCTCTTGCTGATACAATAGGACCTAGTGATAAGAAAAAGCCAATTCCTCCAGATAAACCAACTAAAAGGGCAATATCCCATCCAATAAACATAGCGATGAAAATGGGAACATGGCTTCCTAAGGTATAAGAAGCTGGTCCAATAACGATTTTAGGCATTATAAGCGGAATGATAATTCCTAAAGCTGATAGCATTACAGCAAGTGTTAATCTTTTGATGTTATATTTCATAATGACCTCCAAGGTGTCTTGACACCTTGTCATTGTACAACAAAAATAAAAAGGTGTCAAGACACCTTTTAGTCATTGTAAATAAATCCTTTAAGATTCAGTTCTTTTAATGCTTTATCTAAATCTTCCTGATCTTTATACAAGAGGGTATGCACATGAATACCATCTGTAAGAGAAGAAAGAAGATTAGGCTTACTTTTGATAAATTGAGTGATATCATCATTAGTTTTAATATTGAGTTCACCTTTTAATAATCCATAAGAAGGATGATTGATTGTTACATCATATATAATGATGTTGTTTTTAACAAGAATTTCTAATTCAGTTAAGGTTTCTTCAAAACTATGTTTTACAATGATTTGATACTTTTTATAATCACTATTTATATTATCTAGAATATAACCTTTTGGTTTGGCTAGAATAGAATGTCCTGTAGCTCTTAAAAGGGCGATATCACCTACAATTACTTGTCTGGAAACATTTAGTTTTTTAGCGATAAAATTAGCACTCAATTCATTTTCACTATTATTAAGTAATAATAAAATTTTGTCTCTTCGTTCTTGACCAGTCATAATTTAAACCTCAAATGTGTAATTAATATAATCTATTTTAACATAAATTAAGATATAAAAAAATAAATGCTAATTACTTAGCATTATTTAGGGGTTAAACAATATTACCAGAACTATCACAAGTTAAATCAATATCAATATTTACAGTTTTAATAGTTATAAATAAAACCTTATGTCTAAACGTACCTTTTCCATAACCTACATTACTAATATTATAGGCATTACCATCACTAAATGACCATGCCCCATTATTTATAGACGTTGTGTAAGTTGAATCAATCGCTCTAGCGGATATGCCTTGATTGATGATAAAAATAGTTTTTAAGGTGTAAGTCCATAAAATAGAGCCATCGTCTTTTTTCATTGTAACAGTTTTAACTCCAGTTTTAGTGTATTCACCAGGGACTTCAAACTCTAAAGAAAAAAGGCTAATTTCAGTATAACTAAAAGTTTCAATGACTAAATAGCTTCCATCGTCATAATAAATAATATCTGAACTATAATCTTCTAGAGTACTTAATGTTACTTGTTCGTTGTTTGCAATATAGCCATGGGATGTATTTAGTGTTAACCCTAAGCTTAAAGTACAAGTAACCGCAAATAAAGATAATAAAATAAAAAATATTTTTTTCATTATTTTCCTTAAAATATACAGTTTAGATTTGACCAATAGTTGTCAGCTGTATACTAAAAATAAACTTATAATAAAGATATGTAAGAATCAGTTGTCACAGTAACATCTGTTCCATAACCGGCAACGATAATAAATATAGCATAACTTAAGATAGCAATTAGTACTATTAATAGAACTATTATCCATTTAAGATTTTTTGCCTGTTTTTCATATTTATCAAGCTCTACTGAATCAAAGCCTCTTGAAATCTCATTAGGTGTTCCAAATACACTGTACAATTCCTCTACAGCGATATTTTCCTTGTTTTCTAAATAGTCAAGAATTCTATTTTTAAAATCAGCTAAAAATAGTCTTTTCACACTGTATTTACAATTCAAATTTTTTGAAACATCTTTTATATAAGATTTTATTATTTTTTTAGGTTCATTTTTCATTTTTTGGTTCCTTCCAATTAAAAATTGATTCTAATCCAAAACTAAATGATTTAAAGGTTTCCAAAGCATACTCTAAGTACTTTAAGCCATCAGCTTCCATGTGATAGTAATTTCTAAAACGTTTTTTTCCAACAAGTTCTTTTTTAGTAGAAACATAGTTCTTTTTTTCAAGACGATAAAGAGGACCGTATAACGAGCCTTCCTTAACTATGATGGTCCCGTTTGATCTTTTTTCTATTTCTTGAACAATTTGGTACCCATACATATCTTCAGATTTTAATAGAAGTAGAATAATAATTTCTATAAATCCGTATTTAATTTTCTCTTCAATTTCAACTTTATAGTCTTGCATTTTAGTACCTCACATGTATTATACTTAATTACATATTATAGCACAATACTTGTTGATAAAAGTAGTAGTTGACAAAAAACAATAAAAAGTATAAAATAGGTATAACAAGGAGGGCTTTTACGTCATTTTTTTGAAAAAATAGAAAATTAAAGGTTTTTATAAATAAAAGGGAAAATAAGTAGTGCTCTAATAACAAACGATAAATTTTAGTAAAACAAACTAAAAAATCAATTAAAATTAAACGGAATTTCTAGATAGAATAGAAGGATAAAAAAGGGATATTTTTTTCTAAATAAAAGTAAGTATAAAAATAAAATTCATTTATAGAACTACCAGGACAGGTATATTTATATAAATGAATTTTATTTTTATAACAGGACTATAAATGATATAATAAAACTAAAAGGGGTGACCAAAGATGGCTAAATATGAAAAATATGGTAAAGGCAACTTTGATGCAGTTGTAAGTGCAATTCATCAAGCAGCTGTGAATGGCAGTGCAACAAGTTCTTTAGAAGAGTCTACAAATAGAGTTATGGGTGATACTAAAATAGCTATTAGAGCATATGAAAGATATGCTTATTTTGGCAAAAATAGATCAAGTTTATGTATTACAGTCTACGGAAATAACGATGGAGATATTTTTGTGAGCGCGATTGCTACTGGAGGAAGTCAGGCAGTATTTTTTAAGGTCAACACATGGAGTGATGAAAGTTTTCTTAAAACAGTTATTCCAACAATCAATAATATGGTTAAGTAGGAGATTTTTATGTCAATTGAACAAACATATAGAGACTCAGAAGAAGTATTAAAGATAAGTGATATTGTAGAAAAGTATCATAGAACATATGATACTGTTATTATGACTTTTCAAAGTAAAGTACTACCCGGACTTTTAGAAGAAAATAAAATAGAAGTCATAGAAGATTTAACTTTTGGAAATGCACATGGAAAACATCATGCATATAAAGTTATAGGACATGATAATATGATTTTTTATTTATGTCCAATAGGGGCACCTATGGCAGTTGGTATCCTAGAAGAAATCGTATATAAGCTAGGAATTAAAAATATAGTCATGTATGGTAGTTCTGGGGTTTTAGATAAAACAATTACAGAAGGAAAAATAATTGTTCCTACTAAAGCTTATAGAGATGAAGGAACAAGTTATCACTATATGCCTAAAAGTGATTTTGTTGACCTTAGAAACTATATGAAAGTATCAAGCATTCTAAAAGAAAGTAACATAGACTATGTAGAAGGCTATATCTGGACAACTGATGCTTTTTATAGAGAAACTAAAGAAATCTTTCAAGAAAGAAGAAACCAAGGTTGTATCGCAGTTGACATGGAAGTAAGTGCTGTTGAGGCTTTTTCTAGATTAAGAAATGTTAACTTATATAACTTTGTTTATGGGGCAGATAATCTAGACTCTGAAAAATGGGATAAAAGAATATTAGGCAATTTATCATTAAGTAGTAGAGTGAATTATTTTTTAATTGCACTTTTAATTGCTAAAAAGATTAGTAGATAAAAGTCTACTCGTTTTTTACTCTATGATAAACCAATATTAATGATAAATATTAAAGATAATGAAGGTGAAACTCATATGAACTTTGAACAATTATTTGAAACGCTAGACCAACAAAATAGTATTTTAGTTATTTCAGATGTTTTAAAAAGAAGAGTCATTCAAATGAAAAGTGAATATGAAATAAAAAGTAAAAAACTATTTAAATTTTCTATTTTAACAGAAAGTGAAGTAATAGATCTTTTAACTTTTAAAACAGATAAAGAACTTGTATTATATGCATTAAGTCAAAATAAAATGCCTATTTCTATTACAAATGAAAAAATTAAGTTTGCCAAATATAATTTAAATCATGTAAATAATGATTTAAATCTATTTTTTGAATCAAATAAAAAATACATATATATAAATGAACTCTTTCTAGAAAAAGCTAAGAGCTCTAAATTCTACTTATTGAGCCAAGAATTACATCTAAAACCTATTTTTAACCATTTTAATATAAGCTATGAAGTAGTTGGTATACTTAAAGAAAAAACTCCTATAATCCATAAATTTTCAAGTAAAAAAGAAGAAGTGTTTTATTTGTTTGAAAGTATTTCAAATTTATTAAAAAATGGAACAGATATTAATCATCTATATATTGCTAATCTTGATGAGACTTATCAATCAGAAATAATTAAGGTATCAAGATTTTATGGGATTCCAGTTGATTTAAACAAACAATTTAAATTATATGATTTATCTTATGTGAGAAAAATAATGAGTTTTAGTCTTCCTAAGATTATAAAAGTCTTAACAGATGATGACTATAGAAATGAGCAGTTTATAAAAATAAGAAGTCTTGATGAATCAAGTTTTGACCAAACAATCAATCAAATAGTTCATATTTTTAATCAATATCCAATCGATAAATATGATGAAAATGACTTATTGAAAATGATTAAAGAAGACTTAAAACAAACTAATATTACTAAAAAACCAGTAAAAAATTCTATTTCAATCATACCGTTAGACGAAATTATCGGATTAAAAGATATGGAAAGAGTATTTATTTTAAACACAAAATATGAATCATTTCCTACAATTAAAAAAGATAATGATTACTTATCTGATACAGATAAAGAACTTATTTTCTATCCTACAAGTAGTCTAAGAAAATGAAAGTAACAATGGTTACTTAAGAAAACTTGTTCATTTAAATGTTGTTGAGTATCTTTCATATCCAGAAAAGGATAAATATCAACAGTTTACACCAAGCGATCTTACCTTAGATTTAATGCTTGAAAATCAACCTTATACTAAAATAAACATAGAAGATATTAGACATGGTTTTTCTAAAGAATACTATAAGACTTATTTTTCAAATAAAGATAAAGGAAGTCTATTAACTGATTTTACAGGAGCATTTCTTTTAAACCAAGATCAAAAAACACACCTTATTAACTATATAAAAAACAAGGGTGTCAGTCTAACTCCAACCTCATTGACTACATATTTTAAAGTTCCTTTTATTTATTATATTGAAAAGGTACTTGGTCTAGACACATTTAAAAAATCAATTAATTTATATTTAGGAGACTTTTTTCATATTTTAATTGAAGTTTTAATGGTTTTAAAGTATGAAGAAAAAACAATCAGAAATAGTGATTTTTCAAATGATAAAGAGCTTAATGAAGCTATTATTAACTATATTATTAAAAAAGATATGGACGGCTTTACTTATGAAGATTACTTTGAGGACTTTTTTGAAGTCTATTTTAAAAAAGAAATTCAATTCATTGTTAATTTAAAAAATAAGAATATCAATGAGCTTGATGAAACAGAAAAATTATTAATTAAAATGCAATTTTATATTCATAAAAATAAATCATATATTACAAGAGCCTTAGAACGATTAATTGATCTAGAAGATAATATTAGTTCTAAAGAACTTTATTTAGAAAAAGAAGTAATAATAAATGAGTTTAATGGACGAGCTGACTTAGTTAAGGTGTATCCTGATAATAGTTTTTCTATTATTGACTATAAAACTTCAAGCAAAGATGCTTTCCACTATGATAAAATTATTGAAATTTTTAAAGCTTTATTATCAGAAAATAAAGAAGAAGAAATTAGCCTTTCAGCACTTAATTTACTACAACTTATTTTCTATGCATACTTTATTAAAAAAGAAAACTCAAATCTTAAGTTAAAAGATTTAGCTTTTTATAGTTACTTTGAAGAGAACTTAAAACTTAATGCCTTATCAACAAGCGAATTAGATAAAGTATATTACACAACTGGTAAAGATAGAATGATTTCGTTAGAACAACTAGATAAGTTATATGAACTCATAGAAAAATTATTAGAACAAACTAAAAATGATATCTTTAATGCAGACTTCCCTATTACTGTAAGAAAAGATACGAATCAAAAAGAAGATCTAGAAGAAACGATCTATTCCATCTATGAAGCACTTGCATACTTTAACACAAATGAAGAAAGGGATGATGAAAATGAAGACTAAAGAAGATATAATGAATGAATATGGTCTTAATGACAAACAGGCTTTAGTCGTTATTGATGATTCCAAAGAACTAATTGTCCCTGCAGGTGCTGGTAGTGGTAAAACTAAAACATTAGTTACTAAAGTAGTTAACTTGCTAAAAGATGGGAAAAGTTTAGATGCCTTTTTAGTATTAACATTTACTAAAAAAGCAGCAACCGAGATGAAAGAAAGAATTAAAAAAGACTTGAAAAAAGCTCATTTAATTCAACTAGCAAATAAAATAGATAGTTCAAATATTTCAACCTTTGATGCCTTTGCTTATAATTATGTTAAGCAAAATGCCTCATTGATTGGACTAGATTCAAATATAGAGCTTTTAGATCAAGCTGTTTTCATGTCTACTAAAAAGAAAATCGTCTCAGAAATCATGCTAGATATTATGTTAAATGAAAAAAGTAGCAGCTTATATACTTTTATAGAGACCTTTACGGATAAGACAAACGAAGAAAGCTTTATCCTTGATGTGATTAATGTATATGAAAAATTAACAGAATCAAAAAAGATTGATGATATTAAACCAGAAGCACTTATTTTACAAGAAAAGTTATTTGATTCTGAAAGCTTAAGAAAAAGACTAGAAGATATTTCACTAGATTTTGTTTATTCAAATGAAGAAATGTTAGAAGAGATATTTGTTTATTCTGATTATTTAGATAAAGTCATTTTAGAAAAGCCACTTTTTGAAGGTAAAAAATCCAAGTGGAAAGAAGTCTCTGTTTTTGATAAAAAGAAAATAGAAAAAATACTTAAGCCATATAAAGATTTATTTAAGACACAGCCTATGGTAGAAGATATTGATTTTGTCTATCAAACTGAAATAGAATATGCAAAAAATTTAATTGATTTTTTAAAAAGATATGAAGAAAAACTCGACTTTTTTAAACAAGAAACAAATAAATATGAGTTTAATGATATTGCCAATTTTTTAAATGAAATTCTTAAAAATAATAAAAGTACTTTAGAAAGATTAAAAGAAAGATTTAAGTATGTCTTTGTAGATGAATATCAGGATACCTCAAGTATCCAATCAGAGTTTTTAGAAATGCTCATTAAAGATAATGAAGACATTCATGTACTTTATGTAGGGGATATTAAACAAAGCATTTATAAATTTAGAAACGCCAAGCCTGAAACATTTATTAAGAAATTAGAAACCATTAAGTCTATTACTCTATCTACTAATTATCGTAGTTCTAAAAAAATTATTGACTTTGTCAATGGTTTATTTGTTAATATCTTAGATAATAAAGAAAAATACGATATTGATTATAAAGATAATCATCATATGGAAAGCGGATCTAAAGCATATGATATGAATGATACATCTTCTGATGTTTTTTTAGAAGAGTTATATACAGAAGATGAAGATAAATCTAAAAATGACCCAGTGGAAGAAGCATTTGTGATAGGGCATAAGATTAAAGAATTAATAAAAGAAAAAAAACTAAAAGATTATAAGGATGCGGCAATTCTTCTTAGAAATAAACAAGCCTTTAAAGTATTTAAAGATGTATTTAAGTATTTAGATATCCCACTACAAGTCCAAGTAGATCAAAGAATTAAATCTAGTTATTTATTAAAACTAATGGCAAACATTTTAGCATTAAGCTTAGAAATTAAAGAAACAACAAAAGAAAACTATAAAGACAAAAGATTTAATTACTTTTCAATTGCCAGAAGTGAACTATTTAGATATGATGATTTTAAACTATTTAACCAATTAATTGATAGTACTAATTTAAAGAACAATAAAAAGTTAGAAATAGAAAAAGAAATATGGGATAAGTGTTATAAAGTTTATGAAGCTATTTATACTAAAACAAATTATGAAATTGTTGACACAATGGTAAAAGAGTTTCAAATCTATGAAAAAATTATTTACGCAACCAAAAAAGAAGATAAAGAATATCAAATAGAATATCTTTATAATATTTCAAAGACGTTATCTGATCTTAATATCATTGGTGAAGATTTTGTTAAGTATATCTATCAATTAGCCTATGATGATAATATAAATTTGAGTCTGACTGTTTTACAAGACCAAGAAGAAAATAGCGTTAGATTAACAAATATTCATCAATCTAAAGGTTTAGAATATGAAACGTTATTTGTTTGTGGATTAAATAAAAAATTTAGTGGTAATAAAATTAAAAAATTTAAATATAGTGAAGAGTCAAAGTTATTATTACAAGCTAAATTTAAAGACACAGCCCAACAAATCACATATGATAATATCTTACAAATGATCAAAAATAAAGGATTAGAAAAAGAAAAAGCTTCAGCCTTAAAAGAAGAGATGAGATTATTATATGTTGCCTCAACAAGACCTAAAAAAGCTCTTTATCTTATAACGACCAGAAAAAGTGACTATTCTAATCTAGAATCATTTACAGATTACTTATATGAAAATAATATTGAATCATTAATTAAAAAAGAAAATATAAGAAGACATACTGAATTTTTAAAACAAAATGACTATTATAAAAAATTAAGAGATACAAATGAGTATTATCCTAAACAAATTGATAATCTAGTTGATGATAGTTTTAAATTCAACAGTTATGAACAAGAAGAGCCTAAAGCATCTTTATCAGTTAATCGTCTAATTGAAAATAATGAAAGACAAAACTTAAAAAAAGGGACACTCCTACATGAAACATATGAATATGCCACATTAGAGTCAAATATCCCTAAAATTAAAAAGTTTAATCAAACTATCTTTGCTGGTAAGAATTTAAAAGATGCACTTCAAATACATAAAGAGTTAGAGTTTATGTACACAGAAAGTAAAATCTTATACAAAGGTATTATTGATATGGTTGTAGTTTATGAAAATGAAGTTCATATTATAGACTATAAAACAAATGATATATCAGTTGATAAATATAAAAATCAGTTAGAAAGTTATGAAAAGTATATTCGACTCATATACCCAAATAAAGAGATTAAAAAATTCTTATACTCCATGGTAAAAGAAGAGCTAAAAGAAGTTAAATAATAAATAAGAAGGATTATAAAAATGATTGTATTAGTAGGCGCAAGCGCAAGCGGAAAAACAGAAATTGCCCACATTCTAACATCTAAATACGGCTATAAAAAGTGTGTGACAACTACTACTAGAGAAAAAAGAGTAAATGAACAAGATGGAATAGACTATCATTTTATAACTAAAGAACACTTTTTAGAACTAAAAGAAGAAAATAGATTTGCAGAAAGTGCAGTCTATCAAGATAATTATTATGGTCTTCAAGTAAAAGATATTATTGAAAATGGCATCGCTATTCTAGAACCTAAAGGGGTAAATGAACTCATTAGACAAAAAAGAAATATCTATGTCATCTACATTCAAACAAGTGAAAATCTTAGAAAAGAAAGAATGGAAAAAAGACTAGATAAAAAAGAAAGTATTAGTAATAGAATTTTAAATGATAGAACTATTTTTGAAGTTAAGCATATCACACACATTGATCTATTAATTGAAAATGAAAAACATGATTTAAATGAAGTGGCTAAAACAATTCATGAAGTATATCAAGAGTCGTTAAAATTGAAAACAATAAATAAAAATGTATAATATAAGTATAAATAAACAGGAAGGTGAAAAAAATGGCATTAATAGGAAAAAAAGTTTCTCCATTTAAGTTAAATGCTTATCACAATGATGCATTCATAGAAGTGGATGAAAAAGCATTAGAAGGAAAGTGGAGTGTAATTGTTTTTTACCCAGCGGACTTTAGTTTTGTTTGTCCAACAGAATTAGAAGACTTAGCTAACAACTATACTAAATTTCAAGCACTAGGATGTGAAGTTTACTCAGCATCAACAGATACACATTTTGTACATAAAGCATGGCATGATGCTTCAGAAAAAATCAGAGGTATTAAATTCCCAATGTTAGCAGATCCAGCTGGAAAACTAGCTAAAGATTTTGATGTTTTAGTAGAAGAAGATTGGCAAGCATTAAGAGGAAGCTTCGTAGTTAACCCTGAAGGTGTGATTGTAGCATACGAAATCAATGATATGGGAATTGGTAGAAGTGCTAAAGACTTACTTAGAAGAGTAGAAGCGTCTCAATTCGTATATGAACACGGAGATCAAGTTTGCCCAGCTAACTGGACATTAGGAGATGAAACATTAACTCCTGATATTGATTTAGTAGGAAAATTATAGTGGATTCATTTTTGATTTTTATTATTGGCTTTATAACTGGAGTATCTTGTTGACATTAGGGTATTATCTAGGTAAATTTTTTAGAAAGTCAAGTAAAATCAAAATAGAAAAATAGAATTAAAGGGACTGTAACGAAATAAAAGTAACAGTCTATAAAACAAAAAAGCCGCTCTAGAATCCTAGGGCGGTTTTTTGGTATAATTATAGTATGCAAACACAACAAAATATACAACATAATTTTAACCCAAAACAGTTAAAATTACCACTACAATTAGACATAAAAATTCCTTTTGATAGTGAAGTTCGTACATTTGATGAAGTATTTAGAAAATTGGAGATAAAAAAATACTTAAATAGCTCAAAAGATCCAAGAGGTCGTATGGGTTATAATCCGGTTCAAATGTTAAAACTGATCATGTTTTGTCAAATGGAAAAGATTCAATCCTTAAGAGATATGGCAAAAGCTGCTAAAAATGATATTAGAATCATGTGGCTTACAGATGAATTAATGCCAAGTCATCAAACAATAAAAACCTTTATGGATAAATACTTAGTTAAAGGAATAGATGAAATCTTTTATGAACTAAGTAAGTACTTAATAAAAAAAGAATCTATTGATACAGATAAATTATATATAGATGGTAATAAAATAGAATCGGTGGCTAATAAATATAGTTTTACATGGCGCGGTTCTATTGAAAAGTTTAGAGATAAGTTATATAAAAAATAACCAAACAGATAGAATCCTTAAATAAAAGATATGAAGACTCAGATATCTTCTTTCCAATACATGAAACATATAACACTGATAATTTAAATAGCATCAAAGACTTTCTACTTAATGAGATAGATAGGGAATTAATAGAGTTTAAATATGGTAAAGGAAAAAGAAAAACTACTTTACAAAGAGATTATGAACATATCTTAGAATATTTAGCTAAGTTAATAGAATATCAAAGACATTTAAAGATTATGGGTAACGATAGAAACTCATATGCTAAAACAGATATAGACGCGACTTTTATGCATATGAAAGAAGATCATATGCGTAATAGTCAATTAAAACCAGGGTATAATATACAAATTGGTGTATCAAATGAATATATCCTACATCTAGATATCTATAAAGAACGTAGTGATTATAAAACTTTGATTCCTTTTTTAGAAGGATTTAAGAAAAGTTATGACTTCTATCCAAAATATCCAGTAGCGGATGCTGGATATGGTGGATTAACGAATTATCGTTATTTAAAACTAAACGATATGGAGCTTTATCAAAAATATGCAATGTATGCTAAAGATACGCATGACAAAAAAAGAATGAAAGATCCATATTTTCCATTTAACCTTACTAAAGAAGGTAATGATTATTTAACACCTAATGGAGATACTTTAAAGTATCTGTATAGAAATAATCGAGGTAATGATGTATATGAATTACCAAATGGTAAGCGTAAAGAGATTAATGATGAAAATCTTACATACCAAAAAGAGGTGATTAAAAATCTTACATCACCATTAGGAATTGAATTAAGAGTTCAAAGGTCAATTCAAGTTGAGGGTGCCTTTGGAGTGATTAAAGAAGCATTTAAAGTAAGAAGATTTAGACGAAGATTAACTCATAATGTTAAAATGGAGTTTTATTTAACAGCTATTGGATATAATTTAAGAAAATATCATAATAAAAAGTATAGAATAACAGAATAGATATCCACAATAAACTTAAGATTTTAATAGAATCTTCTTTTATCATGCTTAAAAATAGATGTTTTTTGATTTTATCCACATAGTTCACGGTAGATATAAGAAAAAAAGAACTGTTAAGTTCTGAAGTAGTGAATTACTTCATTTCTTTACAGTCCCTTTTTTATTTATAAAAGTTTCATAGCGTAAAATAGTTTGTGTAAATGAATCTAGTTTATTAATGCTTAAAAATAGGCACTATGCTCTTTATTTGTCTATATGTGTAAACAAATTATAATATTACTTGATAAAAACAATTCTGACAATTATAATAGAAACATAATTCAAATCAAGTTCTGTGGGGGAATATAAGTATGAAAAAAATAGCAATCATATGTTTAACTTTAGTATTATCATTAGCACTTGTTGGGTGTAATGAAAAAGAACGTACCTTTGAAGAAGATGACATTATATATTATCAAGAAAGAGACTATAGTTCTATTATAGGTCTAACAGAAGAAGGTAAAAAGAAGAAACATATTATTTTAAAAGATGAAGTTAGAAACCAAGAGGTAAGAATAGGAAGAAGGCCTATCCGATTTCCAGTAGCGCCCCATTTGGAAGGGGAGTTAGAAAGTGAAAATGTTGAAAAAGTATATATAATGTGGACTAGCAACAGAAATACTAATGTTTTGAGTCTTGAAAATCTACCTAAGGTAAAGAAATTTTTTTATATAAGTATCGATGCACCTGGAATCATTGAACGTAAATACTTTGAAAGTATAGATATGGATGGTGTGTATAATGCTAATGATGGAATATTTGAGCCAGATTATGAATGCAGGTTTTATTTTGCTAATGTATCATATAGACTAAACTATGAAGAAACACTCAAAAAAGATTTTTATTTTATAGATGATTATGATGATGAGTTAATAGATTTTATACCAAAAAATCCAATAAGAGAAGGCTATGAATTTAAAGGATGGTATAAAGAAAAAGAGTGTCTTAATTTATGGGATTTTAAAGAAGACAAGGTTAATAAAAAGAAGTATGATGATAATCAAAAATATGTATACGAAGAAACTATTCTTTATGCAGGATGGGATAAGAAAAATTAGGAGGACTTAGAAAATGAAAAAAATAGCAATCATATGTTTAACTTTAGTATTATCATTAGCACTTGTTGGATGTAATGAAAAAGAACGTACCTTTGAAGAAGATGATATGATATATTATCAAGAAGGTGCTTACAATTCTATTATAGGTGTAACAGAAGAAGGTAAAAAGAAGAAACATATTGTTTTAAAAGATAGAGTGAAAGACGTAAAAGTTAGAATAGGAAGACGTCCTATACGATTTCCAGTAGCACCCCATTTGGAAGGGGAGTTAGAAAGTGAAAATATTGAAAAAGTATATATAATGTGGACTAGCAACAGACATACTAATGTTTTGAGTCTTGAAAATCTGCCTAAGTTAAATAAAGTTTTTTATATAAGTATCAATGCACCTGGAATTATTGATCCAAAAGACTTTTATAGTATGGAAAAAGCTGGAATCTACCATGCTAATGATGGAACATCTGAGCCAGATTACGACCGTAAAATTTATTTGGCTAACCTATCATATAGACTAAACTATGAAGAAACACTCAAAAAAGATTTTTATTTTATAGATGATTATGATGATGAGTTAATAGATTTTATACCAGAAGATCCAACAAGGGAAGGTTATGAATTTAAAGGATGGTATAAAGAAAAAGAGTGTCTTAATTTATGGGATTTTAAAGAAGACAAGGTTAATAAAAAGAAGTATGATGACAATCAAAAATATGTATACGAAGAAACTATTCTTTATGCAGGATGGAATAAAAAATAAATAGAAAAGGGATAAGAAGGATGAAAAAAATTTATAGTACAATATTATTAATAGTAGTTGCTATTACAACACTTAGTTTTACATATGGTAATGAGTTGAATGATTTAGGCAATGAGATACTTTACAATGAAACTAATACATATAATTATGATAAAACACGACTATCAAAAGAAGGTTCACTTTATAATATAGAGGATCCTAATTTAAATAAAGTTTCAAATAGTGAACCATTAGTTACTTTTATTACGCATGGTCTAGGAGGAAGTGCTAGTCACTGGAGTAATTTAACAGGTTTTGAAGAATACAAAAAATATGGATTAAATGAAACAGAAATATCTAAAGAAGTTAAGGAAGAGTTTAGTTATACCGAAGACTCAATTATTTCCATGTTAAGCTATCTTTCAGACTCTAATATCTTTTTTGCGGGATTTGATGAGAATAAAAATAGTCATATGGTGAATTTGAACAAACAAAACATAGATAAAACAACAGTTCTAGGGAGAGTATATGATATTAATACCTCAAGTCCTTATAAAGAGTCTCACATTACTGATATATCTAAACATACAATAATTGTTTTTGAATCTTCAAGAAAAGCTTCAACTGGACCAAATAATGATGTATATGAAGAATTTAATTATCTTGCTAGCAAGGTTATTTATGATATAAAAAAATTAAATGGAAATATTTTACCTAAAGTTAATTTAATTGGACATAGTAGAGGTGGAATTACTAATTTACAATACGCTCTTGATCATCCAGATTTAGTTCACTCAGTATTTAGTTTTGGAACACCATATTTTGGATCTGAGACACTAAGACTTGGAAAAGAACTAGGTGTAGGAGAAGCTTCAAAAAGCATGTATCAAGATATAAATGATACAGAAAAAATTGAAAAATACTATAATCGTTGGAATGATAATTATCACCGTAAATACTATAAAATTAATGTTCATGCACTGGGTGGATATTCTAGTTTAAATTCACTAGTGGATTTATTTGTATCAAGTGATTACTTAATAGAAGAACTTATGAGTAGACTTCAAGAGACTCTTCAAAAAAATTTAGATAAAGAAAAATTGAAAAAGTTTTTGTTGTCACTTGAAAAAGGAATAATATCTACAGGAGAATGGTCTTTTAAAATTTATGGTTTATTTTCTGATTCATTTTTGGGAATAGATGATATTCTGAAAACTATACCTCAAACAAAAATAATTATTGCTCATATGCAATCTCAGATACGAAAAAAACATTTTTTTGCTAAGTATATGTACTATAGTGACGTTTTAGTAGATCTACCTTCACAAATAGGTGAAAAAGGCGATTTAGAATACCTTGGTTTTAATAAGTATGAAAAAGAATTTAATACAAAAAACTCAAATCCCAATAAGTTGGCAAGCAATACTTTTACTGTAGTACATAATATGGAAACAAGAGATATTGATTTTGTTGGTTATGTAGTAAGAAATATTAAAATGAATAGTGCAACTAATAATAAATATGAACTATATCATATTAACGATTCTGAAGTAGAAATTGTTAACTATTTAGGATCTGGATCAGAAACAGTAGAAATTCCTCAAGAAATAGAGGGGAAAACTGTTGTAAGAATATATAAGAATGCTTTTTCTTTTTCAAAGGCTACAAAAGTAATAGTTCCTAGTACTGTGGCTAATATAGGTAAATCTGCTTTTTCAAATATGGAAAATCTTAAAGAGATTGATTTATCTAAAACTAAAATAACTGAACTAAACGAATACTTATTTTCAGGAGATAAACAATTAGTTGATGTTAAATTGCCTGAAGGACTTAAAACAATCAAAGAATCGGCCTTTTATGATAATCACGAGTTAGAAAATATTAGTATTCCAAATACTGTGATAAAAATTGAAAAATCAGTATTTGAAAATAATAAAAAGCTTAAGAAAATTTCATTACCCAATAATTTGGAGAGTATAGAAAATAACTTCGTAATGGGGTGTGAAAATCTCAATTCCTTAGAATTAAGTAATCAAAATAAGGTATACTCAGTAGATGAAAATGTCTTATATAATAAAGATAAAACTACTTTATTCATTTATCCCCAGGGGAAAAATAATGAATATTTTAGAGTACCAAGTAGTGTGTCTTATATTGCTACAGAAAGTTTTATAGGAAATCAGTTTTTAAAAAGCATTGATTTAAATAAAACTATAGAAGTTGGTGCAAGGGCATTTGAAAAAAGTGGAAATCTACAAAATATTGAAACTCTTGATATTAAAAAGATTGGATTGAATGCATTTTCTGGCACAAAGTGGTTAGACAAAGAAGTCGAATATGCTATTTTAGGAAATACATTAGTTAAATATAAAGGATCTAAAGAAAAAATAGAAGCGTATGATATTCCAGTTACAATTAATCGTATTGATCAAAATTCATTTGCCTATACAGAGGTTAAGGAAATTACACTACCAAAATCAGTAAAAAGTATTGCAACTAATGCATTCTATCAAGCAACGAAATTAGAAAAAATTATTCTTTTAGGAAACCCTGTTTTAGAATATGGATTTATTGATAAAGGCAAAGTAAGTGTAAAAATGCCAAACTCTCTTTATATAAATACATTAAGTGAAAATGGACATCTTGACATAAGAGATAATCTAGAAATATTAAAAACAGAGGTAACTCTTGTAGACAATGGAAAAAGCGATACTAAGACTTTTCTTTATGGAGAACCATACAATATAGATAACGGTTCGATAAATGCGGAAAAGTGGTATAGTGCTGACGGTAAAGTCTATGAAAAAAGTGGAGTGTGGAATTACACTGGCGAAATAATTACTTTAAAAACAAAAGATAAAAAAGACTTAGAAATAATGAAAGGTAATAAAGTTATATATACATATAGATTAGTTATCGGGGATAGTTATAATTTTATTAATAATGAATTTTATGTCAATGGAAATAGTGTATTCACATTACCAAAACCTAGTATTGGATATGAGTATGATTTAAGTCAGTTAGAAACCAAAAATTATGATGGAAGCTACAGTTCAATTGAACTTGTAGAAAAAGAAATAGTATATAGTGTTAAAATAATGAATCACGTGCCAAACGGTGATAATAGTAATTATGATATAAAAAAATACACATACAAAAGAGTGATGGAAGATGGCTTTAAATTGTTCTATCCAAGAGAAGATGATAAATATGATTTTAATGGGCTTTATTATGATTCAAACTATGATGAATCAACAAAAATAAATGACCCTAAAGAAATTATTAAATACAAAACGCTCTATGGAAAATGGAGTAAAAAAACTTTTAAAGTTGTGCTTAACTATAATGATAACATTACACCAAAAGAAGAAATTTTAATAGAATTTGGTGAACCAATTACACTGCCTGAGAAAACTAGAAATTATTACGAAAGTTCAACTTGGAAAGATTCCGATAATCGTAGTTTTTCATTTGGAACAAAGATAACGGTTATTTCTAATTTAGATTTATATATTGACTGGAAGTTAACTGAATATGATATTACTTACTATAATGTGGATCGAATTGATTCAAATAGATTGCCAAAAACATATAATATAGAAAGTGAAATAACTCTAGAAAATATATCTAGAAAGGGATTTAAATTTGAAGGATGGTATACAAGTTCTTATTATACGACTTCAAAAAATAAAATTAACAAAGGAAGTGCAGGTAATGCTTATTTCTATGCTAAGTGGTCAATTGATTTTTCATATAATAGAGGAGAAAGACTAATTACTGACAAGGGTATAACTAAAAATCATTATGACGTGATAAACATTAAAGATTACACTGGATACACCATAACTGAACTTAGGAGAAATGGGTATGAAAATATCATTATTAGTATATCCTTAACAATGTGGGAAAAAAGTGATGGATACCAACATATCTATATCAGTGATAGTTTAAAAGAAACAAACCACATTTATTCTGAAGAATATGACCATAAAGAGGGATCAAAAAGTGTAACAAGAACTTTAACAATTTCATGCAATATAAGCAGATTCACAGATGATAGTATATTCATATTGTTTGATGCAAGTGGTTGGAGTAACGATGATTGGTATAATATTATATCAGTTAACGTTACTGGAAGAGTAGTAGAAAGTAATGGAAATGGAGGATCTTGCCCAGTGCATGACACCCCACCTATAAATCCTGGATTTGAAATTATATATTGTTAAAAAAGTATAATTCTACTCACAGTAGATAAAATAAAATCACTCTATTTTACAATTTACGTTTAGTAGGTTGATATATCATCTGGTAATTCTTATAATAGTTATAAGCAAAAAAAGGAGTTATAAAGATGATTAAAGTTGTTGTGGATAGTACTTCAGATTTAAAACCTGAATACTTAAAAGAAAATGATATTAAAATGATTCCTCTTCAAGTATTTGTTGAAGGAAAAGAATACTTAGATAAAACAAACATAGATGTTAAAGAAGTATATCAATACATAAGAGAAAATAAAAACATAAAAACATCACTACCAAGATACCAAGATTTATATGAAGTTTTTGAAAGCTATGCAAAAATCAATCAACCATTTATATTTTTTGCGTTCTCAAAAGAAATGTCAGGTACATATAATGCTGCTCACACAGTTTTAGCAGAAATAAAAGAGATATATCCTGACGCTAAAATAGCTATCATTGATTCTAAAACAGGATCCCTTTCATCAAGTATAATAGTTTTTAAACTAGTTGATAAAATAAAAGCTGGTGCTTCATTTGATGAGGCAGTAGATTATGCTAACAAACTTACATATGAAACCGGATTTATTTTTATGGTCAATGATTTATCACAATTAGTTAAAGGTGGAAGAGTCTCAAAAGTTAAAGCCTTAGTAAGTAATGTATTAAAAATTCATCCTATCTTAAAAATAGAAGAAGGTAAAATTAATAACTTTAAAAATGTTATTGGATATAAAAGAACAATAACAGAACTGATTAAAGAAGCTAAAAAGATGATTCAAGATACCAGTCAAACGATTTATATTAGTTATGCAGATAATGCAGAATTAGCATATGAAGTCAGAGATTTATTAGAAAAAGAACTAGGATGTAAAGATTTTTATTTTGATGCCATCGGAAGTGTGTTTGCGGCTCATTTAGGACTAGGGTCAGTTGGTATTTCATTTTTTAAATAAGCCCTATCAATTTTAATAGATATCTACTATAATAAGAGTAAACTTAAAAAAGAAGGTAGAATTATGAAAAATGAGAATTGTTCATACTGCATGAAAAATGAATTATTAGAAAAATTCGGATATCTTGCATGGGAAACAGAAAACTCACTAATTATCGTATTTAAAGATCAAACTAAACCTGGTAGAATGATTGTTGCTTATAAAGGACATGAAGCAGAGATTCAATACTTATCTGATGATAAGAGAAATGCATTTTTAAAAGATGTTTCAGATATTGCCAAGGCAATTCAAAAAGCTTATCACCCAGATCGTATTAACTATGGTGCATTTGGTGATACTGGCGGGCACTTGCATTTTCATTTAGTACCTAAATATAAAGATGGTGCTGAATGGGGTGGAATGTTTACTATGAACACTGGTGTTTTAGTAGATGAAAAAGAATGCGAAAAAGTTGCAGAAAAAATTAAACAAGCATATCAAAAATAAGCATAAAGAGCTCTTTAAAAAGGGCTCTTTAAGTTTTATTTAAGCCTTATTTTAATGTTAATAATTGTTAAAAAATTGATATTATGATATCATTTAAATATGAAAACAAATATACCTAAAATAATCCATTATGTATGGGTTGGAAAAAAAGAAAAAAACGATCTTGCAAAACACTGCATAGAAAGTTTTAAAAAGTTTTGTCCAGAGTATGAAATCATGGAATGGAATGAAGATAATTTTGATGTAGATGCTCATCCGCAAGTAAAAAAAGCACTAGAAGAAAAAAATTGGGCATACGCATCAGATATTATAAGAGTATGGGCGCTATATCAGTATGGGGGGATCTATTTAGACACTGATTTAGAGCTAACAAAACCATTGGATGATTTATTAGATTATGATATGTTTTTATGTTATGAAAGCAAATACTGGTTTGGAACAGCTGTTTTAGCTGCTAAAAAACATCATGAAGTATTAAAAAAAATATATGCTAGATACGATCATGAAAATAAAATTACTTTTAATACTAATCCATTAACAGTACATGCGTTTACAGCTGTATTAAGAAAATATTATGGATTAAAACCTAATGGTAAAAAACAAGTATTAGACAATATTTTATTATTGCCGGAAGATTATTTTTTTCCTATTAATTATATGACACTAAAAAAGAAAATAACTAACCATACTTATGGTATCCATTATTATGGGACAAGTTGGCATAATAAGTCTCAAAAAGCAGGGACAAGTATTGCCAAAGTTTCTAGAAAATTATTAGGAAAACATATCTTTTCTATATTTGAAAAAATCGTTGGTAATTCTTTTTATAAAAAATTAAAAAAAGAATTTAATGAATTAGAACGAAAGGGGAAAATCAATGGATTATATTATACAGACAACTAATTTAACAAAGTCATATAATAACTTTCAAGCTGTAAAGGGCATTGATTTTAAAGTTAAAAGAGGCGGTTTATTTGCCTTTTTAGGATTAAACGGCGCTGGAAAATCTACGACTATCAATATATTATGTTCTATCATACAAAAAGATAGTGGAAAGATTATGATTGATGGGCTAGATTTAGATAAAGATGTTAATAAAATAAAAGAAAAAGTTGGTATAGTTTTTCAAAGATCAGTTTTAGATCTCCAATTAACAGTTTTACAAAATCTTTTATCAAGAGCTAGTTTATATCCTTTAACAAAAGAACAGACGCACAATAGAATTCAATACTTAACTGAAATATTAGAGTTAGAAAGTATTTTAAATAGACAATATGGCCAGTTATCTGGTGGACAAAAAAGAAAAGTAGATATTGCTAGAGCATTATTACATGAACCTAAAATACTATTTTTAGATGAGCCGACAACAGGATTAGACCCTAACACAAGGATTGCCGTTTGGGAAATGTTGGATAAACTTATGAAAGACAAAGAACTCACTATTTTTTTAACAACACATTACATGGAAGAAGTAGTTAATGCTAACCATGTAGTCATTCTTGATGAGGGAAAAATAGTTGCTGAAGGAACTCCAGATGAACTAAAAGATATCTATGCAAATGATATTTTAAGAATTATTAATAAAAAAGATGAAAAAATTGATCAAATATTAAAACAATTTGAAAAAGACTATACGTATAACCAAGGTATCTATTTAGTCAAAGTTAAAGATTCTTTAGATGCACTAGAAATTATCAATCAGAATAAAGAACTCTTATCAAACTTTGAAATATTAAAAGGTAATATGGACCAAGTATTCTTAAATGCTACTGGTAAGAAGTTGGAGGTAAAAAATGAAGAATAAACACCTCGAACCAATTAATAATGTCAGAAATTATTTACATAATATTTGGGAATTAACAAAAAGAAATATGAGAATTTTCTTAAAAAATAAGACAAGTGTTTTATTTTCAATGTTAGCTCCGGTTTTAATTTTAGTTATATATATCTTGTTTATGGGTGAATTCCAAGTAGATATGATTGCTAATAATTTACCAGAGAGCGTAGAAGTATCAAGAAAATCAATTTCATCTATTACCCATGCATGGATGCTATCTGGAATAGTTGGAATATCTTCTTTAACAGTTGCGTTAAATAGTATGTTTATCGCAATCTCAGATAAAGAAAGAAGAGTGATTGATGACTTTACTGCATCGCCAGTAAAATTAGTTAATTTAACATTAAGCTATTTTATTTCAGCGTTTATCCTAACTTTTGTTATCTGTTTTCTATTTTTAATTATAGGAATTATTTATCTTATTATCGCAACAGGTGTAGGATTTACATTTTTAGATTTATTCTCATTATTTGGTATTTTAATACTTTCTACACTATCTGCTGTAATTGTTTTAATGTGTATTACAACCTTTTTTAAAACGACATCAGCAGCTTCATCATTTACAGGTATATTTAGTGCCTTAGTTGGTTTTTTAATTGGGGCTTACTTACCAGTTTCAATTCTTCCAAAAGGCATTCAAAATTTTGCTAATCTGATTCCAGGATCACATTCGACTGGCTTGTTTAGAACAGTTTTTATGAAAAGAATGATTGAATCACTTCCTGAAGGCATTTCTCCAGAGTTCATTGAACAAATAAAAGGAACATATGGATTTGACCTTCAAATATTTGGGGCTAAAATTAATAGTTCTCATATGTATTTATACTTAACGGCTTCTATTTTTGTTTTCTTTATTGCATATTTAGTTATCAATAAATGGATTAAGAAAAAGTAGTCTATCTAGAACAATCAATCTATCTAAATTTAAAAGGGGTTTTTAATTAACTCCTTTTTTTATTTTATATTGAAAGGGCTTAGTATGATATAATTATTTTTGTAAAGGATGTGGCACTATGATTAATAGATATAAGCGCGATATGATGCATTTGATATGGACAGATGAAAATAAATTTAAAACTTTTTTACTGATTGAACTAACTGCTTCAGAAGCATTTCAAAAACTAGGTAAGATACCGCTAGAAGACTTAATCAAATTAAAAGAAAATGCGACATTTGATTTAGAAAGAATATATGAATTAGAAAATGAAACTAAACATGATGTGATTGCTTTTACAAGAGCAGTTTCAGAGAGTTTAGGCGATGAAAAAAAATGGGTTCATTACGGATTAACTTCAACTGATATTGTAGATACTGCAAACAGTTATTTATTAAAACAGGCCAATGATATTATTGAAAAGGACTTATATGAACTAAAAGAAGTCTTAAAAGAAAAAGCTCTTGAATATAAAGAAATACCATGTATTGGAAGAACACATGGCATACATGCAGATATTACTTCATTTGGTCTTAAATGGGCTTTATGGTACGATGAATTAAATAGAAATATAGAGCGTTTTAAATATGCAAGAAATGAAATTGAAGTTGCTAAGTTAAGTGGAGCAGTAGGTAATTATGCTAATACAGATCCATTTATTCAAGAATATGTAGCAGAAAAATTAGGATTAAAATCTGCTCATATTTCTACACAAGTTCTTCAAAGAGATAGACATGCATTTTATATGCAAGCACTTAATTTAATCGCAAGCTTATTAGAAAAAATAGCACTAGAAGTAAGACACTTACAGAGAACTGAAGTCAACGAAGTTTCTGAATATTTTGATAAAAATCAAAAGGGTTCATCAGCTATGCCACATAAAAAAAATCCTATTACCTCAGAAAATATTACAGGATGTGCAAGAGTTTTTAGAGGATATGTAACAACATTTAATGAAAACATTGCGTTATGGCATGAACGTGATATTAGTCATTCTAGTACAGAAAGAATTATTTTACCGGATGCGACAATGCTTTTAGATTATATGCTCAATCGCTATACTAAGACCTTAAAGGATTTAATTGTTAGAAAAGATAAAATGCTTTTAAACATATATAAAACACATGGTGTGATTTTTTCTCAAAGAGTGCTTTCTGCCCTAATAGAAAAAGGGTTTAGTAGAGAAAAGGCCTATGATATGGTTCAAAAAGTAGCCATAAAAGCTTATGAAGAAAATATAGATTTTTTTGATCTATTAATAGAAAATAAAATATTAGATGTTTTAACAAAAAAGGAATTAGAAGATTGTTTTACTTTGGGTTATTATTTTAAAAATATTGAGTACATTTATAAAAAGGTAGGACTTATCTAATGTTAGAAAGTATTATCTTTACCATAAATCAAATATTACCCTTATTATTAGTCATCGGATTAGGACAATTAATATTTAAACTAAAAATCATTGATGACAATTTTATTAAACAAAGCAATAAATATATTTTTAAAGCAGGGCTACCTATTTATTTATTTTTTGAAATATTTAATATTGCTAGCTTTAATGACATTAATTGGTGGTTTATTATATATGCATTAGGAGCTTTAATAGTTATTTATCTTGTAGGAATGATAGTAGTTATCTTAACAATAAAAGATAGAAAACAAAAAGCAGTAGTTTTACAAGCAGCCTTTAGACCTAATTTTGGAATTATTGGAGTACCTTTAGCAAAAGAACTTGGCAGTCTTCAAGCAAGTGCTCATGCAGCAGTTTTGGCAGCCTTTTTAATACCAATTTCAAACATTCTATCGATATTATCATTATCTTATTATGCCCCAAAAGATGCTAATAACCAATCAATTAAAAAAGTCTTATTAAATATTATTAAAAATCCAGTAATCATTGGTGTACTTACAGGGCTTGTTGTTTTATTACTGAAACCCTATTTAACTTTTTTACAGATAGATTCAACGGCGCCTTTTTTATATAAAGGTATAAAAATGATAGCTTCAATTACAACACCGTTTGCTTTACTGATATTAGGTGCAGGTTTTAGATTTAAAACTAATAAGGTTGAAGGTAAGAGTATTGTTATAACTGTTTTATTACGAAATCTAATCTCTCCTGTTTTAATCTTAGGGATAACTGTTTTATTACATCATTATAATATTTTAACTTTTGGTGAAATAGGATATCCAGCATTAATTGCTTTATCTTGTGCTCCGAGTGCCGTATCAACAGTTAGCTTAGCAGCTCAAATGAAACAAGATGAAAGGTTAGCAGGAAACATCGTTGTATGGACATCTATTATTTCAATATTTGTGATCGTGACAGTCACAATGATATTTAAGTATTCAGGTTTAATTTAAAATAAAAAGATGACATAAATGCCATCTTAGAATAATAGTAATGATACTTTTCTATCTCAGTCATATGGGATAGGAAAGTTTTTTTATTTAAAGATTGTTTCTGACCTTTTTGGTCCTGTAGAAATGATAGTAATTGGAACACCGATTTCATTTTCTAAAAATGCAATATATTCTAATGCTTCTTTAGGAAGTAAAGATAAATCTGTAATACCTCTGATATCTTTTTTCCACCCTTTTAAATAAGTTAAAACAGGTTTAGCAATATCTAACGTCGCAATATCAAAGTCTTTAGATAAAACACCATTTACTTCATATCCAATGCAAACAGGAATGTTTTCTAAGTAACTTAAAACATCTAGGCATGTTAATGCGATTTCGGTTGCACCTTGGATGGTTGCCCCATAGCGAGTGGCAACACAATCAAACCAGCCCATACGACGTGGTCTACCAGTAGTTGCCCCAAATTCACCTTTATCTCCACCACGAAGTCGTAATTCTTGAGCTTCTTCACCAAAAATTTCACTTACAAAAGGACCAGCACCAACACAAGAAGAATAGGCTTTTGTTACTGCAACAATACTTTCTATCTTATGAGGGGGAATACCGACGCCAACACTTGCAAAACCAGCAAGAGTAGATGAAGAAGTTACATAAGGATAAATACCTAGTTCAGGATCTCTTAAGGCACCTAACTGACCTTCTAGTAAAATATTTTTATTATTTTTAATGGCATCATGCATAAATTTAACAGTATCTTTAATATAAGGAGAGAGTAATTCTTTGTATTGATAGAGTTCATCTAGTAGTTCATTTTCACTTAGTAAAGGTTTATGATATAGGTTTTTTAAAATAGGATTTTTAATTGAACAAATATTTTTGACTTTTTCTTTTAGAATTGTATCATTAAATAAATCATGTACTCTGATACCTATTTTTAAGTATTTGTCTGAATAAAATGGAGCAATCCCAGATTTAGTTGATCCGAATCCTTTATCTTTTAGACGTTCTTCCTCGTAAGTATCAAATAAAATATGATATTTTAAAAGAAGCGTAGTTTTATCTGAAATGACTAAATTAGGAGTAATTCTCTTTTCTTTTAGTTCATTTATTTCTTTGATAATATTTGGAACATGTAATGCAACACCGTTTCCGATAACATTTATAGTATCCTTGCTAAATGCGCCTGATGGCATTTGATGTAAAGCAAATCTACCATAATCATTAATAATTGTGTGCCCAGCATTACTACCACCTTGGTATCTAATAACAATATCATAGTTATTAGCATACATATCTACAACTTTACCTTTACCTTCATCGCCCCAGTTGGCGCCTACAATTGCTTTTATCATGTTTTAGTCCTCCTTAAAACATTATTATTTTAACATTTTTTTTAAATGATTAAAAAATAAAAAGCATATTAATTGAAAAAAAAGTAACATGTAACTATAATGATTACATGAAGGATGTGAAAGTATGAAGTTTAATCAACAATATGGTGTGGCTTTACATATATTAAGTTATATGGACTTAAATAAAGATAAAGAACATACTTCAATTTCATTGTCTGAAAGTGTTAATACAAATCCTGTAGTGATTAGAAGAATCTTATCTAAACTAGCTAAAGCAGGATTAGTTCTAACTAAAAGAGGGGTATCCGGAATCACTCTTTTAAAAGAAGGCAACGAAATTACTTTGTTAGAAGTGTATTGTGCAATTGAGCCTAATTCAGTTTTCAATCTTCACCCTAATCCAAATAGATTTTGTCCAATTGGGGCTAAAATGAATGATGCGATAGATGAGGTTTTAGTGAATGCTACAAACTCACTTGAACAAAGTTTAAAACAATATTATGTCAGTGACATATCAAAAAAAGTAACAGAAAAAATAAAAGAGGAGAATTAAAAATGTTAAAAATAGGAATTATTAGTTTAAGTGTTAGAGAAGGAAGAAATGCAGTAGCTGTTTCAAAATGGGTTTTAGAACAATCTAAAAAAAGAAAAGATGCAGAATTTGAATTAGTTGATTTATATGATTATAAATTACCATTACTTGGATTAACTCCAACTGCTCAAGAAGGAAAAACAATTAAAGCTTGGCAAGATAAGATGGCTTCATTTGATGCATACATCTTTGTTACACCAGAATATAATCATTCATATCCAGGAGCATTTAAAAATGCCTCAGATTATTTAAAACCAGAATTACAAAATAAAGTAGTTGGTTATGTAGGATACGGTGGTTTAGGTGGAATTAGAGCAATCGAAGCTCATAGATTGGTTGCTGCTGAACAAGGATTAGCTTCAGTACAAAGAACAGTTAACTTTATGTTAATGTCAGACTTTGTTGACTTTGCTGAATTCAAACCAGCTGCGTACCATGAACCAATTGCCCAAGAAATGTTTGATCAAGTAATTTTATGGGGAAATGCTTTAAAAACTGTAAGATAATTAAATTAGTATAAAGATAAAAATAAAAGATTATTCAAATATGAATAGTCTTTTTTTGTGCTTTTAAGGTCTTAGTAAGGCAACTCAATTATAAATTTAGTTCATAAAATAGTAACTCAATTACCACTTGATAGTCATTTTTATCATGAAAGTATAAAATAAAACTATCAGAGGAGGCGTTTTATGAAATTAGGATTAAAAACAATTAAAAGACAAATATTAGAATTAAAAGATAATGGGTATTCTCATGTCTGGATTTATTACTTAATACAAATAGTATCGGTTGCTTTAATTAGTTATATTACAGTAGTGTTTTCTAAAACAATTATAGACTTATTTATTAAAGAAAATTTGGAAGAAGTACTTCTATATACAGGGATTTATACAGGTATATTATGTATAGTAGTTTTTGGTAAAGTATTTACAAATAGTAAAACATCTAATATATTTTTAAATATCAGATTAATACAATTTGAAAAGTATTATGATAAGTATTTAAATATTGATTATATCCATCTTGAAGATGCTGATTTTCAAAAGAAAATTGAGCCATCCTTAGTTGCACTATCAAGTAATAATTACGGGTTTGAGTATACATATACATTATCATTTCAATTAATATCGTTATTTATCTCAGCTTTAGTTTATATTATAATTCTAACGCAGTTTAACTATTACATTACTTTAGCCTGTTTCTTAGGTATGATTATAAACTATTTTATTTATAAAAAAATATCAAATATTGAATATGAAGAAAAAGATAATTTAGCTTTAAAAAGAAGAAAAACAGGATATTTTTATAATACAACTTACGATTTTTCTTATGGTAAAGATATTAGATTATATGACTTGGACAAACATTTAATTGATTCATATAAAAATGAAAGCAAAGGACTTTTGAGAATATACAATAAAATAAAAGGGAAGTCCTTATTCTTAAAACTGTTTGAAATTATTTCAATAGTTATTAGAAATGGATTAGCGTATTATTTAATTATAGAATCGTATTTTAATCAAAATTTAGAAATTTCATCAGTTATGATGTTATTAACATCAATTACTTTACTTTCAATAAATTTAAATGATATTGGTATAAAGGCAGGCTTATTTAGCCAGCATTTGAAATATACACAAGATTATTATAAATATATAGATTCTAAAGAAATTACCTATGAAAAAGGAAATGAATTACCTTTATTAAATGATATAGAAATTAACCTAGTAGATGTAAGTTTTAAGTATCCTAATAGTGATAAATATATTTTAAAGAATATTAATTTAAAAATAGATTCAAATTCTAAAATAGCTATTGTTGGTGAAAATGGTGCTGGTAAAACAACACTTATAAAACTTATTTGCGGATTGTTAAGACCAACAGAAGGAAAGATTTTTGTAAATAATATAGATAGTGCTTTATTTAGTCAAAAAGCATACTATAAAATGTTTGGGATGGTCTTCCAAGATACAGCAATCTTTGCAGGGTCAATTTTAGAAAATGTCATGGGGACAAAAAAAGAAAATATAGAATTTGCAAAACTAGCAATCAATAAGTCTGGTTTAGAAGAAAAGGTAAATTCTTTAGAATTAAAATATGATCAACCTCTTTTAAAAGTAATCCATTCAAATGGTATTGATTTATCAGGAGGGCAAATACAAAAACTTAATATCGCTAGAGCGATTTATAAAGATGCGCCTATTGTGATACTAGATGAACCAACAGCAAGCTTAGATGCACTTGCAGAAGAACAAATTTATTCTGACTTTAATGAAGTAGCAAAAAACAAAACATCAATCTTTATTTCTCATAGACTATCTAGCACAAAGTTCTGCGATAAGATTATTTTATTAACTAAAGAAGGAATTAAAGAAAGTGGCACTCATGATGAGTTAATTAAAGAAAAAGGTTTATATTATAAGATGTTTGAAGTACAAGGAAAGTATTATCAAGAGGTAGAAGCATGATAAAAAAACTTATAAAATTTGTTAATATCACATTTAGAATTAATCCAATATATTACTTTATTATGTTATTAGTTTCTGGAGTAACAATCATAGGTCTTATATTTAATATGTATCAAATAACATATATGATCGATATGCTATTAAATCAAACGAAAGAAGAAGCGCTTAAAGCAGGGCTTTACTTAGTAGTTATTAATGTTTTAATATATACAGTAAAAACAATTCTAGAGTATTTTCAAGAAAATGAATCGCTTAAGACTAAACAAAAAATTAATCATTATCTTGCAAAAAAACTTATGAATATGCCTTATCACTATTTAGAAAATACATATTATTTAGATCTAAAAGAAAGAGCTAGATTCGCTAATGATAACCAGGATGCTATAGGTCAATTGCTTGCTCAACTATCAAGTGCATTTTCATCTGTTGTAACAATTGTTTCTTTAGGAGCACTTTTAGTTGCTTATGATTATATTATTATCGCAATTTTAGGAGTTACTACTCTTATGAGTATTCTTGTTATATTAAAGGGTTTAAAAACCCAATTAGGCTTTTATAAAGACATTATTCCTGTAAACAGAAAATATAATTATTATTTAAGTGAACTTGGTAAAGTTAAATATGCTAAGGAATATAGATTTTCTGATATGGGTAAATTGATGCAAAGAGAACTAAAAGACTTTACCGAAAAAACTGTTAAAAATTTTGACAAGTTAAATAAGAAAAGTAGTTTATATGAGAGTTTGCTTGCAAGTTTACAATATATTCAAATGGGTGGCATATATCTTTATTTAGGATTTAAAACACTTTATCAAACTAAACTAATTTCAAGTTTTACATATTATACACAAATTATATTTAATTTCTACCAGACGTTAGTAAGTTTTGTAAGACAACTCATTACATTAAAAGGGTTAAGTCAATATGTAGCACCTTTTATTGAGTTAGCTGAGTTAAAAAGCACAGAAGAAAAGGGAAGTAAGATATTAGAAGAAATAAAAACTGTAGAGTTTAAAAATGTTAGTTTTACTTACCCCAATACAAAAAATCAAATATTAAATAATATTAGTTTTAAAATAAATGCTAATGAAAAGATTAGCATAGTAGGACTTAATGGCTCAGGTAAAACAACAATAATTAAACTTTTAACAAGACTGTATGATGTCACAGAAGGTGAAATATTAATAAACGATATTAATATTAAAGAATATGATATTAAAAACTATAGAAAGATACTTTCAACTGTGTTTCAAGATTTTAAAATGTTTTCATATGATATAGCAAGTAATATTGATCCAACATATAAAAAAGAATTACTATATAAAGTATTAGATAAGGTAGACTTAAAAGATAAAATAGAAGGATTAAAATTTAAAGAGAAAACAAGTTATACAAAGGACTATGATCCTGAGGGTGTTATGTTCTCAGGCGGAGAAGAACAAAAAATGGCTATCGCAAGAGCTTTATATAAACAAAGTGACTTAATTATTTTAGATGAACCAACATCAGCGCTAGATCCAATGACAGAAGCCGCAATTTATGAAAACTTTAATGAAATTGTTTTAAATAAAACAACTATTTATATTTCTCATAGGATGAGTTCATCCACATTTTGTGATAAAATATTAGTAATTAATGATGGAAAAGTGGAATCTTTTTTACCACATAAAGAACTAATGAAAAATAAAGAAAGTCTGTATTATCAATTATTTATGAGTCAAGCAAAAAATTATAAAATAACAAAGGAGAATATAGCACATGTTTAATATGAAAGAAATTGGTAAAAAAATATCTACACTAAGAAAAAATAATAATCTAACACAATTGGAATTAGCAGATAAATTAGGGATTACATATCAAGCAGTAAGTAATTGGGAAAGAGGAGATAGTATGCCTGATATATCAAAATTATCAGAATTATCTCAAATATTTAATGTTACAATTGATGAACTATTAGGAAATAGTAAAGTGTCTGAAACTGTAGAAAAAATTATTAATCAAGAAAAAGTGGATGTAAATGATTTAAAAGAAGAAGAATTAGAAAGCTTATTACCACTTGTTAAACCACAACAATTTGAAGAAAGCTTTGATGATTTTAACGATATTCCATTTAAAAAACTCATCATGATAGCCCCATTTTTAGAAGAAGAAGATCTAGAAAAAATTATTAAAGGAAACAAAGAAATACTAAATTCTAAAAAAATGATTGCCTTTGCTCCATTTATTAGTGGAAGTTTCTTAAGTGAAATTATTGTCAAGAACTCTAGCGATGATCATTTTGATATAGGAATGTTAACAGGACTAGCCCCTTTTATGTCAACTGAAGCTTTAAATAGTGTTGCTTTTAAAGCATATGAGAAAAAAGGAATAGAATTCATCATCAGTTTAGCCCCATTTTTAGATTCCAGTATTTTAAAAGAAATTGTTAAAAGAGAAAACCAAAAAGATAATCCTAGTCCAATTACTGCCTTACTACCATTTATTACAGGTGATGGATATGATTTATCTGATATTTTAAAAATGTTTGGAAGAAAAAAATAGGAATGTAAAAGTTAATAAAATTTTGTGGAGTAATTTGTATTAACACTTAAATTTATATGATATAATACTGATTGTTTTGACTAACAATATCAATTCATACAGGAGAATTACATGGCAAAAAGAATTATATTATATTTAGTAACAGTAACACTAGCTGTTTTATCAGTATTATTTTTAAAGAGATTAGATGCATCTAGTGATATTTTAATTTTCTTACTTATTTGTTATCTATGTCTATCATTCGTACTTTTACCAGCAGCAATCCTTTATTTTATTTCAGAAAATAAAAAAAGTACTAGAAGTAAAGATATGGAATTTGCGTATTATGTTATATTTACAATAATCCCATATTATGGATTTAAATATATCTATCTAGATTTAAAACAACTTAATAAGTAGACAATAAAGTTATTTCTTTAAATAGGAATAACTTTTTTATTAAATCTTTAATAGGTAGTGGTAAACAGAATATCTTGTTATTAACCTTAAAAAATGTTAAACTTAGAATTACTTAATAAAAAGGTGGATATATGAAAAAATTTAAACTTGGTATGAAAATAATGATGTATATAATAACAATAATATTATTATCTTTTTTTATTCTTATGATAGCAAGTCAAGACTATAAACAAACAGAACATTTAAGCGGTTATATTATTTTTGCGTATATAGGATTAATGATTTCTTTTTTTCCAGCAACGATTGCTTATGCGGTTCGTGAGGCATCAAAAATAGATGAAGGTACTAATATAGTTGCTGGTGATATGATAGTTTTATTTATAGTAGCTCCGTATTTTGGAATAAAATATATTTACACAGATATTTTCAGAAAGAAATAGTTGTTTGAAAATGTTTTCTAGTAAACTAATCTTTAAAAAGAGTTAAAATAGTACTATATAGTTTAATGGAGAATTAAAATGAAAATTTTATATCAATTATCAATCATTATAGGATTTACTTTATTAGGAGAACTTATTTCAAGTGTGCTTCCTTTTGCGTTCCCAGGAAGTATTATAGGACTTATCTTATTTTTCTTAGCACTAAAGTTTAAAATAGTTAAATTAGAATGGGTACAAGAAACAGGATCATGGCTTAAAAATAATCTAGCTTTTTTATTTGTTCCATTAACGGTTGCTGTTATGGATCAGTTTGATATACTAAAATTATATTGGTTAGAAACAATTATATTACTTATTGTTTCTACAACAGTAACACTTATATCAAGTGCTTTAATTGCAAAGGCAGGTGATAAAAATGAATAATATTTTATTATCTATTTTTGGAACAGTTGTACTTTATGGTTTAGCACTACTTTTACAAAAAAAATCAAAGCTTTCATTTTTAAATCCTTTACTTATAAGTAGTTTAGTGATGATAGGAATTTTAAAAATACTTAATATTTCTTATACAGAATATAATGAAGGGGCAAAATTTCTAACACTATTAATAGGACCTGCAACCGTTGCCCTTGCTATACCACTATATCAATATTTTGAAGTTTTAAAAAAACACTATAAAATAATAGGAATAACAATTGTTTTAGGCGCCTTAATTCATGCAATAACAATCACTGCACTTATTTTTATTATGAATTCAGATAAACAATTACTGGCGACATTTTTACCTAAATCAGTGACAACCCCAATTGCTAAAGAAATAGCTGTCCAACTTGGGGGGATAGAACAATTAACAATTGTTGTGGTAATTGTAACAGGGGTATTTGGATCTGTTATAGCACCTTATGTATTTAAAGCCTTCAATATTAAATCATCTATTGCACAAGGTTTATCATTAGGAATTAGTGCCCATGCTGTTGGAACATCTAAAGCAGTAGAACTAGGAGAAATTCAAACCACAATGGCAACGTTGGGACTTATTTTATCAGGTATATTGACAGTACTTATAGCACCTATTTTTTATAATATATTTTCAGGCTTACTGTAAAATGTTTTCATAAGGATAATAGTTGTCTTTTATAAAAAAAAGTGTAAAATATTAGGTGTCAAAGAGCATATAATACCTTTTAGACAATTAAACATATGCGATTATAGGAGAAGATTGCCTAAGCCTTTCTAAAAGGATTAGTTAGTCTTTTTTGTTTTTAGGAAGGAATGATTAAAATGAAATTAATATTTAAATATCTTAAGAAATATAAGGGATTGTTTTTACTAAACATTGTTGCAATTTTTTTAGTAGCAAGTGCAGAATTAGGATTACCTTTCATTATTTCTAGAATTATAGATGAGGGAATTGCAAAAAAAGAAATGGATGTTGTTTATCAGTTTGTTATCTGGCTAGTTTCAGTAGCTATTTTAGGTGCTATTGGTAATATTGTATTAAACTATTGTGCATCTAGAACTGCAGCCTATATCATGAAAGACTTGAGAAATGACATATTTGCTAAGGTGCAGACTTTTTCTCCAAACGAGATTCAAGATATTGGAATATCTTCAATCATTACTAGAACTACGACAGATGTTTTCCAAATCTTAAACTTTGTCTCAACTTTTTATCGTTCGGCAGTGCTCGCTCCAATCATGCTTATTTTAACTGTTATCTTAATTATTATTAGAGCACCACAACTTGCCTTAAGTACGATATTTGTTGTTCCAATTGTTGTTATCGGGTTATTCATTATTATAAAGGTTACTAAAAAATTATCTGAAAGACAACAAAAAAATCTTGATCAGTTAAACTTAGTAACAAGAGAAAACTTAACAGGTGTTAGAGTCATTAGAGCTTTTAGAAAAGGACCTTACGAACAAGAAAGATTTTCTAAAGTTAATGATAGTTATACAAATACATCGATTAAGCTTTTTAGAATTATGGTTTCAATTGAACCAGTTTTCTATTTTTTACTGAACGTATCTATTTTAATTTTAATGTGGTTTGGGGCTAAATACATTGAAGCACAAACGATTAGTTTGGGGCAATTAGTAGAATTTTTAGATTATCAATTCCACGTGATGTTTTCAATTTTAACTTTCTCACTACTCTTTATGATGTTTCCTAGAACAATGGTTTCCTCAAGAAGAATAAAAGAATTATTAGAAAAAGAACCAGTTATTAAAAATATAGAAAATCCTATTACAGAAATAGAACCTATTCATGAAGTCTCATTTAACAATGTAACATTTAAATATCCAGATGCAGATGAACCAGTATTAAAAAATATTAATTTGAAGGCTAAAAAAGGTGAAGTGATTGCCTTTGTGGGGTCAACCGGATCAGGAAAATCAACACTGATCAATCTTATTCCAAGGTTATATGATGTTACAGAAGGTAACATTAGTTTTAATGGAGAAGATATTAAAAATCTAGATCTAAACTTATTAAGAAGTAAAATAGGATTTATTTTACAAAAAGCTTTACTATTTAATGGAACGATTGCATCTAATATCTTATTTGGTAAAGAAGATGCAACCGAAGAAGAAATGATAGAAGCAGCTAAAATAGCACAAAGTTATGAATTCATTCAATCAAAAGAAAAAGGTTTAGAAGATAGAGTAAGCGAATTAGGATCTAATTTATCAGGGGGTCAAAAACAAAGACTTTCAATCACAAGAGCTGTAGTTAAAAAACCTGATGTTTATATATTTGATGATTCATTTTCAGCTCTTGATTACAAAACAGATTTTGAATTAAGAAAAGCTTTATTTAGTAAGACAAAAGAATCTATTGTTTTTATTGTTGCACAACGTTTAAGTTCAATAGTTGCTGCTGATAAAATTGTTGTCTTACATCATGGGCAAGTAGTTGCTATTGGTAAACACGAAGAATTGATTAAAAATTGTCAAATTTATCAAGAGATTGCATTATCTCAAAATCTAATAGAAGAGGTGATGATATGAAAAGATTTTTTAGTTATTTAAAACCTTTTAGATTACAAATTATTATTAGTCTTATATTAGTAATCATGGTTTCTTTTATAGTAGGTATTTCACCATATGTTGAAGGGCTTATTACAACTTCTATTTCTGAGAGTATTAAAAATGGTAAACCGATAGATTATAAATATATTTTATTAATTATTATCATTTTATTTGCCTTTTATACACTAGTAGGTACCTCAAGATTTGTTTTTAACTTCTTGCTAACAAAATCTATTCAAAGTGCTGTGAGAAATTTAAGAAACGATGTTCAAAAAAAGATTCACTTACTTCCTGTAAAATATTTTGATAAGACGTTACTTGGAAATACAATGAGTAGAATGACAACAGATATAGAATCTATTTCAAATGGTATTCAACAAGCTTTTTCAAGTGTTGTCTCTGCAGTTGCACTCATTACTTTTATTGTAATTATGATGTTTTTAATGAATTGGATGCTTGCTTTAATTGGAGTAATGATTATTCCTTTAGCTCTTATTTCATCTAAAGTATTTTTAAAAAGATCACAAAAAATATTTATTAGTAGATATGAAGCATACGGTAGATTTACAGGTTATGTTCAAGAAAAATATACAGGTTATAAAGAAATTACATTATATAACCAACAAGAAAATTTAATTAAAGAATTTGCCAAAACTAACGAGAATTTATCAGAATTAGTATTTAAGTCTAATTTTTTATCAGGTCTTTTAATGCCTATTTTAAACGGATTAACTTACGCTATTATTGTTATTACTGTTGTTGTCGGGGCAAATTTAGCTATCCAAGATGTGATTGCTATCGGGGTCTTACAAGCCTTTATTAGATATATTTGGCGTTTAGGTGGACCTATTAGTGAATTAACTCAAATGTCAGTAGTTTTACAATCTTCATCTGCAGCTGCTAAAAGAGTGTTTGATTTTCTAGATGAAGAAGAAGAAAAACCAGATAAAAAAGATGCCATGTACCCTGAAGAATTAAATGGATTAGTTGAGTTTAAGAATGTATCATTTAGCTATGATCCAAATAAGCCAATATTAAAAAATATAAGTTTTACTGCAGAACCAGGGCAAATGATTGCAATCGTTGGACCAACTGGATCAGGAAAAACAACTCTTATCAACCTTTTAATGAGATTTTATGATGTTAACGAAGGATCAATTCTATTAGATGGAATTGATTTAAGAGACATGAAAAAAGATGACTTAAGAGAAGTGTTTGGAATGGTTTTACAAGACACATGGCTATTTAGAGGTACTTTAAGAGATAATATTAAGTATAGTAGAGAAGATGCCACAGAAGAACAAATGTTAAACGCAACTAAAGAGGCGAATGTTGATCATTTTATAAAAACACAACCGCAAGGTTATGATATGCTCATTAATGAAGAAGCTGATAACATTTCTCAAGGAGAAAAGCAGTTACTTACAATTGCAAGAGCAATCCTAGCAAATCCAAATATTTTAATATTAGATGAAGCTACTTCAACAGTAGACACAAGAATTGAATTAATGTTACAAGAAGCAATCAAACAACTCTTAAAGAATAAGACATCATTTGTTATTGCACATAGATTATCAACCATCAAAAATGCTGATAAAATATTAGTATTAAAAGATGGGGAAATCATTGAAAGTGGAACACATAAGGAATTAATGGAACAAGAAGGCTTTTATTACACACTTTACCAAAGTCAATTCCAGGAGAACTAATAAAATGAAATTACTAGATCCTATTACAATTAAGAATATTACCTTTAAAAATAGAGTTGTTATGCCACCTATGTGTATGTATCAAGTCACTAAAGAAGATGGTATTTTAACAAGTTTTCACTACGTTCATTATATGACAAGAGCATATGGACAAGTTGGGACTATTATTCAAGAAGCAACCGCTGTTATGCCAAATGGTAGAATTACTGTAAATGATTTAGGATTATGGAATGAAGAACAAGTAGAACCTTTAAAAAGACTTGTCCAAGACTTAAAAAAAGAAGGTACAATTGTTGGAATTCAATTAAGTCATGCAGGTAGAAAATCCCAGGTACCTGATATTACTTATGGTCCAAGTAGTATTGCTTTTGGAGATTTGAAAAAGCCTAAAGAAATGACATTAGAAGATATTCAAGAAGTAATAAAAGCCTTTGGCAAAAGTGCTAAAAGAGCTTATGATATAGGCTATGATATTTTAGAAATACATGCGGCTCATGGATATTTGATTAATGAGTTTTTATCCCCACTTTCAAATCACAGAACAGATGAATATAAAGCAGGATCTAGATTTTTAGTTGAAGTGATTCAAGAAATAAAAAAGTATTTTTTAGAAGATAGAATTCTACAAATTAGGATTTCTGCCACTGAATATGATGAAAAAGGATTAACGCCTGAAGATTTAAGTAAGATTATTAATGAATTAAAGATTTATAATATAGATATTATCAATGTCTCAACAGGGGGAATTGTTTTGAAAACAATTGAAACTTATCCTGAATATCAAATTAAACCAGCCATTACTATTAAAGAAAAAACAGGACTTAAAGTAATTGCAGGAGGACTTGTTCAAACAGCAGAACTAGCAAACAAAATATTAGAAGAAACCTCTATAGATTTTATTTATATGGGAAGAAAACTTTTAAGAGAGCCTTATTTTTTACTAAACGAGACAGAACTAGAATGGCCTAAACCATATCTCAGAGCTAAAATTCAGTAACAATTTAAATTTACTATGTTATAATATTAAACAAACATTTAAGGAGATGGAAAGATGCCTTCATTACAATTACTAGAAAAATATGCTAAATTAGCAGTTAAAGTGGGTGCTAATGTTCAAAAAAATCAATACGTAGTCATTAGAACAACTACTGAAACAAAAGAATTAACAAGACTTATTACAAAAGAATCTTACTTAGCAGGAGCTAAAAAAGTATATGTTGTTTGGGCTGATGACTATGTAAGTCATGACTTATTTCAATATGCATCAGTAGATACATTAGAAGAAGTTGATACATGGCAAGTAGAACAGTATAAACACTTTGTAGAAAATGACTCATGCTTTATCTCAGTAACATCACCAATCCCAGGTTTAAACGGAGATATTGATCCACTTAAAATGCAAAAAGCAGCAATCGCTTCACAGAAGAGTCTATCTTTTTTCCAAACTCACGTTATGGGAAATAAATCACAATGGACAATCGTTGCTAACCCAAATCCAGTTTGGGCAAAACAAGTATTCCCTAATTTAGAAGAAAACAAAGCTGTTGAAGCTCTATGGGATGCAATCTTTAATGCATGCCGTGTTACTGAAAGTAACGATCCAGTTTTAGAATGGGAAAAACACAATGAAGCTTTATCTAAACATAATAAAGTATTAAATGATTATAACTTTAAACATCTACATTTTAAAAATAGTTTAGGAACTGATTTAAAAGTAGGACTTGTTAAAAACCATATTTGGGCTGGTGGTGGAGAAAAATCTACACAAGGCGTTTATTTTAATCCTAATATACCAACAGAAGAAAACTTTACTATGCCAGATAAATTAGTAACTGAAGGAAAAGTGTATTCAACTAAACCTTTAAATTATCAAGGAAAGCTAATCGATGAATTCTGGTTAGAATTCAAAAAAGGTAAAGTGGTTGCTTTTGATGCTAAAAAAGAAAAAGGTGCTTTAGAAAGTTTACTTAATACAGATGAAGGATCAAGATCTATTGGTGAAATTGCATTGATTTCTCATGATTCTCCTATTTCAAAAACAAATATTTTATTCTTAACAACTTTATTTGATGAAAACGCATCTTGCCATATGGCACTTGGTAGAGCCTACCCAATGAATATCAAAGGTGGCTTAACAGCTTCTTTAAAAGAATTAGAAAAACAAGGATATAACCAATCTATGGTTCATGTTGACTTTATGTTTGGATCAAGCGATATGCAAATTATTGGTACACAATATGATGGGACAGAAGTTGTTGTCTTTAAAGATGGTAACTTTGTAATATAATAAATAATTTTTTGAGTTTGCATTTTATTGCAGACTCAATTTTTTTAATTGATAACTAAAAAGGAGATCACATGAAAGAAATACTAAAACTTGATTATAAAAGAGTATGGCGCACTTATACAGGTGGAAAATTAATTGATACGATGCATCAAAAAAAGGATGCATCTGACAGTCATTATCCAGAAGAATGGATTATGTCAATAACAGAGGCAATTAACCCTGAACCAACAAAAGGGGAAGGATTAAGCTATATACCAGATTTAAATATGACACTGAAAACATATATAGAAAATAACCCTGAAGAAACACTAGGAAAAGCCTTTTATCAAAAATATGGGTTAACAACGGCAGTTTTAGTTAAATTTATAGACTCACTTGAAAGATTAACCTTACAAGTGCATCCCAATAAGAAAGACGCACGCATTTATTTTAATTCTGAATTTGGTAAAACTGAATGTTGGTACTTTTTAAAAGGAAGAACAATAGAAAATGAAAAACCACATGTTTATCTAGGTTTTAAAAAAGGAATTACAAGAGCATATTTTAAAGAATTGTTTGATAAACAAGATATTAATGGCATGCTAAATGCACTTAACAAAATAGAAGTGAATGAAAAAGATTGTATTTTAATAGAAGGTGGAATGCCACACGCCATTGGAAGCGGCTGCTTTCTAGTTGAAATTCAAGAACCCACAGATTATACAATCAGAGTAGAAAAATATACACCATCAGGACTTAAGATAGATGAAAAGTTGATCCATCAGGGGATTGGTTATGATAAGATGTTTGATTTGTTCAATTATAAATATATGAGTTTAAGTGAAATAAAAGAAAAATATTTTATTAAGCCTAGAAGAATCACCCAAAAAGAAAAAGAAATTATTGGCTATGATACCATTGATTATTTTAAACTCAAAGAACTGAATATAAGCAAAAACTATCTTTCAGAAGAAAACATTTTTTACGGAATGGTAATTATTGAGGGTAAAGGTATCATAAAAAGTGGCGACTCTCAATATACTTATGAACAAGGCGAACAATTCTTTATTCCATATCAAACACAAACAATAGAAATTATTCCTGAAATTCCTTCACGTATTTTTAAGTGTTTTGGTCCAAAATAAAAACCTAGTGACTTTAAAATCTACTAGGTTTTAATTCAATTATAAAAATAAGATGGCAGTAGGTTCTGGTGTTTCTATACTATCTAAAAAGCTTAAAGAACCATATTCATTTCTCTTAAATAAACAAATATTATTAGACTCAAGGTTACCTACTACTAAATAAGAACCATCATTTGAAATACTAAAGTCTCTTGGATGACTACCATGCGTATCATAACTATTAACCAATGTTAAACCATTTTTATCGGCTTTAAAATGAACAATACTATTTTCAAAGCCTCTATTAGAAATATATAAATCGTTGTTAAAGAGTCTAATAGCCGCTGCTTGTTGTCCCATTTTAGTTTCATCTGCGACAGTAGAATAAGGATCTAGTAATTCATGTTTTTTATAATCATAAACAAAAATTTGATTACTTAACTCGGCAACTATATAGAACTTATGATAATCATGATGAATCACAAGATGTCTAGGTCCGCTTTTTACTGCTAGAGTAAACTTATAGTCTAAAATAAGTTTTTTAAAAAGAGATACTTTATAAACAAAGACAGTATCTAATCCTAAATCACAAACTATCACTCTTCTTAGTTTATGATCATAGTATATTTGGTGAGCATGAGAATTATCACCTAGAAGGATTGTTTCGTGCAAGTTTAAGACGTTTTTCTTAAAAGTATAAGTTCTTATCTCGCCTCTTGTGTAATTGGCTGTAAAGACCATTTTTAAGTTTTTAGCATAACTTATATGAGACGGACCTTTTCCATTGTCTATGCTTTGAACTAAAAGTTTGTTATCTTTAAAAATACTCAAGCCACCTTCCTTGAAATCAGAATAAGTGGAAAAAATAAAACGATCATAGTAATCTAAATACGAAGGGTTACTGCTTGTAAGAAAAAGTTCTGGCTTAGCTAACCTATCAGAAATAATTGATGCTTCATAAATACCCAAACTATTATTTTTAGTATAGGTTCCAATTAAAAATTTCAAAATAATCACCTCTCATGTCATTATAACATGCAAAAAATAAAAGTATAAAATAAACTGCTTGTTTCGGAGTTTAGAAGGTTGTTATTTTCTCTTAAAAGTGGTATAAATGGGTATATGTATTTATAAAAAGGAGAGGAATATGCAAAAACAAATAGATTATCTAGCGAAAAAAACACTAGACTTAAGCTTGAGAAATCCTCAATTGAATTTTAGACCAGAAAGAAGCACAAATATTGAAATATTGGGAAATCTCCAAGATTTTTATGATCAGATTGTAAAAGACAATAAAGGACTTAATATCCATTTAAATAAATTAAATTTAATTAAAACAAATAGAGAAGAAACTGATTTAGAAAATGATTTATTAAATTTATATAGAAAACAAAAATTAACGATTAATGAATATGGTTTTCACCCACTATATGCAGTTTTTGGCTTATTAAAGTGGATTGACCCTGCAAGCAATAAAGAAATACTATCACCATTATTAATGGTTCCAGTAGAAATTACAAAAAAAGGTTCTAAGCAATTAAACTTAGCTTACAATGAAGATGAGATTGTTCTGAATCCAACTTTAGTCCATAAACTATCGCTTGAAGGAATTGACTTATCAGTACATGATTTATTAGAACACCAAGCTTTTGATATTACACACTATCTTGATATCATACAAGGATTACCTAATATTAAAGATCAGTATGAAGTGATACAAAAAAGTTATTTAGGATTATTTTCTTCAACTAATTTATATATATATAAAGATTTATTAGAAAATAAAAATCAAATTGAAACTCATAAAATCATCCAAAGATTATATCAAAAGGATGAAGCAGATTATAACCAAGAAAATTTCATTTTGCCAAGCAACTTAGATGAAACATTAAAAGAAAAAAATAATTATCAAATATTAAACGCAGATGGATCACAAGAAGCTGCTATTTTAGCTTCAACTGAAAATATGAGTTTTGTTTTACAAGGACCTCCAGGAACTGGAAAGAGTCAAACAATTACTAATATGATTGCCCAAGCAATCGCATCTAACAAGAAAGTGCTTTTTGTCTCAGAGAAAAAAGCAGCGTTAGATGTTGTATCAGAAAAGTTAAAAGCTAAAGGGTTAGATTTATTTACACTAGATTTACATCACTATCAAACTAAAAAAGATCAACTCATTCAACAATTAGTAAATGCAATTGAAGAGTATAAAGTTTTTGATTATGAAGAAAGTGAACTTTACAACAGATTAGATGCATTAAAAGAAAAATTAAATAAAAACTATAAATTCTTATATATTAAAAATCCTAATCTAGAATTATCTTTATATGAACTTTATGGTAAATTATTGGAATTAAAAGCATACCCAATTTTAAATTATAAGTTTGAAAAAATCTATGATTTAAAAGAAACTGAACTCCACTTAATGATTGATCAAGTTACTAGATTATCAAAAGTAGATCTTAATGAAAAAGAAATGCCCAGGGTATTTAAACAGTTAAAAGATAGTTTTAAAATGCCAAAAGAGCTCTTTCAAGAAGAAATTATTTATATCCAAAATAATCTAAAAAAATCAATTGAAATAAAGGAAAAGTACCAATTGGAAGTAGAAGATATAAAAGAGTTAGAATTAACTGAAAAATTATATGACTATCTCATCCAAATGCCACAATTTGAAAATCACCTTAAAGTTAAAAACTACCAACAAGCCTTAGAAGAAATAGAATTGATCGAAACTAAGCTAAAGGAAATAAAAAAACTAGGAATAGACTATCAGTTATTTGAAAAAGATTATGAAAAGACTATTCACGTTTTATCTGAGACTAAAGGTTTTTTAGGTAGCCACAGTAAAGAATATAAAGAGTTATTTAAAGAAGTCACTCAGTATATCAATGATGCTAAAATTAAACAGAATGATTTAGTTGAGCTGCTAACATCATATCAAGAATATTTTGAAGTAGTTGAAAAAAATAAAAATTATCATAATCTAAAAGAAGATAAAAAAATATTTAATTGGTTATTAAACCTTCCTAAAAAAATGAGTAAAAAAGATTTAGAAAAACAAACTCTACTTACTTTAAGCGAAAGAAAAGATAATCACAAAGAAATTAAAGACTATCTAACAAGCACGCAAAGAAGTCTAGATTTTTTAAATACTTTATATGAAAAAAATAATTTTACAAAATTAGAAAATAAACAAATAAAACCACTAAACGATATATTAACAAATTATGAATTGCTTAAACCTTATTTTGTTAAGAAAAAGTATGAAGATAAAATAAAAGATCCACTGATAACTAAGTTATATGAAAGTATTAAAGAATATGATTTAGCATCATGGGATAAAATCATCTTAAAACGTTATTATTTAGAATGGATGCAATACTTAGAGTTTAAAACACCAATAGAAGATACCAACGAACTAGTATTAGAAGATGAAAAATTATTTTCTGAACTAGAAGAAAGAAAACTTGAAGAGAATATACATAGAATTAAGAAAAATGTTTTCTACCATTATCCAAAAGAAAACAGTAGTGAAGTAAAGACTATTTTAGCTGAAAACTTAAAAACAAGAGGAAAGAAAACAGTTAGACAACTTATTGATTTAATTCCTGATACATTATTAAAAATGAAACCTTGTTGGTTAATGTCTCCTGTTACAGTAAGTGCATTTTTACCGAATACAGCTAACTTATTTGATTTAGTTATATTTGATGAAGCGTCACAAGTAGTTCCAGAATATGCGATTGGGTCTATCTATCGTTCGTCTCAAGTAATTATTTGTGGGGACCACGAACAACTTCCACCAACTAAATTCTTCAGTCAAGTAATGGAATTAGAAGATGAAGAATATGAGGAAATCAGTGATTACGAATCTATCTTAGACATTGCTAGAACAAGTTTATCAAGCTATCAATTAAATTGGCACTATAGAAGTAAATATAGTGAACTGATTGAATATTCTAATAAAAAAATATATCAAAGTTTAATTGCTGTTTCAGAACCAAGTTTCCAGGCAGAAGGTATCAAATACCATCACTTAGAACAAGGATATTATGATAATCAAATTAACAGAAAAGAAGCTGAATATATTGCAAAAAAAGTAATAGAACATGCAAGAAAGACACCTAATCTTTCATTAGGAGTGATTGCCTTTAGTAGAAAACAAGAAAAGGAAATTGACTACCAAATAAGAAAACTGTTAAAGCATGAATCAGGTTTAGATAAATTCTTTGATGATGAAAAAGAAGAATATTTCTTTGTTAAGAATCTTGAAAACGTTCAAGGCGATGAAAGAGATGTTATTTATTTAAGTATTTGTTATGGTAAGAATAAAGAAGGTAAGTTAAGCTACAGATTCGGTCCTATCAACCAAGCAGTTGGATATAGAAGATTGAATGTTGCTATTACAAGAGCTAGAGAAGAGATGAATATTGTTTCATCTATTTTACCAAGTGACTTATCAGATCCTAATAAAAACCCTGGAATAGCCTTTTTAAAAGGATATTTAGAGTTTGCCTATGAACTTAAAAAGAATAAAATTACTTATCAAGATCCACAAGATAGCCTTACAAAAGATATATATGTATCTTTAAAAGAACATCAATATAAAGTTTATTATAATGAAAAATTGTTTAATAGTTTATCAATAGAAGATGAAAATAAAGCTATTTGTATTTATATTGATAATCATGGCTATGCTAAATTACCAACATTAAAAGATAGAAATATTTTAGCACCAAGTTTAATTAAACAAAAAAATTGGGCAATTATTAAAATAGATGGTATTGCTTGGTATCAAAATAAAGAAAATGAGCTTAAAAGTTTATTAGAACAAATTGAAAACTATCAAATTAAAAAGTATGTCAAGGTACCAGAAGAAAAAATTATTATAGAAAAACCTAAAGAAATTGAACCTGAAATAATACAAGTGGAAGAAAAACCAGAAATTTTAGACACTATTGAAGAAGAAGTTTTAGAAAAGCCAAGTAAAAGAGATCTATTAGAAGGACAAATGATAAGAATTACTGTGGAAAATCTGCCTAGAACAGATGATGAAACAATTGTCCAATATGTAAAAAGATTTATTTTAGAAGTTATTGATAAAGAAGAAGGAATCACTGAACTAGATTTAATGAAGAGATTAGCTCCACTTTATGAAACAAAAAAATTAAGTATACATGAAGTAAAAAGAATTCAACAATGGCTAGAAATATGGAATGAAAAGAAAGAAATTACATATTCACAAGGTGTTATTACTGAATAAAAAAGACTAGAAAAACTTATAGAGACATGTAAAAAAGCTCTTATAGTTTTTCTTTTTTTATAGACTGTATATAAAACTGCCAAGATAATAGCGTTTACAAAAAACTTTTTTTTGTTTATAATGAAGAAAAGAAAGGAAGTGTAGTATGAGAATAAAGTATAATGATCTCGTTTTAAAGTTACAAGCTATCTTAGTTAATCACGGAGTAAGTGAAGTAGATGCCAACAACGCTGCAAAAATATTTGCTAAAAACAGTTTAGATGGTATTTATTCTCATGGTGTCAATAGATTTCCAAGATTCGTTTCTTACATAGATAAAGAATATGTGAAAAAAGATAAAAAACCAACGGTAGAATTTGGTTTTAATGGGTTTGAAAGATGGAATGGGAATTTAGGTATTGGAGTTTTAAATGCTTCTAAAGCAATGGATAGAGCATGTGAGCTTGCGGATAAATATGGGATTGGAATTGTTGCTTTAAACAATACAAACCACTGGATGCGTGGGGGTGCTTACGGCTGGCAAGCCGCAAACCTAGGTAAAATAGGCATCTGTTTTACAAATACCATGCCCAATATGCCTGCTTGGGGTGGAGTTGAACCTAAGATAGGAAATAATCCTTTTATTATTGCAATTCCAAAAAGTAATAAGGAACATGTTGTTTTAGATATGGCAATGAGCCAATTTGCTTATGGGAAAATTGAAGAAGCCAGAATGAAAGGGCAAGATTTACCTGTTGATGGTGGTTTTGATACAAAAGGAAATTTAACTAAAAACCCTGAAGAAATTGAAAAATCAGGAAGAGTTTTACCAACAGGTTATTGGAAAGGTAGCGGGTTATCAATTGTTTTAGATTTGGTTGCTGCTGTTTTATCAAATGGTAGATCAGTTACTGATGTTGGAAAACTTGAAGATGAATATGGTATTTCTCAAGTTTTTATAGCAATTGAACCTAATTTAAATAATACAAAAGAACAAATTGATAAAATAATAGATAATGTTATTAAGGATATAAAAGCATCAACACCAACTACAAAAGATGGAAAAATATTTTATCCTGGGGAAATCGAATTAAAAACTAGAAAAGAAAACTTAGAATTGGGGATTCCTGTATTAGAAGAAGTGTGGAAAAAGATTGAAAGTTTATAAAAATATGCTACAATAATCTAAGATAGGGTGTGAAAAGGAACATATGAAAACTAAAACAAAAGATAATATTACTATTGATGACGTAGCAAGACTTGCAGGAGTTTCAAAAACTACCATATCTAGATACTTAAACGGCAAATATGAATTTATGTCAAAAGATACAAAAAACAAAATTGAAGAAATTATAAAAGAATATGATTATATGCCGAGTAATGTTGCTAGAAGTCTTAAAACCAAATCAACAAAGTTAATTGCTTTTGTTGTTTCAGATATAGAAAATGCCTTTGCAGCACCAACGATTAAATCGATGAATCGAGCACTTTTAAATACAAAATATCATATGATTGTCGCCTCATCTAATGAATCACAGGAACAAGAAAAAAAGTTAATTGAGTCTTTGATAGAACAAAGAGTAGATGCGATTTTACTTAATCCAGTTTCATACGATGCTCCTTATATTGAGGAGTTTAATAAAAAAGTTCCAATTATTTTAATAGATAGAGGCATTAAAAACCTTAATTTAGATATCGTAGCTAGTGATAGTAGCGAATCTATGCGACAAGCAGTAGAACATGTAAAACTTGCGGGATTTTCTGAAATATATGTATTTACAGAGCCATATAGAAATGTGCAACCTAGATTTAGAAGAGTAGAAACATTTAAGACAACATTAAATAAATACGGATACCTAACTTCTCAAATAGAAGATTTAGTCGTTACTATTGATCCTAAAAAAACAGATAGACTTGAACAAGAACTTTTAAGAGTAATATCTACGACTAAAGTAGGTACCCCTGCTATCATTTGTACAAATGGTAGGACTTTATTAGCGGTAGCTTTAGCAATTAAAAATCTGGGCATAAGAGTGCCTTATGAATTAGGAATTATGGGATATGATGACTTTGGTGCTAATACAGCTCATGGTTGGACATTACTTAACAGACCTAGTATTAGTAGTATCTCTCCAAATTGGGATGCACTTGGCACAAAAGCAATTGAAGTTGTTCAGGAACGTTTAGAAAAGCCGTCAAGCTTAAAAAAAGAAGTAACAACAGAAGTGACTATGATTATTAGAGATAGCACAAAATTAATAACAACATATAGAGTAGACTAAAATGAAATGTTATGAAAATGAATAGCATTTCATTTTTATTTATGAAAGCCCTTGCAAAATTAAAAAGAATAATGTATGATAAAAGAGTAAAAGAGATTTTACTTATTTTTTATAGATGTTGTAAACCGATACACTATAATAAAATAAGTAAAGAAAACACTTTCAAATCAAAATATTTTTTTAATTATTTTTGTTAATCGGTTAACTAAAAACATATAGGAGGCTTTTATGGGAAGAACTGTTAGAATGGGAATTGACGTTGGTGGGACACATACAAAAGCAGTAGCAATTGATAATGAAACACACCAAGTAATAGGAAAGTCAAGTGTTAAAACAACACACGATCATAAATCAGGGGTTGCAGCAGGTGTTGTTGAATCCTTTATGAATTGTTTAAAAGAAAATAAAATTGATCCACAAGATGTTGTCTTTGTGGCTCATAGTACAACTCAAGCAACAAATGCTCTTATTGAAGGCGATGTGGCAAAAGTTGGTGTTTTAGGAATTGCCAAAGGTGGCATAGAAGCTTTCTTTGCTAAAAAACAAACTAATATGCATGAAATTGATTTAGGTTCAGGTAAAAAGATTGAAATTATCAATCGATTTGTTAAAACTAAAAAAGCACTTAAGAATCCAGAGAAATTTGGATTTGAAAAAGCTGTAGATGAACTTAAAAACGAAGGAGCAGAAGTTATAGTCGCCTCACAAGCTTTTGGTGTTGATGGTGTAAACTATGAGAAAAAAGTTGCTGAAATAGCAGAAAAAGTTGGGTTATTTCCAACAATGGCTTCAGATATTACTAAATTATACGGATTAACTAGAAGAACTAGAACAGCAGTTATTAATGGTAGTATTTTACCTAAAATGCTTGATACAGCTAACTCTACTGAACAATCAGTAAGGGCAGCCAATGTTCACGTACCTTTAATGATTATGCGTGGCGATGGGGGAGTTATGGAAATCGCTGAAATGAAAAAAAGACCGGTTTTAACTATGTTATCTGGTCCAGCTGCTTCAGTTATGGGATCATTAATGTATTTAAGAGCATCCAATGGTGTTTACTTTGAAGTTGGTGGAACAACCACTAATATCGGAGTTATTAAAAATGGTAGACCAGCAATTGATTATTCTCAAGTAGGGAAGCATAGAACATATATTAGTTCTCTTGATGTGAAAATTTTGGGTTGTGCTGGTGGTTCTATGGTAAGAGCTAATAAAGAGGGTGTCATTGATGTAGGACCAAGAAGCGCGCATATTGCAGGGCTAGACTATTCAGTTTATACTAAACCATCAGAAATTGTTAACCCAAAAGTAGAATTCTTTTCTCCAAAACCTGGGGATCCAAGTGATTATGTTGCGGTTAGATTAGAAAATGGAAAAAGAGTGACAATTACTAATTCATGTGCAGCTAACGTTTTAGGCTTGGTGACAAAAGAACACTTCTCATATGGTGAAGTAGAATCAGCAAGAAAAGCAATTGGTGCCCTTGCAGAATACTGTAATACAACAGTTGAAGATATCGCTACTCAAATTATGGAACGTGCTTATGCAAAAATTGAACCAGTTATTTTAGGCTTAGCAGAAAAATATAAGTTAGAAAAAGATCAAATTACTCTAGTTGGTGTAGGTGGTGGAGCAGCTTCTCTAATTATTTATTTTGCTAATAAAATGGGATTAAACTATAGTATTCCTGAAAATGCAGAAGTTATTTCATCTATTGGGGTAGCACTTGCAATGGTTCGTGATGTTGTAGAAAGAGTCATTCCATCTCCATCAAAAGAAGAAATTAAAGCAATTAAACTAGAAGCAATGAATAAAGCAATCGAAAGTGGAGCAACCCCTGACAGTGTTGAAGTTCATATTGATATTGACCCTCAAACTTCTAAAGTTACGGCAATCGCTACAGGTTCTACTGAAGTAAAAACTTCTAGCACAATGAAAGAACTAAGTGAAAAAGAAGCTTTAGAGTTAGCCGCAAAAGATTTAAGAACAACTGAGAAAGAAGTTAAATTGGAAACTAAAACAAAATACTTTTATGTTTTTGAAAAAGATAACAAAAGCGGAAGAGCACTTCGTATTATTGATAAAAAAGGGTTTATTAGAGTCCAAAGAGGAAATGGGATATCTGTTAAAACAACAGTTGAAAATTACTTAGAAGTAGTGAAAGACTTATGGGAAAAGATGGCATCTTATCAAGCAGAAGTAATATTAAGACCTGATTATTATGTTTGTGCAGGACCGAGATTAATGGATTTTTCTAGTATTCACTTTGAACAATTAGCTTTATTAATGGATACTCAATTATCAGACTTAGACGAAAATGAAGAAGTAATTATTATTGCGGCAAACGCAGAAGTATAAAAGGAGGATATAAGAATGAAAATGACATTTAGATGGTTTGGTAAAAAATTTGATTCAGTATCACTTGAACAAATTAGACAAGTTCCTGGTGTAACGGGTGTAATAACTACTTTATATGATACTAAACCAGGTGAGGTTTGGAGTAAAGAAAAAATTGCTAGTCTAAAAAAAGAAGTCGAACAATCAGGACTTAAAATTGAAGGGATTGAAAGTGTTAATATTCATGATGATATTAAGACTGGTGGTAAAAATAGAGATTTATATATTAAAAACTATATTACTACTTTAGAAAACTTAGCTGCTAATGATATTAGACTCGTATGTTATAATTTTATGCCTGTATTTGATTGGACAAGATCAGATTTGGCAAAAGTTAGAAAAGATGGTTCAACTGTCTTATCATATGATCAAGAATTAGTTGATAAAATCGATCCGGATAACATGTTTGATTCTATATCAGAAAAAGCAAACGGTTTCATTCTTCCTGGATGGGAGCCTGAAAGAATGGAAAGAATCAAATCACTATTTAAAGAGTATGAACATATTGATGAAAATCAATTATTTGAAAATCTTGTATACTTCCTTGAAAAAATAATGCCTACATGTGATAAATATAATATTGATATGGCAATTCACCCAGATGATCCAGCATGGAAAGTATTTGGCTTATCAAGAATTATTAACAGTAAAGACAATCTATTAAAACTAATGAAAAGAGTCAATAATCCTCATAATGGAGTGACATTCTGTTCTGGTTCTTTAGGGTCAAATCCTAAAAATGATTTAGTAGATATTATTCACAGTTTAAAAGGTAGAATTCATTTTGCTCATCTAAGAAACATTATTTACTTAGGAGAAAAGAAGTTTGATGAAGCTGCACATTTATCAAGTGATGGATCACTTGATATGTACCAAATTGTAAAAGCACTATATGATATTGGTTTTGATGGACCTATTAGACCAGATCATGGTAGAGCAGTTTGGAATGAGGTTTCAATGCCGGGTTATGGTTTATATGATAGAGCTATGGGAGCTACTTATTTAAATGGATTATGGGAAGCTATCTCTAAATCTGGAAAGTAGGTAAAAAATGAAACTAAAACTAAGTGATATATCTAATCCAGAATATAAAACTAAAAACTATAAACTACCGCAATATGATATTAATAAAGTTAGAAAAAATACACATAAAAATCCGACATGGATTCACTTTGGCGCAGGGAATATATTTAGAGCCTTTTTAGCAAAACTCCAACAACATCTATTAAATCAAAAACTAACTGATAAAGGAATTATAGTTGCTGAAGGATTTGATTATGAAATCATAGATAAAATCTTTAAACCATATGATTTATTGACACTAGCAGTAGAACTAAAATCAGATGGAACAGTTGATAAAGAAGTGATTGCATCTATGACAGAAGGCTTAAAGTTTGATCCTATGTTTAAAGATGATTTTAAAAGATTAGTTACAGTCTTTGAAAATGATAGTTTAGAAATTGCTTCTTTCACTATTACTGAAAAAGGCTATGAATTGAAAAATAATCAAAATCAATATTATCCATTAGTGTTAGATGATTTTAAAAATGGTACTAAAGAGCCTAAAAGTTATTTAGGTAAAGTAGTTTACCTACTATTAAAAAGATTTAATAAAAATAAAAAACCACTTACATTAGTGAGTATGGATAATTATTCTCATAATGGAACCAAACTTAAAAACTCTATCTTAGACATTGCAAAAAACTGGGAAAAAGAAAATCTAGTAGGAAAAGACTTTATCGATTACCTAGAAAATAGTATTTCTTATCCATGGACAATGATAGATAAGATTACACCAAGACCTGATGAAAAAGTTGCACAATTGCTAAAACAAGAAAATTTCTTAGATATTGAAACAATCGTTACAGAAAAACATACATATGTTGCACCTTATGTAAATGCAGAAGAAACTGAATATTTAGTAGTAGAAGATAACTTTAAAAATGGAAGACCGAGTTTAGAAAAAGTAGGTGTTATTTTTACCACACAAGAAACAGTGGATAAAGTAGAAAAAATGAAAGTTTCAACTTGCTTAAATCCACTACATACAGCACTTGCGATATATGGATGTCTCTTAGGTTTTACTAAGATTTCAGATGAAATGAAAGACCCGGCACTTGTATCTATGATTAAAAAAATAGGATATGAAGAAGGATTAAAAGTAGTAGTTGATCCTAAGATTATTAATCCTAAAGCATTTATAGATCAAGTAATTAATAAAAGGTTACCTAACCCATTTATGCCAGATACACCGCAGAGAATAGCAACAGATACTTCTCAAAAAATATCCATTAGATTTGGGCAAACAATTAAAGCATATATTAAAGATCCAAATTTAGATGAAAAAGATCTTAAAGTTATTCCGCTTGTTTTAGCAGGATGGATTAGATATTTAATGGGAATTGATGATGCAGGTAATAAGTTTACTGTTAGTCCTGATCCTTTATATCCTGAACTTTACGAACATGTAAAGGATATTAAACTAGGAGATAAAATTCACCTAGAAAAAATAGAATATCTACTTGCTGATGAAAAAGTATTTGGACTAGACTTAACAAAGACCCAATTAGCACCTATGATTATTGATTATTTTAATGAACTTAACCAAGGAAAAAATGCAGTAAAAAGAACCTTGGATAAGTACTTATTGTAAAAAAAATGAATAAAAAGGTGGGGGTAAAATTTTACTAATAATATTAAAACTCTTTTCATAAACTAAAAAAACAAAAAAAATAAGGAGAAAAATGTATGGAGAGATTACTACAAGTAGTAAACACATTTGCGACAGTCACACAAGGTTCAGGATTACACATATATGCTATTATTGCAACAGTGTTACTATTAATCAGTTTAGTTGGATTTATTTATTATTGTGTTAAAGGTGGAAACCTTATTATTGGTTTATTTATAACAGCAACATTCTGGTTTTTACTAGGGGTTACCTATTCACTTTGGAGTGCGAGTGTTAACTCGCAAATAGAAAGTTTCAAAGATGCATGGAACATTTTTGCAGGTAATCTTAATTTAGTCTTTAGCGATGGACCAATCAACTACGGGACAACTACAACAGTTATTATATTTGCTAGCTGGTTTGGTAGAGTAATTGTTGATACTGGTATTGCTAAAGCCTTAATCAAGAAAGTAGTAGAGTTATCTGGTGATATGCAACTTGTTACAGTGATTGTATTATCAATTGTAACAGCTTTACTATTTACAAGTATTTTTGGACCTGGTAGTGTTATGGCAATAGGTGCAATCATTCTTCCAATTTTATTAACTATTGGAGTCAATAAGAAAGTAGCAGTAGGATCATTTTTAATGGCAGTTGCTGCAGGGATGTATGTAAATAAAGGATTCTCAATTCAGTTTTCAACTAACCCATTCTTTGAACAAATTTGGAGTATCCCTGGGTTTGCATCAGACTTTACTGTCTTTACATGGTTAGCGTTTTTAGTACACGTTGTCTTTATGATAGGATTTATCGTATTTAATATGTATTTTGCAAAAGATAAGATTAAATCATGGGCAATGGCAGATGATGGAATGGAAAAGGAAGTTAAAGGTATTTCATTTATCGTACCATTTATTCCAGCAATTATCTCATTAACAATAGCAATTATTAATATGTTTTTACCAGCAAACGTTCAACCAACAGCAACATCACCAGGGGTTATTAATCAAATAACTGATGTTGCTGCTATTACATCCTTTGTAATAGGTATTATATTAGGACTTGCCCTAACAGGAAACTTAAAAACATATAAGAAAGCAATTGAAACATCTCAAAAAACTTTATTTAATGGTATCTCAGATGTTGCTTTACTAATTGGTATGTTATTAGTACTTAACATGTTCTCAACAGCAGCAAGTAAGCTTGCCGCACCTATTTTCCAAACTGCATTAGGTGATTCTTTAAATGGATTAGCTAATAATCCAATATGGATTGTAGTGGCATTTGCTATCTTAGCTCCACTTGCCTTATTTAGAGGACCATTCATGGTCTGGGGTTCAGGAATCGCATTAGTAACTGTTATGTCCACATTCATACCAGCTACAACACCATTATTATTAGTATTATTCTATGTTCAACCAGTAGCAATCGTTGCGCAAAGTTGTCCAACGCAATCTTGGGGTATGTGGGCATTATCATATGCTAAATATGAGCCTAATACATTTATTAAAACAAATATTCCTTGGGCATGGGCAATCTGTGCGATTAACATATTCTTAGCATACTTTATCTTAATGTAAGGAGAAATAAAAAATGACTAAAGTGGATAATATCAAAGTGATAATAGAAAGACCTGATTTTGATTGGTACGAAGAAATGGTAAAAAGTTCAACTTTTGGGAAAAAGATTACCAAAGATCAAAGAGAAGTATTTATTAAAAAAGCGATGGAACAGGCAGAAAAATTCAAGAATAAGCTTATCAGTGAATACGGAAATAAAGAGCCAATGGGTTATATTATTACCTTTGATATACCACTTGAGTATAAAAAAGAAGAACCTACATATGGATATCAGTATTTAGGCTATTATAGAACTAAAAATAAATCGATTGCAGTTAATTATACAACCCTTAATCTTATACAAAAAAAGTGTAAGGAAAAAGGATTTAATGAAGTTGAAATCGATAAAATAAAAGATACTGTTTTAATGCATGAACTTTTTCACTACCTAGAAGATTTATTTCCTAGTGATTATACTAAAGAAAAGCATTTTGAAACAAAAACTTTTGGATTATTTAAAAGTAAAATTAACTTATCAATTATAAGCGAAATTACAGCTGTTCATTTTTCAAAGTTAATGACAAAACTAAAACATAGTCCCAAAGTGTATGAATATATTTATAAAAAATATTGACAAAAACGAGGTACTTTATGGAAATATTAGGAAAAAAAAGTAATGCAGCATACTATTTAAATATTATATTAATCGCAGTCATATTTTTGTCTGCGGTTTTTTTATTTATTATTGGGTTTTTAAAAATAGATGAGCTTTCAACAATATTATTTATAGCCATTTTAGCGCTATTTGTTATAGCTCCTATAAAAGAAATTCAATTATCAAAAAAGAGAAATGAAGTGATTATATTTAAAAAAGGAAATAATGTTTCTGTTACTAATCTTAAAAATGAAGTTTTGAAATTAAATGAAATAAATATTATAAATGTTAAGAAGTACAAAATACCATTTCTTAGTTTTGGAACATTAATGTTTTATACAGAAACTAAAAAAGTAAAATGTTCATATATTAAAAAGGTAGATGAAGTATATGATTATTTTAAAAAAGAAGTTATCAGTCTTTAATATTTTAAAAGAAGAAAGGAGAGTAAAAATTATTGTAGTAGTTAAGCAACAAAAAAACAAAAGGAGAGAAAAATATGGAACAAACAGTTGCGATTATTTTAGGTGTTATCCTACTAGCAAGCATTGGCTTTCTAGTATGGTATTGTATCAAAGGATACAACATTATGGTTGGTTTCTTTGTAGTAGCACTTTTATGGACAATCATAGGTGTGATAGGAAATCAAGTGATTTCATCAGGTGAGTATATGAATACATTCTTCTCATATACTAAGACAGATGCTGATGGTGTTGTCCACAATCTACATAGAAGTGGGCTAGAGGCTATACTATTTGCGATTAAGCATTCATTCCAAGATGGACCACAAGGCTATGGAGCATCCATTTTAACTAATATTTTCTTTGGGGCATTCTTTGGAAGAATTTTAATTGATACAAATATTGCCTCAACTATTATTAGAAAAACAGTAGAATTAGGTGGCGATAAGCCACGTGTTACATTAGCATTATTATCAATTGTAACAGCTATTTTATTTGTTAATATGACAGGTATTGGCCCAGTTATGGCAATTGCTGTAATTGTATTACCAATCTTACTAACAATAGGAATACCTCCAGGGGTTGCTTTATTCTCATTTATGGGATCTATTATGGCCGGTATACTAGTAAATCCAGTAAACTTTAAGCAGTATCACGGAATTGTTAAAACAGCAGTTGAAAATGCTTTAGGTAAAGGTTCTAGTGCTTATGGTTTAATTGATGGATATGATTATGGAAATTATGCAGCATTTGGCTGGATTGGATTAGCGATTGTAGTAGTAGGTGTTATTTTAGTATCTAATATTGCCTTAGGCTTTAAGAAAAAAACATATGCTTGGGCAGTAGATATTCCAGATCAACAAGGGAATATCGAAAAACAAGATGCACCTTGGTATTCATGGTTATCTATTTTAATTCCAGTAGTTTTAATCACTGTATTTAATATGATTAAGTTTAATGAAATACCAGGAAAAGAGCCTTCTAATTTCACTAGTTTCTCAACGATTCTAGCATTTATTATAGCGGGTATATATGCCTTATTAACAACAGGCAAATTTAAAGGTGGATATAAAAAAGTAGTGGGAAGAATTTCTAAGTACTTCGCAGATGGTGCAATGGATGTCGCTCCTATGGTCGGCTTCTTACTAGCACTTGCAATGTTTAATAACGCTGCAGGGTTAAATATTCCTTACTTAAAAGTAATCGTAGGGGGAATTATTCCTTCATCAGCAGTGGCACTTGCATTAGTGTTTGCATTTATTTCAATAGGAAGTTTCTTTAGAGGACCAATTAATTTAGTGGGATCGGGATCAGCGTTTGCAACAATCGTATTTGTCAGTTTAGGAGATCCAGCAGTAACTGCATTAGGTATTGGATTTATTTATATCTTATTCTCTGTAACAACAGTTGTACCACAACATATTGATATTACCCAATCTTGGGTTGCATGGGGCTTTGGTTATACCAATGTTAAACCAAAAGACTTTATGAAGATGTCTATTCCAACAGGATATATCTTATCAATCATTTTAGTGCTACTAGCACTAGTTATGTACGGTATTTAAAAAATAATAGAGTGCCCTCTAGCAATAGAGGGCTACTCATTAAAGAGGTATATATGAGTATAGAATTAAAAAAAATCATTAATGATTTAAAGCATATACCTATTCAAGTATGGGGAAGATATGCAATTAAAAGAGATATTTTATATAATAAGATTAAAGAATCAGAGTATGATGATCTGATTTTAAACGCGCATGAATGTGGTATTTTTTATGCAAATAAAATAAAAGATGAATTAGAAGAAAAAGATCCTTTTAAGATTGCGGATAAATTAAATATTAAAATTTCTGAAGAAGAAAATAAACCAGGAAGTAAAAGATTAGTTTTTGCGACTTTTACAACACCTAATAAAGTTGTTTTGATGAAAACGCCTATTTATAAAATTATTAATCATACACAAAAGTTAGATAATGAGAATAAGATTGATTTTGATGTAACTACAATAAAATCTATTTTACTTACACATGAGATATTTCACTTTATTGAAAATAAATACAAAAAAGAAATCTATACTCAAAATAAACAAATTGTGTTATGGGAATTATTAGGGTATAAGCATAAATCGAACTTAAGAGTTTTAAGTGAGATTGCTGCTATGTCTTTTGCACAAACTTTAAGTGGAGTTTTATACTCACCCTTTATGATAGATATTATTATGTTATATCCATATAATAAAGAAGGTGCAGTGAAACTTTATAAAAGTATATTGGAAATTAATAGAAAGTGGGAGACTACAAATGAAAAATAAGCACTATCTTTCAACTTCAATCTTTTTGTTTCTAGGCTCTTTTATATTCTTATTTATTTTTATTATGCAAATAATGGAAATAGGTTTTGGATGGAATAGTCTAAGTAATGTCTTTTTAAGTTTTACATTATTAGTTTCAGGAATACTGATTTTTAAAAAATATAAAAGTAAATAATCATTATTAAGGAAAAAAAGTTCTAAAGATGATAAAATAATATAAAAATAATTGGAGGACAAATCATGAGTAACCAACAAGTAGAAAAATTATTTAGAATTATATTTTTATCAACAGCATCAATAGTTGCTGGATTAGCTGCTATAGTATTGCCAGGAGACTTTTTAACTTATACATTTATGGTTGTTTCTATTGTAGGTGTAGTTTTATTAGGATTAGTAATAGCTAATAAGACATTAAAAATAGAAAATAGTTCTAATGAGTGATGATTTCATCACTTTTTTTCTTGGTGTAGTATAATGATATTTATAGGAAGTGATTTGTTATGGACATAAAAGAATTAGAAAGAATAATAAAAGAGTCTAAATATATTGTCTTTTTTGGTGGAGCAGGAGTTTCTACTGAAAGTGGGCTAAAGGATTTTCGTGGAGACACTGGGCTATATAAGGAAAAGTATATGAATATTACACCGGAAGTGATTTTATCTCATAGTTATTTTGTTAAAAACACTGAAGATTTTTTTGAGTATTATAAAGAAGTATTTTTAAGACCAAGAGTTAATCCTAATGCTGCACATAAAGTTTTAGCCCAATTAGAAAAGATGGGTAAACTTAAAAGTATTATTACTCAAAATATAGATAACTTGCATCAAGAAGCTGGATCTAAAAAAGTGATTGAACTTCATGGATCTGTTTACAGAAACTATGCAATAGATACTAAAGAAAGATATGATGGTATTGATGTTATCTTAAAAAGCGAAGGTGTTCCCAAAACAGCTGATGGACAAATTATTAGACCAGATGTTATTTTATATGAAGAACCCCTTAATCAAAAAACAATCGATGATGCTATTAATGAAATAAAAAAGGCAGATTGTTTAATCGTTGCAGGGACTTCTTTAGTAGTTTACCCAGCAGCAGGACTTTTAAGACATTTTAATGGTAAATATTTAATTGGGATTAATAGAAATTTAATTGATGTTCCTTATTTTATAAAAGGAGATATTGGTAAAGTTTTAAGTCAAATTAACCTTGAGGCATTAAAATGATTAAAAAAACTTTAGTTATGAAATATTTAGATCAAAAAAAGATACCTTATGAAGCATTTGAATATGAAGTTACACATCACTTAACAGGTGAAGAAATTGCTGATGTATTAAATGAAAATGCTAAAGAAGTATTTAAAACAATTGTGTGTGATGATTATAATAAACATTATTATGTTTTTATTATTCCTGTTTTAGAACAATTAGATTTAAAAAAATGTGCTAAAATTGTTGGGGCAAAGAAATTAGAATTATTGCCTTTAAAGGAATTACATGACATAACAGGTTATTATAGAGGTGGTTGTTCACCAATAGGAATGAAAAGGAAATACTTAACACATATTGATAGTAATGTAGATAAGTTTGAATTTATATATATTAGTGCTGGTGAAGTAGGCAAACAAATTAAAATTGATCCTAAGCAATTAATAGCACTAGAAAAAATTAAAGTAGCTGAGTTGATATAAAATAAAATGAGTATATACCGTTAAGAGGTAAATATACTCATTTTTTATTCTAATAGTCAGTTAGTCTATATAAAAAGTTTTTTAGACGTTCTTCTTTAGGAGCATCAAAGATGTTTTCAGGTGTATCATCAGCAATCACTTTACCTTGATCCATAAAGATAACTCTTGATGAAACTTCCTTAGCAAATTGCATTTCATGTGTCACAATAATAAGTGTCATACCGCTATCTGATAGACCTCTTATCACCTTTAAAACTTCACCAACCATCTCAGGGTCTAAAGCAGAAGTAGGTTCATCAAAAAGAATGACATCAGGATTCATAGCTAAGCTTCTAGCAATAGCTATTCTTTGTTGTTGCCCTCCAGAAAGTTGATTTGGATAACTATTTACCTTTTCTTCTAAACCAACTTTTTTTAGCAAATCTGAAGCTAAAGTATTTGCTTCATTTATTTCAATCTTATGAATTAATTTAGGAGCTATAGTAATATTTTCTAAGACAGATAGGTGAGGGAAAAGGTTAAAACTTTGAAACACCATGCCAATCTTTTGTCTAATTAAATTAAGATTTTTATTTTTAATATTAAGTAATTCACCTTCAAAGAAAATAGTACCAGATGTTGGTTGTTCCATTAAATTTAAACATCTTAATAAAGTAGATTTCCCACTTCCAGAAGGTCCAATAATACTAATAATTTCACCTTTTTTAATAGAAAGTGTCACATCACTCAGTGCTTGAGTTTTATTTTTAAAAACCTTACTTACATTATTCAATTCAAATAGGTAGTTATTGTCCATATGACATCCTCTTTTCAAAATGTAACATTAATTTAGATAAAGGTAATGTTAACATTAAATATAATACCCCTGCAACAATATAAACTTCAACCATTTTCCAAGTTTGTGATTTAATAACATCTATTTGGAACATAAGCTCTGCTATACCTACAACCACAAAAATAGAAGTTTCTTTAATAATTGTTACAAACTCATTTCCAAGTGAAGGCATAATGTTTTTAATCGCTTGGGGCAAAATAATTTTTATCATTGTTTGGCTAGAACTTAATCCAAGTGAGCGTGCAGCTTCACTTTGCCCTTTTGATACTGATAAAATGCCTCCTCTAACAATTTCTGAAATATAGGCAGTACAGTTGATAATAAGAGCTATGACTCCAGGAATTAAAGAGCCTAAATCTATCCCTAAAAATGGCATTACAGGAAGATTCATTGCATAATATAAGATAAACACTTGAACTAACATTGGGGTTCCACGAATAATATCAACAAATATACTAGCAGGAATTCTTAATATTTTTTTTGAAGATAAACGCATAAATGCTGGGATGAGTGCAAGGAAAAAACCTACTCCCACACCAATTAAAGCTAAGATAACAGTAATAGACAACCCTTTTAATAAAAGAATAATTGTATCTTTATCTAATAGAAAAGAAAAATCTAATAATATATTTAACATTAGCTTTCAATCCCTGAGTATTGTTTAAGCCATTGATCAATTTTTCCTGATTCTTTTAAGCCTTTGATAACTGAGTTAATGACATCAAGTTTGTCATAACCTTTTTTAACAGCAACCGCATTTCCAGTAAAATCTGATTCTACATAAAATGCTTTAACAAAGTCAGGGAATTCACCATTAATATGTGTATCAGCGGTTGCGTTTTCAGTAAATAAAGCCTGGATTCTTCCTGATTTTAAATCATTTAATAAAACATTTAAATCAGAGTTGATACTCTTGATAGCATTTTTTGCTGAAGTGTTTGCGATTGTTTGCTGTAAAGAACCTGCTTGTGCACCAACAGAGATGCTTGATTTATTAATATCATCAATTGTAGTATATTTTTCTTTATCTTCTTTCTTAACGATGACAACTTGTGTATTTTGTTCAGTAAAGTAAGAATTAGAAAAATCAACTTGTTCTAATCTTGCAGAAGTTGGAGTAATACCCGCTAAAGCAAAATCTGCTTTACCAGTCATAACATCAGAAATTAAAAAGTCGAATTTTTTATGAATCACTCTTAAATTCTTTTTTAAGGCACGTGCGATTTCTTTTGCGATTTCAATGTCTACACCTTCAACAGTATATCCATTATCTTTTTTTACAAGATTTTCATAAGGTGGATAATCTGCAGAAGTAACCATTGTTACATAACCATCAAAAGTCTCGTCTAACGTAAACATAAACATATTTGTATTAGAACAAGCAGATAAAGTAAGAATTGAAGCTAGGGCGAATATTAGGGTAAGTATTTTTTTCATTGTTTTTCTCCTTCTAGAAAATAAAAAAGCCTTGTTTAAAAAGCTTTCATTCTCATGAGAAATAATATACCATGAGCAAAAAAACAATAAAAAATTGTCTAATTATACTCAAGGACTATTATTTCTTAAGCATAAATAGACAACAAATGTCTAGAGTATACTCAAGGACTATAATTATAAATAGCCTATCTTGGAAGAAGCTTTTTAGCTTATTGCATAATTCTAACACATAAAAATAATAATGCAAGATAAAAATGCAATTAAATATAAATGAAAGCGCCACTCATTACTTAAATCGTATTGTTTTATTCAATGAAGAGGCATATAATATGTGTGATTTTGTATTTTCAAGGAGAGAAGAAATGGGAAAAATTAGAAAAATTAAGTCTAAATTATCAGTCTTTTTTATGATATTTTATGGCGTTTTAACAGGAATGATAGCAGGGCTATTTTTATATGGGTTTAAACAACTAGCAGCCTTAGTATTAAAACAAACTGTATCAATATTTGAATATGTAAAAGTTCATCCTTGGTATATTCCTCTGCTATTTATAGGACTTGCAATTTTAGCTTATTTAGTAGCACTTATTATAAAAAAAGAACCTAATGCTGGTGGTGGTGCAATTGCTAGAACAGAAGGTTTTTTAAGGGGATTAATTACATTTAAATGGCTTAGAACAACTCTTGCTACCCTGGTTTCTAGTTTACTTGTTTTCTTTGGTGGGTTACCATATGGAATTGAAGGATCAAGCGTTATTATGGGAACTACTATATCTGGAGGAGTTTCAAAATTAGGTCAGGCTGATCCATCGTTAGAAAGATATATTTTAACAAGTGGTGCGAGTGCAGGATTTGCAGTTGCAACAGGGTCTCCTTTAGCAGGTATTGTTTTCTCTTTAGAAGAAATGCATAAAAAATTCTCATTTTTATTATTAATTGTTTCAATGGCTGGGGCAAGTGCTGCCGCATTAACAATTAAAGTAATGGATCATATATTTAATACGAGCAATGTATTCTTTCCAATAGGTAAAGTTGAACCATTACCATTAAGTCTTATGTGGTTAACAATTATTATAGGTATTATAGCTGGATTAGTAGCAACTGGATTTAATAAATTCTTAGAAAAAATGAATCATTATATAGATACAAAACTTAAAAAAGTGACACAATTTATAAGAATATTAGTTAACTTCTTATTAGTAGGTATTGCAGGTTTATTTTTAGTAGAAATATTAGGAAATGGTCATCATTTATTAATAGAAGCGATGGAAAGAAAATTTGCATGGACCACACTCCTTGTTTTATTGATTGTTAAAATTATATTAATATCAGTATCTGTTGGATCAGGAGTGACAGGTGGATTATTTGTACCATCACTAGTTATAGGTGGATTAACAGGAGCTTTAATAAATGAGTTATTTATCAGTTTAGGAGTTGATGCTAATTACACTAAGATTATTATTATACTTGCTATGGGAGCGTTTTTTGGAACATCGATTCACGCACCTATAACAACCATTGTTTTTATGATAGAAGCAACTCAAGATCCATATAATGTCTTGGCAATGGTTTTAGTATTATTAGTCGCAATGGTCACTGCCCATGCATTTAAAAATGAATCAAACAATGATACTGTTTTAGAAAGAATTTTAAGAAAACAAGATAAAGGCAAAACTGCTAATATATATGAACTTGTGGGAAAAATCCAAGAAGGTGCCTTTGTGGTTAACAAACCAACAAGAGATATCTTATGGCCAGCTAATAGCCTTATTACAACTATTAAAAGAGAAAACGACCCAAAAGGTCATAGAATGGTTAAAGGTGGAGATAAATTACTTAAGTCACTTGATACTATTGTGTTTCAGGTTCAAAGTTATGATTTAGAAAAAACTAAAACAGAATTTACTGCTTTAATTGGAAATCAAGAATTAATTTCTAAACAACTACATTAAACTTGTCTTAAAAAATAAAACATGGTATAATTTCTATGATATTTTTACATAGGAGGATTTACTATATGCCAGTATTTAATAAAATTAAAGAACTTATTGTTAACGAATTATCAGTAGATGAATCAAAAGTTGCATTAGAATCTAGATTAGTAGAAGATTTAGGTGCAGACTCAATTGATGCTGTTGAATTAGTTATGAACGTTGAAGAAGCATTCAATGTAGAAATCAGCGATGAGGCTTTACAAAACTTGAAAACTGTTGGAGATTTAGTATCATTTATTGAAACTAGTCGCTAAAATATGAAAAGGCGTATGCCTTTTTATTTTATATAAAAAAAGGAGAGAGAAAATGAAAAAATTATTAGGGATAGTTATCGCAATCGTATCGGTATTTGTTTTAATTGGTTGTCAAAGTAAAACGACAATGCCTTCTGTAAATGAAAAGGATGAAGTAAAACTAACATCAAGTGAGTTTAAAACAAAAGTTAATACTTCAAGTATTAATCCATCAGACACACTTGAAGTTAACTTTGGCATAGAAATGAATGCAAAAGTTTATGGTCAGACTATTAAAGGAAAAATTTCTTTAGAAGGACTTAAACAAAATGATAAGGCATCATTAAAATTAAGCGTAGATGGTAAATCCAATAAAGATAGCATAAAAGGTGATATTAATTTATATCAAAAAGCGGATAAAGCTTATTTAAAATTAAACTTAGCTGATACCGATGCTTTAAGCCAATTAGGATTTATTAGTGGAATAAATTTTAAAAATGGAGAATATATTTTACCATATACAGTGCTTGATCAAATCAACACTACCTATCCAGATACATCAGATATCTTAGAAGTAATCAATAATGATGAGTTCTTAAATGAATTAATTGCAAAAGGTGGTATCAAGTTTTATGAAAATGATAATGATTTTAGAATTAAAATAAACATGACAAAAGACATGCTTGAAAAACTTATAGGAAGCCAACAAAATTTTGATAAATACTTATTTGAAACTGTCATTGTGGTAAAAGACAAAAAAATAGTAGAAGTAGGTGCTTCTATTGAAATTAAAGTAAAAGAAAATGGATCAAATACTGAAATGAAATTTGAAGGACTTGTTAAAATTTCAAATAAAAATGTAGATTTACCGGATTTTAGTAATTATAAAGAATTTAAATAATATAGAAATGACTTCTTCTAGTAGTTTAAAAGACTTTTTGAAGAAGTCTTTTTCTTTTTATAAAGTGCTTAACGACTTGAAAAAAAGTAGATTTTACCATATAATGTATGTAATAGAAATGAGGTTTTATGATGAAGAATTATGAATATAAAACAATTGAGAAGAAATGGCAAAAACATTGGCTAGAAAACAAACTCTTTAAAACACAAGAAGATAGATTTAGACCTACTTTTTATTGTTTAGATATGTTTCCTTATCCTTCTGCATCAGGACTTCATGTAGGTCATATCGAAGGTTATTCAGCAAGTGACATCATGAGTAGATTTAAAAGAATGCAAGGTTACAATGTACTTCATCCTTTTGGATGGGATGCTTTTGGTTTACCTGCAGAGCAGTTTGCGCTTGCAACAGGAAAAGACCCAAGAAGTTTCACCTATGAAAATATCAAGAATTTTAAAAGACAAATTATTGAAGCAGGTAAGGGCGTAGATTGGGATAGAGAATTAGCGACTGCAGATCCTAACTATTTTCAATGGACTCAATGGATTTTTAAGAAACTATATGAAAATAATTTAGCTGTTTTAAAAGATGTAGAAGTTAACTTTTGTGAAGCCTTAGGAACAGTTTTAGCAAATGATGAAATTGTTACAGTAGATGGAAAAATGTTTTCTGAACGTGGTAATTATCCAGTAGTTAAGAAAGCTATGAGACAATGGGTATTAAAGATTACAGAATACGCAGATAGATTATTAGAAGATCTAGAATTAGTTGATTGGCCAGAAAATTTAAAAGAAATGCAACGTAATTGGATTGGCAAATCAACTGGGGCAATGATTACTTTTAAAACAACTGTTGATGACTATGCGTTTGACATTTTTACAACAAGACCCGATACAATTTATGGAGCTACCTATTGTGTTTTAGCACCAGAACATCCGCTTGCACTTGCACTTGCTAGTGATGATGAAAAGGATCAAGTCTTAGAATATATTGAAAAAACTAAACAAAAACAAGAACTTGATAGATTAGCATATAAAGAAAAAACAGGTGTATTCACAGGATCATATGCTATTAATCCTGCAAATCAAAAAAGAATTCCTATTTGGCTAGCAGATTACGTTCTTCCTAATTATGGTACTGGAGCAGTTATGGCAGTTCCGGCACATGATGATAGAGACTTTGAGTTTGCTCAAAAATACGGACTAGATATCATTGAAGTTATTAAAAATGCTGAGGATAAAGCTTTTACAGGTGATGGCATTCATTTTAATAGTGGTATTTTAGATGGTTTAAATAATGAAGATGCTAAAAATAAAATCATTGCTGATTTAGAAAAAAGACAAATTGGATATTCACATAGTAACTATAAATTAAGAGATTGGGTTTTCTCAAGACAAAGATATTGGGGTGAACCGTTCCCTGTCATTTATGATGAAAATGGAAATATTCATTTACTAGAAGATAATGAATTACCTCTAGAATTACCAGTATTAGATAATATTAGACCTAGTGGTACAGGTGAGTCACCACTTGCTAATGCTACTGAATGGTTATATGTTTCTAATAAAGGTAAAAGAGATACAAATACGATGCCACAACTTGCTGGTAGTTCATGGTATTACATAGGATATATCTTAAAAAATCATTTAGGAATGATTCCTTTAAATTCGCCTGAAGCCAAAAGCTTGTTAGATCAATTTTTACCAGTAGATTTATACATTGGTGGAACAGAACATGCTGTAGGTCACTTATTATACGCAAGATTCTGGCATAAGTTTTTATATGACTTAGGATTAGTATCTACTAAAGAGCCGTTTAAAAAATTAGTAAATCAAGGAATGATTTTAGGTTCAGATCATTCTAAAATGAGTAAATCTAGAAACAATGGTGTAAGTCCTGATGAAGTTATTTCTACACACGGGGCAGATGCTTTAAGATTATATGAAATGTTTATGGGACCATTAGAAGCAGAAAAACCATGGTCAACTGATGGACTAGATGGTGCGAAAAGATTTTTAGATAGAGTATGGAGAATGTTTGATTTTGAAATTACTGAAGAAAATCAAGAATCTTTAGAAACTGTTTATCATCAAACAATTAAAAAAGTTACAGAAGATTATGAAAAACTTGGATTTAACACTGCAATCAGTCAAATGATGATATTTGTAAATGAAGTTTATAAATTAAAGAAAATCGGTAAGAAACAAGCTAGAGGCTTTTTACAATTATTAAATCCGATTGCACCACATATGACAGAAGAATTAAATCAAGATGTTTTAAACTACCATGAAGAGTTAATTTATTCTGAATGGCCTTTATTTGATGAAAAGTATCTAGTAGTTTCACATGTTGAACTTGTTGTTCAAGTGAATGGAAAATTACGAGCTAAAATAGAAATAGAAGTAGATACTAAACAAGAAGTAATTGAAGCACTTGCTTTAAAAGAAGAGAATGTAATGAAGTTTACTGAAGGATTAACCATCAGAAAAATAATTTATGTTCCAAATAAATTATTAAATATAGTAGTTGCATGAAAAGAAGAATAATGGTTTTTAGTATGTACTTAAAATCATTATTTTTTTATCCTCTAAACACTAAAAAATATAAAATATAAGGAGTTAATGATGAATAAAGAAATTTCAAATAGAAATGATGAAGAAAAATATGATGTCATTGTCAAAAGACTAAAATCTCGTGGAGTAGAATTAGAAGATATAGCAGTTATCACATATGATTTACAGTCTAAATACATCAAAGGTTTAAAAAAAGAAACATGCTTAGAACATGTCAAAAGAGTAATTATGAAAAGAGAAGTTCAACACGCTGTTTTAACTGGAATAGAATTAGATGTTTTAGCAGAAGAAAATAAACTATCTGAACCACTATCAACACTATTATTAAATGATTATGGTTTGTATGGGATAGATGAAATCTTAGCACTTTCAATTGTTAATGTTTACGGATCAATTGGGTTGACTAACTTTGGCTATGTAGATAAAGTTAAACCTGGCATTATCGGTAAATTGGATTCTAAAAATGAAGGTAAAGTAGTTTGTAATACTTTCTTAGATGATATTGTTGGTGCGATTGCTGCGGCAGCCGCAAGCTCTGTTGCACATAGATATGCAGAAAATGATTTTGTCGTGGATGCTTATAAAAAATAATGCGAAAATTAACTTATACTACTAAAATAAAAAAATGAATCTTTTGAAAGGTTCATTTTTTAATAATTTACCTATTATTTACAAAATATATATAAGGAGCATTTTCTCTATTTTCTATTTCAATTTTTAATACAGGAGTAGAAATAGTAGAGAATAGATCTTTTAACATCATAGATTCTAAATAACCTTCTTCATGACCTGGATAAACTACGATAAGTATAAAGATATTATTTAAATTAAGCAGTTGATTTATAGTTTTATGAGTAGTGTCTTTTAATGTTGTGATAGATTTATCACCATTAGGTAAATACCCTAAATTAAAAATAACACCATTAAACTTATCAACATGTAAAGTTATATTTTCAAAAGAGTCATGAATTAAAGTAACATTCCTTAAATCTTTAGTTTTAGTTTGTGTCTCATGAATTGCTTTTTCTTGTATATCAAAACCATAAACATGTTTACAAATTGAGGCCAAAAATAAAGTATCATAGCCATTTCCTACAGTAGCATCTATGATGATATCATCTTTTGATATGTGATCTTTTAATATTTTATGAGCAATATCAATTATCTTTACTTGCTTCATAACAATCACCTTGATAAAGATTTAAAGCACGCAACTTTTTATCAATCTCATTGCTAACAACAAATTTTTTCTTAGTCCAATGAGGCGCGATTAGCATAGTAGGTGGTGCATCACCTGTAATTCTATGAATAATAATATCTTTTCTTAAGACACTGATTTGTTCAACAACAATATCTACATAAGCTTCTAATGTAAGAAGTTCCCAAGGGTTTTTTAAATATTGGAAACCCATTTTTGTTTTTTCCATTAAGTGTAACATATGGATTTTAATCCCTTGAATATCTAGAGTATTTAAGTGTTTAACAGTTTCTACCATCATTTCTTTTGTTTCAAAAGGTAGACCATTAATAATGTGCACAACAACTTCGATATTATGTGCTCTTAAACGTTTGACTGCATCATCAAAACAAGCAAGATCATGAGCTCTATTAATTAAATCAGATGTTTTTTGGTGCATTGTTTGTAATCCAAGTTCAATTTGAACAGGCATTCTTGTATTAAGTTCACCTAAGTATTCAACAACATCATTAGGCAAGCAATCAGGTCTTGTACCAATGCTTAACATAACAATATTAGGATCAAGTGTGATTGCCTCTTCATAAAGTTCTTGTAGTCTTTTTAAAGGAGCATGAGTATTAGTATTTGCTTGAAAATAAGCAATATAGTAGCCATCACTCCATTTTTGATGCATCATTTTTTTGATTTTATCAAATTGTTCTGAAAGAGGTTCACGTTTGTTTCCGGCAAAATCTCCACTTCCCATAAAAGAACAAAAAGTACAGCCACCAGAAGCAACCGTTCCATCAATATTTGGGCAGGTAAAACCGCCATTTAAAGGTATTTTAAAAACCTTTTTATTATATTTACTACGATAGTAGTTATTTAATGTATTATAATGTTTTTCTTCTGTAAATAGTTCCATATTTTTCACCACTATTATTTTATCATAAACTTCCTTACTATGTTATAATAATAATTAGGAGCTGAAGCGAAAATGTATAAGAAATTAAAAATCAGTCTATTCTCACCAGCACAAATTATTGAATTAATTAACGATAAATGGAGATCTATTTGGATTTATTTTTTTTCTATCGTTCTTTTTTTAATGATTCCAACAGTTATTGTAAATACTATGGAAAAAGGGATGAGTGTCTTTCAATATAGGGCATTATCAGAAGTTATTAAAAATGAAGTTAGGGTAGATGGAAAAATTACAAATGGTATTTTAGAAACTAATAATAATGTCCATGTTAAGTTTGATCAATTCGATTTATATATTGTAAAAGATAAAATTGATATGCAATTGACTAGTACACATATGATAATCTTAGAAAAAGATAAAGTACATTATTTATTTAGAGAAATGCCTGTTACATCTTCTAGTTATAAAGAAATTGGTTTAGAAAATTATGACTTTTTAGATATTTCAAGTAAAAATCAAAATATTTTTCTAAATAGTATGGATACCTTCTTTTCGATTAACAAGGCTAGTATTGTAAGTTTAGTTATTTTAGTTGATTGGCTTGGAATTGTCATTGACTTATTACTAGTTGTATTAGTTATATCATTCTTTAATTTTAAACCGGTACCATTTAAGTATAAATTTAAAGTAAACATTTATGCATCTACTATTTATGTATTGTTTAATTTTTTTGCAGTATTATTTCAAATACAATTTATTGCATATATAGGGATTGTTTTAATGTTTGTTTATTCAAACAAGGCATTTAGTAGAGTTATATCAATCAGGTGAGTAGAATGGAACAAAATAAAAATAAATTTAATCTTTTTTTAGAACAGTCAAGATTTAGCAATGATGTTTTAAAAAATGCATTATTAGAATATGTAGAAGTAGACCGCAAAGAAAAAAAGTGGTCTTTTCATATTTTATTAGATGAAGTCATTTCACCTCATGAAATTACGATTCTAATTAATCAACTTCAAAGTTTTTTTACAATCCCTAGAAAAGTTTTAAGTGTAGATTTTAAACTTACTTTTAAGAATAAAGATTTAAAAACATATTCTAAAGAATATTATGAATATATTATTGGTAAAGTTGCTGCTGAAAAACCTAGTTTACTAATTTTTAAAAACTTTGAATCAGTTTATGAAAAATCAATTTATAAAATAACAGTTGATAAAGATTCTAAACAAGTTGAACGCTACTTTAAAGAACTTGAAAAAGCTTTCTTAAAATATGGGATTGAAACTAAATTTGAATTAGTTATTAATGAAAAATTAGAAACCGCTTCTGAACAAATTGAAAAAGCGAAACTTGAACACGAAGAACTTGTTAAAAAACAACAGACTTTTGTGGAAAAAGTGGTTACAGAAAAAGTTCAATTTACTAGAAACAGTAGTCCTAGTGCAGTTTCTATTACAGAAATTCCAGCAACACAATATGACCTAGATAAGTATCAAAATGAAAAAGGCGATACTAACTTCTTAATCGAAGGAGAAGTTTTAAGTAAAGAACAAAGACAGTTAACAAATACAACGTTACTGACATTAAGTGTTGCTGATAAGAATGATGCAATCGTAATAAAACAGTTTTTAAGAAAGCCAAAAGATTTTGAATTATCAGATTCTATTAAAACTGGGGATATGATTCAAATATCAGGTAGAGCAGTTTATGATACATATCAATCAGATGTTGTAATTATTGCTAACTCAATTTATAGTTTAGAAAGAAAAGAAAAAGAAGTTAGAGTAGATAAAGCTAGACAAAAAAGAATTGAATTTCACGTACATACAAAAATGTCAAACATGGATGCCATCGCAAGTGCTTCTGATTACATAGCATTAGCAGAAAGTTGGGGGCATGAAGCGATTGCGATCACAGATCATAATGGAGTTTATGCATATCCAGAAATAGCATCAGCTGTCAAAGGAAAAAATATTAAACCAATTTATGGTGTTGAGTTAGATTTTGTTGATGAAAATGATTTTAAGATTACTAACAAAGTAGAAAATGACTTTTTATTAAAAGATGCTACATATGTTGTTTTTGATATTGAAACAACAGGGCTTTCTAGTGCAAGAGATAAAATTATTGAAATTGCTGGTGTAAAAGTTCAAGCAGGTGCAATCACAGAAACCTATCAAACTTTTATTAATCCTGAACAAGAACTTTCTGAATTTACTAAAAACTTAACTAACATCACAGATGAAATGGTTTTAACAGCTAGAACCATTGATGAAGTTTTACCAGAGTTTATCGAATTTACTAAAGGCTCTGTACTTGTTGCTCATAATGCACTTTTTGATATTGGACATATTTATGAAAAATCAAGACAGTTAAATATTACATTAGAAGATTATCCAATTATAGATACACTAGGTATTGCTAGATATTTTTATCATGAAGAATTAAAGAGATTTAATTTAAAAGCTTTAACGAAATACTTTAAAGTTAAGTTAGAATCGCACCATAGAGCTGATGATGATGCGAAAGCTACTGCTCATGTCTTTTTAGCAATGTTAAATGATTTAATGAATAAAAATATTTCTAATTTTAGTCAAATTAATGAAGCTATTGCAATAGAAGATGCTTGGAAACATCAAAGACCTTATCATATCAACGTGCTTGCTAAAAATCAAGTTGGATATAAAAATATCTTTAAAATTGTAAGTGATTCACTAACAAACCATTTTTATAAAGGACCAAGAACACTAAAATCTGTTTTAACTAAATATAGAGAAGGTATTTTAGTGGGAAGTAGCTGTGCTAATGGAGATGTCTTTGAAGCTGCTCTTAATTTAAGTGATCAAGAATTAGAAGAAAAAATTGGATTTTACGATTATATTGAAGTTCAACCACCAATTGCATATAAGCATTTAATGCATGATATTGGTGAAAATGGACCTGAAATTATTAATGAAGTAATTAAAAAAATAATTTTCAAGGCAAAAGAACAAAATAAAATTGTCATTGCATCATCAGATGCACATTACTTAAATCCAGAAGATAGAGTATATAGAGAAATTTATATTAGAACTAAACTTGTAGGTGGAGGCATTCACTCACTTGCTAGATATGATGTACTACCAGATAACTATTTACTAACAACACATGAAATGCTAGAACAGTTTGCCTTTTTAGGTGCTGATTTATGTGAAGAGATTGTGATTAGAAATACACACTTATTAAATGAAAAAATAGAAACGATTCAAGCCTTCCCTAAAGATTTATATTCTTTAAAAGATGATGCCTTTAAAGACTCATTAGGGGTTGAAAGTATCACTGAAGAGATGAAACGTTTAATTTATGATAAGGTGAGTGCCATGTATGGTGCTAACCCACATGAAATTGTAACCGCAAGACTTAAAAAAGAATTAAAAAGTATTATAGATAATGGATTTGCCCCAATTTACTATATCTCACATTTACTTGTTAAAAAGTCATTAGAAGATGGCTATTTAGTCGGATCACGTGGATCTGTTGGATCATCGTTTGTTGCAACGATGTTAGACATCACAGAAGTCAATCCATTAAGCCCACATTACCGCTGTCCAAAATGTCAATTTACTATTTTTAAAATGACAGATGAAGAAGTAACAGAACACGGAATTAAAGACGCTGATAGACCATTTTTAGAAAAACTTCAAAAAGTGAATTCAGGATATGATCTACCAGATATGAAATGTCCTTGTTGCGAAGAAAATTTAGCTAAAGATGGACATGATATTCCTTTTGAGACCTTCTTAGGGTTTAAGGGAGATAAAGTGCCTGATATTGATTTAAACTTTGCAGGAGATTACCAAAGTAAAGCCCACTCTTATGTTCGTGAACTACTAGGAGAAGATTATACATTTAGGGCAGGAACTATTCAAACAGTTGCTGAAAAGAATGCCTATGGTTATGTAAAGGGATATTTAGAAGATAAAAATATTTATGCTAGAACTGCACAAATAGCTAGACTTGCTAAAGGTATTGAAGGCGTTAAAAGGTCAACAGGACAACACCCTGGTGGAATCGTTGTTGTGCCAAAAGATCATACTATTTATGATGTAACACCAATACAATACCCAGCTGATGATACTAATTCTGAATGGAAAACAACGCACTTTGATTACCATTCATTTGAATCCAATTTATTAAAACTAGATATACTAGGACACGATGATCCTATGTTAATTAAATTCTTAATGGATTATGTTAAAGAACATCCAGATGAGTTTCCATTCAAAAAGGCTCAGGATATTCCACTAGACGATCAAAAAGTATATCAATTATTTGCAGGAACTCAAATTATTGGTGTAACTCCTGAAGAAATTCAAAGCGAGATTGCATCCTATGCTATTCCTGAGTTCGGAACACCTTTTACTAGACAAATGTTAAAAGATACTAAACCTACAACATTTGCAGGATTAGTTAAAATATCAGGACTTGCACATGGTACAGACGTTTGGTTAAAAAATGCACAAGACTTGGTTCTAGGAACGACAGATCATGGAAAAATTGATTTTGAAGATATTATTGGGTGTCGTGACGATATCATGGTTCAATTAATGGAATTTGGATTAGAACCAGCAAAAGCTTTTGAAATTATGGAATTCGTTAGAAAAGGTAAGCCAAGTAAAGATCCTAAAAAATGGGCAGTTTATGAACAAGAAATGCGTAAAAGCGATGTACCTGAATGGTATATATGGTCTGCAGGAAAAATTAAGTATATGTTCCCTAAAGCGCATGCTACTGCCTATGTGATTATGGCAATGAGAATTGCATGGTTTAAAATCCACAAACCCCTACTATTCTATAGTGGATTCTTCTCAAAAAGAGCTTCACAATTTGATTATGATGTGATGACATCTGGATATAATGCAATTAGAAATAAATTAGTTGAGTATAGTAAAGAAAGTTCATTTAATTTAAAAGTAAAAGACGAAAACTTAATTGTTACATTAGGAGTAGCTTTAGAAATGACTAAAAGAGGCTTTAAGTTTTTACCTTTAGATATAGATAAATCGCTTGCGACAACTTTTAAAATGGAAGAAGATGGACTTAGAATGCCTTTTACATCAATTGATGGGTTGGGTGAGGCAGTTGCTATTGATATTGAAGAGAAAAGAAATCAAAAACCATTTACGAGTAAAAAAGATATCAAATCACGCACTAGAATTAATAAAACAATTTTTGAAAAAATGGAATCAAGTGGTGTATTTGAACATTTAGAGGAAGAAAGTGAAGCATTGGATCAAGGATTGTTTGCTGATTTTTCTTAAAAAATAGAATTTAAACTTAATTTAAGGTTTGATATAGTATAATATAAATATCAAACATAATATTGATAAAAATATGAAAAGGATGTGTAATCATGCGTTCAACAAACCCAGTATTTAAAAGTATTAGAAAAGAACAAGAAGAAAATATATCTGATATTAGAGTAACAAGCAATACATCAACATATAAAGGTATTGCACTAAAAACTATTATCTTAGCATTAATAACAATTATAACAGGAGCAAGTTCACTTATCTTACTTGATAAGGCACCAAACTTAGTTATAGGTGTACTATTAACTGGTGGAATTATCTCATTTATAGCAGTTATGGTAGGTACAAGAAGCACTAAAATGGCTATGCCGATGTCTATCTTATATGCCTTTATTCAAGGTGTTGTATATGGAACAATTACTTTATTAATTCAAACCATTCCCGGATTTGAAGGCGTTGGGATCATTGCTTTAACAGCAACCCTTACTATTTTCTTAGTAATGATGGTGCTTTATTATACAGGTGTTGTAAAAGCTAGTCCTTTGTTAGTTAAAATAGTTATAGGAACACTTATCGCTTCTATTTTAGCAACATTTGTTATCTTTATTATAGGATTGTTTGCTCCAGCATTTATCGCAAGTATTCAAGCAAATGTTCCATTAATGCTTCTTGTAGGAGTTGTTTTCATTATTCTAGGTGCTTTAATGTTAGCAATGGATTTTGCTAATGCAGATGCAGTTGTTAAAAGTTATGCTCCAAAAGAATATGAATGGCAAGTAACTTTAGGATTTATGGTAACTTTAGTTTGGTTATATGTTCAAATTCTAAGAGTATTAATTATTTTATTAAATAGAAGAGACTAATTAAATATAAAACGATAATAAAACAGTAGTAACTATTAAAAGTTATTTTAAAGAGAGCGTTTGATGGTGAGATAAACGTAAATAACCAGTAGTGAATTCAGTTTTTAGTAGTGCTAATAACACTCGTTGCCTTGCGTTAAAGGGAATTAAGTGCTATAACAATTGTTGTAGAACTAAGGTGGTACCGCGATTTATTCGTCCTTAGATTGATTATCTAAGGGCTTTTTTTTTGAAAGGAAGAGGAAAATGAAAGATAAAATCAAGCAAATACTAAATGATTTAAACGATAAACTAAAAAATAATGCAGAATTACAACTTGCTAATTTAGAAGAATTAAGACAAAAGTTTTTAAGTAAAAAAGGTGAAGTCGCAAACTTAATGCAATCACTTAAAAATATTCCTAATGAAGAAAAACCAATTTTAGGAAAACTCATCAATGAGTTAAAAGAAGAAATAACATTAAAATTACAAAATAAAAAACAAGAGTTAGAAGATGCAGAACTACTGAAAGTTTTAGAAACAGAAAAAATTGATATTACACTCCCTGGTTATGAATTCCACACAGGAAGTATACACCCGCTAAATGCGGTTATTGAACAAGTAGAAGACTTGTTTATTGGATTAGGTTTTATGGTTGCTGAAGGTCCAGAAGTAGAAAAAGATTTATATAACTTTGAAATGATGAATATGGAAAAAGACCATCCTGCACGTGCTATGCAAGATTCATTTTATATAGATCAAGAAACACTACTTAGAACACATACCTCTCCAGTTCAAGCAAGAATGATGTTAGAAAATAAAGGGAACCCACTAAGAATTATCTGTCCAGGTAAAGTTTATAGAAGAGATAACGATGATGCAACCCACAGCCATCAATTTATGCAAATAGAAGGGCTTGTGATAGATAAAGATATTAGTTTTGCTAATCTAAAAGAAACTTTACTTACACTAGTTCAAAATCTTTTTGGTAAAGATAGAGAAATTAGACTAAGACCTTCATATTTTCCATTCACAGAACCAAGTGTGGAAGTCGATGTATCATATGTTAAAAAAGATGGTTCGAAAGGATATATTGAAGTTCTAGGAGCTGGTTTAGTACATCCTAATGTTCTTAAAATGGCTGGCTATAATCCTGAAGAATTCAGTGGATTTGCATTTGGTATTGGTGTAGAAAGAATTGCTATCTTAAAATATCATATTGACGATATTAGACATTTTTACACAAATGACATTAGATTCTTATCACAATTTAAGGGAGTAAAATAATATGAAAATTAATCAAAATATACTGAAACAATTTGTTGAAATACCAGAAAATATTAATGAATTTACAAATAACCACATCATAGAAGTAGATGATTATGCTAAGTTAAATATATCTACAAATCTTGTTATAGGACATGTTCTAACATGCGAAGACCACCCAGATTCAGATCACTTACATGTAACAACTGTAGATTTAGGAAATGAGGTTACACAAATTGTTTGTGGAGCGCCTAATGTTGCTAAAGGACAATATGTAATTGTTGCCACAGTAGGGGCAGAACTTCCTGGAGATTTTAAAATAAAAGCTTCAAAAATCCGTGGTGTTGAATCAAACGGAATGATTTGTTCTTTAAAGGAACTTGGTCTTGATGAAAAGTATTTAACAGATGAAGAAAAAATTGGAATCTATTCTATTAAAGAAACTGTAAAAGTAGGTTCTGATGCTTTAGAATATCTAGGACTTAAAGGCTTTAATATGGAATTAGGACTAACTCCTAATAGATCTGATTTATTATCTCATGTAGGATTTGCTTATGAAGTAGCTTCTATGTCCAACAAAAAAATAACTTTACATACTTCTAGTTTTAAAGAAGATAAAGAAAAGAATCCACTAGAAATAAAAATTGAAGCTGACGGCTGTTATGAATATAACGCAAGATATTTTAAAAATGTTACTGTAAAAGAATCACCATTATGGTTGAAAAATGCATTGATTGCTGCTGATATTAGACCAATCAATAACGTTGTTGATATTAGTAATTATGTTCTAATTGAATATGGAACTCCTTTACATATGTTTGATGCTAAGAAAGTTAAAACCAATAAAATTGCTGTAAGATATGCTAAAAAGAATGAAAAAGTGACTACATTAGATGAAGTTCAAAGAACATTAGATGAAAAAGATTTAGTCATTACAAATACAAAAGAAATTATTGCAGTTGCTGGGGTTATGGGTCTAGAAGCTACAGGCGTTTCAGCTCAAACAACAGAAGTTATTTTAGAAGCTGCCTACTTTGATCCTAAGCATATAGCTAAAACAAGTAAAAAGCTTAACTTAAAAAGTGATTCTTCCCTAAGATTTGAAAGAGGTATTGATCAAGATTTAGTTATTAAAGGGTTAGAAAGAGCGACACAATTACTAACTGAATTAGCATCAGCTACTGTTTTAAATGGAATAAAAAGTGATAAAACAAAAGAATATAAAAATCAAGAAATCAAAGTGGACTATAATAGAATTAATAAAAGAATAGGTATAAACCTTTCTAAAAAAGAAATTATAGACTACTTAATAAGATTAGACTATAAAGTTAATGAAGAAAAAGATATATTGGTTCTAATGCCACCAAAAAGAAGATATGATATCAAAGTAGAAGCGGATATTATTGAAGAAATTGCTAGAATTTATGGCTATGATTCAATCCCACTTGCTAAAATAGAAAAAACTTTACAAGGTAAACTATCTAATAAACAAGTAAAATTAAGAGCTTTAAGACACCTTCTTTCAAACATAGGATTAAATGAAATCATTACATACAGTCTTACTTCAGAAGAAAAGTTCAATCAATTCAATAATAATGAAGAACCTATTAAACTTTTAATGCCTCTAGCGTCTGATAGAAATATATTAAGACAAAGTCTACTATCTGGAATGATTGAAACTTTAAGCTATAACCAATCTAGAAATAATATAAATAATGCCTTTTTTGAAATTGGAAAAATATATCAAAAAGACAGAGAAACATTAAAATTATCTTTAGGATTAAGTGGTTTATTTAGTCAAACAGGATGGATTAAAAATGATCTAAAAGTAGATTTATTTGTACTAAAAGGATTACTAGAGAAAATAACAGAATATTTAGGAGTAGAAATATCTTATAAACAAACAAGCGAACATATAAATCTTCATCCAGGTATTCAAGCTAATATTATGTATAAAAATGAAGTGATTGGCTATATTGGAAAAACACATCCAAAATTAAATAAATTAGAAAATATCAATGAAAGCTATTTATTAGAATTAACACTTGATAATATCATTGATTTAACAAATGAAGTATCTTATAAGACAATTAGCAAGTATCCATCTATTACAAGAGATTTAAGTCTAATTATTAGTAAAGAATACGTTGTTTCTGATGTAATGGATTTGATTAAACAAACATCACGCAAATATTTAGAAAAAATAGAATTATTTGATGTCTATGAAGGTAAGAATATTGAAGCAGGTAAACATTCACTAGCCTTTAGCTTAGTCTTTAATGATGCAACTAAGACTTTAGAAAAAGAAGATGTTGACAAAGTTATGAAGAGTATTAAAAATAGATTAGAGTTTACATTTAAAGCGGAATTAAGAGATTAAGTTAAAAAAGATGGAAGTCATTTACATGACTTCTTTTTTTAAATTAATATTTTCTAATTTAACAAAGTGGAAAGAAAAATAAAAATATAGTATAATGTTAAAGGAAGAGATGTGAGACGATGTTAATTTATGGATTAACTTATGAAAAAATAGAAAATTTTTTGCTTGAAAATGAAATAAAATCATATAGAGCAATGCAAATATGGGAATGGCTATATAGACAAAAAGTGTCTAGTTTTGATGAAATGGCTAATTTACCTAAAGATTTAATTGAGCTGCTTAAAGCTAATTTTACTTTTGATGCACTTGAAACAGTATTAGCTAACAAGAGTGAAGATGGAACAATTAAGTATTTATATGGACTAAAAGATGAACATTTAATAGAAACAGTTTTAATGAATCATAATTATGGTAGAAGTATATGTGTGACAACCCAAGTTGGATGTAACATAGGGTGCAGTTTTTGTGCCTCAGGCGTTTTAAAGAAAAAACGTGATTTGACTGCTGGTGAGATTGTTGCTCAAATTGTTAAAACAGAAAAAGCAGCAAAAGAACGTATATCCTCTATAGTTGTTATGGGAATTGGTGAACCTTTTGATAACTTTAATAATTTGAAAGACTTTTTAAGTATTGTAAATCATCCAAAAGGTTTAGCAATTGGGGCAAGACACATTACAGTTTCAACAAGTGGATTAGTTCCAAAAATAAAAGAATTTGCTCATTTAGAAGGACAATTTAACCTAGCAATTAGTTTACATGCTCCAAATGATGAAGTAAGATCTAGTTTAATGCAAATTAATAAGAGATTCCCAATTAATGAAGTGATTGGGGCAATTAAATACTATATCTCTGTAACTAATAGAAGAGTAACAATCGAATATATCTTGATTCAAGAAGTAAATGATTCAGTAGAACATGCAAAAGAACTTGCTGCACTATTAAAAGGAATGAATGTGTATGTCAATCTAATTCCTTATAATGCTGTAAAAGAAGCGGATTATGTACGTTCTGAATTACCAAGAAGAGAAGCCTTCTATGAAGTGCTTAAAAACAATCGAATTCAAGTAACATTAAGAAAAGAACAAGGTCATGATATTAACGCTGCTTGTGGTCAATTAAGAAGTCAACACTTATAAAAAAGGAGAATACTTTGAAAAAAGCCTTCATTACAAAATTAATAGCTGGACAATATGTTATCAAAGACGTTGAAACTAAAGAAATTTATGATGCTAAAGCACGCGGGAAACTACGTGCTTTAAGACTAGAACAAGATAGTAGTTTTTTAAAGCAAAATACTAAGAAAACTAAAAAAGATATCAAGGTAACTCAAGTTAGTCCCAAGGTAGGCGATTATGTATACTATGAAAAAATAGATGATAAATATATGATTGATTCTATTTTACCTAGAGAAAATGAACTGATTAGACCAGACGTAGCTAATATTGATCAAGTTTTATTAGTCTTTTCTGTTATAAAACCAGAATTTAGTTTTAACTTGTTAGATAAATTTTTACTTATTTTAGAACAAAATAAACTATCTGTCATATTAGTAGTTTCTAAAATTGATTTAATTGATGAAAAAGAATTGAATGAGTTAAAAGACAAACTAAAATACTATGAAAAATTGTATCCAATTTATTATATTAACAGTAAACAAAAAATAGGATTTGATGTTCTTACTAATATCTTCAAAGATAAACTAACAGTTCTAGCAGGGCAAACTGGAGTAGGCAAGTCAACCTTGATGAATGCATTATTACCAGAATTAAATTTAAAAACACAAGAAATATCTGAAGCATTAGGTAGAGGGAAACATACAACAAGACACTCTGAACTTTATGAGTTTAACGATGGTTATATAGCTGATACACCAGGCTTTTCTAAATTAGAATTAGCTTTTTTCTACCCTGAAGATATTAAAGAGTTTTATCCTGATTTTATGAAATTATCAGATAATTGTAAATTTGGCAATAAGTGCGTACATATTAATGAGCCTAGTTGTGGTGTTAAGATGGCTTTAGAGAAAAATGAAATACCAAAAGAAAGATACGATAATTACGTTGCTTTCTATACTGAAATAAAAAATCAAAAAGATAAATACTAGACAACCTTGAAAAAGGTTGTTTCTTTTTATAGTTAGCCTTTACTAAAAAACATATTGTGATAAAATAAACTTAGCATAAGAAAGAAGGAAAGTGTATGAAAATAGCACCATCAATATTAACAGCTGACTTTACAAAATTAAAAAAGGAATTAGAAACAATTGAAACTGCAGATTATATTCACGTAGATATTATGGATGGCAATTTTGTACCAAATATATCATTTGGCCCAGCAATTACAAAGCAAATAAGCCAAAATACAAAGAATTTACTAGACATTCATTTAATGGTTTTAGATCCTTTAAAATGGATTGATGGATTTACCTTTTCTAATACAGAGTACATCACAGTACACTATGAATCTAATAATTTAGATGAAACAATCAAAAAAATAAAACAAAATAAAGTAAAAGTGGGTATTAGTATTAAACCTGAAACTGATAAAGAAGTCTTACTTCCATACTTAAAAGATATTGATTTAGTATTAGTAATGAGTGTAGAACCTGGTTTTGGAGGACAAAAATTCATGGCTTCATCACTTGATAAAATGCAATACTTTAGTGAACTTAAAAAGAAAAATAATTATAACTACGAAATAGAAGTTGATGGTGGAGTTAATTTAGAAACAGGACTATTATGTGCTAAAAATGGAGCTACCATTTTAGTTGCAGGAAGTTATTTATTCAATATGGAAGATAGAAAAAAAGGAATTGAGGGGTTAGCATGCTTAAAATAGTTTATGTTATTGCCCCACCGATAGATTTTGATTTACACAAAATAGTCACTAAAAATAGTTTTGTGATAGCAGTTGATAGTGCAGTAGAAGCTGTCATAAGCCAAAATATACCCATTGATTTAGCAGTGGGTGATTTTGATTCGCTTAAAGATAAGGGTTTATTAGAAGGGCTTAATGTCATCAAACTGAATGAAGAAAAAGATGATACTGATACTGCAGTTGCCCTAAATGAAGCATATAAAAAAGAAGCTGATTATGTTTATTTAGTAGGGGGTATCAATGGAGATAGAGCAGAACATATGATTGCTAATATATTTTTATTAGAAAAATACCCTAAACTAGAAATTAAAAATGATCATATGAGAATAAAAAAACTTCCCGCAGGAAGCTATGATTTATCTTTTAAAGGTTATATTTCATTATTTGGATTTCCATCAGCAGTCCTTTCACTAGAAGGCTTTAAATACCCTTTAAATCGCTATAAAATGGATTTTGCTGACCCAGTAGGAATAAGCAATGAACTTAATGATTATAAAGGGAAAATAACTATTCTTGAAGGATCAGTAATTGTTATCTTATCAAAAAAAGCATAAAAAAAAGGCATTAGCCTCTTTTATGCACGTTCAAGATTTAATTTCTTTAAAGCTCTTGCAGAGATTTTTACTTTTTTAACTTGACCGTTTTCATCAACTATACGGACTGTTTGTAAATTTGCTTTCCATACACGACGAGATGCGTTTAACGCGTGACTACGTTTGTTACCAAATGTAGTAGTTTTTCCGGTTACGTAACATTTAGCCATAATATCACTCCTTTTAGACCATATATAATTTAACATATTTTATTTAAAAAAGCAAACAAATAATATGATAAAGTGCACAAAAATAAAAAATACAAAATATTTGATAAAGCATAAAAAATATAAAAAAAAGATAAAAAAACAAAATATGGTATAATATATGCGTAATGTATAGGTAATTTGAGTTTAAAAGTAACTCTATATATTGAAAAATAGATACAAAGATGCTATACTTATAAAAGTAAAATTGACTTATCGGCTTTATACCAAAAACTAATTAACAAATAAATTTATGTTACATCGCTAATATAAATTTGGGAGGAAAATTATCAATGTCTAATAAAAAAGTTAGTGGTAACTTATTCAAAAAAATGGTTACTAACGGGGCAATTCACTTAAAAAACAACCATAAAGAAGTAGATCATTTAAACGTATTTCCAGTACCAGATGGTGATACAGGAACAAATATGCAAATGACAATGATGGCAGGTGTTAAAGAAGTAAATACACTTGAATCAGAATCTATTGTAGATGTATCAAAAATTTTATCTAGAGGATTATTAATGGGAGCTAGAGGTAACTCTGGTGTTATTCTTTCACAATTCTTTAGAGGTGTGTACTCAGAGTTGAGTAAGATTGATAATGGGGCAGTAGATCCTAAACAATTTATTCAATCACTTGTTGGTGGATATCAAATGGCATATCGTGCTGTTATGGATCCAGTTGAAGGAACAATTTTAACAGTTGTTCGTGAATCAGCAGAAAGAGTTTTAAAGGAACAATCAAACTTAAACTCTATTGAAGAAGTTTTAAAAGTATATTTAGCACAAGCTAAAGAAACTTTAATTAAAACACCTGAATTATTACCAGTCTTAAAAGAAGCTGGAGTAGTTGATAGCGGTGGTGCCGGTTTTATTAAGATTATAGAAGGTATGTTAATGGCTCTTGAAGGAAATATTCTTTCAGAAGAAGAATTAGCTGCAGTGTCTAATCTACCAAAAAACGAATTTGAAGGTGCTCATAACCTTGGTGATATCGATATTAAATATGGATACTGTACAGAATTTATTGTTCAATTATTTAATAAAGATGAATTTGAAATAGAACAAATTAGAACTCCTCTTGGACAAATGGGTGATTCTATGGTTGTAGTTGCTGATGATGACTTATTAAAAGTACATGTTCATACTAATCAACCAGGAGTTGCGTTAACATTAGCTCAAAAATATGGAGAATTAAAAACTATAAAAGTTGAAAACATGAGAACTCAACATAGTAACATTATGGGTGGATCACATGATCACAATCATGAACAAGATAAACCTAAGTCTAAGTATGCCTTAATTGCAGTAGCATCTGGAGAAGGTATTCAAACTGCTTTAAAAGAATTAGGTGTAGACCATATTATTGATGGTGGACAAACAATGAATCCATCAACTGAAGCATTTGTGAATGCTGTAAAACAATTAAATGCTGAAAATGTAATTATTTTACCAAATAACTCAAATGTCATTTTATCTGCTGAACAAGCACTAGATTTATGCCCTGAATGCAATATTAGAGTTTTAAGAACAAAGAGTGTTGCACAAGGATATGCATCATTAATGGCTTTTGATCCAACAGTAGAATTAGATGATAATATTGAAGCAATGGCTGAAGTAGTATCAGAAATGAGATCTGGTGAAGTTACTTACGCTGTTCGTGATACAGAAATGAATGGAGTATCTATTAAAGAAGGAGATTATATTGGTATTTCTAAGAGTAAAATCATAGTTGCTGATAAAAATCGCTTTGAAACTACTTCAACTTTATTAAAAGATATGATTTCTGAAAATAGCGAAATTGTTACTGTATTCTATGGTAATGATGTTAATGAAGAAGAATTAGAAAAAGTAGTTGACTTTATTAGTTCAACATACCCAGATTTAGATGTTGAAACTGTTGAAGGTAAACAAGATATATATTCATATATCATCGCAGTTGAATAAAAAATATAATTAAATCAATTTAAAAGGTGATTGATTCACCTTTTTTTAGCGGTCGTGGTGGAATGGTAGACACGCTACTTTGAGGGGGTAGTGGGAGTAATCCCGTGTGAGTTCAAATCTCATCGTCCGCACCATTAATTAAATATAAAATAATTAAAAAGTTTGTATTCAATCAAACTTTTTTGTTTTTAATAAACCTAAAGTATTTTATAAAAACAAGTGTAAGCATTAAAGGTTAAGTGAACCTTAAATATAAGAATACAAGACTAAATAACTTGTAAAACAAGTTATATTACTTTATAATAAATTATTGTGAAGAATTAATTTAGATTTAAAAGGAGAAAATTTATGCTAAGAGTACTTAAAGAAGTTAAACTTAGAGATTGGATAACTATCCTAGTCAGTATAGGATTCATTACTCTTCAAGTTTGGTTAGAATTAACAATTCCTGACTATATGAATAATATTATTAAAGAAATTAATAAAGGTCAAGGAAACGGAAGTATTGGATCAATTTGGCAAAACGGAGGGTTAATGTTGGCATTAACACTTGCGAGCTTACTTGCCTCAGTTGTTACTGGATATATTGCTGCTAGAGTCGCAGCTAATGTTTCTATGAATATTAGAGGTGCAGTCTTTAATAAAGTAGAGTCATTTTCTATGGACGAGATATCTAAATTTTCAACACCGAGCTTAATTACTAGAACAACAAACGATGTTACCCAAGTTCAAATGTTGTTTACAATGGGACTTCAAGTATTCTTTAAAGCACCTATTACTGCTATTTGGGCAATTAGTAAGATATATGGAAAAAATTATGCTAGTCTTACAATTTTAGTAGGATCAATTATTGCATTCTTAATAGTATTCGTATTAGTAATTGTGTTAGCAGTATTGCCTAAATTTAAGAAAGTTCAAGCATTAACTGATAACTTAAACAATGTTACAAGAGAAAACTTGACAGGATTAAGAGTAGTTAGGGCATATAATGCTGAGGATTATGAAGAAGAAAAATTTAATCAAGCAAATGATAAACTAATGAAAAATTACCTATTCACAAATACTTTTTTATCGTTTATTAATCCTGTTTTAATTGTTGCAATCAATTTCTTATCACTAGGTATTTATTACTTAGGTGCTCATATCATTAATGGTATGCCAGGCGAAACCATTGGAGATTTTGTTGGTAGAGGAAATACACTAGCAGATATTATGGTCTTTATGTCTTATGCAATGCAAGTAGTTATGTCATTCTTAATGCTTGTTATGATTTTATTTATTTTACCTAGAGCAATCGTTTCTTCTAAGCGTATTAAAGAAATATTAGATACTGATAATAAAATAAAAGATGGTGGTTTAACTGCTTTAGATGGAAAAGATTTAGGAACAGTAGAGTTTAGAAATGTAAGTTTTAAATATCCGGATGCGGAAGAATATGTCTTAGAAAACATTAACTTTAAAGCTAATCGTGGTGATACGATTGCCTTTATTGGTTCTACAGGATCAGGAAAATCAACTTTAATTAACTTAATCCCTAGATTTTATGATATTACCGAAGGTGAAGTATTAGTTAATGGTAATGATGTTAGAGACTATAAAGTTAATGAACTTAGAAACATGTTAGGCTATGTACCACAAAAAGGTGTTTTATTTAGTGGAAGTGTAAAAGAAAATATTAACTTTGGAGAAAATGGATTTATTGGTAATGTAGATGAACAACTAGATAAAGCACTTGAAATAGCACAAGCTAAATCATTTGTTGATAAGATGGATGATAAAGTTGATTCACACATCGCACAAGGCGGTAAGAACGTCTCTGGTGGACAAAAACAAAGACTATCTATTGCAAGAGCGGTATACAAAAATCCTCTTATTTACATATTTGATGACTCTTTTTCAGCTTTGGACTATAAAACAGATAAAATTTTAAGAAAAGAATTAAGTTTGAAAACTGATCATGCAACATCTTTAATAGTTGCACAACGTATTGGTACAATTAAAAATGCTAACCAAATCATTGTTTTAGAAGAAGGAAAAGTAGTAGGACAAGGAACTCATAATGAATTAATGAAAACTTGTGAAGTATATCAAGAAATCGCCTATTCACAATTATCAAAGGAGGAATTAAGCAATGACTAAGAACAAAGAAACTAAGCTTAAAAAACCTTCAAATAAGGGATTTTCTAAATTTATAAAAATTCTTAAACCTTACACTTTACCGATTGTGATTGCACTATTACTAGCAGTATTTAGTACGATTGTTGTAGTGTTAAGTCCTGAATTTATTAAAAAAATAACAGAAATCTTATCAACATCAATTATGACAGGCACAAAAACAGTTGATATTGAAGAAATTACAAGAATTGCAATTATGCTAGGTATAGCTTATTTAATTGGAGCACTATTTTCATATACACAAGGAATGATCATGAATTTAGTCACACAAAAAGTAGCATTTAAACTTAGAACTGAAATATCAGGAAAAATTAATAAACTTCCTTTTAGTTACTTTGATAATGTCAATTATGGAGATGTATTAAGTAGAGTAACAAATGATGTTGACTTAATTGCACAAACATTAAATCAAAATATCGTTCCTATGATTTCTGCAATCTTACAAATTATTTTAGTAGTAGTATTCATGTTTATTAATAGCTGGTTACTAACGTTAGCCGCAATATTTTCAACATTAATTGGATTTTTCTTAATGGGGATTATTATGGCACGCTCACAAAAGTATTTTAAAGAACAACAAAAAAATATGGGTGAACTAAATGGACATATAGAAGAAATCTATAGTGGTCACCAAGTAGTTCAAGCTTTTAACGGACAACAAACTGCTAAAAATAAATTTAATAAATTAAATACAGACTTGAAATCAAGTGCATTCAAATCACAATTTATATCAGGGCTTATGATGCCCATCATGTCATTTGTAGGTAATTTCGGGTATGTTGTTGTAACAGTGCTTGGAGCTTGGCTTGTTTTTAGAGGAGACCTTAGTTTAGGCGTTATTTCGGCATTTATGATCTATATTAGATTATTTACTAACCCACTAGGTCAAATTGCTCAAGCAGCAACTAACCTCCAACAAACATCAGCAGCATCCGCTAGAGTTTTTGATTTTATGGATGAAAAAGAATTAGAACCTGAAAGAGAAAACACTCAAATTGTTTCTAATGTTAAAGGAAACGTTGAATTTAAAAATGTTAAATTTGGATATGATAAAGAAAAAACAATTATTAATAATTTCTCTGCTAAAATTAAATCAGGACAAAAAGTTGCTATCGTAGGACCTACAGGTGCAGGTAAAACAACGCTTGTTAACTTGTTGATGAGATTCTATGAAATAGATTCTGGAGAAATTACAATTGATGGTATCTCAATAAAAGATATGACAAGAAAAACAGTACATAGTTTATTTGCGATGGTTTTACAAGACACATGGATTTTTGATGGAACTATTAGAGATAATATTGTCTTTAATCATAAAAATGTTAGTTATGAAGATTTGAAAGCTGTTAGTAAAGCAGCAAGTATTCACCATTATATTAAAACACTGCCAAAAGGTTATGACACAATAATGGATGAAACAACTTCTCTATCATCAGGGCAAAGACAACTTATTACAATTGCTCGTGCAATGCTTCTTGATGCACCGATGCTTATTTTAGATGAGGCAACATCTAATGTAGATACTAGAACTGAAATTGCTATCCAAAGAGCAATGGATAAACTAATGGAAAAAAGAACAAGTTTTGTCATTGCACATAGATTATCAACAATTAAGAATGCTGATTTAATTCTTGTAATGAACCAAGGTGATATAGTTGAAAGTGGAACACACGAACAACTGATTGAACAAAAAGGATTTTACGAAGAACTTTACAATAGTCAATTTGAAGAAAATTAATAAAATGAGTAGGATTATGATAAATAATCCTATTTTTTTATGTTTTAAATCAAACTTTCCATGAAAATAAGCTATTGCATGTTATAATTAATCTAAACATAGAGGTGAGGAACATGTCATTAAAAAGAGGAATGAAGGTTCAAATTCATAGTTATAAACATGATCGCTCATTACATAGAGTTTGGGAAACTGCGACTGTTTTATCATTTGATGAAGATACAATGATAACAGCTAATAAAAACACAAAAGTAATTGAGCATAACGGTAGAAGATGGTATACAAAAGAACCAGCTATTTGTTTTTTCTATGAAGAATATTGGTTTAATGTCATTGCTATGCTAAAAAAAGATGGTATCTATTATTACTGTAATTTATCTAGTCCGTATGTTTATGATAATGAGGCAATAAAATACATTGACTATGATCTAGATGTTAAAGTCTTTCCTGATGGAAAAATGATTGTTTTAGATGAAGCAGAGTATGAACAGCATAGTAGTAGAATGTGTTATCCAGAAGATATAAAAGAGATTATTGATCAACAAATGATTGTCTTACAAGAAAAGATTAAAAACAAACAAGAACCATTTAATGAAGAATATATTAAAATATATGCAAAACAATATCAAGATATACTCAAAAAAAATAAGGTGAAAAATAAATGAATAGAAAAATCCAACTAGCTATTCAAATGATTATAGCTGGGATTATTACGACTTTAGTTGCCTACTTTTTATCTTTAAATTACTGGCAAACATCAGGGGTTATCTCCATATTGTCAATTAATATGACAAGACAAGATTCATTAAAAGTAGCTTTTAAAAGAACAGTTGATGTAACAATTGCACTCCTTTTATCTACACTTCTTTTCTATCTTATAGGTTATAATTTATATGTTTATTTAGGATTTTTAGTTATTTTTATTTTTGGATCATGGCTTTTAAATTTATCTGAAGGTATTGTAGTTAGCATTGTTTTAGTTATACATATCCTTAGTAGGGGTGAGTTTGATGGTTCTCTTTTATTAAATGAATTTAGTATTTTTATATTAGCGTTAATCATCGCACTAGCAGTTAATATTTTATATCCAAATGTTAATGAGAAAAAATTAGAAAAAAATGTAGTTTTAATTGATCAATATATTCAAGAACATACATTTATGCTTTCTTTATTATTAAACGATTTAACGGGATATAAGGATTATAAAAAGCACTATTTTAATATTTTAAATTTGATAGAGCCTATTTTAAAAGAGGCTGATTTATTAAAAAAAGATCAAGTACTGAATAAAGATTTTAAGTATGCAGACTATCTTTATATGAGAAAAGCTCAATTAACATCATTAAATAGAATGTATGACTTAACTTTAAAAATAAAATCAGAAGAAACGATAACAAAAGAAATATCAGAGTTTATTCAACAATTATGCTTTGACATAGGAAAAGATAATAAAGCGTCATTTCAATTAAGTAAACTAGCAGAATATAGAAAAGAATTAGAAAAAACAGCTTTACCTAAAACACGTAATGAATTTGAAACTAGAGCCGTTCTTTATCAAATACTCAATGAACTAGAAAACTTCTTATTTGAAAAACAACAATATCATGAAAAATATGAAAAAAAAGGACAATAACAATTGTCCTTTACCAGTTAATAACATAAGTTTTAAAATGGAGCGGGCGAGCGGGATCGAACCGCCGTCTAAGCCTTGGCAAGGCCTTGTAATAACCATTATACGACGCCCGCGGTTCTCATGCTTATTTATAATAACAAAAAAAAATGACTATGTCAATAGAATATGTGTTAAAATTGTATAAAAGTTAATTAGAATTTTTAAGAGGTCAAAATGAAAAAATACCAACTACCAATTTTTATTATAATAATGTTTGTTATAGGCGTTATAGTAGGCTTTTTATCTTACCACGGATATTTATTAAAGTTTTTTACAGCACTTAGTAATTTTCAATGGTACTATATAATTCTTTGTTTTTTACTAGGTGTTTTTATAAATATCGGAGCCCATGAGTTAGGACATTTAATTGTATTAAAGAAAAATGGAATTTCAATCAGAGCTATATTTGTATTATTTTTAACAGTTACTAAATTAAAAAGATGGAAAATAGGTATTTACCCTAAATTATCAATATTATTAGGCGGGATGGTTATTCCTAATATTCCTTTAATCAAAACAGAAGAAGATTACAATCATTTGATAACAAGATTTGCAAAAGGAATTAAAGCTGGTCCTATTGCAAGTAAATTCTTTTGTCTATTTAGTATAATTTTATTTATTTTTTCAATGATTTTGAATAGTAGTACGTTTATAGCAATATCTTTTTACCTAATGATTTTAACAATTATAATAACATATTTAGTGCTAATGGCATCTAAAGTGTCATATGAAGGGCTATATGGGGATTTTGTTGCCTATGATAAACTCACTAAGGATAGTAGATTTGCCCTTGTATATATCTTGCAAAGTGCAGAAACAAGCGACTATGAAAAAGAGAATAAGCAATTTTTATGGCATAAGGTAGTTGAACAATTAAATAGCACAACTGAAATTTATACTCAAGCAGGTCAAGAACTCATAAACTTTTATTTGGATGAAGTAGTTTTCTATAAAAAAGAAAGTATAGAAACAGTTGATGAAAGAATCAAAAGGGTTTACCAATATCTAGATATTCAAAAAGAAGAACATTTTATTCTTGCTCACATGCTTATGTATTTTTATTATATAAAAAATTATAATGAATCCTTTTTTGAAGTTGAAAAAATAATTAATAAATTTAATAGTGACAAGATAGAAAGAAAAGTATTAATATTTTGGGAAGAAAGAACAAAATATTTATTTAATGTGACAAGAGATGAAGCGTATAAGAAACGTGTTTATGATGCATATAAAATGAATTGGATATTAAAACCATTAAAAATAGAGTCATTAATAGAAATACCTTTAATAAAAGAGGTGAAACCAGATGAAAACTAGATGTGATTGGGCTAATAGTAACGAACTTGAAAAATTATATCATGATAATGAATGGGGAAAACCTACCTATGATGACCATAAACTGTTTGAATTTATTATATTAGAGGGCCAACAAGCGGGATTAAGTTGGGATATAATTTTAAAAAGAAGAGAAAAATTAAGAGAAGCATATTTAGATTTTAATCCACATTTGCTAAAAGACATCACAGATGCAGAATTAGAAAAGTATCTAAAAGATGATAGAGTGATTAAGAATAAATTAAAAATTCATGCAGTTAGAGAAAATGCTAAAGCTTTTTTAAAGATTGTTGATGAATTTGGATCATTTTCTAATTATATTTGGGCATACTTTAATCACCAACCCATTGTTAATCACTGGAAAAATATTAAAGAAGTCCCAGCAACCACCCCTTTATCAGATCTAATTAGTAAAGATTTGAAAAAAAGAGGATTTAAATTTATAGGATCAACTATCATCTATTCTTTTATGCAGGCATGTGGTATGGTAAATGATCATGTTGAAACTTGTTATTTACATCAAAAATAAAAAAAGATACACACAGGCATAATTAGACAAAAATCTAAAGCTGGTTATGTGCATCTTTATTATTTTAAAAGCAGTAGTATTTTAAATAATTAATGGTGCCCCCAACGAGAATCGAACTTGTATTTCAAGCTTACCATGCTTGCGTTTTGCCATTAAACTATAGGGGCAGCAACGCTATTATACCTAAGAAGCTCAGTGTTTTCAATAGATAAAGTAAATAAAAGATTGTAATTAGCATTTAAATAGCGTATAATAAAGGCAGTAGGTTAATAACCGAGTTTTAAAAAAGGAGTATCTCGAATGACAGGAACAGTAAAATGGTTTGATGCAAGTAAAGGTTATGGTTTCATTACTTCATCAGAAGGAAAAGATGTATTTGTTCACTTCAGCGCAATTCAAACTGAAGGATTCAAAACATTAGCAGAAGGCGACCAAGTAGAATTTGATGTTAAAGACGGCGATCGTGGTGTACAAGCTACGAATGTAACTAAACTATAATTTGAATTTTCGCGGGAAAGAGGCTTAGCCTCTTTTTTTTGTGAATTTATACTTTATTGTTGACAAAAGAATTAAACTATCGTACAATAGGTCCATACAAAAAAATAGCATGAGGCAGCGATGCAAATGATTAGTATCTGGAGAAGGCATTCTAAGAAGGATATGAAAGGTAACCATCGCCGAGTATAGATTATGGCAATAATCTTATACGGGGTTATAGGAAACACTTATAACACTCCTACTTATAGTAGAGGCGCTTGCAAATCGATAATTATAACCCATTATTATTTGATTTAAGTGTCCTCTCGGATGCTTTTTTTATTATAAAAATAGAAAGAGGAAGAGAAGATGAAAAAAGTTTTATCATTATTTGCAGTACTAATAGCAGCAGTTATATTGGTTGCTTGTAACAAGGCGCAAGGATTTGATTTTGAAAAAGGATATATAGTAGTAGGTATGGAAGCAGATTACCCACCATTTAACTGGGAAGAAGGAACAAGCAATGATTATAATCACCCAATCTATGGCACAGATAGATTTGTGGCTGGTTATGATGTTAATGTTGCTAAAAAAATTGCAAACGATTTAGGATTAGAATTAAGAATTAAAAGCGTTCCTTGGGGTTCTTTAGTTCCTGCGCTAACAACAGGGGAAATTGACTTAATAGTTGCTGGTATGAGTCCAACGGAAGATAGAAAAATTTCAGTTAACTTTACAAACCCATACTATATTTCAAACCACGTTGTAGTAGTAAAAAGTAGTGGGTCATATGCTGATATTACTCAAATAGGTCAATTGAATAATGCTAAAGGTGTTGGGCAAATTGGAACAATTTATGCAGATTTAGTAGATTTCACTGCACAAAAATATGGAGCAGTAGCATTACCTGTTAGAGATACTGTACCATTTATCGTAAATGATATTATTGGCGGATCAGCAGATTTTACTATTGTTGAAAAGCCTGTTGCTCTTGGAATGATTAAAGCTAATGCAGAACTAAAAATTGTTTTAGATGTTCAAGAAAATATTTTTGAAGTAAGTAATGAAGACAGAGAATTATCTATTGGAGTTAGAAAAGGCGATGATGATCTTCTAAATAGAGTCAATGCAATTCTAGAAAAAATTGATGCTAACCAAAGAACTACTTGGATGGAACAAGCAGTAAATAATTCAGCGGAGTAAATAAAGTATAATGAAAAGAATTTATAATGAGATAAAAAAAATATTTGCATTTATAGGACAAGTGATTTCACTTGTCTTTATTGCTATATATGATATATTTATATTTATTTTAGATAATACCATAGGATTTTTCTTCACAAAAGAGTTTAGAAAATATAAAAATAAATATAAAAAAGAATATCCTTTATGGCTTTTAGTTAGAAAAATTATTAGTATAATTATTCTATTGATTTTTATATTTGGCTTCAAATTTATATATGAACATACTTTTGAACCAATATTAGGTAGTCTATTTGTTTCTATAGGAAAAGTTTTAGGTGAAGATATATATGGTAAAGTTTTAGTAGAATTTGGTGCTAGGTTTGCACAAGGAATCGGAACTACTCTATATCTATCTTTAATAGGAACAACTATTGGTTTCTTTTTAGCAATTATTCTTAGTACATTAGTGACTACAAAAGTTAATAAATATGATTCTAAAATGACTATTTTTTTCAAAAAATTTGGAACTGCTTTGACTAAGACTTATGTTACAATTGTTAGAGGTACTCCAATGATGGTTCAGGCTATGTTACTTTATTGGGGAGTTAGAGGATTTTTAAATTGGGATTTCTTAATCGCAGGGCTTGCTACTGTTTCAATTAATACAACAGCATATCTAACAGAAGTATTAAGAGGTGGTATTGAATCTATTGATAAAGGACAAACAGAAGGTGCTCTTTCGCTAGGACTTTCTAAAGTGCAAACAATGATCTCAGTTATTTATCCGCAAGCTATTAAAAACTCTATGGCAGCAATCGGTAATGAGTTTGTAATTAATATTAAAGATACCTCAGTTTTAAGTGTCATAATGGTAGTTGATATTTTTAGAGTATCTCAACTTGCACAAGCTAAATACCTTTCAGCATTCCCCCCATTTATTATAGCAGCAGTTATTTACTTAGTATTGACATCTTCTGTGAGTGCAATCTTAAGAAGACTTGAAAAAAGACTAGATATTCCTACAAAGAATTTACCTAGTTCAAATTAAGAGGGAAGTATGATGAAAAAAATTATAAGAGTAGAAAATTTAAAAAAACAATTTGGAAATAATGTTGTATTAAAAGATATTAATTTTTCTGTTAATGAAGGAGAAATAATTACTATTATAGGTTCATCAGGATCAGGAAAATCAACATTACTTCGTTGCCTAAATTTATTGGAATATCCAGATGATGGAAAAGTTCTTTATAACGATATAAGCATCTTAGAATCAAAACATAATACAGATAAATTAAGAGCGGAAGTTGGTATGGTCTTTCAAAATTTTAATTTGTTTAATAATAAAAATGTTATTAATAATTGTATATTAGCCCCAATGAGAGTACTTAAACTAGGCAAAGAAGAAGCTATAAAAACTGCACAAGCTAATTTAGAAAAGGTAGGAATGCTTGATTATGCCCTACAAGATGTTAAGACACTATCTGGAGGGCAAAAACAAAGAGTAGCAATTGCTCGTGCGCTTTGTATGAATCCTAGAGTTATTTTATTTGATGAACCAACAAGTGCACTTGATCCTGAAATGGTAGGAGAAGTACTAACTGTTATGAAACAACTTGCTAAAGAAGGAATGACAATGGTCATTGTGACTCATGAAATGTCATTTGCTAAAGAAATATCTGATAGAGTAGTATTTATGGATGAAGGAATTATTTTAGAACAAGGAAGTCCACAAGAAATTTTTAACAATCCAAAAAATACAAGAACACAAGAATTTTTAAAGAGATTCACACAAATATAAATATAAAGCAAGCAGAATTTAACTTCTGCTTGTTTTTATTCTCTCTACAAAGACACTATATTATCTATTTAAATATGATATAATGTTAGTGTAAGTGAGGCGATAAGATGGAAAAAGGTTTATTAGAGTCAGAAAGACTGCACTATAATGAATTAAGAGGAATGAGCGAAGACAGTAAGTGCGAACAAATAGAACACTCATTTTTAATACAGTTTATATTTGATATGATGAGCTTAGATGGAAAATGCAAATTAACTAAAGAAGAAATAGCACATCTTATCGATAAAAAAATTATTGTCTCAACCCTTAGTGAAAGAGAACAAAAAGAAGTATTAAATTTAGTTTCTGCTTACGAATTTATTAAAAAATTAACTATACAAAGACGTAGAATGAGTGAAGAACTTTTAAAAGATATTCATGAGATTTTGTTTGATGGCATTTTACAAGGTGGTAGATATAGAAATGTTAATTTACAATTATCTAATTCTAGACACCAACCACCAGATTACGTTAAAGTTTATGATAGAATGAAAAAGTATTTCTTTGATTTAGAACGATTTAGAGGAACTACTGTAGAAAAAGCAGCATTTGCTCACGCTGGTTTATCAAAAATCCATCCTTTTATTGAAGGAAATCAAAGACTTGCCAGATTAATTATGAATTATTATTTATTATTTGATGGATATATTGCGTTAACAATAGAAGAAACAGAAAAAAATGAATATATGAAATCCATTGATACATTTAAAGAAGAAAAAGACTTAGAAAGCCTAATTAGCTTTTTAATTAAAAAATTATTAGAAAGATATAATGATTTAATTGATGTATTAGAATCAACATATGAGGTGTGAAATGTCCTTAAAAGTAGGAGAAATAAACGATTTAATAGTAGTTAGAAAAAGTGATATTGCATTTGTTCTAAAAAGTGAAGAGGGAGAAGAAGTCTTTTTACATTTTAATGAATCAAATAATGAAATATTAGAACCAGAAACAAAAATTTCTGCTTTTTTATATTTAGATCACAAAGGTAGAGTAGCAGCTACTCTTAAAAAACCAATCACTACTATTTTAGAACCAGCATTTTTAGAAGTAGTAGATGTAAATCCAAATTTAGGAGTTTTCTTAGATTTAGGAATTTCAAAAGATATCTTATTTTCAAAAGATGATTTGCCATATGAAACAACTCAGTGGCCACAAGTACATGATAAATTATATGTAGACTTAAGAGTCAAAGGAAAAATGGTTGCTAAGCCAGTTTTATTTGAAGTCATAAGAGATGCTCCAATGGGCAACTTAGAAATAAATCAAGAAGTATCGGGTTATGTTCATTTATTAGGTAGAGTAGGTATTTTTATTGTTACGGAAGATAAGAAAACTATTTTAGTAAGAAATAGCCAAATTAGAAAAAAATATAGATTAGGTGAATTTGTTACTGTTAAAATTTCATACAAATCACCCATTGGGTATGAAGGAACTTTTATTGCTAATAAAGAAGTTGTTAGATATGAAGATGCTGAAATGATTCTAGATTATTTAAATAACAATGATGGCACAATGCCATATACAGCACAAACTGATGCTGAAACTGTTCTAGAAATTTTTGGTTTAAGCAGAAAAGCATTTAAACGTGCTTTAGGGCATCTATATAAAGAAAGAAAAATAGAATTTAAAGAAGATACTACAGTTTTAACTAAATAAGAAATAGCAGGTAATTTAAAATGAGTAATAATAAAGAAAATAAAAAATTAGTAGAATCCATTACATCAAGAGATGTTGACTTTGCACAATGGTATACAGACCTTTGTTTAAAAGCAGAATTAATGGATTATTCAGATGCAAAAGGATTTATTATATATAGACCTTACGGATATGCCTTATGGGAAGGCATTCAAGATTATTTAAATAAAAAGTTCAAAGAAACACAACATCAAAATGTTTACTTACCATTATTAATTCCAGAATCATTATTCCAAAAGGAAAAAGATCATATTGAAGGGTTTGCTCCTGAAACAGCAATGGTAACAACAACAGGACTTGAAGATTTAGCAGAAAGATTGATTATTAGACCAACATCAGAGATTTTATTTGCACAACATTATGCTAAAATCATCTCTTCACATAGAGACCTTCCTAAAAAATATAATCAATGGTGCAGTGTTGTTAGATGGGAAAAGACAACTAGACCGTTTTTAAGAGGAAAAGAATTCTTATGGCAAGAAGGACATACAGTTCATTCTAGTGAAAAAGAAGCACGAGAAGAAACTTTAAATATGCTAGAAATATATGAAAAATTAGGAACTGATTTTTTAGCAATACCTTTTGTTACAGGAAGAAAAACAGAAAAAGAAAAATTTGCAGGGGCAGAAGAAACTTATTCAGTTGAAGCACTTATGCATGATGGGAAAGCTTTACAATCTGGAACTTCACATTACTTTGGTAATGGATTTGCAGAAGCTTTTAATATTAAATTTCAAGACAAAGATAATCAATTAAAGTATGCTTTTCAAACATCATGGGGTGTTTCTACTAGATTAATAGGTGCGATTATTATGGTTCATGGTGATGATGAAGGATTAGTATTACCTCCAAGAGTTGCTCCTAACCAAGTAGTTATTGTTCCTATTCAAGGACAAAAAGTTGAAGTACAAGAAGCGTCTAAAAAACTATATGATGAATTAACAAAAAATGGAATTAGAGTTTTATTAGACGATACAGATAGAACACCGGGATGGAAATTTAGTGAACACGAAATGAAAGGTGTTCCTGTTAGAATTGAAGTTGGACCAAGAGATCTAGCAAACAATGAAGTTACTGTATTTACAAGATATAATAGAGAAAAGAAACAAATGAATTTAGATTTAGTAAATAACTCTATGAAAGACTTACTAGATGAAATTCATAATAGAATGCTAGAAAAAGCACAAGATCATTTAAAAAACAACAGACATATTGCTAAAACATATGATGAGTTTAAATCATTATTAGACAAAGGCGGATATGTTTTAATGAGTGTTGCTGGTGAAGAAGCAGAGATTAGAATTAAAGAAGAAACAGGGGCTACAGCTCGTGTATTACCATTTGATCAAACATTAATAACTGAAACTTGCCCTGTAACTAATAAAAAAGCAACGCAAACAATTTTATTTGCAAGAGCATACTAGATGACAAGTAGACACCATATATAACTTATGATGTCTGCTTTTATTTATTAGTAAAAATTTATAAATGATATAACGTTTTCATAGATTTGACAGTTAAATATCAGAAGAGTATAATATGATAGTATTAAATGGAGGTGTACCATGGAAAGTTTAATTAAAGAAGTAATTGAATTAGATAAAAAAGCAAGAAAAGAAATTGATAACTTAAAGAATCAAAAAGAAATGCTTGCTAATAGTATCAAAAAAGAAAAAGCTAAAATGGTTGAAGCCAACAATCAAAAAGTAATTCAAGAGTTAGAAGAAAAAGAAAAGAATTTACAATCAGAGTTCCAATTAGAAGAAAAGAAGCTAAAAGAATCATTTGAAACAACGACTAAGAATTTGGATCAACGTTTTGATGAAAACAAAGAACAATGGATTAATGAAATGTTTAAGTTAGCGATAGAGTAAAGAGGTGATGATATGCTACTTGAAAATGCATTAGTCACTAAAGCTCGAGCAATCTACGGGAAACTGCTGAATGAAGATGATTTCACTCAACTAGTTAAAAAAAAATCAGTAGAAGAGGTTGCGTCGTATTTGCGTTCGCATCCTTTTTATTTGGAAGCTTTTAGTGGCGTCTCAGATCAAAATTTAAATAGAAAAAGATTAGAAGAAACAATCAAAAAATATCATTTTAGTCAAGTATTAAAACTGATTAGATATTCAGCTGCTAAATATAAAAGTTTTTATCAAATCGATGTCATTCATAAAGAACACGATATTATTTTATCAATGATCAAATCCTTTATATCAGATGAATCTTATGATGTCATAAATGACTTACCTATTTTCTTTGATCAATATTCAAAATTAGACTTATTACAAATTTCTAAGTCAAAGAATCTAAGTGATTTAGTAGACTCTTTAAAAGAAACTAGTTACTATAAGTTATTGTTGCCATACAAAGAAATGGAAAATACTGAAATTAAATATAATCAATTTGAGTCAGTTCTAGAACAAAAATATTTCGAGTTTGTTAATCATGAAGTTGAAAAAAACTTCAAAGGAAGCTTAAAAAAACAACTTAAAAATATTATGAAAACTAAAACAGACTTATCTACAGTAATTAAGATTTATCGTTTGAAAAAATATTATGAGTTTAATGATGATGAAATTAAAGCAGTCATTGTTAATAAATATAATACAATCAATGAAAATAAATTAAACGCAATGCTTTCTTTTGAAAACCCTGATGATTTACTTAAAATATATAGTAAAGGCAAATATGATGGCAATCTATCAAGTGCCAATCAATATATTGAAAACTATATGGATACAGTTAGTTATCAATTAGCAAAAAAAACTTTACTATATAGTAAAGAAGCACCTTTGGTTTATCTAGCATATCTTACGATTAGTAATACACAAATTGATAATTTAATTCATATTATAGAAGGCATTAGATATAATGTACCTGAAAATGAAATTAAAGAAATCATCATTGTGTAGGTGAAAAAATATGTTTAGAAAAAACAAGTTATTAAATGTAACAATTTCTACTGAAAAAGAAAACTTAAGAGAATTGATTCAAATGATTCAAAGTGTTCCTAATTTTAAATTGATTGAATCAAAAGATATTATTGTTACTTCAAAAAACGCACAAGGCTTAAGAAAAAATGTCCAATTAACTAAAGAATACGAAAACCTTTTAAATTTTCTTCAATTACATGAAATCAAAACAAAAGAGAAAACAACTGGAAAATTTGATAAAGATTTAGAGAAAAATTTTGAAATCATTTCTAACTTTAAAAATAAATATGAAGCTTTTGATCAAGCAATAGAAAATATAAAAAGTGAAATGAATCGAATAGAAAAAAGAATTTCAATTCTAAAGAAATTAAAAACTTTAGATATATCATTAGAACAGATATTTGAATGTGAATTTCTTGTTGCAAGAATAGGAAAAATCACAAGTGAAAATAGAAAGAAAATTAAGTACTATAGGAATCTCCCGTTTATTTTTGAAGTTTTAAGTGAAGAAAATAACGTATGTTGGTGCTTATATGCAACAAGTAATTACTATGAAAGACAAGTAGATAATATTTTTTCAAGCTTACTATTTGAGCGCATTTATTTACCAGGCAAGATTCAAGAACTTCCTAAAAAGGCAATTACAATTTTAGAAAAAGAACTAGTGAAAAATGAAAAAGAAATTCTAAAAATTCGAAAAGAACAAAAAGTTTTTGTTAAACAAGAATTAGAAATTCTTTCTGAAACTAAAAACTTTTTAGAACAGGAAGAATCTTATAATAAAATATTTCCGTATATTATTGATTATGACAAAAGGGTTTCGGTTTCCGGATATATTGATGAAACTAAAGTCAATCAAATATATGATTTAGTAACTAATGATAAAATGAATATTTTAGCACTTCCAGCATTAAAAAAAGAAGTCAAAATATTGAAAAAAAAGTATAAGAATATAAAGTGAAGGGAAGTGTTTACCTTGGGAATTGCAAAAATGAAACTTGTTACAATCAGTTCAGAATTGACTAACTTAGAACAAGTTTTAAAAAGATTTATTGAATTTCCTGAGTTTCATCCAATTTCATCTGAACAGTTTGTAGATAGAGTAAGAGGGCTAAAAACATTTAGTTCTTCAAATCCATTTAAATCATTACTAGATGAAATTATCGAAATTGAGTCAGAATTTAATTTCAAATTACCAGTAGTTAAACAAGAAAATCTAGAATATAATATTGATCAAATGCATGATAATGTTGTTATAATTCATGAAAAATTAAAACAAGAAATTTTAAGCATTAGAAAATTAGAAAGTGATATCAACCTTCATCAATTAGCAATTGATCAAATACACAATATAGATAACTTAAAAGTTTCATTGGATGACATATTCTCATGTAAATTTCTTTACGTAAGATTTGGTAGAATTCCAATGGATAGTCAAGAAAAAATTAAATATTATAGAAATAAACCTTTTGTATTTAAAGAGTTTAGCCAAATAGATGGCCACATCTGGTGTATGTATATGATGACCGAAGAATATAAACAAGAAATTGATAATATGTTCGCGACACTATTTTTCGAAAGAATTAGAATACCTGAATTTGTTCATGGAACACCTGATAAAGCAGAAAAACAACTTCAAGAAAACTTAGCTAAGATGACTGAACAATTAAAGGTTTTAAAAGATCAACTTGATTATATGAAAAATTCATGTATGACTGAGTTATCAACAACTAAAGCAGAACTAGAATTCTTAGGAAAACTTTATGAAGCTAGAAAGTATGTTGTTGGGCTTGGTGAAAGATTTTCTATTTCCGGATTTATAGTTAAAAAAGACGCAGATAAATTTAAACAACACTTTGAAGGCATTAGCGACCTAGAAATTGAAGTTAGACCAGCAAATAGTGATAAGCGCATCACACCACCTACTAAATTATCTAATAACTGGTTTAGTAAGCCATTTGAAATGTTTGTTGAAATGTATGGAACTCCATCATATAAAGATATTGATCCTACCTTGTTTGTCTCTATAACATATACTTTATTATTTGGAATCATGTTTGGTGATGTGGGACAAGGATTATTGATGTCCTTAATTGGTTTCTTACTATCTAAATATAAGAAACTTCCATTAGGTAAAATTATATCTAGAATTGGTATATCATCAGCAGTCTTTGGATTAGCTTATGGTTCATTTTTTGGAGATGAAAAACTATTACCTGGACTCTATGAGAAATATTTAGGTATACATCCTATTGAAGTAATGAATAGTAGTGTTACGATGAATCTACTGATTGCAACCGTTCTATTAGGAGCTGTATTGATTTTATCAGCAATTATTATGAATATATATGTTAAGTTTAAAAACAAAGATTATATAGAGGGCACTATTTCTAATAATGGTATTATGGGGCTATTATTTTATGGTTTCATTTTAATAGGTATCGTTTTAAATATGCAAGCTAAAATCAATTTATTTAACATATATACAATTCTTCTTTTAATAGGTATTCCTTTATTAGTGATATTCTTTAAAGAACCACTGGAAAGAAAGTTAAATAAAGAAAAGGCTTTTCCAAATGGTTTTGGAGGATTCTTTATTGAAGGATTCTTTGAATTATTTGAAGTTATGTTGTCATATGTTACAAATACAATGTCATTTTTAAGAGTTGGTGGATTTATTCTATCCCATGCTGGAATGATGCTTGTAGTACATACCTTAATGGAAATGACAGGCCAAGCAGGAATTGTTGTCTCTATTTTTGGTAATATATTTGTTATGGGGCTTGAAGGACTAATAGTCGGAATTCAAGTATTAAGATTAGAATTTTATGAAATGTTTTCAAGATATTATGAAGGCGATGGAATTCCATTTACGCCAATCAAATTTTAGGAGGAAATGAAAATGTTAAAAGTTATGAGTGTTATTGTTCCAATATTAGTATTATTATTAATTGTATTACCTTTAGTAAAGGTATTTAAAGGTAAGGTGAGTGCTTTATCAGCTAAAAGAAGAATTATCTTACACGTTGTAATGTTCTTTACACTACTAGTAGGTGTAACAGTTGCAGCACCAATCGCGTTTGCAGCTGGTGAAGAAGCAGCACAAGCAGCTTCAGACAGTGGAATGGCAAAGGGTTTAGGCTATTTAGCAGCAGCTATCGCAACAGGTCTATCAGCACTTGGAGCAGGGATTGCAGTTGCAGCCGCAGCTCCAGCAGCTATTGGTGCTATTTCAGAAAATCCAAAAAACTTTGGTAAATCATTGATCTTCGTTGCTCTTGGTGAAGGGGTAGCTATCTACGGTTTGTTAATCTCAATATTAATCTTAAACACACTATAAGAAAGAAGGTCTTTTCCAATGAGATTTTACTTATTAAGTGATAATGTGGATACTCTAGTAGGGATGAGACTTGTAGGCATTGAAGGAGTAGTCATTCATACTAAAGATGAAGTTTTAAAAAATTTAAACGAATTAACAAAGAATGACGAAATTGCTATTCTTTTAATCACAACAAAATTAATCAAACTATGCCCAGAAGTTATTTCAGAACTTAAACTTAGACAAACTAAGCCTCTAATTGTTGAAATACCTGATAGACATGGTGAAAGCAATATTGGTGAATCAATTAACCGATATGTAAGTGAAGCCATTGGCTTTAAGATATGAGGTGAATTATTATGGATTATTCAAACCAAGAAAATTTATATAAGTATTTTGATCAAACAATTAAGAATGAATCTTCTTTAATTATTCAAAAACTTAAAAAAGAATTAAAAGAGATGAAAAATACTGCTTTAACAACAGTGAAGAATGAATTAGATGAAAGTAAAAAAATTACTATTGATGCTAAAGCAAAATTATTAACTTCAAAACATCAAAAAAGTCTAAGCGAGTTAAAGAAAAAGTATCATCTTGAATTAATGAGTAAAAGAGAACAATTACTAGAAGAACTAGTAGTATCACTTAAAAACAAATTAAGTGACTATATGAAAACAGAAGCATATAAAAACAAAGTATTAGAAACGTTAAAAAATATTAAAGAAGAAATTAACTACATTGAAATTTCTCCTAAAGATCCTGTGAAAACAATTTTAAAAGATTATGAAATTAGAGAAAACAGTTCAATTACGGGTGGGATTTTAGTTGTATTAAAAACAAATAACTTAGAAGTTAACCAAACTTTTGATGTAAAAATCAAAGAAGCTAAAGAATGGTTCTACCAAAACTCTTTATTATTTGTAGTAGAAAAGTAGAGGTGAAAGCATGGCAAACACCGTATATTCAATAAACGGACCAGTTGTTAAAATTAAAGATACAAAAGATTTTTCTATGTTAGAAATGGTCTATGTAGGAAAAGAAAAATTGATGGGTGAAGTTATTTCTATTTCAAAAAATTTAACAACTATTCAAGTATATGAAAGTACTGCAGGGTTAAAAGTAAATGATGAAGTAGTTGGTACTAAAATGCCTGTTTCAGTTAGTTTAGCACCTGGAATCTTAACTCATATCTTTGATGGGATAGAAAGACCTTTAGAAACAATTGCACTGACACATGGTGCCTATATGTCAAAAGGTAGTGATGTAGAACAACTTAATAGTGAAAAACAATGGGATATTACTTTTAAAGTTAAAAAAGGTGATGAAGTCTTTGGAGGAATGATTTATGCTACAACTCCAGAAACTAGTTTAATTGAACATCGCTTTTTAATTCCAAGTCATATAAAAGGAACTGTTATAGAAGTTCTAGAAAATGGTAACCATACTATTAATGAAGTAGCTTTAAAAGTAGAATTAGAAGATAAAACAATCAAAGAAGTAACCTTCTTACAAAAATGGCCAATTAAAACACCAAGACCTATTTTAGAAAGATTACCAATTTCTGTTCCACTTATTACTGGACAAAGAGTTATTGATACACTATTTCCTATTGCTAAAGGCGGTACAGCTGCTCTTCCTGGCGGATTTGGTACAGGTAAAACAATGATGCAACACCAATTAGCTAAATGGTGTGATGCAGATATTATCGTTTATATTGGTTGTGGGGAACGCGGTAATGAAATGACTCAAGTTCTAGAAGAATTTAGAGAATTAATTGACCCTAAAACTCACAAATCATTAATGGAAAGAACAGTATTAATCGCTAATACTTCTAACATGCCGGTTGCTGCTCGTGAAGCAAGTATCTACACAGGATTAACAATTGCTGAATACTATAGAGATATGGGATACCATGTAGCTGTTATGGCTGACTCAACCTCACGTTGGGCAGAAGCACTAAGAGAAATCAGTGGTAGATTAGAAGAAATGCCTGCTGAAGAAGGATTCCCAGCATACTTACCAAGTCGTATCTCTCAATTTTATGAAAGAGCTGGACTTGTAACAACCCTTAATCAAAAAGAAGGATCAGTTTCTATTATTGGAGCTGTTTCTCCTCAAGGATCTGACTTTTCAGAACCAGTAACTCAAAATACCAAACGCTTTGTAAGATGTTTCTGGGCACTTGATAAACAATTAGCATATGAAAGACACTATGCAGCAGTCAACTGGAATTTAAGTTATTCTGAATATATGCTTGATTTAGCACCATGGTATAATGAGTTTGTTTCTCCTCAATTTTTAGAAGATAGAAAACAAATGATGGCAATTTTAGCAGAAGAAAATAAACTATTAGAAATTGTTAAATTAATTGGTTCAGATGTTTTACCAGATGATCAAAAATTAATTATTGAAATTGGTAAAGTGATTAGATTAGGTTATCTTCAACAAAATGCTTTTCATAAAGAAGATACTTATGTACCATTAGAAAAACAATTAAAAATGATGAATGTGATATTGTATTTATATAAAGAAGCTAAGAAATTCATTCAAAGTGATAAAGCTTTAAGTTTACTTTTGAAAACAGGAATTTTTGAACAACTTGTTAAAATAAAATATGATGTTGAAAATAATAAATTAGAAAAATTAGATGAATACTATAATTTAATAGATAAAAGTATTCAAACTATTCGATAGGAGGAAACCATGAAATATCAATATATTGGATTAGATGAAATTAATGGACCACTTATCTTCTTAGAAAATGTAAAAGATGCTTCATTTGAAGAAGTTGTTACAATTGAACTTAAAAATGGAGAAACTAAAAAAGGTAGAGTTATTCAAATAGACGGCAATAAAGTAGCTATCCAAGTATTTGAAGGAACTACAGGAATGTCATTGACTGAAACCAAAACAACTTTTACTGGTGAACCAATGAAAATATCTTTATCAAAAGAAATTTTAGGTAGAGTATTTAATGGTTCGGGTGAACCATTAGATGGTTTAGGTAATGTATTCTCTGAAAAAAGATTCGATATTAATGGTAGTGCATTAAACCCAGTTTCAAGAGTTTATCCACGTAACTATATCCATACTGGAATTAGTAGTATTGACACTCTAACTACTTTAATTAGAGGACAAAAATTACCCATATTTTCAGGTTCAGGACTAAGCCATAATGAACTTGCGGTTCAAATTGTTAAACAAGCTAAACTATCAGATGATTCAAATGAAGAATTTTGTATTGTGTTTGCCGCAATGGGAGTTAAGCATGACGTGGCTAACTATTTTAGACAAGCTTTTGAAGAAGCTAACGTTATGTCTAAGGTTGTTATGTATGTTAACGTTGCAAATGATCCTATTATTGAAAGAATTTTAACCCCAAGAGCTGCATTAACAGCTGCAGAATATTTAGCATATGAAAAAGATATGCATGTTTTAGTTATATTAACAGATATGACTGCTTACTGTGAAGCTTTAAGAGAATTTTCAAGTTCTAAAGGTGAAATTCCAGGACGTAAAGGTTATCCAGGATATTTGTATTCTGACCTTTCTTCATTATATGAAAGAGCTGGTATTATTAAACAGGCTAAAGGTTCAGTAACACAAATTCCAATATTAACTATGCCAAATGATGATATCACTCACCCAGTACCAGATTTAACTGGATATATCACAGAAGGGCAAATTGTATTAAGCAAAGAATTACACCAAATGGGAATTTACCCACCGGTCAATATATTACCTTCATTATCACGTTTAATGAAAGATGGTATTGGTGCGAAATATACTAGAGCAGACCATCAAGACTTAGCTAATCAATTGTTTGCTTCATACGCTAGAGTATTAGAAGCTAAATCATTAGCATCTGTTATTGGTGAAGATGAGTTAAACGATATTGATAGAGCTTATTTATTATATGGTAAATATTTTGATGAATATTTCTTATCTCAAGGAAATGAAAACAGAACAATGGAAGAAACCCTTAACTTAGGATGGGATTTATTATCTGTTCTACCAGTAAGTGAACTTAATAGATTAGATCAAAAAGTAATTAATCAATTTTATAATCCTGAAAGTGCCCAAAAACGTTTTAAAATAACTCATAACGATATTGCAAGTTCAATTATTAATAAAGGAAATAATAATGAATAGTCAAATTATTCCTACTAAAGGTAATTTGCTTAATATAAAGAAAAGTTATCAGTTAGCGAAACTTGGGCAAGATTTAATGGAACGTAAAAAAAATATTTTAATGCGTGAAATGATGAGTTTATTAGATGATGTTGCAAAAATAAGAGATGAAATTTCTGAAACATATAAAAGAGCATATAGACTTTTACAAGATGCAAATATCACACTAGGAATTGTTGGAGATATTGCTAAAGCTGTCCCAATTGATAATGGATTAGAAGTAAGCTATATGAGTGTTATGGGTGTTGATATACCTAAAATTCATCATGAAAAACCACAAATTAAATTAAGTTATGGACTCAGTGCTACAAATAGTAAATTTGATCAGGCTTTTAAAGCATTTCAAGATGTAAAAGTTTTAACAATTAAACTAGCAGAAATAGATAATAGTGCATATAGATTAGCAAATGGGATTAGAAAATCTCAAAAAAGAGCCAATGCATTAAAAAATATTGTCATGCCAGATTTAGAATATAAAGTTAAATTTATCGGAAATGTTTTAGAAGAAAGAGAAAGAGAAGAATTTTCTCGAATGAAAGTTATTAAAAATAGAAAATAGAGGATATTTTTATCCTCTTTTTTAATGTAATTTTTTAAATTTGCAACTGTATCAACTGAGTCTATTTTAAACTTCTTAATAAGACATAATAGGTGAAATAAAAATTAATGCATGGTAAAATAAATAGGCAAAATGAAAAGAGGACTTATCATGTTTAATATAAAATTGTTTCGATGTTGACTCTACTTTATTTGAATATTTAATCATATAAAAAAAGAAAAAGAGGGAAAATAAAATGTTTAAAAATTATGAAATAGATAGTTGGCAAAAAGGTGTGCTCTATCTAGTTGCAATCCTAGTAGTAGGATTATTAATGTTTATGAGTAAGAAAAAAGTTAAGTTTAGTTATAAAGTCTTAACAGGTATGTTGTTAGGTTTAATAGTAGGACTAATATTTGGTCAAACTAAAACACAGTTCAATGGTGCTGAAACAACAATTACAGCAACAATTAGACCAATTGGACAATTATATTTAAGATTAATTCAAATGGTTGTTATGCCTTTAGTTTTAACAGCAGTAATAAAAAGCTTTACTTCATTAGAAGATACTAATAAGTTGAAACGTATAGGCGGTAAAACTTTATTTTGGTTATTAGGAACAACAGCGGCTGCTACTTTAATTGGATATGGATTTGCATCAATATTCAATTTAGGAAAAGGATTTGCTGTAGATCCAGATGCAACTGGTAAAACAATTACAACAATTGAAAATGTCATATTAGGATTCTTCCCTAACAATATTGTTACAGCAATGAGTGGCAATGTAGCAATTCCAGTTGTAGTATTTGGAATCTTTGTTTCAGTAGCAATTATTGTTGAAAGCAAGAGAAAACCTGAAAGAATGAAACCATTCTTAGAATTCAATGAATCATTCAATAGAATTATGGTAAGAGTTACTAAATTTGTTATTCAATTAACTCCTTATGCAGTATTTGCCTTTATGTCATATGCAGTAGGTAGAAATAATATAGATGCATTAAAAAATCTAGCATTATATATTGGATTAATTTACGGAGCTATGGCATTCCACTTTGTCTTCGTTCAAATGGGGATTTTAGCAGCTCACAAAATTTCTCCTATTCAATTTATTAAGAAATTCTCACAAGCCATGGTAGTTGCATTTACTACACAAAGTAGTTATGGTACATTACCTGTAACACAAAGAACACTAAAAGAAAAAATTGGAGCATCAGAACCAATTGTAGACTTTGTAGCACCAATTGGAGCTAACGTTGGTATGAATGCTTGTGGGGGGATTTTTCCTGCTATGGTAGCTGTTATTACAGCTAATGCTTATGGTATTGAGTTTGGTTTTGTACAAGTCTTAGTTTTAGTATTAACAACAACAATTGCCTCAATTGGGATTGCAGGTGTTCCTGGAATCGCAACAATTGCAGCAACCGTTACTTTATCAGCCCTAGGATTACCATTAGAAGGTATTGCCTTAGTTGTTTCAGTAGATGCGTTAGTTGATATGGGTAGAACAATGATTAACGTTGTAGGAACTGGTGTTGCTGCTACAGTAGTAGCTAAATCAGAAAAAGAATTAGATATGGAAGTATTTAATGCTCCATTAGAGAAAAATAATTAATTGATGAAGTGATTACTTAAAAAGAGTAATCACTTTTTTTATAAAAAAAAGTTATCAAAAGATAACTATTTTGTAATGAACCCAATAAGTTGGACTTAATAAAATAATCTAATAATGTACTTAAACTAATGATAAGGATTGTTGTCTATATTGATATGGACTCAATCCTTTTAATTTTGTTGTAATTCTTTCTAAATTGTAATACCTTATATATTCTTCTATAGCCACTGTTAATTCATCTAATGTTTTAAATTCATATTCATGCCCATAAAACATCTCATTTTTTAGAATTCCAAAGAAATTTTCTACAATTGAATTATCTAAGCAGTTTCCTTTTCTAGACATACTTTGAATAATGCCTTTTTCAGATAATGATTTTCGATATTGAATCATTTGATATTGCCAGCCTTGATCTGAATGGAATATTAATCCATTTAAATTAGAATGCTTTTCAAATGCTTTATCTAACATATCTTCTATTTGAGTATAATTAGGAACTTTAGATATGTTATATGATATAACTTCTCTATTATTAAAATCAATGATTGGCGATAAATATAGTTTTCCTGATGCTATATGAAATTCTGATACATCTGTTCCCCAAACATGATTTAACCCCTGTGTAGTAAAGTCTCTTTCATAATAGGTGGTATGTTTTTCTGTATCAATTTTTTTCACTAATAAATGATTTTTAGCTGTCTTACTAAGTTCACCTTTATATGACTTATATTTAGCTTTTGGTTTTTAGCAAATAAACCAAGTTCTTTCATAATACGCTTAACTTTTTTATGATTTACTAGAATATTTTCATTTTTTAAAGATAATGTGATTCTTCTATAGCCATATCTTGATTTATGATAATTGAAAATTTCTGTTATTTTATTTTCTAAATCGACATCTTTTTTTGGAAAATTATAGTTCTTTACGTTATAAAAGTAAGTTGACTTACTGATACAAAAAAACTCTAGCATCATCTTTAGTTCATACTTAGACCTTGATTCGTGTATGATTTTTATTTTTTGTTTTCTCGTTGAACCAAGGCTTTTAATTTTTTTAAGAGATCATTTTCCATTTCAAGACGTTTATTTTTAGCTTCTAATTCCCTAATGATTTCATCTTTAGTTTGTTCTTTAATCTCTAAATTAGATTTTGGCTTATCCTTCATTGGTCTACCTCTTTGTTTTGTGATAAGTCCATTATATCCTAATTGATCGTATCTTTTACACCATGAGTAAATCAAACCTACATTAGCTCCTATTTTTGTGGCTATAGATGATTTAGATTTACCTTCTAATATTCTTAGAACTATTTTATATTTAAATTCTTGTGAATACTCTCTATTCTTACCTTTTTCTTTAAAGTAATAAGAACCATGCATTCTATGAATTCTTAATATTGTATCAATAGTCGCACGATTAACGTTATAGTTTAATGCAATTTGCTTTATAGTAATACCTTTTTCAACCATCTGAATAATATTCAATTTATCTTCTAAGTTTAATTTCATAATAAAAAACCCAATAGCCTTTCCAATTTTATTGGGTCCAACTATTGGGGTTCGTTACATTTAGTATAAGAAGTATTTATTTTTTTAAAAGCCTTATTTAATTTATAACGCCCATCACTAAAAGATTCATAATTAAGGATATCAGTTGCATTTTTAATTGCATCTGATTTATTTAAAATATAACCATTGTTATTTAGAGTATAAGTGACTTTAGTTTTATCAAGGCAGATAATTTCTAATGGTTCAGGAACTAAATCAAATTTATATGTAAGGTCAATAAATGACTTAAAGTCATAAGCAACTATAGTTTCAGATAGATCACTTTTTGCTATGCATGCAAAAATAAAGTTATCATTTGGTTTCAAGACTTTTTCTGGAACGGGGTCATACTTAGGTTTAAATAAGGGATTACAAGATAATATTCTTTTAGCAGTCAAAAAACTAGCTTTAAAAAAGTTAAAGCGTTTATAGGCTATTAATCCGTATTGGGAACATGTTGGTGTATGGCGACATTTTGGATTAGTTTGACTTGAAATTTTTTCTTGATAAGCTTTTATCATTTTGATTGCTATTTTATTCATATAATCACCACTAACATTATAGCATTCTTAAGAAAACAATGTTATAATATAGGTGTAATGAAAACGATTACAAATAGTAATCATTTAAAAATCAACTAGTATATCATTAGGTGATAAAATGAATTGTTGTATTTGTAATAAAAGAATCATTCAAGAAATAACAATAAATAATTTTTTTAAAAAAGTACATCATGAAGTATGTCTAAGATGTAAAACAAAGTTTTATCATAAAAACACACATTTTGGATCTATACCGATCAAAAATTATTTATTACACTTACATATCATAGGTAAAAATATTGATGAAAATGATATTGGAAAACATCCGTATTTGAAAGACGCTATTCAAATTTATAGCAAAGAGCCCCAAAATTATGATATGATAATATTAATTATAGACATGGTAGATGAAGAATTAGTTAAATTGATTGCTAATCTAAATTTATCAGATATAATACTTATAACAATGATACACAAAGGAGAGATGAATTATGAAATATGAAGTAACAGGGAAAAACGGATTTGTACCAACACCAGCAATTAAGGATTATGCAGAGAAGAGATTACAAAAAGTTGTTGACTTCTTTGGAAACGATGTTATCACAGTAGCACGCGTTACTTGTAAAGTTTATAAAGATCATCATAAAATTGAGGTAACTATACCAGCTCCTAATATTATCTTAAGAGCAGAGGTTTCAGATAAGGATATGTATACTGCAATTGACAGAAGTGTTGATGCATTGTTAGCACAAATAAGAAAACATAAAACTAAATTACAAAACCATTTTGAAAAAGAAGGAATTAAGCAGGCATTTAATCAAGAATTAGATGTTGAATCGCTTGAAAAAGAAATTCTAGCAACACAACTTGTTAAAAACAAACAAGTAGAACTAGTGCCGATGACATCAGAAGAAGCAATTCTTGCGATGGAAGTTTCAGGACATAGTTTCTATGTTTATCAAGATAAAGATACGCATAAAGTCAATGTAGTTTACGCTAGAGAAGATGGCGATTACGCAGTAATTGAAACAAAATAAGAAAATTTCGAAGGTATATCTTAAAAAGGTATACCTTTTTTAATAATTTAAAAGTAAAATCAAAATTTTGGGTATTATATAATTAAGAGGTATTTATATAATAATCAAAAAGGAGAATGGTATGAAAAAAATATTTATCGGATTAGCGATATTTCTAACAACGTTTTTATTGGTTGGGTGTGGGACTAGAAAAGATGTAAAAGAGGCCAAGGATTTGATATTGGGGCTAACAGAAGAGTCTGTTGAGAATAAGTATTATGATGAACAGGAAAGATGCATGGTACATGTGTACTTATCTAAAGATTCTAATCTTAATTATTATATTCATGAATATGAAACATATTATATAGGGTTATTAGACAAATCAAGAGTTGATTTTTTGAATCAAAGTGAGATAAACGGAATGTATAATAGAGAATATTATGTAAGCAAGGAAACTAAAATGGTCTATTCTAGTTTAGAAGATTTTATTTCTGGGAAAAATAGCCAAGGAAAAGTAGATACAACAAGTAATATTCCGCGTTCTATTATAAAAAAAATAAATGAGGACTTATCGTTAGTAGACGATGTTGAAGGATTTAGTAGCCTACTACCAATGATTAAAGATTTTTTTACGCGTGCTAATACAAAAGACATCACAGTCGGTAATAGACTGATTGAATTAAAAATTAAATATGATGATTTGATACACAATTCAATATATTTAGATCATCTAAAAACAATATTTCCAAAAGATAAAAATGAAATAGTGAAAAAATTAGAAGAACTAAAAAAAGTTAAAAGTGTTACACTTTCTATTATTAAAACAGATAATGGAATTGCACCTAAAATGCATATAGATTATAAATATTATAATTTTTATAGAGTATAAAAAAAGTAAAACCTTCATTTACGGCAATTATTAAAGTGAAGGAGGTGATCCCTAAAAGGGACACTTATGAAAAGTTTAATTACATTGATGTTAATGGTCACGGTTTTTACTTCCACTGTTTCACAAAAAAAAGAAGAATTAATTAATTTCGTTCAAAATAACTTAGAAGAAATTAAGAATTCATATTTAGAAGAGTATGGTATTTATTGGAATTTATTATCATTAGAAAAAACAATCGGTTTATATGATTCTGGTGATAAAAATATTGGTTTTTACTTTATTTTTAATGAAGGTTATTTATCAATAGGTGAAGATAATATTTTATATGGACTTAGTCATAAAAATCATACTTTATTGAAAACTGATGAAAAAGTATATAGGATAAATGGTGGTTATTACATTAAAAAAAATAATCAATTTTCACCTAATTGTGTTAACAGTATCAAAAAAGATGAAGTTCAAGGGGAATCATATTTTGCATCAAATATTTTTAAACCGCTTTTTGATGCAAAAAACGATCTCAAAAACTTTAAAATAACAAAAAGTATTTCAAATAGGCTTGCAGATAGCAATAACAAAAAGGGCAAGTATACCATTTTTACTGATGATCAGGATTTATCTGACTGTGGACCTCAAGCAGCAAATAACTTAATTCAAACATATCAATTATCAGGAATAAAAATAGCTCATAGCGATAAACCAAGAGAAACACTAAAAGATATTAGAAATAATATGAATTGGGGTATTGATGGGAGAAATTATCTAGGAGTAAATTTTGAAGGTGTTTGGGCAAGAGAATTTACTGCTGGAATTGATAAGTATCTTGGTAGTGAGTATAAGATTAAAACTATAACTGATTCAAGTTTAGAGGCACCTATGGTTGGTTTATACTATAGTTTAAACATTGTTAATACATCGCATTTTGCATTAATTGTAGGAAAGGCAGAATCAAAAGGTTTTATGTTCTTCAAAAAGAGACTTGATATCGTTTCTTCATGGAGATCTACACATGAGTTTGGCTCAAATGGAAATGTGACAGGGGCTAAAATTGTAACGTATAACCATTATGTAGTAGAAGAAGGGTAGACAATCAACATATGCGATACACGTAAAACAACCTATAAAATGGTATGAGTTTTATAAGCCTGAATATGTATTATTAAAATAAGAATATCTTAACTTAGTTAAATAGAAAAAAAACCTAATAACTACTAAAACCTCTGTAAGGGATAGCGTTATTAGGTGTTTTAATTATTTAGCAATGTCCATTAATATTGGAATAATCATAGGTCTTCTTAAAGTTAACTCATAAATTTTAGGAGCTAAGAAATCTATAATATTTTGTTTTAGTTGAGTTTCATTGAACTCTTTTTTCTTTAATTGAATATCTAAATGTTTCTTTACATCACTAGATAAAGTTTGAATTAATTGTTCGTTACCCTTCATGTAGATAAATCCACGTGAAATAACAGTAGGAGCATTTAAAATCTTTTTCTTTTTAGAATCAAGACTTAAGATAACTGAGAATAAACCTTCCTCACTTAAAGCACGTCTTTCTTTTAAAACTGAACTACCTATATCACCGATTCCAGAACCATCAATATAAACATCACCAGCAGTAACTCTACCAGCATTTCTTAAACTATCTTTAGTAACCGCAGCGACATCACCATTATCCATAATAAGTATGTTATTAGGCTTAACACCGCACTCAATTGCAAGACGACTATGTTGTTTAAGCATTCTGTGTTCACCGTGCATTGGAATAAAGAATTTTGGTTTAATAAAACTTAACATGAGTTTTAAATCATTTTGGCTACCATGACCAGAAGTATGAGTATCTGCTAAAGGTCCGTGAGTAATTACGTTCACATCAGATCTAAATAATAAGTTAATTGTTTTATTAACGCCTTCTTGATTACCAGGAATTGGTGAAGAAGAGAAGATAACAGTATCACCTTTGATTGCCTTAATTTGTCTATGAGACCCATTTGCAATTCTACTTAAAGCCGCTAAGGGTTCACCTTGAGATCCTGTACATAATAAAGTAATTTCACTTGCTTTATATTTATTAATTTCATTAGCATCAATAATAGTACCTTTAGGTGCTTTAATATAACCGCTTTGTTGACCTGCTTCTAAAGCTCTTTCCATGCTTCTACCAAAAACAGCAACCTTTCTATTTGTTAAGATAGCAGCTTCTATAATTTGTTGAATTCTATATAAGTTAGAGGCAAATGTTGCAATAATGATTCTTCCTTCAATACGAGTGAAAAGTTCATTAATAGAACGTCCAACTTTACTTTCGGATTGGATTAAAACATCTTGTTCAGCATTAGTAGAATCAGATAGAAGGCATAAAACACCTTCAGAACCAATCTTAGCTAGTTTTTCATATTCAGCTGGTTTACCAACTGGAGTAAAATCAATCTTAAAGTCTCCAGTGTGGAATAATGTCCCTTGTTTCGTTTTAAATACAATACCAAACATATCCGGAATTGAGTGATTTAAACGAATAAATGAGATTTCAGTTCCATTAAATTGGTAATTGTAATAACTCTTATAACTTTCAATTTTTGGTGGTTTAATATCTTTATGTTCTAATAATTTATATTCAATTAAATCAATTGCTATACCAGAAGCATAAATTTTTGGAATTTTTACTTTTTTTAATAAGTAAGGTATCCCACCTATATGGTCTTCGTGACCATGTGTAATGAAAAGACCAACAATACGTTCTTCATTTTCTATTAAATATTGATAGTCAGGAATAACATAGTCTATTCCTAATAAGTGGTCATCTGGGAATAAAATTCCAGCATCCACGATAAATATTTGATCATCTATTTCATATACATAAGTGTTTTTACCAACTTCGCCTAAACCGCCTAAAGCGAAGATGCCTATTTCACCTTGTTTTAATAATACATTTTTTGCCAATATACTCACTCCTTATGAATCGCAATAAACTATTACTATTTTACTACAAAAAAACAAAAAATGATAGTAAGATAATTTATGTTATAATAATTTTGAGGTGTATTATGAAAAGAATAATATTTTTTGATGTGGATAATACCATATTAAGTAGTAAACAAAAGCAAATTTTACCGCAAACTAGAAAACTTCTTTTAGAACTTGCAAATGATAAAGATGTTATATTAGGTTTTGCCACTGGTAGAGGACCAAGTAAAGTGGATATATTAGGTGATATGGCCCCTTACTTTAAATATAGAATTTTAGTTAATGGTGCAGTAACAATGGATCAAGATAAAATTGTTTTTGAAGAATTCATTGATGCTAAAGATGTAGAAAGAATTGTAAAAAAACATTAAATGACAATATTAGTATAGGAATGGTTGGGTTTCATGAAGAAGCTGTAACCTTTGTCGATGAGTCAGTTATTTATGCACTAAAAGGATTCCAAACAACAAAGCCAGTTATTAATCCTGAGTTTTATTTAAATAATCACGTTTATCAAATTTGGCTTTTTAAAGAAGATAAAAATGAAATTAATGAGATCTTAAAGGACTTCCCAATGTTTAAGCCTTATTTTTGGCATTATGGTGGAGTGGATTTAGTATCCCCAACAGTCAATAAGGCAACCGCTATTAGAAAAATTAAGGAAAAGTATCCTGATTACCAATTGATTTGTGTTGGAGATGGGCATAACGATATAGAAATGTTAAAGTTAGCTGATATTGGGATTGCTATGGGTAATACCGGATACCCTGAATTAAAAGAAGTTGCTGATTTTGTAACGCCACATATAGAAGAAGATAAACTATATGATTTTTTTAAAGAAAATAAATTAATTTAAAAAATAAAAGTCCTGAAAAGGACTTTTAAACTATTTAGATATTTTTAAATATTCAACATAAGCCATTACTAAAGGACCGACACCTTTAGCATCATTCTTAACAATAGGTTCTGAAATATAATATTCAAATGTACCATCTCTTTTAGTATTTGATTCAGGACCAAGACCTACTGATAAACAAATATTTTCTAAATTCAAATCGCCATTAACTTCAGTTAGTTGTTTCTTGCAAGTCCCTTCAAAAATAGTTACTCCAATTGCTTCATAGGACTCATCCAAAATATGATTATTTGAAGCGTGTAAAATAGCGTATGCAATTAATAGTGTTCCGCTGGTTTCTAAATAATTTTCTGGTCTATCAGCCAAATCTATGACATGATAAAACATTTTAGACTCATAATCTTGGTATAAAAGAAGACCGTCAATGGCTTCTTTTAGTAAAGATGCTAAATACTCTTTGGATTTTATATCTTCTATATAAACAGAAACATCTGATAAAGCAGCCACATACCACCCCATCGCACGTAGCCAAAAATGTTTAGAAAGACCAGTTTTTTTATCTGCCCAAAAAAGGGTTTTAGATTCATCATAGCCTTGATAATATAGTTTTTTATTTTCATCAAACATAATTTTACGTACATTCTTGAATTGGTTGATAATATCTAAATAATTATTTTTTTGATTAAATTGCGTTTCATAAAGCGTATAGAAAGGTTGAAACATATATAGTCCATCTAACCATACTTGATCATGATACACTAATTTATGCCAAAAGTTACCTTCTTTAGTTCTAGGTTGACTTTTTAATTGTGAATAGGTGTGGTGGATAGCTTTTAAATATTTTTCTTTCTTAGTTAATTTGTATAAGTCAAATAAGACTCTACTATGTGCCAAATCATCAGCACTATATTTTTGTGGATCAAAGCCTCTAATAGTACCATCTTCAAATATATAGTAATCAACAAAATAGTCAACAAAATCTAGATATTTGGTATTGCTTGTTTGTTCATATAAAGAAAGAAGTGAGGTTGTCATACAACCATCAATGTGATTCCAGTTGTTTGGCTTACCTTTTTTTATAAGTTCAATATTCCAGTAAGGTTTATCGAAAGTAGAATTTAAAATCATTTTATCAATAAAGTGATCAATAGTTTTTTTTATATTCATTTGTTATCTCCGTTAAGCTTAATTATTTAAATTTTGTCAAAAATAAAAACAGTTTAAAAACTGTTTATTACTTATCTTTTTTATGAAATTTAGTTTCTACTAAATCAATTATCTCGTGAGGAACATAAAGTGAGATATCAGCATGGTGATAAACTAACTCTTTGATTCCAGAAGATGATACAAAGTGATTTTTTGAAGAAGGGAAAAGAATAATAGTTTCAATTTCTTTATTTAAATTTCTGTTAAATTGATATAAGGCATATTCATTTTCATAATCTTGAATATTTCTAAGACCTCTAACTAAAATACCAATATTGTTATTTTCTGCGTATCTTATAACTAAATCAGTAGTAGAACTGACAACAATATTTGGAATATCTTTTAAAACAAGTTTAAGCATATCAATGCGTTCTTGGGTTGTAAAAGTTTTTTTCTTTGTTAAATTATCAGCAACCACTACATGCAGTTCATCAACTAGGCTAGCAGCCCTTTTTATAATATCTACATGTCCAATTGTAATAGGATCAAAAGATCCAGGATAAACAGCTTTTATCATTTTATAGTCCTAACTTTACTTGACATTCATCACAGTAACCATATAAGGTCATATCATGATGTGTAATTTTAAAATGGTGTTCTTCAGAAACGGATGTTTCGATATGAGTTAATCCACAGTCAACAGGAATCATTTTATGACATTCTAGGCAAATCATATAATGATGGTGCTTAGAATCTGTTAAATAGTAATAGTTAGTATTATCAATTGTACTTCTAGAAATGATATCTTCTAAATTAAAAAGTTCTAAGTTTCTATAAACTGTTGATAGGTTCATTTCATTTTTTGGCAATAAATCATAAATCATTTCAGCATTTAAAGGTTTATTACTATTTTTAAAAATATCAAGAATCAGTTTTCTTTGTTTTGTCATTCTCATAAACGTACCACCTTTTTGTAGTATAACCATGAGAATATTATAACATAAAACAGCAAAATATTGCTAGTTAGATATACAGCAATCTAAAAAATAAACAGATAAAAATAAGCTTGTCATTATATCAAATTAAAAATGTTAGTTTTCAATAGTAATTATTGGTAGGAATTCTTTAAAAAGTTGTAAAATTTATAGAAAGTGATATAATTTATACGTAATGATGAGTGGGCTGATAAAATCCACTCATTTTAATTGAGGTGCTTAAAATTGAATTTTGATAAAATAACAAATATAATTACAGAAATATTAAAAGAACTTAATATGAAATTATACAGTATCAAGTTTAAAAATGAATTTGGAGCTCAAATTCTTGAAATACTTATTGATGAAGAAAATTTATCGCATGATATTATTGAACCTATCAATAATAAAATTATTGAAGCAGTGAGTGATGAACTTCCAGATAGCGTATTTTTAGAAGTTTCTAGTGTTGGGCTTGAAAGACCACTTAACAACATTGAAGAAGTTAAGGCTCATAAAGGTGGATTTCTTCATATTGTTTCAGATTTTTATAAAGGTGATGCAGTCTTAGAAGATGTTAAAGAAGATGTCTTAGTAATTGCAGCTAACCAAAAAGGTAGAAAAGTTATCAAAGAAATACCATATTCCAAAATATCTAAAATTAGAAAAGCCATTAAATTTTAAGGAGAACTATAAAAATGATTAGTAAAGATTTTTTTAATACAATCGAAGCGGTTGCTGATGAACGTGGATTAAATAAAGACCAAGTATTAGAAGCTTTTGAAAAAGGGCTTATTGCTGGTTGTAAAAAAGCGCATGGCGTAAGAAGCTGTAGAGTAGAAATAAAAGAAGATAAAAGTGAAATATTACTTTATAAACAATATTATGTTTTAGATGAAGATACATTAGAAGAAGATATGACATCTAACCCATTAAATAAAGAATATACATTTATCACTGTAGAAGATGCAAAAGAAATGAAAACACGCGTTAAACCAGGACAACTTATTGAAATTAAAGTTGACCCTAAAGATTTCAATTTATACGCAATTAAAGATTTTAAAAATAGATTTAATGAAGAATTGACAAACAAACAAAAAGAAACAATTTACAATCATTTTAAAGCAGTTGAACATGAGATGGTTACAGCTAGAGTTACTGATGTTGATGATAACTACTATAAATTGGAATTAGAAAAGGAAATGACTACTTTATTACCTAAAAAAGAAGCATTACCAAATGATGTATTCCACGTAAATGACAGAATCAAAGTTTATATAACTGAAGTTCAAAGCACAACTAAATGGCCAAAAGTATTTGTAAGTAGAGTACAAAATGGACTTATTACAAGATTATTAGAAGAATTAGTTCCAGAAATAAAAGAAGGAATTATCTCAATTATGGGTATTTCAAGAGATGCTGGAGATCGTAGTAAAATTGGTGTCCGTTCAGAAGATCCAAAAGTTGATCCAATTGGAGCATGCGTTGGTGAAGGCGGACAAAGAATTAGAGAAATCGTTAAAGCTATTAGTGGAGAAAAAATTGATTTATTCCGCTGGAGTGATAATGAACAAGAACTAATTGCTAATGCATTACAACCTGCTAAAGTTGTTGCAGTTACAAAAGTAAATCCAAAAGAAAAGAGTGCACTTGCAATTGTCCCAGATGATCAATTATCACTTGCAATTGGTAAATTAGGACAAAATGTTAAACTAGCTGTTCAAGCATCTGGTTGGAGCATTGACATTAAATCAGAAACACAAGCTCAACAAGAAGGAATTATTTATTAAAATAAAAATTAAGAGGTGATTTAATGAAAATTAAAAAACAGCCTTTAAGAACATGTGTTGTAACAAAAGAAGTTAAAGATAAAAAAGAACTTATTAGAGTTGCAGCAACCAAAGAAGGAAAAGTATCCGTTGATAAAACTGGAAAAGCTCAAGGTAGAGGTGCTTATTTAACACTTTCTAAGAAAGTGATTGAATTAGCTAAAAAATCAAAAGCTCTAGATAAAAAATTAGAAGTAACAGTTCCTGATGAAATATATGAAGAACTATTAGGCTTAGCAAATGAATAAAACATTAGGCTTAGCATACATTGCTAAAAAGGTAGTTGTAGGGACTGACTTTGTTGTTGAATCTCTTAGAAAAAAGAAATTGTTTCTAGTAGTTATCGCAACAGATGCTTCAGATAATACAAAGAAGAAAATTTATGATAAATCAAAAACTTATGAAACACAAGTAATAGAAAGACTAAATAGTGAGGAGCTTTCCAAGGCTATTGGAATGCATAATGTTAAAGTTATCGGCATCTTAGATAAAGGATTTAGTGATCTATTAGTCAAATAGAAGGAGTGAATAACTATGGCCAAAAAAGCGGCAAAAAAGGAAGTTAGAAAGTCTAATATTCCAGTAAAAAAAGAAGTTAAAACAGGAGATGACAAGGTGTATATAATTAAAGCAGAGAATACTGTTTTAGATATTGCACAAGGATTTGGAATATCAAATGCTGTTTTAATTAAAAAATTAATGCAATACGGCATGATGGCTAGTGTAAATCAAACCTTAGATAGAGAAACTATTGAATTATTGGCACTTGATTTTAATGTTAAAGTAGAAGACGAAGTCATTACTGATGCTACTCGTTATGATGAAATCGAAATCGTTGATGATCCAAAAGATTTAGTAAAAAGACCACCAATTATTACCATCATGGGACACGTTGACCATGGTAAAACTACACTATTAGATGCTATTAGAAAAGCTAGAGTAGTTGAAGGAGAAGCAGGTGGAATTACACAACATATAGGTGCTTACCAAGTTAACTGGAATGGCGATAAAATTACATTTATCGATACTCCAGGACATGCTGCTTTCACTGAAATGAGAGCACGTGGAGCTAAAGTAACAGATATATGTATCTTAGTTGTTGCGGCTGATGATGGTGTAATGCCTCAAACAGTTGAAGCTTTAGAACACGCTAAAGCAGCTAAAGTTCCAATAATAGTTGCAGTTAATAAAGTTGATAAACCAACAGCTAACCCAGAAAATGTAATGAACGAATTATCTAATTATGATTTACTACCAGAAGCATGGGGAGGAAAAACTCCATATGTTATGGTATCTGCATTAAAACGTCAAGGATTAGATGAATTATTAGATGTTATTCTTTTATTAAGTGAAATTGAAGAATATAAAGCTAACCCAAACAGATTAGCTAAAGGTACTATTATTGAAGCAAGTTTAGATAAATCACGTGGACCAGTAGCAACTTTTATTGTTGAAACAGGAACTTTAAAAGTCGGAGATATTGTTGTTGCCGGCAATACATACGGTAAAGTTAGAACAATGACAGATGACTTAAAACGTCGTTATGAAGAAGCGGGACCTGCTTCACCGGTTGAAGTAACAGGATTAAATACTGTTCCTCAAGCTGGAGATATCTTTATGGCATTTAGTGATGAAAAAACAGCTAGACAAATAGCTGCAACAAGAGAAGCAAGAGATAGAGAAAACGAACGCAAATTTACTAAAGCTAAGAGCTTAGATAGTATGTTTAGCAATTTAGAAGATACTGAAAAAGTATTAAACATCGTTTTAAAAGGTGATGTTCAAGGATCTATTGAAGCCTTAAAAGGAATGTTAGCTAAAATAGATATCGATGGATTCCATGCAAACTTAGTTAGAGCTGGTGTTGGTGCAATATCTGAAAGCGATGTTACATTAGCTAAAGCTTCTGATGCTATTTTAATTGGATTCAATGTTAGACCAAATGCTGCTGTTAGAAGTTTAGCAGAAAACGAAGGCGTTGAATTAAGATTATATAATGTAGTTTATCGTATTATAGAAGACATTGAAAAAGCCTTAAAAGGAATGTTAGAACCAACATTTGAAGAAGTTGTAACAGGACAAATCGAAGTAAGAGAAACATTTAAAGTAAGTAAAATTGGAACGATTGCAGGATGTTATGTAACAGATGGCTATGTAGCAAAAGATGCTTTAGTCAGAGTAGTTAGAGATGGAATTGTTGTTTATGAAGGTAAATTAGCTTCATTAAAGAGATTTAAAGATGATGTTAAAGAGGTTAGAAAAGGTTTTGAATGCGGACTTTCAGTAGAAGACTTTAATGATATTAAAGTTGGTGATATAATAGAAGCATCTAAATTAGAAGAAGTGGAGGCTTAAAATATGGGAATTACAACTGATAGACTAAGTAGTTTGATTCAAAGAGAAGTTGCTGTAATCATTAATAACGTTATTAAAAATCCAACAGTAGGGTACATTAATATTACAGAGGTTAAAGTAACTAAAGATTTATCATACGCAACTATCTTTTATACAGTATTAAGTGATGAAAAAGAAACCATTGAATTAGCAGCTTCAGTGATTGAAGAAAAGAAAATAGCAATCCGTATGGAATTAGCTAAAAAAATCAGAAATATCAGAAAAATACCTGACTTAATTTTCAAGTATGACGAAGCATTGGCATACGGAAATAAGATTGATAGTATCCTAAAATCAATTAAATAATTTAACAGGAGAGCCGTTTTCATGAATGGCTCTTTTTTCTGCCTCAAGAAGGCTATAATCATACTGATTATGCTATAATAAAATAGGTGAAGATAAAATGATAGCACAAATAGTAATTGATTTAAAAGCATCAGAATTAAATAAATATTATGATTATATCATTCCTGAAGCTATGCAGCTTGATCTAAAAAAAGGAATGAGAGTGATTGTGCCATTTGGTAATATGAAAAGACTTGGCTACATCATTAATTTAATTCCTGAAAGCACTCAAGCAACAAGAAAAATTGAAAAAATACTAGATATCACCCCTTCTATTGATGAAGAACTTTTTTTGATTGCTGATTATTTATTAAAAACTCCTTTTAGTTTAATGAGTGCAGTTTATCAAACTATTTTACCAAAAGAACTATTACTAAACTATCAGAAGAAGATAACTATTTTAGACTCAAGTAAAATAGATGATGAAATAATTAAAAAATTTAATAAGAAAAATGAGTGGATACTTACAAATAAAGATGAAGAAACATTTTATAATTCTTTAAAAAAGTTAAAAGAAAACAATGCTATAGATATTACTACTATAATTAAACAAAAAGAAGTAGAAAAATACGAAACTAACTATAAAATAAACTATCAAACACATGAAAAATTGACAGTAAAGCAACAACTTATTTTAGAACTTAATAAACAAGAAATTACTAGAAAAGAAGCACTAGAAATACTATCTCCAAGTATTATTAAAAGTCTTATTTCAAAAAATGTGCTTATTCCAGAATTGATTACATCAAATAGAGCAGTCACTCATATCTTTGACTTAGAAGATAAAAAAATTATTCTAAACAGTGATCAACAAAAAGAATATGAAAAAGTTAATTTAAATAAATATGAAACATATCTTTTATATGGTGTCACAGGATCTGGTAAAACAGAAATTTATTTAAAATTAATAGAAGACACTTTAAATAATCATAAAAAGGCATTAATCTTAGTCCCAGAAATTATGCTAATTGGACCATTTGCACAGAGGTTAAAATCAAAATTTGATGAGAGCATTGTTTCTATCTTACATAGCAATCTTAATTCAGGTCAAAAATATGATGAATATCAAAAAATTAAAAATAACAAAGCTAAAATTATATTAGGAACTAGAAGTGCTATTTTTTCTCCAATAAGTGATCTTGGAATCATCATTATTGATGAAGAGCAAGATGACTCATATATACAAGATGACACAGTTTCTTATGATACAAGACAAATTGCACAAACAAGAGCCAAATACCATCAAATACCGCTTTTATTAGGAAGTGCAAGCCCTTCTGTAGAAACCTTTTATAAAGCAACAAACAAAGAATATAAACTTTTAAAACTAACTAAAAGAGCTCTTGTAAATCATTTGCCAAACGTCAAACTCATTGATATGAGAGAAGAACTTAAAAAAGGTAACTTAACCCCATTTTCTACAGAACTAAAGTCGCAAATAGAAGAAAAACTTTCTAAAAATGAACAAATTATATTATTCATGAACAGAAAAGGATATTCTCCTTTTGTTATGTGTAGACACTGTGGAAATGTTCCTAAATGCCCGGATTGTCAGATAAGTCTAACTTATTATAAAAATAAAAATATTTTAAAATGCCAACATTGTGGCTATGAAGAACCCTTTTCAAAAGAGTGCACTGTTTGTAAAAAAAACACAGTTAAAGAAGTTGGTGTTGGCATTGAGTATATCGAACAAGAACTACATAAACACTTTAATGCTAAAGTACTTAGATTAGATGCAGATACAACTAGTAAAAAAAATAGTCATGAACATATTTGGGATGATTTTAAAAATCATAAGGCAGACATACTATTAGGCACACAAATGGTTGCTAAAGGACTTGACTTTTCTAATGTTACTTTAGTTGGGATTATCATGGCAGATGGATTATTAAAAGTTCCTAGTATCAAAGCAGTAGAAAAAACATTCCAACTTATCTTACAAGCATCAGGAAGATCAGGCAGAAGTAAAAAAGGTGATGTGGTTATTCAATCTTATGATATTAATCACTATGCTATAAAAACTGCAAGCACTCTTAATAATGAGGAGTTTTTCAAACAGGTCTTATTTGAAAGAAAAATTCAAAAAATGCCACCTTTTAAAAAAGTGAGTCAGTTATTAATAGAACATCCATCATATTTAAAAACATATCAAATAGCCGATAGGATAAAAATATTACTCTCAAAAACAATGATTGTGTTAGGACCAACGCCATCACTTATTCAAAAAAGAGATAATAAATATAGAGTTTTGTTAACTTTAAAATATGATACAATAGATAAGAAAATAGAAGAAGAAATTAACAATTTTAAAGATGTAGAAACTAAAATTTATTTTAGTCAATTTGCTACGTTAATTTAAGAAAGAAGGAAATTATATGATAGTATTTATGGGAACGCCAGAGTTTTCAGTGCCAATTTTAAAAATGTTACTGGATAAAAAATATCCAGTTGGGCTAGTAGTAACTCAACCAGATAAAAAAGTTGGTAGAAAACAAGTTGTAACACCATCACCAGTAAAACAACTAGCAGAATCATATGGTGTCAAAGTTTATCAACCAGAAAAATTATCAAAAGAATATCAATACATTTTAGATCTAAAACCAGAATTAATTATAACAGCAGCTTATGGTCAAATTCTTCCTAAAGCTTTATTAGAAGAAGTGCCAGCAATTAATATCCATGGATCTTTACTCCCTAAATATAGAGGAGGAGCACCTATTCAATATGCACTCTTTGAAGCAGAAGAAAAAACGGGTGTTACCTTAATGGAAATGGTTTATAAAATGGATGCTGGTGATATGATAGAAAAAAAAGAAGTTCTTATTTCAGAATCTGATAACTACCAAACATTATCACAAAAATTAAGCACTATTGGAAAAGAATTACTTGAAGAAAATATTGATAAAATATTAAAGAAACAATATAAAAAAGAAAAGCAAGATGAAGCACTTGTAACATTTGCGTATACGATAAAAAAAGAAGAAGAAAAAATAGATTGGAATAAAGAAACTAAGTTTGTTTTAGGCCATATAAAAGGCTTATCTCCTCAAACAGGAGCTTATACTGAAATAAAAAATGAGAAGTTAAAAATATATAATGCACAAAAAAGTGATATAATATTAGATGAAATGCCAGGGACAATTTTAATTCAAGATAAAAAAATATTAGTAGCGACTAAAAACGGTACAGTAGAAATCTTAGAAATCCAACAACAAGGCAGAAAAATATTAACAACAAAAGTATTTTTAAACGGACAATCACTTATAAAAACAGGTGATAAATTCCAATAGGAGGAAGAATCATGAATAATACTAAGAAAAAATTATTATATACACAAGAAGAAATGCTAAGAATTAACAAAGAAACACTAGCAAGACGTGGAGTTAAAGTAAGTGAAATAGCTGAAATAGCTTATCGCCAACAGTCTAAATATACAGAAGGCGTATCATTAGAATTATGTGTCCAATCAGTTGAAAGAATATTATCTTTTAGAGATATCTTCCACCATGTTCAGTTAGCTTCTGAAATTGATAGACTAGCAGAAGAAAAATTATTCAAAGGTCCTATTCAAGATATCTTATATGAAGATTTAGGATTATTTGGAATTGATGAGTTAATGGGTATTGATGTCGCTGGTAACTATGGTACAATTGGAGTAACTAACTTTGGTGAAATAGATGTTAATAAACAAGGCATAGTTTCATTTTTAAATGAAGAAGGTAAAAAAGAAGGCAAATGTCATACATTCTTAGATGATATTGTCGGTAGTATCGCAGCAGCAGCTTCTACAAGAGTTGCTCAAATCATGAGTGAAGAAACTGCTCATGAAAGTGATGCATATGAAAAAACAACTATTTACGATTATATAGAAAAATAATGATTAAGAGGGGTTCGTATGAAACATGATAAAATCCCAAAAAGTAAAAAAGTAAAAACGCTTGGCAGAAATCTTTTTGCCAAGTTTTTTGGTTTTGATCAAGGAATAGATATTGCTCAAGATGTAGCTGTTTTACATAGAAGAAATATTGTTATTAAAAACATTATTTTCATGTCTAATATCCTTTATTCACTTATCTTTTTTGCGGTTTCTTTAAATAGTCAAAATCAAAGTGACTGGTTAGTAACTGTTTTATTCTTTCCACTTACCTATGCAATCAATAAATTATTAAAAACACTTATTGCCCAAGATAAAAATGATAAAACAAAACAACAAGTAGCAATGTATGTTGCATCATTTTATATGTTTTTATCCTCAATTCTTGTTTATATTAAAGTATACCCGCAAGATAGTCATTTAGAAACACCTGCATATACACTTATTTATTATGCATTAGTAGTTATTTCTTTATACCAAGATAAAAAATTATTGAGTAGTTCGTTTTTGAGTATGTTAACAATTTTAACAATGATTCACTTTGTTCTTACGTATAATATTATCGAGATGAAATTATCTATTCAACAGTTTTTTGAAGCATTTATTACAAGGCCAGAATTTAGTGATATTGTCTTAAGAACAGTTTTGTTTATTGTATTTTATCTAGTTGTTTATGTCATTGTTTCTATCGGTCAACAACTACAAGAAGAAAGAAAAAAAGAACTTGTTAAAAGAAGACAAGTTCAAGATGACTTTTCTCATATTGTTTCTAATTTATTTTCAGTTGTCTTTTCATCATCATATACTCTACTAGATGCTAAGCATGCAAATCAGGTTTTAGCTATAGCTAATAAACTGGCAGAATACTACAACTTACCAGAAGAGGAAAAACAAGATTTAAATTTATATGCATTAGTACACTTACAGTATGATGAAATCAGACAAGTAATGAATCAAGAAGAAACATTAGATGAAATTAACTATCAAAAAATTAAAGAAAAAACTGAACTTGGCGCTAAAATAGCAAGAAGGCTACAATTAGCACAAAAAACTGAAGATATTGTCAGAGCTCATCTAGAAGGATCGGCTAATGAAACATTTAAGCAAAATATGCTTAAAATACAACCAGATATTCATGCTCAAATTATTTTATTATCAGATATCTATGTAACATTAAGAAATGTTAAGCCATATAAAAGACCATACTCACATGCTGCTAGTATGGAAATATTCACTAAAGAGTTAGTTGAATATTTTGATTATAAACTGCAAGAAAGATTTTTAAAGTATGATACAGAAATAAAAGAATTATATAATAGCTTTTAATACTTTACAAAACATATAAAATGTAGTATGATAAGTTGCGATTAAAAATAACTATATACTTATTAAGAGCTATCGAGGCGTCAGTGGCCTGTGAAGTAGCAGCAACCTATTTAATTAGGTGCTTACCACTAGGGGGAAACCCATCAATAAGGAAACATTGGCTTTCCTCTGGGAAGCCACTTTTTTTTGAAGAAAGAAGGAGAAATTATGTACCAATTATTTACAAGTGAGTCAGTTACTAAAGGGCATGCAGATAAAGTTTGTGATCAAATATCAGATGCTATTTTAGATGCTATACTAAGTCAGGATAAAGATTCAAGAGTTGCTGTTGAAACAGCAGTAACTACTAATACAGTAGTTGTTTTTGGAGAAATAACTACTAAAGCTTCTATTAATGTAGAAGAAATTGTTAGAAAAACAATCAAATCTATTGGATATGATAAAAAAGAATACTTATTTTCATATGATACAGTAGAAATTATCAACCGATTACATGAACAATCACCAGATATTGCCATGGGTGTTGATAAAGAAGACCAAGGTGCTGGAGACCAAGGATTAATGTTTGGTTTTGCTAAAAATGATAACGAACAATTAATGCCCTTACCAATTGCCTTATCACATGAATTAGCATTACGATTAACAAAAGTTAGAGAAGAAAATATTGTTAAAGGCTTAAGACCAGATGGTAAAACTCAAGTAACAATTGCTTATGATGAAAACAATAAACCATTATTTATTGATTCAGTAGTTTTATCAACTCAACATGATGAAGATATTACTCAAGAACAATTACATAAAGAAATTAAGAAAAATGTCTTTGATGTTGTTTTACCTAAAGAATTAATTACATCTGATACAAAATACTTTATTAATCCAACAGGAAGATTCGTTATTGGTGGGCCAAATGGAGATTCAGGATTAACAGGTAGAAAAATTATCGTTGACACATACGGTGGATATTCACGCCATGGTGGTGGGGCATTTAGTGGTAAAGACCCTTCGAAAGTAGATAGAAGTGCTGCATATATGGCAAGATATTTAGCTAAAAACATTGTAGCATCAAAAATAGCAGAAACTTGTGAAATTCAATTAGCTTATGCTATTGGTGTTGCAAAACCTGTTGGAGTTTATGTAGATACTTTTAATACTGGAAAAGTATCTGATGAAAAAATATTAGAAGTTATCTTAGAAAACTTTGACTTAAGACCTAAAAAAATCATAGACTATTTAGAACTTAAAAATCCTATATATCAAAAGACAGCATCTTACGGTCATTTTGGTAGAACAGATGTTTTACTTCCTTGGGAAAAAACAGATAAAGTAAGTATATTTAAGAATCTTGCTAAGTAGAAAGATTAGGAGAAAATAGATGGTTTTACCAATATATTTGAATATGCTTATTGTGAGTAGTATTATTTTTTCAGTAATCATTATAGCCATACTTATTTGTATAATATTTTATGTGATAGCGTTAAAATCAATTCAAAAATCAGAAAAAAGAGTCCTTGAAGTAAAAACTAAGATTGATTTAGTTTTACTTAAAAAGTATGATATATATCAAAAAATGAATGATATTATTAACAAAACTGATTTGGAAATAGAGAAAAAAGATTTGTCTGCTATGGTTGATAAATCTTTATATGTAGCTTGTTTAAATGATTTAATAGAACAGATGCTAGAACAACAAGTAATTAAAGAGACTCACAATTACTCTAGTATTAAAGAAAAAAGTATTGAAATTCAAGAAGAATTAATTTGTGTACAAAAAAACTATAATATGCTTGTTTCTATATATAACCAAAAAATTAGCAAATTCCCGTTTATTATAGTATCTAAAAAAAAGAGACTCGTAAAACAAGAGTATTTTGAATTAAGATAACATTAAAAAATAAACTCTAGTACTATATTTGTAAAGAATATAGGATGAGAGTTTTTTTGTTTTAGTTATCACCTTATTTTTAAAGTAAAAACTGCTAAATGTGGTAAAATATTTATAGGTATCGTAAATAAAATGGTTAAAGTCTACAGTTTTTTAACTCATTTTTAATTTTTAAGGAGTTCTGTTATGGGCTATGTCAAGACAATTCGCAAGAAAATAGGCAATGATCCGCTTTTTATGCCATGTGTTGCGGCAATTATTTATAAAGATAAAAAAATCTTATTACAAAAAAGAACAGATTTTAAACTTTGGGGACTTCACGGAGGATCCATGGAATTAGGTGAAACATTCTTAGATACTCTAACAAGAGAAGTAAAAGAAGAAACTAATCTAACACCTATTGATATATCTGTTTTTAATGTATATGCAGGAAAAGATTTTGTCTTACATTATCCTAATAACGATGTTTCATATCTTGTTATCCAAAGTTTTATTATCACGGAAGTAAAAGGCGATATGAAAGCACAAAAAAGCGAACTATCAGAATTAAAATGGTTTAAACTTAATGAAATACCTTGGGACAAACTTGTTCCACAAGACAAAAAAATCATAGAAGATTTTCTTCAAACTAAAAACTAATTAAGGAAGTGGCATGAGTGTTTAAAAATTTATTCAGTTCAACAAAAAAAGAATTAAAAATTGCTAGAAAATTAGCAGACAAAGTTTTTTCACTTGAAAGTCAAATGGCTGTATTAAGTGATGAAGAAATTAGAAATAAAACACAAGAATACAAACAAAGATTTAATGCAGGCGAAACACTTGATGATCTTTTACCAGAAGCATATGCATTAGTAAGAGAAGCTTCAAAAAGAGTTTCACATAAAACACCATATTATGTACAAGTATTAGGTGCTATCGCAATACATCATGGAAATATAGCAGAAATGAAAACAGGTGAAGGTAAAACTTTAACATCAGTTATGCCAGCATACTTAAATGCTTTAAACGGCCTAGGCGTTCATATTGTAACTGTAAATGAGTATCTAGCAAAACGTGAAGCTGAAGGCGAAATTGGAGATATTTTTAGATTTTTAGGGCTAACAGTAGGTTTAAACTTAAGAGAATTATCAAGTGAAGATAAAAAAGATGCATATAGTGCAGATGTCTTATATTCAACAAATAGTGAATTAGGATTTGATTATTTACGTGATCACATGGTTTTATATGCAGGTGAAATGGTTGCTCAAAGAGGGTATAATTTTGCCATTGTCGATGAAGTTGACTCTATTTTAATTGATGAAGCAAGAACACCGTTAATTATTTCTGGTGGTGCTAAAAACACGCAAAACTTATATGAACAAGCAGATAGATTTGCAAAATCACTTAAAGAAGATGAATATGAAATTGATATTGAAACTAAGACAATTGAACTATCAGAAGCTGGTATAAATAGAGCTGAATCTGTATTCCAGATTAGTAATTTATATGATTTGAGAAATGTCTCATTACTACATCATATCAATAATGCATTAAGAGCTAATTATATTATGGCACGCGACAAAGAATACGTTGTTGATGGTGGAGAAGTTTTAATTGTTGATCAATTTACAGGACGTATTTTAAGAGGACGTCAATTTAGTGAAGGATTACACCAAGCACTAGAAGCAAAAGAAAATGTAGATGTGAAAAAAGAAACAGTTACTGTTGCGACTATCACTTATCAAAACTTCTTTAGAATGTATAAAAAATTATCTGGGATGACTGGTACTGCTAAAACAGAAGAAGATGAATTTAGAGATATCTATAATATGGAAGTTATTGAAATTCCTACGAATCTACCAGTTATTAGAAAAGATGAAACAGATTATTTATATGCAACAATAGAAGAAAAATTTGATGCATTAATTAAAGAAGTAAAAGAAAGACATGAAAAAGGGCAACCTATGTTAATTGGAACGGTTGCGGTTGAAACATCAGAAATAATTTCTATGTTACTAAGAAAAAATAGAATTCCCCATGAAATATTGAATGCTAAGAACCACGAAAGAGAAGCTGAAATCATTGCTAAAGCAGGTCTTAAAAACGCAGTTACAATCGCTACAAATATGGCTGGACGTGGGACTGATATTAAGCTTGGTGAAGGTGTTGTAGAATTAGGTGGATTAGCAGTTTTAGGAACAGAAAGACATGAATCTAGACGTATTGATAATCAGTTAAGAGGGCGTGCTGGTAGACAAGGAGATCCTGGATATTCAAGATTCTTTGTATCAGGTGAAGATGAATTACTTGTTAGATTTACTGGAGAAAGATTTAAATCAATTGTGAAACAAATGAGTAAAATTAACGGTCCAGGTGAACCAATATCTTCTAAGATGCTTTCTAAGTTTGTTACAAATGCTCAAAAAAGAATAGAAGGTAATAACTACGACACACGTAAAAACGTATTAAAATATGATGATGTGTTAAGAGTTCAAAGAGAAATTATTTACGGACAAAGAAAAGACGTCTTGACTTTAGAATCTATTGAAGATAAAGTAATTAAAATGATTGAGGCAACAATAGAAAATGAAGTGTCACCTTTTATAACTGAAGTTGGACGTAACAAATACGAAATTGATGATGAAGGATTGGTAAATCATCTTGAATCAACTCTTTTCTATAAAGATACATTTGACTTAAACGAATTAAAAAAACTAGATGAAGATGAATTAATTAGCCTTATTACAAGTGAAGCTTTAAAGGAATTAGAAGCTAAAAAAGCAGCAACCCCTATTGAAGTATATAATGAGTTTTTAAAAGTTATTATGCTTAGAATGATTGATACATATTGGATGAGACACATTGATGTAATGAGTGAGTTAAGACAAGGTGTAAGATTACAAGCATACGGACAACAAAATCCACTTATTATTTACCAACAAGAAGGTAAGCGATTATTTGATGAAATGATTGAAAATATCGCAAAAGATGTTACAAAATATGCAATCATGGCCCGCATTCAAGTGAATGTGACAAGAGAAGCTGTAGTTAAAGGCGCTAAGGCTGCTGATAATGCAGAAGAAAAAGACAAGAAACAAAGAGTAAGAAAAAACAGAGGCAAAACAGCGCCTTGGAGATAAGGAGTTTTTAAATGGAACGTTATGAAATCAATAAAACTCTAGAACAGTTTGAAAAAAGTATCATTGATTTAGAAAAAGCAATTAATGTATCTGAAAAAAATATTGAACTAGAAGCCTTGAATAAGAAAATGCAAGAACCTAACTTCTGGAATGATTCAAAAGAAGCTAAAAAAACAACACAAGCTGCTAATAACATTGCAGAACAACTTAAAACATATCAAGAAATAAAAAAAGATTATGATAATATTGTTGATTGGTTTGAACTAAGTGAAGAACAAACAGAAGAATGGACTATTCTAGAAAAAGACATTGTTAAATTATCAAAAGCAATTAAAAATTTTGAAATTGAAGTATTGCTAAGTGATACCTATGATTTTAATAATGCTATTTTAGTATTACATCCAGGTGCAGGTGGTACTGAATCACAAGATTGGTGCGAAATGCTATTTAGAATGTACCAAAGATACGCACAAAAAAAGAAGTTTAAAGTTGAAATACTAGACTATCAAGCTGGTGAAGAAGCTGGAGTTAAAAGCGTTACTATGCTAATTAAAGGACCATTTGCATATGGATACTTAAAAGCAGAACGTGGGGTTCATAGATTAGTGAGAATATCACCTTTTGACTCTAATGCAAGAAGACATACTTCATTCGTTTCTTGCGATATTATGCCAGAAATTGATGAAACTGTTGATATAGACATAAAAGATGAAGACATTAAAGTAGATGTATATAGAAGTAGTGGTGCTGGTGGTCAGTCAGTTAATACAACGGACTCTGCAGTTAGAATTACTCATATACCAACAGGTATAGTTGTTACATGCCAAAATGAAAGAAGCCAAATTAAAAATAAAGAAACAGCATTATCAATTTTAAAATCTAAATTAGTTCAAGAAGAAATTAAACGAAAAGAAGAAGAATTACGAAGTATCAAAGGTGAACAAAAAGATATTGGTTGGGGTTCACAAATACGATCATACGTATTCCACCCTTATCAAATGGTTAAAGATCATAGAACAAACTTTGAAGTAGCTCAGATTGAACAAGTTATGGATGGAGAGATTGAAGGGTTTATCAATGAATATCTTAAAAAAAGTGAATGATAGACTAAAAGGTAAACATATAGAATGGACTCAAATAACTCTTGGGGTTATTTCTTTAGCCATAGGATTTTACTTCTTCTTATCACCAGAAGCGCTAGTTACAGGTGGAGTCTCTGGTATATCCATATTAGTTAGACCACTTAAACTCATGAGTGATGCATTATTTTTATTAATTATGAATGTCATTGCTTTACTTATTGGATGGGCATTTTTGGGAAAACAGTTCTTTATTAGAACAGCTTATTCTACACTACTTTATCCAGTGATTATCTTTATATTTGAGAAGACAAATATCTCACCCAACCTGATTATAAATCAAATAAGCGAAAATAATAGATTATTGATTGCTGCTTTATTTGGTGGTTTCTTTGTTGGTAGCGGTATTGGTCTTGTTATTAGACATAATGCCACAACTGGTGGTATGGATGTTTATCAAAAAATTATTAGCCAAAAATTTCATATTCCATTCTCATTTGTTTTATATTTTACAGATGGGATAGTCATTTTATTAGCTATGACAACAATTTCTTTTGAAGTAGGATTGTATGGACTAATATCTATGATAATAGCTGGAATCGTTATTGATAAGGTAGCCGTAATAGGAAAAAATAGTTACACAGTCTTTATCGTGACAAACGATCCTGAAGGACTGAAAAAGGTAATCTTTAGTAATTTAAAAAGAGGCTTAACTAAAGTGAGTGTGAGAGGTGGATTTACTGATGAAGAAAAATCAATGGTTATATGCACCTTATATAGACAACAATTATATATCTTAAAAAAAATTATTTCAGAAAATGACCAAAATGCATTTACATTTATTGTAAAAACAAATGAGGTTATTGGTGAAGGCTTTTGGAAGGGGAATTAAAATGAATGATGAAAATATAAAAATGAAAAATAGAATTATAGCGGTAGCAGCACTTGTTCTAATTCCTTTATTATTTGGATTAGGATACCTAGTAGGAACTATCTTTACAAAACCTGTACAATCTAATAGTCAAATTGAACGCCAATTACAACAAATTATTGAAAATGAAGCGATGTATGGAAAAACATATGAACAAGAAACAATTATGCATGCAAAATTACTAGGCATGGTTTCATTGCTGAATGATAGGTACGCTCAAATTACTTATGATGATGGAGATACGACAAGTTCTATAACAAGAAATCAAGCAGAAAATAGAAAAATTGGTATCACATTCCAATTTAATAGTTTAAACCAGTTACTTGTCATTTCAGTTGATCCTAATAGTGATTCACTAGGAAAAATTTTTCCAAATGATTTAATTATAGGAGTTTTTAGTAATCTTGAAAGACAATACTTTCAAGGAAAAACACAAGAAGAAGTAACTGCTTTATTAAAATCTAAACCAGGTATAGATTCAATCGATCTTATCATTCAAAGAGGTAATCAAATATTAACACCAATAACAATTTTATATAAAGAATTAAATACAGATAGTTCTAGTATAGTTTCATCTAAAAAAATTGATGATAATACAGTATATTTAAAATTAAAAGAATTTGATGAGACCGCTGGTGAATTATTCAAAAGAGAAATGATTCAAATTAATATAGATAATCCCACTAAATTAATTTTAGACTTAAGAGGTAATCCTGGTGGATATTTAAGTACTTTAGACAAAATTGTTCAGGAACTAGTACCTTTAAATAGCTCAAAGAATTTTGGAACTGTTTTCCAAGCAGTTCATACTAAAAGAAAAGAAGTAAGCAGTAAAATTACTGGTAATGGACGATTAACACCTAAAAATTACACTGACAATATAGTGGTTTTAGTAGACCAAAATACTGCATCAGCAGCTGAATCTTTAGCAAGTATTCTCAAAATTCAACTAGATGCTCAAATTGTTGGCAAAAAAACTTTTGGCAAAGATATTTATCAAGCAACTGTTAGAATAGGAACTTCTAATTATTATGTTAAATATACTGAAGGTAACTGGTTTTATGCTAATGAAGAAGGAAAATTTGTAACAATTGGACAAGAAAAAATATTAGACGAAGACACAGTCATCAATGATTTCTATTTAAATGATTTTCCAGTTTTAAATAGACATAAAGATATCAAAGTAACACTGGATACTTGGATAGATTTAAAAAATGAAAGATTATTTTTAGAATATCTTACAAATAGTAAAATAGAGTCCTTAGAAGAACTCAATAATCAAATTAAGGTGTTTTCAGATAAAAACAATATTTCATACGTAACTGATACATTTACTGTTAAACAAAGTGAAGCACTATTTAAAGAGTATATTAAAAGAGTATCAGATTTAGAAAACGATGCATATATTAAATATGCATTGGCACTTGAATTAAGATGAAAATAGAAAAAATATCAAAAAAAGGGAAAAACTATCAAGTAAAGTTAGAAGAAAATGAATTGATTCTAACTGAGGATACAATTCTCTTTTTTCGCTTAACTAAAGATAAAGAAGTATCTCATGAATTGATGGAAGAGATTATTAATAAAAATAATTATTACTTAATTTATCAAAAAACTTTAAATAAATTAAAAAACCCTAAATCAAGTTATGAACTTATTAAATTTTTAAGACAAAATGAAGTTAGTGAAAATAATATAGAAGAAATCATTTCAGAACTAAAAAACAAAAAATTAATCAATGATGAAAAGCTTATTAAAAATATCATAGAATATACAAATAAAAGTAGAAATCAGATCAAAAATAAACTCACTCAAAAAGGATTTAGTGAATCAGAGTATAACGAGTACCTTATGTTAAAAGATGATACTGATCAGTTAGAAAAAGAGTTTTTAAAACTAGTCAAAAAAAATCAAAAGCTATCAAGTGAAGTTGCAAGTAAAAAAATAACCCAAAGTTTATTAACTAAGGGTTATTCGTATAATAAAATTTCAGATGTAATGTCACAACTTGATAATTATATTTTTAGTGATGAAAAGATAAAACAAGATATTACTAAGTTTAGACAAAAGTATCAAGATGATGCTAAAGTAATTAAAAAATTACTATCATTAGGTTACACTTATGAAACAATTAAGAAGCATCTTTAAACATCAAGTTTAAAAAATTCTTGTAAATATTTAGCCACACCATCATCATGATTTGAAAAACTTGTTTTGTATTTAGTTAAACCTTTTACATCAACATGAGCATTTTCCATGATGATACCATATTCCGCATCAAGAAGCATTTCTATATCGTTTATACCATCACCAAACACCATAATTTGTTCTTTTGGAACACCATACATGCTAGCTAAAGTATTAATCGCTGAAGCTTTAGAAATATTTGGAACATAAAGTTCATATAAACTGTGCTTATAATCAGACCCCCATAATCTGTATTGAATTAAGTTTTTAAACTCAGATTCAATCATAGCCTCAAATTCTTCTTTATGATTAACATCAATAAGATAAACCATACCGGTTGGGGCAATATCTATTTGATCAAATTCTACTTGAGTAGTTGGGACACCATCACTTTGGAAGATTGCCTTTAAGTATTCTGAGTCTTTATAAGCATATACATGGCTATTATCACTAAAGAAAGCTGATATTAAATAGGGCTTAGTTTTTTGAAATAACTTATGAGAAACAGCTAAATCAATTCTTTGAATAATAGATTGAAATTTTGGATCTTTTGGATTTCTAATAGAGCCACCATTATCTGAAATAAGAGGTGTTTTAAGACCTAATTCTTCATGGAACATCGAACATGAATGATAAGGTCTTCCAGTTGCTATCACAGGAAAATGACCAATCTCTTCAAGCTTTTTAATTGTTTTTATGGTAGTATCTGATAATTTACTAAAGTCATTTAGTAAGGTCCCATCTAGGTCTAGGGCAATTAAGTATTTTTTCATAGTCTCACTCCTTAATCTATTATCGCATAAATATATATATTTGCCAAGAAAGAAAAAAACAACTTATATGATATACTAATAGTGTATAATAATTAGATAGAAAGGGATGGTTGTATGCTGTTTTTTAAAATATTAGGCTTAGAAGTAAATATAGGCATACTTATCACCTTTTTTGTAGGGATTGCTATGGGTATGGTTATTATGGTACTTTTATACCTTCTAGCAGTTTTAAAAGGTATTAGTAAAGGATTAAAACTAAGAAATACTGATGAGCAAGATATCGATGAAGAAGAAATAAAGTGGTTAATCAAAGACTGCCAAACTGAATTTCAAAACAAGAAAAACCGTGATTTAGAAGGTTTTGGCGCAATGCTTACTAGATTAGATAAACAACTTGCTAGAGATATCGCTACTAAATTTTATCCTAAATCAAAATATCCATTTTTAGAACTTTCTATTGATGAAACACTTGTATTAGTCACTTATATTAAAGAAAGAGTTGAACAACTTTTTGAATCTAGAATATTAAGACTTTTTAGAGGCATGACCTTAAGAAGAATTATGGAACTTAAAAATACTAAAGAAGTTGTAGAAAATAATGCAATTGTTAAAACAACTAAAAAATATAGTAAAATATCAAGTATCTTTTTTGCATCTTTAAACGCAGTTAACCCTGTTTATTGGATTAGAAAAGTTTTTTTAGATAAAGTTCTAGAGACTATTTTAGTTAAAATTGGATTAGCGGTCATTGGTATTACTGGTGAAGAAACATATAAAATATATAGTAAAAAAGTCTTTAAAGAAGAAAGAAATCTAGATAGCGATTTACAATCAATCTATGATGACTTAAACAAAACTGTCACGGAGGCTATGAATGAAGAAAAAAGATCAAAAAAATAATAGCATAAACACCAACTTTAAAATACCTCAAATACCTAAAATAGAAGGTATCAGAGGTGCTAAAAAATACGAGAAAACAAGATTTGTTTCACCACTTTTTGGCACAAGAGTTAAAGATGAGGTTGTAGCTCCTTTTGAAGTTAAGGTTGAAGGAGATAAAGTTAAAAAGTATGATGCCTTTAGAACAAAACCTAAAATGAATAATAAAGATAACTATTATGAATTTGATATCATAGACCAAAACACTAGAAGTGAAATATTTGGTGGAAAGACATATGATAAGCAAGATGTTTCTAAAAAAGAAGAAATTTTAGAAAAAAATGATCCTTTCAAAATTAAGCCTATTCAAATTAAAAAGGATGCAGAAGAAGAACAAAAACAACAAGCAAAAGTTGAAGATATTGATTGGCTTAAAAGTAGAAATGTTGCCACAAAAATTAAGCCTGACGAAGATGATTTAACTATCAAAGTATACGAAAGAAAAATAGAAAAAGAACCAGAATTTAAAGCATCTTTTGAAAGTTTTGATGATCAAACAAGTGAACATCAAAAAGAAGAAAAGGAAATACCTAGAGTTGTAAAACCACAACAAGAAATTAAGACACCTAAAACTTTTGATTCTAACAAAAAAGCATATATTTTGCCAAGCGTTTCAATGTTTAAAAAAGTTCAAAGAGATCAAAATAGTAAACCGCAATGGTTATTAGATCAAATTGAATTAATAGATCAAACCTTAATTAATCATGCAGTTGATGGACATGTTAACGGAAGTACAAAAGGACCTACTGTTACACGTTATGAAATCGCATTAGAACCAGGTGTTAATGTTAAAAGAGTTTTAGCGATACAAGATAACTTGATGATGAATCTAGCAGCAACCTCTATTCGTATAGAAGCGCCAATTCCAGGTAAACCCTATGTTGGAATTGAAGTTGCCAATAAAGAAGCTGAAATAGTTGCTTTTGGTAATGTAGTTGACCAAAAAGAATTCTTAGAAGATCATGATCATCCATTAAAAGTAGCTTTAGGAGTTGATATCGATGGGAAAAATATTTACATTGATATTGCAAAAATGCCTCATGGACTTATTGCTGGGGGAACTGGGTCAGGAAAGAGTGTCTCAGTTAACACAATTTTAGTCAGTTTATTACTTAAAAATACTCCAGAAAACTTAAAACTAATTTTAATTGACCCTAAGATGGTAGAACTAACACCATATAATGATTTACCGCACTTAATCACACCAGTTATTACAGACCCAAAAATGGCATCATCTGCTCTAAATTGGGCAGTTGAAGAAATGGAAAGAAGATATAAAGTCTTTGCTAGCAGTAGAAGTCGAGATATCAAAACATATAATGAAAATGTCCAAAGAGGTCTTACAACTGAAGGACATATGCCATATATGGTGATTATCATTGATGAGTTAGCAGACTTAATGATGGTAGCACCGCATGATGTAGAAGATGCAATTCAACGTTTAACTCAGAAAGCAAGAGCTGCAGGAATTCACTTATTAGTAGCTACTCAAAGACCAACAACGGATGTTGTAAAAGGAACTATTAAATCTAATATTCCAGCTAGAATTGCCTTTAAAGTGGCATCATTTGTAGACTCTACGACAATCTTAGATGGTGCTGGAGCTGAGACACTTCTTGGACGAGGTGACATGCTTTTAAAAGAAGCAGATAGACCAATTAGACTTCAAGGAGCATATATCCCAGATAGTGAAATATTTGAAGTAACAGATTTTATTAGAGCACAACAAGAACCATCTTATGTATTTAAACACGAAGACTTGAAAAGACAAGTTGAATTTAAAGAAACAGTAACAGACGATTTATTTAATGATGTTGCATTGTTTGTGGTAAGAGAACAAAACGCTTCTATTAATGCTATATGTAAAGAATTTAATATAGGATTTAATAGGGCACAAAAATTAGTAAGTTTACTAGAAGACTATCAAATTGTTTCAGTAGGGCAAGGAACAAAGGCAAGAGAAGTTTTAGTAACTGAATATGAATTAGAAGAAATACTTAATAAATAGTAAAGGTAGCTGATAAAAATGAAACAAATACAATGGTTCCCAGGACATATGTTTAAGTCCTTGCGCGAGATGAAAGAAAAACTAAAATTAATGGATATTGTATTTATTTTATTAGATGCGAGAATTCCTTATTCAAGTATGAATCCTAATGTATTAGAAATAGTAGGAATGAAACCTACACTTATCTTATTTAATAAAACTGATTTAGCAGATCCAAATAAAAATAAAGCATGGATTAAATATTATCAAGAACAAGGCTTTTATACATTAGATATTGATGCACAATCTGGGAAAAACGTAAATAAAATTTATGATAAAGCAAGCGAAATTTTAAAAGAAAAAATAGAAAGAGAAGAAAAAAGAGGACTTAAAAGAAGACCAATAAGAGCTATGATTATTGGTATTCCTAACGTTGGTAAATCTACTCTTATCAACCAAATGACCAAATCTAAAGCAACTAAAACAGGTAACACACCAGGTGTTACTAAGGCGCAACAATGGATTAAGGTTAATGAACAATTTGAACTTTTAGATACCCCAGGTGTACTATGGCCTAAGTTTGATTCTCTAGATGTAGGATTCGCTTTAGCTATAACAGGTGCAATTAAAGATAAAATATTACCTACTGATGATATCGTTAAATATGCGATTGATTACTTGAAAAAGTATTATCCAAATAGACTAAAAGAACGTTATGGTATTGATGCTTTAAACTTAGATTACGTAGAAATGCTTGATCAAATAGGTATTAAAAGAGGTGCAATCTTAAAAGCAAATGAAATAGATTATGATAGAGTATATACATTAATCTTAACGGATATAAGAAGTAAAAACTTAGGAGGTATAACTTTTGATACCTACAACAAACTTATATCTCTATGAGAATGAATACCATAATCTAGGCTATATTTATATTGCTGGAACAGATGAAGCAGGAAGAGGGCCACTTGCAGGACCAGTAGTAGCTTCAGCTGTCATTCTTAAAAAAGATGCTATTTTACCACTTGTTTATGATTCTAAAAAATTAACTGAAAAAATGAGACTAAAAGCATTAGAGCAAATCAAAGAAAATGCACTTGCAATTGAAACTGTTTTTATTGATCCAGAAAAAATAGACGAGATTAATATTTATCAAGCTTCAAAATTAGCAATGATACAAGCAATTGAAAAACTAGACCCAAAACCTAATTTTATCTTAACTGATGCTATGCCAATAGGCGATGAATACGAACACTTAAGTATTATAAAAGGGGACCAAAAGTCTATTTCTATTGCAGCTGCATCTATTGTTGCAAAAGTAACAAGAGATGAATATATGGAAAAAATGGCAATAAAGTATCCTGAATATGGATTTGAAACACACAAAGGTTATGGCACAAAAAAACATATTGAGGCAATTAAAAAATACGGTATTACACCTATTCATAGAAAAACTTACGAACCAATTAAAACATTGATTAAAAAATAACCTTAAAAGTGTAAATTAGGGTTATTTTTTTACCGAAATATAGTAAAATTAAAAAACACCAACTATAGGAGTAGAAAATGACAAATTACGAATTATATTTAAATAAAGATAAAGAAGCATTAGAAAAATTAGCTATAGATCATAATAGCAGTGAAGCCTATATATATCTAGGACTCATACATCATGACGGAAATGGAGTACCTTTAGATTTATATAAAGCCAAAGAATATTTTCAACAAAGTTATATGATAGATGAAAACCCTAAATCAATTTACTATATTGGATGGATGACAGAACTTGGAATAGGGGTTGAACCTAATTACAATCTTGCTAGTCAATATTATGAAAAAGCCTTTGAAGGATTATTAAAAGAAGCTGATAATGGTGATGCAGTTAGCCAATATATTATGAGTATTTATTTTGAAAATGGACTTGCAATGGTCGAAAAAAATTTAGAACTTGCTTATGAATATTGTGAGAAAGCAGCTCATAATAATTTCAGCATTGCACAAGTTGTTTTAGGTTATTATCATAGAGAAGGTATCTCAACAGAAAAAAATGATGATATTGCTTTTTACTGGTATGAAAAAGCAGCAGAACATAAAACTCCTGTAGCATTATATAATCTAGCTATGTGCTATCAATATGGCATGGGAACTGATGAAAACTTAAGCCAATCCTTTGAATTATTAAAAGATGCAGCAGCTAATAATCATATTAGTTCACAAGTAGAATTAGCAAGATTTTATTTTTACGGTATTGGCACAACAAAAGATACAAAATTAGGACTTTATTGGTATGAAAAAGCATCAGATGCTAATAATGTTTATGCATGCAATGCATTAGGCTATTTTTATGAAAATGGAATTGAAGTGGAACAAAACAGTGACTCAGCTTTCTATTGGTATGAAAGAGCTGCTCAGTATGGTTACCCACCAGCAGTGTTTAGTATAGCGTATTACTATGATTATGGAATTTCTGTTGCTGAAGATAAGGAAAAAGCTTTTAATTTTTATAAAGAGGCTGCAGAAAAAGAATATGCACCAGCACAATATAATTTAGCAGATTTTTATCGCAATGGAATTTTTGTAGAAAAAAATATGACAGAAGCAATTTATTGGTATGAAAAAGCAGCTGAAAAAGAATATACAAGAGCCTATATTGCACTAGGTTACATTTATGAAGAAGGAATTAGTGTTGAATCAGATTTACAAAAAGCTACTCATTATTACTACGAAGCTGCCACAAGAGAAGATGCTGCAGGTCAAGTCAACTTAGGGTATTGTTATGAAGTTGGAATGGGTGTTGAACAAAATTACGAACAAGCAGCTTACTGGTATGAAAAAGCAGCTGAAAAAGGACACCCTAGAGCTTTAAATAACTTAGGTTATTTATATGAAATAGGCTATGGTGTTGGGCAAAGTAACGTCAAAGCATTTGAATATTATGAACAAAGTGCTCATGCAGGATTTACTTTAGGAAAGTATAACTTAGGGATTGCTTATGAGTATGGATTGAATGGTGAAAAAAGCATGGAAAATGCTTTTTATTGGTACGAACAAGCGGCCAATGATAACTATATTCCAGCAGTTAATAGCTTAGCGTACTGTTATGAATATGGATATGGAATAGAAAAAAACGAAGAGCTAGCTTTTAAAAATTATGAAAGAGCAGCTAAAGAAGGCTATGTTGCCGCTAAAACTAATTTAGCAGATTGTTATCGCTATGGTGTATATGTTGAAAAAGACTTAGAACAAGCAGTTTATTGGTATGAACAAGCAGCAAACGATAACTCTGGTAGAGCTTGTTCAATCCTTGGTTATTTTTATTCAAATGGTATTTATTTTGAACAGGATCATAATAAAGCATTTGAATACTATACAAAAGGTGCAGAACTTGGATACACATACGCTCAATCGAATCTAGCTGCATGCTATTCTGATGGTGAAGGAACAGAAGTAGATGTAGAAAAGGCAATTTATTGGTATGAAAAAGCAATCGAACAAGGCAATGACACAGCTTATAATAACCTTGCGATTATATACGAACTAGGAAGACACAACGGAACACCAGATTTAGAAAAAGCATTAGTCTTGTTTAAAGAAGCTGCTAAATTAGGTGATCCTATAGCTAAAACTAATATAGGGGTTTTCTATGAATTTGGAAAAGGTGTTGAAATAGACTATGTTGAAGCACATAAATGGTACATAGAAGCAGCCGAAGCAGATGATGGAAAAGCACAATATAACCTAGGGCAACTCTATACTTATGGAAAAGGCGTTGAAATAGATTATGATAAAGCAATAGATTGGTATCTTGCTTCTGCAAATAACGGATATATATCAGCATATGTTAGTTTAGGATTTATGCATGATAGAGGTTATGGTGTTGAACAATCTCATGAAAAAGCCTATGATTTTTATAAAATAGCAGCTTTATTTGATAATGAAGTAGCGCAACATAACATTGGACATATGTATGATAAAGGAATAGTTGTAGAGCAAGATTACCAACAGGCACTTTATTGGTATGAGAAAGCAGCAGCCCAAAAGTATCCATCTTCTTTACTGAACATAGGCTTCCTTTATGAAGGCGGTTTAGGTGTCGATCAAGACTATGAAAAAGCCTATCATTATTATTTAGAAGCCTCAGAGTTGGGAGATCCAATTGCTCAAAGTAATTTAGCTTATTTATTTGAAGTAGGAAGATATGTAGAACAAGACTATGAAAAAGCCTTTTATTGGTATGAGCAAAGTGCTTTAAAAAACCACCCAAGAGCACAAAATGCTTTAGGTTATTTATATGAAAAAGGTTATGGAGTTACTAAAGATAAAGAAAAAGCCTTCATTTGGTATGAAAAAGCTGCTCGTAATGGTGATAGAATCGCTCAATACAATCTTGGACTATGTTATGAATATTCAAAAGGAGTTACTAAAGATTTTAAACAATCACTATACTGGTATGAACAATCTGCTCAAAAAGGATACCTTGATGCACAATATTCTCTAGGAGAAATATATGAAATAGGTCTTAATGTTAGAGAAGATATCAAACTAGCTTTTAAATGGTATAAAACAGCTGCTGACAATGGATTTGCAAAAGCCCAATACCATGTTGCATCTATGTATGAAAATAACCGAGGGGTATCTTTTGATCCAAATGAAGTAATTAGATATTATAAACTTTCATCTGATAATGGATATACAGATGCACAAAATCAATTAGGACTCTACTATGAATTAGGAAAATATGTAGAACAAAATATGGAAACTGCCTTTGCTCTATATGAAAAAGCAGCCCTTAACAACCATGGTGTTGCTCAATATAATTTAGCTTTATGTTATCATTATGGAAAAGCAGTAGAAAAAGATATTCAAAAAGCAATCAAATGGTATGAAAAAGCTGCAGACAACGGATATGTTGAAGCATCATTTGCCTTGGGTAAACTTTATGAATATGGTGAAGAAATTAAACAGGATTATATAAAAGCATTTGAAAATCACTTCCAAGCTGCAATTAATTATCATGCTGAAGCACAAAATAAAGTTGGTATTTTCTATGAACTTGGTAAAGGTGTTGAAAAGAATTTAGAACAAGCATTTACTTGGTACGAAAAATCAGCAACTAATTACTTTTCATATGCTCAGTATAATTTAGCGCTTTGCTATGAATACGGAAAAGGAACTGAAAAAAATCTAAAAGAAGCATTACATTGGTATCATAGAGCAGCTGATGCAGGGCATATGGATGCACAATATCAAGTAGCAACTATGTTTGAATATGGAGTAGAAACTGAACCTAATTTAGAAGAAGCACTAAAATACTATCTGAAAGCTTCCGAAAAAGGTCATGCTGAGGCACAAAATAAAGTTGGATTATTTTATGAATTAGGAATTACAGTAGAACCTAATTTAGAACAAGCATTTACTTGGTATGAAAAATCAGCTAATGAGGGATATACAGTTGCTCAATATAACCTAGCATTATGCTATGAATACGCAAAAGGAACTCCTAAAAACTTAGAACAAGCTTTAAAATGGTATGAACAAGCTGCTCATAATCAATATGCAGCATCTCAAAATAAACTAGGCTTATTCTATGAATTAGGAATAGCTGTTAATGAAAATATGGAAGAAGCATTCAAGTGGTATCAATTAGCAGCAAAAAATGGTGATGCAATCGCACAATATAATCTATCACTTTGCTATGAATATGCAAAAGGGACTACAAAAGATTTAAACCAAGCTTTAAAATGGCTAGAAGAAAGTGCTTCTAATAATTATGAAAATGCTATAAGTAAGTTAGAAGAATTCAAAAATAATCACTTAAAATAAAAACTACTTATATATAAGTAAAGTAAAACTATTCACTTTTTGAGATTAAAGGCTAATCTTTTTAACTTGACAATCAAAAAAAGCATAATATAATTAAATGGTATTAAAAACTAAACAAGGAGGTATTTTTATGGCAGATAAAGTCATTATTGTGGAATCTCCATCTAAATCTAAAACAATTAGTAGTTACTTTGATAATAAGGTAACCGTATTATCTTCAAAAGGGCATATTAGAGATTTGGCTATTAGTGGGCCAGGTGGACTAGGAATCGATGTTGAAAATGGATTTATGCCTATGTACCAAGTTATTAAAGGTAAAACGGTATTAGTTAAAGATCTTATTAAACAAACAAAAGGTAAAGAAGTTTATCTTGCAACCGACCCGGACCGTGAAGGTGAAGCAATTGCTTGGCATTTAGCACAAGTATTAAATTTAGATGTTACACAAAAAAATCGTGTTATTTTTAGAGAAATCACAAAACCAGCTGTCTTAAAGGCAATCCAAGAACCATCAGTTATTGATGAACCTTTAGTTGAGTCACAAGAAACAAGAAGAATGCTTGATAGAATTATAGGATTTAAACTATCTAGTTTATTACAAAAAAAGATAAAATCTAAATCAGCAGGACGTGTACAATCCGTTGCCTTAAAATTAATTGTAGACTTAGAAAAAGAACGCGATGCGTTTGTCCCAGAAGAATATCATACAATCACAGCAGAATTTCAAAACTTTAAAGCAGATTATATTATTAAAAAAGACTATAAGATTAAAGCAGAAGAAGCTAAAAGAATCGTAGATGGATCAACAAATCCATTTACAGTTTCTAAGGTAGAAAAAAAGGAAAACAAAAGAAAAGCAAAACAACCTTTTACAACATCCACATTACAACAAGATGCAATTAATAATCTATCTATGTCATCTAGTAGAACAATGAGCGTTGCTCAAAGTTTATATGAAGGTATTGAAATTGAGGGAGAACATGTAGGGTTAATTACTTATATGAGAACGGATTCTACAAGACTTTCAGATATTTTTGTTACAGAAACACAAGACTTTATTAAAAACTATTTTGGAAAAGAGTACCTAGGCGAATATAAAGTTAAAAAAAGTGATAATGCTCAAGATGCCCATGAAGGAATTAGACCTACAAGTGTTTTAAGAACACCTGAATCAGTAGAACAATACTTATCAAAAGATGAGTTTAAACTCTATCAAAGAATTTATCAAAGAGCAGTTTCAAGCTTAATGTCTGATGCAGTATTTAGTCAAACGAAAGTAACCCTTACAACTAACGGATATGATTATTTAGCAGAAGGTGTTATCAGAATGTTTCCAGGATATCAAAAATTATTTGATGATAGTGCAAAAGATAAACTGCTTCCTGATATAAAAGAAAATGAAACGTATAATGCTAAGAAAGTAGAGGCTACACAAAAGTTTACTACGCCACCTGCAAGGTTCTCAGAAGCAACCCTGATTAAAGAATTAGAAAAATTAGGAATAGGTAGACCTTCTACGTATGCTCAAATTATTAAAACCTTAAAAGATCGCTTATATGTTGAATTAGAAGAGAAAAGATTTAAACCAACTAAACAAGGTATTTTAACTTCTGATAAATTAACAGAATTCTTTAGTAACATTATCAATGTTGAATATACATCTAATATGGAAAAAGAATTAGATGAGATTGCTGAACATAAAGTGAATGGTAAAGTATTATTAAAAGACTTTTACGATCGCTTTATTCCAACTCTAGAGTTAGCTGATCAAAAAATGGAAAAAATTGGGCCAGAAGTAACAGATAAGATTTGTCCTTTATGTGGGCACCAATTAGTTATTAGAAGGAGTAAACATGGAGAATTCTTAGGTTGCTCTAACTTTCCTAAATGTAGACATACAGAAAACATAGAGACAAACCCAGAAAATAAAGAAATAATTGAAGAAAATAAACAAAATGAATAAAAAAGTAAGTTTAACTCTTTACAAATTAAATTAAACATGTTATCATAACTATGCATCCGTTATTGGATGCTACTTATCCCCTATTAACGTGTACGCGAGTACACAAAATCCCCTTTAATTTGGTCTTCTAGTCTTTTGCTAGAAGACCTCTTTTTTGCTTTTTTAAAAAAAATAAGATATAATGTATAAGTATAATAAAAAAGGATGGTTAGAAATGAAAACATTCAAAGGTAAAAAAATTACTGTTTTAGGAAGTGTAAAAGCAGTTGGTGATATTGCACCAGACTTTACAGTTCTAAATTCAGAATTAGAACCAGCAAGTTTATCAGACTATAAAGAAAAATATATTGTTTTAAACGTAGTACCTTCACTAGATACTTCAGTTTGTGATTTACAAACAAGAACAGTTAACCAAGAACTTGCAGATAATAAAGATACTTTAGTACTAACAATTAGTAATGATTTACCATTTGCACAAAGCAGATGGTGTGGTAACTCAGGAATTGATAATGTAATTACTTTAAGTGATTATAAAGATTTAGACTTTGCAAATAAATATGGTGTTCTAATTGAAGAAAATAGATTACTTGCACGTGCAATCTTTGTTCTAAATGAAAAAAGAGAAATTATTTATTTAGAATATCTAGATGAAATGGGAAAACACCCTAATTATGATTCATTAATCGAATTTATGAAAAACTTACCAGAAGCTTAAAACTTCTGGTTTTTTCTTTTACCTCAAAGTTATCTTTATAATTTAAATGATAAATGTTATAATAAGATAGAAAATGGAGTTGATGATATGGGGTTTTTTAGTAAACTATTTAAAAAGAAACCAAAAAATGAAAAATATGAATTAGGATTACACAAATCAAGAGAAAGTTTTGATAACCTAAAAAAATTATTAGAAGAATCACCTAAAATAGATGAAGATTTATATGAAGCATTAGAAGACTTATTTATACAAGCTGATATAGGTGTTGAAACAGTTATTTACTTTGTTAATGAAATTAGAAAAGAAGTAGATCTTAAAAATATTACTCAACCTATGGACTTATCTGAGCTTATAGTTGATAAGATGTTTGAACTATACTTAAAGGGTGAATTTGTTGATACAACTTTAAAATATGATGAAAATGAACTGAATGTCTACTTATTTGTAGGTGTGAATGGCGTGGGTAAAACTACGAGCATTGGTAAACTTGCAAAACAATTTAAAAACCAAGGCAAAAAAGTGATGCTTGTTGCTGGAGATACATTCAGAGCAGGAGCTATTGATCAACTCATTGAATGGGGTAAACGTAGTGATACGTATGTTTACTACAAAGAGGCAATGTCAGACCCATCTAGTGTTATTTTTGATGCTTTAAAAATTGCTCAAGATGAAAAGTATGATATCGTTTTATGCGACACTGCAGGTAGATTACAAAATAAAGCTAACTTAATGAATGAACTAGCTAAAATGAAGCGTGTCATTGAAAGAGTTCTACCAACAGGACTTAAAGAAACGCTACTTGTAATAGATGCGACAACCGGACAAAACGGAATGAACCAAGCAGCTGTTTTTAACGAAATAACAGAGGTTACAGGTATTGTCTTAACTAAGTTAGATGGAACAGCTAAAGGCGGCATTGTACTAGCAATAAGACATTTATATGGGTTACCAATTAAATATGTTGGGCTCGGTGAAAAAATAGATGATTTAATCTCATTTGATATTGAAGAATATATATATGGATTATTTAAAGGTTTCTTTTAATGGATAGAGTAGAGAAAACAGAACAACTTAATAATTTATTTGAAATATATCAAGAACTATTAACAGAAAAACAAAAAAAATATTACGAATTATATTATTACGAAGACTATTCCTTACAAGAAATTGCGGAAATTTTTGAGATTAGCAGAAATGCTGTATTTGATCAATTAAAAAAAGTTGAAAAGCATTTAAATCATTACGAAGAAAAATTAAAAATATATAATAATAAAGAACAGAGAATAAAATATTTAGAAAAATATGAAGAATCAAAAGATGAAAAATATTTAAAATTACTCAGAAAGATGGATGAATAATCATGTCAACTACAAGTAATAGTTTAAGCGATAAATTACAAATGACAATGCGCCGTTTAACAGGCCGCGGCAAGTTAGATGAAAAAGATATTGAAGAAATGATGAGAGAGGTAAGACTATCATTATTAGAAGCCGATGTTAACTTTAAAATCGTAAAATCATTTACACAAAGTGTTAAAGAACAAGCATTAGGAGAAAAAATTCTTAAAGGTCTTAACCCAGGACAACAAGTAGTTAAAATCGTTCATGATGAATTAAAAAAGGTCATGGGTGATGAAGCAGAAGGCATTAGATTTAAAATCAATGGAATGACTACTATCATGACAATTGGGCTTCAAGGTAGTGGTAAGACAACAGCGATTGGTAAAATGGCTGTATGGCTAAGAAAAAAAGAAAAGAAAAAGGTTTTAATGATAGCAGCAGACGTCTATAGACCAGCAGCTATCCAACAACTCCAAACAATTGGTAAACAAGTTGATATTGATGTATATCAAGAAGGACTTATTGACGCAAGAACAATTGTAAAAAATGGATTAAAGTATGCATCTGAAAATAAATATGATGTAGTGATTGTAGATACTGCAGGAAGACTTAATATTGATGAAGAAATGATGCAAGAATTAAAAGATGTTAAAGAAATTGTTAAACCAGATGAAATTTTATTAACAGTTGATGCGATGATGGGACAAGAAGCAGCCAATGTTGCTAAATCATTCCATGATCAAATAGGGGCAACCGGAGCTATTCTAACTAAAATGGATGGTGATACTCGTGGTGGTGCTGCATTATCAATTAGAGAAATTTCTAACATTCCAATTAAGTTTTCATCAGCTGGAGAAAAAATGGATAGCTTAGAAGCTTTCCATCCAGAAAGAATGGCTTCTCGTATCCTTGGTATGGGAGATATGCTGACTTTCATCGAACAGGTTACTGATAATATTGATGAAGATGAAGCTAAAAACATGATGGAAAAATTGATGACTGATGATTTTAATTATAATGATTTGATGAAACAATTTAAAATGATTAAAAGAATGGGATCAATGAGTAAACTTTTAGGATTTATACCTGGATTAGGTGCTAAATTAAAACAAGCAAGAACTGCAATTGATGATAAACAATTTGATAAAATGGAAGTTATCATTAAGAGTATGACTGAAGAAGAAAGAAAAAATCCTAAATTAGTGGATCAAAGCAGTAAAAGAAGAGAAAGAATTGCCAAAGGGTCTGGAACTGCAGTCTCAGATGTTAATAAACTAAAAGAAGCTTTAGAAACACAAAAGAAAATGTTTAAAAAGATGGCAAGTATGGATGAAAAGGAACTAGAAAGATTACAAAAGGACCCATCATCACTTATGAACCAAGCACCTCAACCTAAAAAAGGTAAAGGAAAAGGTAAAGGTGGATTCAGATACTAATAAATATAGGTGAGGTTTCCTCACTTTTATTTTTAAAATAATTAATAAAAGAAAAAACTTACTTTAGGTCGAAGTTTTCCACAGTTAATGTGGGTAAAATTATACTCAAAGTATGCTAAAATAGATTTAATAAGGAAGTGGATAATAATGGAACATTTAACATTAGTTGATGGTAACTCAGTAATGTTTAGAGCATATTATGCAACTGCATATCCAGGAGCGGTTCTAATGCAAACAAGTCAAGGCGTTTATACAAATGCAGTTTTTGCCTTTGTTAATATGATGGATAAAATATTAGAACAAACCAATGGACATATACTGGTTGCATTTGATACTGCACACCCTACTAAAAGACATGAAAAGTATCAGGAATATAAAGCAGGTAGAGCGGCTATGCCAGAAGAACTTGCTCAACAAATACCCCTTGTAAAAAAATATTTAGACAAAGCTGGTATTAAACAACATGAACAAATTGGCTATGAAGCAGATGACATTATCGGTACACTTGCTAAAGAAGCGAGTCAAAATAATATAAAAGTTGATGTATACTCAAGTGATAGAGACCTACTCCAATTAGTAGATCAAAATATTACAGTTCATCTTTTAAAAAAAGGAATGAAGGAATTAGATCACTATACACCTGAAAGTCTTTATGAGAAGTATGAATTGACTCATCATCAAATGATTGATTTAAAAGCTCTTATGGGTGATCCATCAGACAACATCCCTGGTATTCCTGGTGTGGGTGAAAAAACTGCAATCAAACTGTTAAAAGAATATGAAACAATTGAAAATTTATATGTCCACCAAGATGAAATAAAAGGTAAAATGGGAGAAAAAATTAGAGAAAATAAAGAACTTGCTTATCTAAGTAAAGATTTAGTAACTATTAATGTTGAATCTCCTTTGCCATTTAGTTATTTAGAGACAGAAAAAATAAAAATTGAAACTTCAGATTTAATTGATTTTTTTAAAGAATTAGAGTTAAAACAACTTGTTGTTAGAATGGCTAATCAAAATCAAAATACTTTATTTAAAGATGAAGAAAAAAGTGATAAAAAGACTGATAAAAGTTTTTCATATGATTTAATTCTAAATGATGAAAAATTAAATGATATAATCTTTAATCACCAAGAACCAATGTCTATACATTTTGAATTTAGTGAACCTAATTACCATAAAGCAGAATTATGGGGGATAGGACTTTCAAATGGAGAAAATACATATTTTATTGATCCTAGCATAGCACTTAATAATCAAACTTTTTTAAATTATCTTAAAAATAAAGAAATTGAAAAATATACATTTGACTATAAGGCAATTAAAGTGTTTTTAATGTGGCATAAAAAAGCTATTCATACTATCAGCTTTGATATGTTATTAGCGGCTTATTTAATTAAATCATCCATTGGTAAGGAAGACTTTACAACGATTACTAGTCTATTTTCTTCAATAGATATTTCATATGAAGAACAAATATACGGTAAGGGTGCTAAAAAAGGTTTACCAGAAAATAAGGAACTATATTATGAACATATTGCTAAAAAAGCTAGTGTTATTTATAAGTTAAAAGATGATTTACTAGAAACCTTAAAAGATCAAAACCAATTAGAATTATTACAAAAAGTAGAAATACCACTTTCAGAAGTACTAGCTTCAATGGAGTTTAGTGGTCTTCTAGTAGATAATAAGGAACTTCTTAATCAAAAAGAAGTATTAGAAAAAAGAATCAATGTACTAGAAGAGTCTATATATAAAGAAGCGGGTGAAACCTTTAATATTTCTAGCCCTAAACAATTAGGTGATATTTTATTTGAAAAGCTTAATCTATCCCAAGGCAAAAAAACAAAAACTGGGTATTCTACAAATGTTGAAGTATTAGAAAAATTAAAAGATGAACATCCAATTATTCCTTATATTATGGAATATAGACAACTTGCTAAACTATATTCTACATATATTATAGGTATTTCACAAAGTATTTTTTCAGATAACAAAGTGCATACAATATTTAATCAAGCTCTAACAACAACCGGACGTCTATCTTCAATTGAACCGAACTTACAAAATATTCCTATTAGAACAGAAGAAGGAAGAAAAATTAGAAAAATATTTGTAGCAGAGAAGAATCATTATTTACTAGGTGCCGACTATTCACAAATTGAACTAAGAGTATTAGCTGATATTGCAAATGTTAAACATCTAAAAGAATCATTTTTAAATAATGAAGATATTCATAAAAGTACAGCTCAAAAAGTTTTTCATGTAACTGATGTTACAAGTGAACAAAGACGCCAAGCTAAAGCTGTAAACTTTGGAATTATCTATGGCATTGGAGCATGGAGTTTAGCGGAAGATATTCATGTGAGCCCAAAAGAAGCACAAATGTTTATAGATAGATATCTTGAAATATATCCAGAAATAAAACAATATATGCAAGATACAGTTGAATTCGCAACAGAAAATGGCTACGTAAAAACATTAATGAATAGAAGAAGATATATTCCAGAAATTAATTCTAAAGTATTTATGCAAAAAGAATTTGGTAAAAGAAACGCAATGAATGCACCTATTCAAGGAAGTGCAGCTGATATTATTAAAGTTGCGATGGTAGATTTATTTAAGTATTTAGAAGAAAATGACAAAAAAAGTAAAATCATTCTTCAAGTACACGATGAGCTCATCTTAGAAGTACCTGAGGAAGAATTAGAAGAAATGAAAGAGTTAGTACCTGCTATTATGAAAAAGGCTGTAAAACTTACAGTATCATTAGAAACATCATGTGATGTTGGAAAAAATTGGTATGAACTAAAATAGGTGAAAAGATGCCAGAACTACCAGAAGTTGAAGTTGTTGTACAAACATTAAAATTACAACTCATTAACCAAACAATTATAAAAACAGATGTTTTTTATGAACCTATTGTAGAAAGTGCAATGGAGTTTAAAAAAATAGAAGGCAAAAAAATACTTGATATTAGTAGAAAAGGAAAGTATTTGATTTTTATTTTATCTGATGATCTAGTTATAGTTGGACATTTAAGGATGGAAGGCAAGTTTTATTTAAAAAAAATAGACGAACCTATTTTAAAACATGAACATTTTATGTTAACATTATTCAATGGAATTACAGTGAGATATCATGATTTTAGAAAATTTGGTAGATTTGTTGTTCAAAATAAACATACTTATTTAAAAGAACAACCTCTAGTTAAACTTGCTAATGATCCTAAGGATATATCTTTTGATGATTTTTATGAAAAAGTGATTAAAAGAAAAACAGAAATTAAAAAAGTGCTACTTGATCAAACAGTTATTGCGGGACTTGGTAATATATATGTTAATGAAGTTTTATTCGCATCTAGAATCCACCCAGAAAAAATAGCTGAAACGCTCACAAAAAAAGAAGTTAAAAGCATTTTAGAAAATGCCATCATGATTTTAGAAAAAGCAATCTCTTTAGGTGGGACTACTATAAGTACGTATGAGTCCAGTTTGGGAGTACATGGAAAGTTTCAAAATAACCTTTTAGTCCACGGCAAAGAAAAACAAGCATGTCCTATTTGTCAAACAACAATTACTAAGATTAAAGTTGGAGGTAGAGGAACCTATGTCTGCACAACCTGTCAAAAAAAATAAATTAATTGGATTAACAGGTGGGATTGCTACTGGCAAGACAACTGTAAGCAATTATTTAGAAAATAAAGGATACTATGTGATTGATAGTGATAAAATAGTAAATGAACTCATGAACACAGATGAGATTTTAAATGAAATGAAAAAATTTCATGTTGTTGAAAATAATACAATTAATAGAAAAGCATTAGCTGATATTATTTTTACTGATTCAAAGAAAAGAGAAAAAATCAATCAAATTATCCACCCAAAAGTTTTTAATGAAATAGAAAAAAGAATTACAGCATATCAAGACCTAAAACCTATTTTTATTGATATGCCGTTATTAATCGAAACAGGATATTATAAAAAAGTAGACGCTATTTTATTAGTATATACAACAAAAAATATTCAAATTGAAAGATTAATGAAAAGAAACAATTTAAATCAAAAAGAAGCTGAAATTAGACTTAGTGCTCAAATGCTAATTGATGAAAAAAGAAGTTATGCAACACATATAATTGATAATTCTGGAACAATTTTTGAATTAAATGAACAAATTGATGATTATTTAAAGAAAGTATAAGGCAAATTAAAAATGAAAAGACATACATTTAAAACAATGATATCTGCTGACTTATCAGCTGATGACCATAAAGTACTCGTTTTATTATATCAACCCATTATGGGGATTAACTCATATAGTTTATATTTGAGTCTTTTTCATTTAGTTAATAAGCAAAACTATAAGTCAGATATACAAACGCATTCTTTTTTATTTGATTTACTTAACATTAAAGAAGAAGAGTTTACTGCTGCTAAAGACCAATTAGAAGCTCTTAATTTACTTGAAAGTTATGTAAATAAAACAGAACATATTTATGTATTAAAAAATCCTTTATCAGCTAAACAGTTTTTATCAGATACTATATTTGGACAATTCTTATTATGTGAAATTGGCGAAAATATGTATTTAAATCTAACGAGACAATTTGAATTAGAAAAAGAAGATTTTAGTCAATTTAAAAATGTAACGAAACAATTTGATGATTTATATGAGTTTAAACCAATTAATATCAAAGATAATAGTAGTTACATTGGCAGAAGAAATAATGGCGGAGTATCTTTTGAAAGTAACTTTGATTATGAAAAATTTACTGAATTACTTCCGGAAAGATTGAAAAAACCAATTCTTGTCAATTGGAAAACAGTTGAGTACATTAATAAATTAAGTTTTGTCTATCAAATTGATGAAAGAGAAATGTCAGAAATATATATACAAGCAGCAACTCCAAATGGTGATGTTGTCTTAACTCAGTTGAACCTTAAAGCAAAAAATTATTATGATCAAATCTCTAATCATTCACAAACAATTATAGATAAGAAAATAGATGATTCAACAGTTGAAATGATTGAATATTTGAAAAAAGCAACACCACAAAGAATTATTAAAAATTACTGTAAAAATAATTATCAAGCAGTAGCAAGCGATACTGTTATGCAACTTATGGAACGAAATCAAGTAGAATTAGGTGTTATTAATGTTCTTCTTATACATATTTTAAAATATAAAGATGGCATTTTACCTAATATTAATTATTTAGAAAAAGTACTTGAAACATGGTCTACTAAAGGAATTATAACAACTGAAGCTGCCTATAATTTAATTACTGAAAAAGAAACATTGGAAAAATCTAAAACTCATAATAAAAAATCAAAAGATCCAGAATGGTTAGATGACTATCTAAAAGAACTTGATAAATGGGGGACAAACTAATATGAAATTAGAAGAAATAAGACAAATAGTAAAAAATAACCCAGAAACTAGAGATTTAGAACTATCAGACACAGATCTAATTACTGTTTATCAATACTTAGAAAATAAAAATAATCTTAAAAATGGATACAAAGAAGTATTAAAAACAAAACCTCATATTCATATTGTTTTAGTACCGACTAAAGAAAAAAAAGAAGCTCAAATTAAAGATTATCTTAATAGACAACAAGAAATATTTGAAGGAGATGTCTTCATTCAAGATGCCTATTTAGATGAATTTAGAACTGATACCCCTAACAAAGAAAAAGCGTTAGAACATGTTAAAAAATTTATAAGTGAATATCCTAAAGTTGATAAAGGGCTATATTTATATGGTCCTTACGGAACAGGTAAAAGTTACCTTCTTTCTGCCATGGCTAAAGAGCTAACCAAAAATAATCTTAATGTACTATTCATCTTTATGCCAGATTTAGTTAGAAGTATTAAAAATGATATGCAAAATGGTATATTAGAAAAAAGAATTAACCAACTTAAACAATGTGACTGCTTAATATTAGATGATTTAGGTGGGGAGAATGTATCTGATTGGTTTAGAGATGAAATATTATTTCCTATTCTACATTATAGACTATCTGCACACCTTCCTGTTTTTATAACAACAAATCTAACGCCAAAGCAATTAGTAGACACTTTAGCGCAAACTAAGAATCCAGACGCAAAAGTAAAATCAGCTAGACTTATCAGAAGAGTGGTTGATTTAACAATTGCATGTGATTTTGGTAACGTTTAAAACAGATTTATGAAGTATTTTGTTTGAAAAATTTCATTAAAAGTGTTAAATTTAAGTATAACATTTTATCAGGAGGATAATATGAACAAGTTAAATTTAAACAGAGTTTTAGAATTTATCAGTGGGATTGCGCTTTTAATTATGGGTATATTATCACTATTTAGCAGAATATTCACCTTAGAAGTTGTTTCATATATGACAGTTTACTCAATACTTTTTTATGGTATTTTACAAATAGCTTTAATATTTAAAGCAGACAAAGATAAAAAGTCTACCCACTTAATTTTAGGTATTTTATTAACAACACTTGGTTTTGTCTCACTTTATAATATGGGATTAACAAAAGTAACAGTTGTTGTTTATACATATATCTTCTTTGGTATTTCATTTATTGTAATGTCGGCTACTTCGTTAGTAAATCATATTCAAAATATTAGAAAACACAATTTAATTATAGGTATACTATTAATTGTTTTCAACTTACTATTATTAGTATTTAGTATTAACTTATTCTTCACACCAGCTGCAGAAACAAGAGTTATCTCAATGTTTATTGCCCTTAACTTAATCTTTGCAGGTGCTAGTGCAATTGGTAATTCAGTTAATGAAAATTTAGAACCAAAAGATTTATAGTTATTGACAGTAAACTAAATTGTGCTATAATTAAACCAACAACAGAGAAAAGGACACGATTATCTTAAAAAAAGCGACGTAGAAGGGTGAAAGCTACGATATAAGATTAATTACTACCTTGGAGTTGGTACCGAAAGGCTACCCGGTTTCCCCGTTATAGGAATTTGAGGGCTGGATTTATCCAGAACTAAGGTGGTACCGCGAATAATAATCATTTCGTCCTTAGATATTTTATATCTAAGGATTTTTTTATGCAAAAAAGGAGAATAGAAAATGATCAAAATTACATTTCCTGATGGAAGTATAAAAGAATTTAACAAAGGCATTACAGCTTTAGAAGTTGCACAGTCTATCTCTATTAGTCTAGCTAAAAAAGTTTTAGCAGCTGTTTTTAACGAACACTATATAGAATTGAACTTACCACTTAATGAAGATGGATCATTAGAATTATTAACAGAATCAGATAAAAGAAGTTTAGATATTATTAATCATAGTACAGCACATTTAATGGCTCAAGCAATTAAAAGACTTCATCCACACGCAATGTTTGGTGTTGGACCATATATCAAAGAAGGTTTTTACTATGATGTTGATTTTGGTGATGATAAATTTTCAGATGAAGAATTACCAAAAATAGAAAAACTAATGCATGAAATAGCTGCTGAAAACATAGATATCGTAAGAGAAAATGTCACATATGAACAAGCCAGAGAAATATTTAAAGATGACATCTATAAATTACAAATTATTGAAGATTATAAAAACGATCAATTAAGTGTTTACAGACAAAAAGAATTTGTTGACTTATGTCGTGGTGGTCATTTATTAAATACTAAGTTAATTAAGCATTTTAAAATATTAAACTTAGCTGGTGCTTACTGGCGTGGGGATGTTAAAAATAAACAATTAACTCGTATCTATGGAACTTCATTTTATTCTAAAAAAGACTTAGATGCACATCTAGTTTTATTAGAAGAAAGAAAAGAACGTGACCACAGAAAATTAGGGAAAGAATTAGATATCTTCATGGTTCAAAAAGAAGTTGGTTCTGGTCTACCATTCTGGTTACCAAAAGGTGCGACTGTTAGAAGAATCATTGAAAGATATATTACTGATAAAGAAATAGAATTAGACTATTTACATGTTTATACACCAATTATGGCAAATGTTGAGTTTTATAAAACATCTGGACACTGGGATCACTATAAAGAAAACATGTTCCCTCCAATGGACTTAGGAGATGGTGAACAACTAGTCTTAAGACCAATGAACTGTCCACACCATATGATGATTTATAAAAAAGATTTACACAGTTATAGAGAATTACCAATTAGAATTGCCGAACTTGGTATGATGCACAGATATGAAAAATCAGGAGCTTTATCTGGATTACAAAGAGTACGTGAAATGACTTTAAATGATTCACATATTTTTGTTAGACCTGATCAAATAAAAGAAGAGTTTAAAAGAACAGTAAGTTTAATCTTAGAAGCATATAATGATTTTAATATTAAAGATTATCGTTTTAGATTAAGCTATAGAGATCCACTAGATACTGAAAAATATTTCCCAGATGATGAAATGTGGGAAAAAGCTGAAAGTGTCTTAAAAGAAACAATGGATGAATTAGGAGTACCTTACACAGAAGCAATCGGAGAAGCGGCATTCTATGGTCCTAAACTAGATGTTCAAGTTAAGACTGCTTTAGGTAATGAAGAAACATTATCAACTGCTCAAATAGATTTTTTACTCCCTCAAAAATTTGACTTAACTTATGTTGGTGAAGATGGTAAAAATGATCATAGACCAGTTGTTATTCACCGTGGTGTGGTATCAACAATGGAAAGATTTGTTGCCTATTTATTAGAAGAATACAAAGGCGCATTCCCATTATGGTTAGCTCCAGTTCAAGTTAAGTTGATACCAGTATCCTTACAAGCACACACAGAATTTGCTAAAGAATTACAACAAAGATTAGCTAAATCCAAAGTTCGTGTTGAAGTAGACGTTAGAGATGAAAAACTTGGTTATAAGATTAGAGAAGCACAAAGCCTAAAAATACCTTATCAATTAGTTGTTGGAGATAATGAAGTTGAAAACCATAGTGTAACTTATAGAAAATATGGAAGTACAGAACAAATAAACGTGTCTATTGATGAATTTGTTCAGTTATTAGAAAAAGAAATTAACGAAAAAAGATAAATAAAATATAGTGGAAAGATCTTTTAATTAAGATCTTTTTATTTTTTATAATAGAAAATAATTTTAAATAATAAAAAGTAATTGAAAACTTAAATTAATGTAGTATAATGAACTTATAAGAAAATAAAGAAAGAAGGAATAGTATGCTAGAAGTAGTTAATGCAAAACTCATGTATGGTGATTTTACCGCAGTCGATGGACTAAGCTTCAGTGTAAAAAAAGGCGAAATATTTGGTCTTTTAGGAGCCAATGGTGCTGGTAAAACCACAACTTTCAGAATGATTATGGGGCTTTTACAACCAACTGAAGGATATGTTAAATATGATGACAAATATGTAAGTTATGAAACAGTTGATAAAATAGGATATATGATTGAAGAACGTTCATTACTTACAAAGATGACTGTTAAAAACTTAATGCTTTATTATGGACAACTTAAAAATGTTTCGAAAGAAGATATTTTAAAAAGACTTGATATGTGGTTAAATAGATTTGGAATTGCCAAATATAAAGATAAAAAAATTAAAGAATTATCAAAAGGTAATCAACAAAAAATACAATTTATTTCAGCCCTTATCAATGAACCTACCCTTTTAGTATTAGATGAACCTTTCAGTGGATTAGATGTTATTAATGTGGAACAATTTGTAGAAGTCATTAAAGAATTTAAAGATAAAGGCGCAACCATTATCTTTTCATCTCATCAAATTGATCATGTCGAGTCATTTTGTGAACAATTACTTGTCCTACAAAAAGGTAAACCTATTTTAGAAGGTCAAATAAAGAATATTAAAAAAGAATATAAAAAACACAATATTAAAGTTGTAGGAGATGTTGATGTTTCTAAACTGCTTAAGATTAAAGGCGTTTATGATGTTGTCTCAAACTCAAATGAGTATATTGTAAAAATTGAAGGCTTTGAATATACCCAAAGTGTATTTGACTATGTAGCAACATGTAAAAATGTAACTAAGTTTATTGTAGAAGAAGCATCATTAGCTGAAATATTTATTGCGAAAGTAGGTAATTCATATGAAGAAATTTAAGTATTTATTTATGTATGGACTTAAAAAAAGAATACTAACTAAATCATTTTTAATTTCAAATATAATAATAGGTGTGCTGATTCTAGCGTTAACACTTGTCCCATCATTTATCAATTTAGCAAATAATAATACAGAGCCTGTTTCAAATGAAGTGACTGGAGAAGTCTATTATCATATTAATGAAGCAGATCAAGAATATTTTGATGAAATTATCAAACATGCCAAAGAACAAACTGAAAAAAATCAATTTGTTTGGAAAGTTGAAACCAAAAAAGCTACTTTTGATGCTAATCAATATTACGCTGATGAAAAATATGAAAAAAGCGTACTAGTAGTCTTTGTTAAGACAAACGACAAATATTCAATTAATTACTATGATTATAATGCCAATACTCAACTATCTTCAGTTTTACAAACTTCATTGGTTGAATTAAACCGCATTATTTATCAGAAAGAAACAAACACTAGTTACGATAAAATCGAAAATACAACAGTTATACCGATAGAAAATGAAAATCAAAGTAAAAAAGAAATAGAAAAAGTAGTTGGTAGCGCCGTATCTAGTATACTTATTGTACCAATGTTTATCTTAGTAATTATGGGAATCCAATTTATTGGGACAGACATTATAGAAGAAAAATCTACTAAAGCAATTGAAGTTATTATCGCAAGTGTTCCACCTAAAACTCACTTTTATTCAAAAATTGCCTCTACAATATCATTTTTAGCAATACAACTATTAATTATTTTATCTTTCTCAATGCTAGGTATTTTAATTAATTCACTTATAGGCAATGCCACAAATTCTGGAATATCTTGGGGACAAATCTTAGGTGATAAAACTCAAATGATCGCGGTAACTATTTTACTTACAATTCTATTTGCGTTATTAGGAACCTTACTATACTTAATATTTGGAGCATTCTTAGCATCTGTAGCGGTGAATCAAGAAGATTATCAACAAGTACAATCACCAATCATGATGATTCTTATGATAGGATACTTTGTTTCTATAGCAGCTAATTCTATTAATTTACCTATTCTAACTAAGATACTTGCATATATTCCATTTACCTCAGCACTAACAGCACCAGGAGCATATTTTTCCGGGACAATAGGAATAGTAGATGTTGTGATAAGTATCATTATTCTAATTGTTACAGTCATTTTAGTTACTTATATTTTAGCGCCAATATATAAAGCTTCTATCTTAAGCTATGATGATGGTAAACTATTTAAACGTATCAAAAAAATTATCAAAAGTTCAAGAACAATGAAAGTTAAAAAATAAGTATTTAAGGTGTAGCGATTAAGCTACACCTTATTTTTATGTTATACTATTAATAGATATTGAGGTGTTAGAATGAGTGAAAAAAAATTATATAATGCACTAGGCTTAATTATTGATCCTTATTACGATAAAAACTTAGCAGAACTTGACTCTATTAAGATATTTAATATTGAAAATGATATTGTAGATATTAAAATTGCATTAGGCAATAAAACAAAAGATCAAGAACAAGTCAAATTAGAAATAGCTAAATTAGTTAAAATAACATTTAGTTATAAAGGGGTTAAAATAGAAGTTATTGATAGTGATAGAAAGGCTCTAATAAAGGAAGAAAAGTATATTTATATAGGGATTGCCTCAGGTAAAGGTGGGGTAGGAAAGTCAAATGTAACAGCGAACTTAGCGGTTGCTTTTAATAGATTAGGAATTAAAACAGGGGTTATTGATGCAGATGTCTATGGAGCAACAATACCTTACTTATTTTCATTGCCTATTAGTCCACTAGATGTCACAGATGATGATAAGATAATACCTGCTAATAAAGAGGGTGTACAAGTAGTTTCTACAGAATTTTTTATGCCAGAAGATAAACCAGTATTATGGAGAGGGCCAATGCTAGGTAAATTATTAACTCATTATTTTAATGAAGTTGCCTGGGAAAATGAAACCAAATTGATATTAATAGACCTACCTCCTGGAACAGGTGATATTGCACTAGACATAAAAGAATACGTTCCAACATCTAAGATGATTATTGTTACAACTCCATCACTAAGTGCTTCACATGTTGCGATTAAAGCTGGACTAGCAGCACAAGAAATGAATCATGATATTATTGGTGTAATTGAAAATATGAGTTATTTTTATGATGCAGAACATAAAAAGTATCATTATTTATTAGGCGAAGGTGGTGGCAAGAAAGTTGCTGAAAAACTAGAAACAGAGTTATTAATACAACTACCGATGCAAGAAAATAGTGATAAAATATATGAGAATAATCATATGAACGCTAAGATGTTTTTAGCACTAGCAGATAGAATAAAAAAAATACTAGAATTATAAAAGAAAAACAATTAGATCACACTATCATAATAATATGAGAAAAGGTGATATGATGATCAGTGATATGCCACGTGAAAGATTAGAAAAATTAGGGGCATCTGCTTTAAAAACAGAAGAGTTGATTGCTATACTACTATCAACAGGAACAAAAGAAACTAATGTATTTGATTTATCTAAACAAATACTAGAAAAACTACTTAGTTTAGATGAACTCAAAAACTTAACTTATGAAGAGCTCTTAACAATTAAAGGTATAAAAAAAGCAAAAGCTTCAAAAATAATTGCGGCAGTAGAACTTGGAAGAAGACTCAGTTATATTGGAAATGAACATAAACATAAGCTCAATCATTTAGAAGATGTATACAAACTAGTTTCCTATGATTTAAGTAATAAGGAACAAGAACACTTTATGGTTATTTATCTTAATAGTAAAAGTGAAATTATACAGAAACAAACAGTTTTTATTGGCACAATTAATCAAACAGTGATTCATCCAAGAGAAATATTTAAACAAGCAATTAGATTAAACTCGGTTGCAATTATATGTTTACACAACCATCCAAGTGGTAATTCAGATCCTTCAAGGGCAGATATAGAATCAACTAAAAATTTAGTTTTAGCATCTGAACTTTTAAATATTAGTTTGGTTGATCATTTAATAATTGGTAAAAACGAATATTATAGTATTCTAGAAAAGAAAAAGTATTTTATAAAAAACACATAGGGGAGATTAGGTGAAAACTTATTTAGAATTTCATGGTGAAACAAGAGTCATTAATATTGAAGAAGAATTACTTAAGATTTTTAAAAAAGAAACAAAGCATTTTAAAATTTTAACTGGGTATGGCAAAAGCACAGGAGTATCAAAATCACGACAAAAAGTTTTAACGGTACTCAAAAAAAGTATGGAAAATGGTAAAATTAAAGGATACTTTCCGGCAGATGTAAAGTTTAAATTATTAGACCAAAAATCAATTTATTTTGAATCTAAATTAATTTATGAACAGTATATTAAAAAAGATAGTGATTATGGAAATCCTGGTATTATTTATGTATTCTTATAAAAAAATATGAAATTTTTATGAAAAGAGGGAAGAAATGAAAAAAGAAAAAACGGCTAGAAAGTTTTGGTATGCTATAGCAATCGGTGTCGTGATATTATTTTTACTGATATTAATCAGTAGTGTTTTATCCGTTGGGGAGCGATTAAGTAAAATACATGCATATATAGCATATGCATTTTATGGTATTGCATTTATATTAACGTACTTACTTATTATTAGACCGGTTCATATAGTTCTTTTTTCTCCATCTTTTTCGGTAGAAACAACCTTAGATAAGACAAGTAGAAGAGGGTTTAGAATATATAAAAAGGTTGCTAAAAGACTTTTAGAACAAGAAGATATACCAGAGGCAAGCAAAGAATCTATTAGAAAAGCCATGGATAATAAAGATGAATTAAGAGAAGTCCTAAACCACACATATAATCATTATATTAAAAAAAGAATTAATAGGATTGTAAAGAATCATGCAAAAACGGTAATGATTTCAACCGCAATCAGTCAAAATGGAAGATTAGATTTCTTTACAGTGATTGTTGTTAATTTAAGAATGATTAAAGAAATTGTATTAGTTTGTGGCTTTAGACCTTCTTATAAGAATTTAGCTAAACTTACAATCAATGTATTTACAACTGCACTGATTGCTGAAGGACTTGAGAATATAGATATTCAAGATATACTACCACAAAGTACAATGAATACGCTGGGGGAAATACCTCTAATTAAACCAGTTTTATCCTCAGTAACTCAAGGAATATCAAACGCACTCTTAACCCTAAGAATAGGCATAGTGACAAGAAAATATTTATTTTCAGATGCCCAAGAGATAACAAAAGAGACAATTAGAAGAGGTGCATTAATTGAAGCTGCTAAATTGTTACCTGGAGTAATAGCAGAAGGCATCATATTATTCCCTAAAAAATTATTTGGATTATTTAACTTTGGTGGCAAAAAGGATAAAACATCTGATGAAAATATAGATAAAGAATAAGTGAAAGCTATAATTAAATTTTCAGGATAATTGATTTTTTAAAATTTAAAAGTAAATTATAGATATCTTTAAAAAATATTTGACAACATTTACAAAAAAGTGTATAATGTTAACGTTGTACCACATAGAAAAGGTTATAAAAATTTATCTTGCATAGATTACCTTAATAGTGTGTCTTAATAAAAATAAAAGGAGGTAACAACATGTTTGCAGTAATTAAAACTGGTGGGAAACAAGTTCGTGTTGTTGAAGGTCAAGAAATCTACGTTGAAAAACTGGATGTTAATGAAAATGATACATACGAATTTACAGAAGTTTTAGCACTAGGTGGAGAAACTACAGTTCTTGGTCAACCACTAGTAGATGGTGCTAAAGTAGTGGCTAAAGTTATGAAACAAGGTAGAGGTAAAAAAATTATCGTCTTCAAATATAAGAGAAGAAAAAACTACCGTCGTAAACAAGGTCATAGACAAGCTTATACTAAACTTGTTATAGAAAAAATTATTGCTTAATTTATGATTAAGTATAGTATCAAAAAACATAATGATCAGATACAAGAAATTAAAGTAACAGGACATGCTGATTATTCAGAGTCAGGTTCAGATATTGTATGTGCATCAGTCTCTACAGCAATTATTCTAACGGTTAATGGAATTGAATTTCTAGGATCAATAAAGAATATTGAAGTAGATTTAAAAGAAGGATATTTTAATTTAATAGTAAAAGAAAACGATAAAATCGTTGAAGGTTTGCTTAAAAATTTAGAATATACATTCGAACAACTAAAAACAGATTATAAAAAATATATTAAAAACCAGAAAAAGGAGGGATAACACATGTTAAAACTTAATATACAGTTATTCGCATCTAAAAAAGGTGTTGGGTCAACTAGAAATGGTCGTGACTCACATTCAAAAAGATTAGGCGCTAAATTGTCAGATGGACAATATGCTACTGCTGGTTCAATTATTTACCGTCAAAGAGGAACTAAAATTCATCCAGGTAATAATGTTGGTATCGGTGGAGATGACACATTATTTGCAAAAGTAAGCGGAGTAGTTAAATTCGAAAGAAAAGGCCGCGATCGTAAACAAGTATCAGTGTACGAAGGATAATTTAAAAAATTATCCTTTTTTTATGGTAAAATAAATCAGAAAAGGAAGGAGGCGTTATTATGGACTTTATTGATGAGGTCGTAGTCGAAGTTACTGCCGGTAAAGGTGGAAACGGAATGGCGTCTTTTAGAAGAGAAAAATACGTAGAATTTGGTGGACCTTCAGGTGGCAATGGTGGTAATGGTGGTCATGTTATCTTTATTGGTGAAGAAGGCGAGAATACATTATTAAAACTTAAATATAATAGACATATAAAGGCTGAACCAGGAGTTAATGGTTCAAGCAAATCAATGCATGGTGCTAATGCTACGCACAAATATGTTAAAGTTCCATTAGGGACAGTTGTTTATACACTTGATGGTAGATTTATCGGAGAAGTGTTAAAACACGGAGAAGAATTAATTGTCGCTAAAGGTGGTAGAGGCGGAAAAGGAAATCAAGCCTTTGCTAGTCAAAAAGATCCTGCACCTGCTTATGCTGAAAATGGGGATATGGGAGAAAAACTAAAAGTAAGATTAGAGCTTAAGGTTTTAGCTGATGTTGGATTAATTGGATATCCAAGTGTTGGAAAGTCAACACTTATATCTGTTATTTCTAATGCTAAGCCTAAAATCGCTGATTATCCATTTACTACACTTGTACCAAACTTAGGGATGGTATATGTAGGAGAGGAAAGTTTTGTGGTTGCTGACTTACCAGGTCTTATTGAAAATGCTCACTTAGGACAAGGATTAGGTATACAGTTTTTAAGACATATTGAAAGATGTAGAGTACTTGTTCATTTGATTAGTATGGATAGTGAAGATCCTTATCAAGATTATCTAGCAATTAATCAAGAACTGCGTGAATATAACGAAAAAATTATAGAACGCCCACAAATTGTTGTAACTAATAAAATGGATTTAGAAGATGCAGAACAAAAATATGAAGCATTAAAAGAAAAATTACCAAATCAAGTAGTGTTACCTATTTCAGCTTTAACTAAACAAAATTTAGAAACACTTAAGTATGAAATATTAAAGACACTACATGAAAATCCTATTGTTGAACCAGTTAAAAAAGAAGTTGTTTATCAATTAGAAGAAGAAATAGTACCATTTGAAATTAACAAAGATGAGGAAGGAGTTTATGTCTTATCAGGAGAAGTTGCTGAGAGATTATTCTACCGTACAAACTTTGTTAATGAAGATTCAGTTAGAAGGTTTTCACATCAACTAAAAGGAATAGGTGTTGATGAAGCTCTAAGACAAATGGGGGCTAAAAATGGAGACATTGTTAGAATTTTAGAATATGAATTTGAATTTTTTGACTAATTAAACATAAAAAAACTCTATGTAAAGTGACTTTTTGAATAATTTCACTTAGATAGAGTTTTTTATTTTAATGTTTTATGCTTAAACTTATAGCTTTTATTTAAATCTTGCACTTCTTTTTTAGAACCATGAATCACTTCTTTTTTACTAATAATCATTTTTTTCATATAAGATGATTTAAGCAGTAATAACTGTTTGTGGTTAATATGTTTTAACTTTCTATAGTCAGTTTTTAAAGAAGTTTTTAGATCTTCGATAGAGTTTTTAATTTTATCCATTTGTTTCTTATAGGATAATTGAGTGTGTTTTAAGTTTTTAATGGAGCGTCTATTGTTTAAGTTAAAACGATGAATAGTTGAATTATTTTTTCCTTCAAGAGAAATAAAAGTATCTTTCAAATCTTTTTCTCTTTTCTCAGCTAAAGTAGTTAACTTTATTTGTTCATCTTTTAAATTAGTATTTAAAAGTAATAATTCATTTTCATGTTCCTGGTCTAATTTTTTTAATGCAGCTGCCAAGTTTTGTTCAATATATGAAGTATCTAATTTAAATTGATTAGAATTGTTTGCAATTTTATTTTGATTAGACAATTTATTCTTATTTAAATTAGATAGGTTTTTCTCATATGTTTGAATAAGCTCAGTATGCTTAATTTTTTTAATTAAATCTAGCTCAGAAGTTTTTTTATAAATATGAAGGGTATATTTTTTTTCAAAAATAGAGTTAAAACTATTAAGACGTTGTTCATTTTTATTAAAAGAATCTTCTAAATTAAGTAAAGAAAATTGGATGTTTTTATTTCGTTTTATGGTATTCTTTTCAAACTCTGAGTTAATAGACTGAATGATTTTTTCGATTTTTTGAATATAAGAATTAATTACTTTAAAAGAAGTAGTTGATTTTAAAATCAAATTTTGTATATTCAAAGATGCATGCTCTTTTGTCAATAGTACTAAAATAGATTTGTAGTACTCATTACTTATTCTTAATGAGTCATCAATTGTATAACACAATATTTTTTCTAAGTGATTCATCTTTTTTATATAGGTCAAATGCTCTTTTTTTAATAAAATAATTGCTTTTTTAAATTCTTCTGAGTTCTTTAATTCCCTTTTTTTATAGGCTTGTATTTTATTTCTCAATATAGATAATTGTTTTTCATCCGCTTTAATATGTCTCCGCAATGCATTAATAAGAGTTAATGTATTGATATCCAAATGTTCTTTTGAATTTGAGTTAATTGTTTTTTGTTTCTCTACAATAGCAGATTCTAATAAATTAATTTCTCTTTCAACTAAAGTCATTTCAGATGATATAGTATTGTTTTTATACGTATAAAAACTTTTCGTTTTATCATAGTATAATTGATATAAAGCTTTAAGAAAATTATTAATGATATAACTAAAAAGAAGTGATAGATTTTTTTTATTAGTTTCTGTCACTATTTTCTGAGAATTTATTATTTGTGACTCAAGATTAGAGAAAATAGCATATAAAGAATCACTGTTATCTTTATTTAAAACTTCATAAGTCAAAATTTGAGTTAAAAATGAATTCAAATTATTAATACTATTATGAATATTTTTAAATAAAGTGGTTGCCTCAAAAGTAACATTATGAGTCAAAATATTCTTATTTGTAGTAAATGTTTCTAAACTAGAAATAGTCTCATACGTTTTTTTGGTCTCATTAGCAATTAGTATACCTATATTTGTCAATATTGTGAACTGTGAGTATAACTCTTTTTCTTTAAGAGAGGTAATTTGATAAGTCGCATTTACAATGTCTTGATCATGGTTTAATTCAAAGCGTTTAAGGTTAATACTGTGTTCTGTATTAAGCATGGTTGTCGCATAATCAATATTATAAGATTCTTTAATAAAATCTAAGTTATCTTTATTAAAATCAAATTCTCTTTTCACTTTTTCAATATCTAATTGAAAAGTTAAAATAGCCTTTTTTTCTTCAAAACTTCTTTTAAGAGAAGTAACTGTTTTTTGATATTCAATTGCATTTACCTTATAATCTCTATTACTAGAAAGAGTATCTAAGTCAGCTTGAATACTTAAGTTAATATAAGTTGTATCGTTAGATAGTATAGCTAATTCTCTATTTTGAATATCTAAAGATCTTTTCAATTGGACTTCTAAAGGTGCTATCATATTTAAATGATCCAATTCATTTAAAACTTTATTTTTTTGATACAAATTTTTGAGGTAAAGTTTTTCTAGATTCATTCTTTGAAAAAATAGTGTTTTTTCATTTTCTAAAACTAGCAAGCTTTGTTTATGCTCTAAGTCTAATGTTGCGTGTTCTATTCTCCATGATGATAATTTTTTAAGATAATCTAGCTCATTTAGATAAGCTTTTTTTTGATAAGAAATTTTCTTTTGTTCAATTGCCTTATTTGTTTTTAAAATAAATCTATTAATATCACGATTTAATTCTTTTATTTTTCTGTTTAGTGAAGTATCTGTGCCCTTTTCTTTCTGGTAGATCTTAATTTCTTCTGAAACTCGTTCTCTATAAGAAGACATAGAACTATTTAAGATAGAAATAGCATTGTGGTACTCAAAGTCAATCTTTTGAACAGCCGTTTCATAGTCTCGTTTGAGTTCATCAAATAAATTATTATGTTTATCTAATTTGTTTTGATACTCCAAATTAGCTTGATTGAGGGTTGTTGCTTGACCATCCAGATATTTTTTTTCTTTCATTTCAAAATTTGATAGTTTAGATAAATAGTTTGTCTCCAAATTAGAAATTGTATTTTGCGATAATACTTTTAATTCATTTAATTTCTTGTTAAAACTGATACTAGCTTGGTTGTAAGTTTGCTTGATGGAAAGGTAATTTTCATCACTTTGTTGTTTAGCAATATTACTTTTTTCAAGTAAGATAGCTTCTTTTTTACTAAATTCAGCCATTTCCTTTTGTAAAGAACTGTCTAGCTTTTTAGAAGTAGTATCATAAGTTTTTTTAAGGGTTGTCATTTTTTCTTGGTAGGCTTGTTCTAGAATGCTAATTTTTTGCTTGAGTAAGGTTTGGTGCTCATAAAGTTCTTTTTGCAAAAAATCTAATTTTTTTGCTTAATGAGAAGTGTTTCTCTTTCAGTAATATGATATTTTCCGGTAAACTTTCTTTTTGTTTAATAAAAGCATTTCTTTTTTCTAATAATTTTGATTAATAGAAATAAGGTTTTTTTGTCGATTTAATCGCAAAGTATCTAAGTCTTCTTTTAAAGAATTAATAATGTTATTAGATAAATCTTGTGGTTTTTGAAATTCAGACTTTAAAGAGTTTTTATCTAGTAAAGAAGTGCTTAAAAAATCTAATTTTTGGAAATTAGTATTATTTATATTAGCGTTTAAATTTGAAAAAATAAGAGTTACAATCTCTGTTAAATCTTTTAAAGATGTATCACTTAATCCTTTTAAGCCATTTATTTTATTTAAGATATCTGTTTCTGAAAAATAATTGCTCATATAATCACTTCCTAGTGTTATTATAGCATAACTCTAATAAGTAAAATATGATAAAAAATGTTATAATAAATAATGACTGAAAAGAGGTGTTCTTATGTACGGATATATAAAAGGGAAAATAACAAAGATTGTAGCAGAATATATTATTGTTGAGAATAACGGAATTGGCTATCAAATTATTAGCCCATCACCTTATGATTATGAAATCGATGATGAAGTAGTAGTTTTTACTTATCTACATGTCAGAGAAGACATCTTTTTACTCTATGGATTTAAAGATACAGAGACGCTTGATTTATTTAAAAAACTTCTAAGTGTTTCAGGGATTGGACCTAAAAGTGCTTTATCGATTGTTGCGGCATCCAATAGTAATGATGTATTAAATGCTATTGAAAATGGTGATGTTAAATACTTAACAAAATTTCCTGGTATTGGAAATAAATCAGCTCAACAAATCATTCTTGATTTAAAAGGAAAATTAATTGTAGTGAATGAAAATAAACTTATACCTGATATAGGAAAAGATGTTTCAGAAGCTTTATTGGCGCTAGGATATAGCAAAGTTGAAATTGCTAAAGCAATTAAACATATCAATCTAGACCAAAAAATAGAATTAGCCGTTAAAGAAGCACTCGTTTGGCTTTTAAAATAACAGAAAAGAGTTGATTTTTATGAGTTATAATAATCAAAGGATTGATATCAATGAAAGATAATAATTTATTGACAAACATGGCATTAAAAGAAGATGAGGAACAAACTCTAAGACCTCAGATGCTCTCACAATATATAGGACAATCAGACTTAAAAGAAATGCTTTCTATCTATGTAAAAGCTGCTTTGAAAAGAGAAGAATCATTGGATCATATTTTATTATATGGGGCACCAGGTCTAGGAAAAACCACGCTTGCTCAAATTATTGCAAATGAGATGGGAGTTAATATAAAAATAACATCAGGTCCAGCGATTGAAAGAAGTGGAGATTTAGCTGCTTTATTAAGTTCTTTACAACCTGGAGATGTTTTATTCATTGATGAAATCCATCGTTTACCAAGATATGTAGAAGAAGTGCTATATTCTGCTATGGAAGATTATGTAATTGATATTATTATTGGAAAAGATACAGAATCAAGATCAATTCGAATTGAATTACCACCATTTACACTTATTGGAGCAACCACAAGGTTCGGAGATTTATCAGCACCGTTAAGAGATAGATTTGGCGCAGTGATGCGCTTAACTTATTATAAACAAGAAGAATTAGAACAAATAGTTTCTAGAACTGCGGATGTTTATCAGAACAAAATTGATGCATTAGCGGTTAAAGAACTTGCAAGAAGATCTAGGGGAACACCAAGAATCGCAAACAGACTTTTTAGAAGAGTGAGAGATTTTGCAGAAATTATGACCGATGGATTTGTTAATGAAGAGATTACTAAATTAGCATTAACTAAATTAGGAATTGATAGGAATGGCTTAGATGAAAGTGATTACCTTTATTTAAAAGGAATTGTTGAGAGATTCAAAGGTGGACCTGTGGGATTAGAATCCCTAGCAGCAACCATTGGTGAAGAAGTAGGTACCATTGAAGATGTTTATGAACCATATCTTTTACAAGAAGGCTACATTATAAGAACGCCAAGAGGTAGGGTTGCAACTAAACTAGCCTATGATTTACTAGGAATTAAATATTATGAAGGAATGTTAGAATAATGAATACAAACGATTTTGATTTCAATTTACCAGAGCATTTAATTGCACAACACCCAAGTGAAAAAAGAGATAATTCAAGACTGATGGTCTTAAATAGAAAAGATGAAACCATTGAGCATAAACATTTCTATGACATTATTGACTATCTTGATGAAAATAGTTGTTTAGTGATTAATGATACGAAAGTTTTACCGGCAAGACTTCTTGGAATAAAAAAAGATACTCATGCAGCAATCGAAGTCTTATTATTAAAAGAATTAGAAAAAGATGTGTGGGAAGCTTTAACTAAACCGGCTAAAAGAGTAAAAGTTGGGACATTAGTAACATTCGGTGATGGATTATTAGAATTAGAATGTATAGATGTAAAAGAAGATGGAATTAGACATTTCAAATTACACTATAAAGGTATTTTAATTGAAGTATTAGAAAAATTAGGAACTATGCCATTACCACCATATATTGTTGAAAAGCTAGACGATCAATCAAGATATCAAACAGTATATGCAGACGTTTTAGGAAGTTCAGCAGCCCCTACAGCGGGACTGCATTTCACAAAAGAATTGCTAGAAAAAATTAAACAAAAAGGGATAGAAATTATCCCAGTAACACTACATGTGGGACTTGGAACATTTAGACCGGTATCAGTAGAAAATGTTTTGGAGCACCATATGCATGAAGAAACCTATATTTTAACAGAAGAAGTTACAGAAAAATTGAACCAAGCAGTTTTAAATAAAAAAACAATTGTTGCGGTAGGAACAACTTCCGTTAGAACACTTGAAAGTAATTTTGATGGCAAATTTCATGCTGGAAAATTTGACACTAAAATATTTATTTATCCAGGCTATAAATTTAAAGTTGTTAATCAACTGATTACTAATTTTCATTTACCTAAATCAACTTTAATGATGTTAATAAGTGCTTTTGCTACAAAAGAGTATATAAAAAAAGCCTATAGCAATGCTATAGACCATGAATATAGATTTTTTAGTTTTGGAGACTCAATGTTTATTAAATAACAAATAATATAATTGAAGTCACACCGATAATTAAACAGTAAATTGAAAAATAAATTAAGTTTTTAACTTTTACATATTTATTCATTAATTTAACTGTGAATAATGATCCTAAAAAACTAAATACAAAAGCAAGAGAATAACCAAGAATGTGAATAGGTTCATTTGTATGAAACATATCATAAATACCTAATAAAGTAACTGGAACTGATATGAGTAAATAACATAAAAATGAAAATCTTAAAGTATCTTTTAAATTTATTTTTTGAGCTTGACCACCGACAATAGTAATTCCACTTCTTGATAAACCAGGAAATACTGCAAACGCCTGGAATAAACCAATGATTGCGGCATTTTTAAAAGTGACATTATTAGTATAGGATCTATTTCTTAAAGAATAAATAGTAAATAATAAGATACTAGTAACTAGTAATGCTATACCAGTAGATAATAAATTGTTAGGCAAGTGATCTTTTAATAAAAGACCTGTAATTCCAATTGGGATAGCTGCTAAGATTAGTTTTAAAACATAATTAAATTCGCTTTTATCATTAATTTTTTGTTCTTCATTTCTACTTTTTTTCTTAAATATAAAGTTCCAAGAACCACTAATTAAACCTAAAACATCTTTTTTATAATACCAAAGTAGAGCTAAGAAAGAACCTGCATTGGTAATCATAAGAAAAATAGTAAGATTGTTTGTATCTACATTGAAAATTTTTGAAAAAATAGATAAGTGCCCACTACTTGATACTGGGAAAATCTCTGTAACACCTTGGATAATACCTAAAAAGATATATTTTATAATTTCGATAAATTCTGTCATCATAACACCTCTTTTTTTATTATAGCATGGATAGAAAGAGAAAAGATTGAATTTTTATGCAAAAGACATTATAATGTTAAGTAAGGATGTGAAAAAATGAATCTATATATAGATAATATGACCTTGATTATTACTGCTTCAGCAGTGTTTGCGGTGCTTATTCTTTTATTTTTAGTTATTTTCTTTATGAGACTAAAAAAGGCAAAAACAAAAGAAACGGTAAAAATCGATAATAATTATATTCAATCAATTTTAGAAGCATTAGGGACTAAAAATAATATTGAAAGTATTAAATTAGATAATAAAAGGCTAAAAGTACTAGTAAAAGATACTAAGAAGCTTAACCAAACATTATTTAATGAACTTGACACACCAGCGTTTTTAGTAGGTAAAGAATTAAAAATACTAGTTAAATATTCACCTGAAGTAGTATTAGAGGGATTAAATAATATAAGAAATGAGGAAGTATAAATGAGAAGAAAATTTTTAATTGTTGCAGAATATGGATTACATGCAAGACCAGCTACTCGCCTAGTTAATCAAGCGATGGGCTACCAGTCAGAAATATCATTAACAGCAATGAATAGAACAGTTAACTTAAAATCAATTATGGGAGTCATGTCATTAGGAATATACAATGGTGAAGAAGTTATTGTTCACACAGAAGGTTCAGATGCGCAACAAGCGCTAGATGCCATAACCGATTTTATCGTAACAGAAGGTTTAGGCAGAGTAGTTAATGAATAATATTAAAAAAATTAGCAAAAGCATTTTAGTAGGAATAGGAGCAATCCTGCCAGGAGTTAGTGGTGGTATGATTGCGGCTTCATTTAATATCTATAAAGATTTAATTGAAGCATTAAATAAAGTGACTAAACATCCAATTAAAGCAGTTTTAAGCATATGGCAGTATTTAGTTGGAATTTTTATAGGGGTACTTTTAGGTTTCCTACTGGTAAAAATATTATTTAAATATATACCTATTGAATCTACACTTTTATTTATTGGATTAATTCTTGGTGGAATCCCTGAAATACTATTTTTTGCAAGAAAAAAAGAATATGATTTCAAAGCATACTTAACAAGTGCAATTGGTTTTTTACTAATGATTGCGGTTATATTTTTAAATAATTTAAGCACAGGCTCAATAGTTAATACAAATATATTTATTTGGATCGTAGTTGGATTTATAGTTGCATTAAGTTTTATTATTCCAGGTATTAGCGGGACAATGATTTTATTAGTATTAGGTTTTTATAAACCATTATTAGATTTAGCAACAGAAGTCATGAAAGAAGTTTCAACTTTTAAATTTCATTTATTAAAAGATAATATATTAGATATGTTAGCAATTGTCATTGGACTAATTTTAGCAGTTATTCTATTATCAAAATTAGTTTCAATATTATTAAATAAAAAACCAGAGAGATTTTATCAGTTTGTATTAGGTATTATTATTGCATCACCAATTAATATCATCTATAGTTTAAATAATGATCTTGGTGATGGACAAATATTTGATTTTAGCAAATACTGGCTTTCGTGGCTGATAGGAATTGCTTTAATTCCTTTAGGTGTTTATATCGCAAGAATTTTTGCAAAAGGTGAAAAAGATGAGACAAAAGAAAATTAAAGGAATTGATTCGTTATATTTAGAGAAAAAAGGAGTTATTACTAAAGTAACTCCTTTAGTATTTCCAGAAGGAAACAAAATCTTTGTTGAAATAGGAAGTGGAAAAGGTGATTTTATAACTTCACTAGCCAAAGATCATCCTAACGACTCGTTTGTAGCAATTGAAAAAATTGATAGTGTCTGTTATAGAATATGGCAAAAGAAAGATGAACTTAAATTAGAGAATCTAACAATTATTTTAGATGATGCGATTTATTTAGAAGAATACTTTAAGAGTTATAAAGTAGATCAAATTTATCTTAATTTTTCCGATCCATGGCCTAAAGCTAGACACCATAAGAGAAGACTAACTTATTCAACTTTCTTGACAAAATACAAAAATGTATTAAAAAAAGAAGGAGAATTACAGCTAAGAACAGATCATTTGGAATTATTTAATGACAGTTTAGAATATATAGAGAAAGTATTTGATATTACTAAAGAAGATAGAAATCTAGCTGTTAGTAAATATATGACAGAATATGAAGTTAAAAAAAGAAAAACAGGACCAATATATCAATTAAACGCGAAGGTGCAATCATGAATAAAATATACGAAGAATTAATGAATTTACCAGGAATCAGTGGGCATGAACAAAGAGTAAGAAAATACATTAAAGACTACATGCAAAAATATAGTAAAGCATATGAAATAGTTCAAGATAATTTAGGATCAATTTTTGCAGTTAAAAAATCTAAAAATAAAAACGCTAAAACAGTTATGGTTGCTGGCCACATGGATGAAGTTGGGCTGATTGTTGCTAAAATACTTGATAATGGATTGATTGTTTTACATAATATTGGTGGGCTTACCGGAGAAGTCTTTGTTTCCCAAGTTATGCATGTCTATACTAAAAACGATGAAGTCATTAAAGGTATTATTGGATCTATCCCACCACATTTAAAGAAAGAACAAAGTAATGCAATTGCTGACTTAAGATTAGATATAGGAGCAACTTCAAAAGAAGAAGTTTTATCTTGGGGAGTATCATTAGGAGATATGGTTTTATTTGCTAATCAATTCTCATACACTCATGATAAAAAAAGAGTTATTTCTAAAGCGATAGATAACAGATATGGGTGTGGACTTGCATTAGAAGTGATTGCTGAATTTAGTGATAAAGAATTACCATTTAATTTAGTAGTAGGAACAACTGTTCAAGAAGAAGTAGGATTAAGAGGTGCTGAAACGAGTGTTAACTTATTTAACCCAGAAATTTTTATAGCACTTGATGCATCCCCTGTAAATGATTTATTAGATCCAGTTAACAGTCTTGCAAAATTAGGAGCTGGATTCCTGCTTAGAATGTATGACCCTAGAAATATTATGCACAAAGGATTAATGTCATACTTTATTTCTTTGGCAAATGATCATGATATAAAGTTCCAATACTTTACATCAATGGGTGGAACTGATGCAGCTAAAGCACTTGATATGAATGAAGGTGTTTTAGCAACAACAATTGGCTTACCTTCAAGATATATTCATTCAACAGCAGCAATGATGGATATAAGTGATTTAGATGAAGCAAGAAAAATGATCTTTCAGGTTTTAAAAGACCTTGATGATAAAAAAATAAAAAAATTATTGGAGGCTAATAGATGAAATACAACAAACTATCAAATGGTTTAAAAATGCCAGTTTTAGGGCTAGGAACATTTTTAATTGAAGATGGAAGTTCAGTGTATGATACTGTACTAAATGCTCTAAAAATTGGATATAGACATATAGATACTGCCTATATGTATCGTAATGAAAAAGGAATTGGAGATGCAATTAGAGATAGCAAAATTCCAAGAGAAGAAATATTTATTACAACCAAACTTTCAACTCAAGCGATGGGTAATAAAGAACTATTAGAACAAAGTTTTCAAGAAAGTTTAGATAAATTACAAACTAATTATGTTGATTTACTGATTATTCACTGGCCATCTCATAATGAAAAAATTAATGCGATAACTTGGGAATTCTTAGAAGAACAATATAAAAATAAAAAAGCTCTTGCTATTGGCGTTTCAAATTTCCAAAGACATCATTTAGAAGATTTATTTAAAACTGCTAAGATTAAGCCTATGATAAATCAAGTTGAATTACACCCAGGGCTTTCTCAAGTTTATTTACAAAAGTATTTAGAAAAAGAAAACATAGCAATTACTAGTTACGGGCCACTAATGAAAGGTATGGTATTTGAAGCACCTTATATTGAAACACTCACTGAGATTGCTGCTAAATACAATGCTAGTGTTGCACAAATTATTATCGCTTGGGGATTGAAAAGAAATATTTTTATGATTCCAAAATCAGTTAATGAAAAAAGATTATTAGAAAACTTTAATGCCAAAGATATCAAGTTAGAAAATAAAGATGTAGAAAGAATAAATCAGTTAAATAAAGGTAAAAGGGTTTATACAGACCCAGATAATAACCCTATAGCACCTTATTAAAGATTTATAAGTGGAAGAAAAAATGCAAAATGAATTATCGTTAAAGGATCAGAAGAGACGTCATGCTATATTGAATGGAAATTTATATAAAACAGTTTTAGTTTTATCAATTCCTTTAGCGGTATATAGTCTATTTAATTTTTTATATACATTTATTGATATGATATTGGTTGCGAATATTGGAAGTAGCCATGTCAATTCGGTTGTTTTCATTGACCAAATTAAATCAGCAATTAGTGCTTTTGGAATGGCAATTGCAGCTTCTGGTACAGTTATAGTTGCAAGACATTATGGTGCATCAGAAATAGAATTGGCTAGAAAAAATGCTGGGTCAACTTTCGTCTTATCAGTTGTTATTAGTACTATAGTGGCTTTGATAACAGTAGTTTTTGGTAGACAAATATTAACACTTGCCGGTGCAACTACTGAAATCATTGATACTGGATTGGGTTATTACAATATTCAGATGATTTCAACTACGTTGATTGCTGTTAATAGTGTTTTTATTGGATTAGAAAAAGCTAAAGGAAATACAAAAATTGTTTTAATGCTTAATTTAATAGTTATGGTTGTGAAACTAGTACTATCCATTTTATTTGTATATGCATTTGATGGAACAGTCACTGATTTAGCAACTGCAACCCTAATTGCGCAACTTTCTCTTATGATAGTAGCGATATTTATTATGTTTAATAAAAAAAATGTGTTTAGAATTAAATTTAATGAAATTAGACTTAAAAAAGAATTTATTGTTCCTATTATTGTTTTAGCATTACCAATATTTTTTGGAAAGTTTTTATTTAGTATAGGTAAAGTATCAATTAACGGTCTTGCTTTGAAATATGATCCTTACGCTGTTGGAGCCTTGGGGGTTGCTATGAATATACACGGAATGTTTAGTGCAGTAGCAACCGTATTTGAAGAATCAGAAGTGAGTATCATCTCACAAAATTTAGGTAATAAAAATCTAAGTAGGGCAATTAAGACTTTTAAAATTTCCTTTATATATTTATTAGTCGTAAGTATTCTAGGTATATTAATCTTAAGTTTTACATATGAAGGATTAATTCCCTTGTTTAGTTCTAACAAAGCCGGTGAGGAACTCACCCCCCATCAAATAGAAATGATTAAAGTGATGTTTAAATGGGAAAAATATTCTTTACTCACATCTCCAGCATTAGGATTAATCACCGGGCTCTTTGTCGCATTTAAGAAGACGCAAGTTACTTTTATATTAAATATCGTTAGGGTATTTGTTTTTAGATTACCAGTATTATATTTATTTTATAAGTTTACTAAGATGAACTACGAAGCAGTCGGAATAACTATGTTTATTAGTAATACCGCAACATTTATTGTAGGTGGAATAGTATACCTCATATTTATTAGAAATTTAAAGCATTATGGATATCAAAAAATGACGTTTGATGAACTAAAATTAGAGAATGTCGAAAGTTGACAATTTACCATAAAAAGGGTAAAATATAAACGATTAAAAAACATCGTTCAAAATACCGAACGAAATGAAGAAAAAGAGGGTTACTGTGGAAAAATTAACTAAAAAGATTCATAAAACACCAGAAAGACCTATATCAATTATGCAATTTGGTGAAGGAAATTTCTTGCGTGCTTTTGTTGATGATTTTATTCAAAAATTAAATGATCAAAAATTAATCAACATGGGGGTTGTTGTTGTACAACCAATGCCTTTTGGGCGTATTAAAGAAATGAAAGAACAAGATGGTTTATATACATTGTTCCTTCAAGGATTACAAAATAATGAAATTGTTAAAACACATCAAGTAATCGATGTATTATCAGATTTTGTTAACCCATATGAAGAATTAAACAAATATTTAGAATATGGTAAATCAGAAGATTTACAAATCGTTATTTCAAACACTACTGAAGCTGGTATTGTTTATGAAGAAGAAAAATTAAGTAGAGAAGTTACTCCAAACAGTTTCCCTGGAAAATTACTTTTATTACTAAACGAAAGATTCAATCATTTTAAAGGTGATAAGACTAAAGGTCTTGAAATCGTTCCATGTGAATTAATCGATTATAACGGTGACACACTAAAAGAAATATTAATTAAACTAGCAAAATACAATGGATATAGTGAAGCATTTATTGATTGGATTTCAAATGATAATAAATACTATAATACTTTAGTAGATAGAATCGTTCCAGGATATCCAAAAGACGAAGTTGAAAAACTAGAAAAAGAACTTGGTTATGTTGACCACTCAATGGTTAAAGGAGAAATATTCCATTTATGGGTATTACAAGGACCAGATACATTAAAAGCTAAGTTACCATTTGATAAATCAGGTTTAAATGTATTATTTGCAGATAGTATTGTTCCATATAAACAAAGAAAAGTTAAAATATTAAATGGTTCACATACTGCATTAGTACCAGTAAGTTATTTATTAGGAATTGAAGCTGTTAAAGAGTCAGTTGAGGACCCAAGAGTTTCTAAATTCATCAAAGGATTCATTTATGATGAAGTTGTTCCAACAATTGATTTACCACAAGCTGATATGCATGCATTTGCATATAGTGTAATTGAAAGATATTCTAATCCTTTCGTACACCATTTATTATTATCAATTGCGCTTAACTCAATGAGTAAATATAAGTCAAGAAATTTACCAACTGTACTTGACTTAGCTAAACAAGGTAAATTCGCATCACATGCATTATTTAGTCTAGCTGCTCTTATAGTGTTCTATAGAGGAGTAGATGAAAAAGGAAACAAGATTCCTTTAAATGATGATCCTAAGTTTATTGAATTATTTGAAAAATTATGGGCTAAAAACGATATTCCTGCCCTTGTTAAAGAAGTATTAGAATTACCTTTCTGGGAAACTGAATACTTAAAGAATAAAGAAGTAGTTGATTATGTAACAAAACAAGTAGAATTAATTGTTACAAAAGGTATGAAATATGCTGTAGATCAACTTATTAATGGAGCTGAAAAATAATGAGTAAATTTTTAATAATTAACCCTAACGATAATGTCATGGTTTCATTAGAAGATGTTACTAAAGGTAGCGTTGTTAATGGGATTGAAGTATTAAGTGACATTGTTAAAGGACATAAAATTGCTTTAAGAGATATCAAAGAAGGTGAAGATATTGTTAAATATGGTTCACCAATTGGACATGCTACTGAATTTATACCTAAAGGAGCACATGTTCACGTTCATAACGTTAAAACTAATTTAGGTGCTAAATTAGAATATGATTTTAAACCAGAATATCCAAAATATGATGTAAAACCAGCTTCAAGAAAAATTAATGTTTATAAAAGAAAAAATGGAGACATTGGTATTCGTAATGAGTTATGGATTGTTCCAACAGTAGGATGTATTGTTGGACAAGCTAGACAAATTGCAAATGCATTTGCTAAAAATCACCCAGAATTAGAAAACTATGACGGTATCCATGTTTTTGGACACCCATTCGGTTGTTCACAAATGGGAGATGACCATGTTAATACTAGAGAAACATTACAAAACATCTCTTTACACCCAAATGCAGGTGGCGTTTTAATCCTTGGATTAGGTTGTGAAAATAACCAAATTAAAGAATTTAAAGCAACTTATGAATATGATTCAGATAAAATTAAATTTTTAGCAATGCAAGAAGTTTCTGATGAAATTGAAGCAGCAACTGAAATATTAGAAGAATTATATGAAAACTTAATTACTGAAAAAAGATCAGAAACAGATATCTCAGAATTAAGAATCGGACTTAAATGTGGTGGATCAGATGGTTTTTCAGGGATTACTGCAAACCCATTATTAGGTAAAATCTCAGATTATATTACATACCATGGTGGAACAAGTGTTCTAACAGAAGTTCCAGAAATGTTTGGTGCCGAAAAGATCTTAATGAGACGTGCTAAAGATGAAGAAACATTCCATAAGATTGTTAATTTAATTAATGATTTTAAAGGTTATTATGAAGCACACAATCAAGTTATTTATGAAAACCCATCACCAGGTAATAAAAATGGTGGTATTACTACATTAGAAGATAAATCATTAGGATGTACACAAAAAGGTGGACAATCAATCGTTTGTGACGTATTAAAACATACACAAAGATTAAAAACTAAAGGTTTAAATCTAATTAGTGCCCCAGGTAATGACTTAGTTTCAGTGACTACATTAGGTATGTCAGGAGCTCACTTAGTATTATTCTCAACTGGACGTGGAACACCATTTGGTGGGTTTATTCCAACAATTAAAGTATCAACAAACACTGATATTTATGAAAGAAAACCAAAATGGATTGACTTTAATGCAGGTAGCTTAGTTGATGGTGTGCCAATGGATGATTTATTAGAAAACTTTGTTGATTTTATCGTTGAAGTAGTTAATGGTAAAAAGACAAATAATGAAAAAAATGATTTTAGAGAAATTGCTATTTTCAAAGATGGCGTTATCTTATAATAAAAACGAGGAGAAAAGAAATGAAAACATTTATTAATGATGATTTTCTTTTACATAATGAAGTTGCTAAAAAACTTTTTCATGATTATGCAAAAGATCAACCAATTATCGATTATCACTGCCATTTAAGCCCAAAAGAAATTTATGAAGATAAAAAATTCAGAAACCTATTTGATGCTTGGTTATCAGGTGATCACTACAAATGGCGCTTACTAAGAGCTAATGGAGTTACAGAAGATTATATTACTGGAGATAAACCAGATTATGAAAAATTCTTAAAATGGGCAGAATTAATGCCAACTTTAATTGGTAGCCCACTTTACCACTGGACACATTTAGAATTAAAGAAATTCTTTAATATTGATACATTATTAAGTCCAAAAACAGCTCTAGAAATTTGGAATAACGTAAATAAACAATTAGAAACACTTACAGCACGTAAAATGATTACTATGAGTAATGTTGAAACGATTGTTACAACAGATGATCCAGTGGATGATTTAGCTTGGCATAAACTAATTAAAGAAGACAAATCAATCAAATTTAAAGTATTACCAGCATTTAGACCTGATAAGGCATTTAATATTGAATTATCATGGTTTGCATCATGGATAGAAACACTTTCAAAAGTTGCAAACATTGAAATTAAAGACAGTAAATCTATCAAAGCTGCTTTAAGAAGTAGAATTGAATATTTCCATGAAAGAGGATGCCGTTTATCTGACCATGCATTAGATGTTGTATTATATGAAGCAGCAACTGATGCTGAAATTGATGTTATTCTTGCAAAAGGTTTAAAACAAGAAGCATTAACACAAACAGAAATTAAAAAATATAAAGGCTATATCTTAACTTTCTTAGGACAAGAATATCATAGATTAAATTGGGTTCAACAATACCATATCGGAGCTTTGAGAAATAACTCTAAACGTATGTTAGCTAAAATTGGTCCAGATACTGGATTTGACTCAATTAATGATGGATTAGTTGCAGAACCACTTGCGGCTTTACTTGGTGCATTAGACGAGACAGATCAATTACCAAAAACAATTATTTATACACTAAACCCAAGAGATTTTGAAGTAGCTATTACTTTAATGCAATCATTCCAAGGTGGTGGAATACCTGGCAAGATTCAATTCGGATCTTCATGGTGGTTCCTAGACTCAATTGATGGCATGACTAAGCAATTTGTTGCTTTAGGAAATAATGGATTATTAGCAAGATTTGTTGGTATGTTAACAGATTCAAGAAGTTTCTTATCATATCCTAGACATGAATATTTTAGAAGATTATTATGTAACGTAATTGGAGAACAAGTAGTTCTTGGTTATTTCCCAGAGGATTATGAGTTACTATCAAAATTCGTTAAAGATATCTCATATAATAACGCTAAAGAATACTTTAGTTTTTAAATAGCAATTATAAATACTATTACTATAAGTAAGATAATTCAATAAAAAATTATCTTACTTAAATTAGTATTGACATCGCTTACATTTAATGTTAGAATGTATGTGAACATTCCGAAAATGAGTGTTATTATTTTCGTCTAATATACGAAGTAAGCGTTTTCAAAGAATTGATTGAGGTGTTTGATGACATTAAAGAAATACAGATATTTAGATGTGACAATAATGACTGTTTTAGCAATAGTTGTAGATGTCGTTTCTTATTTAGTTACCAGTTATATGCTTAAACAAAACTTTGAAAATGTATATATAGCTCCTTCAATAGTAGTAATTATTTTCATCTATGTAAGATGGGGAAAAATTGGAGTTATTTCAAATTTTCTCATGTTAATGATTCAATTTATTTTATATAGAAATCAAATCTTTTCTACAACTTGGTTTGCTATAGCATTCTCAGTAGGATACTTATCATTAGCAAGTACTCTAATTTGGAACAGAAAGCAAAAAAATAATATTTTAAGATCTAATCTTAAAACATTAATATTATATTATTTTGTACCCTATTCTATTATGGTAATTTCTGAGATAGGCATATCATATGTTTTAGGCTTTAAAGGCACTGCAACTTCATTTATCATTAGACATATAATAAACTTTATTTTATGCTTAGTTATAGTTGTAATTGCTAAGGTTCAAAAAAATTTCATGGTAGACATGTATGGCTATCTTGAAAAACTTCAAAAAGAAAAGGATGAATGAAACTCATGGATATTAGAAAAAGCAATGAATCTGTGAATCTTCAAATAACTCAAAAAGAATTAGAAGAACTAAGAAGAGTTGAAATTGAAGAATACATGCAAAAAACTAAATTAAAAAGATATGCAGGCATATTAAAACAAAATTGGCAAGTATACGCCATGCTTGTTCCTGTGTTGCTATTTTTCATTTTATTCAGATACAAACCAGTTGGAGAAATGATTGCAGCATTTACAGAATATGATCCTAAGTTATCTGCATATGATTCTCAATTTTATGGTTTCTATGCACTAAGAAATATTATGTTTGGTACAGAAGCTGTTAAGTTTTGGAGAGCATTTAGAAATACATTTACATTGAGTATGTATGGATTATTATTTGGTTTTCCTATTCCAATATTCTTGGCTTTAATGTTTAGTGAAATTAAAAACAGTGGATATAGAGCGGTTACTCAAATACTTACTTACCTACCTAAATTTATTTCTACGGTAGTTATTACTTCATTACTTTCATTAATGTTAATGGGAGGAAATGGCGGTAATATCGGACCTGGGGTTTTAAATAGATTATTACAAGCTTTAGGAGTTATCGGACAACAAGTACAAGTTTTAGACTCACCTAAATATTTTAGAAGTGTATATATACTTTCTGATATTTGGGAAGGTGCTGGATATGGTTCTATTGTTTATTTCGCAGCTATTATGGCTATTAGCCCTACTAACTACGAAGCAGCTAAAATTGATGGAGCAAACAAATTAGCACAAATTAGATATGTAACACTTCCTGGTATGGCACCTACTTTAACTGTTATGTTGATTCTGCGTATTGGATCAGTATTGAGTCTAGGATATGAAAAAGTAATGTTAATGACTCAAAATAGAGGTGAAGCTGTATTAGAAACTGCAGAAGTAATTTCTACATACGTATTAGGAATGGGTGGATTGCTGACTTCCTCACCTAACTCAGGAACGTCATCAACTGCACAAGCACTTGCCACTTCAGCGGATTTATTTAATTCTTTGATTGCTATGTTCTTAGTATTAGGTGCAAATTTCATCAGTAGACGTGTAAGCGATACGTCATTGTTCTAAGGAGATTAATATGAAAAGATTAGATAAAAGTGAATTGATATTTAAAATTATTGCATATACTTTGGTAACCTTATTTGCAATTTCTACCTTATATCCATTAGTATATAGCGTTTCAGCTGCTATTAGTAGTAGAACTGCAGTTGAATCTGGACAAGTTACCTTATTACCAATTAACCCATCTTTAGAAGTGTTTAAAGCTTTCTTTACAGACGACACATATTCTAAAAAATTCTGGATTTCATATACTAATACATTATTCTATACATTCTATGGAACAATATTCAGTATGGGATTAACTATATTTGCTGCTTACGCACTTTCAAAAAGCAACTTGTTATTCAAAAAACAAATTAACTTCTTCATTGTATTTACAATGTGGTTTAGTGCAGGGATTATGCCAACATATTTAAACTACTTATCACTTGGAATTAATAATAGATGGGGAATTATATATGGATTTGGTGTACAAGCATTTAATATTATCTTATTAAGAAATTATTTTAATAGCGTGTCTAAAGAAATTGAAGAAGCAGCTATTGTAGATGGTGCTTCTGAAATGCAAATTTTAAAGAGTGTATATTTACCAATGTCCAAATCTGCTCTAGCAACAGTTACATTATTTTACGCTTTGAGCCGTTGGAATGGATATTTTTGGAATATGAGACTTGTAGGTTCTAATGAACACCCATTACAAGTTATTCTTAGAGGTATTGTCGATGATGCCGGAAATACAGACTTGATTCTTAATTATTCATTCTCTCTGTATTCGTTATCATATGCCGCAATTGTACTGTCTATAATCCCAATCATTATTGTATACCCAATCTTACAAAAATATATGTCACAGGGTGTAAATACTGGTGGGGTAAAAGAATAGAAAAAAAATAAAGGAGAACAAAAATGAAAAAAATATTTTCATTAATAGTCGCTTCAATTGCAGCTTTAGTATTAGTTGCTTGTGGCGGTGAAAGTAATGCTGACACAATTAGAATGTCAGTTTGGTTCAAGTCTGGATCTACTGAATATTCAATTAGTTATCGTGGTGCAACTCCATATGCATCTACATTAAACGGACAAAGATACGTTAAAGGATCAATTTTACCAGTTTGGGAAGAAATAGGTAAAAAACTTGATGTAACTTTCGTTGATGCAGTTGATGATGGGGATACAAGTACAGATGCACAATGGGAAAGATTGTCAAAAACTGGTTTTGGCAGTGTTGATTTAGTTAATGGTACTGGTGCTAAGATTACTGAAGCTGGACAAAAAGGCCAATTCGTTAATATAGCTAAATACTTAGATAGAATGCCATCATTAAATACTTTAATAACAAATGATAAGGCTGCTAAATTATCAATGACAACTCCAAAAGGAGAAATTTTCTATACTCCATATTTTGATGGTTCTGGAGAATTAGAACATATGTTCTTAGCAAGAATTGACTGGATAGAAAAATTACTTGATACAAATGTAACTGGTGATACAAAAAATTATAGTGGCTCATTCAGTTATACTCCAATTAATGGTACTGAAGGTTATACAGTTAGTGTAGCTAACGAAACAGGTACAGGAGAAAATGCTAAGAGAAATGTGACTAAAAACGCAGTAGTAAAAAACGCATTTGATGTAGTTAAAGATGCTCCGAAAACTGGTGCTGGAATGTTAACGGCATTCAGATCATATTTAAATGAAAGATATGGTAGCTTGGAACAATCAGGATATGCAAAATTATCTGATATCTTTGCAGGAACTGATGCATCATATGATGCTGATGAAATGGTAGCATTAATGTATGTAATTAAAGCTAACGAACAAACATTATTAGACGGTATTGCTCAAGTTGGTGCAAAAGCAAATTCAATTGTTCCTTACTTCCAACGTGAAAAAGCAGATAACCGCGTTAGACAATATGCACGTGGATTAGAAATGTTTGGTCTTCGTGGTGTAAATGCTCGTAATGAATGGTTATTTATCGATAAAAATGGAGAATTACAAGATACTCGTGGTATCAACGACGGAGCAACATTAGTTGATGGATTCTCTAAATTAAATCAATTATCAACAGATGGAATAATTCCAGATATTGCTTCATATGCAGATAAATATAATTTTAGAACCAATTTATTAAAGGGTACAAGTGGAGAATTTGGATTCTTAACATATGATTACAATGGTACTTCAACAACTGATGATTTAACAGGTGCTGAAAATGGCGGAAGAAAAGTTGATGAAAACTTTAAGTTCCAAGCTATATTACCTCCAGTAAACAAATGGGATACTAAACAAGGTAACGAATGGTTCCACTTCTCAGAATCAGTTAGATCTGTAAAAGCTGAAGCATGGGGAATTCCAGTTGAAGTAGAAAAAAATCCAGCTAAATTAGACAAAGTTCTTAAATTAGTTGACGGATTATATGATTATTCTAGTAAAGATGCAATTGGTAGTATCCATTTATATGGACCTTCTCAATGGTTAAGTGATGATTTTGAATTGTACTACAACCCAATCACAAAACAAAGTGATGCAATTTGGAGTTACAAACAAGAAGCAGTTGACGAACGTAAAACACTTGCTGGTGGAGATATGATTAAATATCTACGTGGTTACTTAGGTGCTACAATGCCAATTGGTCACGTACGTAGTTTAGGATTAGAATATCAAACTTTAACTGAAGATGGTAAAGAAGGTATTGGACGTATTAATAAAGCTGTAGCTGCTGAAACATTTAGATTAGCAGGTGTTTATGAATCAAACGATCCATTCTATACACCAGTTCCAACTAGCTTACCATTAACACAATTACAAAATACTTCTGTTGGTGCTACTACTTTCAGAAACTATACAAATAATAAAGTTTTAATTACACTTGTTAAAGAAGGATTTAGTGGTGCATCAGAAACTCTGACTCCTCAAGGATATGCTGATATAATAGCAAAACCAAGTGAGTTCGCAGTATTCATTAAAGCATATAGAGATGCTTATAAATCAGTAACTTCAAACTAAGATATACAAACATAGTAGTGAAGACGTAATCACGTCTTCACTACTCATGTTATTTTTAAAAATAGCGAGGAAATAAAAAAATGGAAAATGTACAAAAAAGTTTTTCAATAAGTAATATATTTGAAAAAGTCATTAGTTTCTTTAAAACTAATAAACAAAATTTATTAAATATTCTTCTCTTAGTCTCTGCTATACTTTTGTTTATTTATTCATTAGGGTTTTCTACTGGCTGGGCTATTGGAAATCAGATTGGTGGTAGAATTGGTGATTTAGTTATAAAAGAAGCGACACCCGCTAATAAACTAATGTTAATTTTAAGCTTTTTAGTATTAGTTTCTGTAATTATATCAATGCTATTAGGGACACATAAGAGAAAAAAATTCTCAATTGCTAATTATGTAGCAATTTCAATCACTTCCCTTTTACTAATTACAACTATTATTGTGTACTTTGTAAAAATCAGTCAATTAAGCAAAGAATTTGAACTTTTATTAAACGATCCAAGTCTTTCAGAAGATTGGAAAACTTTATTTATGATAAATTTTGCTAAACCTGAAGATATTAGATTAATTTTCAGTTTAGGAATTTATATTATTGCAATCAGTAGTTTAGGATTCATTGGTAATATATATACAATTGTTGATAAAATATTATATGCAAAAGAGTCTAGAGAAACATATACTAGCATGATGAATAAAATTCAAAGTGGCGATGTTACGTTAATTGATAGTAGAAAAAAATCTAATAATAATGATGATGAATCAATTACAATTAATGTTGATAAAGAAACTGAAATTATGGATATGAAAGTTGATAAAATGAGATACCAAAATAATGGAGTTTCTTATGGATTAATTTTACTGTCAATTTTATTTGTACTTATTGCAGGATTCATGACTATCACATTTAACTCATTTACAAATGATTCAAGCCAAATTAAAGTTGTTCCAAATTTAAATATCGCATTAGATATCGTTATGATTATTTTAACATTACTATTATCTTTCTTAGGAGCAGAAAAGGTTAAGTTCTATAAAATTAAATGGACTTATGGTATGATGATAATTTCTGTTGTAACTATAGCAAGAATTTTCTATATTCCTTTACAAGTTTTAGGAAAAGATGAATTACCAGCTGGTAGATTTAGTGTAATTGTTATTTTAATGTGTATTGCTGCTGGATTACAAATTGCTGGTGCTGTGATTGGTTATATAAAATCTAAAAAATTAGAGAATCATCTTAAGAAAATGGGTGAAAAATAATGGCAACTATGAATTTAAAAAATGTTAATAAAGTCTACCCAAATGGGGTTCAAGCAGTTTTTGATTTTAACCTAGATATTAAAGACGGAGAGTTTATTGTTTTTGTTGGTCCATCTGGTTGTGGAAAATCAACAACATTAAGAATGATTGCTGGATTGGAAGAAATTTCAAGCGGTGAATTAATGATTGACGGACAAAATGTTAATGAAACTGCTCCTAAAGATAGAGATATCGCTATGGTTTTTCAAAATTATGCCTTATATGCTCATATGACAGTTTATCATAATATGGCATTCAGCTTAGTTTTAAGAAAAGAAAATAGTGATATTATCCATGAAAGAGTCATGTGGGCAGCAGATATACTTGGACTTACTCCATATTTAAATCGTAAACCAGCTAACCTTTCAGGTGGACAAAGACAACGTGTTGCTGTAGGTAGAGCTATGGTTCGTAACCCAAAAATATTTTTATTTGATGAACCACTATCAAACCTTGATGCTAAATTACGTGGTGTGATGAGAAGAGAATTAAAATTACTACACCAACAATTGAAGACTACAATGGTTTATGTAACACATGATCAAATTGAAGCTTTAACACTTGCTGATAGAATAGTTATTATGAAAGATGGATATATACAACAAGTTGGAACTCCAGTTGAAATATACTCTAATCCAGCTAATAAATTTGTTGCAAACTTTATTGGTACACCACCAATGAATATGTTTGATAGTAAAATTACAGAAGATGGAAAATTAGCATTTGGTGGACAAATCATTGAGATCAATAGTAGTAAAGTACTTAAATCACTTGAAAGTTATAAAGGGAAAGATGTTATTATTGGAATTAGACCTGAACATGTTCTAGTTGAAAAAACGACTAAATTTTCTGAAGGATTGCCTGCAAAATGTACTGACTATGAATTACTTGGATCAGATTCATTAGTTCACTTTGGCGTAGAAGGACAAAAAGTTATAGCAAAAGTCAAGGCTCGTGAAGTTATTTCAAGAGGAGAAAATATAAGTTATTCATTTAACATTGATAATGTATATTTCTTTGATAAAGAAACGGAGGCAAGAATCTATGCAAACAAATAAGGATAATAAAGAAAAAGAAAGCTTTTCATTTAGATTTAAAAGATGGTATTCATTTAATAAACAAAATATACCTTTTTACTTCATGCTTTTATCTGTATTAATAATTACAGGAACTCTAGATTTTCAATTAGGAAAAGGATTTAGTTTTAAGTCACATATTAATGCGATACTTCAATTAGATACAAACATTGTTGCTTTCTATCTATTTTTACTTAATATTACTGCACTTGTTCAAACATTCTTCGCATTTTCCTTTTCCAAAGCACAATCTCCTAAAACTCTCATAATGAATACTGTACTTACACTTTTACAATTAGTTATTACAGTATTATATGTATTAGTATTCTTAACAGAAGGAAGCAGAATTCCAGGCTATAAACCAGGGTCATCTGCAATATTGTCAATAATGTTTTTATCTTTAGGGGCATTATTTATGACAATTTCTACAGCTTTTGCTTGGAAATATGTAAATTGGAAGTATGTTAAAATTGAAGACTAATAAGAACGACGATCAACAAACTCCTAACCCATACGGAATTGATAAATTTTCAAATATAAAACCTGGTATTAAAATCGGGTTTTTAAAATTTTGGCTAGCAGGAGCTTCTTACCTGTTATCATATATGACGCCGCAATTACTAAGTCAAGATGGTTCAACAGAGTTACTTGCGTTATTTATTATTATGTCATTATTAACTGAGTATCTAGTTAATAGTGTAATAGTTTGGATGAATAATGATAAACAGCCTACTTATAAATACTTACCATTAGGCTATATTAACAGAAAGTCTATATGGAGCTTATTTGCAAGTATGCTATATGTAATTGTTACTTTGGCCATTACTTTTTTTGAAGCATTCTTACTTAACTCATTATTCTCTGCTTTGAAAATACCAACACTTGCAGGACTTTTAGTTGGAGATAGTAATAGCATGGAGCCAATTACATTTGGATTGCTTTTTGTTTTAGCTGATTACATATGGTTAGTCGCAAAAAGACTAATATTAAAAATAAAGAAAAAGGAAAAAAAATAGAATGAAGTTTAATTTAGTATTCAAGTCATCTAGAAGTTTTACTTTCGAACTAGATAATAAAGATATATATTTTAATAAAGAAAAATTTGATGTATTAGTAAATGGCAAAGTTGAACTTAGCGGTATTAATACAAATGTATTTTCAATATATAATTTAGATTCCAATACGGAGTATGCAATCACTGTTGGAAAAACAACAGAAAAATTTACTACAGACTATGAATCATCAGTAGTAAATGTAAGAGACTTTGGTGCTATTGGCGATGGTGTTACTGAAGATACTTTAGCAATACAATCAGCTATACTAAGTGTTTTAGAAAATGGAAGAGTATTAATTCCAGAAGGAACATATTTAGTTAGACCATTATTCTTAAGAAGTAATATAACAATTGAAATTGTTAAAGGTGCTACATTGCTTGGAGAAACAGATAGATATAAATATCCAGTATTACCAGGACAAATTAAAAATAACGATGGATCAACTTTTGAATTAGCTAGTTGGGAAGGAACACCAGATGCTACATATGCTAGTATTATTACAGGTGTTTCAGTTTCAAATGTTAAGGTTATTGGTGAAGGAATTATTGATGCAAATGCACAAAACTCAGACTGGTGGGTTGATGTGAAAAATAAACGTGGACAATGGAGACCTAAAGGTGTTTTCTTATCTAACTGTAATCATATAGGATTCCAAGGTGTCACTGTAAAAAATACGCCATCATGGAATCTACATCCATACTTTAGTAACTATATTGATTTTATTGATATGAAGTTAATGAGCCCAAAAGATTCACATAACACAGACGGATGTGACCCAGAAAGCTGTGATTATGTAAATGTTATTGGTGTTAACTTTTCAGTTGGAGATGATTGTATCGCAATTAAATCTGGAAAATATGAAATGGGTATGAAATATCGTAAACCAACATCTCATATGACAGTTAGAAACTGCTTTATGAATCATGGACACGGAGCAGTTGTTTTAGGAAGTGAAATGAGTGGTGGAATTACTGATTTATCGGTATCACAATGCTATTTCTATAAAACAGATAGAGGATTAAGAATTAAAACACGTCGTGGACGCGGAGAATCAGCAATCATAGATGGTATTACATTTGAAAATATATATATGGATGGCGTTTTAACACCATTAGTAATGAATATGTATTACTACTGTGATCCTGATGGGAAAACAGAATATGTTTGGAGTAAAGAAGCATTAAAAGTTGATGAAAGAACTCCTTATTTAGGTAAGTTTGTATTTAAAGACATGAAATGTATTAATGCTCACGCCGCAGCTGCTTTCTTCTATGGATTACCTGAACAACCAATTAAATCAATTACAATTGAAAATGTTGATATTTCGTTTGCTGAAGATGCTAAACCAGCAAGACCAGCAATGATGAGTTTCCAAGAAGAACAACTAAAAGCTGGACTACAATTCAGATATGTTGATCATGTAGAATTAAAAAATGTTAACGTTTCAGGTGTTGATACAGACAATTACGAACCAATTGTTTTAGAAAATGTAAAAGAGTTTATTCAAAAATAATGATATAAAGGAGCTGTAAAGAAATGAAGTAATTCACTACTTCAAGAACTTAACAGTTCTTTTTTTCTTATATCTACCGTGAACTATGTGGATAAAATCAAAAAACATCTACTTTTAGGCGTCAAAAAAGAAGATTCTATTAAAATCTTAAGTTTATTGTAGATATCTATTCTGTTATTCTATACTTTTTATTATGATATTTTCTCAAATTATACCCAATCGCTGTTAAATAAAACTCCATTTTAACATTATGAGTTAATCTTCGTCTAAATCTTCTTACTTTAAATGCTTCTTTAATCACTCCAAAGGCACCCTCAACTTGAATTGACCTTTGAACTCTTAATTCAATTCCTAATGGTGATGTAAGATTTTTAATAACCTCTTTTTGGTATGTAAGATTTTCATCATTAATCTCTTTACGCTTACCATTTGGTAATTCATATACATCATTACCTCGATTATTTCTATACAGATACTTTAAAGTATCTCCATTAGGTGTTAAATAATCATTACCTGATTTAGTAAGGTTAAATGGAAAATATGGATCTTTCATTCTTTTTTTGTCATGCGTATCTTTAGCATACATTGCATATTTTTGATAAAGCTCCATATCGTTTAGTTTTAAATAACGATAATTCGTTAATCCACCATATCCAGCATCCGCTACTGGATATTTTGGATAGAAGTCATAACTTTTCTTAAATCCTTCTAAAAAAGGAATCAAAGTTTTATAATCACTACGTTCTTTATAGATATCTAGATGTAGGATATATTCATTTGATACACCAATTTGTATATTATACCCTGGTTTTAATTGACTATTACGCATATGATCTTCTTTCATATGCATAAAAGTCGCGTCTATATCTGTTTTAGCATATGAGTTTCTATCATTACCCATAATCTTTAAATGTCTTTCATACTCTACAAGTTTAGCTAAATATTCTAAGATATGTTCATAATCTCTTTGTAAAGTAGTTTTTCTTTGACCTTTACCATATTTAAACTCTATTAATTCCCTATCTATCTCATTAAGTAGAAAGTCTTTGATGCTATTTAAATTATCAGTGTTATATGTTTCATGTATTGGAAAGAAGATATCTGAGTCTTCATATCTTTTATTTAAGGATTCTATCTGTTTGGTTATTTTTTTATATAACTTATCTCTAAACTTTTCAATAGAACCACGCCATGTAAAACTATATTTATTAGCCACCGATTCTATTTTAGTACCATCTATATATAATTTATCTGTATCAATAGATTCTTTTTTTATTAAGTACTTACTTAGTTCATAAAAGATTTCATCTATTCCTTTAACTAAGTATTTATCCATAAAGGTTTTTATTGTTTGATGACTTGGCATTAATTCATCTGTAAGCCACATGATTCTAATATCATTTTTAGCAGCTTTTGCCATATCTCTTAAGGATTGAATCTTTTCCATTTGACAAAACATGATCAGTTTTAACATTTGAACCGGATTATAACCCATACGACCTCTTGGGTCTTTTGAGCTATTTAAGTATTTTTTTATCTCCAATTTTCTAAATACTTCATCAAATGTACGAACTTCACTATCAAAAGGAATTTTTATGTCTAATTGTAGTGGTAATTTTAACTGTTTTGGGTTAAAATTATGTTGTATATTTTGTTGTGTTTGCATACTATAATTATACCAAAAAACCGCCCTAGGATTCTAGAGCGGCTTTTTTGTTTTATAGACTGTTACTTTTATTTCGTTACAGTCCCTTTTAATTTTATACTCATATCATATTTATCAAAATATCTAACAAAAGTAACAATTTACTAAAATAATGCATTTTAGGACATTTTCAAAGCATTCTATTACATGTAAAGGATACACATACTAATTATATATATAATAAGGCTAATGTATTATAAAAAATAAGTGTATATAGAAAAGAGGGAAATGATGAATAGAAAAATAGTAAATAATACAAAAACAATGCTTTTCATTTTCATGATTATAATAATAGGGATTTCGGTACTTATTTACCCGTCATCAAGCAGAAAAAAGCAAACCGGCTATTTTGAAAATCAACTAATAGATGACTGGAATAGTCAACAGTTAAACGCAATAGTTCAAGGTATGCCACCATTAGGAAATAGAATAGAAAATCCACATATTAGATATAATAGTACTGCAAGCACTATACCTTCTTGGAGAATTGATGCTACTAATGATGTATTCAGTGGAACCACTCAAAACGTACGAATAAGTAATTCTAGTACAACGAATAATTTTCGAAATTTACAAGGTTTTTCCTCATTTAGGCTGATTTCTGATAATCAAAGTGGTGTCTTTAGCTCTAAATCTGTAGGAACAGTACCATCAAGTGGATCTAATGCTGCTTTTTATCTATTAGCACAAACAGCAAAACTAGTTCCTGGGAAAAAATATTACTTTAAAGCAGAATTAAGTAGCGCACTAGGAAGTAATCGAGTTGCACTAAATATTTATCCAGGAACACAAACTGCTGGGAATGGAATATTAGCAACAACAAATGAAACAATCACAGGGGATCAGTCACAGTACTATGAACTAGAATTTGTTGCCCCACAGGAAAATGTAACACTAAGTATTAGACACATCAGAAGAAATACTGATGCAACCCTTCGTATCCATCAAGTAGGTTTTTACCTAGAAGATGACTACATATTACAAAATGACTTAAATGACTTATTTCAAACATTAGAATTAAAAAATTTAAAACTAGATACATTAACTTCGATTAATGAAAAAATTGCAAGCATTCAAAATAGACTCACCAATAATCCTAACTTATATTCACCAGAGGTTAAAAAATATGTTGAAGATGCTTTAGTTACAGCAATCAACCAAAGAGATCAATTTGTTAATATCTATAATAAAATAGATTCAGCATATACAGATGATACAAAACAAAACTTAAAACCTGAAATAAACCAAGAATACTTGAATAATCTATTAAATGATATTAATCAAGTAACTAATGAAGCTTTTAAAAATGATTTCATTCAAAAGTATACAGAACTTAATAGAATATATGAACTTAGAAAAGAAGGACAATCTAGAAAAGAAGAATATGCACTAATTGCAGAAGAAAAGAAAAAACAAATAGACCTTTTAAATTATTTAACAGATGAAGAAAAACAAAACTATAAAGATAGAATTACAGATGAACTAGATAAATTTAACAAATCTATAGATGAGTCTAAACAAATGTCAGATTATGATACGATTGAAAATGAATTTAATACAAATGTCGGTAATATAGTTAGCAAAGCATCTGACATAGAGAAAGTTAGGGCTAAAGCAGAAAGTTTAAGTCAAATGATAAGACAACTTGAAAATCTTAGCAATGATGAGAAAGCTGATCATCTTGAGCAAATAAGAATAACTAGAAATCAGGCAATAGGTAATATTAAAAATGCGGAAAATGCAAATCAAATTACAGAAGCCTTTCAAAATGGAATTACAAAGTTAGAAGATGTATTCTTAAAGGCAAACCAAATTAGTGCTAAAAATGAGCTAGAAGTATTAGCCTCTAAAGAAACTATTAAAATAGAAAATCTAAAATCAATAGATGAAGATAAAATAAAAACTTACCTAAAAGATATTAAGGATAAACTTGAAGATGCTATAACATCAATAAGTGAGGCAAATACTAAAGAAGAAGTGCTTAACTTTAAAGAAACAGCTAAACCAAAAATTATACTTATTACTTTAAATGCAACCAAAGAAAATGCTAAATTTGAATTAGAAGAATATGCCAAAGATAAAACTACTGAACCTTTTTCTACAGAATTAAGTAAAATTATTTCAGATTATCAAACTGAAATAGATAAAATAACAGACATTGATGATGTAGAAGATAAAGTTAATGAAGCGAAAAAAGCAATTGATCTACAAGTAGAAAAAGAAAAAAGTGTTAACGATTTAGAAAAAATTATCCTTGAGATAAAGACAAAAATAGATCAAGAAGGTAATTTCAGTCACTTAACACAAGAAGAAAAAGATGATTATAAAGCATCACTTGATGCGCTTTTAGAAGAAAGAAAAAAGGATATATATAGTAAAACTACTATAGATGATGTAAAGACTGAAAAAGAACTGATAGAAAAAGAATTACAAGAAATTTTATTAAATGTCGGAAAGCAAAATGCTAAAAAGAATTTAGAAAAAATTAAAAATTCTCATGAAAATCTAATAACTGACCTAAAACTATCTCCTGAAAGAACTGCTGATTATGAAGGTTTACTTAGTGATGCAGTGACAAACGCAGAAACTGCGATTAATAGAAGAACAAATCAAGATACAGTAGACTATGAAGAAGAAAATGGAATAAAAAATTTAAATAAAATATTACTTGATGCACAAAAAGAAAGTTATTCAAAAAAACTAGATGAAGCATTAGCTCTACATCTTGGAGAATTAGAGGGACTAACAAATCTAGGAGAAACAAAAGCAGAATTTGAGGCTGCTTTAAGAAAAGTAGTTACTGATGCTAAAGAAGAAATTAACAATCAAGATACTTTAGAAGATGTAATAACAATATATGATAAAGCAATAAGAGATTTATTAAGAGAATATAGATCAGCTGAACAACAAAACTCAGGAGAATATAGTAATGCTAAAACAAGTTATCAATCAGACTTAGCAGCAAAAGCTCAAGCTATGAAAGACATTATAAATTCCATGAACTACTTAGGAGATAAAAAAGCAGGGTATACACCAAAAATTGACCAAATAGTTACGGATGGAAATGCTGCTATGGATGCTTTAGAAGGAGAAGATAAAGCTCTACTAAGACAGGAATATAACAATGCTGTTCAAAAATTAGAAGAACAATTACTAGATGCCAGAATAGAAAATGAAAAAGGAAGATCAATAGAAAGTATTACAAATAGATATGCCCAAGCGATAAATGTCTTAAAGACAGTCTCACCTTTAACAGAAAAACAGGAAGCAGAACACAAGGCGACATTAGATAAGGCTTTATCAGATGGGATTTCTGCGATTGGAGAACTTAAGAGTCTTGCAGAGATTGCAGCTAAAAGAGAAGAAATTATCACAGAAATAGATAAAGTATATCCAAGAGCACATAGAGATAAATCATATAATGAAGTTATGAATACCTATAACTACGTTAATGATCAGATTGACAATGTTTTAACTCATTTAAGTGATGACCGTAAAAATGCACTGAAACAAGAAACATTAGTTATTATTACTAATTTAAAAGAGGATATAGATGCAGAACCAACAATTGAAGCTGCTCATCAATTGGCACTTTCAAAAATAAATGAGTTAAATAAAATTTTATTAGATGGTAAACTTGAAAATCAAAATGAAATACAAATAAAAAAAGATGAGTTAATAGCTGCCTTAAACAAAAAAGCTAGTGATGCTATTGCCCAAATAGAAGGTTATGATAGTCTAACTCCGGGTGAAAAGAAACGTTTCATTGAAGAAGAAATAGAAAGAATAAAACTATCTGGTATTAAACAAATAGAAAATGCTGCTACATATGAAGAAGCAATTCAAATACATGATGAAAAAGTCAAACAAATTGATGAAGTCTTATTAAACGCTAAAAGAGAAAATGCTTATGGAGAAATTGAAGAACATGTACTAGATTTATTAGATGGAGGTTCTATAAGTCAAGAAGTTGCTAGAATAGTAGTAGAAAACTTCTATGAAATATCACAAGAAACGGACTATGTTAAAATTGATGAAATAGTTGAAAAAACAAAAAAACTACTTACAGAAACAATATTATCAGAAATTTTAGAGACTCAAAAGTATGTTAAAGAACAACTTGAAAGCTATGCTAAAGATCCTAACTTAGATGCGATTAAAGATATTATTGAACAAAAGATGAATGAAGTAGATCAACATAATTATAATAGTCCATCTGAGGTCAATGGAATTATAGAAGAAGGAAAAAAACTAATTGATGAACATTTCAAGAGTCTAGTAGATGAAGTTAAAGATAAGGTAAGAAAAGAACTTGAAGAAGTCGCATATAAGCCAATTAGTCCTGAAAATAAAGAAATTATTGAAGAACAAGCTAATAAAGTAGATATTGATAATTATGATAAACCTGATATCATAGAAGAAATCATCAATGAAGGAAAAGATAAAATTAATAACCAAAACAAAGAAGAGTTAGAAAAAGCAAAAGAGGATGTTAAAAAAGAACTTGAAGAACATGCTTCAAAACCTATTACAGAAGAAGAAAAAGAAATTATCGAAGAACATGTTAATAAAATTGATGATAAAAATTACTCTGATAAAGAATCAGTAGACAAGATTATCCAAGATGGAAAAGAAGCTTTAGATAAACAAAAAGCAATCGATGCAGTAAAAAAAGTGTATGAAGAAAAAAAGAATACAGGATTTTATAAGGGTGAGGACTTAAAAGCAATTGAAGATATATACTATAAAGCAGTCGAAGATATCACTAAAGCAACTGATAATATAAGAGCCATTAGACAAGAAGCAATTAATAATTTAAACAATATTAAAGTAAAAGAAGTCACAACAGGAGACTTTAGTTATGGTAATGGAAATATAGAATATAAAGATGGAAGTCCAAAAGTAATTACATCTATTATGAATCAAGAAGGTATGCTTGCTGGAACTCAAATAAAAATTGAAGTAGGCAATTTAACAAAAGATAAAATAAAAGAATTAGAAAACTTGATTAAAAGTAATAACTTAGACTTATTATCTAATAAAAAAATTATTGCTAAATATAATATTTCTCTTATGACTCAAGACGGTATTATCATAACCGAATTTGAAGGAAGATATGAAGTTAGAATTCTTTTAACAAAAGATATGAGAAATATTGAAAAACCAATAGTGTTTCACCAAGGAACAGAATTAAAAATATTAAATACTAAATTAGAAAGTGGATGGCTAATTTTTGAAACAGAACACTTTAGCGAATTCTATTTAATGGAAGAATCTAAAACGAATATGTTAGATAATTTATTAGATTATATTATTATTCTATTATCTGTAACAATATTGATTGAAATACTGATTATACTTATTAAAAAAAGAAGAAAATACATAAGAAATATTCAATGAGACAGTACTGACTATAAAACAAAAAGCCGCTCTAGAATCCAAGAGCGGTTTTTATGCATAATTATAGTATGACAAGTACACAAAGTATACATAGATATTATGATCCGGAATAGTTAAGATTATAATTAGAGACCCAAAATCCTTATGATTAGAAAAAATAAGTAATAAACGATTTTGGGAATATAAAGACAATGCTTAGAAAATATTTTCTAAAGTTATCAATTAAATTTCATATTATTTTTTAGGATACTTAATACATGTAAAACTTTTTCTAAATCTATCATGAACTTATTACCAGTATTGCAGATAATGGATAAGCATTCTTGATTTAGATTCATAGTAGTCTTCAAATAGATATATTATAGTATAAATAAAAAATTACCGATAGGTAATATTTTCCATAAAAGAGCGTTATTCTATTTAGAAATACACTAAAATTACTGCTCGGTAATATTTTAATTAGAAAATATTATAGTTGAATTAAGTTTTTTTCGTAATTTTTCTATATAGAGTATAAAAAAATATAGATAAATGGTATAATATTTCTTGTCTAACACGCATGAATGCGTTTAAATCAAAATAGAGGGAAAAAATGAAAATCAAAATATTTCAAAATGATGAACAGTTATATAATGAAATTAAAAATCATATTATATCTGAAATCAGGGAGTTACCCAGTTTTAATTTAGGGCTGGCAACAGGATCAACACCAGAAAAACTCTATCTCAAACTCATAGAAGCTTATACAAGCAAGGAATTTGATCCATCAAGTATTAAAACTTTTAATCTAGATGAATATATAGGACTAGAAGAAAGTCATGAAGCAAGTTATCATTACTACATGCAAACTAAATTATTCCAACATATTCCATTTAAAGGATCACATGTACCAAAATCTACTGGAAATCCAGAAGAAAATGTTAAAGAGTATAACAAATTATTAGAAGAAAATCCTATAGATTTACAAATACTAGGAATAGGATCTAATGGACATATCGCATTTAATGAACCTAATACATCATTTTTAGAAACAGTTCATATCGCTACTTTAACAGAAAAAACAATTATCGATAACTCACGGTTTTTTAATTCCATTGAAGAAGTGCCTAAAACTGCAATCACAATGGGGTTAAAAAATATTATGAATGCTAAAAAAATTATCCTAATCGCAACAGGATTAAATAAAGCAGATGCTATTTTCAAAACAGTAAAAGGCGAAGTAACAGAAAAAGTACCAGCAAGTATCTTGCAACAACACCCTAATGTTACTATCTATCTTGATAGTGAGGCAGCATCTAAATTATAGGGAGAACATATGAACAAAAAATATTTTGGAACAGACGGCATTAGAGGCGTTGCTTTTTCTAAACTCAATTCTGAATTAGCGTTTAGAGTGGGAATAGCAATTGCTAAGGTCTTTAAACCTGAGACAATAGTAATTGGTCAGGACACAAGAAAATCATCTAATATGCTTGCATATAGCGTTGCTTTAGGGGCATCAACATTAGGTGTATCAGTAAAATTAGCAGAAGTAGTATCAACACCAATGTTAGCTTACTACTCAAAAGAAAAAAATATGATAGGGGTAATGATTACAGCTTCTCATAACCCATATCAAGATAACGGTATTAAAATATTTAAATACGGATATAAGATGCTTGATGAGGAAGAACTAGCTGTAGAAAAAATAATTGATGAAGCCATTTCTATTAGTGATGCTAATTTAGGGTTAGTTACTTTAACAAACGAAGTTACTGAGATTTATGAAGCATATTACGAAACACTTCATTTACCTCAAACCAATTTAAAAATCGCAATCGATACAGCAAATGGGGCAACTTATAAAATAGCGCCTAGAATGTTCTCTAATTACTCAAATAATTATTATCAAATAGGTAATATTCCAGATGGAGAAAATATTAATTTAAATGTAGGTTCTACGCACTTAGATGCTATTATAGAAAAAGTAAAAGAAACAAAGTCAGACCTAGGTTTTAGTTATGATGGTGATGGCGATCGTATTTTAGTAGTCGACCAAAATAAAGTATATGATGGTGATATGATTATTTATATTATTGCTAAATATTTAAAAGAAAAGAATTTATTAAAAAAAGATACAGTCGTTTTAACTAAAATGAGTAATCCAGGTATTATCAAATCATTTAACAAACTAGGCATTAAAGTATCACTAACAGATGTCGGTGATAAGTACGTATCAAATGAAATTATGACAAATGGATACTCAATTGGTGGAGAAAATTCAGGACACATTATCTTAAATGATTTATTGCCATCAGGAGATGGTGTACTTGTTTCCTTATTTATTACAAAGATTTTAACAGAAAGTAAAATGACTTTAGCATCATATACAAAAGATCTTGAAATTTACCCTCAAAAGTTAATCAATATTAAAAATGTAGACACAAATATACTTTCACATAAAGATATTATAAATGCTTTAGAAGAAGCCAAAAAAGAACTAGGAGAAGATTCACTACTTTTAGTAAGAAAAAGTGGTACAGAGCCATTAGTTAGAGTAACAGTTAGTCATAAAGATGAATTAGTATTAAACAAAGTTATTACAAAACTAGTAGACTTAATTACTAAGTTAGGAGCCTTAAAATGAAAAATTATGCATTAGTGCTTGCTGCTGGAAAAGGAACTAGAATGAAAACAGACATTCCTAAAGTTGCTTTCCCTATTTTAAAAAAACCTATGATTGAATACATTGTTGAAAATATTGAAAAATCAGTAGTAGATGAAACAGTATTAGTCTTAGGATATAAAAGAGAGTATATTGAAGAAATCTTAGGAAATAGATCTAGTTATGTTTATCAAGAAGAACAACTTGGAACAGGACATGCTGCTATGCAAGCAACTAACTATTTTAAAGATAAAAAAGGAAATACATTTATCATGCCTGGCGATGTTCCATTAATTTGGTATAAAGATATTAATAAAATGTTTTTAGCCCATGAAGAAAATGGAAACGACCTAACAGTAGTTACAGCCATTTATGACAATCCAAAATCATATGGTAGAATTGTTAGAAACGCACAAGGTGCGATTCAAGCAATTGTAGAAGAAAATGATTGTAATGAATACCAAAAAACAATTAAAGAAATTAATACAGGAATTTATATTGTTAATAATGAAAAATTCTTTCCTTTACTAGAAAAATTAGAAAAAAACCCTAAAAAAGGTGAGTACTATATTACTGATATGATTGCCCTAATGAAAAAAGATTATAAAGTCGGAACATACACAGTGAAAAACAATAGTCTAGTTATGGGAGTTAATGATTTATATTCAGTTTCTATTGCAGAAAAATATTTAAGAGAATACATTAACAAAAGTCACATGTTAAATGGTGTTTCAATTATTAACCCTGAGACAGTCACTATTGGACATAATGTAGTCATAGAATCTGGCGTAATCATTAATCCAAACACAACTATTACAGGAAATACAGTTATAAAAACTGGTGCTACAATAGGACCTAACAGTGAGTTACATAATGCTTTAGTAGACGAAAACGCAGTAGTAAGACATAGTTTAGTATATGATAGTCATATCGGAGAAGGAACTACTGTTGGACCATATGCACACTTAAGAGATCATGCAGATATTGGAACATTTAATAGAGTGGGTAACTTTGTTGAAGTTAAAAATACTAAAACAGGACATAAGACTAAGATGAGTCATTTGGCTTATGTAGGTGATGCAGAAGTTGGCGACAGAGTTAACTTTGGTTGTGGATCAGTAACAGTTAACTATGATGGTGTCAATAAGCATAAAACAATTATAGGATCAGATGTATTTATAGGATGTAATGTGAATTTAGTTGCCCCTATAAAAGTAGAAGACAATGTCTTTATAGCAGCTGGATCAACTGTAACCAAAGATATACCTAAAGGTGCTTTAAGTATTGCAAGAAATCAACAAATAAATAAAGAAGATTATTTTAAGAACTTAATTAAACCAAAACCTGAAAAGGAATAAAAATCATGCCTTGTAACTTTTATAGTTATGAGGTTTTTTTATTTTAAAATAATACACATTGTATTTTTATTCAATATATGATAGAATAGATATACCTAAGAAAGAGATGGTGATATTATGAGAACATATATTACTAAATTATATTTAAATGGTGTAAAAAATATTTCAAAACCAATTGAAATGAATTTTTATAAGAAAACAATTGGTAAAAAAATAGATTTAAATGAAACAAATATTAAGGCAATTTATGGTGCAAACGGTGCAGGAAAATCTGCAATTATCCAAGCACTTTTAATGTATGAAAGATTGAATAACAGCTCGTATTTATATAATGATCGAAATGTTTTAAAACTAAAAGAGTTAGTCAATAAAATTACAAATCAAATTGATATCAAAGTAGAATTTTTAGTGTATGATCAAGATGATTTTTCGATTAAAGGTCAATATGAACATGAACTTGTTTTAGAGAGAATGGGAAATGAGTTTATTATTTCAAAAGAATATTATGCACAAATTATGTCAAATGGTAAACGAAGAGTATATTTTGACATCTATAATGGCAAAATTTTAGAATTATATGATGATTCAATTAAAGATATGATTCAATATCAATGCGAAAAAAGAACTGTTAGAAGCATTTTATTTGATAACTCAACTAGATTAAATGATGAGGCATTTCGAAATAAAGTATTACCACTTTACCCTATTTATTCGCTTGCAAGAAATATAAATATTAAAACTGAAGAAACAGATCAACATAATTACTATATTTATACTCATACGATTCAAAAAAATGATGATCAAGCAACAGGAACTAAAAATATTCAGAGAGATAGTCGTTATTCATATGTACTTGATAAAGTCTATAGAAAAGATTTTGTAAAGCATATTAAAAACATGGAAAGATTTTTAAAAATATTCAAGACAGATTTATTAAAAATAGATTTAGATGAAAAAGTGAACAAAGATGAACTTATAATGACACCATATTTTATTTATAAAACTTATAAAGTCCATATAGAATTTGAGAGTGCTGGAATAAAGAAATTAATTGAACTTTATGACTTGTTTGTTAACAAAGAAAATGGCGATATTGTAATTATTGATGAGTTAGATGCTAATATTAATGATGTATATCTAATAAAGCTATTGGAATATTTTAAGTCAAGTTCAAAAGGACAACTCATTTTTACAACACATAACGCCTCACCTATGCAAGTTCTAGCTTCAAGTAAATATGCACTTGATTTTATAACTGAATCAGGAGAAATTACAGAGTGGAAAAAGAATGGCAACGCAACAGCCTTAAATACTTATCATAATGGTATGATTAAGGGATTACCATTTAATGTTGATAGTTTTGATTTTATAGGCGTATTTGAGGAAGATGATGAATGAAGATAAGACAGATTATTTTTTGTATTGAAACCTCAGATGAGAATAAATCAGATGGCATTTAATTAAAAGAAATTATTAATTTCTACTATAAGGAATATATAAGAAAAAATAGTGTCAAAATCGATTATATTGGGCTTGAAAGTAAAAATTCATATAAAAATAAAGAAAGAGAAATAAAGGTTAAACTAAAACTTGCACCTGATGCAACTAAGATTATTTATGTATTTGATAAAGATAAAAATTCAGCATATGCTAAAGATGTAGAATTTATTAATAAAGTAGAAACTTATTGTAAGGAAAATAGTAGAGAAATTATTTGGTTTGTTCAAAATATAGAAACTGTTTGTCTTGGTAAAAATTCTAGAAATAAAGCAAAAGATGCAGTTGAATTTAGGAATAAGTCATTAATTAAAAAGATAGATAAAAAAATACTAAGTAACCCTAATCCTCAAAGTAAAGTTGGAAGTAACATTTTATGTATCTTAAATGAGATATTAAAATAAAAATTTAGTAATAATAGTGCCTCATAACAATAAAAGTTATGAGGTGTTTTTTTATTTATCTTAATATAATTCTAACTTTATTCATATGAAGAACAACGATATTTACTTACTTTCTAATGCAAGAGGATATTTATTAAAAATATACTAAAAAAATCAAAAAAATTGATAAATTTTATTGACAAATCACAAAAATAAATATACAATTTTCCCATAAAAAAAACTAAAAGGAGAAAACCGTGAAAAAATACACAAAAGAAACTATCTTAGAATCTATTAAAAAAAATGATGTGAGATTCATAAGACTACAGTTTAGTGATATGTTAGGCGTTGTTAAAAACGTAGAAGTACCAGTATCAAAAATTGATAAGGTATTAGACAACCAGGTTATGTTTGATGGATCTAGTATAGAAGGATTTGTCCGCATCCAGGAAGCTGATATGTTTTTATATCCAGACCTAAACACATGGTTAATCATGTCTTGGGAAGATATTAAAGAGGGAAGCGTTGCTCGTTTGATCTGTAATGTATACAAACCAAATAAGGAACCATTTGAAGGGGATCCAAGACACATCCTAAAAACACAACTAGATAAAATGAAGAAGTTAGGGTTTGGAGCTTTCAATACTGGTGTTGAACCAGAATTCTTCTTATTTAAGTTAGACCAAAATAAGAAACCAACATTAGAATTAACAGATGATGGAGGATACTTTGACCTATCACCAATAGATGCATCTGAAAACGTAAGAAGAGATATAGTCTTGGAATTACAAAAGTTAGGATTTATAGTTGAAGCTGCACACCATGAAGTAGCTTATGGACAACATGAAATTAATTTCCAATTTGATAATGCGTTAGAGGCATGTGATAACATTCAAACATTTAAAATGGTTGTTAAAAATATTGCAAGACGTCATAACTATCATGCAACATTTATGCCAAAACCAATTAAAGGTATTAATGGTAGTGGTATGCATACCAATTGTTCTCTAGCTGATTTAGAAGGAAAAAATGTTTTCTATGATGCAAAATCAGAAGATGGTTTAAGTAAAACAGCTTATGAATTTATCGCAGGTGTACTAAAATATGCGAATGAATATTGCTTAGTAACAAACCCAATCGTTAATTCATATAAGAGACTAGTTCCTGGATATGAAGCACCTTGTTATGTATCATGGAGTAAAGCTAATCGCTCTACAATGATTAGAATTCCAGCATCAAGAGGCAATGGTACTAGAGTTGAAGTACGTTCAGTAGACCCAGCAGCTAATCCATACTTAGCTTTAGGCATTATCCTAGCTGCAGGCTTAGAAGGTATTAAAAAAGAATTAGTCACTAAACCAGTTGAAATTAACTTGTTTGCTTTAAATGATAAAGAAAGAAAAGAGTTAAATATTCATAATCTTCCAGAAAATTTAAGCGAAGCAGTGGTTGCTTTTGAAAATAGTAGTTTTGCTAAAAATGTATTAGGAGAACATCTATTTACTAAATTAATAGAAGCTAAAAAAGAAGAATGGAATAACTATAGAACAAGTGTTTCAGAATGGGAAATTCAAGAATACTTAAGCATTATATAAAATTATAAAAATCTGTTTTTAAATAATATTATTGGTTTATACCTTTAAGATTATCTAAAACAGATTTTTTTATAACTAAAATTAATTTAAAAATAAAGTTTAAAATAAAAAAGTAAAAACAAATTTTATAGATACTATTAAGATGAGACAAGAAAGGAAGATTTAAATGAAACAAAAAATTGTGTTCATCACAGTAGTATTTTTATTATTAGGAGTTATGGGGCATAATCTTGCTAAAGATCCAAAAGATTATCTTACAAGAGAATTGTCAGTGAATGATGAAAACCAAAATATCTCACTAACTGAAACTCAATTAGAGTATGTATTTGATTTAGGTGAAAAGTACTTGCTAGAAAATAGCACTTCAACTGAGGAAGAAGTAGATACATATATGAAAAACATCATATATACTCTAAGTAATGAAAATAACTCATTAGATTTTGTTGGAAGTTATTATGGAGGACTAACGAAAGAAGAATTCTATTTATCTGTTAGACATCCATTTAAAGCACTTAAAGTAAAAAAGTGTGTTAACAAAGCCTATGCTAAAACAACAGAATTTTATGTTGATGATGCTACATATAAGAAAAATGGAGATGCATTCAGACACGTATACTGGAATGCTTTAATGACTAAAGAAATTGGTGCTGAATATGCTGAGAAGTTTGCTACTGCACACGAATCAGAAAGTGAAGATGCACTTGATACATTAATGGATATGAAAAATAATAAAATTGGTAGAAGTTTAGTAAAGAAATATAGTAAAATAAGTGATGATGAGATAGCGAACAAGGCAAGAACTGAAGTTAGAAATGGAAATTGCTATCAAATAGTAAATGAGGAGTTAATATCAACAAATGCAGAAGGTGAAAGGTAAAAAACTAAAAATATTTTTATTAACCATATTGATACTTTTAGCTTTTTTTATAATTATGTGTCTTATTTTTATTGATAATACGACATTAGATTTTGAAAAATATGAAATTGGAAAGAAAACAGAAAATAGCCAACAAGTAAAAATAGTCCATTTATCTGATTTACATTTTCCAAAAATAAAAATAGATATTGATCAACTAATTTCTAAAATTGAAAAAGAAGCACCCGATATTATTGCAATTACAGGAGACTTAATTGATCAATCGGCGGTACTCTCAACCTCAGGTGTTTTTTCCGTTTATAGATAAGATATCTAAGTTCTCTAATGTTTATTACGTTAATGGAAATCATGAAGAAGGACACAGCAGTCGAAAAGAACTATATCGATATATAGAAAACCATAACATAAAGTATTTAAGTAATAAGACTGATAATATCACAATTAAAAATAAAGATATCACACTTATGGGACTAGATGATGGTAGAAGATTTGAAACTTATTATTTTAAAGATAATGAAAGCATTAAAAATAATTATCGAATACTTCTATCACATCGACCAGAAAAATGGAATAATTATATTTCTCCAGAACATGAATATAATCCTGATTTAATTTTATCTGGACATGCACATGGAGGACAATTTAGATTTTTTAACCAAGGGTTAGTTGCTCCTGACCAGGGCTTATTACCAACATACGATGCTGGATTATACAGTTTTAATGAAATACACATGATTGTATCAAGAGGTATTGGAAATAGTATCTTATCATATAGATTTAATAATAAGCCACACGTCCCAATTATTACAGTAAATATTTAAATGATAAAAAGAACAATATATATAAGCATAATATTGTTATCAATGATGGTTATTATAAAAGCGGATATGAATCCTAATCAGATTTATAAACAAGCATTAAATTACACAGTAGAATTAAAATGTTCAAAAAGTAATTCAGATACAGTTTATGCAACCGCAGTCCTTATTGATTTAAAAGGATACTACGTGACAAATGCTCATGTAGTAACTCAAAGTATTAATGGAAATAATTATGATTTTGAAATATTTGAGATACGATATTATTATGAAAAAGAATACCAAAGAGTAACTTTAGAAAAATATGATACTAAGACTGACCTAGCAATTTTAAAAGGTCTGCCTCAAAAAAAGTCATTTAAAGTAAACTTAGAATACCAAACAGCGGATAGAGTATATGCAATCGGTAATCTCAATGAAACAGGAATAGCTATTACAAGTGGAATAATTAGCAATAAAGAAGTAATTATAAAATCTAAAAATACTATCTTTAAAGTAATTCAAACAGACCTAACTATTTCATATGGTAATAGCGGTGGGGCATTAGTCAATTCAAAAGGACAACTCATTGGAATTATTTCATTTCGCAATAAAGATAATAAAGGTAACGTGATCTATGGATTAGCATACTGTATACCTATCAATGATGTTATGATATATTTAGAATGAAATTATAAAAAAATACTATTCTTAAAACTAAAATTTAAGTTTGGTATTTTTTTCTTTTTTAAATGACTGAAAGTATTATAAAACAGTACTAATGATGGTATAATAACCTATGGTGCTTGAGGTGAAAGAAAATGAATATAATAGAAATTAAAAATAGTATAGATAAAAATACTTATATGAAAGGAAATCTTTATTATCTTGAAAATAGAATTAAAGATATAACCTATAATAAGTTTACTAGTGAGTTTTCTGCCTCAATAATAGGAACATATGACTATAAAACTAAAATAGTTATTAAAAAAGGTAATGTTCAGTCTTTTAACTGTGATTGTCCTGTTGATGGACTTTGTAAACATGTGGCAGCTTTTTTAATACAAATTAAAAATGACCATAAGTTATTAATCAACGCTCTTTCTAATGGCATTGAAAAAATAGAAGAGCTAAATAAGTTAAATTACATAAAAGAAAAACAAAATTTTGATGAAATAGATATTGATCATTACTTCAACCTATTACTTAGCTTTTATCAACAATATAAAGGTAGGGAAGAAATCAACCAATTAGAACCGTATTTTAAGTTGCCTACCTTTAATCCAATTCTTCCAAGTGATGAAGTTTTTATTATTTACCAAAATTTCCAAAAAATAAGCGAATACATTAAAAAAGAAGATCTAGAAACATATGTTAGAGTGTATATTAAGTCCGTTTTTTCAGTATACGAATATAATGTTGCCTTAAAACAACTCATTGCTAAAAATGAAAATAACGCACTAACAAATATGTATATTAGAGCATTAATTAAAGAAAAACCAAGTTTATTCTTAAACTTAGATATTGAAAATAAAGCTGAATATTTACTTGAAACTGCGTTGCTATATGAAGATGATTTTTTACCTTTTGAAACTGCTTATACTAAAATAAAACCAGATATAGAAAAAACCATTCAATCTAATGAAAGATATCAGTCATTTCAATTGATAGAAGAGTTGGGTAAGGCGTTTAACTATGAAAAGTTAGCTCAACTGGAAACTATTATTGGTAATGATAGAGTGTTAAAAGTGATCAATAAATTAAACTTTAAAATCACAAATATAAAAGATGCTTTAAATTTAAAACAATTAAGTGGATATCAAATTGACTACACGCAGTATGAAGACCAAATGGATCAATTTATTAAATATAAAGAAGAAATTATTAAAATAGATTTGGATAATTTCATCAACTATATTTATAAGCATCTAGATAATAAATACTTTTATAAGACAAAAATTAATTATGATGCTCTTTTTGAAATCATACAAGCATTTAATTTAATAGATAAAAAGTTAGAAAAAGAAAACTACATAGAATTAGTTTCTAGAAATATGATTACCCCTGTTAACACTATTGTTATAAATGAAGGTGGACTTCCTAAAAAAATGGTCGTAGGATATAGAAAAACGCCAATGATGCCAGGAAAACAAGACTACAAGATTATTATAGAAGTTCTAGAAGATTCTTTTTCTGAAAAACTTACGCTTGTAAAAAAAATCAATTCAAAATGGGAAATTTTAGTTGAAGGTATTGTAGAAAACAGAGTACTAAAGCTAGCAACCAAAAATAAAGTGCTAGAAAACGAAGCACTCGAAATTTTTAATCAAGAACCTCAAAAAGAAGTTGATGATGCATTTTTAGAATTGACAGAAACAATTGAAAAAAAGAGAACAAACAACATCAAAAAACAACTCTTAAATCAAAATAAAAAACTAATTGAAAGATTATCAGAAAGTATTGTTGAAGAAACTAAAGTGCTGATGGATGAAAAAATATCAATAAAACCAGTGTTATTGCTTAGTGGATATTTTTCAAATCATCAACTTGTTTCACAGTTAACAACCCTTTCTTTAAGAATCAAAGGAAAAAGGGAGTATGTTGTTAAACATATTCCAACATTTATTGATAACATTAATAACGACAGACAAGATAGTTATGGAAAAGGACTTTCTTTTTACCACTATATAGAACAATTTGATCATGAATCTCAAGAAATTATTTCTATACTAGAAACGTATAAAGATGTATATCCATATAAATCTTATACAGCTATTGAAGTAAGTCAAAAAAACTTAGAAAAACTCATTGATGTAACTTCTGAAATGGCAATTGAAGATCTAGAAAAAAACTACTTAGAAAACGATGCTCAAAGCTATTATAAAGAAAAAGACTACGAAGTTAAAATCAATTTATCTAAGGATAAATTTAATTTGAATTTATCAGATAGTTTAAGTCAAAATCACTTTATCATTAGATTAGAAAAAATAGATTTATACATTGATCAAAAAAATAGAACATTTGCTAAAATCATCTATCAAAATAATAAACAAAGAGAACTCACTCATTTTATATTAGATAATCCAGATTTTAATGTTTCATATGTTTTAGACGAACTTTCCTCTAAAGTAATCCCATTAATTAGAAAAGAAGTTGAGTTATCTAATGATTTAATTGAATATACTAAGAAGTTTAGTGTAGAAATTAAAAGTTATTTTGATTATGATAAAGAAACAGATGAAATAACTGTTTTACATAAATATTACCAAGGTGAAATAGAAATAGAAAAGATTATGGATTATCCAATATATCAAAATACACTAAATAACTATTTTAAGGTTTTAGAACAATTTGGATTCCAAGATTCAAGAATTACTAACCCTAAAAATATTGTTCAATTTTTAACAGCGGACCTAACTCCGATTAAGGAACATGCTACTGTTTATATAGAAAAAACTTTGGCAAAAATGACTGTCAAAAAAACTAATAGAATTAGCATACAAGTTTCTACCCATCAAGGAATGCTAAAAACTCATATAGAACAAACAGATTTAGATGAAAAGTTACTTAAAAAAGTATTAAAAGCATATCAAGAAGGTAAATCCTATATATTATTAGAAGATCAAGTAATCTTAACAGATACTGAAGAAATTGTTGCATTATCAGAATTCATTGAACATAACAATTTAGATATTTCAAGATTATTTGATGATAATTATACTCATCCTATGTACCATCTATTTAAATTTAGTGAAAACTCACAATATTTAAACGTTGAAGTAGAAAATGAACTTAAAGAAATTATTTATAAAATAAAAAACTTTGATAACAAAGAAATAACAAACCCACCCCATGTCTACAGCATGCTTAAAAACTATCAAATATCAGGTTTTAAATGGCTTCAAACATTATATGAACTGAATTTGGGAGGTATTCTAGCAGATGATATGGGGCTGGGTAAAACCTTACAAATTATTAGTTTATTTGAATCTATTGAAACTAAAGGATTATTATTAGTAGTTTGTCCAAAAAGCTTAGTATATAACTGGAAAAATGAACTAGAAAAATTTAAGGCAAGCTTCGATCATTTAGTTTATAGTGGTTCAAAAGAATATAGAGATGAAGTACTACTGAAAATGAAAGAAGTAACAGAAAAAACGTTAGTTATCACATCATACGATACCCTCAGAAACGACGTTGAAAACTTTGAATCGATTACATTTGATACAGTGATTCTAGATGAAGCTCAACATATTAAAAACCTGACAGCATTGAAAACAAAAGCAGTTAAAGACATTAAGGCTTTACATAAATTTGTATTAACTGGAACCCCGTTAGAAAATGCTATTTCTGATTTATGGAGTATTTTTGATTTTTTAATGCCAGGTTATCTATACAGTTATAATAAATTTAAAAAAATAGAACAAAAAGCTACGGCTGATGATAAAAAAGCATTAGATTTTATTGTAGATAAAACAAGACCATTTATTTTAAGAAGAACAAAGAAAAATGTATTAAAAGAGCTTCCGGATAAAGAAGAAAAAGTTATTTATGGAGAATTTGAAAAAGAAGAACAACAAATCTATGATGCTTATCTACTTAAAGTCAAACAATCATTTGAAGAAGAAAAGTCTAATAAAATAGATTTTTTAGCGGATTTAATTAAATTAAGACAATTATGCTTATCACCAGAACTAGTATATGAGACCTTTAATAAGAATAGCAGTAAGATAGATTTAACAGTTGAAATTATAGAGAATGCTATTTCATCAGGACATAAAGTCTTAGTTTTTTCATCATTTGTAAAAGCATTAGAACTAGTTAAAAAAAGATTTAAACCAGAAGACTTCTTTATGTTAACTGGTCAAACAGAAGGCAGACAAAGAGTTGAGATGGCAAATCAGTTTAACCAAGCAGAAAGCCAACAAAAAGTGTTCTTTATCTCACTTAAAGCTGGAGGAACAGGACTTAACCTAACAGGCGCTGATATTGTAATACATCTTGATCCATGGTGGAATTTAGCAGCTGAAAACCAGGCAACTGATAGAGCCCATAGAATTGGACAAGAAAATAAAGTAACAGTTTATAAGATTATTATGAAATCAAGTATCGAAGAAAAAGTTTTAGAACTTCAAGAAAAGAAAAAAGAATTATTCGAAAGAATCATTGATGGAAGTGAAGAACAAATTGCTAAGTTAAGCGATGAAGATTACAAATTCTTATTAGAATAAAATAAAAAAGTTCAAGGATTTCTTGGACTTTTTTTATATAAGAAATAAACTTTTCAAAAAATGATACACACCATCTTCGTTATTAGTATAAAGTGTAGTGATTGTGCTTTCTTTTTTAATAGCATCTGAAGCATTTTTCATACTAACAGATAAACCGGATTCATGAAACATACTCACATCGTTTTCACCATCTCCAATAGAGATGATTGCTTCTTTAGGAAGGTTAAGATAGTCTTGTAACACTTTAATAGCATTTCCTTTGTTAACGTTTTTAGGAACAATTTCTAGAAAGTCTATCTTGGAATTAAACACATCATATAAAGAACTCTGAGATAGATTTAATTTGGCTTCTTTTATTTTATCAAGCAAATCATAAAATAATATTTTATGTATCTTCAAGTGTGAAAGAGCTAAGTAAGAAGTAATATAGATTGGCTTTACGTTTGAAATCTTTTGATACTCCTTAGTAAATTCGTTTTCTCTAATAATATACAATTTATCATAAGACCAAATCATTGGAGTTATATTATGAGTAGCGGCATACCCCATAATCTCTAGATAAGCTTCTAGGCTTAAATAATTTTCAGAAATAACTTTACCATCAGTACTATCAATAATCATCCCACCATTATAGGTGATCATAGGTCCTGTTAAATTTAGCTTAGAAAGTAGACTTTTTAGCCCTATAAAAGGCCTTCCAGTTGATAGAACAATTTGAATATTATTTGAATTTAATTGGTTTAAAATATTGATAGTATCTGGTGAAATAACCTTGTTATCATCTACTAAAGTACCATCAATATCTAGGGCAATCAATTTATATTTTTGCATATTAGCACCTCTTTTATTTATTATAACATGTTTAAAATTTAGCCTTCCATTAAAATAGAAAAGGCTAAACGTAATATTCACATTTTTATACACTAAGAAATCGTTTTCATAAGCAAAGCACCCGACAATTCTTCCTATATATGTATAATAGGATATGTCAAACTCGATAATGATAATAATTAAATACAAGGAGAACACAAAATGAAAGTTATTGTTGTTGGCTGTACACATGCTGGAACAGCTGCTATTAAAAACATGAAGAAGGTAAACCCAAATATAGATGTGACAGTTTACGAAAAAAATGATAACATATCTTTTCTATCATGCGGAATCGCTCTTTACGTAGGTGGAGTAGTGAAAGATAAAAACGGATTATTTTATTCAAGTCCACAAGAGTTACAAACTCTAGGTGTTAAAACAAATATGTTACATGAAGTTTTATCAATAGATTATGATAAAAAAGTGATTAATGTTAAAAACTTACAAACAAATGAAGAATTCACAGATACATTTGATAAGTTAGTTATGGCAACAGGTTCATGGCCAATTGTTCCAAATATAGAAGGCATTAGATCAGAAAACGTATTACTATCTAAAAACTTTAATCACGCAAATGAAATTATAGAATATGCATCACACGTTAACAAAATAACAGTAGTTGGCGCTGGTTATATTGGGGTTGAACTTGCAGAAGCATTTGAATTAAAAGGAAAAGAAGTTGTTTTAATTGATGCAGAAACAAGAATTATGCCTAAATATTTAGATGAAGAATTTACTAATCTTGCTGAAAAAGCATTTACAGACCATGGTATTAAATTAGCATTAGGTGAAAAAGTATCAGGATTCACTGTAGAAGATAATCATGTTACAAAAATTCATACAGATAAGAATTCATATGAAACAGAAATGGTTATTATGTGTATTGGATTTAGACCAAATACTAAACTTTATTTAAATCAACTAGAAACAACTCTAAACGGTGCTTTAATCGTTAATGAATATATGCAAACATCTAACCCAGATGTATATGCATGTGGGGACTGTGTCAATGTTCACTACAATCCAACTGGAGAAAGCAAATATATTCCTCTTGCAACAAATGCTGTAAGAATGGGAACAATTGCAGGTCTAAACATTGAAAAACACCAAGTTAAATATATTGGAACACAAGGAACTTCAGGTATTAAAATCTATGATTGGAGCATTTCTTCAACAGGGTTAACAGAAGGTGTAGCAAAAGACTTAGGTAAAGATTATGCTACTGTAACAGTTAAAGATCATAACAGACCTGAATTTATGCCAAGTTATGATGATGCGATGTTAAAAATTGTATTTGATAAGAAAACAAGACAAATCTTAGGTGGACAAATTGTTTCTAAATGTGATTTAACAGAAAAAATGAATACGTTAAGCGTATGTATTCAAAATAAAATGACAGTAGAACAACTTGCTTTTGTTGACTTTTTCTTCCAACCTCACTTTAATAAACCATGGAGTTTATTAAACTTAGCAGGACTTGCTGCATTAGATATTAAATAAATATAAAGGCTTTTATTGGAATAATATTTCAGTAAAGCCTTTTTTATTTATAATGGTAATTGATTGCTAAATTTAAAAAATAGTTTAAAATAGAAACATAGTGTAATAAATTACTATCATAAGGAGCAGGCAATGAATGAAAAACAAAAGAAACGATATTTGATTATAAGTTTAAGTGTTTTAACATTTTTAGCTATTATCATTGTATTTTACTTTTTCTACACGAAACAAGTTGCTCATAATAAATCAGAAGAATTAGCTTTAAAAAATCAAAGTCAAATGACGGAATTAATTAAAAAAAATTTTGATTCTATGGAAACCCAATTTAAAAATAACAAACTACCAGAAGATTCAGTGATTAGTTTAACTGATGATAAAATAAACTCCAATGCTCTGAACTTTGAAAAATATGCAATCTATCCTTTAAATGAAATACTAAAAAGTGATGATACAACTTACTACCTTTTTATAAAAGATCAAGAGAAACTAGCCTATGTAAGTCTAGACATCTATATAAAGCCTTTGTTAAAGGATGAACATCACGAGTATATCTTTTTAAATGATAAAGGCCTTATTTTCTATAGCTCTGTTGATAGTTATCATGGAAACATTAGTAATTACTTAAATAATAATGATTTTAACTGGTATGATAAAGAAACATCAAAAACTGCTATTAAACAAATTAATATGAAAGAAAAACAGTTTCTTTTCTCGTATGAGAACATTTTAGAAGATTTTAGAGTAGCTCAACTTGTTGATAAAGCATATTATGATGTCTATTTTTTCCAATTTACATATCAATTGATAGTGATTGTTGTTATTTTTCTTATATTACTAGCTGGAATTTACTATATGATTCATAAAAATAAATATTACCAAAACAAAATTCATCTAGAAAATTTAAAAAAAGAATTAAACGCTGATACTACATGTATGTTAGTTTTAGATAAAAATGCGGATATAATAGAAGTTTCAAAACAATATAAAAAAGAATTTGAAAAATACAAAAATTTACTTGAAATAAAAGAAATAGATATTAGTTCACTTGATGAACTTAAACAAAACTATTTTTTTACAGCTAATATTAATGGAGAAACCTACCGATTTACTGTTTTCTGTCATATGCAAAACCAGTATTTAATTATAGGAGAATCTATTGAAAAAATTGCTAAGACAACACAACACTATAAAGAATTAGTCTATTTAGATCCTCATACCAAAGCGCCTAATTTACTTGCTTTAAAAGAATATAGCTTAAATACCAATCTTTCTCAAATTAAAGCACTTGCTATTTTAGATGTTAAAAACTTTAGAAAAATTAAACAATTATATGGTAATGCACTAGCCTATGTTCTAGTTGAAAATATTTTAAATAAAATAAAAGAAAATTTTGAAGGCTATAATACCCAAGTATTTCATACCAAAGCAGATTCGTTTGTGATTTCATTTGAATCATCAGTCTTAACAAACACAAAAATTGAACATGAAATCAAGTCTATCATTAGTTATTACCATAAGCCTCAAAAGATAGCTGGATATTACCTAAAAATAGATTTAAAAGCAGCAATCATGTTCAATGATAACAATATTTATTTAATGGATAAAGAAAAAATCTTTGAACTTCTCAATCTTACTTTAACCAAGGCTAAGAAATCTAATATCTATGATTACTTTATTTATGATGAAGCCCTTAGCCATAATCTTACACAAGAAGAAATGATGCGAAAAGATTTAGAAAAGGCTGTCCAAAATGATGAATTTATTATTTATTTACAGCCACAATATGAACTAAAGAAAAACAAAGTTACTGCCTATGAGGCACTATTAAGATGGAATCATGAAAAATATTTATCAGTTTCTCCATCAAAATATATCCAAATAGCAGAAGAAAACACCTTGATTCATGAAGTGGGTCAACTAGTGATTGATAAAACTTTTCAATTACTTTCAAACAATAAAGAAATAAGTATATCACTTAATGTATCACCTAAGCAACTTTTAGAACCTGGCTTTATTTCTGAATTAAAAGATAAAGCAGAAAACTATAAAATAGACCCTAAACAAGTTTCTATTGAAATCACTGAAACCATTTTAGTTGAATCATTTGAACTTGTCATAGAAAAACTTAAACTAATTAAAGAACTTGGATTTCAAATTCATTTAGATGATTTTGGGACAGGCTATAGTTCTTTAAAATATGTTAAAGACTTACCAATTGATGCATTAAAGATTGATAAACAATTTATTAAAGAAATTGAAAATGACGAAAAAGCTCGTATGATAGTTGAAACAATTATTAATCTTGGACACCATCTAAACTTAAAAATTATTGCAGAAGGTGTTGAGACTGTCAAGCAAGCAGCAATTCTGAATTACCTGAAGTGTGATTACTTACAAGGATATCTAATCGATAAGCCTAAATCTGCTGAAATAGTTATTGATACCAAATACCCTAAATTAGATTTAACGGAGATGAAATAATGAATGATACGATTGTTATAGGATCTGTTATTACAATTACAATTTGTATGCTTGTCCTAATATACATATTTATAAAAAAAATCAAAAAAGAAAAACTCAGTGCCGTTGAAGAAAAACAAATGATTTCTGAGGATTCTTTAGCATATCCGCTATTCTTAAAGTATGTAGACCAAAAAATTAAAACAGAAAAGAAAAATAGTTTCTTTACGTTGATATGGGTAAATATAGATAATTTTATTGAAATTACTGATAATTATAATGAAAAAGATAGTGATATCTTAATCAATGAAATTCATTATCATCTATCAAATGTTATCCCAAAAGGAACTAAAATAGGATATGGACCAAGAAAAGAAGCTATCTTGATTTACCTTCCTGCAATTTATCCAGAAGAACAAATGATAACACTTGCTAAAACAATTAAAAAGGCATCTGAAGTAAAAGTAAGAATATTTGAAGATATTACTATTCAAAAGACATCAACTGTTTCATACGCAACATATCCATTACAAGGAACAGATGCTAAAACACTTATTAACGGATTAAAGATGGCTATTTATATTTCCGAACATACAGGCGGAAACATCATTAAACCATACAGTGCGGATATGAATAAAAATCAGGAATATATTGATTTTTATTATGAATTAAAACAAGCAATACAAAAAAGAGAATTTAATTTCTTATATCAACCCATTGTTTACTTAAAAGATCATAAAATAAAGGGATTTGAAGCTTTATTAAGATGGAATCATAAAGAAAAAGGACTTCTAACTCCAGATAAATTTTTAAATATCTTAGAAAATTCAGGTGATATTAACTGGATTGGCCTATGGGGTTTAGAAACTGTTGTTAAAACGATAGAAGAAATAAAAAAATACTCAAAAGAAGCATTTACTTTTCATATTAATATCAGTTTAAGACAATTATTAAACTCAGAGGTTGTTTCTGAATTTCAAAAAATCATCACTAAATATCGTGCATCATCTGAAAAAATCGTCTTAGAACTATTAGAATTTAGTACTGCAGTCTTACAAGATGAAATGATAAAAACCATTTTAAAACTTAAAAATATAGGATTTAAATTATCAGTTGATATTAGTGACATTGACTTTCAAATCTTAACTAAAATAGAGCAATACCAAATTGATATTGTTAAATTAGATCATAAGTTCCAAAAAATAGACAACCAATTGATGAAACAAAAGTTCTTAGAAACATTAAGCCAAATGAAAAATATTACAGTTGTAGTAGAAGCCATTGAAAATAAAGAACAAGAACAAGCAGCAATAAAAAATAACTTTATCTATGGACAAGGTTATTACTATGATAAACCATTAGAAAAAATAGATTTAATTGAAAGAATCAAGTAACTTATTATCAAATGATTTGACTTTTGATAAAAATAATAATAAAATATAGCTACAATGTAACAAAGGCAAAACTACTGAAAGGTAGTGACGCAAAACTAAAGGGCCTTTTAAATGGTAGCCAGTTGTCATTTTTCTTGACAGCTGGTTTTTTTGTTTTTTAAAGGAGGTGGTCATTTGAAATTATCAAGTATTTTCAAAACAGGCGTTAAGACAACTAAAGCAAAAGTGATTGCAATATTAGTTCCAGCCTTTATTATTACAGCAACTATTGCATTTCTAACGTTTTATGGACAAAATACAGGCAATTTTTCAATTAACATCGATGAGTCTGCACAAATGAAAAATATTTCTATTGCAACAAGTCCGCTTTCAAAAGATAATCAAAAAATTGTGAGAGTTTCATCTAATCCAATAACCCCAATTAGCTCTGAGAGTTTAGTTTCAACTAAATTACCAGAAATCAAAAATAATGAATCTGGTATGTATCATTCAAGAAATTTTATTGCACAAACCTTTTATATTAAAAATGAAAGTGAAACATTGTCAGTTACATTAAGCTATCACTTAATTATTACAGAAGTAGCAAAACAAAAGATAACAAGTGATTTTAAGCTTCACCCGATTATTAGAGTGATGATCATAGATGGAGAAACAGAAAACATCTTTGAACCTAATGATAGCAATGATGAAATGGCTAATAAAAAGTTTAACGAAGGTTCTCTTATCATTAACGAAAAATCGGCAGTTTTAAATGCAAAACAAGAAAGAAAATACATATTTATCATGTGGTATGACTTAAAGGCTATCACCCCGGAAACAAAAGAACCTCCTGCATTAAAGTTTCAGTTAAACTTTAAGACTGAGGAGGAATAAAATGAGAAAGATATACTTTTCCTTCATCGCAGTTTTAGCAGTCTGTCTTACTTTAACAGTTAGCGCATTTGCTTGGCTTAATATAAGTAATATTACATTAGTTGAAGGTATCTATTTAAAAGCAGGTTCTGGTGACTTATTAGAATTATCCCTTGATGGAATAACTTATAATAAAACCTTAGATCAAAATAGGATAAAAAACAGCCTTAAAAATCTTAAAATAAAACCTATTTCAACAAACGACGGAAAAACATTTTATACTAATCCATATCAAAAAAACGATGCACAAGCAAGAAAAAATATAGACTATATGAGCTTTGAAATCTGGTTTAGAATTACCCCAGAAGAAAACATTTCAGATGAATCAGTCTATAAAGATATTTATTTAGTGAATCATCAACAAGTTACTTATGAACAAAAAGAAAATGCTAAAGGCACTTTTATTACCTCAAAAGGTAAACAGTTTAAAAGTGATATAGACTTTAAACTTTCAGAAGAAACAGAGATTAAAAAAACGAAAGTGAATACCTATTACGCAAAAGATGCAATGAGAATAGGTGTAGTAAGTAATGATGAAACAAAATTTATACTTGATCCAAGTGGCGTAGAAAAAAATAATTACGCATATGGTGCTTTAGATTATTATAATAAAAAGATGCAAACCCATCTTATACCTCCAGTAAATCATATAGAAACGATAACTGAATTATCGGTATTATCTAAAAATAAGGCAAATACAATTGAAGACAATAAGTCCCATATAACAACTCTAGAAAAAAAAGACAATAGTTATATTGGCAGAGCTACAATTAATATTTGGCTTGAGGGTTGGGATCCATATGCATTGGATGCGATTATCAAAGATAATGTTTATATACAATTAGAATTTATAGCAGTAATAAAAGAAAATTAAAAATAAGGAGACTTTAAAAATGAAAAATTTAACAACTAAAATAGTTACATCAGTATTAGCATTAGTTTTAACAGTAGCAGCACTTGGAACAGGTGTATTTGCTTGGTTCACAATTAACAATCAAGCTAAAGCAACAGGATTTGAAGGTCAAGTACAAGCAGCACAAGGTGGTTTCTTACTAAGTTCAGACGGCACTAATTATACAACTTCACTTGATTTAAATGAAATTTTAAAAGATAAACTATCAAAACTTAAATTTAAAGATTTAACTACTAAAGATGGTATTAGCTTTGTTGATTCTAATAATAAGGAAGCATTAGAAACAAGTTATATTACATTTGATCTAAATTTTATTGCAATTAATTTTACAGAAGTATTTGTAACAACAGACATTACTGGAGATACAACTTCATGGAAATCAGAATATGCTGTAGATGGTGTTAATGTTGGCGATACTTTAGTAAGTAGTGCAGCAAACGCTTTAAGAGTTGCTTATGTTACAGAGGATAAAACAGTAAAATATGTAGAAGCATCACAAGATTATAATGGAACAGGTTCTATTGCTGGAACAGCTAAGAAAAATACACAAGGTATTTTAACAAAAGAAACAAATTTTGCTTACCAATATTTAGTAAAATCAGGTTCTACAAAAGCATTTGATGCAACTAAGGAAACAGTACTAGTTGCAGATGAAGCTAAGAGATTAGGTAATACAGACGCAAAAGTCTTAACATTAACAAAAACTGAAGCTCCAGCAGATTATGCTGAATATACAAACGCAGGTAAATTAACTGTAAACATCTGGATTGAAGGATGGGATGCAGAAGCATTTAATGCTATTTTAAATGGTAAAGTCAAAGTAGACTTTAACTTCCAAGCTAAATAATCATAAAACTAATTTGTGGTAAGAGGCTTATTAAAGCCTCTTATTACAAAACTATTAAAAAAGTTATATAAGAGGTAGACAATGAAAGAAAATAAAAATATCTTCAAAAAAACTATATCGATGATACTCAATATCTTTTTTTATGTAATGATCCTTATCTTATTAATTTTTTCAATAGTGAATTTAACAACTAAAAGTGTTGATCAAATACCATCTTTATTCAATAAAGGATTTGTTACAGTTTTATCAGACTCAATGAATGGTAAACATACAACATATAAGGTAGACTCATTTAAAAAAGATGCATTAGTATTTGTTAGAATGATTGATGAAAAGGAAGCATTAAAAATAGGTGATGTTGTTGTTTTTTATGGACAACTAGACTTAGATAATCCTTCTGTAAAAGCATTTATCATTCACCGTATTGTGCATATTGAAAATGATTACATCTACACACAAGGCGATAAGGTAAATGAATTAAGACCCTATGACAAAGATTCTTTAAACAATCAAAACTATGAAATTAATAAAAGAAGTGATGTTAAAGCGATTGCTACAAGCAAAATAGAAAATATTGGCGGGACAATCAACTATTTAAGAACTCCAAGTGGGTTTGGGTTATGCATCTTACTTCCAATTTTAATTTTATTAATCATTCAATTTGCTATATTAGTCATTCGTATTATCAATAAAAATAAAATAGAACTTAAAAATAAGTATGAAACAGAAAAAGAACTTATGAAACAAGAAATATTAAAAGAATTAGAAAAAAACAAACAAGGAGATCAATAATATGCAAGAATTTTCACGTTGGTATATAGAAATTCTCCAAAAAATTGGTGAAGGCTTTATTGACTTCTTTAAAGGCATTTATCAGTTTTTCGTTAATGTATTCATTAAAACTCCATCAGATGCATTTAAAAGTTTTGTTGATGCATCTAGTAATTTTACAATAGTAAGTTGGATAACAGCTTTTATTGTTTTAATTATTAATATTATTTTTATAGTTGCTTTTTTCTATCTGCTTTTTCAGTACTTAAAAAAATATATTAGATTTACAAAAAAAGAAATTGACAAGGATTTATTATTAAATGAAATTAATGAACTTAATAAAACTCTTATTAATGTAACTAATGAAAAAAATGCTATTCTAGCTATTAAAACAGATTTAGCGCCTCATAAAGGCATACAAAGTACCCTCATCAGTTATAGTAATGAAGATGAAAAAAAAGATCATACAGAAGATTCAAGATTTGTTAAACTAATAGAAGTAGATGAAACATATCAATATAAAATTATGCAAACTAACATGCATGAAGATGATATGATTAATTTAAATGAGCTCGTTAAACGATTTATTAATTTTTCTGCCTCACAACTGAATTTATACTATACAGAAAAAACTGTATCTATTTTTATAGCAGGCATGGCTACTTCTAAAACAATGATTTTAGAAGGTATCTCAGGAACTGGTAAAACATCTTTACCTTACGCATTTGGTAAATTCTTTAATAACGATGCATCACTGATATCTGTACAACCTTCATGGAGAGATAGAACAGAGTTACTTGGTTACTTGAATGAATTTACTAAAAAATTTAATGAAACAGATTTCTTAAAATCTATCTATGAAGCAAGCTATAGAACAGATATTAACTTTATTATTTTAGATGAAATGAATCTTGCAAGAGTTGAATATTACTTTGCTGATTTTCTATCAGTATTAGAATTACCAGCAAAAGAAAAATGGCTCATTGATGTGACAGCTGATCAAAACTCAAAAGATCCAATCCATCTTAAAGGAGGCAAACTTTTATTACCACAAAATATTTGGTTTGTAGGAACTGCTAATAAAGATGATTCTACCTTTACAATCACAGATAAAGTTTATGATAGAGCTGCCTCAATAGAAATGAATGATAAGGCTAAATTTATTGATGCTAAGCCTACTGCTAATATCCATATGAGTTATGAATATTTAAATGAACTATTCACTAAAGCCCAAAAAGACTATCCAATTGAGATGAAGACATTAGAAAATCTTAATTTACTTGATGAATATATTTCAAGTAAGTTTAAAATAACATTTGGTAATCGTATTATGAAACAGATTAAAGAATTTATTCCTGTTTATGTTGCCTGTGGCAAAGATGAAATAGACGGGCTTGATTATTTAGTCTCAAGAAAAATAATCCGTAAATTTGAAACACTTAATTTAGCTTTTTTACAAAAAGATTTAGAAAATTTAATTAAATACCTAGATAAACTATTTGGAAAAGACAACTTTTTAACAACTAAACAAATGATTAAAGAATATATCAGAGAGAATTAGAAAATGAAAAGACGATATGATGTAGAACTATTTCATGACATCTTAATAAGTGCTTTAAATAAACTAGAAATAGAAACAGACTTCCCTAGTGTTTTTTACCAAGCATTTTCAGATGGAATAAATCAGACATCTTTCCACCACTATTCTGAAACTAAGGAATTTGATGAATCGTGGATATCTAAAATAGAACTATATTACCCTAGCCTTGAAAAAATTACAAAAACATTAAAATCGAATTTAAAGTATCAAGAAGATATCACAATCATTGAAAAAGCAAAAAAAATTGATAGTAAATCAGTAAGACATTTAGCTTCTCATACACAATATATTAAAGAAGTAAAACCCTATGTGATTCCTAAAAAAATACTAGTTAACCATTCAGAAATTGAATATGGTATTTATGAAAATAGAATGATTATGACTTTAATTGATAAATTACAACTTTTTATTGAAAAAAGACTAGAAATTATCAGTAATTATCAAAGTTTAGAAAAAGATACATTTAAGCATCATTCTAAAATGAAACTTGATGAACAAGACTATGAGATCTCAATTGAAATCAGTAAAAATGGCTATGAGAAGACAGACGTTAATACTAGCATTTTACAAAGAGCTAAACACTTATATAAACTTATTAATGGTCTTAAAAATAGTGAGTTTATGAGTTTATTAAGGGGACAAAAACAAGTAGTGGCTCCTATTATGAAAACTCAAATTATCTTAAAAAATCCAGATTATAAAAATGCATATCAATTATGGCTTTTCTTAGATCAATATGAAACATTAGGATATAAAGTTTTTACTACTAATAAGCAAAAACAAATAGACTCGATTTATCAAAAACATATTCTAAATAATATATTGCAATTATTTTCTACATATTTTTTACATGATAATAAAAGTGATATTTCATATTATAATCCTGTTGAAAAAACTTATAAAACACACTTAAAAACAGTAGATTATATTGAAAAACCTAAAGAAATTGCCCCTATTAAAATAGATGAAACAGATTCCAATGAGTATTTATTATATCAACTCGCTAAACAATTTGGTAAAATGGTAACAAGCAAAGAAAAAAATACGACAAGATTTAAAGAATCAGTTAAAAGACTAAATGAAATAACAGATCAAATTATCTTTAAAAATCTTAATTCCAATTTAAATGAAAATGTCATAATAGGTATTAATAATCATGATTTAGAAAACAAAAAGTTATCTGAACTTGAAGATAAATATGAAAAGATTCAAATTTATAGAAAACAAAAACAAAAAGACTTAGAATCTATTATTAACTTTGAAAAAAAGATTCAAGCAGAATATGAAACTTTACAAAATAGTGCTTTAACTGAAGTTAAAGAACAGTCAAATGAACCATTTATAGAAAATTTTAAACAAGAATCGTTATTACTAGATAAAAAAATTGCAAAGTTAAAAGAAAAATATCGTAAAGAATTGCTTAATATCAAGCAAAAACAAAAAGAAAAATTAAGAAAACAAAAAGAGAAAAACAAGTTAAAACTAAAAAAAGAAACAGATAAACAAAAAGAAAAGTTAAAAAAAATAAAAAAATAGGAGAATAGTCAAATGAAACTAGGCTTGAAAAGAATATTAAAACTAATTTCATTGTCTCTACTTATCATTTTAGTGATATTCTTGATATTTAATTTAATCTCTTTAACTAGAAAAAAACCAATTCCTATTTTTGGTTATCGCTATTCATTAGTTGTCAGTGACTCTATGAAACAAGAAATTCCTAAAGGGTCTTATATTCTTTATAAGGAACAAGAAAAGTATGAATTAACAGATATCATTGTCTATGAAAGTAAATATGATCATAGACTCATTGTCCATGAAATTATTAATATAACTTCAAATGGATTTGAAACTAAAGGAACTAATAATCATGTAAGTGATCAGAAAAGAACAGATGCTTATCAAGAAGATTATATTAAAGGAAATCAAATACTAGGAAAAGTTATTGGGCATTCTAATCTTTTTGGCCTAGGAAACATTTTACTTAATAAAACAGGAAATATCATTTTATTTGTGATTGCCATTATTTTTATATTATTTATTATTCAAGTACACGAATTAATTAAACATCTTAAAAAAAGACAAGAAGAAAAATACAAAAAAGAATTAGAAAAAGAAGTTAAAAAAGAGTTAGAAGAAATCGAAAAACTTGAATTATAACTAGAAATATAGTATAATATACCTACATTGGCAAAGTTATCGAAAGATAATGACGCAAAGCTATAGGGCCTTTAATATGGTAGCCAGCTGCCTTGAACTTAATTTTTAAGTTTAAGACAGTTGGTTTTTTACTTTATAAGGAGGCAAAGATATGAAAAAAACATTTATCTTATTAACAAGTTTACTATTCTTAGTACTAAGTATGTCAGTATCAGTTTTTGCTTGGTTTACTAAGGTAGAGTCAAACGGTTCAACTAGTATTTCAGGAAGTGTTGAAAATGGCGTTAGAATTGATGTTACGCAAGAATTTGAAGGTATTTTTGATAATGTTACTTATAAACATTTAGTTTATGTAAATGAAAAAGAACTAGAAGAAAATAGTAATTTTATTTCAGGATTAGCAACTGAAGTGCACATTAAAGTTAAAAATCAGTCTCATTTAGAGACAACAGTTTTTCTAGATTTAGTTGTAAAAAAAGAAGAACCAAATGCAAGACCATCAGGTCCACAAGAAGGATTAGTTTATTTAGTACACAGTGAAAACACATCATATATATTAGATAATCTTTCAAATAAAAATAAAGATTTAAAAATGGTTGAAAAAATTAATGAATATAATTATGCAGGAATTAAATTAAAGCCTGAAGAAGAAAAAGAAATTACAATAGCTGTTTGGGGTAACCATACACAACTTCAAGAAGAATATAAAACAATCTATCATTCCCTTGTTTACCGTACCATTCTTAAAGTTACAGGAGGTATTGCCAAATGAGAAAATTAACTTTTTTAATGATTGCTGGACTACTTTTATTATTAACATCTATTGGTGTTTTTGCGTGGTTTGTAATTAAACCGCTAGAATATAGTATTATGTTACAAAGTGAAAATTTAATGGAAACTAAAATGACAGTTACTATTAAAGATGAAATGGTTGTTTATAATAATGAAAAAAATTATGATGAAAATCACTATGCAGTCATTATTAATTCTAAAGAAGAACTTGAAAGTTTGAAAGTTGACTTTACTGTCAGTGCATTTACTAACCTTTATGTGAAAGTTAAGGTTGTAACTGAATGGTTTATTAATGATAAAGTCATTCACTCAAACTCAAATATTAATTATGATATAGCAAACCCAATCTATGAAACTAAAACTAATGAGACTGAAACTCCATTAAAGATCAATGAAATAGAAAACATTGACCAGTATGGGAACCATTATTATAAAGATATGGTGAATAAAAATACTTCAATGGCTTTTCCTTTTATCACAAAAGCCACACTAGATAATGAAAATGCATTTAATAATGGGGCAAAACTAAGATTTAGTTTAATTGTTTCAGGGATACAAGCAAATAGAAAAGAAGCTTGGGGGACTGTTAATGCTAAAGAGCTTAGCTTTAGCGAAGATCAAATAATAGATGTAAAAGTAAAGTTTAAAGGTATTTCTACACCATATGATGCGGTTGTTATTAATTTTTGTAATAAGGCAGATTTAAAAAACACGCAATACATATGGACTGATAAAATTAAAAATAAAAGAATTGAACTTACAAATGGAACATATCACCTACATTTAGAAATCCCTAACTTTTTAGATTTTACTTATCAAATTGAAAATAATATATTATCTTTAACAATCAGTTATACAAAAAATGTTACAGAAGAAAACTGGGCTCAAGAACATATTGTTTATAGCCCTAGTATAGTCAATCTTTGGGATAGCGAAACTCAATATAAGTCAAAAGATATTGTTTACTACGAAGATGATAAAGGTAAAATAACATACTGGAAGGCACTAACTGATAGCAGAGGTGCTAACCCAACTACGACTAGCTGGGCTTGGGCTAGTATGGAAAGAAAATGGCAATCTAATATAGTATATGATGTTGGAACTATTGTCTATTATAAAGATGCTTTCTGGCAAAGTGAGCAAAAAAATGCATCGGAGCCTGGAAAATCACATCAATGGACTAGATTAGATAAAACTTGGAGTATTTATAATCAAGAAAATAGATACTACAAAAAAGGTGATTACATTATAAAGGGAAAAGAACTTTACGTTCTAACAGCTGATAATTATGGTGGCAACCCTGAAGATGAATGGTCAAACTGGTTTCATGTGACAACCCAATGGAAACAGGCAAGATACGCTAAATACGATATTGTTGAGCATAATGGAAATTTATGGATATCAATTAAAGATGATAACAGAGTTAATATTGATGAGCAAAGTGGAAATGGTTGGAGAAAACTAGATAATAACTTTGAGTTTGTACAGTTTAATACATACAAAGAATTTGACATTGTGAAATATGAAAATCAATATTACATAGCAAGTAATAATGTATGGGGAGAACCTAGTATTTTAGATTATAAAGGGTTTATTTACCTGAACTTGAATCAAGCAAATGTATACGATATAAATACTAACTATCAAAAATTCCAAGTAGTATCTTATGAGGTAAATCAAACTAAAAAATATTTTGTATCACTTGAAGACTCTAATCAAACTGAACCAACTCAATCATACAAATGGAAAGAAATAACATCAGAGTATAGTCCTTATACACAATATAAAGAGTTTGATTTTGTTAACTATAATAATCTTACATATGTTTGGGTTTATGATACCCCATCTAGCAAAAATGATATACCTGGTGTTTCTTATGGTTGGAAGGTTGCTACTCAAACATGGAACCCAATTAATAACTATAGAAATAACTTAGAACAAACGATTTTCAGTTATATTTATGAAGATAATAAATGGTGGGTTTGGACTGGAAAAGATAATACAAGAAGTACATTAAGACCAGGAATCATTGGTAGTAACTGGCAAGAATTAACCGAATATTGGAGAATATATAACGAATATAAAAAAGGTGATAAAGTTATTTTTGATGGCTCTTTCTGGGAAGCATTAGAAGATCCAGGTAAAGTTGGCCCAGGAAATGACTTTACTATTTGGAAAGAATATAAGATAGAATGGAACCCAAATAGACCTTAAAATAAGTTTAAATAAAACTTTCCTTTAGATGCTAAAAATCTAAATAAGGAGAGTTTTTTTATAAATTTGTAAAAAACAAAAAAATATCTAAATAAAATAAAATAATAGCTGACACAGATAGCTAAATTACTATTGACTCATAATGTTAATGAAATAAAATGCATACTTATATGTTATAATTATATATACATTAGAAGATGAAAAGATATAACAATGGGTGAATGAATGAAAAAAATTTTTCAAATTTCTGAAGAGTTAATAAAAAAGAATTACATTTTTTTAAGTGAAAATCAGATGCCACAAATAGTTGTTGATAAGAAGAAAAAAAAGATAGTTTGGATCAATACACAAGCTTTGTTTCTTTTTAAAGAAAGCCAAAATATTGATGAAAACAATCTCAATGTATCAGACATCAGTGAACACTTGGCTCAATCAATTGATAACAATGATTCAGTCAGTATTTTTGAATACCAAAAAGAGAAGTATGTAGGGACTTTCATCTATACTAAAGATGAAAACTATCCTTATATGCTCATACTTATAGAAAAAAATGATTCAAAAATAGATTTAGACTTTTTGAAACAAAGATATGAAACAACAAGTGAAATGCTAATTATGTTAGATAAGAACTTTAATCCGATTGACTATTCAAAAGCTTTTTTAGACCTTTTTGAAAAAGAAGTTTGGGATGATTTTTATATATTTTTAGATGGAAATTTAGAAGTTAAAAAAGTAAAAGAATGTGGTGTTAAGCACAACCAAACTGAAAGAGTTTTAAAGAAAACTAAAAAAGGCAATTTAGTCATTTTAAACAAAAGAGTGTCTATGCTAAAAGTTGATAATAACCTGATAGGATATTTATTAGACTATGAATATCAAAGCGAAGATATCTTCGGATATCAAGATGGATCAACTTTTAGAGAAATTATAAATAACATTGTTGATGGTGTCTTAATATCTTCTAAAGATCATATTACACTTTGGGTCAATGATTCTATTACCAGAATGAGTGGCTATACAGCAAATGAACTTATAGGAACCAAAGTTGGGAAAATGAAGTCTAACCTACACGACAGTCAGTTTTACAAAAGAATGTGGGAAAAACTTGATTCAGGAAATTCTTGGGAAGGTACGATTTGGAATAAACGTAAAACAGGAGAAACTTTTCCTCTATGGCTTCAAATCATGCCTGTTAGGAATAATAAGAATCAAATTTCACACTATGTAGCTATTTATAAAGACTTATCAGAGTTTGATTCACCTAATAAGAGTTTATTATTAGCCTTAGAAAAAGATCCTTTAACAAGCATTTCTAATAGAACTAACTTTATAAGAGCCGTTACTAACCTTTTAGAAACTAAGAAACAAAAAGGGACTATTTTATTTATTGATATGGATAACTTTAAAGAAATTAATGATAACTACGGTCATTTAATTGGTGATAAAGTCTTATTAGAGCTTTCAGCCAGATTGACCCAAGTATATTCTAATAACTTAGTTGCTAGATATGGTGGCGATGAGTTTATTGTCTATCTAGAAAATGTCTATGAAAAAGATGATGTATTAGATAATCTATTAAAATTACATCGAATTACAAAAGAAATAGTTATGATAGATACCATAGAGTTTCAAATTGATTTAAGTGCAGGCTATGCCACACACGATGAACAAGAGACAGATATCCTTAGATTAATCAAAGAAGCGGATGCGTCTATGTATGAAATTAAACGTGAGAAAAAGAATTTATAAAAAAAGGGACCTTAATAGTCCCTTTCGTTTTATTAAAATGCTGGAGTGCTTGCCCAAGCGTAATTATCAATTAAGAATTGTCTTACTTTATCTGATTTTAAATGTTTTTCTAGTAATTGAATTTTATTACTATTTCTGTTGTCTTCACGAGCAACTAATGAAATACCAAATTCTTTTGAAGTATCATCAAGTTCTTCTCCAAATAAGATTTCTTTTTCTAAATCAAGTTTTGAAGCTTTAATATAAGTTGGATACATAATTGCTAGACTATTTCTTTGATCTTCATTATATAAAGTAGGAGCAGTCACAATTGAATGAATTGTAAAAGTTAATCCTTTATGATTAATTGTAGAAGAAGCTTTAACTTGATCTAAAGTTACTTCTAGAGGATTTAAACCTTCTAAGTTAAGTAATCCTGCTTGTGACAATAGATAGATTGATCTAGTAATATTTGCACTATCACTTGGGATGATAATATCAGTGCCATTTGGAACTTCAGCGATAGTTTTATAATTCTTTGAATATAAAGAGAAGTTAGAATAATAAATAGGCATTACTTTAACTAACTTAGCATTATTAGCTTTATTGAAGTCTTCCATAAAGAATTTATGTTGGATCATATTAGCATCTAAATCTTTATCTTGTAAAAGTTTATTTTGGGCTGCATATCCCATTTTTTTAACTTCAACTTTGATGCCATCTTTTTTTAAATCATCTTTGATGAGTTCGATTAAATCACCCATAGGGTAAAAATCTACACCAATTGTCAAGGTGTTTTCTTTTGAATCCTTATTACATGCTACTAATAGAACAGCGAATACTGCTGTAAAAATAACTGATAAAACTTTTTTCATAATTGTTTTCCTCTTTTCATTTATCTTTTATCAATTTTTCGTGCAATTAAGTTACCAACTGCTTGTGTTACTTGTACTAATATGATCATGACAATAATAATTATCCACATTAAGTCATATTTAAAATTAGCAAAACCTTCTCTAATAGCCAGATCACCTAATCCACCACCACCAATAGTTCCCATAACAGTTGAATATGAGAGTAAACTTACTAAAGTAGAAGTGAAATTTAAAACAATGTTTGAGCGAGATTCTTTAAACAAGAAATCTTTAAAGTATGAAATTTTTGAAGCACCTAACATATAAGAGGTTTCGTAAGTTTCATTTTTAACATCAAGAAAAGACTGCTCAGCTAGTCTAGCAAAAGTTGCTAAACCAATTAAAGTTAAAGGCACTTTAGAAGCATTTGCCCCAAATCCGGTACCTACGATAAAGCGATTAAAAGGGATGAGTATAATAATAAAGAGTATAAAAGGGACAGATCTAATGGTATTAACAAAAGAAGAGAAGATAAAGTAAATGATTTTATTTTCATAAATTCCTTTGGGTCTAGTTGAGAATAAGATGATTGCGACAAGTAAACCTAAAACGAAAGAAAAGATTGCAGAAAAGAATATCATATCTGCTGTTTCTCCTAGGGATTCTAGAAGGATACTGCCATATTTTTCTATTAGATTATTCAGCATGATTAAATGCCTCTAAGTATGAAATGGGTTTAAACTCACTTATTTTATTTGTGATAATATTTTCTATACGACCATTTTCTAGAATAGCTATCTTATTACACATAGATTTAATCACTGATATATCATGTGAAACTAGGATGATAGTTGTATGGAATTCTTCGTTGATTTTTTTTAGAAGAGAAAGAATTTCAAACGTAGTTTTTTCATCTAAGGCAGAAGTTGGTTCATCACAAAAAATAATTTGTGGCTGAGTAATAATTGCACGAGCAATCGCAACTCTTTGTTTCTGGCCTCCAGATAATGTTCTTATAAACTCGTTAGAAAAATTTTCTAAACCAACAAAACCTAATACCTCTTTAGCCTTTTGTAGTCTTTCTAATTTCGAAACTTTTCTTAATTTTAATGGTAAGGCAACATTTTCCAAAACAGTTAAGTTAGAAAGTAAATTGAAATGTTGAAAAATCATTGATGTTTCACGTACAATAGCATACTTAGTTGTAGGAGTAAGTTGTTTATCTTGAATGACAATACTGCCACTATCTGGTGACATAAACCCTGTTAAAATTCTAAGAAGGGTTGATTTACCAGAACCTGTTGGACCTACGAGTCCAAAGATATCTTTTTTTTCAATCATAAGATTAATATCATCTAAAACTAAAACTTTTTCTTTGTTAGTTATAAAATATTTTGTTATACCGTTTAGTTCGATCATTGTTACACCTCTTTTAACACGTATATTATATGTAAAAAGTATGATAAACCCAATGTAAACACATTTTTTTATAACAATAAACGATTAAAACGATTTTTAAATAGAAAAAACGGCACATCAATGATAAAATAGTTTATATCAAACGAAAAAGGTGATTTTATGATTGCTAAAATAACATTTGAAAATTTGTTATCTATTAAAAATAAACAAACCATAGATTATTTATCTTCTAAAGAAAAAAAGCATTTGAACCATATAGAAAACTATCATACTACTAGATTACTTAAAAATAAAATTATCATTGGTAAGAATGATACAGGTAAAACTAATTTTATTAAAATAATGTTTTATTTAAAAAAAATATATGAAGATGGTCTTAATGTACTACCAAAAGATTTCTATTATGGACAACAAAAAAAAGAATTAAGTTTAATTGAAATAGAGTTTTTTATTCATCAAAGACAATATCAATACGGCATTTCTTTTAACATAGACTCAAAAGAAATTGGTGAAGAATATTTATATGAGTTTAAACAAGAAAGAAAAAATAAAAAATTTCACTTTAATAGAAAAGAAGTTAACTCAGATGTCTTTTCTAAAGACTTAAATGCAGATGCTAAAGATAGATTACAAGCTTATTTATACGATCTTAAATATGATAGAAAGAATCTTTTAATCAATAAAATGAAAGATAAGTACATTGAAGATTATAAAGAATTATACTTTTTTAATGATGTAATAGAATTTTTTGAAAACATTACAGTCTATTTGAAACAAGATCCTTACTTATTTGGGCATTTTTCATACCATCAGCAACATAAGATTATCTTGCAGTTAAAAGAACTTGATATCCCGATTCAACAGATGAAGTATGAAGAAACACAACTAGATACAATCAGGGTACAACTCGGGCGCCATCAATATGATAAATGGCTAGAATATGTTACAACCCTTAAATACAAGCATGAAAAAAAAGATGAATTTGTTTTTTTAATGTATGATAACTTATATAGAATTATTTTTGTTGATCAAGATAATTTTAAAGTGTATTTAACTAAAATAAATAAAGAAAATAAGCAATATGATTTTAATGAATTATCATCTGGATATCGTCAAATTTTGATGTATCTGATGTTTTTTACATCAAGTAGTAGAATCTATTTATTTATAGATGACTTTGGTTTAAACGGGCATCCTACATTAATTAAGAAGCTGCTAGAAAAAAATCTTTCTAAGATTACCCAATTAACAATTACAACCCACAATCTTTTATTACTAGATAACGAATTACTAAGAAAAGATGAACTCATGTTGATTACAAAAACAGAATTAGAAAGTAAATATGAGTCATTTGAAACTTTTAATATTAGAAGTGATAAGAATTTATTTAAGTGGTATTTAGAAGAAAAAATTTAAGGAATGATACAATGGAAGAAATTATAATATATACAGATGGTGCCTGCTCTAATAATCAAGATACAAAAAAGTCTGTTGGTGGATGGGCTTACTTACTCATATATAAAGGTAGTAAAAAAACAAATAGTGGTAAAGCATATCAAACAACTAATAATAGAATGGAAATAAAGGCGATTATAGAAGCTTTAAAGGCAATTAAAAAACCAACTATTAAAACTAAAGTTCACTCTGACAGTTCATATGTTATTAATACAGTAACACTAGGGTGGAAAAAAAATAAGAACCATGATTTATGGGAAGAACTAGAAGAACAAATCAACAGATTCTCAAATATAGAATTTATAAAAGTTAAAGGACATGATACCAATGAGTATAATAATTTAGTAGATCAATTAGCAGTTGAAATGACAAAATAAAAAGGTGGACTTTGTATAAATTAATACAAAGATCACCTTATTTATTATTTAACAGATAATTTTGCTAGTTCAACTAACACTTTAAAAGCTTTTTCCATTTGATTAATAGAAGCGAATTCTAATCTACCGTGGAAATGATAAGCACCAGTCCCTAAGTTAGGACAAATTAACCCATCATAAGTTAATCTTGAACCATCTGTTCCACCTCTAATAGGCTCAACGATAGGAACTAAGCCAGTAGAAATAATTGCCTTTTTAGCAAGATCTACCACATACATATGATCTTTTAAAATATCATACATATTATAATAACTATCTTTAATTTCTACATCAATGACTTTTGAACCATATTTTTCATTTAAGTATTTTGCGATAGTTAGAAAATCATTTTTTTGCTTAGCAAATAATTCTTTATCATGATTTCTAATAATATAGCGGCTGACAGCTTTTTCTACTTCACCATCTAAACTGCTTAAGTGATTAAACCCTTCATAGTTTTCAGTATAAGCAGGGTTTAAAAATACAGGTAACATTTGATGGAATTCCATCGCTAAATGTAATGCATTAATTAACTTGTTTTTAGCAGATCCTGGGTGAATACTATTACCAGTAAAAGTTACTTTAGCGCTTGCGGCATTAAAGTTTTCATATTCAATTCCACCTACTTCACTACCATCAGCAGTATAAGCAAAATCAGCTTTAAACCAGTCATGATTAAAGTGATCAGCACCTCTACCAATTTCTTCATCAGGAGTGAAACAAATATAAATATCACCATGTTCGATATCTTTATTTTCAACTAAGAAATGAGCCATTTCCATAATTTCTGCAACCCCAGATTTATCATCAGCGCCTAATAAAGTATTACCATCTGTAACAATAATATCTTCACCAATTACTTTTAATAAACTTGGATAGCGTTCAGGATCCATATTATAAGTTTCATTAAGGGTGATTAGAGAACCATCATAATTTTTGATAATACGAGGAGATACATTTTCACCAGGTGCATCAGGAGATGTATCTACATGAGAGATAAACCCAATAGAATAAGTATCTTTTGTTGTATTTTTAGGTAGTTTACTATAAACATAACCAAGGTCATCTATAAATGCCTCTAAGCCCATTTCTTGTAGCTCAGCTACTAAAATATTACTTAAATTCTTTTGTTTTGAAGTTGAGGGAACAGTTTCTGAAAATGGATCTGACTGTGTATCAACTTTAACATATTTTATAAAACGATCAATTAATCTAGACATTAAAAATTCCTCCATTTTTAATATTATAACGCAAAAGTTTAAATAGTGAAAGAATATCGTAAAGATGATATAATTTAAATAGATAGGAAGTGTTTACAAATGAGTGAATATCATATACGAATCACACAAATAAAAAAACTTAGAAAAATTATTTTAGAAAAAGAATTAGATATTAAAGAAGCCTTATATAAAGATTTAGGAAAATCATATGAAGAAAGTTACATGACTGAAATAGGACCTGTCTTAAGTGAAATATCAATTACCTTAAGAAAACTTAAAAAATGGATGAAGCCTAAAAAAGTTAGAACATCTTTATTAACCTTTCCTTCAAAGGCTTATGAAATTCCAGAAAAATACGGAAAGGTTTTAATTATTGGCCCTTGGAATTACCCATTTCAATTGATCTTTTCACCACTTGTTGGCGCAATTTCTGCAGGGAATGATGTTGTTGTTAAACCTTCTGAATATTCAGTTTACACTCAAAATATAATTGTTGAAATCATAAAAGAAGTATTTGAAACAAATAAAGTAGATGTCAAAACAGGAGACTATAAAGTATCTGAAGAACTACTTAATCAACGCTTTGATTATATCTTTTTTACGGGAAGCGAAAAAGTAGGAAAAATTGTGATGCAAAAAGCCGCGAACTATTTAACACCGGTTACCTTAGAACTTGGTGGTAAAAGCCCTGCAATCATAGATAATGTTAAAAATATGGAATTAGCTGCTAGAAGAATTGCCTTTGGAAAATTAATCAATGCAGGTCAAACATGTATTGCCCCAGACTATCTTTTAATTAAAGAAGAAGATAAGGCACAATTTATTCACTATTATAAAATAGCTGTAGAACAATTTTATGGTAAGGAACCTTTAAAAGCGATTCATTACCCTAAAATTATTAATACACAACACCATAATAGATTAACGCAGTTGATGGAAGGAGAAACTATTTTATTTGGAGGAAACTCTAATGAAAGTAAAATTAGCCCAACTATCCTTGAGATAACAGAAGATAGTCCTATTATGAAAGAAGAGATATTTGGGCCCATCTTACCAATTATGACATATAATAATTTAAATGAGGCTATCAGTTATATTAATAAAAATGAAAAACCACTGGCTTTATATATGTTTTCAGATATTAAAAAGAATATTGATGAAGTGGTTAACAACACCAGTTTTGGGGGCGCAACCATTAATGATACATTAATGCACTTTACAAATGAAAACCTAGGCTTTGGTGGTGTGGGCTATAGTGGCATGGGAAAATATCACGGTAAACATAGCTTTGATACTTTCAGCCATTATAAACCAGTTTTAGTAAGAAAAAATTGGTTAGATATTAAATTAAGATATTTACCAATTAAAAGAAAAGCAGAAAAAACAATCAAAACAATCTTAAAATAAAGATAAAGTGAGATGAAGTCAAATTCATCTCGTTTTTTATAACAAATGATACTATCAAAAAGTATATAAATAAGATATAATAAATAGATATAGAAGTGAGGTATAGACATGATATTTGGGAAACATTTTGGTAAATACTATATTAAATTTGGAATTTATTTTTTACTTGGAATTGGTGTACTAATTACATTAGATTGGCTTCAATTAGAGATTCCATTAAAATTAAGCAGTATTATTGATAATTTTGATGGACAAATTGATAAAGCATTTATCTATCAAACAGCCGCTGAAATTATGATTTTAGTTTCAATTATTGCTGTAGGGCGCTTTTTATGGAGATATTTATTATTTGGAACATCTAGAAAAATAGAGTTTGATCTAAGAGAAAAGATGTTTAATCATGCGACTAAATTGTCACAAGATTACTACAGCCAAGAAAAAATTGGCGGACTGATGACTTATTTCACAAATGATTTAGAAGCTGTAAGACAAGTTTATGGCATGGGACTTTTAAGTTTAGTAGATGGTTTATGTTTAACATCCTTTGTTATTTATAGAATGGCAGTAATGAATTTAGTAATGACGTTACTATCAGCCATCCCTTTATTATTAGTATCTGTTTATATGATTTTAGTAAGAAAGAGAATTGAACTTAAGTTTAAAATTAGACAAGAAGCATTTGAAAAACTAAGTGATGTTACACAAGAAAGTTTTACAGGTATTAGTGTTATAAAAGCTTATGTGAAAGAAACTAAAGAAGCTTTATTATTTAAAAACTTAAGTAATGACTTAAAAAATAAAAATTTATCTTATATTAAATTAATGACTAAAATCAATGTAGCAATCAGTTTTACCTTATCATTAGTCATTATTACTATTTTAACAATCGGATCATTTTTATTGATTCAATCTAAAATGACACCAGGGGAATTAACAGCCTATACAACATTCTTTTTTACATTGATGTGGCCAATTATGGCACTCTCACAATTCATGTCCATTAATAGCCAAGGTCAAGCCTCAGCTAAACGTGTTAAAGCATTTTTAAATAAAGAAATTACCGTTTGTGATGCAGATGATATTTTTAATGAAGAGTTAGACCTAACTGGAGAAATAACAGTTAAAAATTTAACGTTTACTTATCCAGATGGAGATAGCCCAGTTTTAAAGAATGTGAGTTTTAAGATTCATAAAGGACAAATGGTCGGTGTACTTGGAAGAACTGGTTCTGGTAAGTCTAGTTTAGTAGATTTATTTTTAAGAGTGCATAACGCACCTAAAGAAAGTATTTACTTTGATCAATACGATATGATGAACTTACCAATAAAAGGCGTTAGAAATTTAGTGGGTTATGTTCCTCAAGATAACTTTTTATTTTCAGATACCATTTTAAATAATATTGAATTTTCATCTAGTAACCCAAGTATAGATAACGCAGTTAAGGCAGCTAAGTTATCAGATGTTTATGATAACATTATGGAATTTAGTGAACAATTTGAAACAGTATTAGGAGAACGCGGTGTTACAGTATCAGGTGGACAAAAACAACGAATTTCAATTGCTCGTGCAATTGCTAAAGATCCTCAAATATTAATATTAGATGATTCTGTTTCAGCAGTGGATACTAAAACAGAAGAAGCTATTATTAGTAATCTTCACCAAATTAGAAAAAATAAAACAACTATTTTTATTGCACATAGAATATCAACAGTTAAAAACATGGATCAAATTATTGTCTTAGATAAAGGCGAAATCAGTGCTATTGGAACACATAAAGAATTACTTAAAACATCCGCTTTATATCAAGATATGGTTCATAGACAAGAATTAGAACAAATGGTACAGGAGGGCATGGATAATGAAAAGTAATTTAGATGAAGATTTTAAAAAAACAAACACTAATGATAAAAAGTTACTTCAAAAAACCTTAAGATACATTAAACCCTACAAAAAACAATTTATTAGTGCCTTTATCTTTATGGCAATGACCGTTTTACTAGATTTATTATTTCCTTTCTTATCAGGCCTAGCAATAGATGTTATGTCTAATCAAACGATAACAACCAATCAAAAATACTTAATTTTAGTGATTGCCACAGTTATCTTAGTAATTGTAGTTCTGATTACTCAAGTTGTTGCTTACTACCAACAAGTAATTTTACAAAAAATAGGATTCGATATTACAGATACAATTAGACAAGAAGTTTTTATTCATATTGAAAAACTTGCGATAGGTCAAATTAATGAAATACCTATTGGAAAACTTGTAACAAGAGCGACAAATGACCCTAATGCAATTAGTGATATGTATACGAATGTCATTATCAATCTGATTAGAAATATTGTTTATTTAGTTGTTATCTTAATCACACTTTATGTCATTAATTGGCTTATGGCTTTAGTTGTGACAGCTTTACTCCCTTTCATTCTTATCTCTGCAATATTATTTAAAAACTTTTCTAGAAAAGCCTACAGAAATGTTAGAACTAATGTTACTAATGTTAACGCTTTTTTATCAGAAAACTTATCTGGGATGAAAGTTACTCAAATCTTTAACCAAGAAAATAAAAAAATTAATGAATTTAGAAAAAGAAATAAAGAACTAACAAAAAGTTATATGACAGAAATTTATATATTTGGGATATTTAGACCCTTTATATATTTCCTTGCGATGTCAGGAACTGTCTTAACAATCATTGTTGGACAAAATGCTATTGAAAATGGCTTAATTACAGTAGGATCATTTGTTACATTTTATTTATTAGTAGGTCAATTTTTTGAACCTATCCAACAAATGTCAGAACAATTTAATGCCTTACAAAGTGGATTTGCAAGTAGTGAAAAAGTATTTGATGTTCTAGAAACAGAACCTGATATTACAGATGAAATCGATGCAATTAACCTAGAATCATTTAAAGGACATATTGAATTTAAAAATGTATGGTTCTATTATGAAAATGAAAATTGGATTTTAAAAGATGTCTCATTTGAAGTTAAACCCTCAGAAACAGTTGCCTTTGTAGGTTCAACAGGATCAGGAAAATCTACTATACTAGGATTAATTGTCAGAAACTATGATATTCAAAAAGGGCAAATTCTAATTGATGGCATAGATATTAAACATATTACTAGAAGTTCATTAAGAAGACAAATTGGACAAATGTTACAAGATGTGTTCTTATTTAGTGGAAGTATTTATGAAAACATCAATCTAAAAGATGAAAATATTACTTTAGAAGATGCTAAAAAAGCAAGTGAATATGTTGGAGCAGATACATTTATTAATGAACTTGAAGGACAATACGACTATAAAGTATTAGAAAGAGGAAATAATTTTTCTTCTGGACAAAGACAACTTATTTCATTTGCACGAGCAGTAGCTTATAAACCAAGTTTAATGATTCTAGATGAAGCAACCGCTAATATTGATAGTGAAACAGAAAATCTCATCCAAGAGTCATTAAAGAAAATGATGAATATTTCAACTATGTTAATTGTTGCCCACAGATTATCAACAATTCAACACAGTGATAAAATCATTGTGATGCAAAAAGGTGAAATTAAAGAAATGGGTAACCATCAACAATTATTAAAGAAAAAAGGTATTTATCACGGGCTATATCAATTACAATTTGATAAGAGTCAAGAAAAGTAAAAATTGAAAGGAAGAACAATATGTTAACTAAAATTGAGTTACAGGAAATACTGAATCAAGCCTTAACAACAGGTGCTGATTTTGCAGAAATTTTTATAGAAGATAGTAAAAATCAAAGTATCGCTGTTATAGGGAAAGAAATCACAGGAGCATCCAGTTCAGATATTCATGGTGTTGGAGTAAGAATCATATTAGGCATCGATGAAGTTTATGGATTTACTAATAAGGTTACATATCAGTCAGTTTTAGATTTAGCTAATAATCTTAAAGCTTCATTTAATGGAAAAACAAGAAAGGCAATACCTCTTGGAGAGAAAAAACCTTTTAAATATACTATTAAAAAACCAATGAGATCTATTCCTAAAGAAACTAAAGCTTTAAAACTTGTTTCTCTTTCAAAAATTATGCAAGATGCTTCGGAAAAAATTACACAAACAGTTGTTAGATTGATAGAAAAAGAACAAAAAGTACTAATTGCCAATACAAACGGGATATACCAAGATGATATAAGAACATATACCAGATGTACCATGATGGCAGTTGCAAAAGATCAAGATAAGATGCAAGAAGCATTTGAAGGTCCAGGGCGTCATATGGGTTATGAACTATTTGATGTGATAGACTTTGATACAATTGCAAAAGAAACTGCTTTAAAAGCAGTGGCACTACTAGATGCTAAAGACATGGTTCCACAAGTTTTACCAGTAGTAATCCATAATGGATTTGGAGGCGTTATTTTCCATGAGGCATGTGGCCATCCACTTGAGGCAACTGCTATTGCTAAAGGGTTATCTCCATTTGTTGGTAAAATTGGTGAAAAAGTAGCAAGTTCAATTGTTACTGCATATGATGATGGAACGATTGAAGATGCCTGGGGAAGCCTTAACTTTGATGATGAAGGAAAAGCAACTCAAAAAAATCTTCTTATAGAAAATGGTATTCTAAAAGGATATTTAGTTGATTATAGAAATGGTAAAAAAATGAATGCTGAATCAACTGGATCAGCAAGAAGACAATCTTATAAATACAGCCCAACATCACGTATGAACTCTACTTATATCGCACCAGGAAAAGATACTTTAGAAGAAATTATTAAAGATACTAAATATGGTTTATTTGCTAAATCATTAGGTGGCGGTACCGTACAACCTGCAACAGGAGAATTTAACTTTGTTGTAACAGAAGGTTATATGATTGAAGATGGTAAGTTAACAACACCTGTTAAAGGCGCAATGCTAATTGGTCAAGGTGGAGAAATTCTTCATAAGATTGATAAAGTTGCTAATAATTTAGAATTAGGTCAAGGTATGTGTGGTTCTATATCAGGAAGTATTCCAGTTGATGTAGGACAACCTACAATCAGAGTAAGCGAAATGACTGTTGGTGGATCTGGAGGTAAAAACTAATGTATCAAGAATGGATAAAAAAAGGATTAGAAAAAGGAATTACAGATTTAGAAATTCATGCAGTAGAATCAAAAAGTCTTAAATTATCTTTATATGAAGGTAAAATTGATCAACACGTAAAAAGTGATATTTTAGCTGCCAGTATCAAAGGCATTTATAATGATAAAATGTCAACAGTTAGTTTTGAGAACTTAAATAATGATAATATTGACTATATGTTAGAAGAATTAATTTCTAATGCTAAAGTTGTTACAGTCGATGAACCTGCCATTATTTATGAAGGATCAAAAAAATATCCAGTAATAAAAGAAAATACATTTGATTTTGATACTATTTCAATTAATGAAAAAATTCAATTGTTAAAAACGTTAGAAAGTAAAATCAAAGAAAATAAATATGTTAAACAAGTACAAAATACAGTTTATGTAGAATCAGCAGTGAAAAAAGTCATCATCAATTCAAAAGGACTTAATTTAACTTCTAAAAATAGTGTTGCCTATAGTTATGCAGTTGGAGTATTTGAAAAAGATAATGATATTCAAACAGCATATAAAATGACTTTAGCAAAAACTTTTTCAGATTTTGATGCAGAAAAACAAGCTTTTGAAACTATTCAAAGAGGTGTTAAAAAAGTAGGTGGAGTACCTTTAGAAACTGGTTCATATCCTGTTGTTTTTTCTACTGAAACGTTTGCTGAAATGATAGAGTCATTTAGTGGTATCTTTAACGGTGAGGCTGCCTATAGAAATTTAACAGCTTTAAAAGATAAAGAAAAACAAAAAATTGCCTCTGAAAAAATAACATTGATCGACGACCCTCTAACTGAAAATGCATACTTCCAATATACCTTTGATGATGAAGGGGTTGCTTGTAAGACTAAAAATATTATTAAAGATGGTGTATTTGAAGGCTTCATTCATAACTTAAAAACGGCTAAAATTTTTAATGTAGAACCAACTGGTAATGGATTTTCAGGTGGGACATCATTAAGTAACTGTTATTTAGTTCCAGGTATGAGAAGTTTTGATGAAATGATATCTAGTATTGATAATGGTTTATACGTTACAGATTTAGTAGGAAGTCATGCAGGTATTCAAGAAATTAGTGGAGAATTTAGTTTACAAGCAAGTGGCTTTAGAATTGAAAATGGTCAAGTAACAACTCCAGTTAAAATGATTGTTATTTCAGGTAATTTCTTTAAAATGATTAATGAAGTAGAAGAAATTGCTAATGATTTAGAATTTCAATTATCTGGATTTGGAAGCCCATCTGTTTACATTAAACAATTAATGGTTGGTGGAAAGTAGTATTTTTGGTAAAATAGATGTAAAGAAGTTTCAACTAATAAGGAGAAAAGTATGTCAAAGTTTAGAATAATAACAGATTCAACTACTGATCTACCACATGATTTAGCAGAAGAATTACAATTAGAGGTATTACCTTTAAAATTTTATTTAAATAATAAAGAATATAAAAATTACTTAGATAATAGAGAATTAGACCCAAAAGTATTTTATAAAGAAGTTTTAAATGGGGCTCAACCAACAACATCACAAGTAAACGCAGATGAGTTTAAAGATAAAATGGAACCCTTCTTAAAAAATGGTGAAGATCTTTTAGTTTTAGCTTTCTCAAGTGCACTATCTGGTACATACAATAGTGCTAGAATTGCTTGTGATGAATTAAAAGAACTTTATCCTGAAAGAAAAATTATGTTGATTGATACAAAGTCAGCATCACTAGGTGAAGGTTTAATTGTTACTCTAGCAGCACGAAAAAGACTTGAAGGAAAAACAATTGAAGAAACATATGACTATGTCTTAGAAACTCTTCCTAATATATGTCACTGGTTTACCGTAGATGATATTAAGCATTTAAGACGCGGAGGAAGAATTTCAGCTGTAAGTTCATTTGTGGCCCAAACATTAAACATCAAACCAGTATTATATACCGATAACGAAGGAAGATTAATTCCAAGAACTAAATCTATCGGTAGAAAAAAAGCGCTTAAAACACTAGTTGAAAAAATGGAAGAAAGAGCACTTAAAGGACCTCAAACAGTCTATATTGGTCATGGGGATTCTATAGAAGATGTTAATTACTTAGTAGACTTAATCAAAGAAAAATTTGAGATTAAAGAATTAGTTATTAATACAATAGGACCTGTTGTAGGTTCACATACTGGACAAGGCGTTATTGCATTATTCTTCTTAGGAGAATATCGTTAATGAAAGAACGAGATTATAAAATTGCTTTATTAATAGATGCTGATAATATTTCAGCAAGCTATCTTGATATTATTATGAATGAAGCAAACAAACATGGGAAAATAACTTATACAAGAATTTATGGAGACTGGTCAGAAGAAAGATTAAAAGCATGGAAAGAACATGCTAATAAATATAGTTTAACCTATGTTCAACAATATGCTAATCTTTCTAATAAAGGTAATGTGTCAGATTTTACTTTAGTAATAGATGCTATGGATATTTTATATAGCAATAAAGCAGATGCTTTTTGTATTGTATCTTCTGATTCAGACTTTACGAAACTTGTCATTAGATTAAAAGAAGACAACATGTATGTAATTGGAATGGGAGAATCTAAAACCCCTGAGGTTTTAGTTAACTCATTTGAAAGATTTTATTATCTTGACAAGATTTCTGGTGAACAACAAAAAACTAACAAAAATAACAATGGACATTCTCAAATAACAGACAAAGAAACAATCATTAATTCTTTAAAAGAAATTATTAAAGAAAATGAAGAAGAAAATGGTTGGGCTTATTGGAGCTTAGTAGCAGATCAACTACGAAAAAAATACCCAGGGTTTGATCCTATTAACTATGGAGAAAGAATGAAGGCTCTAACTTTCTTTAAAAGAATAGAGTTATTTGAAGTAAGTAACAAAGAAAAAGTTGCATATATTAGAATTAGACCTAAAAATAAAAAATAATTTTTTAGTACTATGGTATAATATAGGCAATTATTAATGAAGATTGGGGTAAAAACATGGAAAATAACGAAACACAAGAAATAAGTCTATTAGAAATATGGAATAGACTATGGAAAAATAAATATTTAATTATTATCTTAACATTAGCAATCACTATTATTGGCGTTGGAACACTGTATTTTTTAAATAAAGATACCGGAGTAGCAACTTCATCACTAGAATTCAAATTTTTAAATATTGAACAAGCACAGTATCCTGATAAAACACCATTTAATTTTAGAGATATCATCAGTAAAGAAAGTTTAGAGAAAGCTAAATATTCAGATGATGAATTTAAAGATTTAGATGTAGATGCATTATCAAAAGATGAACGTACTAGTATCGCTAGAAATGAAGTTCTAAACAAACAAAATGAAGTTATACAAGTTCTTTATGAAATTAAATTACCTGTTAAGTATTTTAAAAATAACAAAGAATTAGTAAAAGATTATATTATTGCTTTAAGCAACCAAGTTATTAAAAGAGCATCAGATGCTAATAATAGTTTAAAAGTAGTTAACAACTTAGACTCACAAATTATTGAAAATGCAGATTATCTCGATATGATTGATTTGATTAAAAGTCAATATAGTGTTCTAACTAATAATTACGCAAGTTTCGAGGCAAAATTTGGAGATGTTGTGATGAATGGTTCAAACATAGCGGAATTACAAGCAGAATTAATAAATTGGTATACAATAACAGTTAAAATTGATGATTTAAAAACAAGATTAATTGATGGAAGATATAGCAAGGATCCAGAATATAAAAAAACTGAATTGAAAAGAGTTAATTTTGAAATTGCACAACTCCAAGCTGAAAGAAAACTATTATCTGAAATGGTTAAAGAGTCTGGTTTGACAGAATCAGAAGCAATAGGAAGAGAAATAGTAGAACTTAAAAATGCTATTGTTTATTTAGAAATGTTAAAAGAATATTATAACGATGAAGATAAACCAGCTGTAGCAGGTCAAACGGACTTTGATAGAGAAATTACATCTTATATTGAACAATTAGAAAAATACACACTTGAGTATGATCAATTCAACAAATCTGTTCTTGATATTAATACAAGTGTTTATTATACAATGGGTACTAAGATACTTACAGTTAAGAAACAATACAATATGGTATTAATGTCAATTGTTGTTCTTTTCCTAGGTGGTGCAGTGAGTGTTGGGGCTGCTTTAGTTAAAGAAGCTGTATTAAATAAAAAAGAAAACTAAAAATAAATTTTAAAAAGGGTTCTAGTTTAAAAACTAGAACTTTTTTAATTTTTATAGAGGAAAAATATAATCTTTATAGGTTAAGAGTAACTTTTATATAAGGTTGTTAATATATAATGTAAATTTCTTTTTTTTTACAAACCGGACACATGTCTTGTAATGTGAAAAAATTGCGTAAATATTGCATGAAAACGTTTGACTTTATAAAAAATATTCACTATAATCATCTTAAAGATAGAACAAGACGAATAAAGGTTTAAGACACCTTTCTTACACCATAAGACAATATCTTATAAATATCTAAATTTTAGGAGGAGTAATGAAAGGGTTAATCAAAATATCGTCTTTTTTTGTTGGTGTTTTGGCGATAGCTGGTATCGTTTTTTGGATCATCAGTTCACAAAATAAAACAAAAGAATATACTGTACGATTCGAGTCAGAAAAAGTTTTAGTTGAAAGTAAAAAAGTTAAAAAAGGTGAAAAACTAGAGGAGCCAACAAAACCTAATAGAACAGGTTATGATTTTGATGGCTGGTGGAAAGAACCTACATATATAAGTGAGTGGAAATTTACTATTGATACTGTAGAAAGTGATATAACGCTCTATGCGAAATGGGAACCAACGGTTAACGAAACTGTAACAATTACTTTCAATACCGACGGTGCTCCTGAAATAGCACCATTAATTATTGACAAAGGGACTAAAGCAGAATTGCCAACCCCTAAAAAAGAAGGATACACATTTACAGGTTGGCATATTGGAAATGTTAGATTTGATTCTACTAAACCAGTTGATAATAACATTACATTAACTGCAAAATGGGAAGTAATCACTCCAGAAACTAAATCATATAAAGTAGTATTTAACTATGATAATAATACTCCTAACTTAGAAGTAGAAATTTTAGAAAATGGAATCATCACAAAACCAGCAAATCCAACAAAAGAAGGATATGTTTTTTCAGCTTGGTATGTAGATAATACAGAATACAATTTTAATAGCCCAGTAACAAAGGATATTACAGTTACTGCAAGATGGATTAAAGAACATACGGTAACTTTCACTGTTGATGGAACAACTTACAATACTGTTAAAGTAACTGATAATAATAAAGTTCTAGTGCCAACCAATAATCCAGTTAAAGAAGGATTTATATTCAAAGAATGGCACAACAGTAATGGAGAACTATTTAATTTTGAAAGTACTATAACAGAAGATACTGAAATAGTTGCGTATTTTGAAGAAAAAGAAGCTAATGCTAATTACTATACTGTTACATTTAATTCAAATAGTGGGCAATCTGTTGCTAGTCAAGAATTAAAAGAAGATCAATTAGTTAAAGAACCAGGTAAACTTACAAAAGAAGGGTATAATTTCTTAGGATGGTTCCTAGGAGAAACTAAATACAGTTTTGATACTCCTATTAAAAGCAATTTAGAATTAGTAGCAAAATGGGAAATACATACATTTAAAGTGGCTATTGATTATGATTATGATGGGTTAACTGAAAATAAAACAGTAGACTGGAATACAAAAATTCAATTAGACAATCCTACTAGAGAAAGTCATGATTTTGTTGAATGGCAATTAGATGGACAAACTTTTGATAAAGAAACATTAATAACAAAAGATATTGCTCTAAAAGCTATATGGAAAATAAAGACATATGAAGTAACCATAAACCCAAATAACGGTAGTGATGTTACTACACAAACAATTAATTGGGGAGAAAGACCACAATTATTGGGAAAAGAAGATTTAAGTAAAGAAGGATATGTTTTTTATGCATGGTATGCTGGAAGTATAAGAGATAATGAAAATTTATTAGTTAAACAAAATCTTGAATTCAAACTAAAGTGGGCAAAAGCTGCAGCAACAGCTGAAGGATTAAAAGATGCATTAACTAAAATTGAAGCTGATGTTCCAATTTTAATTACTGCACCAATTACACTTACAGAACCATTACAACTTCCTGCAGGTGCACTTTTAGATGGTGGAGGACAAACAATTTCGTTTGCTCCAATACAAGAACCAGTAAGATTCAGATCTAATGCAATGCTATTAAATGCAGTAAGAATGAATACTAAAACCGGATTAGTCATTGAAAATAGTGATAGTCAATTAGTTCATACTAAAATTGCAGGAGCAACCGGTTTTGGTATTACAGTTAAAAATGCTGAAAATGTTTTAATTGAAGATGTTGAAATCTTAGATTCTGAACAAGGAGCTATTTTAATTACGGGTTCAACAGTTACAATTAAAGATGTAACGATGACTAATAATTTTAAAAATATTATTGTAGAAGAAGGAAATAAGAACCCAAGAGTAACGACTCAAGGATCTTTAATAACTAATAACACTCAAGCATTGATTATTATTGAACAAGAAGTTGAAAATATAGAAAATTGGTTTGATACTAACCTAGTAGCTATAAGAATGGAAAATGAGACTAGAGTTCAACTAGTAGAAGAGCTTAATGAAACCTTAGGACAAGCATATACATTTAGAAATGGTATCAACACTATTGTAAAAGATTATAAAACATTGATTGATAATGTAACTATAGATAACATTACGTTATTAGATGACATTAATTTAACAGAACAAATCATCATTAGAAGAGCACTAACTTTAGATGGTAATAACAAAACAGTGACACTAGATAATAGAAGTGGCTGGGATGCACAATATCTAATACAAGTTTATAATGCTACAGATGTAGTTATTAAAAACATCAGATTACAAGGTGGAGATGCTGGATTATTAGTTAATGCCTCTGAAGTAAAAGTTGAAAACATTACTTTAGATAACCATGAATTTGGTGGCATTGAAGTATCTAAAGGAGAAAAACCAACTCATACCCCTGCTTTAGAAGTGAATGGATTAACACATACAAATATTAATGAAACCTTACCAATTATTTGGATAGATAATTTATCTACAATTGGTGACTATTCAGTAATAGTTGATGGATTAAAAGAATACAAACATCCTAAAAAAGATCAACAATGGTATGTATTGGAAAGTTACGATACAGAAGCACCAGAGTTAGAAACAAATACTATAGTAAACCAAGATGGTAAAATAATCATCACAATTAAAGCTAATGATGAAAATCTACATTCATTAGAAATAGATCACAATTTTGAAGGAATCTTACCAGAATTCACAGTATACGCAAGTGAATCAAATCCTTATGGAACAGATGCCCTTAGAAATGAATTTGAAAAACAAGGTGTAGAAGTAGTATTTGAATCAGGTAAATGGACAATCATAATTGATGGAAGTTCATATGAAAAACTAATAAAAAATGCGAATTCAGAATTTATTGTACATTTTGTAATAGCTGATAAGAATGGAAATAAATTTGGATCAATGAGCCCAACTACAAATGAAAATACAATAAAAGTTTCATTATCTGAAGTTGGGGTAGAAACTGAAGAAGAATTAAGATTAGCAATAACAAATCCAAATATTACTGCAATTAATTTAGTAAATGATATTGAATTAAAAACGAGCTTAGTAGTAACAAGACCAGTAGTAATTAATGGTAATGGAAATGTCCTAAGCTTACCAACAAACACTGAATGGGTTAAAGGAAGCTATGTAATTCAAGCATTTAAAACGACAGGTGTAGTTATTAAAAATATTACATTAGCTGGGGGAAATGCAGGATTACTAGTAAATGGATCAGAAGTAACCGTAGAAAATGTTAAAGTTACTAATAATAGTTTTGGTGGAATAGAAGTATCTAAAGGTAAAAATGTAGAATCGACACCAATCTTAACTGTAAATGGATTAACATATGTAACAACTAATAACTTACCAGTAATCTGGGTAGATCAAGTATCAACAATAGATGAATATGAAGTAAATGTTGAAGAACTTTCATCATACAAACCAGTAGGAAAAGATCAAGTATGGTATGTAGAAGCATCAAGAGTACCAATGACTGTTAAAGAAAATATTGAAGCAGCACTTGATTATAAATATGAAGGATATCAATATACAGGAACATTTAAGTTAAATGGAACTGAAATACTAGCAACTTATGCTGGAATAGTAGAATCTAAATCAGTTATGAATGATTTAGCAAGATACTTAGGAGCATTATATAGAGTTGATGGAAGCATAGTAAAAGAAATTACATTTAATGGTATTAAATATACATGGAATAATGAAGGAAAATTAAGTGGAAGTAACTGGATGAACGGTGAAACAACTTTAGTATCAGCAGTTACAACCCAATTCTTAGTAAATCCAACTCAACTAAGTTATGATTTTATTTTAAGTGATGGAGAAAATACAGAAACGTTAACATTAACAATTGATGAAGCAACGAGAGTTAGTGTTGAAGTCAAAGATGAACTAGGGTTAAGAATAGCTTTAGGAAACTTTAGAGTAGCAGAAATAATCTTAACAAAAGGATTTGAATTATCACAAAGCCTAGTAGTAACAAGACCAGTAGTAATTAATGGTAATGGAAATGTCCTAAGCTTACCAACAAACACTGAATGGGTTAAAGGAAGCTATGTAATTCAAGCATTTAAAACGACAGGTGTAGTTATTAAAAATATTACATTAGCTGGAGGAAATGCAGGGTTACTAGTTAACGGATCAGAAGTAACAGTAGAAAATGTTGAAGTTACAAATAACAGTTTTGGTGGAATTGAAGTATCTAAAGGTAAAAATGTAACATCAACACCAAAATTAACAGTTAATGGATTAACATATGAAACAACTAATAACTTACCAGTAATCTGGGTAGATAAAGTATCATCAATAGGTGCATATGAAGTAATAACAAACCTTGAATCATACGAACCAAACGGAAAAGACCAAGTGTGGTTTGTATCAGAAGGTAAAGGCGCATTAAACTTAGAAGATACAATCGAAGCAGCATATGGATATAAATATGAAAAATATACATATAACGGAAAACTAAATAAAGAAACACTTGAAGTAACATATACATTAAACATGGATGAAAAATATTATGTATTAATGATGAATGACTTTGCAAGATACATGGGAGCATTATATAGAGTTGAAAGAAGTTCAGTAAAAGGAATAATCTATGATGGAGTAACATATACATGGAACGAATCAAGAGGATTAAAAGGAAGTAACTGGATGAATGGAGATAAGACATTAGTAGAAGTCTTAGTAGCTAAATATAAAGAAAACCCAACAAAAGAAATAACAGTAAGTCTAATAGGAAAAGAAACAAAAGAAATAACATTTAAACTAGATATAGTAGCAAACGTAAGTGATGAAACAGGTTTAAGATTAGCAGTAAAAAATCCAGGAGTAAGAGAAATAATCTTAACAAAAGGATTTGAATTAAAAGCAAGCCTAGTATTAGAAAGACCAATAGTAATTAACGGTAATGGAAATACATTAAGTCGCCCAATAAGAACTGATTGGGTAGAAAGAAACTATGTAATTCAAGCATATAACACAACGGGTGTAGTCATTAAAAATATTACATTAGCTGGAGGAAATGCAGGATTACTAGTAAACGGATCAGAAGTAACCGTAGAAAATGTTAAAGTTACTAATAATAGTTTTGGTGGAATTGAAGTATCTAAGGGAGAAAATGTAACATCAACACCAAAATTAACAGTTAATGGATTAACATATGTAACAACTAATAACTTACCAGTAATCTGGGTAGATAAATTAGCTAAAGGTGAATACGAAGTAAGAGTTGATGGATTGAAAGAATATAATCATCCAACAAAAAATCAAGTATGGTATGTAGTAGAAAATTACGATACAGAAGCACCAGAGTTAGAAACAAAAACTATGGTAAATGAAAATGGAACAATCGTAATAACAATTAAAGCTAATGATGAAAATCTACATTCACTAGAAATAGATCACAATTTTGAAAAATTAGGACTACCAGAATTCACAGTATACGCAAGTGAATCAAATCCTTATGGAACAGATGCCCTTAGAAATCAATTTGAAAGTTATGGAGTAACGGTAATATTCAAAGATGGACAATGGACAATCACTCTAGATGGTGCAGCATATAAGACACTAATAACAAAAGAGCCAAAAGAATTTGTTGTATATTTCGTTATAGCTGATAAGAATGGAAATAAATTTGGATCAATGAGCCCAACTACAAATGAAAATACAATAAGAGTTTCATTATCTGAAGTTGGAGTAGAAAACGAAGAAGAATTAAGATTAGCAATAACAAATACAAAAGTAAAAGTAATTAATATTTTAAATGATATTAAATTAGAAACAAGTTTAGTCTTAGAAAGACCAGTAGTAATTAATGGTAATGAAAATACATTGAGTTTACCAATAAACACTAAATGGGTAGAAAGAAACTATGTAATTCAAGCATATAACACAACAGGTGTAGTCATTAAAAATATTACATTAGCTGGAGGAAATGCAGGATTACTAGTAAATGGATCAGAAGTAACCGTAGAAAATGTTGAAGTTACAAATAACAGTTTTGGCGGAATTGAAGTATCTAAAGGTAAAAATGTAACATCAACACCAAAATTAACAGTTAATGGATTAACATATGTAACAACTAATAACTTACCAGTAATCTGGGTAGATAAAGTATCATCAATAGATGAATATGAAGTAAACGCTGAAGAACTTTCATCATATAAACCAGTAGGAAAAGATCAAGTATGGTATGTAGAAGCATCAAGAGTACCAATGACTGTTGAAGAAAACATCCAAAAAGCATTTGAATATAAATATGCAGATTACACATATAAACTGACTACAGCATTAGTAGGAGATGCATATGTAATAAACTCTAGCAGACTGGTAGAATCTAAATTTTTGATGAATGATTTAGCAAGATACTTAGGAGCACTATATAGAGTTGATGGAAGTGTAGTAAGAGAAATTACATTTAATGGTATTAAATATACATGGAATAATGAAGGGGAATTAAGTGGAAGTAACTGGATGAACGGTGAAACAACTTTAGTATCAGCAGTTACAACCCAATTCTTAGTAAATCCAAATCAATTAAGTTATGCATTTAATTTAAGTGATGGTGAGAACACAAAAGAACTTGTATTTATGATTTCTAAAGAAATACAATTGAGTGCAGACGTATCAAGTGAATCAGAACTAAGGATTGCAGTAGCAAACCCAGCTGTTAAAGCAATCAATTTAACAAATGGATTTAATCTTACTGAAACATCGACAACAGTAAAATCAGGACTAGTAATTTCAAGACCATTAACATTAAATGGAAATGGTCACACATTAACAATGGATAATAAAACTGAGTGGCAAGGAAACTACATTATCCAAGTTATAAAAACTGAAGGTGTTATCTTAAATAACATTAAATTTGATGGCGGAGATGCAGCAATTCTAGTGAATGGAGCAGTTGTTGAAGTTAAAGATATTGTTTTAGGAAACCATGAATTTGGTGGAATAGAAGTGTCAACTGGTAAAACATCTGGTTTATTAACTCCAAGACTAACAGTTAACGGATTAATAACTTCAAAATTAGCACCAACATTATCAGCAGTTTGGACAGAAGGAACACACTCAGAGTGGGTAACTTACTTAGGTTCAGAACAAACAATATTTATTAAACCAAATGGAGAAAAACAAACTTGGTTTGGACCAAAAGCATATATGTTTGAAACAGTAAATGTAACAACACAAGAAGAATTGAGATCAGCTTTAGAAAAACCAGAAGTTAAAGTGATTAATTTAGTAAATAATATTGAGTTATCAGAAGGTTTCTATCAAAAGACTAAAGCAGGTTTATTAATAAATAGAGCAGTGACAATCAATGGTAACGGAAAAGAATTATCAATGATAAGTGATGATGGATGGCAAGCAAACTACATACTACACATTTATAATGCAAGTGGAGTGATATTAGAAAATATTAAGTTTAACGGTGGAGATGCAGCAATTCTATTAAATGGATCAGAAACTGAACTTAAAAATATTACTTTAGGAAGTTATGAATTTGGTGGTATTGAAGTTAAAAATTTAGCTAATAAAGTATCAGAATTATCAATGAATCAAGTTTCATATGGATCAAAAGAATTACCAGTAGTATGGTTTGATGGTATAACTACTGAAATAGTGTTTGAAGGATTAACTAAGATTCAATTAGTTGCGGCAAATGGTAAAGATCAAGTATGGTTTGTATCTAATGATTTTGTTCAAACTACAGCTTATGTAAGAAATGAAGTAGAGCTAAGATCATCAGTATTAAATAAAAATATAAAAACAATCATTTTAGTAAAAGATATAGAGTTAACAAACGCAATAGAAATTAATCAAAGAAATGATTTAGTTTTAAATGGCTCAGGGAAAACTCTTATCCTACCTGAAATAACAGAGTTTAAGAGTTTTTATCTAATAAAGTTATACTTATCAGAAGTTGAAATCAAAAATATTAAATTATTTGGTGGAGATGCAGGTATCTTAGTTAATGGATCTAAAGCGACTGTTGAAAATATTGAATTTTTAAATCATAGATTAGCAGGGATAGATTTATCTAAAGGTAAAGGCGTAACCATTAACCCAAGTTTACAAATTAAAGGTGCATTGAAACATAATCTTACTATTCAACCAGTTATATTGGTAGATGATGCTTCAATAAATTACCATCTTGAAGCTGACCTAGAAGCATATGGATTAAAACAAAATATATTAGGTTTAAAGATATTCTATGTTTCTGAAACAATTTCAGAAGAAATTATTAACTATTTGATAGTAGCACAAGCTTATAAATACGATGATTATGAATATCTAGGGAAATTTAAAACAGGATATAATAAAGCAATCTTAGAGATCAAAGAAGAACTAGTAAGGGATGCATATAAGGATTTAGCAAGATTATTAGGAGCTTTATATAGAGTTTCAAAAGAAAAAATAACTAAAATAGTATTTAATAATTTAGAGTATACTTGGAATGAAAAACTCGATAGAAAAGGTAGCAATTTTGAGTTAAATGGAGTAAGTTTGGTTAGCGTATTGTCTAATTACATTTTAAATGATGAAGGACAAAAAGCTCAAATAACTATTCATACTATGGATGCAAGCCTAGATATTAATATCCAAATGAGTGTTGTAAAATAGTATTATTTAAAATCATGTAATAATCAAAAGAATATTCAATTTGATAATTTAAACTTTAAGAAATTTGAAGTAAAAAGGAAAGGCTTGATCCCGATATTCAATCGGGGTTAGGCCTTTTAATTTACTTTGATAACATTTCTCATTATAAAAATCTATGTATCTTTTGATTTCATTTATTTCTATAGTCATTGAAAATAAAGAGATATTTTAAGGTTAACCTTATAATTTTAATTAAAGTTGTTGACAACACACACTTTTTAATGCTATACTAAAAACATAATTAAGGTAAGCCTTAAAAAGGAGAGAAACAGATGAAGAAAATAATAACACTCATAATTACACTAGTTTCTACTTTGATTTTATTTGGTTGTCAAGGTAGATCAGGTTATACATATGTAGAAGGAAAAGTAAATATAGTAGCAACCACTACAATGTTAGGGGATTTAGCTAGACAAATAGGACAAGATAAAGTATCAGTAGTTAACTTAATGCCAGTAGGAGTAGACCCTCACCTTTACCAAGCTAAAGCTAGTGATACTAATGCTTTAAGAAAGTCAGATTTTATTCTATATAATGGATTACATTTAGAAGGTAAAATGGTAGATATCTTAGATGGATTTAAAGGAAAGAAAACATATGTTAATGTAGGTGAAGAACTTGAAAAAGCAAATGCTCCCTTATTAGAATGGGATGGTGGAGATGATAAAGATCCACATGTTTGGTTTGATGTTGAAAATTGGATAGTTGCTGCTAAGGCATTAGGTAGAGAACTTGCTTTACATGATAAAACAAATGAAGCATTCTACAAAGAAAGCACAGAGGCTTACATACTTAAATTAAGTGAACTGCATACTTGGATTAAACAAAGAGTTTCTGAGTTAAAAGAAGAACAAAGAGTGCTTGCTACTGCACATGATGCCTTTGCATACTTTGCTAGAGCATATGGATTTGAAGTAGAGTCTATTCAAGGAATTTCAACAGACTCAGAAGCCTCAACTGCAGATATAACAAGATTAGTAGATACTGTTATAAACAAAAATATTAAAGCAGTTTTTATTGAAAGTTCAGTCCCAAGAAAAACAATTGATTCAGTTATTAGTGCAGCTAAAAGTAGAGGTCACCAACTAGTAATTGGCGGAGAATTATACTCAGATTCACTTGGCGATGGCGCTGATTCAGAATATATTCAGGCTGTAAAAACGAATGTTAATATTATCGTAGATGCACTTAAATAGAAAGAAGTGGTTAAATTGGTTAAAGAATATATTAAAGTAGAAGATGTTACAGTATCATATGATTTAAGACCTGTATTATGGGATATAGACCTTAAGATTCCACAAGGAGTCTTAATGGCTATAGTAGGACCAAATGGGGCGGGTAAATCAACATTAATAAAGACAATGCTAAAGCTATTAAAGCCTGTTTCAGGGACAATTACCTTTGATGGTAAACCGTATAAAGAGGTTCAAAAACAGATTGCTTATGTTCCTCAAAGAGGATCTGTAGACTGGGATTTTCCAACCAATGTATTAGATGTTGTTCTTATGGGGCGATATGGACATGCAGGATGGTTTAAAAAAATAAGTAAAGAGGATAAAAATAAAGCTTTATTAGCACTAGAAAAAGTAGGAATGGAAAATTATAAAGATAGACAAATATCAGAATTATCTGGGGGACAACAACAAAGAGTCTTTCTAGCAAGAGCTTTAGTTCAAGATGCGGATATTTACTTTATGGATGAACCATTCCAAGGGGTAGATATAAAAACAGAACGTGCAATTGTTGCTTTACTAAAAGAATTAAAAAAAGAAAATAAAACAGTTATCGTTGTGCATCATGACCTAGAGACAGTAAAAGAGTACTTTGACTGGGTAACAATGATTAATATGAAAGTCATTGCCTCAGGAAAAGTAGCAGAAGTATTTACTGATGAAAACATTAAAAACACCTATCAAAATAATCAACTAACAGATATCAAGGAAAAACATCATGTTTGATTTTATTACTAACTATACTGTTAGAACCGTTTTAATTGGCGCTGTTTTACTTGGTATTGTTAGTGGTGTTTTAGGTGTTTTTACACTTCTAAGAAAACAGGCTTTAATTGGAGATGCCATTTCTCATGCTACACTACCTGGTGTCGTACTAGCATTTATATTTACTAAACAAACCTCGCTAGAAATACTTTTATTAGGTGCAGCTTTCGCCTCAGTTATTTCTATGGGCCTCATTGCTCTTATTAAAAAATATAGTAAGGTGAAATACGATGCATCTTTGGCATTAATCTTATCTTCATTCTTTGGTTTTGGACAATTATTATTATCAATTATAAGAGATACGGCAGGTCAAGATCAAGCTAAATTAAGTAAATTTATTTTTGGACAAGCAGCAACAATGTCCACCCAAGATATTTATATACTTATGGGAGTGTTGATTATTGTATTAGTTGTTATTGTTGTTTTTTGGAGACACTTGAAACTTTATATATTTAATCAAGAATATTACCAAAGTTTAGGTTTTAAAGGATATCTCATTAATATCTTAATTTCAATGATGACTATCTTAGTAATTGTTTCAGGTATTCAAACAGTAGGAGTTATTTTAATGAGCTCATTATTGATTGCCCCTGGGGTTGCCGCTTCACAATGGAGTGATAAACTTAAAATACAAGTATTATTAGCAGGACTTTTTGGAGCGATTGCTTCCTTTATTGGAGTTTTAGTTAGTACAAATATGGCAACTGGGCCATCTATTGTAGTCGTTGCCAGTATAATTGTTATATTGTCTTTATTAATTGCCCCTAAAAAAGGTATTTTATGGAAAGAATATAAGATGCATCAACATAAAAAGCAAATTAATCAATATAAAGAATTGATTCATATTTATGAAGAAAAAGAAATAAATGAAGATAAAAAGAATGGGTTAACCCTTTTTATAGAAGAAGGATACCTAGATTATCATGAAGGGAAGTATAGCTTAACTCCTAAGGGTAAACAAAAAGTATTAGCTTTACTAACAGGTGAACTATAATGGAAATATCTGTATTATTTATCGCAATATTAACTTCAATTTCATGTTCTATTCTAGGGGTATTTCTAGTCTTAAGAAAAATGTCTATGATGATTGATGCCATTTCTCATACTGTTTTATTAGGAATAGTCATTGCCTTTATGTTTGTAGCAGATCTCTCATCACCGCTCTTAGTGGTAGGTGCTACTTTGATGGGTTTGGTTACTGTCTTTTTAACAGAGTTTCTAGTTAAAACTAAAAGAACAACAGAAGATGCAGCAACCGGCGTTATTTTCCCACTCTTATTTAGTTTAGCGATTATCATTATTTCAAAAAGCTATGGTGGTGTACATTTGGATGTGGATGCTGTTTTATTAGGAAAACTAGAATTGGCATCATTTGATCAATTAGTAGTCAATGGTGTTGAAATAGGACCTAAGTTACTTTACTTAATGGGTGGTATGCTAGTTATTAATTTAGTTGTTACAAAACTATTCTTCAAAGAATTTAAAATAGTGAGTTTTGATTCAGCACTTGCAGCTACATTAGGGTTTGCCCCATGGATTATTAACTATTTATTGATGACACTTGTCTCTTTAACTGCTGTATCTGCATTTAATGCAGTCGGAACAGTATTAGTGATTGCACTTATGATAGGGCCAGCTATTACAGCTCTTTTAGTAACCAAAAATCTTTCTAAAACTATCTTACTTTCTGTTGGAATAGGTATATTTGATAGTGTTATTGGATACGTTTTAGCAATTTATTATGATGTAAGTATTGCAGGGATGATTTCAACAGTGATTCTTGTTGTCTTTTTACTAGTCTTAGTTTTTGAACCTAAAAAAGGAATTCTTACAACAGTTATTAGAAGAAAAATTCAAAAAAATGAATTTGCTGTAACAACCCTACTAATGCACATTAGAAACCATACATTAAGCCAAGAAGCATCGGTAGAAACAAATGTTCATGAAATATATAAAGAGTTAAATTGGAATAAAGAATATTATAATAAATGCTTAAACAGAGCCTTTAATAAGCAATATATCACTAAAGAAAGTGATTTATTAAGGTTGACTGAAATAGGTGATGCATATTTGAAACTTAAAAGTAAGGATTTTGTTAGATGAAGCAACGCGTTTATATACGCGTTTTTTCTTTTTAAGCATAAAACATCATAAATATTAAAATTTAATATGTTATAATAATTTATAAAGAAGGTGAAGTCATGTATAGAGCTGAAGAAGATTATTTAAAACTAATCTATGAACTATCAGTTGAACAAAACAAACCACTCATTAAAAATAATGAGATAGCAGAGGCTTTTGGATATACGGATCAAAGCGTTAATGAAATGGTTAAGAAATTAGTTAATAAAAAACTGGTTAAATTTGAACCATATAAAGGTGTTTCATTAACAGAAAAAGGAAACGAAGAAGCTATCCGTATGATACGTGCACACAGAATATGGGAAGTTTTTTTAACTAAAGAACTTAAAATATCATGGCAAGATGTTCATGAAGATGCAGAAAAATTAGAACATGCATCTAGTGAAGCATTAATAGAAAAATTATACAAATATCTAGGTAATCCAGAGTACTGTCAACATGGCAATCCTATTCCTGATATTAATGGAAATATTAAAGAAATAGCAACCCTAACTTTAGCAGAAACAAATGAAGGTGACACTTTTATGATTAAAAGAGTTTTAGATCATAAAGAACTATTAAAGTATTTAGATGAAAGAGGTATCCATTTAGAAATGGAACTCAAGGTTGTTAAAAAAGATAGTTTCAATGGATATTTAAAAGTTGAAGTAGATGGGAAAGTTTTACCAATTACAGAAAGAGTTTCTCATATGCTTTTTGGCATTAAACACCAGTAGGTGTTTTTTATTGTTTAAGGAATAAAAAAGGTAACTTAATCTAAAGTATGTTAAAATATATATGAAATTAAAAAAGTGTAGAAAGAGGATTTAAAATGAAAATACATTTAATTGGTTTAGGCAAAATGGGAAGTAATTTAGCATTGAACCTAAAAGATCATGGACATGAAGTGATTGGATATGATCCATCTGAACAAGTTAGAAAAACAATATCAGAAACAGGAATCGTAGTTAAAAATTCTATTGATGAATTATTAAAAAATACAAATAAAGATAGAACAATTGTCTGGTTACTTGTGCCTAATCAATATGTAGATGATGTGATTAATCAAGTAAAACCTTACTTAAAACCAAATGATATTATCGTTGATGGTGGAAACTCTAACTTTAATTTAAGTCTTAAACGCTATGAATCACTTTTACTAGAACAAATTGACTTTGTAGATGTAGGAACCTCAGGTGGGACCTTTGGTGCTAGAAATGGTGCATGCTTAATGATCGGTGGCACAAAAGAAAATTTTGAATATTTAGAAAAAGTATATAAAGATATATCAGTTCCTAATGGCTATGGTTATATGGGAAGTCCTGCTTCAGGACACTTCACTAAGATGGTTCATAACGGTATTGAGTATGGCATGATGCAAGCTATAGGTGAAGGTTTTGATTTATTAGAAAATTCTAATTTTAAAAACTTAGACTATAAAAAAATTGCTCAAGTATGGAATAATGGTTCTATCATTGAATCAGCACTTATTGGATATATAGAAAGTGCTTTTGATAAAGATAGTCACCTAGATGAAATTGAAGGAAGAATTGATGATTCTGGTGAAGGTATGTGGATGATAGAAGAAGCATTAAAAGCTAAAGTCTCCTTACCAGTCATTACCCAATCCCTATTTTCTCGATATAAATCTAAAGATGAAGACAAATTTGGTGAAAAAGTGGTTGCGGCTATGAGAAAGGAATTCGGCGGACACGCTGTTTACAAAAAGAAATGAAAACTAAGAAGTTAATCATTACAATTTTTGGTTCAACAGGAGATTTAACAGCTAGAAAACTTCTACCTGCAATTACAAATTTAACAAAAAATAAAGAAATATCAAAAGATGTTTTAATACTTGCCTTAGGAAGAAGAGAGTATACAAAAAAAGATTATCTAGACTATATGCAAACTTTAACAAGTAGTAAACTAGACAGAGATTTCTTAGAAGATCACTTAGAATATTTTAAGATGCAAATCACTGAATTAAATGATTATCACAGTTTAAAAAATAAGATTAATGAATATAGTGATAGAAACACTCAAAATTTATTTTATTTAGCAATCGGACCAGAATTATTAGAAAATGTTTCTAAAAATATTTTTGAAAGTAAACTAGTTGAAAAACTTAGCGATCGTATTATTTTTGAAAAGCCTTTTGGACACAACTATGATAGTGCTAAAGAAATCAATCAAATGCTATGGCAATATTTTAAAGAGCAACAAATTTATAGAATAGATCATTATCTTGGAAAAGAAATGGTAAGAAATATTGTTAACTTAAGATTCGGCAATAAAATTTTTGAGCATATTTGGAATAAAGACAACATTGCAAGTATTACAGTTCTTGCCAAAGAAGAAGAAGGCATCTTAAATAGAGCGGGTTACTATGATACTGCAGGAGCCCTTAAAGATATGGTTCAAAGCCATTTATTACAAGTACTTTCTTTAATTGTGATGGATACACCATTAGAAAATACAAGTGAAGCAATTAAAGATAAAAAACTAGAAGTATTAAATCATTTAGAATTCGATTCTAAACTCTCTTTTTTAGGACAATATGAAGGATACTTACAAGAAAAAAATATACCAGCAACATCTCAAACTGATACATTTGTATTTTTAAAAGCTGAACTTCACAGTAAATTATTTGAAAATGTTCCTTTATATCTTTTAACAGGAAAAAAGCTAGATGAAAAAAAATCACAAATTATTATTGAATTTAGATCAGTTTCTAATCAACTTAATTTAGAAAAAGAAACAAATAAACTCTATATTGATATTTCACCAAATGAAGGGGTTAGATTCAACTTAAATCATAAAGTATTTGGACTAAATGATGAGAGTGCTACTTCTGATATGAAATATAGTATTAAAGATAATTTAAAAGATGAACTACCAGAAGCATATGAAAAAATGATTTTAGATGCCATAAACGGAAATAATCAATTATATGTTCGCTGGGATGAAATTGAACAGTCTTGGCGCTTAATTGATCAACTGGTGAATCAAGAACTAGACTTTATTCGTTATAAGACATTTGATGAGCTTAAAGAAAGAATTAAAAAAACAGAAAAAATTGATTTATAATTAATTTAAAGTATAGTACTTAATCAAGTATTTTAGTTTTTAAAACTAAGAAAAAGGATTAGGTACTTTTTATTTATCCATAAAAATTCACATATTTTAATTATATGGTCAAAACTTCTCTAACTAAATAGGGCTAAAACGTGCTATAATAATAAAGAATATATTTTATTAGGAGGCACAATGGAAAATTATATAAAAATTTATAATGATACTAAAAATAAGATAAGAGCTTATAAATATGCACTATGGTTGATTTCATGGGATCAAGAAACAGAAAGCCCTAAAAAAGCAATTGATTATATGAGCGAACAAGTATCAATATTATCAGAAGAACTTTATAATGTTGAATCAAGCATAGACTATATAAATGCAGTAACTAAGTTATTTGAAAATAAAGAAAAATTAGATGAAATTTTAGCATTAGAAATCAAAAAAGTTTACAAGAGTTTAGATATTGTTAAGAAAGTTCCAAAAGAAGAATTATTAGAATATCAAAAATTACAAAGCAAGAGCGCAACTATTTGGGCTCATGCAAAAGAAAATGATGATTTTGAATATTTCTTACCAACCTTAGAAAAAATTATTGAGTTTAATAGAAAATTAACTAAATATCTTGAAACTGATGAACTTAAAGGTTATGATGTTTTACTAGATATGTATGAAGAAGGAATGGGAGTTAAAGAGTATGATTATTTCTTTGATGAACTTAAAGAAAACTTAGTCCCATTTGTTTTAAATGCAACACAAAAGAAAACTAAAGTAAGTAAAAAGCTAACTAAAGGTAAATTTGATGCGATTAGACAAAAAGAATTCTCAGAATATATTACTAAAGTATTCGCATTTGATTTAGAAAAAGGTGTTTTAAAAGAAAGTATTCACCCATTTACATCTAATGTTACAAGTACAGATGTTAGAATCACCACAGCATATAAAGAAAATTTATTAGAATCAAGCGTTTTTTCAACTATTCATGAAATTGGACATGCTATTTACGAACAACAAGTAGACCCTAAATTTGATGGAACAGTTTTAGGTGCTGGTGCAAGCATGGGGATTCATGAATCACAATCTAGAATGTATGAAAACATGATTGCAAGATCATATGCCTTTTGGGAGTTACATTACCCTAAATTGCAATCCATCTTTAAAAAAGAACTAAAAGGGGTATCCTTACTAGAATTCTATCAATATGTAAATATTGCTAAACGTTCTTTAATTAGAACAGAAGCAGATGAATTAACTTATCCATTACATATTATGGTTAGATATGAATTAGAAAAACAATTGATTAACGGTAAATTAAAAGTAAAAGATTTACCTAAAAAATGGCGTCAATATATGTCAGAATATGTTGGGGTTAGACCTAAAAACGATGCAGAAGGTGTTTTACAAGACATTCACTGGTCACAAGGTTCAATTGGGTATTTTCCAACATATGCATTGGGTTCAGCTTATGCAGCACAAATTTATCATGCGATGAATAGTGAAATTAATGTTGAAAGTGCTATTGAAAACAATAATATTACATTGATTAATCAATGGTTAAAAACACATATTCACCAATATGGAGCAAGTAAAACTCCAAAAGAACTTATGTTGTTAGCAACGCAAGATAAGTTTGATCCTAAATACTACATAGAATATTTAAAACGTAAATTTTCTTATTAAGAGGTAATCGTGTGCAAACAATCAAAGAATTATATAGAATTGGTTTTGGTCCATCAAGTTCACATACAATGGCACCTAGTAATGCCGCAAGCATTATTTTAAGTAGATATCAAGAAGCACAAAAATTTGAAATAACACTTTATAATTCCTTGGCTTTGACTGGTAAAGGACATCTTACAGATGAAGCAATTATTAAAGCACTACCTGAAAAAGAAGTTATATTTAAGTTTGAAATAGATAAAGATAAACACCCAAATACAATGATTTTTAAAGTTTTTAACAAAGATAATACTGAAATTGCCTCACATGAAGTTTTAAGTGTTGGCGGTGGAAAAATAGTATTTGTAGGAGAAGAAGAATCTATTCCTAATATTTATCCTCAGGGCTCTTTTAAAGAAATTAGTAAGTATTGTAAAGATAGAAAAATCAATCTATATCAATATGTAAAAGTAATTGAAGGCGATGAAATTGATGACTTCTTATACTTGATTTGGGAAACAATGAAAGAAAGTATTAAAAGAGGTCTTATGACACAAGGCATACTACCTGGTAACTTAAAAGTTGTTAGAAAAGCACCATCTCTTATAACTAAAAAGCTTAAAAATGAAGTTTCTGAAATAACAGAAAACAGACTCATTAGTGCTTATGCCTTCGCAGTAAATGAAGAAAATGCAAGTGGTGGAAAAATAGTAACTGCCCCTACTTGTGGTGCTTGTGGTGTTTTACCAGCAGTCTTATATTATATGCAAGAAAAACATCATTTTTCCGATCAAAAAATAATTGAAGCATTAGCAACCGCTTCAGTATTTGGAAACTTAATTAAACACAACGCTTCTATTTCTGGTGCAGTTGCCGGATGTCAAGCAGAAGTTGGAAGTGCATGTTCTATGGCTGCCGCAGCTCATGCATCATTATTTAATTTAAGTATTGATAAACAAGAATATGCAGCAGAAATAGCAATGGAACACCATTTAGGATTAACTTGTGATCCTGTTAATGGTTTTGTACAAATTCCTTGCATAGAAAGAAATGCGGTTGCGGCTTTAAGAGCTGTTGATGCGTGTGGATTGGCGTTTTTTTTAAGTGATTCAAGAAAAATTAGCTTTGATACAGTCATTGAAACGATGTATCAAACAGGATTAGATATGCATAGTCATTATAAAGAAACATCTGAAGGTGGTCTAGCAAAATATTATAAGGAAAATGATAACGATGTTAACTGTTGGTAAAAAATACGAAGTAGAAATAGTAGATTTAGATTTTAATGGTAATGGTGTAGCTAAAATAGAAGAAGATGTTATTTTTGTTACAGATGCATTAAAAAATGAAAAGGGACTCATTGAAATTACTAAAAAAGGAAAAAATTCATATTTTGGTAAAATGATTAAAAGAACAATTGATAGTCCAGATAGAGTTTCAGAAAAATCAAATTTAGGAAGCCTAGATTTATCACATCTTTCATTTGAAAGACAATTAGTATGGCAAAAAGAATTAACAGAAGGAACTTTAAAAAGAGCTTTAAAACAAGATGTTAAAGTTCTAGATACTTTAACAGATAATAATCCTTTCAATTACAGAAATAAAGTAGTATTTCATGTTTTAGAAGATGAATTTTTACAACTTGGTTTATACACAACAGAACCAGTTAAACTAGTTAAGGTAGATAATTTCATTTTAGCTAATAAAATAGTCAATGAAATTTTAACTAAGATTAATAAAGCAAAAATAAAAGTAGATCCATTTAAACTTAAACACGTTGTTTTTAAAAACAATAGTCAAAATCAATTAGTTGTAACACTTGTAAGTACTAATAAAAACTTTTTGGGAAAAGACGAACTGATTAGTTTACTAGAAACATTTAAACAAGTAATTGGTATTACAATTAATATTAAACCAAATGATAAAGTAATCTTAGGACATAAGAGTTACGAAGTTTCTGGAACAAGCGAATTAAAAGAAGATGAACTATATATCACTGATAAAAGCTTTTTACAAGTGAATTTACCAGTGATGAAAATGACTTATGATGTAATATCAAAAAATATTACAGGTAAGAAAATTATTGATGCTTACTGTGGTGTAGGTAGTATTGGGTTTTATCTATATAAGAAAAATCCTAATCTTACAATAGATATGATTGATAATCAAGTGGATAATATTTTATTAGCAAATAAAACAAAACGCGAAAATGATTATAAATCAGTTAATATTATCAAAGATAACTCAGAGGACGCAGTTGAAGGTTTAAGTGCAGATACTTTAGTATTAGATCCACCAAGACAAGGATTAATGCCTAAACTTGTAGATACTATTTTAGATAAAAAATTTAAAGAAATTATTTATTTATCATGTGATTTAAAAACATTAACTAGAGATTTAAGATTATTAACTAGTACTTATGAAATTAAGACAATACAACCTATAAAGATGTTCCCACAAACAACCAGTTTAGAAACATTAGTTGTTTTAAAATTAAAATAATAAAAAGATTTCCAAAAATAGAACTGATTCAGTCGACTATTTAAGGAAATCTTTTTTTATAAAAAAACTTAATCCTTTTAAGATTAAGCTTTTAGTCAATTATATAAAATAAATAGGTTCTTCTGGAGTATAACCATTTAATGATAAAGTAACTTTTTCGATAACAATATCCTCTTTTGGTTTATCCATTTGATCACGTGGCACTCTAGCAATCTTATCAACAATTTCATAACCACTTGTTAAAACACCAAATGCTGCATAAGCACCATCTAAATGAGGTGAATCTTTATGCATAATAAAGAATTGTGCAGTTTGGGAATTTTTATCCATTGTTCTAGCCATAGAGATAACCCCTTTGGTATGAACGAGTTGATTATCAAACCCATTTTGCTTGAATTCTCCTTTTATAGGTGGGAAAATATTTTTGCCCCACCCTCCTTGAATCATAAAGTTTGGAATGACTCTATGAAAAATAAGATTATCATAATAATTTTTTTCAATGTATTTAATAAAGTTATTAACTGTATTAGGTGCTACTTGAGGGAATAATTCTAAAGTAATATCTCCCATGTTTTTAACAGTAATAGTTACTGTCGGATTATTTTTATTTAATAGTTCGTTAGCGTTCATCTTAAACTCCTCTTACAAATGGATTATTTTGTTTTTCATGTGAAATAGTTGTTGGTCTACCATGCCCTGGATAAATAGTAGTATTATCAGGTAAAATTTTATAAAGATTTCTAATTGTATCTAACAAGACATCTAGACTTGAAAAAGGAATATCTGTTCTACCAATACTTTCAAAAAATAAAGTATCTCCACCAAATAGATAAGGTGCAAGATATAACATAGTTCCACCTTCAGAATGCCCTGGAGTTTCTAAAATTTTAAATTCTAGACCTGAAAAAGAAATAGAGTCTTTTCCTGTAATCCAAAAATCAACAGGAATATCATAAAGCCATCTATTATAGGCGTTATCAGTCATCCAAATTTTATCCTTTAATGGAGCGTAAACAGGAATATGGTAAAGTTCCTTTAATTGTTTAACACCACCACAATGGTCGAAATGGCCATGAGTTACATAAATTAAAGTAGGTTCTAAATTTTCTTGGGTTAAGTAGTCTATGACTTGAGTATCTTCAAAGCCTGGATCAATAATCATTGCCTTGCCTAAATGGCTTACTACATAGCAATTACTTCTAATTGACCCTAATTTTATTTGTTTAATTTCCATTGTTATCACCAAAAGTATTATAACACTTTATAGCTAAAATGAGATAATAAGTGGTAATAAAAAACTTATTTATAAAAAGTATATCGTTATTTATAAAAAATATAAAAAAGGTTGCTTTTAAGGCTTAGATAGCATAAAATAACTATTGTGTTAAATACACAATTGTAGAAGAAAAGCAGGTGGAAAATATGTACGTTATTGTGCGTACCATGAAAATGGTAAAAGGAAACAAAGAACAAGTGGCGCAACGTTTTTCTAATCCAAGTCCAGTGACAAAATCTCCAGGTTTTATTAGAATGGAAGTTTTGTTTTCAGGAAAAAATCCAGAGTATGATATTTATCAAACGATGATTTATTGGACAGATAAGAAGGCGTTTTATGTTTGGGAAGGAAGCCCTGAGCATATTGCAATGCATAGAAATAAAGATCATGAACATAATAAAAGACCAGAAGGTATTTTAGAAGTAACTCATGAAGCATACGAAATGATTGCGTCAAAGGAACATGAATAAAAAAAGAATTATTATCGTTACGATATTTATTATATTAACAATAGTTTCTTTAATTATAGGTCCTAATATGAATCTTATTAAAGAACTTTTTGAAGGAAATCAACTGGCATGGACTAATTTTGTTTATGGCAGAATACCTAGAACTGTTGTAATTATTTTAGCAGCATCATCTTTGAGTGTTGCTGGTCTTATTATGCAATCAGTTAGTAGAAATAAGTTTATCTCACCATCAACAGCAGGAACAAGCAACGCTGCTATGCTTGGGGTTCTTATTGGTTATTTATTTTTAGGAAGTCAAAGTTTATCAGTAAAATTTGGGTTTGCCTTTATTTTTGCAATGGCAAGTTCTTTCGTTTTTATATTTTTACTGAATAAAATAAAATTTAAAAATGTTATCTATGTACCCTTAATAGGAATGATGTATGGAGCACTTATAAGCGCGATAGCAACCTTTATTGCTCATCAAACAAACTCATTACAAATTCTAGCTGGGTTAAACTTAGCAACATTTTCACATATCACATTATTAAACTCAACTTTATTACTTATTTTAATTCCTGCAATGATAGCTGCATTTATTTTTTCAGCATCTTTTGGGGTGGTTGCTTTAGGAGAAGACTTTTCTAAAAATTTAGGAGTTAACTATAAGTTTGTGATGGCTATTGCTTTAATTATCATCTCAGCGATATCAGCTAGCACTGTAGTCGTAGTTGGGCCTTTACCTTTTGTGGGACTTATTATACCTAATATAGTCACTGTGTATTATGGAGATAATATAAAGAAAAGCATTTTTGATATTGCACTTATAGGATCAATCTTTGTTTTATTGAATGATATTATAAGTAGATTGATTATTTTCCCATATGAAGTTGCGGTTGGTTTTACAATGGGAATAACAGGAGCTATCATCTTCTTGATTTTAATATTTAAAAAGGGGAAGAAGATATGAAAAAAAATACTAAATATATTATTTTAATAGCTTTATGTGTTATTTTGATGTTTGCATTCCTTTTTGTTTGGGTCTTAACTACTAAAGTAATTCACCCAACGCCTAATGTTTTTATAAGAATATTAACAAGAAGAGGTACACAATTAATAGCTATTTTAGTGAGTTCAATTTTAATAGCTACATCATCATTAATTTTTCAAACCATCACTAATAATAGAATTTTAACACCGAGTGTTTTAGGATTTGATTCTATTTATGTGATTACTCAAACACTAATTGTTATGTTTTTAGGCGCAACAAGTGTTTACTTAACAAATGTATATGCAAACTTCTCTATATCACTAGTGGCAATGGTTGGCATAACATTTTTAATGTACATAGTATTACTTAAAAAAGATAAGAAAAATATTATATTATTACTCTTGGTAGGAATGATTATTTCATCTTTAGCTGGAAGTATTACTAATTTTATCCAGTCATATATGAATCCTGATCAATTTCAAAATGTTTCAAATCTTACTACAGTAAGTTTAAATAATATTAATGAACAATTGATATATTTAACTACACCGATTATGATAGTATTAATTGTTTTAATGTTTAAACAAAATAAATATTATGACGTAATGGATTTAGGCGAGGATACAGCTATCTCATTGGGAGTAAACTATAGTAGTAAAGTCAACCTTAGTTTAGTATATATAGCGATAGCGGTTGCTATCTCAACAGCTTTAATAGGGACTTTGACATTTCTAGGACTCATAGCTGTTAATAGTGCTAGAGAAATTTTTAAGACAAATAACCATAAGACGCTCATGATTGCCTCAGGATTAATGTCAATTATTTTTGTTCTATTTGGACAAATTGTAACAGAGTTACTACAACACAAAACAAGTGTATCAGTACTTATTAATCTTATAGGTGGATCTTATATGATATACCTTATTTTAAGGGAGAATAAAATATGATTGAAATAAAAAAAATATCACAGAGTTATGGTACAAAACAAATCCTAAATAATATTGATTTAAAAATTCAGGATGGAAAAATTACAGCATTAATTGGGGCCAATGGTGCAGGAAAATCAACACTACTAGGTGTTATTTCTAGACTTTTACAACCAAGTAATGGCGAAATATTTATAGATGAAAAAGATATCTCTAAAATGAAATCTAATGATATTGCAAAAGAATTATCTATTTTAAAACAAACCAATCAAATCAATATCAAAATCACAGTTAAAGAATTAGTAACATATGGTAGATTTCCTTATTCTAAAGGTAGACTTAAAAACGAAGATATAGAAAAAATAGAATCAGCTATTACTTATATGAAATTAAAAGAAATAGAAAATAGCTTTATAGATGAGTTATCCGGTGGGCAACGACAACGTGCTTATATAGCGATGATACTTGCCCAAGATACTAAGTATATCTTTTTAGACGAACCACTTAACAATTTAGATATGAAATACGCAGTTGAAATGATGACTATTTTACAAAATTTAGTTAAAGATTTCAATAAAACAATAATTGTTGTTATGCATGATATTAATTTTGCAGCAGCTTTTTGTGATCATATAGTTGCAATGAAAGATGGTCAAATTGTCAAAGAAGGCTCATCTGATGAAATGATGGATAAAGAAACACTTGACCATGTTTTTGATCATGACTTCTGTATAGCAGGAGTTAATGGTAAAAAAGTATGTATTTATTATAATCAGTTTAAAAATCAAGAACTAGACGGAACCTCTAGTCTTGAAAATAAAAAAGAAAGGTAAGGTTCGTTGTAGATGAAAAAGGTATTAACATTAATAGTTGCACTAGTGGCAGCAATCACGTTAGTAGCGTGCAACAATAGTAGTAAAAGAACAGGAGAAACTGTAGAAATAACACAAACAATCAGTGTTGACACAGGTGAGAAAAATAGTAAAGGAGAAACTGTTTATAAAAAAGAAGCAGTTACTCAAAAAATGTTTATCAACCCTAAAAGAGTAGTAACATTTGCTTTAGGAGTTGCTGATATGCTGGATACAGTAGGTATAGAAAAAGCTGGTATTACAACATTTGCTTTACCTAAGTCTAATCTTCCGGTTGATTTATCAAAATTTAATGATGAAAAATATATTAACGCAGGTACATTATTTGATGCTAGTTTAGATCAACTTAATTTAATGGATCCAGAATTAATCGTATTAGATGGTAGATCTTTAAATTTATATAGTTCACTAAAAAAACAATATCCACAAGCTGATATACTTAATGCCTCTAATACGTCATATACTATTGAAGCACATAAAGAAAATGTTTTAAATTTAGGAAAATTATTCCCAAGTGTTAAGTCAGATTTAGAAAAAGAAATGACAATTATTGAAACTAAATTTAATGAAATTAATGAAGTTGCAAAACAACACCAAGCATTATTCTTATTAAGTAACGGAAAAGCATTAAGTGTTTTTGGTAAAGGAACATCATCAAGATATAATGTAATACACAAAGAATTCGGATTCCAAGATGCTAGAGCAACCTCTGGGCAAGAAGATGCAGGTTCTCACGGTGTTGCAATTAACTTAGAAGCTTTAACAAACATTAACCCAGAAGTTATTTTCATACTTGATCGAGCAGCAGCAACCAATAATGAAAGTGGCTTAGCAAACTTAAAAAATGAAGAACAGTTTAAAAAACTAGATGCTGTTAAAGCAGGTAAGGTATATGATTTAAACCCAGGTGCTTGGTATTTAGTTACTGGTGGATTCCAATCTACTAAAACTATGATTGCGGACATTCAAGTATATATTGATTCTTTAGCAAACTAAAAAATAAACAAAATGACTAAACTAAAAATTAGTCATTTTTTATTTATAAAGATTAAAGTGATATAATAGAATCAAACAATGAAGGCGGGGAAAATATATGAATAAAGCACATGTTAAAATAGTTAATCAGTACACACTAGAATTAGAAAATGATGCTAAAAAAGGAGATCAAATTGATTTAAAAGAAATTACTTCAATAGACACAAATCTAATTTTACAAAAGATTAATGACCAGACAGATAAAGTTTATGAACAAAAACTAAATGAATATAAAAAAGCATTACTATTAGAAAAAGAGATTGAATTAAAAGAGGTTAAAGAAACACTAGAAACTAAAAATAGAGAATTAAAAGAAAAATATACAGAACAATTAAACTCTGCTCAATATCAATTAAAAGAATTAGAAAATAAAGTGCGCCACGAACAAAAAGAATTGTTAAGTGATGCTGCACATAAACTTAACACAGAAACAACACAACTAAAAAACGAAATTGCAATGATTAAGGAACGAACTATTGCAGAACAAGGCTCTTTATATAATAAAGAAATAAACAGCTTAAAACTTGAATTAAACACCTTAGAAGCAGAAAAAAAACAAGTAGAAACACAAAAAGATACTTATTATAATGAAATAATTAATAAACTAAAAAATGAAGTAGAAACTTATAAAAAAGATATTAAAACTAGTGAAGAACTATTAGAAACTAAACATATTAATAAAATACAAGAATTAGATTATAAGTACAAGGAACAACTTTCTGAACTAGAAAAACAAATAGATGTATTAAAAAGAGAAAAAGGCTCTTTAAACGTTAAAAAGATAGGGGAAAACTTAGAAAAATGGTGTGATCAAGAATTCCAAAATCAATCACTAGCATTGCTAGATTTTGTTACTTGGCAAAAAGATAATGAAGTCATAAAAAATGGTAAAGCAGATTTTATTTATAAAGTATATGCTAATAACAAAAAAGATGAAACTGAAGTTTTAACATCTGCAGTACTAGAAATGAAGTCTGAAGATCCAAACTCTACCAACCATCAACCAAATCAAAAGTTCTTTAAAAAACTCAATGATGATAGAAACAATAAGGGATTAGAATACGCAATCTTAGTAAGTGAACTTGAATGGGAAACAACAAACGATGCCCCTATTCAAAAAATATCAGATTATGAAAAAATGTATTTAGTAAGACCTCAATACTTTACAGTATTTTTAAATATTATTACAACTTTCGGTATTAAATATAAAGAAATATTCCTAGATAAGAAAGAAGAACAACTGAAATTTAAAGACTCACAAGAAATATTAGATGAATTTGAAAATATGAAATCAGAAATCTTAGAAAACTCACTTAAAAATATAGTTAAGAATATTGAAGTGATCATTAACCAAAGTGAAACAATTACTAAAGCGAACAATAAACTATTAGAAGCTGCTCAAATGATTATTAACAAACATATTATTACAATAGAAAATAAAATTAATGATTTTAAAATAAAAAGGATTGTCACAAAAATAGAAAAATTAGACTCCAAAGCATAACTAATGAAACAAAAATTGTTTTTATAGTTGATAATAGCTTTGATATGATATTTAGAATTGACAAAATATGATAAAATTGTTAAAATAAAATGAATAGATGCGAAGGAGGGTTTTCACTTGAAAGCTGCAGATTATTTAATATTAATTGTTTCATTCTTACTTATCGCAAACGTTTTATTATTACAATCAGATGATGATGGAATGAATTCATTCACAGGGGTTGCATCAGAACAATATAAAAATCGTAAAATGCAAGGTTCAGAGTTATTCTTAAATAGATCAATGATGGTTCTTACAGCGTTTTTTATCGGATTTATATTTTGGTCTAATTCAATTGATAGATTATTCTAAAATAACAAAGATATTATGAAAGTATTTCTATGAAATACTTTTTTTCTTGAGGTGCTAACATGCAAAGATATTTTTTAACGACTGATACTGGTTTTATTACAGATAAAAATGATTTTCATCACATTGCTAAAGTCATGAGAATGAAAACAGGGGATGAGGTTATCCTTTGTTTTAATGGCTCTTGTTACTTGTCTAAACTAGAAATAACAGAAGATGAAATCAAATATCAAAAAATAGAATTACTAGAAAATAAAAAACTACTTAATATTACAATTATTCAAGGACTTCCAAAAGGTAGTAAAACAGACGAAGTCTTTAAAACAGCTACCATCTTTGGGGCAAAAGAAATCATCATTGTCCCTATGATTAGAAGTATTGCTAAAATAAAAAATGAAGATAGTAAGTTAAATAGATATGAAAAGATTGTAAAAGAAGCATCTGAACTTGCTCATAGAAATGAACTGCCTAAAATTAAATTTTTAAAATCTTTAAAAGAAATAGATTTTAACAGCTTTGATTATGTGATAGTTGCTGATGAAAATGAGAAAACAGTTCAGCTAAATGAAATTGAGATAACAAACCCAAACGCAAAGATTGCTCTCATTATTGGACCTGAAGGTGGCATTGATGAAAAAGAACGCATTTATTTTAAAACACTAAATGCTAGTTTTGTATCACTAGGTGAATACATCATGCCAACAGAATTAGCTCATTTATACGTTTTATCTTACTTTTATGCAAAAAAATGAAGAAAAATCATAGGATACTTTGACAAATGATTAAAAATTAGATATAATAATTGCGGTTAAACCAAACTAATTCAAGTGCGGAAGGAGGGCAGACATGCCTAAAACAATTGTACGTAAAGAAGAGTCAATTGAAGATGCTTTAAGACGTTTCAAACGTGACGTTTCTAAATCAGGAACCCTCGCAGAAGCACGCAAGAGAGAATTTTATATCAAACCAAGTGTTGATAAAAAAATGCGCCAAAGAGCAGCTCGTGGAAAAAAACGTTAAATCCACTCTTCAGTAAATAAAATGCACCCTTAGGGTGCTTTTTTGTCTATTACTATGGTATAATTATAAGCGAATTTAGGAGGTATGAATGAAACTAGACGTTAAAATTAAGCATCCAGAAACCTTAAATCTATTAGTAGGGATGCATGATAAGAATTTAGCAGTATTTAAGGAGTATTTAGATATTAGAGTTTCTATTTTAAACGATGAAATTATTGTGGATTCGGACCCAGCAACAAAGCCGTTTTTAACTGAAATATTTAAAGTATTAATTGAACTCGCTGAAAACAAAGTAGCATTAACTGAAAGAGACATCTTATACATTATTAAAGTTGCAGAAAAAGAACAATTAGAACATATTATAGACTTATATAAAAATCAAAAGAAAATACTGATTAGTGATCAAGGAAAAGCAATTTACCCTAAAACTTTCAACCAAAAAATATATTCTAAAGCATTAGAAAAATATCCTTTAGTATTTGGAGTTGGACCAGCGGGGACTGGAAAAACATATTTAGCGGTTGCACACGCAGTAGCACAACTTAAAGAAGGCAAAGTAAGAAAACTTATTCTAACCAGACCAGCGGTTGAAGCAGGAGAATCACTAGGGTTTTTACCAGGGGACTTAAAAGAAAAAGTAGACCCTTACTTAATACCTTTATATGATGCCTTATATGAAATGTTAGGTAAATATCAAACAGATCAACTACTTGAAAAAAATGTCATCGAAATAGCACCTCTTGCCTATATGAGAGGTAGAACTTTAGAAAATGCTTTTGTTATTTTAGATGAAGCTCAAAATACAACAAGTACACAGATGAAAATGTTTTTAACAAGATTAGGCTTTTCTTCAAAAATGGTTGTTTGTGGAGACCCATCACAAACAGACTTACCAAAAGGAAAAGAATCTGGATTAAAAGATGCTTTAAAGCATTTAGAAAATATTGATGAAATTAAAATAGTTACATTTGATAAACTAGATGTCATCAGACATCCATTAGTACAAAAAATTCTTGAAAGGTATGAAAACTCATGATAGTTGAATTTCATAATCAAACACAAACAGACATAACTGAAATAGAAAAATTAATTACTCATATTTTTGATTCAATCGATGAAAAAAAGAATATGCAAATTATTTTTGTAACACCTGAACAAATACACAATCTCAATCTAACTTACAGAAACGTAGATAGACCAACAGATGTCCTATCTTTTCCAAATGATGATGAAGATGATGATTCATTAGGTGATATATTTATTTCAATTGAACAAGCAATTAACCAAGCAGAAGAATATGGACATAGTTTTGAAAGAGAAATAGGGTTTTTATCTGTTCATGGTTACTTACACCTTAAAGGTTATGATCACCATACCCCAGAAGAAGAAAAAGAAATGACTTTTATGCAAGAACAAATCTTGAAAAAAGCTCAATTAGAAAGAGTGAAATAATGACTAATTTAGAACATGCTTTACTAGCAAGAAAAAGAGCATACGCACCCTATTCTAAATTTTTAGTAGGGGCATCAATCGAATTAAAAGATGGCACTCATATCTATGGTGCGAATATTGAAAATGGTTCTTACGGTCTTAGCAATTGTGCAGAACGCAGTGCTTTATTTTCACTTCTTAGCCAAGGCTATAACAAAGAAGATATTATTTCAATTACTATTGTAGGAGACACTAAAAATCCAATATCTCCATGTGGTGCCTGCAGACAAGTGATGTATGAACTCGTTCCAAAAAATGCAAAAATATATCTTTCTAACTTAAACGGAGAAACCAAAGAACTTACAACAAGTGAACTTTTACCTTATGGATTTGACTTAGACGAGGACTCTTTATGAGTTATAGATCAGGATTTATCACAATAGCTGGTAGACCCAATGTTGGAAAGTCTACACTACTAAATGCCCTTATGGGACAAAAAATAGCTATTACTAGCCCAAAGCCACAAACAACACGAAGCAGAATCACAGGGATTATTAATGATGAGGCATATCAAATGATCTTTGTAGATACTCCAGGGATGCATGAAGGTAAACATTTATTAGGAAAAACAATAGATAAACTGGCAGTTAATAGTATACAAGGAGTAGATGTTGTTTTATTTGTAACAGATAGACACTTAGGAAAATCTGAAACTAAAATACTTAACTACTTTAAAGCTATTTCAACACCAGTAATTCTAGTCATTAATAAAATAGACTTACTAAAAAGTAAAATTCAAACAGATGAAATTATATTAAGTTATATTAATGCGTATCCATTTAAAGAGGTTGTTCCTATTTCAGCTGCTTCAGTTACAAACTTAGATCACCTAAAAGAGGCTATTTATAAATATTTACCTGAAGGACCACAATACTATCCAGAAGAGATGGTTACCGATCAAACAGATAATACCCTAATGGCTGAAATCATAAGAGAAAAAATTCTTTACCACGCACAAGAAGAAGTCCCACATTCGGTTGCTGTCGTTATTGAAAGCATTACACCAAATGAAGAATATAATACAGTAGATGTGACTGCGATTATTATTGTTGAACGCTCTACTCAAAAACAAATTCTCATCGGGTCTAAAGGTGAAAAAATAAAGAAAATTGGAACCGCGGCCAGAAGAGATATTAATAAAACGCTTGATACCAAAATTCATTTGTCATTATGGATTAAAGTTAAAAAAGACTGGCGAAACAATCCAAATGAGTTAAAACGTTATGGATACCAAGACGAATAAAATAAAAGGTATTATTTATAAAGTTTTACCGTATAAAGAAAGTGCCAAAATGGTCTTTGTTTACACTGAAAAAGGTAAATATACTTTAATTTTTCAAGGGGCACAAAAAACAAATAATCTTAATAGAGCTATTACTCAATATTTATCACTGATTGAATTTGAATTAAACCCTATGGGTAAGAGAATGATGAATATCAGCCAAGCCAAACTTTTAGACTCATATGATAAACTAAAAGATAGCTATGATACAACTAAAAAATACGCAACTATTTTAGAACTCTTAGATAAAGTTGTTACAGATGAAGATGAGCATGAAACCATCTTCAAAATAGCCTTAGAAGCTCTTTCAGATACTAAAATAGGCTACTTAAGATTTCTTGCAAGACTCTTGCCAGTTATAGGCTATCATTTTAATTTAAAACCAGATGGAAGAAAAATTAAGGGCTATAGTCTATTATTAAATAGACTGATTTACAAAGAGGAAACAGAAAGTATCATACTTGATGTCGTAGCTACAACCGAACTATTAAAATTATTTATTAATAAACAAACAGATGCGTTTACACAAGAAGATCAATTATCATCTTTCTTGATTAAATATTATGATTACTATTTGCAATATCAATTTAAAACAATGAAATAATAGGAGTTAGAAAAAATGGTTACTTTAGAACAAATTACATTATATGCCAAGCAAACAGGTTTCATTTTTCAAGGTAGTGAAATCTATGGTGGATTAGCTAATACTTGGGATTACGGTCCACTTGGAAGTTTATTAAAGAAAAATATTAAAGAAGCATGGATTCAAAAATTCGTTAGAGAAAATCCATATAATGTCCTGCTAGACAGCTCTATATTACTTAATAGTAAAGTTTGGGAAGCAAGCGGACATATTGGAGGATTTAGTGATCCATTAACTGAAAACAAAGATAATAATCAACGTTATCGTGCAGATAAACTAATTATTGAACATGATCCTTCTATTAATCCAGATGGATGGACACCTGAAAAGATGCATGAATACTTAGTAAAAAATAAAGTTATGGGGACAACTAACTGGACTCCTATTCGTTCATTTAATATGATGTTTCAAACGCACCAAGGGGTTGTATTAGAACAAGCTAATCAAATCTTTTTAAGACCAGAAACAGCACAAGGAATCTTTATCAACTTTAAAAATATTCAAAGAACAACTAGAAAAAAACTACCTTTTGGAGTATGCCAAGTAGGAAAAGCCTTTAGAAATGAAATTACTCCAGGTAACTTCGTATTTAGAACTCGTGAATTTGAACAAATGGAATTAGAATTCTTCTGTAAACCTGGAACTGAAATGGAATGGTTTAATTACTGGAAACAATTTATGAAATCTTGGTTACTTAACTTAGGAATTCATGAAGAAAATGTTGAGTTTGAAGATCATAAAAAAGAAGCATTAAGTCACTATTCAAATGCAACTACAGATATTTTATATAAATTCCCTTGGGGATTTGATGAATTATGGGGGATTGCATCAAGAACAAACTTTGATTTAAATGCCCATCAAAAGCATTCAGGAGAAGACTTAACTTATCTAGACCCTGAAACTAATGAAAGATATATCCCTTATGTAGTAGAACCATCAGTTGGGGTAGAAAGATTAGTACTAGCTTTCTTGACAAATTCTTATAAAGAAGAAAAATTAGAAAACGATGATACAAGACAAGTTTTAGCACTACATCCAGCACTTGCTCCATATAAAGTAGCAGTTTTACCACTAATGAAAAAGGTTCATGCAGAAAAAGCACTTCAATTGGAATTAGAACTTGCAAAACATTTTGATGTTACATATGATGAAACACAGAATATTGGTAAAAGATATAGAAGACAAGATGCGATAGGTACACCATTTTGTGTGACTGTTGACCAAGAAACAATGGAAAATGATACAGTAACAATTAGACATAGAGATACTATGGCACAAGAAAGACTTCAAATTAAAGATTTAAAAGCATATATTGAAAAATACTTAGAATTCTAAGAAAAGGAGCTGATTAAATGGATGATAAACTAATTTCTAGAATTAATGAAGACGTTAATATCGTTGATTTAGTCAGTGAGTTTGTACAACTGGAAAAAAAAGGTAAGAACTATATGGGATTATGCCCTTTTCATCAAGAAAATAGTCCCAGTTTTTCCGTTTCTCCAGAAAAAAATATAGCTGTTTGTATGTCCTGTAAAGAAGGTGGAGTACCACTTACCTTTTATAGGAAAATAAAAAATATCTCTTTTCAACAGGCTGTCGTAGAACTAGCAGATCGCCTAGGCATTGAAGTTTCTCATGAAGTAAAAGTTGATCCTAACGAACATTTATATAAAATAATGCATGATGCTAGCCAATTTTTTCAATTTTCTTTACAAAATACGAATCAGGGAGAAATTGCCCTTAATTATTTAAAAGAAAGACAAATTGAAAAAGAACACATAGAGCACTTTAAGATTGGTTGGGCTCCTAAAGAAAAGGATGCACTTTATCAATTATTAAAAGACAAAGAGTATCAAGTTTCAGATATGATTAGTCTAGGGTTAGTAAAGCAAAATGACCAAGGTGACTATTACGACTTATTTAGATCAAGACTCATCTTTCCTTTAACAAACCCAGAGGGTAAGGTTATTGGATTTTCTGGAAGAACATTAGATAAAAACGAAAAAGTAAAATATATGAATAGCCCAGAAACGCCAATTTTTAAAAAGGGTGAAATGCTTTATCACTATAACGAAAGTTTATCTGAAATTAGAAAAACTAAAAAAGTTATTTTATATGAAGGGTTCTTTGATTGTATTGCATCTTATAAAGCTGGACTAAAAAATATCGTAGCAACCATGGGAACAGCCTTAACCAAGCAACAAGCACTCCTTTTAAAAAAGGTATCAAATGATATTGTTATTGCTTATGATGGCGATAACGCCGGACAGAACGCAGCGATTAAAGGAATAGATATTTTACAAAAAGAAAATTTAAGAGTTAATATTTTAGAAATACCTGACAAACTTGATCCTGATGATTATGTTAAAAAATATGGTGCAACAAGCTACCAATCATTATTCGAAACAAATTTAAAAGACCCTTATGCATTTAAGTATGATAAAATTGTTAAGGGAAAAGACTTAACTAATAGTAATGATACAAGAGAAATAAAAAACGAATTAGAAACTATTTTTAGATATACAGATGAAAACATAAGAAACCTCTATTATAAAAAAGCTTTAGAAGAACTGGGAATTATACTTAAGTATCATACCCAAAATCAGACAACTGACTATATTCTTCCAAAGCCAAAAGAAACACAAAGAGTTTCAAATAAATACGAGTGGATTGAAATACAAATAGTTTATGAAGTGATTAATAGCTCATATTTCTTAAATTACATATTAGAACGAGTGCATTTTTATGAACTCTCAAATTGGATGATTACTTCAGTTATTGAAAAAATAGGTGAGATGTATAAAACTTATTACTATGATAAAATAGAAATTGATAAATTCTTAGAAGTCTATCCAGATTTTACTAGTTTAATTAATCAATTTAAAAATCACTTTGTCTTTAAAGAAAATATGAGAATAGAAACAAAAGAAAAATTAGATGAATATATCGAAATGATTAATGTAGATTTACATAGATCAAAAAGAATAGCGGATTTAACTTCCTTAGTAGAAACCGCAACTACTAAAGAAGAAGAAAACAAATATTTAGAAGAAATACTTAAGTTACAACGAGAACAAAAAATGAGTGAGAGTAAACGGAGGATATAAGATGGAATTAGAAAAAATCATAGCATCATTAGTTAAAAAAGCTAGCAAAAGCAAACTCCTTAGCCCAGCAGATGTATTAAAACATACAAAAGGTGATGAAGAACTTTATAGACAAGTAGAACAAGCTTTAATGTTAGAAGATATTGATATTGTCTCAGATGATGAAGAAGAGGAAGAAGCTGAAACTAGACAACTAGATGATGACTTAGATGAAGATGATATCGAAGTTAACGATGAATCTGAGCCTGACGAATTTTCTTTAAGTAGCTTAGAAGTAGAAGATATCCAAGAAGAAGAATTATTAAATATTGAGAAAATAGTAACAAACGTTAAAGTGGATGACCCTGTTAGAATGTACTTAAAGGAAATCGGACAAATACCACTTCTTAAAATTGATGAAGAACGTAAATATGCAATGATGGTTTCTGCTGGTAGAGAAGCACAAAGTCAATTAGACAGTTTTAACAACAAAGAAATTGAGTTAGTTGAAGACGATGTTAAAGAATTAGAAAATGTTGTTTATAAAGCAGATTTTGCTAAAGAAAAATTAGTAGAAGCTAACTACCGTTTAGTTGTTTCAATTGCTAAAAGATATGTAGGACGTGGCTTATTATTCTTAGATTTAATCCAAGAAGGTAACATGGGCTTAATGCGTGCAGTAGATAAGTTTGATTATGAAAAAGGATTTAAATTTTCTACATACGCAACATGGTGGATTAGACAAGCTATCACAAGAGCTGTAGCTGACCAAGCAAGAACAATTCGTATTCCAGTTCATATGGTTGAAACAATTAATAAAATGATTCGTATTCAAAGACAATTAGTTCAAGAACTAGGTAGAGAAGCAAGCGTTGAAGAAGTAGCGGATAAAATGGGAATCACTCCAGAAAAAGTCCAAAATATACAACGTATTGCAAAAGAACCTATCAGTTTAGAAGCGCCAGTAGGTGAAGAAGAAGATTCATCATTAGGAGATTTCATTAGTGATCCATCTGCTTTATCACCACATGACTTTATGATGCAAGAAATGATTAAAAAGACATTAGACGAAGTATTAGAAGAATCATTAACAGATAGAGAAGAAAAAGTATTAAGACTTAGATATGGTCTTTTAGATGGTAAAACTCATACTTTAGAAGAAGTTGGTCGTGAATTTGGTGTAACACGTGAACGCATTCGTCAAATTGAAGCGAAAGCCTTAAGAAGATTAAGAGCACCATCAAGACAAAACAAATTAAAAGAACTATATATCGGTAAAAAATGAAAAGAATAGATTTTATTTCTAAGCAAACCAATGGATATAAAACAGTCCTAGATATAGGATGTGATCATGGACTGGTGCTTAAAAAGGCTTTTCAAAAGGGTTATATAGAAAAAGGCATTGCAAGTGATTTAAGAGAAAAGCCACTTTTAAGTGCTAAGAATAATCTTAAACAATATCCAGTTACTTTTTATCAAAGTAATGGTTTTGAAGGAATAAAAGAAGATTTTGATCTAGCAGTAATATGTGGCATGGGTGCTATATTAATTACTGAGATACTTTCTAAAGCTCCTACTAAAAAGAAGGATTTTCTATTAGGTGCTAATGATAGACTTGAAGAACTCAGAGTTTGGCTAGAAAGTAACCACTTTAAAATTATTGATGAGTCTGTCATCTATGATAAATTCTATTATGTATTTATCAAAGTGACAGAAGGCACAATGAAACTAAGTAAAGAAGATATTTTAGTAGGCCCAGTTTTAAAGAAAAAACCTGAATCTAAAGATTACTATAGACACCTAGTAAAATACTATGAAGATCTTTTAAATAAAATTGATTTGCAAAAGAAAGCTAACATTATAGATAAAATAAACTTTTTAAAGAATAACTTATAATAATGATAAAGGGAAGTTAAAGACTTCCTTTTATTTTATATACTGGCTATATTTCTTTACACAAAGATATTTTAATGTATAATAAAACATAAGACAAAATAAAAAAAGGATGGTATTTTATGCTAAGAACATTTAAATATTTAAAACCTTATATCATTCCAATTTTATTTATTTTTATTTTTGTAGGAACAAGGGCTTTTCTTGATTTACAACTCCCAAGAATTATGGGTGAAGTATTTGATGAAGCAGTATCAGGAAAAGAAAGCTCAATTATAAAAAGTGAAATAATAAAATTAGGTATACAAATGCTTGGAATCACATTACTAAGCATCGTGGTAACAATTGTAAGTGGTTTTTTAGAATCCAGAGTCTCAGCTAAGTATGCAAAAAAACTGAGAGATGAAGTATATACTAAAATTCAAAGTTTCTCTTTAGATGAGCTAGATGAATTGACAGTATCATCACTAATCACAAGAACTACTAATGATATACAACAAGTACAACAAACAGTCAATATGTTATTAAGAATGGTCGTATTGATGCCTTTTATTGCAACTGGGGCAATTATTATGGCACTCACAAAAGAGCCAACACTATCCATTATTTTAGTAGTATCTGTTTCCACTTTACTAATTTTAATTGCATTTGTATTTATCGTTACAATGCCTAAGTTTGGTATCATTCAAAAATTAGTGGATAAACTTAACTTAGTAACCAGAGAAAATCTAAAAGGATTAAAAGTAGTTAGAGCTTATGATATGGAATCATATCAAGAAGAAAAAACAAATAAGGTTGCTGATGATAACAGAAAACTAAATATTTTTGTTAATAGAATTTTTACATTGATGTGGCCTGGTGCTAGTTTAATTATGGGATTAACTTCAGTTGGATTAGCTTATTTTGCCATAAAATTTGGTTTTATTGAAACAAGTTCTAAGTTTACTCCAGGGGATTTAAGTGCTTTAATTCAATATTCAAATAGAACAATTATGTCATTTATGATGTTAACAATGATTCTAATTGCCATTCCAAGAGCTTCAATTTCAGCTAAAAGAATTATGCAAGTACTAGATAAACCACTTGTTATATATGATAAAAAAGATGCTTTAGTGATAGAGGATGTTAAAGGACAAGTAGAATTTAAAAATGTTAGTTTTAAATATCCTAGTGCAGAAGAAAATATTTTAACAAATATTAACTTTGTAGCGCAACCTAATAAAGTTACAGCATTCATTGGATCAACAGGATCAGGAAAGTCTACCTTGATTAATTTAATACCAAGATTATATGATACAACAGAAGGTTCAGTACTAATTGATGGTATCAATGTTAAAGATATCAAACTGTCATCATTATATGAAAAGATCGGTTATGTGCCACAACAAGGTATTTTATTTAAAGGAACAATTGAGTCTAATATTGGTTTTTCAAGCCAATCAACAGATGAATCTATCATAAAATCAGCTCATATTGCTCAAGCAAAAGATTTTATTGAAAATACCCAAGATGGTTATCAAACCGAAATTGCACAAGGGGGAAAAAACGTATCTGGTGGACAAAGACAAAGATTATCCATCGCAAGAGCACTTGCTAAAAATGCCAAAATAATGATTTTTGATGATTCTTTTTCTGCATTAGACTATAAAACAGATCAAAACTTAAGAAAAGCACTGAAAGAAAACTTAAATGTCACAACACTGATTGTTGCCCAAAGAATTAATACAATTAAAGATGCAGACCAAATTATAGTATTAGACAAAGGACAAATTGTTGGTATAGGTAAACATGATGACTTATTAAAAAACTGTCCGATTTATTTAGAAATCGCACAATCACAATTATCTTCGGAGGAATTAGCATATGCAAAATAATAAGCAAAAACTAAATGACTCTAACCAAAATCAAGGTAATAGAAGAATTAAGTTTGAAAAGCCAAAAGATTTTAAAGGTACTATGAAAAAACTCGCTATCTATTTAAAACCTTATTACTTTAGAATTGCACTATCAGGAATATTAGCTATTATAGCAGCGCTGTTGACTGTTTTTGCACCTTACATGCTAGGACTTATCATAACTGAAATAACAAAACTTCATGATGGCAGAGAGTTGACAGGTATTGTACTCTTTAAAGGATTTGTGTTGTCTTTAAATAAAGGATTTATTTTATTAGTAGTTATTTATCTAACAGCGACCTTACTTAATTACTTACAAGGATTTTTATTAATCGCAACAACTCAAAACTTGACCTATCAATTAAGAAAAGACTTAGCTCATAAAATTAATCATTTACCACTAGCGTTTTTTGATAAATATCAGTATGGCGATATTTTAAGTAGAAGCACCAATGATGTTGAAACAATTAATTCAACTTTAACACAAAGTATTTCTGAAATATTTAGATCTATTACTCTAGTGGTTAGTATTTTAGTTATTATGTTTGTTATTCAGTGGCAAATGGCAATTATTGTTACGCTAGGAGTTATTGTTAGTTTAGTAGTTGCCTCACAGTTTGTTAGAGTCAGCCAAAAATTCTTCAAAAGACAAGCTAAGTCAAATGGGGAGTTAAGTGGGCACGTAGAAGAAACATATAGTGGACATACGATAGTTAAGCTTTTTAATCATCAAGAACAATCTAAAAAAACATTTGATAGAGTGAATGATGAACTTTTTGATAGTTCATGGAAGTCACAATTTATTTCAGGTATCATGTTTCCTATCCAAATGTTTCTAGGAAATCTAGCCTATATAGGTGTAGTCATCTTTGGAGCATTCTTGATTTTAAATGGTAGTTTAGAAGTTGGGTTCATGATGACTTATATACAATATACTAGACAAGTGAATCAACCTATTCAACAAATTGGAAGCACAGCAAGTGTTTTTCAACAGATTGCTGCTGCGGCAGAAAGAGTATTCCTATTACTGGATGCACCTTCTGAACCAGAAGAAACTAATAAACAAACTGAAATACCACAGTTTAAAGGTAATGTTGAATTTAAAAATGTTTCTTTTGGATATTTAGAAAATCAAGAAATTATTAAAGGATTTAACGCTAACATTAAAGCTGGACAGACGGTTGCTATTGTAGGACCAACAGGAGCTGGGAAAACAACTATTGTAAATTTATTGATGAGATTTTATGAAATTAATAAAGGTGAGATCTTAATTGATGGTGTTAATATCAATAAGCTAAAAAGAGAAACAGTTAGATCGTTATTTGGAATGGTCTTACAAGATACTTGGTTATTTGAAGGTACTATACTAGAAAATATCAAATATGGTTCTATTGATAAAACACAAGATGAAGTGATTGAAGCATCAAAAGCAGCACAAATAAATCACTTTATTAAATCACTTCCAGATTCTTATCATTTTGTTTTAAATGAAGATGGAACCAATATTAGTCAAGGGCAAAGGCAACTAATTACTATTGCGCGAGCAATGCTATCTAATAAACCAATGCTTATCTTAGATGAAGCGACTTCATCAGTTGATACTAGAACTGAAAAACTAATACAAAGTGCAATGGACAACTTAATGAAAAATAGAACTAGTTTTGTTATTGCACATAGACTATCAACAATTAAAAATGCTGATTTAATTCTAGTGATGAAAGATGGTAATATTATAGAACTTGGTACACATCAAGAATTGTTAGAAAAAAAGGGTTTCTATGAAACTTTATATAACAGTCAGTTTGAAAATAATTAATAGAATATAGTAAAAAATCTCTTTATAAAGAGAAAAAAGAGAATAAATGAAAAAAAGTGTATTTAAATTAAAAATACCCTTTACAAACAGTAGTGATTATTGTATAATAATTACTGCTGAAGTAGTTTGAGTAGCTCAGTAGGATAGAGCAACGGCCTTCTAAGCCGTCGGTCGGGGGTTCGAATCCCTCCTCAAACACCATTATGCAAATTAGGAATGTTATCTGTAAAAAGATAGCATTTTTTCTTTATATATTTAATATGAGATGGACAGGCACAAGATAAATAGTATATAATATATATAAAATAATTGATGTTTTTTTGGTGGAAGTAGCAGAACTACAAGATTTATATAAAAAATGAATTTGAGATCATCAGATTAAATATCAGAATAATGTTGTTATTATTTTTAAATACTATATATAAAATATATCTTCAAAATAAGGTGAAAAAATGGTGATAAAAAGGTATTTTAGTGTACCAAATATTATTACAATGTCTCGTATTATGTTGACAATTATTTTGTATTTTTTGGTTAATGATGGTGTATTTATCTATATATATGCTATTACAGGTTTTACTGATATTTTGGATGGATATCTTGCAAGAAAACTGAAGACTGAAAGTAAATTTGGTTCTAAGTTAGATAGTGTGGCAGATATGTTTTTATTTGTATTTATTATGTATTTTATTTTTATCAAGAATTTTAACTTTATTGAAAAAAATATCGCAGTATATGCTATATTGTTATTCCTTAAGTTAACTAGTATTTTAATAACTTATATTAGATTTAAAGAAATTGCTATCATTCACACCATAGGAAACAAAATATTAGGCGTATTTATATTTCTCATTCCAATAATAATTTATAGAAATAATTTTTACGTAGAAATTTGTTTGTTAGTATTTTCTATGGTTGCATTGTTGGATGAATTTTTAATCTCTATTCTTAGTAGGGATTTTGATATCAATAGAAAAACATTTATATCTAGTTTGAGAAAAAAGTAATATCATTTATTTGAATTTTTTTTATTAAGTGATAGTAAATATAAATAATGAAGGGAAAAGTTATGACTGATAAAATAAAGACTCTAATTTTGATTGGAATGATTTATGTAATAGTACTTGTACTAAGTGTTTTTTTATACCAAAATATAAGAATTGAAAACATAATATTAAAAGTACTCATTGCAAATGTATTTGGTACTTTTTGTATATGGCTTTCATCAGTATTTATTAAAAATGCTAGCTTATATGATCCTTATTGGAGTGTTGTTCCACCACTTATTATATTGTTACTAATGATTGAATTTAGCAACTTTTCTTTATTAATGATTCTATATCTAGCAGGAATCACATTCTGGTCTATTAGACTCACACTTAATTGGGCTAAATTGTGGAGTGATTTTAAACATCAAGACTGGAGATATAATAATATTAGAAGTTATGCCCCAAAGTTGTATTTTTTAACCAGTTTTTTAGGTATTATGCTATTTCCTACACTGATTGTTTTTATACAACTTATAGGTGGAATTGCTATGATACAAATAGAAAAAATGCCAGGAGTGATATCCTATTTAGGATTTGCAATAATTATTATAGCAACCCTTATACAACATATTTCAGATAAGCAGATGCAAAAATTTAAATCAGATCCTCTAAATAAAGGAAAGTTAATCAATATAGGCTTGTGGAAGTATTCAAGACACCCTAATTATTTAGGAGAAATACTTGTTTGGTGGGGAATCTACTTATTTTATTTAGACAGTTTTGGGTTTAATTATTTAATTATATCCCCTGTTTTAATGATGTTTATGTTTTTATTTGTTTCTATACCAATGATGGAAAAGAAAATTTTAAAAACCAGACCAGAATATAAAAAATATCAAGAGAGCGTTTCTGTGTTAATTCCTTTTAAAAAGAAAAATAAGAACTAAACTGGTAATCCTATTTTCATTCAATTTTGATTGATTTATATGATATAAAGTGGTATCATGTATATGCGAATGATTTGCATTAGGAGAATATTATGGAAAATAAAAAAATACCAATTACGATATTAAACGGATATTTAGGTGCCGGCAAAACGACCCTTTTGAATCATCTACTTAATAATCAAGTAGGATTAAAAATCGCAGTTATTGTTAATGATTTAAGTGAAGTTAACATAGATGCTAAATTAATTGAACAAGGTACATCAGTTGAACATATCAAAGAAGAAATGGTTGAACTATCTAATGGATGTATTTGTTGTAGCTTAAGAAGTGACTTACTAGTAGGTATTACAAGGCTTGTTGATAGTAAAAAATATGACTACATTATTATTGAAAGTTCAGGAGTTACTGAACCTATCCCTGTTGCACAAACAATTATTATGGGACAAACAGAAGATGGTAGAGATTTAAGTCAGTTATGTTATATAGATTCAATGCTAACGGTTGTTGATGCTTTAAGAATGAAAACAGAGTTTAATTTAGGACAAGCATTAGAAGAACATGGGCATGAACATGAAGAACATCATCACGATCACCACCATGATGATGAAGAAGAAAAACCTATTGCAGGACTTTTAGTAGAACAACTTGAGTTTTGTAACATAGTTCTTTTAAATAAAACAGATTTAGTAAGTAAAGAAGAACTAGCAATTATTAAATCATATATAAAAAAAATTCAACCAGAAGCAACTCTAATTGAAACTAAATTTGGTAAAGTACCATTTGATCAAATCTTAAATACCCATTCATTTAATTTAAAAACTGTTGCCAATAGTGCAGGATGGATTCAAGAATTAGATGGACATGACCATGAGGAAGCACATGATCATGCTTCAGAATATGGTATTAGTTCTTTTGTCTATAGAAGAAAAAGACCTTTTGATATCAAAAAACTAGGATTATTTTATGATTATTTACCAAGAAGTATTGTTAGAACTAAAGGTGTCATCTGGTTAGATATTAATCATGACTATGCTTTTATGATTTCTCAAGCAGGTGAAAGTATGAAATTTGAAGAATTTGGCTTATGGCTAGGTTCAAGATCAGAAGAAGATATTCAAGCATACTTAAAAAACTCAGAAAAACTCAGAAAAAACTGGGATGAATATCATGACAGACAAACAGAATTAGTCATCATAGGTATTCATATGGACCAAAAAGAAGTAGAAACGATGCTAGATAATGCTTTAATGACAAAAGAAGAATTAGAAACATCATGGAATGAATACTTAAAAATAAAAAATGCTAAATAAGAAAGGAAAACAAAATGGAAACTAAATATCGCTATGATACACAACTTTTATTAGAAGGCAATCATTTATCAGAAGATCATATCATTGATTATATTCAAAATAATTTTGATGGAGACTGTTTACTAGTTGTAGGAGATCCAGAACTTATAAAACTTCATTATCACACAAACGAACCATGGAAAGTATTAGAATATTGCCGTACATTAGGTGAAATATTTGATATTGTTATAGAAGACATGGTTAGACAAACCAAAGGATTAAAAGGGTAATTTTGATAAACACTTCAACTATGATACAATAAGGTAGATAAAAAGAAGGAAGTGTTAAAAATGAATTGTCCAAGTTGCGGTTTTGAATACACATATGAAGAAGATGGTAAATTAGTATGTTCTGCATGTCAATTTACATGGGAAAAAGAGTCAGAAGAAAAATTTGTCTTAGATTCTAATAACAATAAACTATTTGACGGAGATGCTGTAATAATCATAAAAGATTTAAAAGTAAAAGGAGCTTCATCAGATTTAAAGCAAGGAACTAAAGTTGCAAACATTAGAATTGTAGATGGGGATCACAATATAGATTGCAAAATACCAGGGTTTGGCCAAATGAGTTTAAAGTCTGAATTCGTAAAAAAAGCTTAATAAAAAAAGGTTCAATTCATAATTTAATGAGTTGAACCTTTTATATTAGAATTAATTTTTCTTAAAGAAACGTCTATAAATAATCGCTAAGGCCAATACTAAAGTATAGAAAACAACAATTGTTGATCCTGTAGGGGTATCTAATTCGTATGATATCCAAATACTCAAGAAAACACTTACCACTGAGACTAAAAGGCTGATTAGAATAGTTTGCTTAAAGCTTCTTGAAATTTGAGAAGCAATTAAAGCAGGGAAAATAATAAATGTTGAAATCAATAGCATGCCGACAGTCCTAATTCCAACAACTATAAATAACCCTGTTAATGCAGATAAACAATACTTTAAAAAAGTAGATTTTACTTTTGAAAATTTAGCATAACTCTCATCATACGTAAGTGATAATAATGATCTATAAAAGAAAGTAATAAAAGCACCTGTAATAATAAGAATAGCAAAAGATATCCAAACATCCACTGAACTAGAAGATAAAATAGCACCAGTCAGTAAAGATTCAATATCTCTATTAAATCCATCAGTCAAACTTACAACGATTAATCCAACAGCAAGCGTAAATGTCGAAATAACACCAATCGCAGAGTCGTGATCAATCATTTTTATATTACCTAAGTAAGTAATAAAAATAGAAGCTAGAACCGTAAAAGGAATGGCTATATAGAATGCTTGGTTACTAAATAATAAACCAAAAATGATACCAGTAAAAGCTACATGACTTAATCCATCAGCAATCATAGCTTGTTTATTTAAAACTAAAAAAGGACTTAATAAAGAAGCTGCGGCAGAAAGAGATAAGGCAAGCAGTAGTGCTCTTATCATAAAATCTTGAGTTAGGAAATTAAACATGATGGGATACCTCTTTTTGATAGTTACTACACAATCCAAAATATAAAACATTTTTATCTATGTGTAATACTTTTTTATTAACTGTATCCATATTATGAAGATCATGGGTTACAAATATAATTGTTACACCTTTAGCATTTAAATCATTTAATAAATCATGAAATGCTTTTCTAAAATCTGGATCTAAGGCAGATGTAGGTTCATCTAAAATAAGTAATTCTGGATTTGAAACTAAAGCTCTAATTAAATAGACTCTTTGTTGCTCTCCACCTGAAAGAGTATGCATCATATTTTTAGCAAGATGCGAAATACCCATTTTTTCTAACCATTTAAAGATAATGAGCTTTTCTTCTTTACTCATAATAAGTTTTTGCTTATCAAAACCAGTATAAATGGTTTCAATAACGGTAATAGGAAAATTTTGTTTTCTATTTAACATTTGAGGTAAAAACCCTAGTTTATTCGTAGTAAGCATAATCGTACCACTAGAAGGTTTTAAACTTCTAGTTAAAACTTTGATTAAAGTAGATTTTCCAGCACCGTTAGGTCCTAATACATATAAAAAATCTCCTTTATTTAAACTGAAACTAATATTTTCTAAAGCCGTTATTTGATCAAAGCGAACAGAAATATTATTAATTTGCGCTATCAAAGGCTTGTTTGAGATTGATGTAGTTTCTTTCGAGTAATTGTGCATAAGTTAAACCTTCTTTACTTTGTTCTAAACTAATATTGTGAAAACCATGTAGTTCTAAAAGGGTTAATTGGTACCCACTCTTTTTTAAATCAGATACAAGCGTATTAGGACCTTTTAAATCTATAAGTTCTCCTACAAATAAAAAATGAGCATTATTTTGAATGATTGCTTTTTTAAGATTTTCTAACTGACTTGGTTGCAGTTCTGCATCTGGTTTATAATTGCCACTTAAAGAGATGATGTTTAATTCATATCTAGCCCCAAAAGAGGCTAATGCATTGTGTCCATAAAAGAAAATTGTTTGTTTATTTCCTAAATTCAGTAAGTCATCATGAACCTTATTTATCTTATTAATATAAGCAGAAGCATTTTCTTCATAAAAAAGTTCATTTTCTGGATCTATCTTGATAATAGATTGCTTAATCACTTTAACTAAGTCAATAATAATCAATGGGTCAGTCCAAAAATGAATATCATCTACTAAAGCATTATTTTTATAAGGCACTAAAGTATAAGAAGTAGACAGATTAATTGAATGAGTAGATTCAGTTAAAATATCTTTTACCCAAGGTTCCATGATATCACTTGTGTAAATAAATAAGTCTGCTTTTCTTATGTTAACTATATCTTTGGCAGTTGGTGAAAAATCATGGACTTCACTTCCAAAAGGAGTTAGAAGTTTAACTTCCTTTTTATTACCAACAATATTTTTTGCAATATCATATTGAGGATACAAAGTAGTAATAATATCTGCATCAGCATCTTTATTGCATGCGACTAAAATAAAAGATGATAGTAAAATTGAAAAGATAAAAAAAAGTTTTTTAATATATGTTTTGATAAAAACCACCTCTTGATTTCCGATAACTATTATATCATGAAAAATAGTTTATGCAAACTGTTCGCAAAAATATATGCAAATAATTTGCAAAAACACTTGCAATAATAGAAAATGAATGCTAAGATTATAAATGCAAATCATTCGCATAAAGAAAGAGAGAGTAAAAATGAAAAAAATAATGAGCCTTTTGGCAATAATGATATTAGGAATTATTTTAGTTGCTTGTAGTGACAAAAAAATAGCAGTTGAAAGTATCACTATAACATCAGATAAAATATATTTAAATGTTAATAGTACTCAAGAACTTAAAGTAACTGTTTTACCTGTTGATGCTACAAACAAAGCATTAACATTTAGTATAGAAGATAAAACAGTAGCTACTCTAGATAATAACAAGGTCACAGGAGTTAAAGTAGGAGAAACAAAAGTGACTGTTTCATCTGTTGATAAACCAGAATTAAAAAAAGAAATACATATTTTTGTAGTGAGTAAAACTTGGCCAAGTGCTGAAATCTACGACTTTTCTGGTTTCAATCTACCTGAATTTATTAACTACACAAGCGTCAATGTTAACAAAGAAAATCTAAATAGCCTTACTTTAGAAATTAAAGGTATTGCAAAAGATTTAGTTGATCAAAGTTTAAATTACTATAAAGAAGAACTAATTAAACAAGGTTGGGTTGTAAAAACTTATGATAATCATTCAGGACAATTGACACATCCATCTTATAACTACTATATAAGCATGCACAATGAATTTGTTCATAATGGTGATACAGTAGAATTAAGTATAATAAAAATAAGTGATTCAGAAGAACATGCTCACCACCACTGGGACAGTATCCAAACATTAGTAAAAACTAAATTCAATATAGATTTACCAGATTTTATAGGATCACATGAAGTTGAATATAAAGAAGTAGATAATGAAATTACTGGAACATTAGAATTAGCAAATAGAGGCGAAAACTTAAATGATTTCTTAGAAACTTTAATCAAAGAAGGGTTTTTAAAAGAAGAGGGAAGCAATGATCACGCTGGAACATATGAAAAAGATGGATTGGAATTTTATTATCACTTGAGTCATGACAATGAAAATATCATCCAGTTTAAAGTATCAAAACATGAACACCATCATGATCACCACCACTGGGACAGCATCCAAACATTAGTAAAAACTAAATTTAACTTAGATTTACCAGATTTTATAGGATCACATGAAGTTGAATATAAAGAATTGGACAATGAGATTACTGGAACAGTAGAATTAGCAAATAGAGGCGAAAACTTAAATGATTTCTTAGAAACTTTAATCAAAGAAGGGTTTTTAAAAGAAGAGGGAAGCAATGATCACGCTGGAACGTATGAAAAAGATGGATTGAAATTTTACTATCATTTAAGTCATGATAATGCAAATATTATCCAGTTTAAAGTATCAAAACATGAACACCATCATGATCACTACCACTGGGACAGTATCCAAACATTAGTAAAAACTAAATTTAACTTAGATTTACCAGATTTTATAGGATCACATGAAGTTGAATATAAAGAATTGGACAATGAGATTACTGGAACAGTAGAATTAGCAAATAGAGGCGAAAACTTAAATGATTTCTTAGAAACTTTAATCAAAGAAGGGTTTTTAAAAGAAGAGGGAAGCAATGATCACGCTGGAACGTATGAAAAAGATGGATTGAAATTTTACTATCATTTAAGTCATGATAATGCAAATATTATCCAGTTTAAAGTATCAAAACATGAACACCATCATGATCACTACCACTGGGACAGTATCCAAACATTAGTAAAAACTAAATTTAACTTAGATTTACCAGATTTTATAGGATCACATGAAGTTGAATATAAAGAAACAGATAATGAGATTACTGGAACAGTAGAATTAGCAAACAGACACGAAAACTTAAATGACTATGGAAAACTACTTATAGATTTAGGTTTTATAGCAGATGATAAAAATAATGATCACGTAGGTATTTACACAAAAGAATTAGTAGAATTTTCATATCATGTTAGTCATGATAACGAAAATTACTTAGATATAAAAATTACTACTAAAAAAAATACATGGGAAGATGTTAAAAATATAGTTTCTGAAAAATTTCAAATCACATTAAGTGAATTTCTTGATATAAAGAATACCACACTCCAAGTATCTGAAAATAAAGTAATATTTATTATAGAAGTAAAAAATGAAGTATTAGAATCTAATTTGAATACTTTCTTAAACTCATTTGATGAAAAAGTTTGGATTAAAAATGAAAATAATGATTCACATATGGGATATTTAACTAAAGCCAATGAGATTCAAATTTCTTACCATAATAACAAAGCACATGGACAAAATACAATAGAATTTGAAATAAGTTCAAAAGTAAAGGCAACCACTACTTGGCCAGAAAATGAACTTAAAGCAATCTTAGGATTTGAATTGCCTAAATTTGAAGGATATACAGCACTAGTTTTTTCTAATGAATCTAAAAGTATTACTTTAAAAGTTAGCGAAAGCTTAACTGAAAAAGTCTTAGCATATGTGGAAACTTTAAAAAGTAATGGATGGACTGTTTTTAAAGAAAATCCATATGTAACAACATTAGATAGTCAAAACGGCACATATAGAATGTTTATAAGAAATGGCATGGTTAATTCAGATCAGGTAGATATTATTCTTAATGAAATAACTAAATAAATTAAATGAAAACTTTAGGAAACTAAAGTTTTTTTACATCAAAAAACAATATATAATCATAAATATATGGTATATTGTAAGAAAAGATAGGTGATATGAAAGGATATAAAATGAAACTTAATAGTGTCTTAGAATATTTAGAAACATTGGATTCAAAAACTAAAAATAAAATAATTACTTTAAGAAATACAATCTTAAATTTTGATTCTAGAATTACAGAAACTATCAGTTATAATATGCCAGCTTATAAAATTAATAAAGCTATTTTATATTATTTTGTTTATAAGAACCATATTGGAATATACCCACATGGAGAAGCAATTAATTATTTTAAAGAAGAACTTAAAAACTATAAATGCTCTAAAGGAGCCATCCAAATTCCTATTGATGATGAAATACCATTAGAATTAATTGTTAAAATTTTAGACTTTAATATTAAAACACTGGAAAATAAAGAACTATAAATAAAATATTTCAAAGTGTTTATTAGAAATGTGTCTATTAAGTTTTTTATTGAAGTAAACCTTTTGAAAAAAATGCTTTTTAGTGGTAAAGTCTAGCTGTAGATATTGACCATTAGGAGGCAATTATGAAAGAACAAAAAGTAGCAATTATTACAGGTTCAGCACAAAGCATTGGTAAAGCATTAGCTCAACGTTTAGGGAAAGATGGATTCGCTATTGTTCTTAGTGATATAAACGAAAAACAAGTAAAAGAAACAGAAGGCGAATTTAAAAAACAAGGACTCACAGTAACAAGCTTTGTTGGTGATGTTTCTAAACTAGAAGATCAATTAGCATTAGTAAAACATGCAGTAGATACCTTTGGAAGATTAGATGTATTTGTAAATAATGCAGGTATTGAAGGAACGATTGCACCTATAACAGAAATCGATCCTAAAACATTAGATAAAGTTTTTGATATTAACGTAAAAGGAACTTTATACGGAATTAAAGCTGCAGCAGCCCAAATGATTAAACAAAAAACAGGTGGCAGAATTATTAATGCATGTAGCATTGCTGGACAAGAAGGATTTGAAATGCTTAGTCCATATTCAGCATCAAAGTTTGCGGTTAAAGGCATTACGCAAGCAGCAGCAAAAGAACTAGCCAAACATCAAATTACAGTTAATTCATACTGCCCTGGTATATCGTAGGAACAACAATGTGGGAACGTATAGATGAACAAATGAGCAAGTTTACTGGTGCTAAAAAAGGAGAAACATTTAAAAAATATGCAGAAGGTATTGCCTTAGGACGCACTCAAACTCCTGAAGATGTAGCTAATCTAGTATCATTTTTAGCCTCTGAAGGCGCTTCATACATTACAGGACAAAATATTTTAACTGATGGTGGAATGATTTTTAACTAATTATGAATAATAAAGGGTTTATAAGATACAACTCTTATAAATCTTTTTTTTATGAATAACTAAAAAAATTATAGTAATATTTTATTTTTGTATGATATTAGGGTATAATAGTAAAAGTACTTCTAAATAGTAAAAAAAGGAATATAAAGATGAAAAATGATTTAATCTCAAAAGATACAATTTTTTTAGACTTAGTAGTTAAGACTAAAGATGAATTGTTTTTAATGATGAGTGAAGAATTATTTAAGCTTAATAAAATAGAATCAAAAGAAGCATTCTATGAAAGTCTTAAACAAAGAGAAAGTATTATCACTACAGGAATTGGTGATGGTATTGGTATTCCTCACGCCAAAGATAAAACAGTTTATCACCCTTTTGTTGCCTTTATCAAAATAGAAAATGGAATAGAATACGAAGCTCTTGATAAAAAGAAAGTTGATCTCGTTTTTATGCTGGCTGTTTCAGAAAATTCAGAAAGATTACATTTAGAAATATTGGCTAACTTATCCAGACATTTATTAAATGAAGGATTTATTAAAAGACTAAGAAATTCAAGCACCGTAGAAGAAACATATGAAGTCTTAAAAGAAATAGAAAGTGAAGTAAACTTTAAAAAATGAAAGTAATTGCAATAACTGCATGCCCTATGGGGATTGCTCACACATATATTGCTGCTGAAGCATTAAGAAAAGCTGCTTATGCTAAAGGTATTGATTTAATTATTGAAAAACATGCTGCCCTAGGCATTGAAGGAACTCTAACAGAAGAAGAAATTAAAGATGCAGACGCAATCATTATTGCTGCTGATATGCATGTTGATTTAACCCGATTTAAAGATAAAAAAATAGTTACAGGAACAACCGCAGATGCTATATCAAATGCAGATGCATTATTTGAAAAAATAGAATTAGAGTAGTCAATGAAAAAAAGTATTCAAAGTGCTCTTATGCAGGGGTTATCATATAGTTTAATTTTTTTAGTAGTTAAAGGGATAGCTATTTGCTTGAATCAATATTTTCCATCACAATTCTTTTTAGAAATAAGCAAATATTCTGAAATGCTTTTTTATATTATGTTTGTTGCTTTCCTATGCTATGACATGGCAGATAAGCCTGGACTTGCTATAGGAGCTATTACAGGTATCTTAATTTATCATTATCAAGCAGGCTTATATGGCGTGCTTTTATATGGAATACTAGCAGGTTATCTAGTCAAGTATATTAAAAAGTATTTAATTTATTTACCTCAAGAATTAAAATATCTTAATAGTATCTTGTGGTTACCGTTATTATCTTTATTTATTTTAATACCAGGCATTTATTTTAGTGCAAGTTATCTACAACAAGCCTATAGCCAATCAGTTAACTTTTTTAAAGCAATTGAAAACTATAAAATAGTTTTATTTCTTATAGGCGGTATTTTGGCTTCACTTATGGCATATGATGCTGGAGGAAGAGTAAATAAAACTACTTATTTAATTATTGTTTTATTAAGTGGTGATTTTCCTATTTTAATGACCTCTGTCATTATTGGAGGCATGGTGCCACCTTTAGTAATAGCTACCTACCGATTAATATATAAGAATGAGTTAACTGTTGAAGAAGAACCTAAAATAAGATATCAATTTGCAATGGGGCTATCATTTATTACCGAAGGCGCCTTACCTTATATTAGAAAAAATGAAATGATTAGATTTCTTCTAGTTATGAGTGCGTTTTTTGCAGGGGCACTAACTTCTGTTTTTATGATAAAAACATTAGTTCCTCACGGTGGTATCTTAGCAACTGTAACAATGAATAAACCACTTATTTTTATAATAATAATTGTTTCAATTTCGTTAATTATGAGTCAAATAATAAGACTTTTAAAATATATAGAAGAAAAAAAGGAAGTAAAAAAAGTATGAGAATAGATGTTTGGATGGATTTCAATTGTCCACAAAGCTATATATCAATTAAAAGATTAATTAAAACTGTTGAAGCTTTTAAATTCAACGAAGAAATTGAAATAGTTTATAGAAGTTATGAACAAGAAGACAGAAAAGATGCTTTAAGTAAAATAGATGAAGATGATCTAAATAAATTAAATATTAAACTAGATAATATTAAACCTATTAAAACTCAACTGCCTCATCAAATGTTACATCTAGGTAAAAAGAATAAGTGCCAACAAGAAGTACTACTTAAATTGTTTAAAGCTAGATTTGAAGAAAATAAGGATATCTCTAATAAAGAGGTTTTAAAAGAAGTTTTAAAAGATTTACTTAAAGAACAAGAAATTGAAAAAACAATTTCAGAACTAACATTTAAAAACGCTATTGAATTAAATAAAGAAAATGCGATTAGAAGAAATATTACTAAATTACCACATTACCGTTTTAATCATACTGTTGATTTAGAAGAAAATCCAACAATAGAAACATTCAAAAAAGCAATCGTGACAATGTATCAAAAAGAAACTAATACAACTTATTGTGAAGATGATAACTGCTATAGATAAGAAAATTGCTAAAAAAATGATTTAATTGCTAAAAGAGGATATTTTGAATAAATATTCCTTTTTATGCTTAATTGATTAGTAATTTACCTTTTAATATGGTATAGTATATAAGGTTCAAAAAGAAATGAGGAAATATATGAACGTATTATTTAACGATTTACCAATACTAGAACAAACTAAAAAAGCATTAGAAGAGCTTAATTTTGAGTATGCTACGCCTATTCAAGGACTAGCGATACCTAAAATGATTGAAGGAAAAGACTTAATTGGACAAGCCCAAACAGGAACAGGTAAAACATTTGCCTTTGGTATTCCAATAGTTGAAAGAATTAACCCAAAACTTAAAACAACTCAAAGTTTAATTTTATGTCCTACAAGAGAATTGACTTTGCAAGTATATAAAGAAATTATAAAATTAGTTAGATTCTATCCAGAAATTAAAGTTACATCAATTTACGGTGGCGAATCATATGAAAGACAATTTAAAGCACTTGCTTTAAACCCACATATTATTGTTGCTACTCCAGGTAGAATTATTGACCATATGGAACGCGGTAAAGTTGATTTTTCAGGATTAGAAATATTAACTTTAGATGAAGCTGATGAAATGCTAAAAATGGGATTCCAAGATGATATCGAAAAAATATTAAAAGGAACACCAGACACTAGACAAACAGTTTTATTTTCAGCTACAATGCCACCTTTCATTAGAAAGATTGCTACTAAATATCAAAAAGATCCAGAAATTATTAAAGTAGAAAATAAAACATTAACAGTTGATTCTATTAAACAATACTATTTAGTAGTAAAAGAAACTGAAAAACCAAAATTATTAACAAGAATTTTAGATTTAGAAAAACCTCATTCTGGAATTATATTTGCTAATACTAAAAAAAATGTAGATACAATCACACTGCACTTGCAACAAGCAGGTTACCTAGCTGATTCACTACATGGTGATTTAAAACAATCTCAACGCCAATATGTTATGGGACGTTTTAGATCTAAACAATTATCTATCCTAGTAGCAACCGATGTTGCTGCACGTGGACTAGATGTATCAGATGTTGAAATGGTTATTAACTATGATTTACCATATGAAGATGAAGTATATGTTCATAGAATTGGTAGAACAGGTAGAGCTGGTAAAAAAGGTGTTTCATATACATTTGTTGGACCAAGAAAAACACGTCAACTAGCACAACTTGAAAAATTCATTAAAATCCAAATGGAATTAATGAAAGTTCCAACTACTAAAGAAATTAACCAAAGAGAAATGGAAAGATTTAACTTAACAATCAAAGATATGATTGAAAAGAGTAAAGAAGTTTCATTTGATCATCAAATTGTTGATGAATTATTAACTAAATATACTGAAAGAGAAATTATTGATGGATTAATTACTTCATTATTACCAGAAGAAAAATCATATCAAGAAATCGAAATGCCTAAAAATGTAGGTAGAAATGAAAGAGAAAGTAGATTTGGAAATAACTCTAATGCTCAAAGAGGCGGAAGAGGCATGTCTGAAATGGTTATTAATCTAGGTAAACAAGACCAAATTAACCCATCAGTTCTACTTGAATTGTTAAGAAAAAGATTTAATGTGTACTCTAAAAACGTTGGTAACATTAAACATTTCCAAACTGAAACTGTCTTTGAATTAAATGAACAAGCTGTAAGCAAAATGAATTTAAAACAATCAGTAAAAGTTAATGGGAAAAATGTACAAATCAATAAAAAGAAATAATAATGATGAAATAATAGGATTTTTTTAAATTCTATTATTTTTTTATTTTTCAACTTCAAGTTATAATATTTACAATAATGCAAAAAGGATAGAAAAAAAGGCGTTTTAATGTTAAAATAATAACAAATGTTTATATTTTTATTTTAAATAAAAATAGACATATTTAAGGAGGAAGTAATGGCACATTTATTTGACACCATTCCTGATACTTTTTTTTCAGTATTATCATCCCCTAATAAGCATATATATGTAGATTGCTTATTCATCATCTTTGATTCAATTGATACCATGGAAGATGCCTTCCAAGGTGATAGAGAATTTATCATTCATAAATTACAAGATTATTTTGAAGATAAAAAAGAAGCATTCATTGTTGAAGGTGAACAAGAAATTCAAACAACTAGTAGACAAAAATCCGTTAGTGTGATTAACGTTTTTAAAAAAACTGGTTGGTTAGGTGAAGAGGAGTTAGGTGACTATAGAGTTTCACTTAACCTTTTTGATTATAGTATCCGAATTATAGAAGTATTAAAATCAATTAAAAATAATGAGCAAATCGAATATACAGGGGAAATTTATAGTGTTTATTCAATTTTAAAATCATTTACAATCGATGAAGGACATGCGATTTTAGAACAAGCATATTTAAAAACAAACGATATTTTAAGAAGACTTAAAACTCTTAAGGCAAATATTTATCGTTTTTATCATGATATAACTAAGAATCAAGAAAAAAACAACTTACAAAGATTATTAGAAAAATTACTTGTAGATTATAAACAAAACTTCTTTGATTCAGCTTATTACAATTTAAAAACAAAAGATAGTTTGCCAAGATATAAAAGAAGTATTCTAGAATCACTTTCAAAAATATATGAAAATGATGAACATATGGAAAAACTTACTGAAAGTATGATGATTATTTCTAAACAAGAAGACTATAATTTAGCATATTTAAAAGTAGAAGCTAGAATTAGAACAATTAGAGATAGTTTTGAAGGGCTTGATCAGCTTATTAATGAAATAGATAGAAAAAATGAACAATATATTAATGCAGCAGCTTCTAAGATTCTTTTCTTAACCAATCATTCAGATGATTTAGAAGGTATTTTAAATAGACTCTTTAAAATTATCATTGAAGATAATAATAAGATTGACTATACGCAATTTTTTAATCTTGTTTCAATTAGAAATCTAGATGATGCTTCAATGTTTAACCCAAGAAGACAAAGAGTTGAAGCGGTTGCAGAAGAAATATTCTATGATGAAGACTATATAACAGAAGAATTAAAGAGAGAAAAAATTCAAAATTTAACTAAACATAATATATATAGTAAAGTAGAAATTAATAAATATGTTTTAAGTTTACTACAAACAGATGATTCTTTAGAAGCAATTGAAGCACCACTTCAAACCCAACAAGATTTCATTAGACTTATTTTAGTATTCTTATACTCAAAATCCATTGGGGTTTCATATGATATTAAACTATTAACAAACAATGTTACAGTTAACGATATAACATTCCAAAATTTCGTTATCTTTAAAAAAGGAGTAAGTTTATGATAGGTAAAACTCAAGCAGCTAAACGTTTTAATGAACAATATTTAGAGTTAAAAGAAGCTGAAAAAAGTACATTCTCAAGAGTTGTCAATAAAATGTTTCAAGTTAACTACATCACAAGAAAAAAAATTGGTGATGCCAATGATTATAGATTCATTCTTGCATATAAAGATATATTTGAAGCTTTTTTCGCAATTAGTGACTTTGAATTAACAATTGAAAGACATGATGAAGTAGTATTTATAAAAAATGAAAGTATTTATAATCACTTAAGACTGAAAAAAGAAGAAAGTTTAATGCTTCTAGTCATTAGAGTCTTATTTCAAAGAAAACGTGATCTTGTTACATTAGATGAAAATGTTGAAATTTATCTTGAAGAAATTCATGAAGAATTAAGACGCATTGGATATCTTGATGATAAAAGAATTACTAAAGATAAACTAAAACCAGCATTAATGCTATTAAGAAATTATAATATTATAGACTATATTGAAAGAGGACTAAAGGATGATTCTAGAATTAAAATTTATCCTACAATTCTTTATGTAACTAATATTCATAATATTAAAGAAGCAATAGAACGTATTGATCAATACATGGAAGGAAGTGAGTCAATTGAAGAAACTTACGAAGATTAAATTAGTCAATTGGCACTTATTTACTAACCAAACAATTGAAATTAAAGATAATACATTAATCTCTGGTGAAAATGGTTCAGGTAAATCAACACTATTAGATGCTTTACAATACTTACTTGTTGGTGGTAAATCAGGAGTTAAGTTTAATATAGCAGCAACCGATGAAGCTAGACGTTCTTTAGAAGGATATATTCGTGGTAGAATTGGTGCTGAAAATAAAGAATACTTAAGAAATAACGACGTTGTTACGCATGTAGCCTTAGAATTTTACGACGAACAAAGTAATGAAAGTGGCATTATTGGGTGTGTCTTAGAATTACCAAAAGGCGGCCAATTAAAAGAAAGATTCTATCTTTTAGAAAATACTGCAATCCATGAAAATATTTTTATTGAAAATAGATTTCCAAGAGATTATAAGTCAATGAAGGCTTACTTTAAAGATCTAGAAATAGATTTTAAGCCATTTGACTCTCAAAAGCACTATAGAGATGCGGTTGCTAGATACTTTGGATTAGATGCTAAAAAATATGCGCGAATTTTGCCTAAAGCACTAGCATTTAGACCTATTGATTTACAAGCTTTTGTTTTTGAATTTTTACTTGATGATGATCCAATTGATATTCAAAGTTTAAAAAACAACGTTGAACAACTTAAAAAAGTGGAAAATCAAATTAGAATTGACAGAGAAAAATTAGATAAATTAAGTAAAATTATTGATTTAGGCAGTCAGTTAAATTTAAACTTAGACCAAATTGAAATTAATCAATTAATTGAAAAATTAAGTTTTATTGAAAAAAGAGAAACATTCTTAGAAAATTCAAAAGATACACTCGATCAACTAAACCAAAAATATGAGATTCTAAAATCAGAAAAAGAACAGCTAGACGAGTTAATTGAAACAAATGATAAAGAAATTGTTTCATTAGAAACTGCTAGAAATAATAATGATGTTAGTAGAAGTTTAGCAAATTATAAAGATGCCTTAGTTAAAAAAGGCGAATTATATGAACAACAAAAAGAGATTGTTATGAACTTACGTAACACTGTTTCTAATGAAGTTCAATTAATGAAAAAATTCTCTGAAACACAAAGCAATCCTTCTATCCAAGCCTTTGTTAAATATTATTTAGCAAACGAAGAAAACTTAAATGTTATGCAATTACAAGAACACCTAAGTTCAGTTAGTAAAGAAGTCGCAGGTTACATTAATGCCTACCATCTTGAACAAGCAAAACTAGAAGAAGAACGTAATGAAATATCAGATCAAATATCGATTGTTTCATTAAGATTAAACCAACTAAAAAGAAATATTAAAACATACCCTAGACACGTAACAGAATTAATAGAAATTATTAATGAAGAATTAACAAATCAATATCAAAAAGAAGTAAGAGTAAGACCTTTTTGTGAACTGATTGAAGTAAATGAACCCTTATGGAGAAACGCTTTAGAAGGATATCTTGGCGGACAAAGATTTGACTTAATCGTAGATCCAGCATACTTTAATGATGCTTTAGAAATTTATGATAGAGTTAAATTTGAAAGAAAAATATATGGTGTTGGTCTAGTTAATACGCAAAAATTACAAGACTATAAGACAGCTGATGATAACAGTTTAGCCTCAAAACTTACAACAAATCATCCTTATGCAAGACTGTATGCTAATATGTTGTTATCTGGTGTAAGATGTGTTGAAAATGTTCAAGATCTTAAAAAATATCATAGAGCAATTACCCCAAGTTGTATGACTTATGGTAATTATACTGCAAGACAAATCAATCCTAGAGTTTATGAAGTTCCATACATTGGTCAAGAAGCAACCGACTTACAAGTAAGATTAGATTCAGAAGAATTAGAAATGTTAGAAAAACAAATTCATAGTTTATATGACTTACTTGAAAAAACTCAAATGACACTTAGAATTTTAAACAATAGTAAAGCACTACAAATTGTTAACCAAAATCAATTAAGATATTTTGATATTGTTAAACAAACAAGAAAAGAATATACATTGATTGAAGAACAAATCGCTAAGTTATCATATGATGCAGACATTGCTAAATTAGAAGAAGAATTAGAATCATTAAAACAAACAAAACGTCAATATAGATTAGACTTTGAAAGACTTATTGGTCTAATGTCTGATTCAAGAAAAGAAAGAACAGATATCTTAGAACAAATAGATATTTCTAAAGCTGAACTTGAAAATCTATATAGTGAACAAAGAAAACTTAATGAAGAAAATACTACTAAATTAAACGCAGCTCACGCTCAATTTAATGCATATAAACAAAAATATGACCAAAACTTTGATCATATTATTAGAGCCTTAAATCAAAGCACAATTTCTATTCAAAATCAAAATGCTAGACAAGAAGGTGATGTTGTCAACTTAATGAGACAATATATTACTAATTATCATTTTGGTGCCGCTCCTGATATTTCAGAGTTAATTGAATTTGAAAAAGAAGCAAGCCTCATTAGAGACAATAATTTAGTTCATTATGAACAAGAAGCTATCGAATTAAGAAGAAATTCTGAAATCGGATTTAAAGAAGAATTTGTTAATAAATTACGTGCAAGTATTGAAAATGCCCAACAACAAATTTCTGAATTAAATATGGCATTAACAGGGAAAACCTTCGGTGCTGATAGTTATAAACTAACAACAAGAGCCTCAGATAACCCAGAGTATAAACAATATTACGGTATTATTATGGATAATGATGCAATCGAGACAAACAGTTTATTTACAGAAAGTCTAACTAAACGTAATGAAATTATCCTAATGGAACTATTTGAAAAAATAGCTTCAACCGATCCTGAATTTGATAAATTATCATATAACTTCCTAGACTATAGAAATTATATGTCATACGATATTGAAGTAACAAATGCTAATGGTAATATTTCATACTTCTCTAAAGTATCTAAAGAAAAATCAGGAGGGGAAACGCAAGTACCATTCTATATAGTAATTGCCGCATCTTTCCAACAACTACTGACACGTAATAAGAGAATGGATTCAGGATGTATCGTATTATTTGATGAAGCCTTCAATAACATGGATGAGTCAAGAATTGATGCGATGATGAAATTCTATAATAGCTTAAGTATCCAATTATTTATTGCTGTACCACCACAAAGAGTTTCAAATATCGTATCTTATGTTAATACAAGCCTAGCAATCGTTAAGGATAATGACTATGCAGTGATTGAAACATTTAAAGACGAAAGAGTAAACAGATAATGCAAATAAGAAACAAGGGGATTGCCGCTTCTAACGGAGTGGCAATTGCCAAAGTATATAAGTTAATAGAAATTCCTACCAATATATTTAGAACGAAAGTTGCTTCAGTAGAAGATGAACTAAAAAAACTTTATGATGCGATTGATTTAGCTTCAAAAGAAGTCATGAATATAAGGGATTTAACCTCGAAAAATATTGGCAAAGAAGAAGCTAGTATTTTTGATGCACACTTATTTATGTTAAAAGATGCTGTTATTTTAAAACAAGTAGAAGAGTTAATTCATAAACTAGAATGTAATGCTGCTTATGCTTACCAGCAAGTTATGAATGAAGTCAGAGATGATATTACACATTCTAATAATGACTATATGATTGAGCGTTTAGCAGATATTAAAGATATCACTAAAAGAGTTGTGAATAAACTGAATCAACAAAAAACAATAGATTCTTTTAAGAACATAAAAGAGCCTGTTATTATTGTAGCAGAAGACTTAACGCCTTCAGAAACTGTTTCATTTGATAACCAATGGGTCAAAGGAATTATCACAACTAAAGGAAGTAAAACTTCACATAGCGCTATTTTAGCAAGAACTTTAAATATACCTGCAGTGGTAGGTATTCCTAGCCTAAATTATCTACATGATGGCGACTTAGTGATTGTTGATGGAACTAAAGGCATCATTATTGTTAACCCTACAGAAACTGTTAGAGAAGAATATCTAGCAATTCAAAATGATTATTACAAGAGAACAGAGTTATGGAATCTCTATAAAAATAAACCAACATACACAAAAGATTTACACAAAATAGATTTAGGTGCTAATATTGGTGCACCTAATGATGTTTCTAATGCTTTATTAGAAGGTGCTGAAGGTGTGGGCTTATATAGAACAGAGTTTTTATATATGCAAAGTTTGAGTATGCCAAAAGAAGAAGAACAATATCTAGTTTATAAAGATGTTTTATCAAAAATGAAAGATCAAAAAGTAGTTATTAGAACATTAGATGTTGGTGGCGATAAAAACTTATTATATTTACCAGTAAAAGATGAACTCAATCCCTTTTTAGGATACAGAGCGTTAAGATTATCGCTTGCTCAAAAAGACGTTTTTAAAGTTCAATTAAGAGCTTTATTAAAAGCGAGTCCATATGGTAATCTACATATTATGTTTCCTATGGTTTCAACACTAGATGAATTAAGAGAAGCTAAAGCTTTATTAAAAGAGTGTGAAGAAGAACTTAGAGTTGAAAATATCAAAGTAGCCTCATATAAAATTGGCATTATGATTGAAGTACCTGCAGCGGCACTATTTGCTAAAACATTTGCTAAAGAAGTTGATTTCTTTAGTATAGGGACAAATGACTTAATTCAGTATTTATTTGCGGCAGACAGAATGAATCAAAACGTTTCTTACTTATATCAACCTTATCACCCAGTTGTTTTAAATACCATTAAAAATATTATTGAAGCTGCACACAGTGAAAATATTTGGGTTGGCGTTTGTGGTGAAATGGGAGGAGATCCAAAATCTGCTTTATTACTAGCAGGACTTGGTATCGATGAATTGAGTATGAATGCTCATAGCATTTTAGAAATTAGATACTTATTGAATCAATTTACAATAGATGAACTAAAAACTTTTTCTAATAAGACATTAGAACTAGAAACAAATGATGAAGTTTATCATTACATTAAACAATTTATAAAAGGGATATAACTCCCTTTTTTACTAAAATAAGAATAGATTTGCAATTTTTTATCTTTGGAGTATAATAAAAACAATTATAAGAGGTGTGAAATGAGAAAAATAGAAGAAAAAAATATCAAAGTATTAACAGAAAAGTATCAAGAAAAGAAAGTTCAAAATGCTCTAAAGACAGTATTAAATAGAGCAGAACTTCAAACAATTCTTTATAACCAAGAAAAAGAAAAACAAAATCAATTTAAGTTTTCAGTAGAAATCCCTACATTACCAGTAGCCAATCAAAAAATGAGTGGTAGATGTTGGATATTTGCAGGACTTAATGTTTTAAGAGAATATACCGCTAAAAAATTAAATGTATCAGAATTTGAATTTTCTCAAAATTATATTGCTTTCTGGGATAAATTTGAAAAAATTAATTATTTCATTGAAATCATGGATGATTTCTTAACTACTGATATAGATGATAGAACTTTACAACATCTATTACATATGGGAATTCAAGATGGTGGACAATGGGCAATGTTTGTCTCAGTTGTTGAAAAATATGGTGTGATGCCTAAAGAAGTAATGCCTGAAACATCAAGTAGTTCAAACACTAGAATCATGAATCAAGTAATTAATAGAAAACTAAGACAATATGCAGCTCTTTCAAGAAAAGCTAGTAAAAGCGAACTAGTAACCTTAAAAGAAAAGACATTAGAAGAACTATATACATTTTTAGTAACATGTTTTGGTATGCCACCTAAAATATTTAATTATGAATATGTTGATAAAGATAATCAATATCATTTAATAGAAAATTTAGATCCTAAAAAATTCTATAACGAATACACTGAACATAACTTAACTGACTATATCAGTATTATTAATGCACCAACTAAAGATAAACCATTTATGAAAACATATACTGTTCCATATTTAGGAAATGTTATTGGTGGGCAAGAAATTAAATATATTAATTTAAATATCAATGATTTTAAAAACCTAGTTATAAAACAACTTGAAAATAAAGATTTAGTATGGTTTGGTTCAGACGTTGCTTATGATGGAGACAGACAAGTGGGCTTCTGGGATGATCAAACATTTGATTATGAAAACTTATTTGAAATTGATGTAGACTTAGAAAAAGATGTATCACTTGATTTTGGCCATAGTATTCCAGGGCATGCAATGGTGATTACAGGAGTTAATCTTTTAAACGGGAAACCTAATCGTTTCAAAATAGAAAATAGTTGGGGAAATCAAAACGGTAATAAAGGATACTATGTATGTAGTGACTCATGGTTTAATAAATATGTATACCAAGCAGTTATTAAAAAAGAATTATTAACTCAGGAACAAAAGTTAGCATGGGAAGAAAAACCAATAGTCTTAAAACCATGGGATCCAATGGGAACATTAGCTAAATGAAATTCATAAAAGTCAAAGATATTAGTGGAAATGAAGTTATTTTAAATACAGCTACAATCAATAGAATACAAAAAAATTTCACATTTAGAAAAAAGAAAACAACTGAGACAACCTACCAAATTATTTCAGGTTCTGTTGCTACTTTTACAATAATTGACTACAAAACATATATGAAATTACTAGATGTCTTACAAGTAGAAGAAATAATATAAATCATAAAAGGGTAAGTTTCAATTGAGACTTATTCTTTTTTTTGATATAATAGCGTAGTTAAAGGGGCTGGAAAAATGAAAAAGTATTTTGTATTCTCAGATGCACATGGAAATTACGATGCAATGATAGAAGGATTTAAAAAAGCTAATTTTGATTCAGAGAATAAAGACCACTATTTAGTAGGTTTAGGAGATTTCTTTGATAGAGGCAATCAAAATGATTTAGTTTTAAACTATTTATTAGAAATGGATCGTAAAAATAAATTATATGCAATTAGAGGTAATCATGATGATTTTTTATATGACTTATTAGAAAATAAAAGTGATGGTAAGTTTCATGCATATTATCATGGTCTAGATAAAACAATTGAAAACTTATCAGGCATGCCAATATATAGTTTTTTTGAAAATAATTTAGAACATGTTAAAAAAATTAAAGAAAACTACCCCGACTTGATTTCATTACTTTCTAAAATGAAGGACCACTATGTGATAGGTAACTATATGCTGACACACGCTGGTTTTACTGAAAACAAAAGAGGATTTTGGGAAATATATAATATGTCAAATACAATTGATTTTATTAAAAAATATCCTTATGATGATTATATTCAAATCTTTGGACACTGGCACGCCAGTGATTTAAACAAAATATATTTAAATAAAAAGATGATAGGCGAACCTTTTATCTACAAAAATTTTATAGGAATAGATGCTTGTTCAATCAAAACCAATAAAATATTTATATTAGTTATAGAATTAGAAAATGGACATGCGAAAATAACTGATATCATCAAATAAGACTATGATATATCCTAAAAGTTATGTATAATAATAAAGAACTATGTATCCGTAGCTCAGTTGGTAGAGCATAACTTTCCGAAGGTTAGGGTCGCATGTTCAAATCATGTCGGATGCACCATGGAGGAATACTCAAGTGGCTGAAGAGGCGGGCTTGGAAAGCTCGTAGGCTGTCAAAGGCGCAGGGGTTCAAATCCCCTTTCCTCCGCCATCAAAGAGTTAATTGTTTGACACAATTGAAACATATTTACTTTCATGTTATATGGTAAAGTAAATAAAAGGATTAAACTATATTCTATTGGGATACAAAAATATAATTAAAATTTCAAAGGATGATGTAGCGTATGAAATTCGAAATAAGCGACTACAATATAGAAATACATAAATACTTAGATAAATGGATAGATGAATCGAAATATTTAAATGCTAGGTTAATAAATAAGTATGCCACATATAATGAACCAATCTCTAAAACATATAAATATTTTTTGGATAATCCATATGAAATGGCAAATATAAAATCATATATTAAACTTTTTATAAGCGAAGATGTTGTTTATGGTATTGTTGTATTTCACTATTATAACGAAAAGAAAAAGTTCTTTCTTGCAATCAACCCATTGGTAGTTAATCCTGAATTTATGAATCATGGAATTGGTTCTAAGCTATTAAGACAAATAGTCTTGCAAGCGCGAGAAATAGCAGGAGGGCATGTTGACATTGTTAAAGCAGATGTTGAAAATGCAAATATTGCATCTATGAAAATATTTGAAAAGATGGGATTTGCAAAAGAAATTAAAAATAATAATTTTATTGAGTATATTTATAATCTAACGGAAAAGTATTAATGCGATAATTGAAATAAACTCATCATAATGATAATATAAATTACCAGTGAAAGTTAGGGGGATAATAATGAATAATGAGTATTATGTAAAAGAAAGTAATAACATATTTGATGATAAATTAAAAGAAAAACAAAAAATAAAAACAATTACATATTTAGTTATGGTAGTAATGAATAATTTTTTTGCAAATTTATCATTTATTTTATTAGCATGCTTTACAGAATTTAGCAATCATTGGATAATAACAATTTTATTATTTATATGCCTGTCATTTATATCAATAAGGGATGAAAATATAAAAGAAAATAATAGTGAAGGTATAAGTAAAGGGGAAAAAATTTTAAGCTCAGGATATATTGTAGTTTCAGTAGTTACATCAATAGTTTATATTCTAATGTTCTTATTAGTAAATCAAACATCTTGGGTTTTCATTCCAGTTATATTTTTTATAAATTTTAATTATTTGCATAATCATCTTAATATTTAAATAAATATACTATATATTATAAAAAAAACAGGACTTTAAAATCCTGTTTTATTATTTTAAGGAAACAAATTAAACTCAAAATTAAATAATATATTACTAAAATTGCCATTTTCTAATTTAAGTTTTACCTCTTTTGATAATTCTGTTTGATCAGTAATAATGCCTGCTATATCTAACTGTAAGTAATAGGAGATATCACTTTCTGAATTGACATCCCATATAAAAAGAGATTTATTATATCTTCTAATATCAGATAAAACTTTTTTAGAAACAGAATAAGAACTCATTGAGTAGAAGTCTATATCATAATTTTTCAAGCCACCTAAGTTAAAACCTATAATATATCCTGTAGTTACATTTGGGTATTTTTCCTTTAATTTTAATATAATATTGATATCAAGTGATTGAAAAACTACATGATCTCTATAGTCTAATTCATCTAGAATCGCCATCATATCATCTATAAAAGTATCACTATCGTTTCTAGTTGTTTTTAATTCAATCATGATATCTTGATTAAGCTCTTTGGCAAGACTCATGTAATCATAAAAACTAGGTATCTTAGAACTAATACCTCTATGTCTTATTGTAGTATTTTCTAGTTCATTTAAAGTAAGTGAATTTACTCTTTTATCTATATTTGCTAAACGCTTTAAATTGAAATCATGGAAGACAACAATTTTTTTATCTTGGGTTTGTTGAATATCCATTTCAACATAATCAGGCTTATAAGTGCTTGCAATTCTTAAAGCATCTAAAGTATTTTCAATCGCTAGTACAGACTCACCTCTATGTGAAACAATTTTAGGATTACCAGTAAATTTAGGTATACTTGTTAGAAGAGAAGCAATGATAACTAATAAAACAAAACTTACTCCAAAAACACTATATCTTAATTTTTTATAATGAGAAAACTTAGGAAGTCTTAAGTCTTCTTTAATGACGGGAGTCTTATTTAAAACATTATAACTTACAACACTTATTTGGATAAGAAAAATGGTTGAAACAGATAATATAATAATATAACAGAAAGTTAAACCTTCTTGTAAAATATATTTAATCTCGCTGCTAAATGATGGAAATAAACTACTTAGCCAGTTGTATAATCCTAAATTAATTAAGTAACTTAACCCAATGAGTAAAAAAGGAATGACAGAAATAATCCCAACAATTACTAAAATTCTTAAACTATTTTTCTTTGTTTTTGCCCAACTTTTTTTCATGGAATCAAAAAACGATAAAGGTTCATTAGTGAAAATAACAAAAGTATAAAATAATCTAATATTCAAATAAAATGAAATTAAAATTAAAGTGTAATATAAAACAGTAAGTAATGTATTTTCGAAAAATGCTTCTACAATAAATTCAGGTAGATGAACTTTTGAAGTTAATCCTGATGACATACCGATATTGCCATTAGGCATAATAAGAAAAATATATACTAATAAAATAAGTAAATGCTTTAATTTGATCTTCTTTAAAGCAAGTAGAGGTTTTTTAAAAGAACTATTCTGGGTTTTATAATCAGTACTAGCATAATAATAAGTGATAGTTACTTGGAGAATAATGAGTATTACACTAATAATCACTACTAACAATAAAATGAGTACAGCAATCGGATTTTTAAACACTGCAGTAAAATTATCATTCGATATGCCGTCAATCTTAGCCGTTAGAAGTGCAATATTAAAAACATTTTTAATAATTTCATTCATTAATAAAATTAAGAAGAACTCAATTAAAATAGTTATAAACACATACCTAAAAAAATTCTTTTTAATGAGTGATAAACTTAACGAAAGTGTTTTTTTGATGTTTATTTTTTCCATAACTATCACCTACCTAAAATTATATTATGAACCATTGTTTTTAAATCATTAACTACAAATTCTTTAAACCAAGGATTGTTATTTTGCCATCTAAAATTAAGAGGGGATGGATGAACAATTGGAAAATATGTAGGTAAAAAACTTTTATAATTAAAAACAGTTTCTGTAAGAGAGCGATATTTATTCCCTAAGTAATACTTTTGGGCGTATGAACCTATAAGAATAGTTAAACTAATATCAGGCATTTGATCCATTATTCTTTTATGCCATAAGGGTGCAAATTCTTTTCTAGGAGGTAAGTCACCAGTCTTCCCTTTACCTGGATAATAAAAATCTAAAGGTAAAACTGCAAAAATGCCACTGTAAAATATTTCTTTAGACACTCCTAACCATTCGCGTAAGGTATCACCTGACTTATCAAGAAAAACCATTTCTTTTTCAGCAGTCTTTAGTCCTGGTGCTTGACCTATAATTAGTATTTTGGCTTTACTATTTGCCATATAAATAGGATTGATATTGTTCTTTGTATAAACCATATTAAGACTGTCTTTTTTGATTTCTTCGATAATTGATAAGATATTTTGATTGAATATTTCGTATTTCATAATACCACCCACTTATATAATAACATTAACGATAAAAATAATCATAAATAACAATTAATATAACGATAAAAATAACTTAATAAAAGGTTAGAAGAATTGACTTTACGCACTAATAAGTCTATAATACTAGTGTATGTAATAATAAACACTGATTATAAAAAGGAGATATAAAATGTTTAAACAAAATGTTATCAAACGCATCACAGATGTTGGTGTAGTAGCAGTAGTTCGTGCTGACAATGCAGAACAAGCAATCAAAATTTCAGAAGCATGTGTAAAAGGTGGAATTCCTGCCATTGAACTTACATTTACTGTTCCAGGAGCAGCAGACGTAATCAAAGAATTAGCAAAAGCATTCAAACCAGAAGATTTAATCTTAGGAGCTGGTACTGTATTAGACGCTGAAACTGCTAGAGCAGCTATTTTAGCAGGAGCTACATATATAGTTTCTCCAGGATTTGATTTAGCAACAGCTAAATTATGTAATAGATACCAAATTCCTTATATGCCAGGATGTTTAACAATTACTGAAATGTTAACAGCTATGGAAGCAGGAGTAGATATTGTTAAATTATTCCCAGGAAGCGCATTTGGACCAAGTTATGTTAAAGCAGTTAAAGGACCACTTCCACAAGCAAACATTATGCCTACAGGTGGCGTAAACATCGATAATATCGGTGAATGGATTAAAAATGGTGTTGTAGCAGTTGGTGTTGGTGGAGAATTAACAAGACCAGCAACTAAAGGTGACTTCGCAGGAGTTACTGCAAACGCTAAAGCATTTGTTGAAGCTGTTAAGAAAGCAAGAGCAGCTAAATAATAATGAGTAAGAAAAATCGTATTATTACCTTCGGTGAGATTATGTTAAGACTAACTCCTCCGGAATATAACACAATCGAAGGTGCTAGAAGTTTCCTCGCTAATTATGGTGGGGGAGAAGCAAACGTTGCTGTTTCACTATCAAAATTTGGTCATAATGCGTATTTTTTATCTAGATTGCCTGAAAATCAATTAGGTGATGGTGCTATAAAACATTTACGCGGTTATGGTGTAAACACTGAATATGTTGATCGTGGTGGCACAAATATTGGTATTTATTTTTTAGAACCAGGCTTTGGTGGTAGACCATCTAAAGTACTATATAACAGAAAGTACTCAGCGATTACATCTATCTATGCAGAAAAGTTTGATTTTGATGAAATATTCTCAAAAGCTAAATGGTTTCACTTTAGTGGAATTAACTTAGCACTAGGAGAAAATGTTAGAAAAGTCTTATTTGAAATGCTAGAAGCTACTAAAAAATACAATGTCTATGTAAGTTTTGACTGTAATTTCAGAAGTAAATTATGGAATGATACAGAAGAAGCAGCCCCAATATATCAACAAATCGCACCATATGTAGATCTTTTCTTTGCAAGTCCATATGATGCTGAAAAATTATTTGGTGTAACTAGAAACACAGATTTACCTGAAACAGAACAAGAAGAACAATTGTTACAAGACTTATTAAAAAAATATCAAGGAGATAAAGTTTTTGGTACAAAAAGAGAAATCTTCTCAGCAACTGATAATGCCCTATCAGCGTATTGTTACCAAGCAAATAAAGCATATTATGCTGCTCCTATAAGATTTAATATCTATGATAGAATCGGTGGCGGAGATGCCTTTGCCGCAGGTGTCATTCATGGATTATTAAACAATAAAAAAGAAGATTTATTCTATGCCTTAAACTTCGGTTTATCCGCATCAGTTCTAAAACATACTATTTGGGGTGATGCGTTAAATCTTGAAGAATCTGACATTCTTAATTTTATGAATAATAAAGATGGGAAGGTAATCCGATGATTGTCGATAAAATAAAAAACTTAGACTACTATGCAAGCATTCATCCAAACTTTAAAAAAGTAGTTGAATACATTAAAAATAATGATCTTCTAGCATTAGCACCAGGAAAACACGAAGTAGATGGAAAAGAAGTTTATCTATTAAGAGAAGACTACAATCCAAGACCACTTGAAGAATGCTATTTTGAAGGACATCAAAATTATGCAGATATTCAACTTGTTTTAGAAGGATTTGAATATATTGGATATCATAACGTTGATAATAAAGATAACGTAGTAGTAACTGCACCTTATAATCCAGAAAAAGATGTAGAAAAATATGATATTAAACATTTTGTTAAAGTTTATTTAAATCAAGATATGTTCGCTCTTGTTTTACCACAAGATCTACATATGCCAAAACTTACTACTGAATGTCATACATCAGTAAAAAAAGCAGTATTTAAAGTAAAAATAAAATAATATAAAATCTAGGGAGAAAATAAAAATGGCAAAAGTTGTTACACTAGGAGAAATCATGTTGAGATTATCAACACCTGGTCATCAAAGATTTGTACAAAGTAATTCATTTGATATCGTTTATGGTGGAGGAGAAGCTAACGTTGCTGTTTCACTTGCAAACTATGGTCATGAAGCATACTTCGTATCAAAATTACCAAAACACGAAATCGGACAAAGCGCAGTTGATGCTTTAAGAAAATATGGTGTTCACACTAACTTCATCGCTCGTGGTGGAGATAGAGTAGGTATTTACTACTTAGAAACAGGAGCTTCAATGAGAGCTTCAAAAGTTATCTATGACCGTGCTGATAGTGCAATCGCATTAGCAGATGTTAAAGATTTTGACTTTGACGCAATCTTTAAAGATGCTGACTGGTTCCACTGGTCAGGAATTACTCCAGCAATTTCTAAAAATGGAGCAGCTTTAACTAAAGCAGCTTGTATCGCAGCTAAAAAACATGGTGTAAAAGTATCAGTTGACTTAAACTACCGTAAAAAATTATGGACACCTGCTGAAGCACAAAGCGTTATGAGAGACTTAATGCAATATGTTGACGTATGTATTGGAAATGAAGAAGATGCAGAATTAACATTAGGATTCAAACCTAAAGGTGTAGATGTTACTAAAGGACATTTAGACTTAGATGCATATAAAGCAATTTTCAAAGAAATGGCTGAAACATTTAATTTTGAAATGGTTGCTACATCATTAAGAGAATCATTCTCAGCAACTCATAATGGATGGAGCGTATTGTTATTTGATGGTAAAGAATTCCACCATTCAAAACGTTATGAAATCAATCCAATTATTGACCGTGTTGGTGGAGGAGACTCATTCTCAGGGGGATTAATCCACGGATTATTAACTCGTAAACCAAAAGAAGCAGTTGAATTTGCTGCAGCTGCTAGTGCATTAAAACACACTATTCAAGGAGACTTTAACTTAGTATCAGAACAAGAAGTTGAAGCTTTAGCTGGTGGAGATGCTTCAGGACGCGTTCAACGATGAAAGAAAACCGATCTGTTAATCGCGTCTTAGACGTATTAGAATTAATTTCTCAACACAAAGAAGGATTAACACTCGGACAAATATATCGTATGCTTGACATTCCAAAAGCCACTGCATACGATTTTTTACAAACATTATACAAAGCCGATGCAGTTTACTATAAAGATCCAAGACTTAAAAACTATGTAATCGGATCTAAAATGTTTGCAATCGGTTCGGTGTATACCAAAAACTCTAACTTAATAGAAGCTGCTTCCTTTGAACTTAATACTTTTGCAGATGAATATGGGAAAACAGCTTTTATTAGTAAAAAGACAGATGAAAAAATAGTATATATATATAAATATCAGTCTCCAAACAGTTTAATCATCACACCAGAAGAAATAGGGACAACACTCCCTATAGATGATGACAGCCCAATTGGTACATGCTTTAGAATATTTAGCCTTGACTCTGATAACACATTAGATGAAAAAGAAAAAGAATTCTTTCAAAACGGATATGTTTTAAGTGATAAAAAACAAGGTAGAATATCAGTTATAGCTATACCAGTTAAAAACTTTGAAAATAGAGTTACTGGTGTCATTTCGGTGTCTGATCTTTTTGAAAAACCTGAATCTGAAGAAGTCATTAAAAATTTCTTAAAATTAGGTCAAAAAGTTTCTAAAAAATTAGGATATTTAGGTGAATAAAATGTTTAAATTAGGTGTAAGAGCACATGATATTGGAAAATATAGTGCAAAAGAATTAAGTGAACATGTTTTATCATATGGATTCGAAGGGGTTCAACTTGTCTTTAAGAAAGCTATTGATACTCCAGTTGATTTTAATGATTTAACAGAAATTAAAAAATATTTTGGAACGAAACCAGAAATATTTATGTTAGGCGCGTATTTTAACCCAGTTCATCCAGACTTAGAAATAAGAAATGAAGGAATTGAATACTTTAAAAGACAACTTGAAATAGCAAATTCACTGAATGCTAAATTTGTTGGAAGTGAAACAGGATCTCTTATGGGAACACCTTGGGGATATATGCCTGAAAATCACACTCAAGAAACTTTAGATAAAGTGATTGAAGTATTTAAAGATTTAAGCCTAACCGCTGAAAAAAATAATAGTTATATTGCAATTGAAGGGGCATACCCACATGTAGCCTCTACTCCTGAAAGAGTAAAAGAAATTGTTGATAAAATTAATAGTCCACACCTAAAAGTTACAGTAGATTTGTATAACTTTTTAAATCTAGAAAATTACGAAAACAGAATGGAAATTTTAGATAGATCATTAGCATTACTAAAAGAGCATATTGTTATTTTCCATTTAAAAGATTTTGTAATTGAGGGAGAAAAGTTAAAACAAGTTGGACTTGGCAAAGGACTTATGGACTATAAAGCCATTATTAAAAGAATTAAAGAAGAGGTACCAAGTGCCTATTTAATATTTGAAGGTGTTAAAAAAGAAGACCTTCAAGAAAGTTATGAACTAATATCTTCATTGATAAAATAAGGAGGAAAAAAAATGAAATTAGATGTTCGTTATAATAATCATCCAGAGGATTCAAAAAAATATGATACTGCTACTTTAAGAGAAAGATACTTAATCGAAAAAGTATTTGAAGCAGATGAAATTCTATTTACATATTCTCACCATGATAGAATTATTGCTGGTGGTATCATGCCTGTCAAAAAAGAGGTAGCTTTACCAGTTACTAAAGACTTAGGAACTGAATACTTCTTAGAAAGAAGAGAATTAGGTGTAATTAACATCGGTGGTGCTGGATATATCACTTTAGATGGTAAGAAATACGATATGATCTCAAAAGACGGATTATACGTTGGAAAAGGAATCAAGAATGTTACATTTGGTTCATTAGATCCAAAAAACCCAGCTAAATTCTATATTAATAGTGCGCCAGCTCACAAGGAATTACCAACTGTTCATATTCCATTTAAAAATGCGAACCCAAGAGAAGTCGGAGCTCCTAAAACATTAAACAAACGTACAATTTATCAATATTTAAACCCTGCAGTTTGTGAAACTTGTGCTCTACAAATGGGTATGACACAATTAGCAGAAGGAAGTTCATGGAACACTATGCCTTGTCATACACATGAAAGAAGAATGGAAGTTTACTTCTACTTTAACATGGATGAAAACACAAGAGTATTCCACTTAATGGGACAACCACAAGAAACAAGACATATCGTTATGTCAAATGAACAAGCTGTAATATCACCAAGTTGGTCAATTCACTCAGGATTTGCAACATCAGATTATACATTTATCTGGGGTATGACTGGGGAAAACCAAACATATGATGATATGGACTTTGTTGAAATGAAAGATTTAAAATAAAAAAATAGGAGGACTATTTATCATGAGTATTTTAGAAAAATTCAGTTTAAAAAATAAAGTAGCAATCGTAACTGGTTCATCTACAGGGCTAGGACAAGGTGTTGCTATTGCACTTGCACAAGCAGGAGCTGATGTTGCTGGTGTTGATTATGTTGATCAACCAGAAACAAAAGCTAAAGTTGAAGCACTAGGAAGAAAATATTTATCTATTAAAGCAGATTTAATTGCAAACGCTAATCCAGAATTCTTAAAAGGCTTAGTAGCTAATGTAGTTAAAGAATTTGGAAAAGTAGATATTTTAGTTAACAACGCAGGTATCATCAGAAGAGAAGATGCACTTAACTTCAGTGAAAAAGACTGGGACGATGTTATGGATATTAACATCAAAACAGTATTCTTCTTATCACAAGCAGTTGCTAACCAATATGTAGCACAAAAATCAAGTGGTAAAATTATCTCAATCGCTTCAATGTTAGCATTCCAAGGTGGAGTAAGAGTTCCATCTTACACAGCATCTAAATCAGGTGTTAAAGGTGTAACAATGTTAATGGCTAATGAATGGGCAAAATATGGCATTAATGCAAATGCTATTGCACCAGGATATATGGCAACTAATAACACAGCACAATTACGCGATGATGAAACACGTTCTGGACAAATTCTAGAAAGAATTCCTGCAGGTCGTTGGGGAACACCAGAAGATATCGCTGGAGCAGCAGTATTCTTAGCTTCAGAAGCATCAGACTATGTTAATGGATTTACATTGGCAGTTGATGGTGGATGGTTAGCTAGATAATTCTAGAAAGATAATCACATTTTATTAAATAAGATAGAATCAAAAAGGCACACTTCAAATATATATTTGGGGCTGTGCCTTTTTAATTTATCGTGTATATATATTTTTAATCAAAAAAAATATGATTTTTATAATAAATGGATTTAACATAATGAAAATTTAAAAAATAAATCTAAAATAGCACTCGATACTTGACATTGCCAAAAATATATATTACAATATAACTAGCAATCGAAAGTAATGAGTGCTAGCGAGGTGATAATTTGTTAACGGATAGACAAAAGTTAATATTAAAGGCAATTGTTGAGATATATGCAGAAGATGCTCAACCTGTTGGATCCAAAATATTAACTAACTTACCATACTTGGATTTCTCAAGTGCAACTATAAGATATGATATGGCACAATTAGAAGATCTAGGTTTCCTAGAAAAAACACACACTTCTAGTGGACGAATACCTTCACAAAAAGGCTATAAATACTATGTGAATCATTTAGTAACCAGAGACCAGGAAATATCTCAAATGTATCCTTTAATAGATGAAATATTTGCTAAATACAGTCTAGCGAAAGAACAAGCTATTAAAGAAGCCTTAGAACTCTTAAGTAATTTGACAAATTATACAGCAATGGCAGTAGGTCCTGATGTAGTTAAAACAAGTAAGATACAAAAAATTGATTTTATCCCATTAGATGAAATGAATGCTGTCATGTTGATTGTTACAAATCATGGACATGTTCAACATCAAAATATTAGTCTTTCTGAAAAAGATGAAGTGAATATGAATGATCTAAAAGAAGTTATCAAAACATTAAATGACTTACTTAAAGATAAATATTTATACGAAGCTTCTAATATTATCAAGGCTGAATTTGCAAAAGAAGAAATTGGAAAGTACATGAAGTATCAAAGCCAAATTGTAGAATCCTTTATTCAAGCCTTTGCGCAATTTGCATCAGATAATTTCTATTTATCAGGAGTGACAAATATATTTGAACAACCTGAATTTAACAATGTATCAACTATTAAAAGATTTGTTGATATGCTCGATAGAAGAGAATTAGTCAATTTAGTTGAATCAACTGATGGACTTACAATTAAGTTTGCTGATGATATGAAATTATTACCACTAGAAAATTACTCAGTTGTTTCCATACCTTATAAAATTAATGAGGAAGATAATGGGACGATTGCCATATTTGGACCAGCAAGAATGGAATACAAAAAAGTTATACCATTACTTGAATACATCGCAGTTAACTTAGCAAAATTATATAAAAAGTAGGGAGATGGCCATGGAAAAAGAAAATGACATCATAGATGAAAATATCCAAGAAGATATTGTAAAAGAAGAAACACCAAAAAAAGAAAAAAAGAAAAAAGAAAAAGAAATCATTGAAGGATTAAACCAAGAAATTGTTGAACTAAAAGATAAATTACTTAGAAATGCAGCAGAACTTGAAAACTTTAAAAAAAGAATTCAACAAGAAAGAATTAATGATAGAAAATATGCAGCAAGTAACCTTATTAATGACTTATTAGTTCCATTAGATCAATTTGCAAAAGTTGTTGAAATGAAAACAGATAACGAAGTTTTAAAAAACTTCTTAATTGGATTTAACATGATCAACGATCAATTTAAATCAATTTTAGAAACTGAAGGTGTAAAAGAGATAGATGCTTTAAATAAACCATTTGATCCAACACTACACTATGCAGTTGAAAAAGTTAACATATCAGATAAAGAAAATGGAATTAATGTTGAAGTACTTCAAAAAGGATATACATATAAAGAAAGAATATTACGACCAGCAATGGTAAAAGTAAATGAATGGAGTGAAAATAACAATGGCGAAGACAAATAAAATTATTGGTATAGACTTAGGAACAACAAACTCTGTAGTTTCTGTAATGGAAGGTGGAGAAGCAAAAGTTATTCCTAACGCAGAAGGTGGGAGAACAACCCCTTCAGTAGTTGCTTTTAAAGGTGATGAAATTATGGTTGGAGAAGTTGCTAAAAGACAAGCAATTACTAACCCAAATACAATCAGTTCAATTAAAAGACATATGGGTGAAAAAGGATATACTGTTTCAGTAAACGGTAAAAACTATACACCACAAGAAATTAGCGCAATGATCCTTCAAAACCTAAAACAAACAGCTGAAAGCTACTTAGGTGCAGAAGTTACTCAAGCAGTTATCACTGTTCCAGCATACTTTAATGACGCACAACGTCAAGCAACTAAAGATGCAGGTAAAATTGCGGGATTAGATGTAAAACGTATTATAAACGAACCTACAGCGGCTGCGCTTGCTTATGGTATTGATAAAGTAGACAAAGAACAAACAGTTCTAGTGTTTGACCTAGGTGGTGGAACATTTGACGTTTCAATTCTTCACTTAGCAGATGGAACATTTGAAGTTGCTTCAACTGCCGGAGATAATAAATTAGGTGGAGATGATTTTGATGATAAGATTGTAGAGTTCTTAACTGCAGAATTTAAAAAAGATCAAGGTGTAGATTTATCAAAAGATAAAATGGCTACACAAAGATTAAAAGATGCTGCTGAAAAAGCTAAGAAAGACTTAAGTGGAGTAACTACAACTCAAATCTCATTACCATTTATTACAATGAGTGATGCAGGACCATTACACTTAGAATATAACTTAACAAGAGCTAAATTCAATGAATTAACAAAAGACTTAGTAGAACGTTGTTTAGGACCAGTTAAACGTGCTTTATCTGACGCTAAATTAAGTGCTAATGATATTCACCAAGTTCTATTAGTAGGTGGTTCTACAAGAATCCCTGCTGTACAAGAACTAGTTAAAAAAGAATTAGGAAAAGAACCAAATAGAAGTGTTAACCCAGATGAAGTAGTAGCTATGGGTGCTGCTATCCAAGGTGGAGTTTTAGCAGGAGATGTTAAAGATATCTTATTATTAGATGTTACACCATTATCATTAGGTATTGAAACAATGGGAAATGTATTTACTAAATTAATTGAAAGAAATACAACTATTCCAACATCTAAGACACAAGTATTCTCAACTGCAGCAGATAACCAACCAGCTGTTGATATTCATGTATTACAAGGTGAAAGACCAATGGCTGCAGATAATAAAACATTAGGACGCTTCCAATTAACTGATATACCACCAGCACCACGTGGAGTACCACAAATTGAAGTAACATTTGATATTGATGCTAACGGTATTGTTTCAGTTAAAGCAAAAGATCTAGGAACTAAGAAAGAACATAAGATTACTATCTCAGGGTCTGGAGCATTATCAGATGAAGAAATTGAAAAGATGGTAAAAGAAGCTGAAGAAAATGCTGAAGCAGATAGAATTAAAAAAGAAAGCGCTGAAATAAGAAACGAAGCAGATAATTTAATTTTCCAAACTAAAAAAGCATTAGAAGACTTAAAAGATGATGTGGATGCTAGTGAAAAAGAAACTGTTGAAAAATCAATTGCTGAATTAGAAGAAGCCCTAAAAGGTGAAGATAACCAAGTAATTAAAGAAAAAACAGAAAAATTAACTAAAGATGCACAAGGTATTGCAGTTAAAGCATACGAAAAAGCTCAAAAAGAATCAGCACCACAAGATGAATCGGCAGAACAATCAAACGATAAAAAAGATGATGTAGTAGATGCTGATTTTGAAGAAAAATAAAAAATAAAATTATATAATAAGGGGCGCAAACTGTCCCTTATTATTCAGTTATGGAGTTAAATATGGCAGATAAAAGAGATTATTATGAAGTCCTTGGAGTTTCAAAGACTGCAAGCGCAGAAGAAATAAAAAAAGCATATAGACAATTAGCTAAAAAATATCATCCCGATATTTCTAAAGAAGAAAATGCAGAAGCGAAATTTAAAGAAGTTCAAGAAGCTTACGATGTTTTAGGAGACCAAGAAAAAAGATCAAACTATGATCAATTCGGACATGCAGGTGCACAAGGCGGCAATCCATTTGAAGGTTTTGGCGGTGGCTTTGGTGGTGCTGACTTCAGTGATATATTTAGTTCGTTTTTCGGTGGGGGAAGATCATCTCAACAAAATAGTAGACAAACTCAATATCGCGGTAATGACATTGAACGTATGATGACCATTGATTTCATGGAAGCTGTTTTAGGTTCTAAAAAACAAGTAGAAGTTGAAATTGAGCAAGACTGTGGACACTGCCATGGAACAGGTGCAGAAAATAAGAAAGACATTGAAACTTGTGATAAATGTCATGGTACAGGTGCAGTAAATGTAGAACAAAGAACTATGTTTGGTACTTTCAGAACGCAACAAGCTTGTCCAAAGTGTGGCGGAACTGGTAAACACATCAAAGAAAAATGTCATAAATGTTCTGGATCAGGCAGAGAAAAAGTTAAGAAAACAGTGGAAGTTAAGATACCAGCTGGTGTAGATACTAATATGACTTTAAGAGTTTCAGGATATGGTGAAGGTGGTAATCAAGGGGCTCCTTCAGGTGATTTGTATATCACCTTTAGAGTAAGACCGCATAAGATATTCAAGCGCGAAGGACAAGATATTATATTAGAAGTACCTTTAACATTCAGTCAAGCAACCCTAGGAACAACTATTGATATACCTACAATTTATGGTGATGTGAAAATGAAAATACCTGCCGGAACGCAAGCTGGGACCAAACTTCGTATGAAAGACAAAGGTATAGCAGATGTTAAATCTGGTAGAAAAGGTGCTCAGTATGTTATCGTTAGTCTAATAACACCAACAAATTTAACATCAGATGAGAAGAAACTATTTGAGCAATTGGATCAGTTAGATTCAACAAGAAAAAAATCTGCTTGGGATAGATTCAAAGATTTATTTAAGTAAAAATATATAAAAATCTAGTTTAATTGCCTATAAATAGGTAAAAATGACTAGATTTTTTTTATTTTAAATAAATATAAAATAAAAGATTCTACAATGAAAATGTGATAATAAAGGGATTTTTTGCTAAGTATAGAAACTAATGATTCTTATTTAGAAAGTTAAAGTAGAGATTACTAAAAATAAAATAAAAATACTATTGACATAATGTAAGCGTTTTAATATAATATAAATATAACGTGTACGTAAACGAAAGGGGCATAATGAAAACAACGATGAAAGATATTGCAAAATTAGCAGGTGTCTCTCAAGGAACAGTTGATAGGGTATTTAATAATAGATCGGGTGTAAATAAAGAGACAAAGGAATTAGTTTTAAAAATTGCTAAAGAGAATAATTATCAGTTTAATATGTATGCAAGAGCACTAGTCAATACAAATAAAAATTATAAAATTGGAGTAGTAATTAATTCAATCGGAAATGATTTTTTCGTAAATATTATAAAGGGAATGAAGGATAGTATAAAAACTTACGAACAAAATGGGCTGAGTTTAAATATTATAGAATTAAAAGGTTATGATGTAGAAGAACAAATAAAGGCAATTGAAAAAATAGAGTATAACAAGTGTGATGCACTCGTTATCACACCAATAGATGATCCGAAAATTAAAGAACAGCTAACAGAACTTAATATACCTATAGTAACCATCAATAATGATTTAGATGTAGAAAAATTAGCATTTGTGGGATGTGATTATTGGAATAATGGAGAACTTGCAGCCGACACTGCTTTATTTTTGAAAAATATTCAAAGTATTTTGATTGTAACTGGTTCTAATAAAATGTCTGGGCACAGATTGAGGGTTGAAGGTTTTATAAGTAGAATCAATGAAAATTTTAATGAAAAAAGTATTAATATCATAGAAGGTCAAGATGATGACATTGAAACCTATAAAAAAGTACGTGATTTATTAAGCACAAAGAGTATTGATCTAATCTACTTTGCTGCAGGTGGAATTATTGGTGGATTAAGAGCTGTTAAAGAAAGCAATAAAGAAATAAAAATTATTACAGTTGATGAAACACCATATGTTGTTTCAGAGATAAAAAAGAATAATATTATCGCAACTATTAGCCAACAGCCATACCTTCAAGGAAAGAAGGCTATTGAATTAGCAGTTCAACATTGCTTATTTAAAAGCATTCCTGAAGACAAAAATATTTTTTTAACGAGTAATATTAAATTATCAAGTTCAAACTTTAATTTAGAGGTGTAAGCCTCTATTTAAAGAACAAAAAACGTGTACGTACACGAAAACACGAAGCGAGGACCACATGAAAATTAAAAAGTATTTACTTTTAGACTTATGTTTAATTACATTACTAATGATCATAACTGAAGTAATCATAACTAAGACTGTTGTGAATGGTATGTTTGCTCAAGTGGGAACAGAAAAGCTGAGAAATGTTTCTACTTATTCGCTGAGTCTAGCACTATTGCTAGTTGGTTATACTAGATGGAAAAAAGCTTATTTAGCTTTATTTATACCATTGACACTATTAATGTTTATAGTCACATCTTTTAAGTTTGAGAATTTGATAATTATCGGACTTGGAAATTTAAGTTTATTTAGTTTCCTGATGATATATCCTAAAAAGAATAATTATAAGATAAAAGACTTAATAAAACTTGGAATATTATCATCGATATTTATAATTATTGGAAGAATACTTGGTTCTGTTATTTTGGGTCAAGATTTAATGATATCAATTATCTACTATATAGCAGTTGATATACTTGGAATGATTTTAACTCCTCTTATATTAGGGTTTGCATCAGGCATAGACTTAGTAGGTAATGTAGTAAAAAAAATACAAGTAGATCAAGAAAGGAAAGCAAAAAATGGACAGCAGTTTAAAGCAAATCTCTGAGATTAATTATGATGTCTTAGAAGAAATAGAAAAAAGTAAGTGGAAGCGTATTTTTAAGACAATGTATAAAGATTGGCAACTATATGTACTTCTTTTACCACTAATAGCATCTGTATTCTTATTTAGTTATTTACCAATGGAAGGAATTTTAAGAGCATTTCAAAAAACTTCTTATGGACCTAATGGAACATTCCAAGAATGGACAGGAGTAGTATCATTTCAATCACTTATTTCAGGTACAAATGCTGCTGACTTCTGGAGAGCTTTAAAAAATACATTTGTATTAAGCTTATATGGATTGATTTTTGGATTCCCAATACCTATTATTCTTGCAATACTATTTAGTGAAATTAGAAGTAATAAATACAGAAGTATTGTTCAGGTAGCTTCATACCTACCTAAGTTCATTTCAACAGTAGTTATTACAACAATGCTAATTTATATGGTACGACCTAATAATCAGTATGGTCAAGCCGGTATCATAGCAATGTTTTTAGAAAGAATGGGTTTAATTAAAGCAGCAACAGAAGTTAATTTGCTATCAGAATCGCAGTATTTTAGATCAATTTATCATATGTCAGGAATTTGGTCTTCTGCAGGCTATGGCTCAATTGTCTATTTCGCTGCTATCATGGGTATTAGTCCAACAAACTACGAAGCTGCAAAAATAGATGGAGCTAATAAGTTGGAGCAAATTCGATATGTGACTCTTCCTGGAATTATGCCAACCCTTACTATCATGCTTATCTTAAAAATTGGAGATATTTTAAGTGTTGGATATGAAAAAATACTACTTCTTTATAATGATGGAACAATGGAAACGGCAGATGTGCTAAGTACCTTTGTTTATAGGTTAAGAAATGAGTTTCCATCAATAGGGATTGCAGCAGATTTCTTTAATGCTGTAATTGGTATGTTCTTAGTTCTAGGTGCTAACTACATCAGTAGAAAAGTTTCTGAAACATCATTATTCTAAGGAGCAATTATGAAAAGACTAGATAAAACAGAAATTATATTTAAAATTATTGCCTATACTTTAACAACACTCTTTGCTATAGCAGCTATATATCCATTTATATATGTTATATCAGCATCTATTTCTGGGATTAAACCAGTTGATGGTGGAGAAATTGTATTACTTCCTAAAGAAATACAGTTTGAAGCAATTAACTATGTTATTTCTAATAAGATGTATTGGATTACATATGCTAACACATTATTTTATACATTTTTTGGAACAGTTTGGAGCATGTTTGTTTCGCTAACTGGTGCATATGCACTTTCAAAATCCAGATTATTATTTAAAAGACAAATTAATTTTTATTTAGTATTCACAATGTGGTTTAGTGCAGGGATGATTCCAACCTATTTAAATTTCATTAGACTTGGAGTAAATAGTAGATGGGGAATTGTCATTGGCACGGGTATCAATATATTTAATGTTATCTTACTTAAAAACTACTTCCAGGGTATTCCAAAGGAAATAGAAGAAGCAGCAACCATTGATGGAGCAAGTGAATTTCAATTACTTTCAGGAATCTATATACCGATGTCTAAAGCAGCAATTGCTACCGTTACATTGTTTTATGGATTAGGAAGATGGAATACATATTTTTGGAGTCGTATGTTATTAGAAGAAAGAACAGACTGGCCATTGCAAGTTTTCATGAGGGTATTTTTAGAAGATGCAGAGTCATTGGAAGGAGGGACAGTAGGAAATTTTTCTAATACCTCAGCTATATACGCAATGATAGTCTTTTCAATATTACCAATTATAATTATTTACCCATATATTCAAAAATATTTTGCTAAAGGCGTAAACGTCGGTGGCGTAAAAGAATAAAAGGAAGGTATAAAATGAAAAAAATATTTTCACTTGTTGTTGCAATATTACTAGGAATCACACTTGTTGCGTGTACTGAAGATAAAAAAGTAGATGATGTACAAACTATTAATGTAGCAATTAACAATAAAAAAGAAACGATTTTATATAAACAAGCAGATTCATATGTTGGACCAGATAATGTTACGTATACATATGGTCAATTGAAGCCAGTTTGGGCGGAAGTTCAGAAAAAATTAAATGTTAAACTAGTGGATAAAGCATCAGATAATGATGATGATTCATCACCCATGTTTAAAAGATTGTCTGAACTTAGTAAACCATTTGATGGCGTAGATGTATTAACTGGAAATAGTGCGGACTTTATTAATACAGGTCCTAAAAATTTAATTGTTCCATTAAGTGATCATCTTGCAAAAATGCCGAATTTAGCTAGATATTTAGATGAAAATCCAAATATAGAAAAGCAATTAAAGGCGGCAGACGGAAAAATATATCATACGCCATATGTTGACAGCTATGGTGATATTGTAAGTAATTTCATGATGAGACTTGATTGGGTTGAAAAACTATTAGATGATGAGTTACCTGCTGTAGGAAAAGATACTGCTATTTTACAAAGTACTTTTACACCAACCCTACCTGAGGCGCTTAACACTAAGATATTAGTGCCTAAAGCTGATGGCGCTGGAACAACCGAAGTTACTAAAAATTATACTCAAAATATTTTGACAGTTCAAAATAATCTATCTAATAAAACAGGACTAGAATTACTAAAAGCATTAAGAAACCATATAGATTCAACATATGGAGATACATATGCTAAAAGATCTGATTTATTTATTAGCTCACAGGCAGCTTATGATGCTGATGAATTAATCGCATTAATGAGAGTTGTGAAGTATAATCCTAAGTTTTTAACAAATGATAGAACAGAAAATATTACAGTATTTACTCCTAGAACAGGAAAAGGAACTGATCATAGATTAGTTGCTAGAATTGCCCAAATATGGGGTGTAAGAGGCGTTGAATCAAGTTTCCAATGGACTTGGGCAGATATTGAAGGGAAACTTCATGATGCAAGAGTAGAAGATGAAATGTATGTAGCGTTTGAAAGATTACATGCAATGTATAAAGAAGGGCTAATTCAAGAGGATTATGATAAAGGTTATAATAATGATTTAAATAGCGAGTGGAGAAAAGAGTTATTAACTCGTGGAAACATGTTTATGTCATATGATATACCTTCAACCTCAAGTGGTTTTGCAAAAGGTGATGAACTAACTGGTAGATATGAAACAGTGCTACCACCAGCAGTTAAGTGGAATACTGGAGAAACAAACGAATATGAATACTTCCACTTTACAGAATCAATTAATAACTTAAAAACTGGTGGATGGGGAATCCCAGCCAAAGCATTTAATGATAGTAGCCAAGAAAAAAGAGATAAAATCTTTGAACTGATGGATTATTTCTTTTCACAAGAAGGTTCAGATTTAATCAGTTTTGGTCCAGAAGCATGGCGTGATGGTAAATTTATTTATACAGATGGTAAAGAGTACGTTAAATTATCAGATAAGACAATTGCTGATATGCAAAATAACAATTTAAGATCATCTGGTAATTGGAGTAATTATATGCGTATGTATGTCGGAGCTACCTTTACAGTTGGACATTCAAGACCTGGTGCCTTAGCATATCAAAATTTAACAGAACAAGGTAAGAGTGGAGTAAATAGACTAGGTCTAGCCATTAAAGCAGGTACTTATAAGATTGCTACGTTTGATAAAGTAGATAATCCATGGTATATGGCATTACCATCAAGTTTTCCAATTTCACCAGATGAAGATGCATTTATGAAAGAGCATCAAGCACTTGTATTAAAAACACAATTTGGCTCAAATATACAGCCTAAATGGACTTTGTTGATTAAATATGGTTGGGGAGATCCAAAAACAAGTGAATGGGGAACTAAAAAAGATATTAGTGATGCTAGAAAAGAATTTGAAGATTATTGGCTAACTGTTTATCAAAAATATTATACAGAATTTTTCGGTAACTAAACATATTTGTATTAAAGAGAGGGACCTTCCTCGTCCCTCTTTTTAATCAAACAGGAGGATAAAATGAGAAAGCATCAACAATATATGCAAAAAATTAGTATAATCCTTTTCCTTATTTTTATAGTGAGTCTAATATTCTATTCTTGGGCATTCATGACAGACTACAACAGTATGGCACTTGTTATAAATAATAAGGAAATATACACTGAACTACAAAACGTAAATAACAAGCTTTTTTCATATGGATTTATGATGATTATAATTTTTGCACTAACCGTTATTTTAGGGAGCTATTATAGAAGAAAATACTATATTAGTAACTATATTTCAATTATTGTATTTATTGTAATAGCAATAATTTTTATTAGTTTAAACTATATTAATTTAACAGAAGCGTCAAAGAATATAAACCAAGCTATTGAAAACTATAATGACTTTTTGTCTACAGTTCCAGAACAAATGAAACAAATTTACGGTAGACCTTATACCGATAAAATCATTTTATATGGAATAGTTATTAATACAGGCTTAATAGTCAGCATAATTGGGATTGGAATTAATCTAGTTTGGCAATTCAAACTAAGAGAGGTAAAAGCATATGACAAATGAAAATATTAAACTAGATAAAATGATGTATCAAAATAATAAAATATCATATAACTTAGCTTTTCTAGGACTAGGATTTAATGTTGTTTTCATATTCTTAGCACTTAATACAATTAATACGCGTAGTTACGGACTTATGACAGGATTCAAAGTTATAATGAATATTATCATTATGTTAAGTGTATTTCTATCTATGGAAAAAGTAAAAGTATATGAAAAGAAATTCTCAATTTATCTTATTATCTTAGGGATTATCACTATAGGAAGAATATTTTGGCTGCCAAGATTATTTTTAAAGGGTACACACATTACTGATAAACTTATTAATTCAAATTATCAAATGAGAGCAATCATTCAAATTATTTTTCTTGCCTTGACATCTGCATGTTTTATAGCATCTGGAATTATAGGTTATTTTAGATCAACCGCACTTGAAAAACATAGAAAAGAAGGTATGAAAAAATGAAGAGTTTAGATAATAAACTTAAGAAAATTAGTTTTAAAGAGATTATAAATAGAGGCATTAATTATATTAAAAAATTGCCTAAAAATATCATTAGAGATAGAAAGAAAATCGGATCTTTACTTTTATTCTTATCAGGGTTTTTAATAGCTATTACTCTTGAATCACATATTAAGGCAATTATTACACTGTCACCGACATATAGTGTGACAGGATTTATTCTATTTTGTATTACGCTCATTGGCGTCATAACAATGTTTAATGCATTCTCTCTGAAAAAAAGAAATACAGTATTTATGTTTGTAATGACACTCATTGTGTTTATGTTATTGTCTTATTCAGTTTTTAAATATAGCAGTTTGATTATAGAAAATACAAAAGAATTCCAAGACATAGTATTTGACAGTGCTAAAAAGAAATCTATTGCTATACTTATAATTGGTGTTGCTTTAAATTTATTATCAGTCATTCTTTTTAGTACATGCTTAGAAAAAAAAGTAAAAGAGGAATAAGCGTATGCAAATAGAACTTAAAAATATAAATAAAGTTTATCCTAATGGTGTACAAGCCGTTTATGATTTTAATTTGTCTATTAAAAGTGGAGAATTTGTAGTTTTAGTAGGACCATCTGGATGCGGTAAATCAACAACACTAAGGATGGTTGCGGGTCTAGAAGAAATTACTAGGGGTGATTTTTTAATGGATGATAGAAAAATGAATGAGTTAGCACCTAAAGATAGAAATATTGCAATGGTATTTCAAAATTATGCTCTATATGCACATATGACTGTTTATCATAATATGGCTTTCAGTTTATCTTTAAGAAAAGAAAACTCAGATTATATTCATGAAAGAGTGTTGTGGGCAGCAGATATTTTAGGACTTACCCCGTATTTAAATAGGAAACCAGCACATCTATCTGGTGGACAAAGACAAAGAGTTGCTGTTGGTCGTGCAATGGTTAGAAACCCTAAAATATTCCTATTTGATGAACCGCTTTCTAATCTTGATGCAAAACTTAGGGAAAGCATGAGAAAAGAATTAAAACTTTTACATCATAGGTTAAAAACGACTATATTATATGTTACTCATGATCAAACGGAAGCCTTAACACTAGCTGATAAAATAGTCATTATGAAAGATGGGTACATTCAACAAGTAGGAACGCCAGTAGAAATATATCAAGATCCAGCTAACGTATTTGTTGCTGAATTTATTGGAACTCCATCAATGAATTTGGTAGAGGCAACTGTTATCAGTGATAGAGAACTTAAAATAGGTAAAAAAATATACCAGTTTAAGACAAATAAAAAAGCTCTTGATGATTATATAGGAAAAAAAATAGTTTTTGGAGTTAGAGCTGAAAATATAGTTATTACCAAAGGAAAAGAATATATAATATCTCAATATGAATTATTAGGGTCATCTGGTTTGGTGTATTTTGATTTAGAAGGGCATCAATTTATTGCTAAAAGTCATGCTAGAAATATTTATCAGTCAGAAGATGAAATAGGAATAGATTTTGATATGGAAAAAGTGTATCTATTTGATCAAACGACACAAGAAAGAATTTACTTCTAAAATTAAATGAAGATAGCATCAGTTTGAAATAAAATGGATGGATTATCTTCGTTTTAATTTAAAAATGTGAAATTATTTGACACAATAAACACACTCTTGTATAATATCCATAGCGTTCGTGTACGTAAACGAAAGAGGTGTTTATTATGAGTATAACAATGAAAGAAATCGCTGTACTAGCAGGAGTTTCTCAAGGAACAGTTGATCGTGTATTTCACGATAGAGGCGGGGTAAGTAAAAAAACTAAAGAGAAAATATTAAGAATTGCAAAAGAGAATAATTACCAACATAATATTTATGCAAGAGCATTAGTTAATTCAAATAAAAAGTATAAGATAGGTATTGTACTTAATTCTATTGGGAATGATTTTTTTATAAATGTTATAAAAGGAATAAAAGAGGCAGCACTTAAACATCAAAACGACGGTATTGAAATTATCATCGAAGAAATGAAAGGATATAACCCATTAAGTCAAATCAAACTAATTGATAAACTCTTAGACAAAACTATTGATTCTCTGATATTAACTCCAATTAACGATCCATTAATCATTGACTACTTGGATAAACTAGAAGTACCTTTAATTACACTAAATAGTGATATTGATGTTAGAAAAATTGCATTTATTGGATGTGATTATTATCAGAATGGACAAATGGCAGGTGATTTAGCGCTGCTTTTAAAAGATGCTAAAAATATACTTATTGTGACTGGTAATGTCAAACAGGATGGTCATAAAAGCAGAATAGAAGGATTTAAAGAACGTCTAGAAGGCAAAGATATTGAAATAGACATTCTTGAAAACCAAGATGACAACTTAGAATCCTATAAAATTGTGAAAAATCATCTTGAAAAAAATAAAGTAGATTTAGTTTACTTTAACGCAGGTGGAATTAAAGGTGGAATCAAGGCAATTAAAGAATCCAATCAAAATCCTGAAATCATCACAGTTGATGAAACAGTTGAAGTCATCAACGCAGTTAAAGATAAAACAGTTTTAGCAACCATTAGTCAACAGCCTTTTAAACAAGGGTTTAAATCTGTTGATACAATGGTTAAATACTTGTTATTTCATATTAAACCAAATAACAGAGAGTTATACATTGAAAATAGTATTAAATCATATAGTTCAAAATTTGAGGAGGAAGCAGAATGAGTTTAGTAACTAATCCAGTATTAAGAGGATTTAATCCAGATCCGTCATCAGTTAAAGTAGGAGACACGATATATATAGCAGTATCCACATTTGAGTGGATGCCAGGTGTTAGAATATACCAAACAAAAGACTTAGTAAATTATGAGTATGTAACAGATATTCTTACAAAGTCAGATTTTAGAGGAAATCCGAGAGACTGTAGTGTTTGGGCACCTCAAATCAGTTATGTAGATGGTGAATTCTATGTACTATACACCGATGTAAAAAGTACTTTAAGACCCTTTAAAGATTTACATAATTATTTAGTTAAATCAAAGTCAATTACTGGTCCATGGTCAGAACCAATTTATTTAAATAGTAGTGGTTTTGATCCATCACTATTTCATGATGGAGAAAAAAGCTACCTTCTTAATTGTATTTGGGATTATAGACATCATGAACCGAATAAATCCGTAGGAATTATCATTCAAGAGTTTGATAGAAAAACAAACAAACTGATAGATACTTACAAAAAAATATTTGATGGCACGGAAGCTGCAAAAACAGAAGCACCACATATTTATAAATTAAATGATTATTACTATCTAATTACTGCAGAAGGCGGGACAGGAAAAGACCACCAAGTAACAGTATGTAGATCTAAAAACGTCTTTGGACCATATGAACTAGATCCTCAAACACCACTTTTAACATCAAAAAATCATCCAGAATTAAAACTTCAGTGTGCTGGACATGCTTCTCTTATAACAATGGATAATGGTGATATGTATATATTCCATTTAACAACAAGACCACTTGAAAATAATTTTGCTATTTTAGGAAGAGAAACAGCTTTGCAAAGCGTTATATTGAAAGATGGGTGGCTGCGTTTAAAAGAAGGTGGAAATTTACCTTATGACACTGTAGAAGTTAAATCAACTGTTAAGCAAGTTATCAATCATGATTTCAAAGATGATTTCAAACATAAACTACACCACGAATGGAATACACTAAGAAACTATGATTTAAGTTTTTTAGATGTTACAAGTAATGGACTAAAAATGATTAGTCAAGAATCCATGCAGTCTTTATTTGATATTAGTTTAATTGGAAAAAGAATCACAACATATGATTTTACTGCAAAAACTGAAGTAGAATTTAACCCAGAAAGATTCAATCAAATGGCTGGAATTGGCTTATATCTCAATGCGGAAAATTTCTTTTATGCATATTTAACATACGATGAAAAAGTAGGTAAGTGTATAAGATACTTTAAAAAATCAGCAAATGAATTTACATTATACGATAAAGTCACTCCTATTAATGAGACTAAAGTAGTATTAGAAGTAGTTTCTGAAAATAATTTAGTAGATATTCTTGTGAATGGGAACAAACAAAATATCAATGAGAAAATTACTTTCTTGTCTGGTGGGTTTACAGGATTATATGTAACTTTATCAGTTCATGACCTTGATTATAGAAATGGTGCTACAGCAACTTTTAAATACTTTGAATATAAAGGAAAAGAAAGAGGGTAGTAAAGTTGGATGATACAATAAAAACTTATATAGAAAAAATGATGTTTGAAGGAACACCTAAAAGACCTGCTTGGGCATACAATAAAATAAATTCTGATAATATATATACTTTAAAATGGAGTTATGATGACGCTGTTATGATAAATGCCTTTATTAGATTATATGAAGTAACCGGAAATAAAAAATATCTTAGCTTTTCAAATGAATTTTTTAAAGCCTATGTTTCAGAAGATGGAAAAATGTTAGGATATGAATTAGAAAAATATAATATTGATAATTTGTGCGCAGGATATACTTTAATGGATCTTTATAGATATACAAAAGAAAACAGATATAAAATAGCCTATGAAACATTATTTAAACAGTTTAAAAATCATCCTAGAACAGAAAAAGGAAGTTTCTGGCATAAACTTATTTATCCAAATCAAGTTTGGTTAGATGGGCTTTACATGGGTCAGCCTTTTTACGCAAAATACTTAAAAGAAAATAACGACAAACTGAATGATGTATACCTACAATTTGAAAATATGAAGTACCAATATAATAAAGAAAAAAAATTATACTATCATGGATATGATGATACAAAAACTATTTTTTGGTCAGATCCAAAAACAGGATGCTCTAAAAATTTTTGGAGTCGTTCTATGGGTTGGTTTTTAATGGCAATGGTAGATGTTCTAGAAATAGAAAAGAATAAAAAACTTGCAATACAACTAAAACAAGCGATAGATGGAATCTTACTTTATGCTAAGGAAGGCTTGATTTATCAAGTGATTGATAGAGAAGATGTTAAAGGAAACTATCTTGAAACAAGTGGATCAGCTATGCTCATCTATGCAATGATAAAAGGGCATAGACTAGGCGCATTAAGTGAAAAATACTTGATTAAAGGCAAAGAATATCTGAAAAATTTAGTTTCTAGGAAATTAATAAATAATAATTTACAAGACTGTAATTTAGTTTCTGGATTGGGCCCAGAAAGTAATTTATTAAGAAATGGTACTGTAGAATATTATTTAAGTGAGAAAAAAGTAAATAATGATCCTAAAGCAATTGGACCGTTTTTAATGGCTTATGCCGAATACATTGAAAGTGAGAAAATAAAATGACAATAGAAGAATTGAAAAAACATTCAAAAATTAAGTATGAAGGTCCAAAAAGTAAAAACGAATTAGCATTCAAGTTTTACAACCCAGAAGAAGTAATTAATGGGAAAACTATGAAAGAACACTTAAAATTTGCAATGAGCTACTGGCATACTTTATGTGCTGAAGGAACAGATCCATTTGGACAACCAACCTCTGATAAAAAATTTGGTGGGAAAACAGCATTAGAAATTTATAAAAACAAAGCTGAATTTGGATTCTTATTTATGGATTTACTAGATTTAGAATACTTCTGTTTCCATGATGTCGATATGGCACCTGAAGGAAAAAATTTAAAAGAAAGTTTTGAAAATTTTGATATCATGGTAAGTTACATTAAAGAACTTCAAAAGAAATATAATAAAAAATTACTTTGGGGGACTGCAAATAACTTTACTAATAAAATGTTTATGACAGGAGCAGCAACCAGTCCGAATGCAGATGTTTTTGCCATAGCAGCAGCTAAGATAAAAAAAGCAATTGATGCTACATATGAACTTGGTGGTACAGGTTATGTATTCTGGGGTGGTAGAGAAGGTTATGAAACACTCCTTAATACTAAAATGGATGTTGAGCTAAATAACTTAGCAACTATGCTAAAAATATCTAGAGATTACGGTAGAAAAATCGGTTTCAAAGGAGATTTCTATATAGAGCCGAAACCAAAAGAACCTACAAAACATCAATATGATTTTGACTCAGCAACCACTATCGGATTTTTAAGAAAAAATGATTTATTAAAAGATTTTAGATTAAACATTGAAGCGAACCACGCTACATTAGCTGGACATACTTTCCAACATGAAATCGCAACTGCTCGTATTGAAGGTGTATTTGGATCGATAGATGCTAATGAAGGTGATTTATTATTAGGGTGGGACACTGACCAATTCCCATTTAATGTATATGATGCGACTTTATGTATGTATGAAGTTTTAAAAGCTGGCGGATTTACTGATGGTGGATTAAACTTTGATGCTAAAACAAGAAGACCATCTAATACAGTAGAAGACTTATTACTTGCCTATATTCACGGAATGGATACTTATGCATTAGGATTAAGAAAAGCTGTTGAACTTATTGAAGATGAAAGATTAGATAATTTTAAAGAAAACAGATATCAATCATTTAATACTGAATTTGGACAAAAAATTCTAAATAACAAAATTACATTAGAAGAATTAACAGAACATGCATTAAAAAATCAAGAACCAGATGTGAAAAGTGGTAAACAAGAATACCTTGAGATGATTGTTAATCAAATTCTTTTTAGAGGCTAGTATATGTATTTAGGAATAGATTTAGGAACATCATCTGTTAAATTAGTACTTACAGATAATGATGGACTAGTTTTAGGGGTAGTTTCTAGAAATTATTCTGTAAACTATGTATGTCAAACATCTGAACAAAATCCATTGGACTGGTTTGAGGGATTTAACGATTGTATTAAAGAATTATCAAGAACAAATGATTTAAAAAAAGTGAGAGCTCTTAGTTTTTCTGGGCAAATGCATGGTTTAGTTTTAGTTGATAAAAATGGAGATATTATTAGACCGGCTATTTTATGGAATGATAATAGAAGTGTTAAAGAAAATCATTATTTAAATGAAGTTATTACAAAAGAAAAATTAATTGAATATACTGAAAATATTTCTTTTCCTGGTTTTACTGCATCTAAATTATTGTGGGTTAAAAATAATGAACCTGATAACTTTAAGAAAATATATAAAGTATTATTACCAAAAGATTATCTAGCATACAAAATAACAGGCGTTTACGCAACAGATACAACAGATGCCTCTGGAACTTTATATTATGATGTTAAGAATAAACAATGGTCTAAAAAGATGCTAGATATACTGGGAATAAAAGAAGAAATATTACCCAAAGTATATGAACCAGAAACTGTTATTGGTTATCCATTAGATGATAAATATTTAAGTAAAAATACTAAAGTTTCTATCGGTGGTGCAGATAATGCCATTGGAGCTGTTGGCACTAATACTGTGCTAGAAGATGAAGTTAATTTATCTTTAGGAACTAGTGGTGTTGTCTTATCTGTTTCTAATAATTTGCCAAAAGATAAGGTTCCTGGAATTCATAGATTCACACATGTTGGAGGAAGATATTATCAGATGGGTGTTGTCTTATCGGCAACAGCCTCTTTAAAATGGTTTCAAGAAACAATTCTGGAAGATAATTATAAAAAGATGGATTTAATTATTGATGGACCTAAGAATAATATTATTTTTCATCCATATTTGATGGGAGAAAGAGGGACTATCAATGATGTAGATGCTAAAGGGTTATTTTATGGATTTGATCTTTCAACTAAAAGAGATGATTTAACAAAAGCAGTTATTGAAGGTATTTCATTTTCAATTAAAGACTGTTTGCTTGCTATGAAACTAGATAAGGTTAAAAGATTTAGAATTATTGGTGGAGGAACTAAATCAGAAAGTTGGATCAGACTATTAGCAACTATTTTAAATGCACCAATTGAAACTATAAAGCTTAATGAGGGTGGAGCGTTTGGAGCAGCAATAGTAGCGATGATTGCTGATGGAAAATATAAAAATTATGAAGATACAAGCAATCTTGTTACAACTGATAAAATCTATTATCCAATTATAGAAGATGTTAAATACTATATTGACAAGTATAATGAGTATAAACTGCTATATCATAAAATTAAATAGTTTAAAAAAGTGAAAAAAGTACTAGAAGCAGGTTTTTGATAAAAACTTGTGACTAGCACTTTTTTTGTTTTAATTCAATGTATAAAAAAGTGCAAAAAAGAAAGGATTTATTCATCTAAAATAGCCTTTAAGAGCACTTTAAGTGAAAAAAGTAAACCTAATAATTTCATTTATATGCTTTTTTATGGAAAAGAAATTGGACATATGCTAGAATTATTATATAAAAATGTGAAAAAGGAGATACATATGATAAAAAAATCGATTCTAGCAATGACAGTTTTAATACTTATAGTTTCAATTTCCTCTATTTCTTTCAAGTATGAAAAAGTGAACGATACTGTAGCGTATTTAAATGAACAAAAATTAAATTATGAATACAATGATGAAGATGATAATTATAATAATAAGCAAGTGTTTAAAGTAGATAATACTTTATATGAGGATTTAAAATCAGCAATTACTGCCTTACCTCCAGCAGGTGGAGTAATTTATATTACGAGAAATGTAGGAATTCCCGCTGATGTGGCGTACAAGATAAATGTAGATAAAGAGTTTACAATAGCATCAGAACCAAATGATAGAAATGTAAAGTTTTCATTTTTTAGACCACATCAAGGAACATATACAAATATATTTAATATTGAAGGCGATACTAAGATAACATTTAAAGATATTGTAATAGATTTGAACAGAGTTAAAAATGGTACCGATGTAACAACACCAATTGATGGAACTGTATTTTATGCTGATGATAACTCAGTTGTCAAAATAGAAAATGTTGAATACAAGAATAGTGAAAGCTCAAGAACTAGTATGCTAGTTTATGCAATGAAAAACTCAAAAGTTGAAGTGAATAATGTTGTTGTAGATGGAGTTGGAGGCTTTCAAGATTTTTTCAGATCAAACAGTGATGACGCTACCGTCTCAGTTGGAAATATTAGTTTTAAGAATAATACGCTTGAAACTAAACCTGAGGATGATGAAAAGAAAGGCTTAATTTCCGCTTTACGAGGAACTACAATCATCACAGGTGATATTACATCAGAAAATAATAAAGCAAAAGAAACTAATGAAGATTTACCAATGATTTATATTGATAAAGATAAAAAAGTTCAAATTAGAGCTAACCTGACTAAACCGCTTACTATTAAAATTCCAGAAGGTGAAGACATAAGTAATTATATAGATGCTACTGGTTATGAGGAATCAATTAATCATATATATAATTTTGATAATCCAAATCAGAGATTAGCGGTAAAAGATGGGAAAATAATTTGGAGTGAATTTACTTATGAGATTACTAAAAATCCTACTGTTACTTTAGAAGGAGAAGTAAAGTGGATAAGCTCAGAAAATCCAGATCATTTTTACACAGAGGCATTGCCAAAATTATCGTTAGATGATTACACATTGGAAACTTATAATAGTAAAATTGAAACGGAAAATGTAAATATCTCATATTCTTTAAAAGAATCAAAAAATGGTAAAGTAATAATTAATTATGAACTTTCAGATTTTAATAACAACCAGTATACGAAAACAATTTCTACTGCGCCTACTAGCAATACTGCTGGCCTAGCTACTTTAACAAATAATGAATTTCCAGGAGTAAAACTAGAAATTAATCTGCCTAATATAAGTTTAGATCAATATAATTTAAGTATCACTAAAAGGCCAACTTACATAAGTACAGGTGAGGTAGTATTTTCATATAAGAATTATACTAATGTAAAGGTAAGTGTTGAATTAGCAGAAATAAACGATTCAAATTACAATAAAACTGAAATCAGTAATGGATATGCTTATATACATCTAGAATATGAATTTATTGTTTTTGAATATACGATAGAAGCGCCAGAAAGTATTGGAAGTCGTTTAGTTGTATTTAAAGATAGAGGATTAAAGTACTTGCTATCTGAGGAAAAAGTTACGCCATTAGATGCAGATCAAAGATGGAAAGGATTCAGTTATGATGGTTTAGCCCCTCAAACTCAATATCATATATACATTAAATCAATATTAGAAAATGAGAACCATGATATTTATTATGCGGGCATTATAACTACCACTAGGACATCAACAGATGAATTATTGGATGAACTACATGCTAGTATTCCAAATGAAAATTTGGTTGTAAAAAATTTAAGCCTAAGCTTGATTGATGCATTTAAATTAGAAATAGAACAACTAGAACTTGAAACTGAAAGACAAAGTCTTAAAGATTTGTATATTAGTAAAATTAAATACACTGTAAAACAGGTCTTAGCAATCAATGATTTGACTCAGTTTATTTATGACTTAACAGGAAGAACTGACCTTGAAACTGAATTAGAAAAAATAGTCAATGATAATGTAAGTAAAATAAAAGTCTTATTTAGCGATGACAAAGTTAATGAAGTGCTTGAATCAGGTAAAACTGATTTGCAAACATATGTTGAAATTGCAATGATCCATACTAAAAATAATATTAAGACTGCTTTAGAAGAAAAGTATAAAGACGAAATGAACTCGGATATAGAAACTATCTTAGAAACATTTATTAATACAATTAATGAAAAAAACTATCACGAACACGATACACTTTTAGTATTAGGAAATGAAGAAATTTTGAAATATATAAAACAAGAGCAAATTAAATTAATCAATGAAAAAGTAAATGAAAATACTTCTGAAGGAGTTAAAAAGATTATTGAAGAGTACATTAAAAAAATTGAAGAAGCTTCAGATAAAGACGAAATTTTAGAATTAAATGATGAATTAGAAGTAAAAGTAGATATTCAAATTAAAAAAGAAGAAATTAGAAAAAAACTAGAAGAAGAGTTTGGAGGTAACCCAACTGAAGAGCAAACTAAAATAATAGATAAAATTGTCAATGGCATAGACGAAAAAAACTATAATGATCCTGAGATTGTTGAAAAATCATTGGAAAATGGTAAAAAAGAAAATGCTAAATTATCAGAAGATAACCCAACAATTAAAATTATATCATGGGTTGCAATATCAATTTTCACTCTTCTAATAGGCTTACAAATCGCATTGATTATAAAGGCTAAAAAAGGAGCGAAATGATAATGACACAATTGTATTTTAACCAGGGGACACTTAATATGGTTATGGGGATACTTGGCGGAATTGTTATTATATTATTTATATACATAATAATAAGTAGAAAAAAACAAAGCATAGTGAGAGAACCTAATCATGAAAACAATATTTCAAGAACAGAAATAGAAACTAAGACAATTGCTGAGGATAATTTAAATGAAACAGTTTTGAGTGACGGTGATGAAAAGCAGGGTTTATTTATTAAATATAACTATGGTTTTCAAGCAAGATTACATCAAGCACCTGAACTGACAAAAGAAAGATATAATGAATTAAAAAATTATCTATTAAGTTATAAAGATGTTGATACTAGAAATTCTTGGAAATATGAAAGGTTCATGTATAAAAACAAGCCTATTGTTAAACTATGGATTCACGGGGAAAACATTAAAGTATACTTTAATCATAAGGCTGAAGATTTTACTGATACAAAATATAAATTAGAAGATGTTTCATATGCAAAAATGCATGAAACAACACCATCGTTATTAGTTGTTAATGGACCTAGATTATTAGAATATACAAAAGAACTAATTGATATTTATTTAGAAAATAAAACATATAAAGATTTAGAATATATACCTAATGATTATAAGTTACCATTTCTTAGTAGAGAAAAATTAATTGAGTTGGGATTAGTAAAAGATAATTCTAAATAATGAAAGCACTTTAAAAGTGCTTTTTATTTTTTCGTTAATGAAAACGTTTTATTTTAAAGCTATTGTGGAATATTTTAAATAACAATGTTAATATGTAATTAACATAAACAATTCAAAAAATAAAACTAAATAGGAGAAGAACATGCAAGAAAAAGATTTATCTTTAAAAGATACAATTGATTCGCTAGTTTTAAAAGGAAAAAAGGCACTGGATCTATATTATGATTTGACACAAGAAGATGTTGATCATATAGTTGCCAAGGTCTCTGTTTCTGCTATAGATGCTCATGGCATTTTAGCTAAGGTTGCAATAGACGAAACCAAAAGAGGAGTCTTTGAGGATAAGGCTACTAAAAACTTATTTTCAGTTGAATATGTTATTAATCATATGAGACATTTAAAAACTGTTGGTATTATATCAGAAGATAAAGTAACTGGTATTACTTTAGTTGCAGATCCGGTTGGCGTAATTTGTGCAATCACACCAGTAACAAACCCTACATCAACGACAATCTTTAAATCATTAATTGCACTAAAAACAAGAAATCCAATTATATTTGCGTTTCATCCAAATGCTCAAAAATCATCCATGCTAGCAGCAAAAATAGTATATGAAGCAGCACTTGAAGCAGGCGCTCCTAAAAACTGTATCCAGTGGATTGAAACACCCTCAATGGAGGCAACAAGTCTTTTAATGAATCACAAAGATATTGCAACCATTCTTGCAACAGGTGGGAATGCCATGGTAAAAGCTGCGTATTCATGCGGTAAACCTGCACTAGGCGTTGGAGCAGGAAATGTTCCAGCATATATAGAAAAAACAGCACTGCTCAAACAAGCAGTCAATGATGTAGTTATGTCAAAAGCATTTGATAATGGAATGATTTGTGCTTCTGAACAAGCATTAATTATCGATAAAGAAGTGTATAAAGAGACTGTTCAACTACTTGAACGATATGGTGTATACTTTTTAAATAATGAAGAAAAAACTAAAATAGAAAAATTTGCCTTTTCAAAAGAACAAAAACTTAATCCTGATATTGTAGGAAAATCTGCCTTATGGATTGCTAAAGAAACTAAAATAGATGTGCCAGAAAATACAATTATACTAGCTGCTATATGTAAAGAAGTAGGGCAAAAAGAGGTTTTAACAAGAGAAAAACTATCTCCTATTCTTGCGGTGTTAGAAGCTAAAAGTACAGAAGAAGGAATAGAACTTGCTAATCAAATGGTTCTGTTTAATGGATTAGGGCATAGTGCAGTGATTCACTCTAACGACCAAGAAGTTATTAAAGCATTTGGGAAGAAACTTAAAGTAATTAGAATTATTGCGAATTCACCTGCAACATTTGGAGGCATAGGTAACATATACAATAGATTTATCCCTTCCCTTACCTTAGGATGTGGCTCGTATGGTAACAATTCTGTCGGTGATAATGTATCAGCAATCCACCTTCTTAACATTAAAAAAATAGGAGAGAGAAAAAATAATATGCAATGGTTTAAAATACCTTCTAAAATATATTTTGAAAAAGACTCCATTGAGTATATTAGACAAATGCATGATGTCACTAAGGCAATCATCATTACTGATAGAATGATGGTTGATTTAGGATATGTAAAAAAAGTAACAGATCAATTAGAACTGAGAAGAAATCACGTATCTGTTCAACTATTTTGTGATGTAGAAGCTGACCCATCACTAGAGACCGTTTTAAAGGGGTATCAATTGATGAAATCCTTTGAGCCGGATACAATTATAGCTATAGGTGGTGGATCTCCTATGGATGCTGCTAAGGCTATGTGGTTATTTTATGAAAACCCAGATATTGACTTTAATGATCTAAAACAAAAATTTATGGATATTAGAAAAAGAGCATTTAGATATCCAGAGCTAGGTAAAAAAACAAAACTTGTATGTATACCTACAACATCAGGAACAGGAAGCGAAGTTACACCATTTGCAGTGATTACAGATACTAAAAACCATAAAAAGTATCCATTAGCAGATTATTCATTAACCCCTACGGTTGCGATTATTGACCCAGCCCTTACTCTTACTCAACCAAAAAGTGTTACAGCTGATACAGGAATGGATGTTTTAACTCATGCAGTTGAAGCTTATGTTTCTGTTCTAGCAAGTGATTATACAGATGCACTTGCTATCCAAACAATCAAATTAGTTTTTAAATACTTAAAGAAAGCTTATGATAATGGAAATGACTTTCTTGCAAGAGAAAAAATGCATAATGCATCAACGATGGCCGGTATGGCATTTGGTAATGCATTTTTAGGTATCAGTCATTCAATGGCGCATAAAGTAGGAGGTAATTTCCATATTCCACACGGTAGAATTAACGCAATCTTACTACCGTATGTCATCAGATATAATGGTACAGTACCTAATAAACTTTCTACATGGCCTAAGTATCAATCATATATTGCCGATGAAAGATACTATGAATTAGCAGTCGAAATAGGATTAAAGCCTAAAACAACTCAAGAAGGGGTTCAAATGTTTGCCAAAGCATGTTACGACTTAGCTGTTTCTTTAAATATTAAAATGAGTTTTATGGATCAAAATATTTGTGAAAATGAGTACTTTGATAAAATAGAAGAAATAGCTTATCTTGCTTATGAGGATCAATGTAGTACTGCAAATCCAAGATTACCTTTAGTTTCTGACATGAAAGAAATATTAAAAAATGCTTATTATGGTATAAATGAAACTGAAACGAAAAAATAGTTTTAAAATATAAAAAGAGACTTAATACAAATTAGAAATACTATTTATAAACGAAAATACGTTTAATAAAGTAATATTGAAACAAGAAAATAAGAATAAAAACTAAAAATGTTATAATTAATGCATGAAGAGGAAGTGACCAAAAGTGATTTTAGTTAAACATCATAACGAAGGAAATCTTAAACCATTTTTCTATTTTAAATTAGAAGAATATGTATTAAATCATTTATTAAAAGAAGGAGAATCATACTTTTTTACTTGGGAAATCAGCGGTGTTATTGTTGGTAAAAATCAAGTGATAGAAAATGAAGTTAACTTAGCCTATTTAAAAGAACATAATATCCCGCTATACAGAAGACCTACTGGTGGTGGTTGTGTTTATGCAGATCATAGAAATACCATGTTTACAATCGTTACTAAGAAAAAAGATAAAAACTTTAGTTTTAAAGACTACCTAACACAAGTAGTTGATGCCTTTAAACCGCTTGGTATTAACCTGGAATTTAGTGGTAGAAACGATATTTTATTTGAAGGCAAAAAAGTTTCAGGCACATCTTTCATGCAAAACGAAAACGGCATGATCATGCACGGAACACTCTTATATGATTGTGATGTAGAAACAATGGTTCGTGCGATTAGTCCAAGTGACGAAAAACTGATTTCAAAAGGGATAGAAAGTGTTCGCTCTAGAGTTGTTAATTTAAAACCTTACTTAAACGGCATGACACAAGAACAATTAATTGCTCACTTGAAAAAAGAGTTAACTGACCAAGTATATGAAATCAGTCCAGAAGAAGTAGAAATGTTACAAGAAGAAGCTAAATATTACGCCTCTGAAGAATGGATTTATAGATTACAACCCAAACATAATAAAATACTTAAAAGAAGATTTAAGTTTGGTAGTCTTGAAGCCTTGTTAGAAATCAATAAAGGTGTTTTAGAAGAATTAAGTTTAAAAGGAGATTTTTTCCATAAACAAGATAATCTAAGCGAATTTACGGAAAAATTTAGAAGAATACCTTATACTAAAGAAGGTATTAAAAATGTTTTAGATACTGTTTCTATATCTGATTATATTATAGATGCAGATAATAATGATATTTACGAATTATTACAAGAAGGAATTATTACGCTTTAGGAGGCAATTAAAATGAAAAAATTTCATAAAAATCATCTTTGGATTAAAATAGAAGGAAATACAGCAAAAGTTGGATTAACATCATTTAAACTCGCTGATATTGGAGCTTTAAATTTCTTAGATTTACCAGAAGAAGGCACGAGAGTTTTAAAAGATGAAGGATTCGGATCGTACGAAAGTACTAAAACAACAGGAACATTTATTTCACCTGTAAGCGGCGTTATTACAAAAGTAAATAAAGATATCTTAGATAACCCAAGTTCATATGATATGATGGCATCAGAAGAAGCAATCTTAGAACTAAGTGACATTAATTTAGATGAAGTTAATGAACTTTTAACTGAAGAAGAATACGAAGCATATCTAGAAAATATTGAACACTAAAATTAAACTATTATAGCATTACACAAAAAGAGAATACCAAAAATATTCTCTTTTTATTTTATATAAAGGCTAAAAAATGTATTTTGAAAAATCTAGAAAGCATCTTATAAAAAGTTGAAAAAATAATTTATAGAATAGACAAGAAACAAAAACAATAAAAACAAGATAGCTTCCAGGTATTTTATAACTGGAAGTGACTCTTTCAATTCAATAAAATAAGAAAACAGGCACTGCATTTAAAATAGAAACCTATAAAATAAAATAACTAGAGATAACCATAGTTATATATTGACAAAAGTATTTAGATTAGGTATAATAATTTCGTTGAGGTGAAACCATGAAACTTGATTTACAAACCTTACCAGATATATATCCATTTGAAGAAGAACTTAACTTAAGCTCATATATTAAGGAAAGTCACCAAATTCTTAATTTAGACCATGTATTTGTTAAAGGCACAATTGAAAAACGCCTTGACTATTGTATAGTTAAGATTAATGTTAAAACAGATGCTTCGCTTGCATGTGCATTGACATTAAAAGAAGTCATTACACCACTTGATTTTTCAGAAACAATTATATTTGGTGAACATGATGATGCAGACTATGCACTTGAAAAAACCTTGGATTTAGATCCAATTATATTCGCTTATATCCTATCTGAAAAGCCTTACTCAGTATTTCATAAAGATGCTTCTCACGAAGAGTTTGAAGAAAAAAAAGTAAATAGCGCTTTTGAGAATTTGAAAGATCTACTTTAAAACAGTAGGAGGTGTATTAGTAGATGGCAGTTCCGTTTAGAAGAACAGGTAAGACAGCTAAAAGAAAACGTCGTACACACTTTAAATTAAGTGCTCCAGCGTTAGTAGTTTGCCCACAAACAGGTGAATTCACTTTACCACATAGAGTTACTCCAAACAGTGGTTATTACAAAGGTCAACTTGTTTTAGAAAAAAAAGAATCTAAATAATTTAGATTAAGAAAAAGCACTTAAGGTGCTTTTTTCTTTTATATAGATACTCATTAATTGAAGAACTATCATCCACCTAATATGAAGTCTTAACCCAATCTTTTTATAAATATAAAGTGTCAAATATGATATGAAAGTATTTTTATTTTCCATTGATACTAGATACAAACCTAGAAAATACACTATAAATATGTAATCTGGAACATGTAACCTGCATTTTGGAACATATAGACAATAAAACTAATGAAAAAATGTAAACTATAACCAAAGATATAATATTTTAAAACAATAAAAGGAAAAGGTGAAAAAAATGAGAAATAAATTAAAAATGAGTTCCACTGTTCTACCATTACTATTTTTAACTATACCTGAGGATATCAAGATAATTATCATTGTTGTACTATCAGTTATTGTCGCAATCCTTCTTATTTATTTGATATACTTGATACTAAAAGGACAAAAGAAACAACCTATTACAAAAGAACAAAAAGAAGAATTAAGAAGTCAAGAAAATACTGTCCATGAAGTTAAAATAGAAATTAAAAAAGAACCAGTTGAAGTGAAAAAAGAAGAAGTGCCTATACAAAAAACTGAAACAAAACAAGTCTTAGTAGTAGATGAAAAGCCAAAAGTAGTTATTCCACCTGTTACTGATTTAGAAGATGATGGACTTTATATTAGATACAATTATTCTTTTGTGGCAAGACTGCATCAAGCCCCAAAAGAAAGTCAAGAAAGATTTAGTACACTAAAAAACCATATCTTAAGTTATGAAGAAGTAACGATTAGAGACTCTTGGAGAAATGAAAGATACATGCATAAAAAAGACCCAATCGCCAAAGTTTGGATTCATGGAAATGTCATTGATTTATATATTAATCTTGATCCAAATAAAATAGATAAAGAAAAATATTCAATTGTAGATATGAGTGATAAAAAAATGCACGACTCAACTCCAGTACTCTTTAAAATTGTAGGAAATAGAACATTAGATCAAGCAATCGAACTACTAGATATGAGACTAGCTAATCTAAAGAAAAAAGAAAACTTTACAAAAACTGACTATACAGTTCCTTATATTGATAAGAAAACACTTTTAGAATCAAAATTAATTAAAATAAATAAAGCTTAAATAAAAGACTCATCTTCCATAGATGAGTTTTTATAAAAAGTGAAGTAGTTGCAATATCATAAAAAACGACTAGAATATAAGAGTGTCAAATTAAAATTATAACAGGAGGAAAATTATGTTTTTAGCATATAAAGAAATGAAGTTTAATAAATTAAAATTCAGTCTCATTATATTATTGATTGTGTTAATTACTTATTTAGTGTATTTCTTAACTGCACTAGCATACGGCTTAGCATCATCTTATACAAACGGATTAGATAAAACTAAAACAAACTATATTGTCTTAAGTGAAAATGCCAATGACAATATCATGATGTCAGTTTTAACAGACAAAGAATTTAATTTAGTAAATGGTCATGAAGCAAAAGAAAAGTTAGGATTATTTCCAGCAGTTATTTTTAATAACAATATAACAAATAAGGATACCAAAGAAGAAGTCTATGTATTTGGTATTGAAAACATCTCATTTTTTATTCCTGGAGAAACCAAAGCCTTAAAAGAAAATGAAATCATTGTAGACAGTAAATTAAAATCTTTAGGATATGAAATAGGTCATGAAATAGGCTTTTCTAATAGTGAAATGAAACTTAAAATAGTAGGATTCACTAATAATTCCACGTATCAAACAGCCCCTATCATTTATGCTAACTTACAAACATGGAAAAACTATCGATTCAATCAACAAACCACAGAAGGATACTTTAATGCAATTTTCATTAAAGGAGAAAAAAACAACGTAGAAGGCCTAACTTTCTACAGCCTTTCTGAATTTGCCTATAAACTACCTGGGTATAGTGCGCAAGTCTTAACCTTTAGTTTAATGATTGTCTTCTTAATTGTGATTATTGCCTTTGTTTTAGGTATTTTCATCTATGTTTTAACCATTCAAAAATCAAGCATGTTTGGTGTAATGAAGGCACAGGGTATTTCTAACTTATATATTGGAAGTTCAGTTGTTATACAAACTATTCTAATCGTATTTATAGGAGCTTTAATAGGCTTTATTTTAACAATCATCTCTGTTTTTGCTCTTAAGAGTAAAGTGCCTCTAGCCTCTAATTATTACTTCTATTTATATACGACACTTGCTTTCTTTATGTTTGCAGTTTTAGGTGGTGTCTTCTCAGTTAAATCAATTATTAAAATAGATCCGTTAAAGGCAATTGGGTAGGTGATAAAATGAGAAAAATTATTGAAATGACAAATGTAACAAAAAACTTTGATGCAAATGGCGAAGTGATTCAAGCACTTAAAAATACAACATTTAGCGCAGAAGAAGGAAAACTTATCGCAATTATTGGACCTTCAGGGTCAGGTAAATCAACCTTTTTAACTATCCTAGGTGGTTTACAAACACCAACCACAGGAGAAGTTTTAATTGATGGTAAACCTTTTAGTACTCTAGATGTAAAACAAAAATCAAAAGTTAGATTTGAAAAAATAGGTTTTATTTTACAAAATTCAAACCTTGTTCCATTTTTAACTGTTGAGGAACAAATGACTATTTATAATAAAATATCTAAGACTAAAAGAAATAATGACTGGTTTAAATCTCTTTTAGAAAGTCTAGATGTTTATAAATTAATTAAAAAGTATCCTAATGAATTATCAGGTGGGGAAAGACAAAGGGTTGCGATTGCAAAGGCTTTATATCATGAACCTTCTGTAATCTTCGCAGATGAACCAACAGCAAGCCTTGATACTAAAAGAGCTTTTGAAGTGATTAAAATTTTATCTGAACAAACTAAAAAATATAAAAAGGCAACTATTCTGGTCACCCACGATGAAAGGTTAACTGATTATTGTGATGAAGTATATGTCATGATTGATGGCGTTTTAACTAAGAAAAAATAAAATAGAAGCTATACCCTAGATTAAAGGGCGTAGCTTTTTTCACTCGTAACGATAAAATGAATGAATCGATTATATAAACTTTAAACTATGTACGGATAAATACGTGAATTTTTGTTATAATAAAAGTCTATGGGAGGTAATTAATTATGATAAATAAATATATCAATGAAAAACAATTTAAAAAAGCCTATATAGAGTTTATCAAACTCCATCCACATGATCAAGCTCAAGCATTAGTACAACTAGACTTTATTGATCAAGTAAGACTTTTACATTATTTAAAAGACAGTGAACTATCAGAACTTTTAACTTATCTAGATTCAGAAGATAGTGCTAAATTAATTACCGAACTTGATATTCTAAGACAAAAAAATGTATTAGATCAAATGGATATTGATGATGCGGTTGATATTATTGACGAGTTAGAAGACAAAGAACAAGAAGCTATTCTTAATCTTTTAGAAGAAAAAGAAGAATATCAAAAACTACTTAACTATGATGAAGATGAAGCCGGATCTTTAATGACATTTGAGTATGTAGAAATAGAAAGTCAAACAGATGTTAAACAAGCCCTAAAAATCTTAATTGAAAAAGCTCCACTAGTCGAAAGTATTACTACAATGTTTATTACAAGAAATAAGCAATACTTAGGAACAGTTAAATTAAACGAACTGATTAAAGCTAAATCACCTCTTTTAATTGACACCCTATTAACAGAAACCCCATATATAAAAGATAAAGATGATATTGATAAGACAATTCACATCATGCGTGAATATGGTTTATACGAAATTGCAGTCTGCAATGATGAAGAAAACCTCATTGGGATCATCACACTAGATGATGCCATTGGAGCCTATGAAATTGAAGCTAAAGAAGACTTTGCTAAACTATCAGCTATTACTGATACAGAAGATAAAAACATCTTAAAAGCCTCTTTACATAGATTGCCATGGCTAGTCATCTTATTACTAGCAACTATTCCAATTGCTTTAGCATCTTCTATGTTTGAAGAAGTTATTTTATCAGTAACGATCCTTTCTCTTTTCCAACCTCTTATTCTAGATGCATCAGGTGATGTAGCAACTCAAACTTTAGCTGTTACTTTAAGAAAGTTAAACCAAGAAGATAAATCTACTTTTAAAGATGGAAGTAAAGAAATACTAACTGGACTGATTAATGGTATCATTTTAGGTATGACATCAGCTGTTATTACTTACTTTTTAGCTCATATTTTTAAAATGGATCAACCCTTTATGGTTTCATTAGTAGTAGGATTAGCCCTTTTATTATCAGTTGTGATAGGACCTGTTTTAGGCTTTATGATTCCTGTTACATTAAATAAATTTAAATTAGATCCAGCAGTTGCCTCAGGTCCATTTATTACAACATTAGTAGATATATTAAGTCTTGTTATCTTCTTTGGCTTAGCAACTATATTATTGGGGGTGGCATAAAATGAATCATAAACAAACTAAACATCAAATAACAAAAAAATTACAAACAATGCACGCAGTGGATATTGCGAAACTATTTACAGAGAGTAAAATAGAAGAAAAGAAAATAATGATTCAAGCAATGCCATCAAATATGATAGATGATGTCTTTATTGAGCTTGAGGCAAAAGTCGCAATCGAATTTTTCACCTTATTAGATGAAAATAAGAAACAATTACTCTTAAAAGATTTATCTCCTGCGGATCTTAAACCATTATTTGAAGAATTTAATGATGAAGATAAAGATCAATTATTTAAATTATTAGACAGTAATAAAAGAAAAGAATTAGAAAGATTAATTAAATACGATGAAACAAAAGCTGCCTCTGTTATGCGTAGTGATTATTTAGTTTTACTTTATGATTATGAAGTATCAGAAGCTATGAAGTATCTAACAACCCATGTTTCTGATAATGATTATATAGATACACTTTTTGTTCAACAAGAAAATAAAATTGTTGGTATTATTTCATTAAAGGATTTGATTGTTGCTAGAAAGAATCAAAAGATATCAGAATTTATAAAAACTAATTTTGAATATGTCTTAGAAGATGATACTTTAGCTTTAGCTATTAATAAAATTAGTAATTATGATATATCTGTCCTAGCAGTATTAAACAAAGAAGAAGCATTAATTGGCGTTATTACCGCAGATGATATTTTAGAAGAAATGGCACTAGAATATGAATCTAATATTGATAAGTTTGTCGCAGTTGGGGACTATGATGAATCAAGTAACCCTTTTATAAGAGCGAAACAAAGACTGCCTTGGTTACTTGCATCCATTGTCTTAAACCTTGTTATAGCACTTTTACTATCAGTCTTTTCTGATACAATAGATGCTATCGCTGCCCTTGTCTTATTCCAACCTCTTATTTTAGGAATGGCTGGTAATATTGGAACACAAGCGATTGCGGTGACAATATTAGTGCTTCATAATAAAACTCATGAAACTAAAGAACTAAGAAAGAAACATGTTAGAAAAGAAGTCTTAATTGGGATCACCAATGCTTTAATTATAGGTATTTTAGGGTTTTTATTATCATGGGTATTCTTATCTTTAACAACATTTGATATGGGTAAAAATGTAACCCCTGCTATTTTAAGTTTAGCAATTGCCTTATCATTAGTCTTTTCAATGATTTTATCATCCATGTTTGGTGTATTAATTCCCCTTGTTTTAACTAAACTAAAAATAGATCCAGCAGCCGCATCAGGTCCTGTTATTAGTACCATTAACGACTTAGTTGCATTAGTAATCTATTTTGGATTTGCAACCCTTATTGTCCTACCGATTATTGGTTAATATAGATAAAAAAGATTGACAAATAACATGAAAAAGAATAATCTTTTATAGGAAAAGATAAAAACTAAAAAACAGGAGTATGAAAGTATGAATTGGTTTGTAGGACTAGAAACGTGGCAACAGGCACTAATAGCAGGGATTTTTACTTGGTTTGTTACAACACTTGGAGCAGGATTAGTTTTCTTTGCTAAAAATATTAGACAAAAAACATTAAATGTAATTTATGGGTTTGCTGCTGGTGTGATGGTTGCTGCTAGTTTTTGGAGCTTACTTGATCCAGGCATTGCATGGGCTGAAAAAAACGGAGGGCTTGCCCCTTGGTTAGTTGTTGTAATCGGCTTTTTAGTAGGTGGTGCATTCCTTTATGCAACAGATAAAATTATTCCTCATATGCACTTTGGTTCTAATGGAGAAACAGAAGGTATACCTACAAGACTTAAAAAAACAATCTTATTAGTTTTTTCAATCACTATACATAATATCCCTGAAGGGCTTGCTATAGGGGTTGCTTTTGGAGCTATTAATAAAGGTGATACGAAAACTGCAATAGTAGCAGCAACCATTGCTGCGTTAACTCTTGCAATAGGTATAGGAATCCAAAACTTCCCAGAAGGAGCTGCAGTATCTATTCCTTTAAGACAAGAAGGAATGAGTAGAAGAAAAGCTTTCTTTTATGGACAAGCATCAGCACTTGTAGAACCTATTATGGCAGTTATTGGAGCATTGCTTGTGTCATCTATGGAAGCATTGTTACCTTATGCGCTTTCGTTTGCTGCAGGAGCTATGATTTATGTTGTAGTAGAAGAATTAATACCTGCTGCTCAAAATAAAGACTCAAAAGATCATGGACATCATGCAGTCTTAGGATTTATGATTGGATTTGCCATTATGATGATTCTGGATGTTGCGTTAGGTTAAACTGTATCATTTAATTAAATAGATTTTAAGAAAGATAGTTATTCTCTTTAAGGATAATTATCTTTTTTTTTGTTCTTATGTGTCTAATAAGACTATAAAAATAGTATAAATAAATTTAGACAGTTAGTTTATGTTGCACTTAATAAGTGTGTTTTGGAACAAGTTAGCTGCATCTTGGAACAAGTACAAACAAAAAAAAGTATTTTTTACTATCATTAATATGAAAGAGGGCATATGATGAAAAGTAAGAAAACTATTTTTATAAGGAATTTAACTTTTATTTTAGGAATTATGATTTTAACAAGAACTAGTCAATCAGGATATGTTATTAAAAATAGTAATAAAGTTGAAAATGGGTACCTTGGACCTATTTATGGTAATAAATTAAATTATAATAAAGTGAAAAACACATGAGTACAACTATAAAAATAGTTTTCTTAAAAGTAAATGGTATGCACTATAAATCATAAAAAATACCCAGCAAGTATTATTCTAATCAAGCAATTAATTTAATATTTTTATAAAAAATAAAAGACAAAATGGAGGGAAATATGAAAAAGAAATTGATTGTGATTCTAAATGTATTATTATTGTTATTTGTATTCACAGGTGGCGCTACAAAAGCTGCTGAACCAGATTCATACATGGATACTGATGGATCAGAGTATAGAAGAAGAATTACTAACACAGAAACTTCAAAAGATTATTTTGGAACTTTTGGTATAACTAAATTAGTGGATGATAATAGATTCAGATTGATGGACTATGGTACCTATAAAAGCGGATATTTATACTATAAAGATCAACTTAGTCCAAAGTATAACTTTAATGTAAAACTAGAATTAGAAATTGCAATTGGAGGTATACCAGCTGATGGTGTTATCTTTGGTTTTACTGAAAGTAATTACGGAAGTCTATATAACAATGGATTTAGAGGACTTATGGAAGGACCTATAAATGGTAGTATGCTCGTACTAGACACCTATAAAAATGGCTCTGCAGATCCTTATAAAGTGCCAGCTATTTATGCAAGAAATAATAAAAGAAATGGCTCAGCAACAACTGGAAAAGCGATAGAATTTGGGGCATTTGCATATTTTAGAGATAAAAAAGTAAAATTAGACATCAACTATAATGCAACAACAAGAATCACAACATATACTTTTAATAATAACAATACAATCATAAAAATGGATGTTCCATTATTGAATATAACTAATACTTCAAAAATGAATTTCTTTATGTCAAGTGCAACAGGAGACCATTACGATAAAGTATTTATAAAAGCATTAGAAACAGATGGTTACTTCACATCAGAGAAACTCAATAAAGTGGATGTAACTAGTAGTGGTACTGCATATACATTTACACCACTACAAAGTGGCAATGTGAAATATGCACAAGGAACAGAACTATACTTACCGGGTATTAATAACCCACTTATTCTTAATAACCAAGGAACTGTAACAGTTCAAAAAAGCACTCTTCCAAGATATGATACTATAGGCAATGCTTATACTAGAGAAACCGGAAAAGGTAAGTCAAATCCTTATAATATGTTAGTGAATGGTTATCAAACAAGTCCTATTACATATAAGCAGTCAACCAATATAGGAGGACCACACAGAATAACACCTAGAACTGATATTGATAGAGTATACTCTAATGGTAGTATTGTAAAATTTGATGGTATAGAAAAACAATATACAGTCAATCCTCAAGGCATCATTGAAATTCCTAGAAGTGAGTTTCCAGAGTATGATTTAACTACACAAATGACTATTAAAGAAGGAAATAAGGATGTATCAGAAAAAGTAGAAATTACCATTCCAGGCTATAAAACAGTACCTATTCATAATATAGATGTGATACAAGATTATAGAGGGAATATTAAAGTAACACCTAAAAAGGCTAATGGAACTACTTATGCTGAAGGGACACTTGTGTACTATAAGGGTAATGAATATCCAATTCAAAAAGATGGAAGCGTTACTATTTTAGACAGTCAACTTTCAGATGAAAAAACAACAGTAGGATTAACTATTAAAGAAAATGACAAATTAATGTCTAACCCAACCAGTGTCGAATTTCCTGGGTTAAATGATAGTGAAAGAAGACAAATGAAAAAACAATTAGAAGTAGAAAAAAATAAAATTAACCAAGAAATAGATGAATTAGAAAATCTAGATCCTGATAAAAAAACTTTAAGAAAACAAGAAATAGATTTATTATTCAAAGATGGCGCTGACGGTATTGAAGTATCTTATAATAAAGCAATTGGCCAAGATGTCTATAATGTTGCGCTAGATAATATGAGAAAAAAACTAGCAACAATAAAATTTGAAGACTACGCAGATAAGAGAAATAAAGAACTATTTGATGATAAAGAAGCTTTAAAAGAAAGAGTAGATGGACTTTCTAATTTAACTAAAGATAAAAAAGATGAACATAAAGCACAAATAGATCAAATTTATGATGCAGCTAAAACTCTTATTAGTAGTGAAGAATCTAATGATGGGGTAGATTATCAATACGAGCAGGCAACAGAAAAACTCAATAGAGAGTTTCTAATTACCTATAAAGAATCTAAACTTAATGAATATAACCTAGAAAAAGAAAGAATTATAGAAGAAATTAATGAACTCGTATTAACTCCTGAAGAAAAAACGGAATTGATTAATAGAGTGAATGAACAAGCAACAAAAGTAGAAGAAAATATTAATGATGCTAGACTAGAAAAACGTGTTTCTGATATTGTTGAAAGTGGCATCAATGATCTTAATAGATTATTAAATCAAGGCTCTATTAAAGAAATAGAAGAAGCAAAAACAGCTTATACAACAGACTTAGAACAAAAAGCTACTGAAATTAAACAAAAAATAGATGAATTAGAAGAATTGACCACTGAAGAGAAAAAAGTATATAAAGATCTAGTAGACTCTTATTATACTGAAGGACAAACGCAAATAGCCCAACTAACAGAATCAAATACAGTAAATGATGCAAAAACAATTTATACAACACAAGCAGATAAAATGGAAGAAGAATTAACAAAAGCTAAACTAGAAAACTATAAAAAGATTTCATTAAAAAGATTACAAAGAGCTTATGATATTGTTACAAATCAAATTAATACAGAGCCTAATTTAACTCCAGAAGAAAGATTAGACTATCAAACAAGATTAGATACTGAGTTTAATACAGTTAAAACAAACATACAACAAGCAACTACTTTAAGTGCTGTTTCAGATTTAACAGATGCATCACTTACAAACATGGAATCCTTATCACTTGAAATAAGTAAAACAGATGCTATAAATGAAATTAATAATCTAAAAAATATATTACAAGGATTTGTCACAGAAATGCCAAATATTACTACTACAGAAAAAGAAGCTTATACAAATGCAGTTGATCCGTATGTAACAGATATACTTGAGCAAATTAAAAATGCAACGGGTAAAAATCAAGTGACTCAGTTAGCTAAAGAGGCTGAAGATAGAATTTTAGATCAACATAGAAAACTATTTAGTTTAAACGAAAAAAGAACCAATGCTAAAAACAAAATAGAAGAACGTTATTTGGAAGTTTTTGAAAAGAGTGAAAGTAAAGAAGATTTACCAGAAGAGTTTGTAATACAATTAAAAGCAATATTAGATATGTTTAAAAATAGAGCATTTGATGAATTCATGGCAGTTGATATTGATCATGCTCAAGAAGTTGATGATAAATTGCTTACTCATTTATTTGAATTTACTAAAGCATCTGTAGTTATAGACCAACAACTACTTTACCAAGATATGGGTGAAAAAAGAAAAATTGTTGAAAATTTAATTGATCAATTAGAATATGTATCAGAAACTGATAAACAAGCTGCTAAAGCCTTAATAGATAAAAAAACACAAGAAACATTACAAGATACAGTTTTTGAATATACAGAGGTTGAAAGAATTGGTAAAGAAAAGGATATTACTGTTGACTATTACTACGAAATATATCGAGGACTAGAAAATATAAATAAATTACGTGAAAACGCAACCCAACAAATAGATGAACATATAAGTGATTTAAAATTAAGTGATCCATTAACAGATGAATTGAAAACAATTATTAATGAAGGCAAAAATGCAATCAATGAACTAACAGAAAAAGATGCTATTGATGCAAAAGCAACAGAAATTATTAGTCAAATTGATGAACATATAAAACAAGCAGTGGATACTAAAAAAGATGAAGTTAAAAAGGAACTAGAGGATTTTTCTGATAAGCCAATTAATGATGAAGTAAAACAAATTATTGAAGAAGCAATTAACAAAATAGATAACTCTAATTACAATAAAAAAGATGAAACTGATGAAATCATCAAGGATGCTAAAACAGATATAAATGGATCAAAAAGACAACAAACTAAAAAAGATGTCAGAAAAGAACTCGAAGATTATGCTAAAAAACCAATGAGTGATGAAGTCCAAAATATTATTAGTGAACAAGTTGATTTAGTCAATGATACTAACTTTGATAATGAGACAGCAATTAATAAAATTATTGAAGATGGTAAAATAGCAATCGATAAAGAACAAAGAAAACAAGAAAAAGAAAATAAACAAGCAGAAGTTAAAAAAGAACTTGAAGAGTATGCTAAAAAGCCAATCAGTGATGAAGTCCAAAAAATTATTAATGATCAAGTTGATTTAGTCAATGATGATAACTTTGATGATATAGATGCTATAAATAAGATTCTTGAAGATGGTAAAAAAGCAATCGCTGCCGAACAAGATAAACAACAAAAAGATGTAATCTATATGTACGCAAGTCTCATATTATTAGTACTAATTATAATAGAAATGATTATTATCTTCTTTAAAAGAAGAAGTAATAAAAAAAGATTAGTTTCAACTACTTTACCACTATTATTCTTTGGATTAGGAGAAACGATTAGTCTAGCGATTACAATCGCATTACTCGTAATATTTATTATATTATTCATATATATTATTTATCTATTCTTAAAACCTAGAAAGAAGAAAGTAGAAAATAACCATACAGTCATTGTTAAAGTAGAACAACCCAAAGAAGCACTTATAGAAAAACCCATTGAACAACACGTAACTAAAGAAGTAGTAGTTGAAAAACCAGTGGAACACCATATTATTAAAAAGACAATCCAAGAAGAAAAGAAAATTGTTTCACATGGCATAAAAATAAAAGATACACCAGTTGAAGTTAAAAAAGGACCAGAAAAAGTAATAGAAAAAAAGAAAGATGTCATTATTCTACCTGACCCAACCATAGTAGAGAAAAAAGAACAAAGACCTATTATACAGGTTATCCCACAAAAAGATGATGGTTTATACATTAGATATAACTATTCATTTGTGGCAAGATTACATCAAGCACCAAAAGAAAGCCAAGAAAGATTTAGTCAACTAAAAAACTATTTATTAAGTTATAAAGATGTATCTGTTAGATATTCTTGGAGAAACGAAAGATTCATGCATAAAATGGATCCAATTGTAAAAGTATGGATTCATGGTAACATTATGGATTTATATCTTAATTTAGATCCTAAAACAATTAATACTGAAATATATAACATTACAGATATGACTGGTAAGAAGATGCATGAAACAACACCAGTACTATTTAAAGTAACAGGAGAAAAAAGTTTAAAACAAGCTATAGAATTAATAGAAATGAAATTAAAAGGAATGGAAAGAATAGAAAATCACCAAGAAATTAACTATACACTACCATACAGAGATAAGCAAACATTGTTCCAACAAAAACTCATTAAGGTCAACAAGTTATAATCAACAAAAGTGCTCCTATTAAAAAATAGGGGCACTCTTATTTATAAAAGATAGTTTATGCTAAAAAAACATTTTTAGCCTATATTTTTATCCATTTGGCATATACATTGTTTATGCTTTCTGTCATTACAGAATTACTTTCAAATTTTTCTTGATAGTTTTTATCTAAATACCAACCTAAAAACTTATACCCTATTTTTTCATATTCGTATAAGTTAAACTTATATCCAATAGGAAGCATTTCTTCTTTAATACTGATCCAGGAAAGCAAGTTGATTTGTTCTACTTTGTTAGTAGAAGTATTAGTTCCAATACCCAACTGACCGTATGTATTTAATCCTAATGCATATAAACTTCCATGTTTATCTTCTATAATTGTATGTTCTGTACCTAAAGCAATGTTAACATATTCAATATCTCTTGGAATATCATTAAGAATTTGTGGGTTAGGATTAATAGCTGGGCGATCATACCCAATTTTATGAGAACTATTATTGCCCCATGTATAAATCTTATTATCTTTAGTAATCATCGCACTTGAACTATATACTCCAGCAAAAATATTTTTCGCGCCAAGATTGGTCAGTCCTTGATTTATAACGGGAGTTGTTCTTCTTGTTAAATCGCCTAGTCCCAGTTGACCTTGAGCATTGTAACCCCAAACATATACTTTATCTTCTGAAGTAAGTACCATGGCATGATACATACCTAAAGTATAACTTTTAATTATTATACTTTCTGGAAATACAATTAATCTTGGAGTGTCTAAGTAATTAATAGCTCCTATGCCAAGTTCTCCATTTGCACTATAGCCCCAAGCATAAAGATCTCCTTGATCAGTTAATGCTATAGCACCTTCAAATTGTGTTTTTATATCTTTTATTTTTATATTATTTGATGAGAAGAAATCAATTTTAGTAGGAGTACTATAAGATGTTAAATTAGCTTGCCCCAATTTATAGTAAATATTATATCCCCAGCTATAGACCTCACCTTTATCTGTGATCGCATAACTTGAATTATTACCCGCTTCTATACTAACAATTTTTATATTGTTTGTTTTAAAATATAGCACTTCTCTAGGTAATGGATACATAGGTGCACTAACGCTTCCTAGACCTAAGGCACCTTGCTCATTATTACCCCAAGCATAAAGTTCACCTTGATCAGTTAATGCCAGAACATGTCTATAACCGGCTTTAACAGATACTATCTTTTTATCTTTAAAAAAAGCGACTTCAGTTGGCGTATTTAAATTGGATGCTGGTGAAATACCTAATTGTCCACCAAGACCGTATCCCCATGCATATAATTGACCTTCTTTTCCGATTGCCACGTTATAGTTATAGTATGATGATACACTATGATAACTTTTACCATTTATCTCTTGGTATTTCAACTTATTGAAAGTTGCCCAATTGCCAATTTCTTGCTCAATATTTGTATTTTGGGCCAATTGGGAAGTATCAATTTGTTGAGCCCAGTAAGAATAACTAGCAGTAATAGATAAAATTGATCCAATAATAATTAGGAATATTATCGCTAACTTTTTCATACTTGGCCTCCTTAAGCTATTATAGAACTACTGAAAACTGAAAACTGAATAGTCATAGTAATTTCTTTACCAGCTATTTTTGCATATTCCTTTGCATCTTTAGGTTCATTTGTGAATTCTATATCAAGAGAAACAGTTTTTCCTGTTCCTACATTTATTTTAGTAATACTTAAATTATCTAATGTAAATAAGGTTTTATCGATTTCTACGCCACCTGCCTTAACTGAAAGTAGCGTAGCTGTTAAAGTACCTTGAGTTCCTTCAGCACCTATACCACTCCATAAAATAGAAAAACTTGATGTTACTTTACTTACGGATACTCCATTTTTTTCTTTTCCAACAGGAACTAGTATTTTGTCCTGTGCTTCAGCTGTAACGTTTAAAGTAGTTGTAACAACCCCTGCTTGGTCTACTGTTACATTAGACTCTGCATTTGAATTTGAACCTGAAACTGTTGATGCCCAATAAGCATAAGCACCTCCCGTTAATGTTAGTAGTACAGTTATAATTAAAATAGGTAAAATTATTTTTTTCTTCATTTTTATTCTCCTTAATTTGTATTATTGGGCTTTATAACAAATAATTATTTATATGCCCACATAAAGTATACTTTTATTTATATTCTTTATTTTCAAATATGTTATGAAATAAAGATATACTGTTATCAATTACTTCATTAACATTGATTTATGATGAAATAATTTCTCCATAATCTTTTCTTAACATCATATAAATATCTATAGACTAAAAATTTTTAATCATTTTATGAATATTTTTAACTAATTTATACATGCGTAATTCAGCAATCAATTTGCTTTTTTGTATCCTTATAGATTAAAATAAAGATAAAACAATACAAAAGGAGCCTATTATGATAATCAATATTGCAATATGTGACGATAACCAAGATATACTTTCTTACTATACTAAAATAGTTCAATCTATTTCTACTGTTCATATAGTCAATGTTGACTCTTTTTCAAACAGCATGGATTTATTAGATCGTGTTGAAAGTAAAATTAATTATTATCACTTAATTATTCTAGATGTAGAAATGCCTTTTTCTAATGGAATAGAAGTGTCTAAGCAATTAAGAGAAAAGGGCTATCAAAATGAAATTATATTTTTAACTAACTATATTGATTATGCCTATGAAGCGTTTGATACATACCCATTTCATTACTTACACAAAAAAACACTTACAGTTGACAAATTAAAATCTATTTTAAGCAAAGCTTTTTCACTTCAAGATAAGAAGCAAAGTGAAGTTTTTACCGCTGTTTCAAAAGGAGAAACTAAAATTATTCCTTATAGCTCAATTTCATGTTTTGAAGTTCAAGGAAGATATTCAGTTGTTTATTATGATCAAAGTAAATCCTTTGAATTTATACAGACAATTCAAGAAATAGAGAGTAAACTTCCTGAAGATACTTTTATTAGAGTTCATCGTTCATATATCATCAATATGGCTTATCTAGATTCATTTCAAGGAAAAGACATCAAATTAAAAAATGATCTAATTATACCTATAGGAATAACACATAAAAAAAAGGTTAAAGAACTTTTTAATAAGTATCTGATTCATAAATTAGAACAGGAGTGATTAAAATATGGGATTTATTATTGGGTTTATTGTACTTTTTATTTATTTTAGGAAAAATTTTAAAGTTAGAAAACAACATTGGTATGAGTTTTTACTAGCCGGAATTATATTCACAATATATAGTGCATTAGTTTACTATATTGATTTTGGTTTTTATACACTTATTCTTATTTTAACTGTTCATATTTCTGTTTATTATCTAGCCATTGGCATGAGATGGATTGAAGCGTTTTTTTCAGGGATTCTTATGTTATTTGCGTTTTATTCAACTAGGGGAATTATATTATCTTCATATGCCTTAATAAATAATACAAGCATTCATGAAATTGCTATTTCTAGTAATTCTTTATTGATTAGCCATATTGCCTCTATTACTGGTTTTCTTTTAATATTTGCTATAGTTAAAATAATAAAAACAGAAAATTTAATATTACTCTTTTCAATCAAAAAACAAACCATATTTCTTACTTTTTATGTTTTTATTGAAGTAGGTTATATATACGTTGTTAATCAGGGTAAATACATTTTTGACAGTAACTTATGGTATTCTCTCACCTATCTTTTTACGAGTATTCTTTCAATTGCTTTATTTGGTTATATTAGTAATAATATTATACGTTTAATCAAAGCAATTGAAACTGAAATTTATACTAATAGACTAGAAGAACAACTAGATATGCAAATCACACACTACAAACAATATCAATCACACGTAAAAGAACTTGCAAAATTTAAACACGACTATTACAATATCATGCAGTCATTGCAGCATATGATTGCTGCTGATAACAAAAATGAAGCTATTAGTTTTATACAAGAGTCAATTGGAGATGATACATTTAAATCTATGCCAATTATAGAAAAAACTTCTAATTCATTTATTGTAGACTCAATTATTTTTGATTATTCAAACAAGTGTAAACAAAATAATATTAAATTTGATTCAGACTTAAGGTTTCCAAATAGTATTAATTTTACACAGCTAGAATTGATGAAAATTTTTAGTAACATTCTTAGTAACGCACTAGATGCATCGGTGAAAAGTAAGGAAGATAAGAGATTTATTTCTATTACTACAAAGGCTGTTTCCAATTGGTTAGTGATAAAAATAACTAATAATTATGAGACCCCAATTGTGATTGAAAATAATCATTATATAACTAGCAAATCTGATAGAATATTACATGGTTTTGGAATTAAAATAGTAGATGATATTATAACTAAAAAAGGTGGTATGTCTAAATTGCTAATTGACAAAAATAGCAAAATTTTTTCTATTCAACTTTCTATTCCTAAAACAACGAATCATTCATAATAGTTTAAAAGGATCTAATTAAATAAAAGAAAAAGCCTATAAATTTGAAAAATCGTTCTGAAACCCCAGAACTTTTTTTATTATCATTATATATAATTCATACAGACAATAAATAATAAAAATTAATATTATAAGATATATATTTGTAATGAACCCAATAAGTTGAACTTAATAAAATAATCTAATAATGTACTTAAACTAATGATAAGGATTGTTGTCTATATTGATATGGACTCAATCCTTTTAATTTTGTTGTAATTCTTTCTACATTGTAATACCTTATATATTTTTCTATAGCCACTGTTAATTCATCTAATGTTTTAAATTCATATTCATGCCCATAAAACATCTCATTTTTTAGAATTCCAAAGAAATTTTCTACAATTGAATTATCTAAGCAGTTTCCTTTTCTAGACATACTTTGAATAATGCCTTTTTCAGATAATGATTTTCGATATTGAATCATTTGATATTGCCAGCCTTGATCTGAATGGAATATTAATCCATTTAAATTAGAATGCTTTATCTAACATATCTTCTATTTGAGTATAATTAGGAACTTTAGATATATTATATGATATAACTTCTCTATTATTAAAATCAATGATTGGCGATAAATATAGTTTTTCTGATGCTATATGAAATTCTGATACATCTGTTCCCCAAACATGATTTAACCCCTGTGTAGTAAAGTCTCTTTGATAATAGGTGGTATGTTTTTCTGTATCAATTTTTTTCACTAATAAATGATTTTTAGCTGTCTTACTAAGTTCACCTTTATATGACTTATATTTAGCTTTTGGTTTTTTAGCAAATAAACCAAGTTCTTTCATAATACGCTTAACTTTTTTATGATTTACTAGAATATTTTCATTTTTTAAAGATAATGTGATTCTTCTATAGCCATATCTTGATTTATGATAGTTGAAAATTTCTGTTATTTTATTTTCTAAATCGACATCTTTTTTTGGAAAATTATAGTTCTTTACGTTATAAAAGTAAGTTGACTTACTAATACAAAAAAACTCTAGCATCATCTTTAATTCATACTTAGACCTTGATTCGTGTATGATTTTTATTTTTTGTTTTCTTGTTGAACCAAGGCTTTTAATTTTTTTAAGAGATCATTTTCCATTTCAAGACGTTTATTTTTAGCTTCTAATTCCCTAATGATTTCATCTTTAGTTTGTTCTTTAATTTCTAAATTAGATTTTGGCTTATCCTTCATTGGTCTACCTCTTTGTTTTGTGATAAGTCCATTATATCCTAATTGATCGTATCTTTTACACCATGAGTAAATCAAACCTACATTAGCTCCTATTTTTGTGGCTATAGATGATTTAGATTCACCTTCTAATATTCTTAGAACTATTTTATATTTAAATTCTTGTGAATATTCTCTATTCTTACCTTTTTCTTTAAAGTAAGAAGAACCATGTGTTCTATACATTCTTAATATTGTATCAATAGTCGCACGATTAACGTTATAGTTTAATGCAATTTGCTTTATAGTAATACCTTTTTCAACCATCTGAATAATATTCAATTTATCTTCTAAGTTTAATTTCATAATAAAAAACCCAATAGCCTTTCCAATTTTATTAGGTCCAACTATTGGGGTTCGTTACAATTTTTATATCTTAGACTTTTTTTAAATTTTAATCACTTAATACTATGAAAAATAAGAAAAAGAGTTATTAAGTGTATAGAGTGTCTATTACTAATATCTTTAAGTACTAGTATTTTTATTAGGCATAGTGCTCTTAATTTTTTTAGTAGAAAAAACAGCAGCGACTACTCCTAAAATTACAAAAGACTTTATTCAACCATGGGCTATTACTTACTGGGATGAAACAGACTATGACAAACACTTTGAAAAATTAAAAGAGCTAGATATTAATGAAATTATTCTACAATGGACTATTGAAACCAAAGGTGATGAACTATCCTATAGACTATATCCTTCAAGTCTAGAAACTAAAGAAAAGTATGATACTGTTTTATATAAATTTTTAAAACAAGCTAAAAAGAATGATATAAAAGTTTACATAGGGTTAAACAATGATCTCTTATGGTGGCAAGATTATCAAAATAATTTAGAGTACTTAAAAGAAAGAAATGAAGTATCTAAGTTAATTATAAAAGAAATCTATGATCTTTATTACGAAGAGTTTAAAGAAACAATTAAAGGTTTTTATTCAACCTTTGAAATGTATACTAATAATAGTAATTTTAGTGATAATTGGGCATATATGATAAATGATCTTGTATTATATTTTGAAAATAACAACTTAAATTTACCTATCATATTTTCTTTTTTCTTAAGTGAATATGCTGGTGGAAGTAACGAAGATATTTTCAATACTTTTGATCTCTTATTTAAAACAATTAAGTTAAGAGAAATAGATATCATTCTTCCGATGGATGGATATATGAATGCAGCTAATAATGCTAAAAAATTTGAGAAATCTAAACTGTATCTAGATACTATGTATGACTGCTTTATCAAATATCAAAAAGCCCAATTTATCATTAATATAGAAATGTTTTATGAAGACAATGCCCAATTTAAGGTAGCTAGTTTTAAAAGAATTAAAGAACAATTAAAAAATGCTAATAAATATAATAAGGAGGAAATAGTTAGTTTTTCCGTATCGCATCATATAATTATTGAAGGTAATCAGCACATATATGCAGATTATAAGCGATATGTATCTAAAAAATAGTTTTTGACTGACAAAATAGTTATTTTATAAAAAAGAACTAATTTTACACCTTTTTATGTAAAAAACAAGTTAAATATGTGAAAAAGTTATGAAAAAGGTTGCAAACGTTACGAATTAGTCTATAATTAAGATGAATATTAGATAATCTTGATACAGATATCTATATATTTTTCTTAATTATAATTTTTATAAAATGCCAACTAATGTCAGTCATGATAAAAGATATATTTTAATTATTAAATATACTGCCATTCATGAAAAAGACAAATTTGTCTTTTTTTGTTTATATAACTAAATAATACAAAAAAGAACAATTAATTTACTAGACAAAAAAAGATTGTTTAGCACGATGGAGGGGTCATATTGAAACGTCGAGTTATAAGTAGATTAATAGTATTAATATTAGCCTTTACTTTAGTGTATGGCTTTTTAACTTTATATAAAGGATATACAGAAGAAAGATATATATCAGGAGAACTTTTAGATGCACAAACAGGCGGTTACTTTGGTGGTAATGGTGATATAAGTAACCCATATATTATAAGTAAAAAAGCAGATATGGAATATTTATCTACAAGTGTTGCTAGTGGTAACACTTATAAGGATAAGTATTTTAGTGTTGTAGCAAGTGTTGGTAGTTTGAATTTAGGAAACTTTAGTCCAATAGGAACCACAGCAGCACCATTTAACGGATCATTTGATGGAAATCATGTAGAATTTAAACTTGATGTTAAAACAGAGAAAGAATATCAAGGTCTTTTTGGTGTAGTAGGATACGGAACAATCAAGAATTTGAGTGTAAAAGGAAGTATCACAGCAGCAAGTCATGTGGGAGCAGTTGTAGGATTACTACAAAATGCAGGGACAGTAGAAAATGTATATAATCTAGCAAACATAGAGGGAGTTAATTATGTAGGTGGGTTAGTAGGAAGAGTGATTAGAGGAACAGTAAAAAGTGGATACAATACAGGAAATATCACAGCAACAGGCTCACACGCAGGTGGTGTAGTAGGATATTTAGGAAATGGCAGCAATAATAGTGCATTGGTTGTGATAAGAGATGTATACAATAGAGGAGAAATCTTAGCACATATGTATGCAGGGGGGATAGTGGGATATGCAGAACATACGAATCAAATAGTTAATGCATATAACGCAGGATTAGTATCTGCAAACTCAGGAGCTAACGGAATCACATATGAGTCAAATACACTAAGAACAATTAGAAGTAATGTATATTATGATATTTCAATATTAGTTAGTTATGATCAAAAAAGAGCGGTAAAACCACAAATACTTGGGAATGACTATGGTAAAACAAGTGATTTCTTATTAGGAGAAAACACAAAATTATCTACTGATAATTGGCACTTTGAAAAGCAAAATGGCGATTATGCATATTATCCACAACTAAAAGTATTCGCAGAAAACAATAATAAAGAAATTAAGAATGACTCATTAAGATCAGTTGAGTATTTTGTTGGGAATGGATTAGGAACAAAAGAGATGCCATTCTTAATTAAAAATGCAGAAGATATGTACAAATTATCAGAAGATGTATTAAAAGGAAATAGTTACTTAAATTTCTATTTTAAGGTTGATGATAAAATAGAACAAATAGAATTAGGCAATTTTAATGCAATAGGGACAAGTGCAAAACCATTCCAAGGAATATTTGATGGAAATGGAGTGAATTTTGTATTAGAAATTAATAAAACAGCAGAAGATTACCAAGGATTATTCGGATATATAACAACAGGAGCAGTTTTAGAAAACTTCTCTATTTCTGGTAGTATCACAGGGAAAAGTAATGTAGGATCAGCAGTAGGTAGAGTAGTTAGAGGTATAGTAAGAAATATATATAACGAAGCAACAGTAACAGCAATCGGAAGTTACGCAGGTGGAATAGCGGGATTCATAGGAAATGGAGAATCTAATAATAGTTTAGTAGTGATAACTAATACCTATAATAGAGGGGAAATTTTAGCAAAAGCATATGCAGGAGGAATTGTAGGGTATGCAGAGCATACAAATCAAATTACAAATGCATATAATGCAGGATTAGTATCTGCAGACTCTACAGCTAGTGGAGTAGCATTTGAGTCAAACACATTAAGAACAAATAGAACAAACACATATTATGATATAACTGTAACAGCTAATTATGCACAAAAAAACCTAGTAAAACCATCACCAGAACCAAGTACACAAGGTATCAATAGTGGAATATTCTTTAAAAACATGTCAAATAGATTAGGTAGTGGTTTCGATTTTAAAGAAATGGGACAAGGATATGCATATTATCCACAATTGAGTTATTTTTCAAAAAATAGCAATCCAAAAATAGCTGAAAAATCACTAGAATCAGTAAAAGTAAACATAGGTGATGGATTAGGAACAGAGGATCTACCATTTATTATCAAAAACGTTGAAGAATTAATAGATTTAAGAACAAAAGTATCAAATGGAAACACATACAAAGGATTTTATTTTAAAATAGCAGATGAAGTAAAAGAAATGGAATTGGGAAATTGGGAAGCAATAGGAACCACAGCAGCACCATTTAACGGATCATTTGATGGAAATCATGTAGAATTTAAACTTGATGTTAAAACAGAGAAAGAATATCAAGGTCTTTTTGGTGTAGTAGGATACGGAACAATCAAGAATTTGAGTGTAAAAGGAAGTATCACAGCAGCAAGTCATGTGGGAGCAGTTGTAGGATTACTACAAAATGCAGGGACAGTAGAAAATGTATATAATCTAGCAAACATAGAGGGAGTTAATTATGTAGGTGGGTTAGTAGGAAGAGTGATTAGAGGAACAGTAAAAAGTGGATACAATACAGGAAATATCACAGCAACAGGCTCACACGCAGGTGGTGTAGTAGGATATTTAGGAAATGGCAGCAATAATAGTGCATTGGTTGTGATAAGAGATGTATACAATAGAGGAGAAATCTTAGCACATATGTATGCAGGGGGGATAGTGGGATATGCAGAACATACGAATCAAATAGTTAATGCATATAACGCAGGATTAGTATCTGCAAACTCAGGAGCTAACGGAATCACATATGAGTCAAATACACTAAGAACAATTAGAAGTAATGTATATTATGATGTATCTTTATATGCATCATATACTAAAAAAAGAAATAATATACCTGATATTACACTTGGTGGAAATAGACTTGATAAAACAACCTTCTTTGAAGATTCAATGGTATCTAAAGGTTTTAGTTCAACAACTTGGTTCTTTAAGGCAATTGAAGGAAATTATGCATACTACCCACAATTAAGAGTATTCTCAGAAAGTGAAAACGAAAGAATTGTTGGTGATTCCATTCAATCAGTTATTACAAATCCATTTATGGGTGATGGGACAGAGGCAAGTCCATATATCATTAGAAATGCAAAAGACATGGAAATACTTGCTAATTCAATTAATGAAGAATTTGATGCCCTAGATACATACTATTTAGTTTCATCAACTGTTTATGATATTGATCTAAATACTGTTGATTATAAACCAATAGGTTCTAAAGAAACACCATTTAAAGGACACTTTGATGGTAATTATGCAAACTTTAATTTAGATCTTATAGGAGACAATTATCAAGGCTTATTTGGTTATATCTCAAAAGATGCCACAATTAAAAACTTATCAACCTCAGGTAATCTTGAAGGTAAAGATTATGTTGGTTCCATTGTTGCATATAATGAAGGAATAGTAGAAAACGTATATTCAAGAACAAATGTAAAAGGTAATAATTACGTATCAGGCCTAATAGGATTAAACTTAGGTTTTTTAAACATGGCTTATAATACAGGAGAAATTAATGGTACTGGTGATTATGTAGGTGGTTTAGTAGGATTTAACAAGGGATTGGTATCAAATGGCTTTAACGGTTCTAGAATTCGTGGTAATAAGCATTTGGGAGCCATCATTGGATATAACGATAATGGTGAGATAACCAGTCTTTATTATGATGAAACAATCATTAAATTTGATGATATTGAAAATATTAATAAACCTATTAGAGGCATCTCTAATATAGATGATACTCATAATATTAATGGTCTTTTAAAAGAAGAAATACATGGCTTAAATATTATTGGTAAATCAGAAAATCAATTAGATTTTGATGATCAATTATGGACTTTAACTGATGTTAAAGGATTATATGATTACTATCCACAAATTAAAGCTTTTGCTTCTCATGCATCAGCTAAAATAAAGGAAAATTCAATCATCTCAGCAAGAACAATTAGATTTGCTGCTGGTAACGGAACTAAAAAGAATCCATACATTATTCGTGATGAAAATGACATGAAGGCTTTATCTGATGTTACACGAGATAATGATCCATTAACTGGATTATATTTCAAAGTGATGGATGGCGTAGAAGTACTTGACTTAACACCAACTGAATTAGGGTTTGCACCTATTGGACCAAATGCAAGCCGTCAATTTAAAGGCGGGTTCGATGGAAATAATACAACTATTATTTTAAATATCAATCAGTCAGGAACTGACTATAGAGGATTATTTGGTTATTTAGGAGTTAATTCTGAAATAACTAATATTAGACTTGAAGGTAATATAGTTGCTAGAAATAGAATTGGTGCACTTGCTGGTGAAGCATCTGGTGCTATTATAGAAAACATCTATAATAACATTACAGTCACAGGCGGTCAATATACAAGTGGATTGATTGGATATATTAGTGATACAAAGATAATAAATTCATATAATATGGCAAATATAACATCAAGTTCAAGAGATGTCGGTGGAATAGTTGGCTTAGGTCAAAGATCAAGTATTATTAATAGCTTTAACTATGGTAATATCCAGGGAACACAAGTAATTGGTGGAATCATTGGATATGCTAATGGTAATATGACACTTGAAAATGTCTATAACAGAGGAAGCATTAGAGCAACAGTTACAAGTGGCGATAGTTGGACCGGAGGTATTATAGGGGCATCGTATACAAATTCTACCCTTATAAACAGCTATAGTGCAGGTTCCGTGATAACTAGAACTAATAATAGAATTGGTGGAATTATTGGTGGAGTTTCAGGTACTACTTATGAAGAAAACAGCTATTATGACAGCACCATTATTGAAGCAGATTTATTGGCAAAAGGATATTATGCACCAACTAAAGCAATTTTTAATAAAGAAAATCAAGACACTGTAAGACCAGTAGAAAAAAATGAATTAACTAATACTCAATTATTAGATGAATCTATTTTTGAGTACGTAAAAGCTAAAAAAGAACGTGTATACTATCCACAATTAAGAATTTTTAGTAATAGTAAAAACGAACAAGTCAAAAAAGATTCATTACAATCTGTTGAGTCATATATATTTGTAGGTGATGGAACAGAGTTAGCACCATACATCATCGTAAATAAATACGATATGGAAACATTATCAAACTTAGTTAACTCAGGAATCACATTTAAAGATAACTACTTTAAAGTTAAAGAAAATGTAGAGTCAATGGACTTAACATTTGGCATTGACTTTAATCCAATCGGATCTAAACAAAATCCATTTGAAGGAAACTTTGATGGTAAATATACAAGATTCAATGTTGATATAAAATCTGGTGATTACACAGGTTTATTTGGTTATACCTCAGAAAACGCAAGCATTAAGAACTTATCAGTATCTGGTAAGATAAAAGGAAACAATTATACTGGATCAGTTGTTGGCTACAACGAAGGTAAATTAACTAATGTTTATAGTATTGCAAGTGTCGAAGGTAGTGACTACACAGCAGGTATTGCAGGATATAATAGTGGAGATATTAACTCAGTTTATCATATAGGAGATTTACTTGGAGCTAATTATGTAGGTGGTATTGTTGGATACAATAATGGTTTTGTCAAAGATGCCTATGTTTCATCAACTATATTTGGTAAAGATAATGTTGGTGGTATCATTGGATTTAATGATACTGGAATTGTTGATTATGTTTATTACAATGAATCTAAGGTAGATGTATCTAACTTAAATGCATATAAAAAACCAATTTATGCAGTTTCTAATGCAGAAAACTTAGAAAATGTTAAAGGTGTAACAACTAATGACCTATATTCTAAACAAGTAACATTTAGTGATGAAAAGAACTGGTTAAAAGAAACATCATCAGGATTTTATGCATATTATCCACAATTAATCGGATTTACAACAAATAAAAATTACGCTGTGATTCTAACAAATTCTAAAGAGAGTGTGACAGTATCTAGATTTAACGAAGGTAGCGGAACAGAAACTGATCCATATATAATTAGAACAGAATATGATATGGAAGCAGTCTCACAAATGACCCAAGCTGGATACACTCTAGAAGGTATCTTCTTTAAGGTTGCAGAAGATGTAGAACTTATTGATTTAACTAATTTAAAAACATTATATATACCAATTGGAAATTTAAGTAAACCATTCCAAGGAAGTTTTGAAGGAACACATACAAGATTTATTTTAAGTATTGAAAGAACAAATGCTGAATACCAAGGTTTATTTGGTGTTATCGGAACAAAAGGTATAGTTAATGCAGTTTCAACAGAAGGAAAAGTATCTGCCAAGAATTTTGCTGGTGGTATTGCAGGTAGAAACTACGGATTGATTACTAATAGTTATAATCTAGCAGATATCTATACAACAAGCAATTATGCTGGTGGTATCGTTGGATATCATGAAGGTACTTTAAATAATACTTATAATACTGGAACAATACATACTGATTATAGATATGCAGGTGGTATTGCTGGTGCTTCAAATAAAAACTCTGAAATTACAAATAGTTATAATACAGGTAATATATCTTCTAAAGATCATTATGTAGGAGGTATTATCGGGTATGCTTATGGAAATATAAAAAATACTTATAGTAGTGGACTAGTAACAGGCTATAGTTTAGGCGGAGTAGCTGGTGTTATTAATGGTGGTAATATAGAAAACAGTTACTATATTTTAGAAACTATGGTTGAATCATCTATAACTAATAAACCAACTAAAGCAGTTGGAAACCAAAATGATACAGAAACAGTTAAAGGTATTTATAAGAATCAATTAACGGGTGATGAATTATTTGGTATTACATTAGACATGAATGTATTCATTCTTCGTCAAAGTGACCTACTAGATGCTTATTATCCACAATTAAAAGTATTTACTGAAAGTAATATAGAAAAAATAAAAGAAGATTCATTAACATCAGTTCACAACAAACTCTTCTATGGTGAAGGAACTGAAAACTTACCATACAAAGTTTATAGTGCATATGATTTACGTGCCTTAGGAATTGCAGTTAAACAAGATTTTAATACAAATGAGGTTTGGTTTAAAGTAGTAGAAAAACAAAACTTAGACTTAGAATTAATTAGAAAAAACTACGTTCCAATCGGAACTAAAAACAACCCATTTGATGGTAACTTTGATGGCAATTCAACAGAAATTACTGTGAATATTGATTCAAGTGAGGATTACCAAGGATTATTTGGCTTTACAAGCCCAAATGCTATCTTAAAAAACTTTACTTTAAAAGGTGAAGTAAAAGGAAATAATTATGTTGGGGGGCTTGTTGGGTATAACCAAGCTACTCTGGAAAACATCATATCAACAGTTGATGTCATAGGAAATAATTATGTTGGTGGTATGAGTGGCTACAATAAAGCTAACGTATCAAATATTGCTGTTAAATCAAATATTGTAGGTAGCCAATATGTAGGTGGATTATTTGGTATAGCAGAAGATACAAATATTGAATTAAGTTATTTCATGGGAACAATTAATGCTTCATCAAATTATGTTGGTGGTTTAGTTTCTCATGCAATAAATACTGAAATCAAAAACTCATTTGCCTACGGAAAAATTGAATCTAGTGGCTCATATACAGGTGGACTTGTAGGTAAATTAGAACAAGGATCTATCCTTAACAGTTATGCTCAAATAGATATCACATCTAATGGAAAAACAGTAGGTGGTATTGTTGGTTATAACTCAGGTTCTATATCAAATGTATTTTATAGTGGAAGATTAAAAGCACAAGATATCTTAGGTGGCATTGCAGGTATTTCAATTGGAAGTATTGAAAAAGCATACTATAACCAAACAGAACTTGATTTCATGAGAAATGTTAAGGGATATAAAGTGCCTAAAACTGCTATTTATAATACAACTGATACAGAAGATGTGGCTAGTCGTAAATTAGAAGGTATGACTGGTAAATACGCAATTGGTATGACTGTGGAACAAATGGATTTAGATCCACAATTATATTTTGTTAAAGAAGGGTACGATTTTACATCATACTTCCCAGAATTAAAAGTATTTAAGAATCATACAAATGAAGTATTTAAAGAAGACTCACTTGTATCTATTACATATAACAAGATTAAAGGTAAAGGAACAGTTAACGATCCATATATCATTTATGATGGTTATGATATGATGATTATTTATCAGTATGTTGCAAATGAAATTGTCTTTACAAACAAGTACTTTAAAGTAGCAGATGGTGTTAAAACAATTGATTTAACATTAGAAGATATTGACTATGCACCAATTGGAACAAATGAATTTGCCTTTGATGCAAACTTCAATGGTAATGGAGCAAACTTCATTATTAAATTAAATGATATCACACAAGATTATCGTGGTATATTCCATACCTTAGGTAAAAACGCAGTTGTATCTAACTTATCAGTTTCAGGAACTATTTCTGGAAAGAGTTATGTTGGATCAGTTGCCGGAAGAAACTTAGGTAAAATAGAAAACGTATCATCATCAGTTAAAATCTATAGTTCAGATGGTAATGATATTGGTGGTATTGTTGGTTATAACGAAGGTATTATCATTAATGCAACAAATAACGAATATATTGAATCAAATGGTACATACACAGGTGGTATCGCAGGACAAAACAGTGGAACAATAAGCCAGTCATTTAACAAAGGACGTATTGTAGCATACAGTAACGTTGGTGGTATTACAGGAAAAAATATAGGTACTATAACAAATACGCATAACTCAGCAACCATTAATGGAGAAACTGTAGTCGGTGGTATTGCAGGTGAAACTAACGGTTCAATTACATTTAGTTATAACTCTGGAAATATTACTGCACAAGAATCTATCATTGGTGGTATTGCAGGAATCATTAAAAACACTACAGGGAATGCAAGTGTGAATGATGTTTATAACTCAGGTATAATTACATCAAATGGTAAAGATATTTCACAAGCAGGTGGAATTGTTGGTAACTTTGATGGCGGTAATATTTATGATGCATATCATTTTGGTAGTGTTTATGCAAATAAAGAGCGAGGAATGATTGTTGGTATGTATGTTTCAGGTTCTATTTCAAGAACATATTATGATATTGATAAATTAGAACAAGATAAACATCCAAAATTATTTAAACCAACAGAAGCGGTCTATGACAAAAAAGACTTTAGTGGTATTAAAGGCTTATATCATGGACAAATGATTGGTAATAGTATTGGTAATACAAAAAATCAAATGAATATCTATCATGCAGGATCATTTACAACGCTACCTTCAGTAAAAGAAAATTCATTCTATCCACAAATCTCATATTTTGCAAATCATCAAGATGAAACAGTTAAAGCTGATTCATTAAAATCAGTAACAAGTAAAACATTTATATTAGGAAAGGGAACTAAGGCTGATCCATACATTATTAGAAATGAAAGTGATTGGATTGCACTTGTACAAAGTACTAATAGTGGAAATGATTATAAAGATGTATACTTTAAAATCCATGAAATTGTAGATGAACTAAACTTTATGGATGCTGAAGAAGATTATCCATTTGTTCCAGTAGGGCTTTTAGATACACCATTTAATGGTATTTTAGATGGTAATGGGGCAAATATTAAGATTAAAACAACAGAAAGTAGAGACTATCAAGCATTATTCGGCCACTTAGGAGAATCTGCTGAAATAAGAAATCTATCTGTTAGTGGAATCATTAGTGGTAATAAGTATGTTGCAGGTATCGCAGCATTAAACAAGGGTTTAATAGAACAAGTTTATAATCAAGCAACAATCGAAGGAAATGAGTATGTTTCTGGTATTAGTGGTTCTAATGAAGGAATCATTAGAAACGTTTATAACCATGGAACAATTAAAGGAAAAAATTATGTTGCAGGTATTGTTGGAGATAATAAAAACACATTAGAAAACTCATATAATAGTGGTGTTATTTATGGTAAGACAAATGTAGGTGCGATTGCAGGATTTATTACTGCTAATTCAATTACAAATAGTTACTATGATAAAACAATCTTAAACTCATACAGAGATTTTAATGGTTACTTAAAACCAACACAAGCAACTTCAAACAGCCCAGACAGTGATACAGTTAAAGGATTAGATTATAGCTTTATGACAGAGACTGATAGTCTTGGAACTGGTAGTTTAAAAGTTAATTTTAAAAATGCTAATGGCATTTGGACAACTAACTATAACTTAAGTGATTTAAGACATTACCCTCAATTAGCGGTATTTTCTAGAAACTCACAATCACATATCGCAGAACTTTCAAAAACATCAACATTAAATCAAATCTATGAAATTACATTTGATGAAAATAAAGATAATGATACAAATTCAAATGTTTCTTATGTCATCGCTAACCAACACTTTAAGTTATATATCCCACAAAAAGTTGGATATAAATTTACTGGATGGTATTTACATAGAGGCGATGAGATATTACAAGTTACAAATGAAAAAGGTGAAAGTTTAAGAGCATTTGATTTTAATGAAAATATTAAACTGATTGCTAATTATGAAATTGCTTATCACACAGTAACGTTTGTGGATGGTAATGGAAAAGTAGTATCTAAGATGGAAGTAAGACATGGATTTACTGCTGAAACACCGATTGGTATTATTCCAAGTAAGAAATCAGATTTATTATATGTATATAAATTTGTTAAATGGGATTTTGACTTTAATACACCAATTGAAAAACCAACAGTGATTGAAGGTACTTATGAAGCAATTGACCGTTACTATACAATTACTTACTTTGATGGTGATAATAATGTCTTTGACACTGAAAAAGTAGAATTTGAAAAATTAGCTAAAGGCACTAAAAAAATACCTACTAAATTAGCAGTAGGCAATGATGCATATAAATTTGTTCAATGGGATTTTGATTTTAACACTCCAGTGACTCAAAACCATAGAGTATATGCTGAATTTAGTAGAGTAGATAGATACTATGATATTAGTTTCTACAATGATAATGGTGAGTTTATTGAATTACAAAGAGTAGAATATCTAGACTCAGCCAAAGCTCCTGAAAAACTTCCAGTAAAAGAAGAAAGCAGACAATTTAGCTATAAATTCAAAGGTTGGGATAAAGACTTCACTAACGTGACAGAAAATCTAGATGTTTATGCAGTCTTTGAACAAACAATTAGAAAATACAACGTAACCTTCATTGATGGTAATGGCGTGATATTCGCAACCCAACAAGTAGAATTTGGTAAAAATGCCGCAATTCCAGTAGGTATCCCAAGAAAAGATCCTAAAGATGATATAACTGCTTATAAGTTTATAGAATGGGATAATAGTTTAGATAGAATTGTTGAAGATAGAACTTTAACTGCTAGATTTATTGAAGTTCCTAGATACTATGAAGTGATCTTCTATGATGGAGATAACAATGAAGTAAGTCGTCAAACTGTTGAATACTTAGATAAAGCAATTGAACCAACAGTTGAAATTACTAAATCACCAAGTAAAGAATATATTTATGAGTTTAGTAAATGGGATAAAGCATTTGATGCAGTTGAATCTAATTTAGAAATTCATCCTGAATTCAAAGAATCATTAAGACCATATAAAGTATACTTCTTAGATGGAAATAATGATATTTATGCAGAACAAACAGTCCTATATGGACAAAATGCAGTGTTACCTGAAGGTAAACCAAGAAAACAAGCAGTAGGAGAAACCGGCTATAAATTTGTTAGCTGGAATACTAACTACCACAATATTCAAGGTGAAACAACTGTCACAGCTAATTTTACTGAAGTTGAAAGATATTACTATGTAACATTTATGCGTGGCACAATGATTCTTAAGACTGATAAAGTTGAATATGGATATGAAGCGGTGGCACCTACAAAATTATTTGACACACATCCAAAGGAAAACCAAGGATATGAATATTACTTTATATCATGGGATAAAGACTTTAGTTTTATAGAACAAGACTTAACAGTAAATCTTAAATATGGTGACAGATTAAAAGAATATACAGTAACTTTAATTATTGGTGAAGAACAAACAACACAAATAGTTAAATGGGGACAAAATGTCATATTCCCTACAAATGTTACTAAAAAAGCAACCGAACAAATTGTTTATAAATTTAAAAATTGGTCTAATGATGGTAAGAGCATTAAACAAGATATGACTATTGAGGCAATCTTTGATGAAATCTATAACTATTATGAAGTCAAATTCTATGATGGTAATAATAGACTAATTAAAACTGATAAAGTTAAACCTGGCGAAGATGCAATTGAACCTCTTAATGTAAGTAAGATGAAAACAAATGATACAGTCTTTGTATTCGTTAACTGGGATAAAGACTTTACAGAAGTAACAAGTAACTTAGATGTTTATGCACAATTTAAAGAAGTAGATCGTTATTATGAAGTTATTTTCTTAAATCATGATGGTACTGAATTATCAAGACAATTAGTTGAATATGGAAAAGATGCTAAACTTCCAGAAAACCCTACAAAACCTTCAACTGATATGTATGAATACCAATTTGAAAAATGGGATGATACACATACAATGATCGCATCTAATAAGACACTTAAACCAATCTTTAGTGAAAAAGTAAAAGCCTTTGAAGTCATCTTTAAAGATGGCGATGGCAATATTTTAAGTACTCAATACATTGAGTATGGTAAAAACGCAATCGCTCCTGAAGATACAACAAAAACACCAACAGACACAATCTATTATGTATTTATAGGTTGGAATAAAGAATACACTAATATTACAAAAAATATAGTCATTGAGCCAGAATTTAAAGAAGTAGATCGTTATTATGATGTAACCTTCTTAGGTGAAAATAATGAAGTGTTAGATAAACAAGTAATTGAATACGGCAAGGATGCAGTTGATCCAAGACCTAAATTACAAGTAGTTATCATGGGAGAAAACCAAGATAAAGTTTACGCTGTAGTGGCTTGGGATAAAACATTTACAAATGTTAAATCAAACTTAAACATTCATGCAATCTATGAAATTGTTGATCGTTATTATGAAGTGATTTTCTTAAATCATGACGGTACCGAGTTATCAAGACAAACAATTGAATACGGTAAAGCAGCTATAGAACCAACTCACCCAGAAAAAGTAGGAAATGAAGATTTCAGATATGACTTTGAAAAATGGAGTGAAGACTTTAGCTTTGTGACATCAAACCTAGAAATATATGCTGTATTTAAAGAAAGCAAAACCAAATATACTGTTACTTTCCTAGATGGTGATGGTAATGTCTTTGATACACAAGTTGTCCTATACGGAAAAGATGCAGTCTCACCAGGTAAACCTGGTAAGAGTCCACTTCCAAAAGAAATGTATGTCTTTACTGGTTGGAAAGAGTCATTACTTGATGTTAAAGAAGATAGAACTATTACTCCATTATTTGATAAGACTGTTAGAGCATTTACAGTAATATTCAAAGATGCATCAGGAAATACTTTAAAAGTTGAAACAGTTGAATATGGTAAAAACGCAACTGCTCCAACACAAATCCCAGAAAAAGAAGGAACTCATTATATTACATATGTTCCGACATGGGATAAACCATTTGATAATATAACAGAAGACTTAGTCATAGAACTTTACTACAAAGAAATCGAAAGAATATTTGAAGCTAAATTCTTAGACTATAAAGGAGATATCCTAAAAACTGTTACAGGACCTTATGAAACATTTATTACACTTCCAGAAGATCCAGAAAAACCAATGACTGATATTTATCGTTATGTATTTATTGGATGGAATCCAGAATTTAGTGAAACACTAACAAAAGATGTCACTTATACACCAGTATTTGATGAAATCTTAAGATTATACACTGTTACATTTAAAGATGGAAACGGAGAAGTATTTGATATACAAGATATTCCTTATGGAAATAGTCCGGTTGTCCCTAAAGGCACACCAGAAAAAGAAGCTACTCAACAATACTATTATGTATTTAGAATGTGGGAATCAACTAACTTTAAAGTATATCAAGACACAACAATAGAATCTATATACTATAGATTCTTACAACAATACAAAGTAACATTCATAGATGAAAATGGTCGTGAACTTAAAGTTCAAATGGTTGAATATGGTACAGGAGCAACCGCACCTGAATCAGACATCATCCCAACTAAACCACAAACACACATGTATACTTATGTATTCACTGGATGGGATAAAGCATTCAGTTATATTACAGAAGATATTACAATTCAAGTTGTATATACAGCAGCTTTAAGGAAATATACATATACATTCTATGATGATGATCAAACAACAATTATTAAACGTATTATTGGTCACTATGGTGATAAGATAGTTCAACCAGAAGACCCTAAAAAAGAGTCTAAACCAGGATATGAATATCAATTCATAGGATGGAGTCCACAACCAGCAGACTTATTAACTCAAGATGTAACATTCGTAGCTATATATAAAGAAATACCTAAAATATTGAAAGTTATCTTTATAGACGGAAATGGCGAAGTCTTTGAAATTCAAGAAGTTAAATATCATGGTGCTGCAAGTACTCCTAACAGAATACCTCTTAAAAATCCTAATGCTGTATATGAATATGCTTTTGTAGGATGGATTGAATCTTACGATGATATAACAGAGGATACATATGTATATGCAGAGTTTGAACAAGCACTTAGAAAATATACAGTTATCTTTATGATATTTGATGATAAGAAAGAAATAAAAGTAGAGTACGGTAGAAGTGCTTATGGCAAAGTTCCAACTCCAATAGTTACAGGATATAGATTCATTAAATGGGATCGTGATTTATCAAGTATTACTGCAAATATCACAACTAAAGCCATTATGGAAGCTAATGACTATGTAATTAGATTCCATCAAGGAACTGAAAATGACGAAAAAGTTATTAAACCAGTTATCGGAGATATGGATGAATTAGTTAAAAAGTATGATGAAAAAATTCAACTTCCAAAAATAAGTTATAAGAGACAAGGCTATGACTTTATCGGTTGGAGAACAGAAGATACTGATTATCCAGTATATAGTGATATGCATACATTTACTCTAAAAGAAGAAGGTTTAGAACTATATGCGATGTGGCAACCAATTGTTTATAACATTACATATGATTTAGATGGTGGTACAGCAAATAATGATACTGAATTTACAGTAGAGGATACAGTTATTTTAAATGAAGCTAAAAAAGATAACTACATATTCCAAGGTTGGTATCTAGTAGAAGGCCAAATTGAACCAGAAAATAAACAAAAACAAGCAATAGAAACAATTAGTAAAATGATGATTCAGTCATTTAATAGAGTTAACGTATCATTTATGAACGAATTAAGTGACACGGAAGAAATAGAACAAAAAGATATTAAAGTTGATAAGATTACTGAAGGAACAGTAGGAAACATTACTCTACGTGCTAGATATCAAGTAGGACTTATTCAATTGAAGGAAGAAAGTAAGGTAAATATGAACATGTATCATGCAGATATAGCAACAACTAAGTTAATAGAGGAAAGAGTTAAGTATGATGATGCTGATCCAGTTTATTTAATTGGTAAAGGTATTTATTTAAATCAAACTTTAGGAGAATTAAGAACTAAGTTTATAAATGATAATCTAGTATTCTTAGATAGTAATAATAAAGAATTAAGTGATGATAAAGTAGTAGCAACTGGATATCAGATTGTAGTTAGAAGTGATGATAATCCTAACCAAGTATTAGATAGAGTACATATAGTACTTTATGGGGATACAAATGGAGATGGTGATATCACTTTTGCAGATAGAAATATTATGTCTAATTACATTAATAAGAGCAATACTAATATATATGCATCAAGATTATTGGCAGCAGATGTTAATAGAGATGGTGATATTACCTTTGCAGATAGAAATATAATTTCAAATCACATCAATAAATCTAATCCAATATGGAGTTAAACATGAAAAAAGTAATTAGAAATAGTATAAAAATATTTATAATGACTATATCATTCGTATTATTAATGGTGCTAAATAGTACATACGGTAATGACAATGCTAAGGTAAAGTTTTATCTTAAGACACAAAAAGGCGACATTAATCTTTCGAGTAAGTCTGAAATGGATTTACTTGCAATAAGTGCTGAAGAAGAAGATTTTGGCGAAATAATTGATTTAGGATATGATTATATTTTAATGGACGTCTGGGTTGAAGCAATTGATGATGGAGTATATTACTTAGATGAGTATAGTTCTCAAATAGAATTTAATGATGTTATTAAAGGGTTAGATGGAGATGAAAGCTCTGAAAATGGGTGGGGTAAAGCATCATCTCCAAGAGGCAAAGGAAATGTGATTGGATATGCATCTGATGGTCAAAAAGGAATTGCTACAAAGAAAAATTATCCAGCAAAAGTTGGTACTGTAAGAATAGAATATGATAAAAATCAAAAAACAAATGATTTTTCTATTACTCTTCAATATTATAAAAAAGTTTCATATTATACAAATAGTAAAAAAAATGGAGAATTGTTATTTTTAGAGGAAAAAGATTTGAAAATGGAGTCATTCATCATAGGAGACCCAAATTCAGGTCCAGATGCTTCTCTAGAAACATTATCAGTAGAAGGTACTAATTCAAAAACTAAATACTTAGATAAAACTAAGGATGTACCTGAAGCAAATGAAATAACTATTACATACCAAGATAGTTTACAACCACTTATCATTAATGCAACCGCAAAGAAAGGGGCAGCAACTAAAGTTACTGTCCCTGCCCAAACGGGTGCATATACCGATGGTCAGATAATAACTATAACAAGTGTTTATACTGATCCAAATGATAACACTAAAACCGATACAAAAACTTATACAATAAAAGTTAATGTAACAGAAGCAGCCACAAATAATAAATTAGATGAAGTTATAGTTACAGGTAAAAATAAAGGTAAAGATTTTTCATCTAAAGCAATATGGGATGAAACAAAAAAAGCCTATTATCTAGAAGTAGAATATGGTGTTGAGTCTGTGATTATAAATACTAAACCAATTAGTAATTTGGCGACAATAGATAAGACAACTGAAACACTAAATAATATACCAAATGGTGGAGAAAGTACTACCACTTTTACTGTTACCTCAGAATCTAACGAAAAAGCTACATATAATGTAATTATAAGTAGAAAAAAAGGTTCTAATATAACAGATATTAAGGAACTTACAATTAATGGTAGCAATGCATTAAATAAAATTGGAGATACATATGAAGTATCTGAACAAACTGATTTAATTACTATTGTCGCAAAAGGTGATGGCAAAGAACAAAAGATAGAATACAGTATAGATGGAACAAACTGGACATCTTCACTAACAGGAGATAAAATTGATTATGGTCAAAGCAACCAATATTACATTAGAGTAACTGCAGAAGATGGAACAACAGCAGACAAAACTATCACAGTTAAAAGAGCAGAATCATCTGATAGCAGTTTGAAATTATATCTAGATGAAGGAAGTGCTCCAACAACTGCAGATAAATACTTAATATCTATTAGTGATGTATATTATCTTAAAGACTCTAATAAAAATCCATTTTTAAAAATGATTATTGACAGCAAAGCTACAATAGAACTTAATGGTACACTTTTAACTAAAAACGGTAATGAATATGACTATAACCCTACAGATTTGAAACTAGGAGAAAATGTATATACAATTACTGTTATTGCACAAAATGGGACTTCCAAAGAATACATATTCACTATTTATAAGAGTTCTAGTGATGCAGGATTAAAAGATATTAGACTAACAGATAAAACAGGCGCTAAATTAATTAAAGGAAAAGATGATTTTACAATTACTGGTAGAGATGCTACTGTTGAAATTGAATATAGCGATGCGGATAAAAATAACAATAATGTTAGAATTTACTTAAAGGCAGCTGAAAAGTCTACAATTACCATTATTAGTGGTGGCGGATTTACTTCAACGAATACAGAACGTAAAGATAAAACTGGTAATTTATATGCTGATGAAGGTTATATTTTAATAACGTTTACAGATTTAACAATTGATGAACCTAAAACTATTCATTATTCTATTAAACCTGAATTTGGAGATTTGTTAAATTACACTGCAACAGTAATCAGAAAAAAAGCTAATAGTGATAAGGAACTAAAAGATATTGAAGTTGCTGGAACACCAATTAGTGATTTTACTGTAGTTCCTAAGGTATTTAAAAAAGTAGCATTAGATAGAAATATTGGTAGTGTTAATGTAGAAGGAATTAAAAAAGATAATTTTAAAGGAACTATTACATATTTTGTTGGAACAAATGAACATAAAAATGGTCAAATACCTGTTACTCCAGGTAAATTAACTACCGTAATAATTAGGGTAACTGCAGAAGATGATACATGGCAAGATTACAATATAACTTTAGCACCAACTAGTTTTGAAAAAGATTTAAAAGAGATTAGCCTGGAAGATGAAAAGATAATTTTACCTAATCCAACGACGGATGATAAAGGTAACATCAATTATGAACAAAATGTTACATATAGTACTGACAAAACTAATTTAAAGATAACAGTTTCTGAGTTTGCTAAGATTAAATCTAACGATATTTCTGAATCAGGTGTCTTTTTATGGACACTAAAAGAAGGAAAGAATACAATCAGGTTTACTATTATGTCAGAATCTGAAGATGAATCTGTTGTATATACAATAGTAATTGAAAGAGCAAGTGCTAGAACTGACAAATACTTAGAAAAATTGGTAATTGAAAGCGACAATAATCTACTTAATGCAACTCATGATTCTAAAAATCCTATTAAAAACACATATGATTTTTACATTCCGAGAAGCATAGAACATATTACAATAATTGCAACTGTGCCAAATGGTAACGGATCTTCAATTAAAGGAACAAGTAAACTAGGCACATTAAAATTAAATAATTATGGAAAAACTGCAGATATATTTGAAATTTACGTTTTAGATGAAAAAAATCAAGAAAATAAATATATTATTAGAATATATAGACAAGATAGTGATGCAACATTAAAAAATATTATTATAGATGGAGCAGAGTATACTTTTGATGCTAATAAAAATCTCATTATCACAAAGCCTTTCTCTAGTGATAAACAAAATGTTGATGTTACTATTAATCCAAATAGCGAGCATTCAAGTATTAAAACTGACACATTTGCTGTTTCTTCAAATAAAGGTACTTGGATATTAGATAAAACAGACTTATCATTTAAAATTACTGTAATATCTGAAGATAGTAAAACTACAAACATTTATACTGTTCAAGCTACTAAAGATAAATCTAGTGAAGAAAATGATATCTCAAAACTATCAATTACTAACGGAACAACAGAATATGTAAATACTCAAAATCAATTCACTAAAGGCGATACAAGATTCTCAGCTAGAGTAGGAAGTAATATAACTACAGTATTAGTAAAAGCATATATCTTAATATCTGATAAGTCTACTATCACTACTCAAAGCAAAAATAAAACAACAGATGGATTATACACAGTATATGAATTTGATGTTACTTTAATTGCCAATAGAAAAGATAATGAGTTTAAAATTGATGTTAAATCAGAAATGGGCATAACTAAAACTCTCACTATTTTGATAAATACATATAACGACAATTCTAAAATTGAATCGATTGAAGTAAATGGAAACAACATCAATCTAATTAAAGACACCTATGAGTATGACTTAGGTGAATATGAATACACAAAAGAGGCATTGAAAATTAGAGTTCAAATGGAAGATTCTAAAAATGCTAGTTATAAAATTGGAAATAAAACTACTAAAAGTGGTGAGATTTTTGAGTATACGCTTTTAGAAGAAGGTCCACACAAGATTATTATTGTCGGAGTTAGTGATGAAGGAAATGTTAATCCACAAACATATACTTTAACTTATAAAATGAAGAAAGCTAAAACTGATAATAACCTTGAAGATTTAGAAGTTATAGTAGATGGACAAACTGAAATTATTAGTAGTCAAGATCCATTTAATAAAACTAAAACTTTATATTCTCTATCAGTTAATAGATCAGTTAATAAAGTAGTAGTGAATGCTTATATTAGAAGAAGTGATTTATCAGTTATTGATAGAGGAACATTAGATAAGAGTGATTCAGTTTTAGACAAGTATACATTTGAAATTATTTTAAAAGCTGGAGATGTAGTTAATACTGCGATGATAATTACATCACAAAGTGGAGAAAAAAACACAGTTACAATTGCTATTAGTGCAAAAAATAGTGATAAAATAACAAAAATTTCTATTCCTGAAACTCCATTCGTATTCAAAAAGGGTGAAAAAATTCAACAAATATCAACAAATGTCTTTAATTATAATGATTTAAATAAAGGATCTATTAAAATTTTACTTGAATATACAGACTTGGTGTATTCAAAAGTCACTATTAATGGAGTTTCTGCAGGAGAAACTAATAACTTCCAACTTGAAGTTGGAAATAATAAACAAATTAAGATCTTACTGATTGATGATAGAGGGAATAAAGATGAGTACATATTAGAGTATTCAAGAAATCCACAAAGCTCTGAAAATAAACTAAAAGAGTTAATTATCTCAGTAGATAAAAATGAAATTATTAATGAAAATAATTTAACAAGTGATATATCAACAAATATAACTTATAGAGTTAACAGAGATAGTAAAGAAATAAAAATTACTGCTAATCCTGTAAGCACTCTATCAAAAATAACAATTAATCCAAATAGTTTTAACCTTAAACCAGGAGAAAACAAATACACAATTTCTGTTGAAGCAGAAGATGGTAGTATCAATGATTATATAATAACTATCATTGCTAAAAACGATAATTCAAAACTTGATGGAATCATTATAGATGGTATAGATTATACGACTCTTGAAAAAGATACATTAGGAAGATACATCATTAGTGATACACCATTTAGTTTTAGTAAGAAGAATTTTTCAGTTAAAGTTACAACAGATGATGAATATGCAATAGTTATTGGTCAAACTAATAAAGAATTTGAAGTACCATTACAACTTGGAAAAGATAAAACATTTACGGTTCAAGTTGCATCTGAATATGGTACAAACTCAACTGAAATATATACATTTGTATATAGTCAAAATGCTGCATCAAATAAGACAATCCTAAAGACTATTGATGTCAGTGTAGATGGTAGTTTAATTACTTTAGATGCAGAGAAAAAACCTTTTGCATATCCATACAATAATCCAACAAACTTAAGAGTTGATAGAATTAATGCCAATAAGATTGTCACTATTAATAACGCTACTGCAGAATTTAATGGAAAAATTAAGTCAATTTCAAATTCTAATAAACCATTGAACCTTGGACTTAATATTATTGAAGTATTGATTGTTGCAGAAGATGGTACAGAAGGTACATATGTTATCAATCTATATGTAGCAGATGATGATAATGAAATAACAGGAATTAAAGTTCAAGGAAAAGAACTAGAACCTGGATTTTCAAAATCTATAACTGATTATGAAATCAAAGAATCATTCAAATATAATATATCTAATTTACTAGTTAGCGTTACTACTAAGAGCAACAGCACGGTTGTTACCGGAAGTGGTAGAGTAGCAATCGACTATGAAGAAAATACTTTGGTAATTAAATCAAGATCAGAATATAGAAACTTGATTAATGATCATACTAATGATTTAGAATACAGGGTTGAAGTGTACCGTGAAGAACCATTTAAAGATGTTAATTTACAAGACCTTTACGTAATAGATGAAAACGGTGATCGCATTGACTTCACAGCGCCTACTAAACTTTATAAAGAAGGTGTATATGTTTATTCTGTGCAATTAAGCAAAGACATAGAATATACTTATGTTAATGTTCATGCGTTTATTAAAGATGCTAGACAAAAACTGATGGATATAAATGGTGAAATTATATCTGAAGAGGCCTTTATACAATTTATGGTTATACCAATTCGTGAAATATATAAATTCAAAGTAGTTGCTGAAGATGGTGCAGAAAGAGAATATACAATTAACTTTACACAAGGAACTACAATCAGTTCTGACAACTCTATTCAGTCTGTGACACTAAGAGATTTGATTTCAACACCACAATATTTAAAAGGTGATCAAGAGTTTAAAAAAGACAAATCAAAATATGAAATCACAGTACCATACAGTGTAACAACACTTGATTTATTAGTTAAAGCTACTGACTCAAAAGCGAATGTATTTGGTAATGGTACATATAATTTAATTACTGATGAGACACAAATTGATTTCCATGTCACCGCAGAAAATGGTAGTGAAGGCCAAATGTATACAATTATAGTTAAAAGAAGTGCACCTTCACAAAACAACTTATTAGAAGAACTTATAGTCGTTATTGGAGGAAAAGAAGTAGTTATTGGTGGATCAAAAGATAACCCAACAAAACTAGTTTTTGATCCAATTGAAAACTTATATGATCTTATTCTTGATAGAACAAACAAAGAAGCAAAAATAACTGCTAAGACTGCTGATAAATCAGCAACTCTTTCAGGAAATTTTCAAGGTAACCTAAGATTAAGACCAGGAACAAATGAATACACAATAACAGTTACTGCTGAAGATAAAACATATGTAAACAACTACTATGTATCTATTGAAATTATTAATGATTTTATTGAAATAGATAATTTAACAGTAGATGTATATGAAACAGGTCATGAACTTATTCATGATAAAACTCAAACAGGTATTACATATGATCTAGGTACAGTTGATTCTACTGTTCAAGTGCTTAATATAAATGCAAGCATTCCAAATGATTCATATGGTACTTTAACTGGAAATGGTAGACAAGTATTAGTAGACGGTATTAACAGATTTGTGGTTAAAGCGACCTCAGAAGATAAATCTAAAACAGTTGAATATACAATTATTATTAATAAGAAAAAAGGCAACAATGGTCCAAGTGAATTAAGTAAAGATGCTGATTTATACGCATTAACAATAGAAGGAACTAAAGAAGTAATCAACTTAAACTACGATGAAGCTAACCAAGGTATTTATAAAGTTACTTTATCAGCCCTTGATGATAAATTCTTCTTAAGAGCTGAAAAGCACCAAAAAGCATCAGTAATAGGGGCTGAATGGCATTCTATTGCTGAAGGTGAAACTAAGACAATCAAAGTTCAAGTAACCGCAGAAGATGGTACTAAAGGTAAAATATACGAGCTAGAAGTAACAAGACCTAAAGCAAGCACAGATAATACATTACTTGACTTATATGTTGAGGCAAATGGAAAAGTATATAAACTTGATGTTACTAAGACATATCAAGAAGTAAATGTTGACCCAACTGTTACAGAAGTAACATTTGGTGGAACACACCCTACATTCTCTAAAATATCAGGATTAGGGTTACAACCACTTACATCAACTTCTAACATCTTTCCTATTACTGTTATTTCACAAAGTGGTGAAGTTAAAACATATAATGTTAATGTTAAAAAACAAGACAATAATGCAGACTTACTTGATTTAATCGTACTAGATGAAAAAACAAATAATAGTTTATCACTAAAACCAGGATTTGATAAAGACATCACAGATTATATTATTGACTTAACAAACAATCCAGAAATTTTAGAAATTAACATTCAAGCTAAAGCTAATGGAAAAGCAAGTCTTAAAGGTATAGGTATCTTTACATTAAAATCAGGAACAGGTAAAGTGACTGATAGATATGTAGTTACAGTTACTGCAGAAGATGGTTTAACAACTAAAGACTACACAGTAACAATCGAAAGAAACATTGACCCAGAAGATAGTATTACAATTGAAGACTTAACTTTAATTGGAGAAACAACTATCTATTTAGGAAATGATAAACACCCAGATGCTCTAAACCAATTTACAATGTCAAAAGTAGCATATGAAATTAAAGTACCATACGCATTACAAACAGTTATCTTATCATTATCTAATAAAGATGGGGCAACAATCTATGGAGCTAAGAGTTATTCATTAACTGATAAAGAAACAACTATTACATTCTACTTAGTATCAAAAAGTGGTAATGTAACATCAGATAAATACACAGTTAAATTAATTAAAGAAGATCCATCAGATGATGCTACTTTAAAATCGTTAACATTAGACGGTATTTTAATTGAAAACTTTGATCCTGAAGTATTCAGTTATACTAAAAAAATAGTGTTAGAAGATTATAGCACAGTTGATATTAAAGCATTAGCAACTAATGAGTTTGCAAGTGTTTCAGGAAATACAGGCGTGATTAATATTTCACGTGGAAACAATAATATCAATATTAGAGTAACTGCTGAAAATGGAGATCAAAATATTTATAGAATCACTTTAATCGCATTAAGCGATAAAAATGAAATATTAGATATTAAAGATTCAGAATCAAAAATTAACTTTGATAAAGATACACCAATCTATAGAATTAACGTTTCTTACACAACACAAAACTTCTCATTAAAAGTAACATCATCTCTATATTCAACTATTACTGGAGATGGCGTTAAGTTGTTAGAAGAAGGAGAAAACATCTACTATGTTTATGCAACTTCAGAATTTGGAACACAAGGAAAAGTATACCAAATTATCGTAACTAGAGAAGCAATTAGTGATGATGCAACTTTAAAATCATTAGTAGTTAAGAGAAACTCAAACACTGGAGATGTTCTTGAATATAAACCGGTATTTGATTCAAACAGAACAAACTATATTATTAATCTAGCTGAAGGCGATAGCTTAACAACACTATTTATTGAAGCAGAAGCGAATAGTGAATTTGCGATTGTTGGTGGTATTGGATATAAAGTACTAAAAGCTGAAGTAGATGGAGACTACCAAAACGTATTTGAAATTGTTGTTCGTGCTCAATCAGGAAAAACATTGACATATACCGTAAGTGTTTATAGAAATGTAGAGTTAAGCGATTTAGCAGAATATGAATCATTAGAATTAAAAGGTAGTGATGGTATAGTTTACTTAGGAACAGATCCATCAAGTAAGCAAACATTTAATAAACCAGAAACAATGTATTTAATCGAAGTACCATACTCAGTAAAATCAATGACATTAAATGCTAAAGCATTATACGGAAGTTTATATGGTAATGAAACTAAGAGCTTTGGTAATTCAAATGAACTTATATTTGTCACTGAAATTATTTCACAAAGCGGAAGTGTGTCATCAGGTAAATACACAATTAAAGTAATTCGTGAAATACCTAAAACAGAAAACACATTATCTGACCTAACAGTAGATGAAGTGCAAGTACCTAACTTTGATCCAAAAGTAAATGATTATACATTAACTATTCCAGTAGGAACAAAGAAAAGTGTTGTGATTGGTGCTAAAACTAACACTCATGCCAAAATAACTGGAACAGGATTAAAAGACTTAAAACAAGGCTCAAACGTTTATACAATCAATGTAGAAGCCCAAGACGGTTCAATCAATTCATATACAATTACAATTAACTATGTCAATGATGATGCTTTCCTAGAAACTCTAATCATAAAAGGAACAGATAAAGATGCATATAAAGAAGAAACTGCATCAACATTTGAATTTGCTAGAGAATATAAGAAAAATGAATTAAAACGTACAATTGTTGTTGGACCAACTACTAAAATTATTAATATACAAGGTCAAGCAATTGATCAAATAGGAGCTAAAATTAGTGGATTTGGTATCTATGAATTCCCATTAAATGAAACAAGCAAAACAGTATATGTTTATGTTGTATCAGCTGATGGATTTACACAAAACAGATATGAAATAGAAATTACAAGAACTGGAAAAGCAAATAATATTGCAGATTTAGTTAATCTATCTATATCAGGATATCAAATACAATTTGATCCAAAAATTAAAATGTATTCAGTAAATGTACCAAACAGTCTCAATGAATTAGTACTATCTGCTAATGCTAGCGAAACATCTAACATTGATGTTAGAGGATATAACCAAGGAAAAGGAATTGTAACATCATCTATTAAGGACATTAAGACAGGTCAAAATGTTATTGTCATTGAAGTAACATCAGAAGATGGATTAACAAGTGAAATCTACACAATTACAGTTACAAAAGATGCCCCACAAGACTTCTTATTCCTAATCCTACTTATCGCAAGCTTACTATTATGGATTTTAACTATCCTTTATATCGCAGTTAAGAGACAAAGAGAAAAAAATAAAGACAAAAACGAAGTTATATTCTAAAACAAAAGGAGAAAAATAATGATATATCTAACCTATGCAGAAAGAATGATTATAAGTCTATCAACAGTAGTTGTATTAGCTGTCCTTATCTTTATCTTCATCTTACTGTATAAAAAACAACGAATCAAAATGATAAAAACAAAAATGCTTACTATGAATGATGTCGTTAAATATAAACATTTCATGCCTTTTGTTAAGTACCAATTAAAACAAGAAGAAGATTTTTCAATTATCTTACTTCATGTGAATAATCTAGACATACTAGCAAAACAATATTCAAACTATATGGTAACTGCATACTTACGTAAACTTGCTAAAAACGTAAGTATGCACCTTACTTATGGTGCTAAATTAGCTCAAACGCCTCAAAGAGACTTATTTGCTATATACATACCAAAAGAAGAATCTTTAGATCTTCTTTTATTAGCATATAGTATGAAGGATGCTGCTAATGAAAATCTATATATTAAAAACGCAGTTGCTATTAAGAAAAATATCAGTATAGGATTTGCCATCAATGATAAAACAAATACGTATACTGAATTAATGGATAAAGCAATGATGGCATTAGTACAATCTAAACGTCAGTTAGGTGAAGTTGTTTATTATGATGAAGATGTTGCGACCTCTATTATTGATTATAGAACAGTTGTTAGAAACCTACGCTTAACAACTACTCAATACAAATTATATGATACCTACATGCTTGCAACAGAAGAAATGAAAAACTATACACTTAAAGTAAAAGTGAATCATTTAGAAGAAAAAGAATTCTTAAAACAAATCCCTTTAAAAGATCAAGGATGGGTTAACTTTTGGTTAATAGAAAATATTTTTAAAGAAATAACAAGTAAAAAGTTAAATGATGAATTAGAAATACCAGTGCTACTTAAGACTCTTGAATCTGAAAATATTGCAGAGGCAATTGAAAACTTATGCATAGCATACGAAATAGACCCACAAGGAATCACTGTTAGTTTAATGGAAAGTGAAATTATAGCTTCGCAAAAAGTTGTAGAAAACATCTTAAAATTAAAAGAATTAGGTATGACGATTGCTTATAATGTGACAAATATTTCACCTGAAATATACCACAGCATTCAAAGCTATCATGCAACCATTATCAACTTAACTAAAAAATTCATTGATGAAAATAAAGATGCTTTAGATGAACTATTATATTTTGCTAAATTCAATCATTTAGATATTTTAGTATCATCAAATGAAAACCTAGATAAAGTATATCTAGAAAATTATCATGCTACATTATACTCAAAAGTATCTTCTAAAAATACCTTATTTATCGATAGAAAATCACAAAAAAGAGCAAAGGATGTTAAAAAATAATTATGGAACATTTCTCACAATGGTTTATTGAGTTTTTCAAAAAACTCTCACAAGACTTATGGGCTCTTTTATCTGGATTTTTTAAAGGTATCTATAACTTATTTATAGGAAACCCAATTAATTATTTCAAAGATTTTAACGTACAATCAAAAAACTTCACTGCAGGAGACTGGGCATTATCAATTATGTTTATTACCATCTTTTTTGTAGTAGTAGTTTTACTCTTATTAGTGATTTACCAAATCATTAAAAGATATATAAGATTTACTAAAATAGAACAAGATAAGATTGATTTATTACATAGACAACATCAACTTGAATTAAGACTAAAAAATGGTTCTATTCAAGCAAAAAACTCATCTATTTTTAATTCAAATCCTAAATCTAAAAAAGAAGCTCAAAATAAAAAAGGCAACAGATTTGTTAAATTATCTAATATTGATGAAAAATATAAATATAGTGTTCTAGCAACGCCTATGCTAGAAGAAGAAAAATTAAGTTTACCTCAACTAGTCACTAGATTTAGAAATTATTCAGCTTATGAACATAAACTATTTTATACTGAAAAAACGATTGCTATCTTCTTAGCAGGTATGGCCACATCTAAAACAATGATTCTAGAAGGTATCTCAGGTACTGGTAAAACCTCTTTACCATATGCCTTTGGTAAATTTATTTCACACGATTCAAGCATCATTTCTGTTCAGCCATCTTGGCGTGATAGATTTGAAATGATGGGATATTTAAATGAATTTACTAAAAAATTCAATGAAACTGAATTCTTAAGATCAGTCTATGAATCACTCTATAGAACAGATATTAATCTAATCGTATTAGATGAAATGAACCTTGCCAGAGTTGAATACTATTTCGCTGACTTTTTATCATTACTTGAACTTCCAAATCCTGATGAATGGTTATTAGATTTAATCCCTGAACAAATTGTTGGGGATCCAGTTCAACTTAAAGAAGGTAAAATTAAAATTGCTCAAAACATCTGGTTTATAGGAACAGCTAATAAAGATGACTCAACATTTGCAATTACTGATAAAGTATATGATAGAGCAGCTTCAATTGAAATGAATGATAAAGCACAAAGATTTGATGCCCCTGAAACTAAGGCAATGAACCTTTCTTTTGACTACTTACAAAACCTATTTACTCAAGCAGAACAAAACCATTTTATTTCACCTAGTAATTTAGATGCATTAGTAAAATTAGACACATATATTACTGAAAAGTTTGAGATTACATTTGGTAATCGTATTATGAAACAACTTAATACCTTTGTCCCAGTCTTCATGGCTTGTGGACAAGAAGAAGTAACTGGAATTGACTATATTATTGCTCGTAAAATTATCCGTAAGTTTGAAACACTTAACTTACCATTCTTACAAAAAGAATTACAAGACCTTCTCCTTTTATGCGATAAACTATTTGGAAAAGATAAACTCATTGAAACTAAGAAATTAGTCAATAAATTCTTAAGACAAGTCTAGGTTAAATTATGAAACGTAAATATGATTCAGAATTATTCTTAGAAAAAGTAAGTAATTCAATTGAAGAGCATGAACTTAATTTAGATTTTCCAGAAGTTTTTTATGATGCCTTAACAGAAGGTAGTGCCAAAAGAAAACAAAGACAACATTTTGAATATAAAAAATTTGATGATGCGTGGCTAAAAAATATAGAAGCTTATTTTCCTAGTATTGATAGAATTACTAGAAATCTTAAATCGACTTTAAGATATGAAAGTGAAATCTTACCAATTGAAAAAACTAGAAAAACTAATCCAGAATCTATTAGACACTTAACTCAAAATACAAGATATATCAAAGAAATCAACGAAGATGATGAAATCATCCCAGAAAAAGTATTAAACATATTATCTGAAATAGAATATGGAATCTATGAAAATAGATTTATTATGACACTTATTTTCAGATTAAAAGATTATTTATATAACCGTCTTAAAGTCATTAAAGAACAAATGCATGGATTTAAAGAAACAACATTTGAATTATCAAATGATTTTTCGTTTAATCATGCAGATTATGAATTAGAAGTAAATCTTAAAGCCAAAGAAACAATTGATTCTAATAAAGAAGATGACCATAATAAAAGTGTTTTAGAAAGAACAGAAAGACTCTATCAACTTGTCTCTAGATTAATTAACAGTGAATTTATGCAAGTAATGAAAAAGTATAAAAAAGTTAAACCGCCTATTATGAAAACACAAATCATCTTAAAGAACCCAGACTTTAGAAATGCCTATATGCTTTGGTTATACTTAGATAAAACACATATCTTAGATTATGAACTACAAACAGAAACAAAACAAAAAAGATTTACCCAAGAATACTACAATCATCTTAACCAAAGCTTACTTGTATTATTCTCAACAATCTTTACTTACAGTGAGTTAGGTAGTGAAATAACAGATGATAAATTATTTACTTCATTAAAAAAAGCTAAAGAAGAATTAACATATGCTAGTAATCTAGATACTAATATCCCTATTCATGATATAGAACCACAAGAAGCAACCGAATTCTATTTAAGAAAAGCTAGAACCTTATTTAATAAACATTACCAACAAATTATTGATAATAAGAACCCTCAACAAACAAGCGTTAAACAAGTTTTAATGGAACAATATAAACTAGTTGATCAAATATACCAAGACTACTTTGAGATTAATCAAGACAGTGATGTTTTCTCACAACTTATTATGTATAAAGATCCAGTTAAAGCTTATGATGAGGCAAAAACGAGATACGATGTAGCAAAGGCTGCTAGACAGCTTAAAGAACAAATGTATCATGAGTCCTTAGAACTTGAAAACAAATGGATTGATGAGGTCAACAAACGTCAAGAATTCGCGATTAATGAATTACAAGCTGAATTAACTTCTGTAACAAGTAAACAAATTGAAGAAATTCAAAAGAAAACTAAAAAAGAAGAAACTCAGTATGAAAAGAAATTAAATAAAGATAGAAAAGTAGCACTTAATAAACAAAAAGTACTTACAGATATTAAGTACCGTGAAATTAAACTTAAGTATGATGCTGATTTGAAGAAGTATAAAGAAAAAGAAAAACTAAGACTTCAAAAAGAGAAAGAAAAATTAGCGTTAAAACTTAAAAAAGAAAAAGAAAGATTAAGAGTTAAGGCAACAAAAGAAAAATTAAGAGATAAAGAAATGCTTCAAGTGAGAAAAGATAATAAATTAAAGGCATATAAAGAAAAAATAGATGCACAAAAAAAGAAAGTTTCTAAAAACAATAAACAAAACTAGACAAAAGAGCCTTATTATCTAGTTGAAAAGTAGTTTAATTATGATACAATACATATGAAAAGTCTTAATATACGAAAGAGCAAGGATGAGGGTCCTTGCTTTTTCTTTTAAACTTATCTGATAATATATTTAAGTTAAATAATAAAAGAAAATTAATCAAGCGATTTAGTTTTTAGATTAGTAAATAAACTATACAAAAATTTGACAAAAGCTCTAAGAACATATATACTATTAGTGATGGATATTTTATCCAAGGAGGTATTTGCGATGATTTTAAGTTTTGCTGTTAAAAACTATAAGTCAATTAAAGATTTATTAATATTAGACTTTACAACTGAAAAAAGTGAAGTTCAACCTAAGTTTGAAGCATTAGTAAAAAAAGAACAAGGACAATTAGTTACAAGGCTTAATTTTTTATATGGAAAGAATGGTTCAGGAAAAAGTAGTATAGTAGATGCATTAAAAGCATTATGTAAATTAGGAATATCAGATAACAATAAAACATCTGAGTCTGAGAAATTGATCATTAAGCCGTTTAAATTTTTAGAAGTTCTAGAAAGTAAAACCTTTTTTACATTATTGTTTGTAAACAACCAAAAAAAATATAGATACTCAGTTAGTTATGATGTTAATAAAGAAATAATTGATGATGAGCAGTTGAAATATATTGAAGATGATAAGGAAATAATCATTTTTTCAAAGTTAGAAGATCAATTTTTAAATTTGAATCAATCAGAATTAGAGAGATTAAAAACTTATAAATTAGAAAAAAACAGCATTTTAAGAACCCTCAGTAAAGAAATAGAAATATCTAATATTAATATAAAAGCACATATAGATAATGTGTTTTCCTTTATAAACAAAATATATTTTAACTTTACTAAACTTAATTCAACGCAGAGTATTAAGCAATTAATAAATAATCCTAAAAAATTAAATGAAATTAAAAGTAAAATTAAAAAATTTGATTTAACTATTTCAGATATTAAAGTTGAAGAAAAAGATATAAATCGTGAAGAATTTAACAGTAAATATAGTTCTTTTTTTGATGAATCTGATGAACAAATTAACAAAAGTCTTAGAAAAGTAATAGACACATTTTATGAATTACAAAAATATAATTTAGAAATTATGCACGATCAAAATGGATTAAATTACCAAGAAGAATCAAAAGGAACGCAAAGAGCCTTAGACATTTTATTCTCAGTTTACAACATTGATTCAGGAGTTTTTATTATTGATGATTTTGAAAATGATTTACACTCTAAAAGTGCTCAAGAATTAGTTAAGTATCTCGCAAAAGAATTTATTACTCACCAATTCCTTTTTGTTACTCACGATCTAGAAATGCTAGACTTAAAAGAAGTCAAATTTAAACCACTGCACTTTTTTGCAGAAAGAGATACTAAAGATTTTTCAACAACAATAGAACGATTAACTACTTTTAAAGATTTAAGAAGCGATAGTAGAAATAGTTGGAAGAATTTTTATGAAAATCATAGACTCACCCAATTTCCTAATATTAGCATTAATGATAAGGATGGTTTTTAATGAATGATCTTATTAACAGTGTTGAAAAATACAAAAATAACAAGATTAGAACAACTAAAAGAATCCATGTATTTTATGAAGGCAGAGTAACTGAAAAAGATTTAATTGAATTATTTAATAAAGAGATGACTAGGCTCAATATTAAAGAAGATATTTTAAGTTTTATCGATATTAATGTTTCTAGTGAACCCAATAACGATTTAAATTATATTATTAAAACAGTTAATAAAAAAAAGAGTTATACCAATACAAGCGGTAATCAAATCTATTTTTATAAAGGAGACTATGTTTTATATTTACATGATTTTGATATCTACCATGATTACAGAGACTCAAAAAATGAAGCAAATGAAAACAGAGTTAAAACAGCTATTAGGAATTTTGATATTAAATTTAAAGAAGTTAATCAAAATAAAAAAATAACTTTCTTAATTATTCCCAGTTTTCCATCAATAGAGTATCCTATAGCATTAGGATGTATAGCAACTGAAGAACTTAGAAGCATTAATATTTCTAACAAGCAAGATTGTATTGCTTATATTAACCAAAAAACAAAATTTAGAATAACAGAAAAAGTAAAAGATTTCACAAATGTACTTTTAAGCAGAGCTTATTCACATGATAGAATGATATTTAACTGTAGTTTTGATAGAGTTAATAAAAAACTACTACAAAATTTAAAAGAATTTAATTCAGAACTATTAGCAAATGGTATAGATAAGTTTGTAGCAAATAGAAATAGGTCTTTTTCATATCTAGATGGAATAGTGGGAATTATTAATGATTTCTATATGAGTATTACTAAATAGTTCTTTTATGATGAACTTAACATTCCACTTGTTAATTTATTATGTAAAGAGTAAGTATGACAACTTTAAGAACAAGTATATATTTTATGCTTGTTTTTTCTTTAAAATACAAAAGATTTAAATTAATATAATATATATATGAATTATGGTAAAATTTATGTAATAGTAGGAGGTTTACAATATGGCAATCAGACATTCTTTAAAAATGAAAAAAGTTACAATTGAATATTTAGACCAATATAACGAATTACTAAGATATGTATTTCAAGTGACTAATAGAGATTTAACACAGACTGGTTGGCAAGAAGATGAAATACTAAAAGATAAAACACCAGCACTTGAAAAATCAAATGTTATTGGATGGTTTGATCAAGATAAATTAGTTTCTCAAATTGCTATTTACGACTTTAATGTTAGAATTTATGGTAAAACCTTTAAAATGGCAGGAGTAACTGGAGTTGGTACTTTTCCAGAATACTCAAATAAAGGGCTTATGCAAAAACTCATCTATCAAGCATTAGTTGAAATGAGAGACAAAAAACAAACGATCGCTTACTTATTCCCATATTCAATTCCATACTATAGAAAAAAAGGATGGGAACTCATTTCAAATAAAATAAGTTATGAAATTAGTGACTACCAATTACCTAAATATAAGAAAGTCTTAGGAGATGTTGTTAGAGTTGATCCTGAAGGAGAAGAAATAAGACAAGCTTATGAGTCATTTTCTATGCAAACTCATGGTGCTCTTTTAAGAGATGATATCGCTTGGAGTGAGTATTACCGTTGGGATAGACCAGATATCATGGCAGCTATTTATTATAGTGAGAAAGAAAAAATAGAAGGGGCATTGATTTATTATATAGATAACGAAATCTTTTATATTAAAGAAATGTTTTTCCTAAATGAAGATGCTAGAACTGCTTTATGGAATTTTATTAGTGCACACTTTTCTATGATTAGCAAAGTTAAAGGTGATACTTATACAAATGAACTCTTATCTTTCTTATTAGAAGATGCTGATATTAAAGAAACCATCTCACCATATTTTATGGCAAGAATTGTTGATGTGACAGATTTTATTGAAGCCTATCCATTTAAACAAGATACACATGATAGAAAATGGATTTTCAACTTACAAGATCCCCTTTTAGAATGGAATACAGGAACATTTGAGTTAACTATTACAAAAAAAGGTAAAGCTAAAATAACAAAAGTGAATATAAAGACAGAAGACTCAATTGACATACAGTCACTTACTACCATGCTTTTAGGTTATAAACGACCTGAATACTTAAAACAAATTAGAAGAATTGTTGCTAGTGATGAAACAATAGATATGTTAGAAGATGCAATTGAACAACAAGAACCTTATTTTTCAGACTATTTTTAAAATTTAAAACAAAGAGAGGCATTTATGGAAAAACTAAAAAGAAAATATAATTTACTAACAACAATTTCATTAGTAATAGGAATTGTTATGGGATCGGGGATTTTTCTTAAAAATATATCAATTTTAAGAAATACAGGAGGAAACATTTTACTTTCATCATTAGTCTTTATTATTGTAGGAATCATAATGATTGTATCTGCATACTCTTTTTCGTTAGCAGCGACTAAAATAGAAAAAGTGAATGGTGTTATAGATTATATAGAAGATGCTGTAGGATCTAAGGGTGCCTATTATGCAGGGTTTTACTTAAATTTTGTTTATCTTCCTATAATTGGCGCGATACTTTGCTATTTATCTGCAAGTTTTTTTAGGCAACTAGTAGGAGTAGAAAACTCATGGTTTGTTATTTATATGGGAGTTATTTTTATGTCACTATCTTTTTTAGTGAATATAGCAGCCCCAAAAATAGCAGGAAAATTTCAAGTATCAACAACTATTATTAAATTAGTTCCTATCTTGATTATGGGGACAATAGGAATTGTTATAGGCATTCAGTCGGATACTACTGTAATTGTTGAAATTGCGGAGACAAAGAATATCAAATTCTTTGATGCTTTACTAGCGGCAGCTTTTGCTTATGAGGGATGGATTATTTCTACAACAGTCAATGCTGAGGTAGAAAATAGTAAGAAAAATCTGCCTAGAGCACTTATTATAGGCTGTATCACAGTAATTGTTTGTTATGTTATTTATAACATAGGAATTACTTCAATCATAGGTTCTAAGGCTATTTTAGAGTCAGCAAATGATCAAAGCATAGTTGAAAATGCTTTTACTAAACTATTCTTCAATAATCCAATAGGGGGAAAGTTATTTTTACTATTTATATTTATTAGTTGTCTTGGAGTATTAAATGGTCTTACAATGGGAGTTACACGTGGAATGTATTCGTTAGCGGTTAGAAACCAAGGACCTAAACCAGAAGTCTTTAAAAAATTAAATAAAAAGACAAATACATCTATAGCAAGTGGCATTTTAGCATATATATTAACCTTTTTGTTTTTCTTATATTTTGTTTTAGCGCTTAGTTTTAATAAAGTTTCAGCTAATATAGATGAAATATCAATTGCTTTTTTATATGCATTCTACTTAGTTATATACTTTAATATTATGAAAAATTATAAAGAATTATCTTTTTTTAAAAGGTTTGTTATTCCAGGACTTGCAATCCTAGGATCACTTTTTTTAATCTATGCATCATTTAATGTTTTATATACTACCTTAGTGGACAAAACATTAACGATTCACCAAAGAATACCCTATATTTTAATTATCATTGTTATTTCAATTATTATCGCAAGAGTTTTTTATAAAAAAGATAAAATTAAGTGAAATATAATTGAGTAGAAAAACGCATTAAAATAGGAAACATGCTACAATAATACATATAGCATGTTTTTTAATTTAATAAGACCTGTAAAATATTTTTATAAAATTAAAGGAGAACAGATATGAGCTTTTTAAAACTATTTGGTATTTCGGTTCTGGTATTTTTTGTAATTGATATTATTTGGTTAGCTTTAATATCAAGAAATTTGTATCAAAGTCAAATAGGGTTCTTAATGAAAGAAAAAGTTAACTGGGCTGCAGCAATCATCTTTTATTTTATCTTTATTGCAGGAATGACTTATTTAATTTTAATGCCTTCAGTTGAACACAATTATAGTTATCTAAGAATCATGATAACAGGGGCGGTCTTTGGCTTAGTATGTTATGCAACATATGATTTAACTAATCTAGCGACATTAAAAGACTGGCCACTTAAAATAACGATTATTGATCTTATTTGGGGGACAACCCTAGGTTCTGTAACAAGTCTTATTACAATATATTTATACAAACTTATAACAAAATAAAAGAGGTAACTTATGGAAATCACAGTATTAACAACGGATTTAGTATATCAATCATTTATACTTGCTGCTAAGAATGTTATTAAAGAAAAAAAATTATTAAATGATTTAAATGTGTTTCCGGTTGCTGATAGTGATACAGGTAATAACTTAGCATCATTAATGGCATCTATTATTGAAAAAGCACAAAAAAGTGATAACTTAAATGATACATTAAATTCAATTTCTAATGCAGCAATCTATGGTGCTAAAGGTAACTCAGGAATTATCTTTGCTCAATATATACAAGGTTTTTCTGAACAAGCAAGAAGTAATCAAATTACTATGGAAGAATTTAGTGTAAGGTTAGAAGAAGCTTTTCAAAGAGCATATGAGGCGATTTTACATCCAGTAGAAGGAACCATTATTACACTGATGCGAATTTTTTCTCAAACTGTAAAAAAATTATTGAATAAATCAGCTAATTTCGCTGATTTACTTAATAAAAGCTATGAAGAATTATTAATTGAGTTAGATAAAACACCTGAAAAATTACAAGTCTTAAAAGACAATAAAGTAATTGATGCAGGTGCTAAAGGATTTGTTTTATTTATTGAAGGATTTATAAAGGCTTTAGAAGGAACTGAAATAGAACTCTCTAAAGAATATATCTCTGAAATAAGTGAACAAAAAGGGCATATTGAAAAATCTAGTTTTAGATATTGTACAGAAGCATTAATTAAAAACGATCATAAAATGAGCGCAAGTGAAATTAGACAAGAACTCAGCCAATTAGGTGATTCATTAGTAGTCGCTAATACAAGTGATTACATTAGAGTTCATATTCATAGTGACAATCCAGAAAAAGTATTTAATACGCTCAGTCAAAAGGGTTTAATTGTTGAACAAAAAATAGATGATATGAAAAGACAATATGAAGTTGCGAATAAAAGAAAAAACGATATTGCCTTAGTAACCGATTCTATTGCAGATTTACCAAAAGAACTAATTGATAAATATCAAATACATGTACTACCAGCAACCATTACTATTAATGAGATGACATACTTTGATAAATTAAGTATCACTAATGAAAAGATTTATAAAAACATGGAAGAAAAAGATTTTTATCCATCTTCAAGTCAACCTAATATCAAGGTGATAGAAAATTTACTAAAATTCTTAAATGAATATTACAAAGAAATCATTATTCTTAGCGTCTCTAGTAAAATGAGTGGGACATATCAAGTTTTTAGCCAAGTGGTAAAAAATTTAAAATTAGATAAAGTGACTTTAGTAGATAGCAAACGTAACTCAGGTGCTGAAGGACTATTAGTTTTAAAAACAGCGTTAATGATTGATAATAAAATGAGTAAAGAAAAAATATTAGAAGAATTAGAAAAAGATATTCTAAAATCACAAATTTTAGTCAGCGTTAAAAATCTTAAATACATGGTGAGATCAGGTAGACTAACAAAAACTAAAGGATTATTAGTTAAATTGTTAAATGTTAAACCAATTGTTAAAATTAATAACGAAGGTATTGGTGAAATTACAGATAAAGCATTTTCTATTAAAAAAGCGAATCAAAAGCTTTTGGATATGATTAGAAAAGTTCACCAAGAAAAAGAAATTATTTATTATAACATCGTCCATGCAGACGCATTAGATAGAGTTAAAGAATATGAAAAAGAATTAATTTCTATTATAGGAACTAAACCCAATTATATTACAGAAATATCATCTGTTATCGCAATGAATTCAGGAATAGGTTCGATTGCGGTTTCATATATAACTAAAAAATAGGAGGAATTGATTATGTTTTTTGCAGTAACTGGAATTGCTTTATTTGTCTTCTTTTTAATTGCCTTTATCATTGGTCAAGTAAAGAAGAATAATGGTTTAATTGATATTTTTTGGGGACTAGGTTTTGTAGTAGTTGCCTTAACAGGACTTATCTACAAAAATAACTACAGTCTATTATCATTAGTTATAGTTGGAGTAACGCTTTTATGGGGACTTAGACTAGGAATCTATTTATTTATACGTAACTGGAATAAAAAAGAAGACTTTAGATATGTTAAAATGAGAGAAAAATGGAAAACACATCTTAAAACTAAAGCCTTTTTTAAAGTCTACTTAACACAAGCGATTATATTATATGTTGTTTCAATGCCAATTCAATTAACTTTATATTTTGATATAAAAGTTGATGAATTATTACAATATATATTATTAGGAGTAGGTGTATGCTTCTGGTTAATTGGATATTTCTTTGAAGTTGTAGGAGATACTCAATTAAGAAGATTTATTAAAAATCCAAACAATAAAGGAAAAATTATTCAAACTGGTGTATGGAAATACACAAGACACCCTAATTACTTTGGTGAAGTAGTTATGTGGTGGTCAATCTTTGTAATCTCACTAGCTACTTTAAATATCAATGTGATATATGGTATTGTTAGTCCAATTATTATGACATTGTTATTATTATTTGTAAGTGGTGTACCTTTATTAGAAAAAAGATATAGAGATCATGCTGAATATCAAGAATATGCTAAAAAGACATCTATCTTTATTCCATGGTTTCCTAAAAAATAAATATTAAAAGATAAAGCTCCTTAGTTCAAAAAGGAGCTTTATTATTTATAATGGCTATAATTTATTTCGATAATTAAATTTTGCTAGAACTTGGCGCTTTCTTTTATTTGTAACCTCAGTATAAATTTGAGTAGTAGAAATACTAGCATGTCCTAATATTTCTTGGACTGATCTTATATCTGCACCATTGGCTAGTAAATTAGTCGCAAACGTATGTCTTAAATAATGAGGAGTAGCAGAAGGATTAATTTTAGCTAAATCTCGATATTTAGAAAAAACATCTTCAATTGCATAAATTGACATTGGATTTAAATATCTATTTATAAAAACAGATGAATGATTCACTGTAAATGTGTTTCTTAGTTTAATAAAATTTTTTAACCTATCCCAAGTAATTTGAGATGAAATATATACTAATCTTTGTTTTCTTCCTTTACCATGAATGAGTATAGTATGTTCATGATATATAATATCTTCAAGCTTTAAAGCAACAACTTCATGTATTCTCATACCAGTAGTAATAAGTAAATCTAAAATAGCGGCATCCCTTATAGATATAAATTGATTAAAAGAAGACTTTGTATTTTCCAAAGATGAATCAATTACTTTTAAAAGATTAGAGACTTCCTTAACTGTGAGTGTTTTAGGAAGTCTTTTCTCTTTTTTAAAACTAAATTTTAGTTTAAGTAAAGGTGTTGATTTAATTAAATTATCTTCAAATAGACAATTATAAAACATATTAATAGCTATAAGTTTTCGTTTAATAGAAGTATCTTTTAAGTTGCGTTCATTTCTAAGATGATTTAAATAACTAATAATATTTCTTTTTGTAATATCCACTTGTTCAAAATTTACAAAGTCTACTAAGTCTGAGTAGTAAGCTTTTATAGTTTTTGAAGATAAATTCTTAGAGTTTTCTATCTTTTCTAGAAAATAATTGATTTGTTTCGTTGTTTTCGTCATGTAATATTCTCCTTAGGACAGTTTCGCCCTACTCAATTGTATCAAATAGTGATAATATATAGACAAAATTTATTTTTACTATATTTGGTATAAATAATAACAAATTATTGGAGGGAAAATGAAAAAATATAAACTGGCAAATAGAACTAAAACATCTTTAAATATATTCTTTATGTTATTGTTTTCTATTGGAATCACCTTCTCATATTTTTATAGTAATGAAAGTAGTAATTATGTAAAAATAATTGCTGTAATTTGTGAAATATCGGCAATGGCATATTTTGTTATTCCAACTATTATTGGAAATATATATTATGATGAAAAATATATAAAAATATCGACTGATTTATTTACTGATAGAAAAGAGACTATTAAGTTTGTAATTGATGAATTATATACTATATTAAAGAATAAAAATTTAACAAAAATCATTTCTATAAAAACAAAAGATCAAAGTGGTGTCGGAAAAACAGAACTATTAAGAAAAATTAGAGATATATTTTATAACAAAGAACTTGCTAAAAAATATCTATCTGATGACTTTTACAAGTGGACGTATATAAAGAAAAAGATAGGTGATGCACATCTTGTTGATTATAATCCTGATACATTTAATTCAATACAATATAATTATCCAAAAACAATATTTAAAATAAATCTTTTACTAGTGGATAATATGCCAGTTTTTTACGGTGATATTAATAAAGATAATATAATTGTTTATTGTAAAATTACATCCGAAGAAGAATCTGTTTTATCTAATATGACAGTTACTGATATTAAGACACTCTACTCTAAAAAATTCTACAGAGATTTATCTGACGAGGAGGCTAGTATTGTTTTTGAAATAACTGGTGGAAATGTAAAAAATATTAATAAAATTTTACATGATGAATCAACATTTACTTCATTTATTAAAAACCACAGAACAATTGCTGAAATTGAGTTTACTATGCAAATTGGAGATTATAAAAAAGCAAAAGAAATGTTAGATAATTTAAGTAGTAACCCAGCATTTATTAGACAATTAAGATTAAATGTAGATTTGGAGTTTGAGTATAAATTTTTAGAGGCTGATTTAACCCACTTGCAAAATAATTATGTCGAATCAGTTGAGATGTTAGAGGCCCTTTTATCAAATATAATAATAGTAAATGATGATTTAAAAGCCAACAAAATAATAGAAAAAATATCCCATATAAAAAAACATATGGGAAAATTTAAGGAGGCACTAAAGTACATTTCTTATTTAGATAAAAATGATTTTACTTTAAGATCTCTGAGTTTATTATTACTTTCTTACACACAATATGATAATGAAGAGTATTTAAAGGAGTTTCTAAATAGTATAGATTATATAGAAATCAATAAGATTACATCAAATCATTTTAATGATCCTTACAAAACTTATAAAGGAGTAGCATTGATTTACAATAATCTAAAAATGAATAAACATGAAGAGATTAGTTTTGAAAATGCACACTCGGTTATAAATAGCATTATTCAAATATATGAAAAACATAATAGCAGATTTATCACTAATTGCTATTTTATTAAGGCAGAGTTTTACAGACACCAAAAAAGATATGATTATGCGATAATCTACTACTCAAAATGTTTAGATATATATATAATGAATAATGACTTTGATATATACTCTCTTGTTTACTGTATGATCAGGTATATTGAGATAACACAACATAAAGATTTTAAACTAATCAATAAGATAGACTTAGAAAAAATAAAGACCATATGTACTGATAAAAAAATGTCATACAATTTAAAAATAGCGCATCATTTATCAGAAATTATTGATGGTGTGAATTCTGAATCACTGGTTGCAAGTAAACTTTTTTTTGATAAAAATATTTTCCTTATTCCATAAACAAGTCATTTATAATGTAGGATGCTTGTTTTTTTGAAGAAATTTCATAGCACAGTGAACGTATTTTATTCTCATTAGGAAACTCTCTTGATATTAAGTAAATTAGTTCTGCAACTTTATTTAAATCTCTAGTATTAAAATTATATCTAGCAATTTCTTGAGTTCCCAACCTTATTCCTGTTAATAACCTAGATTTTCTTTTATTTAGTGTTATATTGAATTTTGTCGCATTAATATATAATATATCAGCCGTTTTCTCACTAGTTTCAATAAAAATTTGGTGTGTTTCACTATAAATATTTCTGTTAATTTTACGTACAGTTAAACCTTTTTCTTCTAACAGTTTACCTAACAGGTTAGATGTCTCTATTATTTTATTTTGATAAGCTATTCCAATTTCTTTAAGTTCAATTAAAGCTAAAAAAAGTGAAGCAATATTATTAGGCTGAATATTTCTTAAATATGTTGGTGATATTGAAAAATCTATTTTTTCAATATAATCGTTGTTATTTGTCATAATTATCCCACAAGTTGGACCTGGGAGAGTCTTATGAGTTCCTCCAATAAGCAGTAAATTATCAACTAAATTCAAGGGGTTTTCTAATAGACCCGCACCAATTAACCCCAAAGTTTGAGAGGCATCGTAAATAATTCCTTGATTAGAGGTTAATTTTATCTTTTTTATGTCTGGACTTTTTATTAAATCAGATTGGCATATAATAATAAATTCTATATCTTCATCTCTCAAAATCTGATTTAGAAGTGTATAGTCTATATCATAATTTACATAATCATATGGTATTGGTTTATAATTAATCCCATAGTTTTCAAGTATTTTTGTTAAAGACGGATGCCCTCCCATATCTTTGGTTGTAATTAGTACTTTTTTTACATTTTTCAATAGGGACATTGCTAGTATAGAAAAACAATTCATTCCGGATAAGGTTCTACAATCAGTATATTTCACATTGTATATTTCTTTGCATATTCCAGATACTAGTTCCATTAACCGATAAATATAGTCACTTCCAATGTTGTCTTTATCGATTATTCTTTTCTTATAACCTTGTATGTATTTACCTTCAAATTCTGATCGCAATCCTTGCTTAACAAAATCAGAAACATATGTTTCTGCAGCACATAATGGAATTTTAATATTATTGAACCTTGTATATTCTTTGTATAATTTTTTGAATTCATCTAGAAAACTAGTGCTCATACATTCCCTCCAATAATTTGTTATTATTAAGAGGAAACTTATTGAATTGATTATAGTTCCATTTGTCCTAAAGAATATATTGAAGTTGATCTCAAAAAGAATGACCGCAGATTAAAAGAATTATGTTCATATTAATGTAGAAAGTAGATATTTGCATTGGTTTAAGTAGAGTATCAAATTATTTTAGTATATCTAATTTATTAGGTTGATTAAAGTAGAAACTAATTATAGAGGATGATATTCTCAAACACCAAAGTGAAAAGTACTTCAGTTCTTTGTGATATAATAGAAATTAAGCTATCGGAGCACTTAGTAGAAGAAGGGTGAAAACATTAAAATTACTTGAGAATAAAATAGATACAACCAAAATGAAAAAGCCTTCATTTTTGATGGTCTTAACTGGAAGCAGTTATTCATATATAAGAGAAGGTGGTATATTAGTAGTCTCTATAGCATCATTAAAAGATTAAATATTATTATACTTAAATAGAAAAAAGGATATCTTCACATTTAAGATATCCTTTTGTAATATAAAGGTTATTTATAAAATTATGCAAAGCTCTTAATAATAGATTCCAATAAATTATCAAGTTGTTCTTTACTAGCATAGAACTTAGGCTTAATTTGTGTATACATATCACACATTTGGAAAAATAATTCCATAGTAATAGAAGGTCTGATGAGTTTTGCTTCTAAACATGAGGTATATAATTTAATCATTGCAGGATATGAACCTTGATACAGGTTTAAAACATAATCTTTTATTTCTTTATTTAATCCAGAATAAACATATTCTTGAATCGATTCTTGGTAAGGATTTTCAGTAAAAGTATTAAAAGTAAACTTAAAGTAGTTCATGAGCTTATCATAGGCACTACAATCACTTTCTAAAATTTTAACAACAGAACAAATCGCTTCATTGGCATGAAGTTTTAAAACCTCGGTTATTAAAATATCTTTACTTCCAAATATATTATAAATAGTTACTTGAGAGACATGAGCTCTTTTTTTTATATCATCAATTGTAATATGATGAATACTTTTTTCTTTTAATAGTAACTTAGTAGCTTCTAAGATGTCATTTCTTTTTTTTAGCGTTCTTTCAATATGTTTTCCCAATATAAACACCTCCGTTAACAATGTGAATTATAACATAAAAAAATAAATAAGTCTTTTAATATAGGCTTAAAGAAATATGTAAAACAACTAAATCGTATTTATAATATGCTAATTATCTTCACATATTTGAATATAACTATAATAAAAGTTTTAATTGTGCTAAAATATATTTAGGTGAATCAAATGTTAGAAGAAAAATTAAAAAATCTACCCCTTAACCCAGGTTGCTATCTAATGAAAAATAAGGATGGCTTGGTTATTTATGTAGGTAAAGCTAAAATATTAAAAAATAGAGTGAAAAGTTACTTTACTGGTTCACATAATAAAAAAACAGCTCTTTTAGTTTCTGAAATAGCTGATTTTTCATATGTAATGACTAACAGTGAACAAGAATCACTTATTTTAGAAGCTAATTTAATTAAACAATATTCACCTAAGTATAATATTAGATTAATGGATGATAAAACGTATCCTTATATTGAAATAACAAGTGAAAAAGATCCAATGTTAGTCGTTTCTAGATATAAAGAAGTTCCTAAAAATGCTATTTTATTTGGACCTTATCCTAACGCCACAAGCGCTAAAGAAACAGTTAAACTTCTACATAAATTATACCCACTTAGAAGATGTAACCCAATTGCACCTAAACCATGTATTTATTATCATATTGGTCAATGCTTAGGACCTTGTTGCCACAATGGTGAGATAGACTATAAACCGAATATAGAATCTATTACTAGATTTTTAAAAGGTGATAATAAAGACGCTTTAAAAAGACTTAAAATGCTCATGGAAAAGGCATCTGAAGAGTTATCATTTGAAATGGCTATTGAATATCGAGATATGATAGAACATGTTAAAACCACAACAGAAAAACAAGTCATGCGTATTAATGACTTAAAAGACAGAGATTTTATAGCCTATACTCATAATGAGGATGATATTGCAATACACATTCTAAAAATGAGACAAGGAAGAATCTTAGATACGCATCAAAGTGTCTTTTCATATATTGGAGATATTAAAGAAAATGTTTTAACCTATTTAGTTCAGCATTATCAAATAGAACTGAAACCAGAAGAACTGGTTGTAGGTGAAACTTGGGAAAATGATGATTTAGAAACATTGTTAGAAACTAAAATCTATATTCCTAAAAAAGGTGATAAGAAGAAGTTATACAATTTAGCATTAGATAATGCTAAAGAGGATCTTCTAAAACATCACTTAGTCTATAGAGTAAAAGATGAACTCAAACAAGAAGGTATGAACCAATTATCTAAAATATTTGAAAAAGAAATTCAGCATATAGAAGTATTTGATAACGCTCAATTATTTGGAGTTGCCCCAATTTCTGCGATGATTACTTATAAAAACTTAAAGTTTGATAAGAACTTATATCGTAAGTATCACATAAAAACGGCAGTTGAGGATGATTATCAATCATTTAAAGAAGTTATTTATAGAAGATATCAAAGATTATTAATAGAAAATAAAACGATGCCAGATCTAATTTTAGTAGATGGTGGCATTGGACAATTAAACGCAGCTTTAGAGACTTTAAATAATCTAGGGTTAAATATTCCAATAGGCGGACTTAAAAAGAATAATAAGCACCAATTAGAAGCCCTAGTCATCCCTAATGAAACTATCTTCTTAGATAAAAAATCTGAATTATTTAAATTATTATTAAGCTTAAGTGAGGAAATCCATAGATTTGCGATTACCTTCCATAAGAAAACAAGAACAAAACAAGCTAATCTATCCGTATTTGATAAAATACCTGGATTAGGTGAAAAAAGAAAAAAAGCATTATTACAAACTTTTTCTGGCATCGATGAAATTAAAAATGCTAGTATCAAGCAACTCACAGATATCGGCATACCAGAAGCAGTCGCAAATAATCTTAAAGAGGTGTTAAAGTGAAATATCAAATTACAGAAGTTGACTATACAAATAAAGTATTTTATTGTATTGTTAATGGAAAAAAGGAAATGTTTTATCTACCTAATAGACTATCAAAAGTATTTATGGAACATTTAGAAGAAGGTATGTTTGCCTCTTTTACGGTCTTAGAAAAAAGAAAAAAACATTTAAATCAGTATGCGTATCAAATTTCATACTTCACACAAATAGTAAGTTATCATCCAAGAAAAAGAGTTTTATATGATTTAGAAAACTTAAGATCTCAAATGAGACAAGTTGTCAAACAATACTCTCATTTCTTATTTATAGATTTTGAAATGACTATGCCACACTATCATCAAAAAGAGTTTAAACCTGAATTAATTCAAACAGGTTATGTTTTAACGGATGCTGCTGGGAATACCATTTTAGAAGACGGATACTATATTCTGCCAGTTGAAAAAGAAAGTATTAATAAGCGAACTAAAAAATTCTTACAATTAGATGAAGATTTATTTTTTGAAAAAGCAGTACCATATGCTAACTTTTATGAAAAACTTAAAAAAATTATCAAAGACTATCGCCCTCAACTAGTTGTATGGGGTAAAAATGATATTACTGCTTTACAAGAATCATATGATTTGCATAAAGTAAAAAGAATTACAAATGATAAAAGTTTTATTGATTTATTAAAATTACACAAAGATTATTTTAATTTAAAAGATGATATTGGATTATTTAAAGCATATAAACTTTATTATGATAAAAATGAATTTCAAGTTCATGATGCTAAAGTGGATGCTTCTGTAACAAAATATGTATTTGATGCATTTTTAAAACAAATGAAATAAAAAGAAGGTATGAGCATATGCAGTTTATATTTAATAAAATGGAAAAATATAAAAAAAAGGTAATCGGGTTACTTATATTTAAAGTAATTGGGACTTTAACAGATTTAGCTATTCCTTATTTAACTGCATATATGATTGACCAATTAATCCCAACTTCAAGTAAAGATGATATTACTAAAATCATCTTACTTGGTATTCTTATGTTACTGGTTGTATTATTTGGATGGTTTTTCAATATGAAAGCTAATCGTATGGCAGAATATGTTGCTGCTTACACAGTAAGAGACATCCGATATGAGCTTTTTTCTAAAATAGAAACATTATCTGCTAAACAAGTAGACGAATTAACTCAAACTTCTTTAATCTCAAGAATGACAACAGATACTTATAATATCTATAGTGCAGTAGGGAGTATACAAAGACTAGGTGTGAGAGCTCCTATTTTGTTTATAGGTGGAATTGTAGTTTCTTTCTTTTTAGATTGGGTTTTAGCACTTATCATGGTCGCAATGATTCCTTTTATCATGTACTTTTCACTTAGAACATCTAAAATGGGAAGACCTTTATATACTGATATTCAAGTGAAAGTAGATAAATTAATTAGAACTTTACGTGAAAATATAACAGGTGCTAGAGTAGTAAAAGCCTTATCGATGGTAGAACATGAAAATTATAAGTTTGATCTTAATAATAAAGAAGTAGTTGAAAGTGAACTAAAGGCTACTAAGTCTATGTCTAAAATTAGACCATTAGTCGATGTTATTATGAATTTAGGATTAGTAGTTGTACTTATTATAGGTGCTTATAGAGTGTTTAATAGTCAAACAAAAGTAGGAGAAATACTCGCTTTTGTTACTTATTTCACCATTATTTTGAATGCAACAATGTCACTTACAAGAGTTTTTATTCAAATGTCAAAAGCAACCGCTTCTAGTCTTAGAATCATCGAAGTTCTAGACTTTAAAACAGATATGAAAAATGGAAATATGGAAGTTTTTGAAGTCAATGAAACACCACACATAGAGTTTTCACATGTTTATTTTTCATATAATCAAAAAGGTGATCATCTAGAAGACATTAACTTTAAATTATATAAAGGACAAACCCTAGGTATATTAGGGGCAACAGGTTCTGGTAAAACAACTATCATCAATCTTATTATGAGATTTTACGATCCTTATCAAGGTGAAATTAAAATGTTTGGTAAAAATCTTAAAGACCTTGACTTAAGTGCTTTAAGAAAAAGTATCGGACTTGTCTTACAAACAGATTTAATTTTATCTGATACAATTTATGAAAACATTCAATTTAGTAGAAAAGATATTTTACCAGAAGATATTGAATTAGCTAAAACAATCGCACAAGCTAATTTTATTGATGAAATGCCAGAAAAAAATTATGAAAAAATGACACAAAGAGGAACTAATATCTCAGGTGGACAAAAACAAAGACTTTTAATCGCAAGAGCTGTTGCCGGCAAACCTAAACTGTTGATTTTAGATGATGCATCTAGTGCCCTTGACTATCAAACAGATATGAATATGAGATTATCACTTAAAGAACATTTAAGTGAAACAACTAAAATTATAGTGGCACAAAGAATAAGCAGTATTAAAGAAGCTGACTTAATTTTAGTGATTGAAGATGGAAAAATTATTGCAAGTGGTACACACGAAACACTAGAACAAACTTCAGAACAGTATCAAAACATTATTAAACATCAACTAGGAGGTGAGTTAAATGAATCAACAAACCACTAGAAGATCAGGAAATGATGGCACTCAACGTGCTAAAAATAAAAAATATGTGATTAAACGCCTATGGCATTATCTTTCTTTTTACCGATTAAAATTATTGACAGGTTTTATTCTAACAATACTTGCTAACTCTTTATCTTTAGTAGGACCTTACTTAATTGGAAAAATGATTGGGGCCATGGAAAATGGCGTTGAGTTTAGATCAGTTTATATTGTAGGCTGTTTAATGGTTGCTTTTTATGTTATTAGTGCAATACTTAACTATTACTTATCAATTGCAATGGCAAAAATTGCTCAAGGAGTCGTTTATAAATTAAGAGAAGATTTATTTAGTAAAATTACAAGAGTCTCTGTTTCTTATTTTGACACTCACCTAACAGGTGATATCATTAGTAGAATGAGTTATGACATTGATACTATCAGTACATCATTAGCAAGTGATGTGATGAGCATTATTACAAGTTTTATTACTTTAATCGTGTCATTTGTTATGATGATGATTATGTCACCTGTATTAGTTTTAGTATTTATACTTACGATTCCTTTAACTTTCTTTGTTACAGGAAAAATGTCTAAATCAATTAAGAAACGACTCAGATTAAGAAACCAACAATTAGCTTACTTAAATGGCTATACTGAAGAAATGATTACAGCACAAAAAACAATACAATCTTATGTGCAAGAAGATAATATATTAGAAAAATTTGATGAAATTAACTTAGAAACTGCCAAAAGAAGTTATCATTCAGGTAAGTTATCTACAATAGTTGGACCCACTGTTAACTTTATTAATAACTTATCAGTTGTTTTAGTCACAACTGTTGGCGGTATTTTAAAAGTCTTTGGATATATTGATCTAGCAAGCCTTTCTAGCTTCATGCTTTATTCTAGAAGATTTTCAGGACCAATTAATCAAATGAGTAATATAGTTGCTGATATCCAAAGTGCGTTAGCTGCTGCTGAACGTGTCTTTAATGTTTTAGATGAAAGTGATGAAACACCAGATACAAAAGACGCCATAACTCTTTTAAATCCAAAAGGAAATATTGAATTTAAGAATGTTTCTTTTGGATACAACGCAAATAAAACAATTATTCATAACTTAAATTTCACTGCCAAAGAAGGTCAAAAAGTAGCAATCGTTGGACCAACAGGAGCTGGAAAAACAACTATTGTTAATTTACTAATGAGATATTACGATCTTTTATCTGGAAAGATATTATTAGATGGATATGATATTACACAACTTAAAAGAAATGAATACAGAAAACTATATTCTATGGTCTTACAAGATACATGGATTTTTAGAGGCACTGTATTTGAAAATATTACATACGGTAATGAAAACAAGAATTTTAATGATGTAGTAGAAGCGGCTAAAAAAGCTAGAATTCATCATTATATTATGAACTTGCCTAAAGGCTATGATACTATTTTATCTGATGATGGCATAAGTATTTCTAAAGGACAAAGACAACTTTTAGTTATCGCTAGAGCAATTCTTTCAGACTCTAAAATATTAATTCTTGATGAAGCAACTTCTAATGTAGATACTCACACTGAAATAAAAATTCAAGAAGCAATGTCTAATTTAATGGAACATAGAACTTCATTTATCATTGCTCATAGACTTTCAACAATTATGAATGCAGACTTAATTTTAGTATTAAAAGATGGTGATGTCATAGAATCTGGTAATCACCAACAATTAATGCTTAAAAAAGGATTCTACTACGAACTATTTATGAGCCAGTTTAAATAAATCTAAGTCATTTATGATAAAATGCTTGCATGTAACTTAAAATATGATAAAATATCATTAGCAATGATTAAGAGGAGTAGTAATACTTTTATCTAAAGAGAGTCTGTGGCAGGTGTAAACAGATGTTAAAAGATTATGAAGGCTACCTTAGGAGCTAAAAGTAAATCGGCTTTAACGATAAACATAAGGGCTATAACATCAGTTATAGAACTAAGGTGGTACCGCGAATTTTATTCGTCCTTAGATTAATTTCTAGGGACGTTTTTATATTTTTACAAGGAGAATAACAAAATGAAAAAAATGACAGGACAACAAATCAGAGAAACATGGTTAAATTTCTTTAAATCTAAGGGACATAAAATTGAACCATCAGCATCACTTATCCCAGTATCAGATCCAACTTTACTATGGATTAATGCTGGTGTTGCGCCACTTAAAAAATATTTTGATGGAACAGAAAAAACAGACCATGCTAGAATTACGAATGTACAAAAATGTATTCGTACTAATGACATAGACAACGTAGGAAGAACAGCACGTCACCATACCTTTTTTGAAATGTTAGGTAATTTTTCAATTGGGGATTATTTTAAAGAAGACGCAATCAAATACGGATTTGAAATACTAACAAGTGAAAAATGGTTTGGCTTTCCATTAGATAAACTGTATATGACTTATTATCCTGATGATACCCTTGCTTATGAAACATGGGTTTCGTGTGGTGTTGATCCGAGCCATTTAATTCCATTAGAAGGTAATTTCTGGGAAATTGGAGCTGGCCCATCAGGACCAGATACTGAAATATTCTTTGACCGTGGAGAAGCATATGACAAAAGAGGCAAAGAACTTATAGAACAAGATTTAGAAAATGAAAGATTTATTGAAATATGGAACATCGTATTTTCACAATATAATGCTGATCCTAGCATTCCAAGAAGCCAATATAAAGAATTACCAAACAAAAATATTGATACAGGAGCTGGGTTAGAAAGATTTGCTTGTGTACTACAAGGTACAAAAACAAACTTTGAAACAGACCTTTTCTACCCAATCATTCTTGAAACTGAAAAATTATCTCATGTTAAATACGAAGGGCAAATGGCTTATAAAGTGATTGCTGATCATATTAAAACATTGACATTTGCGATTAGTGATGGAGCTGTTTTATCTAACGAAGGGCGTGGCTATGTTTTACGTAGAGTTTTACGTCGTGCAGTTAAATACGGTAGAAGTATTGGATTAAATGAACCATTCTTATACCAATTAGTCGATACAGTTGTAGAAATGATGAAAGATTTTTATCCGAATTTAGTACAAACTAAAGAGATAGTTAAAAAGATAGTTAAAAAAGAAGAAGAAAAATTCTTTGAAACGATTAGTGATGGAGAAAAACACCTATTATCATCTATTGAAAACAATCAATTATCAGGAGAGGCAGCATTTAAACTTTATGATACTTATGGTTTTCCTATTGAACTTACACTAGAATACGCAGAAGAAAATCATATTACAGTTGATTTAGAAGGTTTTAAACAAGCATTAGAAGAACAAAAAATGCGTTCACGTAACGCAAGAACACAAAATGAAGGAATGAAGAGTCAAGAAGAAGCTTATATTAACTTTAAAGAAAAATCTAAATTTGTTGGATATAATACTTTAGAAGTTGAAACTAAAGTCATTAAAGTCTTTCCTTCTGGCATAGTTTTAGAAGAAACACCCTTTTATGCAACAATGGGTGGACAAGTATTTGATAAAGGTACCATTAATGGTTTAGTTGTGACAAATGTTACAAAACTACCAAATGGACAATACCTACATGAAGTAGAAGGCGAATTTAATGAAAATGATGATGTTTTAGCAATTGTTTCAAAAGATACAAGAAACTTAGTTTCATCAAACCATACAGCAACCCATCTGCTTCACCAAGCAATTAAAGATACTATTGGTAGCCACTCTCACCAACAAGGATCACAAGTAACTAAAGATTTATTAAGATTTGACGTGAATCATTTTGATAAGATTACAGAAGAAGATATTTTAGCAATTGAAAAAATTGTTAACAATCATATCAAACTAAAAGAAACTGTTATTACAAAAGAAATGAATATTAATGATGCTAAAAAATTAGGGGCACAAGCTCTATTTAGTGAAAAATATGGTGATGTAGTAAGAGTCGTTAATATCAATGGTTATTCAATTGAATTATGTGGTGGAACACATGTTACTAACACTTCTGAAATTGAACAATTTGCGATTACATCAGTAGAATCTATTGGTTCAGGTATTTATCGTTTTGAAGGTGTTACTAAAAATGTTGAACCACTTATTTTAAATACATTAAAAAACACATTAGCTGATATTAATGAATTGATTCAAAAAGCTAAACGATTAGAAAGCCAAACTTATAAATTTAATGAAAAAACTTTACCAGAATTAATAGGCAGTTATAAAGATATTCTTAACTATAGAAATTATTTAGAAGAGCTTAAAAATGATGTTAAAAACTTTGAAAAAGAAGTATCACTCAAAGAAACACAAAAAATATTAGAAAATGCTTCAGACTTTATTCCTAAAGATCCAAAAGCTAAAATGGTTATCAAAATAACAAAATCTATGGATATGTCTACATTAAAACAATTAATTGATGTAATTTATGATAAAATAAAGGCAGATGTGCTATTTGTTGTTCATGTTGATTTAGATAAAGCAACATTTATTGCCAAAAGTAATCAAAATAACGCAGGCACTCTCATTAAATTAGCAGCGTCATTAACAAATGGTTCTGGAGGTGGGAAACCTACTTTAGCCCAAGGTGGAACAAAAGACTTAACCAATTTAGAAAATGCCTTACTAGAAGTAGAAAAAGCTTTATGAAAAAATATTTAGGACTAGATTTAGGAACTAAAACGTTAGGAGTTGCAATCTCTGAAACAGGAATTATTGCAAGTAACTTAACTACCTTAAGATTTTTAGAAGATGACTATGATGATGCAATTACACAATTGATTTCTTTAATCAATGAAAGAAAAATAGATGTTATTGTATTAGGCTATCCTAAACATATGAACAATGATATCGGAGTTCGTGGTAAAATTAGTGAAGAATTCAAAGAAAAACTAGTTTCTAGACATCCAATAGAAGTTGTTTTATGGGATGAAAGACTATCAACAAAAACAGCATTACGTATGCTAAGTGATAATAAAAAGAAAAAGGAAAAACAAAGAGCCTTAAAAGATGAAATGGCAGCCGCTGTGATCTTACAAGGATATCTCGATTTTAAAGGAGCTTAAAATGAAAGAAGAAAAATTAAGTATTATTAGAGATGATGAAGAAACATTAGCAACTATTTTATTCACATATAATAATGATGATAAAAACTATGTTGTATTTGAATTTGATGATACAAAAGAAATTAGCGCTGCAATCTATGAAGAAAACGATAATGATGAAGGTATTTTAGTGGATATTGAAACGGATGAAGAATGGGATATGATCGATAAAGTATTAGACAAATACTTTGATGAGTTAGAAGCAGAATTAGACGAAGAAGAGTTTGATGAAGAATAAAATACAAGTTTTACAAGAAATGAAAAGCTACGCAGAAACAAATGATGTTCCTATCATTTGTGATGAGGGGCTTTCATTTTTGTTAAAGACGATAAAAGAAAATAATGTAAAAAGTATTCTAGAAATCGGAACTGCGATTGGCTATAGTGCTCTTTTAATGAGTGAGCCTGATATTAAAGTAGATACCATTGAAAGAGACCTTAAACGATATCAGGAAGCAAGCCAATTTCTTAAACCATTAGATTACCCTATACATCTAATTTACGCAGATGCCCTTTTATATGATGGGCCGCTTAATCAATACGACTTGATTTTTATTGATGCCGCAAAGGCCCAATATGAAAAATTTTTCAATAAATACCAACACTATTTAAAACCTAATGGAATCATTGTGTGTGATAATTTAAACTTTCATAATTTAACACCAGAAATGGTTTCAAGAAATACAAGACAACTGTTAAGAAAAATTAATGGATTTAAAGATTTTTTAACAGAAAATAGTTTATATGAAACAACCTTTTATAATGTAGGTGATGGCATGAGTATTTCTAGGAGAAAAGAAGGACAACAATGAAAATTTTAACAACAATTTATAGTAAAGAAGCGCTCATTGAAAATAAAGACTACCTAGATGGTATCATCACTGGAAATGAAGTATATGCCACTAGATTAACCCATAGTTTTGAGTTAGATGAAATACTTGAAATCATAGATATAGCTAATAGGCTTCATAAAGAATGTTTCATTACCCTTAATCAAATGTACACTAATGAACACTTAGAAGAAGTAAGTCAATTTATTGATAAACTACCAATTGATAAAATCACAGGCTATATCATCGCTGATATAGGTGTTTATATGATATTAAAGGATAAGAACTTACACAATAAAGCTATTTATAATCCAGAAACATTACTTACTAATTATTTTGATTTTAACTACTTAGCAGAAACAGGTATTTTTGGAGGCTTTGTGGCAAAAGAAATTACATTAGAAGATATCAAAATTATTAATAAGAATAAAAAGACACATACCTTTATGGTAGGTCATGGGCATTTAAACATGTTTTATTCAAAAAGAAAACTGCTTAAAAACTACGCTGACTACTTAAATAGTAAAGAAGACTTTAAAGATAAACAAGATTTACTGATTATAGAAGAAAAAAGAAAAGATGATCCATATCCAGTATTAGAAGATTATGCTGGAACACATGTTTTTAGAAGTAAAGTTTTTTCAAGTTTAGAAGAATTAAGTGAGATTAAAAAAGCAATTGATTATCTTGTGATAGACACAATCTTTAAAGATGATGCATACTTAAAACTCATATTACCAATGTATTATGATAATCAAATAAATAAAGAAACGATTGACCAATTACAGTCTAAATACAATGAATCCTGGGATAAAGGATTCCTATTTAATAAGACTTTTTATAAGAGGTAAGAAAATGACGGAATTATTAGCCCCCGCTGGGGATTTAGAAAAATTAAAAATTGCTTTATTATATGGAGCTGACGCAGTATTTATAGGTGGACAACAGTTTTCACTAAGAGCACGTGCCTCTAATTTTACTGTAGATGACATAAAAGAAGCTACTACTTTCGCCCACAATTTAAATAAAAAAGTATATGTAACAACTAATATTATTCCTCATCATGAAGATATGCATGATTTAATTGAGTATTTACAAGCATTAGAAGAAGCTAAAGTAGATGCAATCATCGCAGCTTCTCCATATATTGTGGATACTGCATTAAAACATACAAACTTAGAAGTACATATATCTACTCAGCAATCAGCACTAAATACGCAAACAGTTCAATTTTGGACTGAAAAAAAGGCAAGCCGAGTTGTGTTAGGCCGTGAATTAACAGTAGAAGAAATCAAAGGTATTACAAGTAGTACCGATACTGAAATAGAAGTTTTCATTCATGGTGGTATGTGCATGTCTTATTCTGGAAGATGTAGTTTATCAGATAATATGACAGGTCGTGATGCTAATAGAGGTGGATGTGCCCACTCATGTCGCTGGAATTATGATTTAAAAGAAAATAATGAAAGTTTTTCTGAAGAAGTGCCATTTTCTATGTCTTCTAAAGACTTAGAGGCAGTTCATCAAATTACAAAACTAATAGACGCAAATGTATCTTCTTTAAAAATTGAAGGAAGAATGAAGAGTCTACATTATATCGCGACTGTTGTTTCTACTTATAGACAAATGATTGATGAGTATGTACATACAAAAGAAATCAAAGACTACGAATATTATGTTAAAAGATTAAAAAAAGCTGAAAATAGATTAGCTTCATCAGGTTTCTTAGAAGGTGTACCAGGAGTTGAACAACAACTTTATCAAATGAGAAGTGAAAAACCTAGTCAAAACTTCATAGGGATAGTATTAGCTTACGATGAAAAAACTCAAACAGCTTTGGTAGAACAAAGAAATTATTTTGAAGTTGGCACAGAAGTCGAAGTAATGAGCCATGAAGAACCTGAAAAATACTTTAAAATAGAAAAAATGACTGATTTAGATGGAAATGATCTTGATATTGCAAGAAGACCAAAGGAACAACTTTTAATTCATACAAATATTAAGTTACATCCATACGATCTTATAAGATGTCTATAACTAAGTATTACTTAATTGATGGCGAGCACATTGAATGCCAAATTGAGTATAAGAAAATTAAAAACGCATATATTAGACTTAAAAATAACATTTTATATGTTAGTGCTAATAAGTATATTAAAATAGAAGATATTGATCGCTTTGTTATAGAAAAATATCCCTTACTTAAGAATAAAATGGACAAAAAAGTTCATACAGAAAAGTATCAACTTTGGGGTAAAGTTCTAAGCGAAGATGAATTTTACTTAAAAAACGGATTAAAAATATCAGATAAAAATTACTATCTCATATTAAAAAATGAAGTTAGGTTAAAAACAGAAGAAATATTTGAAAAAATAAGTTCTAATTTACAAAAACTTGGATTAAACAAAGTACCTTTTATCTACAAGAAATTAACTGCTAAATACGGTAGTTGTCACATTGTAAAAAAAGAAATTACTTTAAACATATTCTTAGCTAAAATAGATCCTATCTATTTAGAATATGTGATATATCATGAGTATGCTCATTTAATTGTTCCAAATCACTCACAAAAGTTTTATCATGTATTAGATCAATTAATGGCAAATCACAAGGAAATTGAAAAAGAATTAAAGAAGATACCAATTATATTTTAAAATTATGTTATAATATATAGGATATTTAAGGAGGCATTTTTATGGCAGTGAAAAAAGTATACGAACTTACCCAAGCGGGTGTAGATAAGTTAAAAGAAGAATTAATAGAATTAAAAGATGTAAAAAGAAAAGAAAATCTTGAAGCTTTAAAGGAAGCTAGAGAACAAGGGGATTTATCAGAAAATGCTGATTACGATGCTGCTAGAAATGAACAAGCACGTATTGAATCAAGAATTCTTGAAATTGATACAATCTTAAAAAATCTTAAAATTATCAAAACATCAGATGATGCATCTGTAAATATTGGTAAAGTAGTTAAATTAAAATTTGTTGAAAAAAACCAAATTAAAGAATTTCATCTAGTAGGTACAATCGAAACTGATCCAATAACTGGCAAAATTTCTATTGAATCACCACTAGGAAAAAGTATTAAAGGTCATGAAAAAGGCGAAACAGTTCTAGTTAAATCTGAAACTGGTAGAAACTTCCACGTTGAAATATTAGAAGTAGCTTAAACATGGCGATATATAATAAATGCATTCCTTTAGCGTACTATGCATCAATATATGAAATTCCGTACCAAAGTTATAAACAACAAGGAATTAATGCCTTGTTTTTTGACTTGGATAATACAATTATTAGTTATGAAGAAACTGAACTAACTACTGAGCATGTAGAATTTTTACAAAAATTAGAAAAAGATTTTAAAGTCGTTATTGTATCTAACGCAAGATCTTCTAGAGTTTTAACAGCTATTAAGGGACAGTTTTCATATGTCTATTTATCAAAAAAGCCTTTTAAAGGCGGCTATAAAAAGGCCTTAAAATTAGCTTCTGTCAATCCAGATGAAGTCCTCATGATAGGAGATCAACTCATGACAGATGTTTATGGGGCAAGTAGAATGAAGATAAAGGCTGTATTAGTAAAAGCTGTTAAAAGAAAAAGTGATCATTTCTTTACAAGGCTTAATAGAAAAATAGAAAAACTTGTTCTTAAGAAAATAAAAGCAAAAGAGCCTCTAATTTATAAAGAAAGGTTAGAAGACTATGTCAACGGAAACTAAATGTCTGGGTTGTGGCAGTATTTTACAAAATAGTGATAAAACAATGCCAGGCTATGTAGAAAACCTTGAAGCAACTTATTGCAAGTCATGTTATCAACTTAAAAATTACGGCATAGCAACCGATCACTTTCACCCAGAAAGTCTACCAGAACTAAAAAGTAAGTCTCTAATTGTTATGGTAAGTTCAGTGATGCACTTAGATATGCTTTTTTCATATCGTGTGGATAGATATTACCCAAATGAAAAATATCTATACATTATCAATCAAATGGATTTGCTTCCAGAAAGTACTAATTTAGATTACTTAATGGATCAGATTGTTAGAAAAGCAAGAAAAAACAAAATACCATATGAAGATATCGTATTTATGTCAGCCCTTAAAAAAGAAGATATAAGCTCTCTAGAAGATTATTTATTAAGTTACAAAGAAAAAATATTTATTTACTAGGGGTACAAAACAGTGGTAAAACTACTATCTTTAAAGCTCTTACTCATAATACAACAGCTTTAAACATGAAAAAAGCTGCCTTGACTCAAACAGCTTTACAAGAAAAATTTCATGATAAAATTTTATGGGATATGCCAGGGTTATTTCAAATGGGTTATTTACATCAAATTATGCCCTATGAAAAATATAAGACCATTTTACCAGAAAAAGTACTTAGACCTACTATTTATCAATTAAATGCGACTCAAGCGATCATTATTGATGGTTTGATAGCTATTAATTATATCAAAGGTGAAAAACAATCATTTGTTTTCTATTTTAATCAAATAATTAAGTACCATAAGACAAATGTATTAAAAGTACCCATTTTATTTGACAAAAAAGAAATTAAGTTTAATCACTATGCAGATAGCTATGAAACGAAAATATTTAAATTAGATAAAGAGATTAAATACCAAGTGACATTTGCGGATATGGGGATATTACATCTTTTAGGACCAGCTACAATTGAAGTAGTACATGCTAAAAATATGCATGTTACTCTAATGGAGGCAATGTTTAAATGATTTTAGAAATTAGAAAAGCAGTAGAAGAGAAACTAGAAAAACACCCAGAAAGACTTAAGCATGTTCTAGGAGTATATGAAATGGCGACAAAACTCGCAGAACATTACAATCAAGAAGTTGAGCCAATTCAGATTGCTGCTTTATTTCATGATTACTCTAAGTATGATGACTTAGTTGATCAAATTAGATATATAGATTTAAAATTAGTAAAAAAATATAGTGAAACACCTGTTATGTATCATGCACTAGCTGCTGCAGCATTACTAGAATATCGCTATGATATTAAAAACAAAGAAATCCTAAGCGCTATTAGAAAACACGTATGGGGCGATGAAAATATGTCTATGGCAGATAAAATTGTTCTTATCAGTGATAAAATAGAATTAGGCAGAACATACCCTAAAGTAGAACACTTTAGAAACTTAGCATTTACAGATATTGACCAAGCAATTTATGAGTTTTTAGTAGATAATATTTCTTATAATAAACAACAAGGAAATAAAATACACGATGAGCAATATTTAGTAATTGAGAAAATAAAGGAGCAGTTAGATGACAAAACTAGAACAGACAATTAAAATTTTAGATGATTTAAATGTAAAAGAACTTGTAGCATATGATTTTGAAAAAACTTCACCTTTCTATGATTATTTTGTTATAGCTACTGTCAATGATAGACAGTCTATGGCAGCTTTTAGCCATTTTAAAAAAGAAATGACAGAAGATGTTAAAAATGTAGAAGGAAAAGATAGTGGTTGGGCATTAATTGACTTAGGAGATATTATTGTTCATTTATTTAAAGAAGAAGAAAGAAAATTCTATAATTTTGATACAAGATTATTAGGTGTGAAAAAAGTATACTAATGTTTGCATATTACTATGATCAACTGATGGAAGATATTGACTATGAAAGTATTTTAGAGCCAATTATTCCTTATTTAAATAAAGAAGATCTTATTTTAGATGCAGGATGCGGAACAGGACATATTTTAAATTACTTAAGAAACACAGGATTTTTATATGCTAAGGGAATTGATAATGATGAAAATATGTTATCTGTTGCAGGCAAGAAAATAAACAAGGAAGATGTTTTATACTATCATGATTTAAATGAAGTACTTCCGATGCAGTTTGATAAAATACTGATGTTGTTTGATGTGACTAATTACTTTGAAGATATTGAGATTATTTTTTCTAATATTTATCAAGGACTTAAAGATAATGGGTTATTTATCTTTGATATTTATAAGATAGAGTATTTAGAAATTATGAAAAACTATCAAGAAGAAGATGAATATCCTTTTTCTTACAAGTGGCATACTCAGTCAAAAAACCACATTCTCTCACATGATTTTTCTACACACAATTATAAATTAGAATTTAAACAATATTTATATGAAACAAGTTATTACGAAAAGATATTAAAAAAACTAGGATTTAAATTTAAAAAAATTTCAGGGAATGACGAAAGAAAAGAATATTACATTTGTAATAAGTAAAATGCCTCTTTGACTACTAGTATAGGTAGTGAAGGAGGTTTTTTTAATGAAAAAGGCATCATTGATTTTATTATTATGTCTCATATTTTTTATTACTTTTAAAAAGGAAGAACAACCCCAAAAAATTATTTTGCCGAATACAATAAAGGTTGAAATTACAGGTGGTGTAGTTATTCCTGGTATCTATGAACTTAAACAAACAGATACAATAGCTGTACTTATCAATTTAGCTCATGGGTTTATGCCTGATGCAGATATAAAAATGGTAGATTTAAACGAGATAATTAAAAATAAAAAATATCATATTCCGTTTAAGAAAAGTGAAGTAGAAAAAAATTATAAATATGATCTTAATTCAATTTCTTATGATGAATTACTTAGTTTGGGCATCAAAGAAAATAGAGCTTTAGAAATTATTATATACAGAAAAAATAAGCCTTTTGAAACACTAGAAGAGTTGCTAAATATTAAAGGAATTGGTGAAAAAACTCTTGAAAAGATTAAAGACTATTTTTACATTAGATGATCTACACTTATATTTGTTATTTGTTACGATATTTATTTTAATGATACACTATTATTTATTTGTTTTTATCATGCTATGGACACTCATAAAAGTTAGAAAAAATAAAAACATCATAATAGCTTTTATTATTCTTTCATTTATTATCATAACTATTTATATCTTTATAGTAAAAATTAATTTCTTAAAATATGGAATGATCATCGAAATAAATAAAAATGAATATTACAATCAATATGCAGTAAAGCTGTTATTTAAAAAAATAGATGTAATGAGCAAAACTGAATTTGATATCGGCGATGTAATTAAAGTAAGTGGCAAAATAATACAATATGAAAAAGAACTTAATCCTAGAGGGTTTAATCAGAAGTACTTTCATCTTGGCAATCAAGTGATTGGCTATATAAAGACAAATGAGATCATAAAAATAGGCAGTTTTAAACTTTTTAGAGTAAGGGAGTATACACAAGACTTTTCAAAAAATGAATATATTTCATATATGTTATTATTTTATATTTATTATAAAGTAGTAGACAAGATTTGTTACTATTTTGATTTAGAGGAAAGATATCAAAATATCGTTTATTTAGTTTTGACCATTGTATTGATGATTCTTTTTAAAATGCATTATTATTTAGAATTTAAATTAATTTTACTTGGAATTAAAATAAAGTGTGGAAACATACTTTCTTACCATGAAAAAAATAATTTAGCTTTTATAATACTTATCTTATATCAACCCACATATATTTTAAATCAAGGGTTCATTGTTTATTTAATTATCAAAACACTATTAGGATTGACTCAAAATAAAAAAATTATCATATTAACCCTAATCCCATTTATTTTATACTGGAATCAGTCTTTTAGTTTATATGACTTACTTAATTTAAGTTACAGAAATCTAAAGGCGATTTTATACCCTATTCAGTTTTTTTGGAAAGACTACTCAAATAGTCACATGCTTCATTATCTATCTATGACTAAACTTCAATTAGAATCTATTAGGTTCATCTATTTTAAACCTAATGAAGTCTATTTTATAGGTTATTTTAGTAGTCTTATTTTCATTTTTAAGCATAAAAAGATAAGAATAAGACAAATATATACACTTATCCTTTTACTGATGATAGTAATGATTAAATATATAATCATTGATCTTAATAATAATTGGGTTGTATTTTTAGATGTCGGACAAGGAGATACGGCAGTTATGAAAAAAAATCATCAGATTATTGTGGTAGATGCATTTGATCAAAGTATTGATTTTTTAAAGACTAATGGCATAAGTAAAGTAGATTATCTTATCTTAACGCACTCAGACTTAGACCATATTAAAAATGCCCAGAAAATGATAGATCAATTTAAAGTAGAAACACTTATTGTAAGTTTCTATGATAATGGATATGATATTCATCATAATAATGTGATAAAAATCAAAGATTATATGTATCATGAAAAAACAGAAATAACATTTTTTGGTCCTTTTGAAAAATTAGAAAGTAAAAACAATAATTCAGTTTGTTTTAAAATAAAGATTAATAATAAAACAATTCTATTTACAGGTGATATAGAAAAAGAAGCGGAAAAGAACTATATAAAAAGATATGGTAACAACTTAAAAGCTAATTTATTGAAAGTTGCCCACCATGGATCTAATACATCATCAACAATGGAATTTATAAACTACGTCAACCCTAGTCATGCAATTATCTCAGTAGGAAAAAATAATACTTATGGCTTACCGGATATCGATGTTATTAATAGCCTAAAGAAAAAAGGAATTAAAGTATTTATCACATCAGAAAATCACGCGGTCACATATAATTATAAAATATTTAAAAATGATATAAATTGAGAAAGACTCAAACAAGGCTATTAAATATGACACAAATTTAGTATAATAACTTGTGAAAGGGAGTTGTGTTATGAAAGAACGTATATATACTATTTTTGGTAAACAATTTTTCTTCGTAGAAAAAAAATTAGAAACTATGTTAACTGAATATAAAAATAAAGAGGTAGATATTATTAAGTATGATCTTGATGATTCTCCAATAGAAGAGCTGATTCAAGAACTACAAACAATTTCCTTTTTTTCGGATGAAAAAATTATTATCGTGAAAAACTTTGAAAAAATAGATCAAAAAAAAGAAGTCAAATTAAAAAAGTTATTGACTATCTAAAAAAACCAAGTGAAGATATTAAATTAATCTTTCTTTCATCTAATTTGGAAGATACCAATGATTTAATACTGGCTCTTAAAAAATACACATATATAGATACCGTTGAGACTTTAGAAAAAGAACAGTATCCTGAGTATATTAAAAGAGTTTTAAAAAATGAAGGGTTTATAATTGATGATATTGCCGCAAACGAACTATCTATTAGAGTCGATTATGATTTATATGCACTAGATTTGGAAATCAATAAGTTAAAACTATATAGCTATGATACTAAAAAAATAACAATTGAACTTATCAAAGAGCTAGTTAGTAAAAACTTAGAAGATAATATATATGAATTAACAAAATTAGTTTTAGAAGAAAAAATAGAAAAAGCACATGAAGTTTTTAAAGACTTAATGCAAACCAATGAAGAGCCTTTAAGAATTATTAATCAATTAGGACAAAGGGTTCGTGAATTAATGTATGCTAAAGATTTATTAAATCAGCATTATAACCAAGAACAAATTGCACAATATTTTAATTATAAAAAAGGTAGAGCCTATTTTTTAATTAAAGACGCAAAAGTTGTTAAACAAGAAAAATTAGAATACTTATTATCAAGCTTATCACAATTAGATTTTAAAATAAAATCAGGAAATATTGACAAAAAAATAGGACTTGAATTACTAATACTAGGGAGTGTATAAAATGTTAAAAAATAACAAAGTACTTATATTCGATTTTGAAACAAGTGGGCTAAGCCCACAAGATAGCCAAGTAATAGAAATTGGTGCAGTATTACTAGAAGAAAAAAATAATACTTATGTTGTCTCAAAAGAACTTAATCTATTAGTCACAGCAGACAAACCTTTACCAGCTAAAATAGTAGAAATCACAAATATCACAGATGAAATGTTACTAAGAGATGGTGTAGAACCAAAAGAAGCATTTAGACAATTATCATCAATGATTGATGAACAAACGCTTTTGGTGGCATATAACATTCAATTTGATTTAAGTTTCTTACAAAAAATGTATCAAGATTTTTATGAACCAAGTTATAAAATAAAAAATGACATCTTAGATGTCATGGTAGTTTATAAAGATAGAAACGAATTTCCTCATAGATTAGAAAACGCAGTAGCAAAATATAAAGTCAGTGTTTTAAGCACGCATAGAGCATTAGATGATGTATACGCAACATACGAGGTTTTAAAAGCACTTAAAGCAGAAAAGCCAGTCATTAAACACTATGTAAATAAAATAGGCTATAATCCTAAATACGGTGTATCTGGTATCAAATTGCCACATGTTACTTATATTCCACAATACGGAAATAGATTAGAAGTAGAAAAAGCATAAAAAAAATACATCCTAGGATGTATCTTATAGGTTATTAACCAATTTTGTTAAACTAGATTTATGTCTTGCAACAAAGTTTGTATGATAAATGCCTTTTGATTGCCCTTTATCTAATTTCTTATGAGCAACTGCTAAAGAAGATACTGCTTTATCTTTATCAGATGCAGCTACTGCTAGATGAACTTCTTTAATAGCAGTCTTCACAGATGATTTGAAAGAAGCATTACTTAGACGACGTTTTTCATTTGTTTTGTTACGTTTGATTTGTTGTTTGATATTAGCCACAACTTCACCTCCTAATTACCACAACTATTGTATCAAACCGCATACAAAATTGCAACAGTTTTCGCATTTTAATGGTAAAATAGTTATATTGATATGAGGTGTAGAGATGACAACAGCAAATAAAATAACAATTTTTAGAGTATTTTTAATTCCAGTCATGTTAATTTTAATCTATATTCCAGGATTAGAACAAGAAATTGGATTCTTAGATTTAAAATTAGCACGACTTTTATTTACAATAATTTTCATTATTGCATCATTAACAGACTTCCTAGATGGATATATTGCTAGAAAGTATAAACAAATTACTACATTTGGAAAATTCTTAGATCCACTTGCAGATAAAGTGTTAGTATTAACAGCATTTTTATATTTAATGATTTTAATGCCTGATAGAGTAACCGTATGGGCAGTAATGATTGTAATCATTAGAGAATTTATGGTAACAGGTATCAGACTACTTGCGGTAGAAAAAGGTGTAGTTATAGCTGCCTCTAAATACGGTAAGCTAAAAACAGCAACCACTATGGTAGCGTTAATTTGGTTATTATTTAATGATTTTGGGCTACCTGCAATCATAGGTGATATTCTTTTCTATCTAGCAATTATATTAACAGTAGTTTCTGGATTAGAATATTTCTTTAAAAATAAAAAAGTTATCTTAGAGAGTGTATAAAAGTAAAAACAATAATTTTCACTATAATAAAGTAGAGGTGTAAAAATGGCAGACGAGAAAAAACAAAAAGCATTAGAAGCTGCAATGAAAGAAATTGAAAAACAATTTGGTAAGGGTTCAATTATGAAACTAGATTCAGGAGTTGACCATACAATTGAAGCAATTTCTACAGGATCATTATCATTGGATATTGCTATGGGAATAGGTGGATATCCAAAAGGAAGAATCATAGAAGTTTATGGACCAGAAAGTTCAGGAAAAACTACTTTAACACTTCATGCAATAGCAGAAGCACAAAAAGCGGGTGGATATGTTGCATTTATTGATGCAGAACATGCCTTAGATCCTAAATATGCTAAAGCATTAGGTGTTGATATAGATAATTTACTTTTATCTCAACCTGATACAGGTGAACAAGCATTAGAAATCGCAGAAGCTCTAATTAGAAGCGGTAGCGTTGATTTAATTGTTATTGACTCTGTAGCGGCATTGGTTCCAGAAGCAGAAATCAATGGAGATATGGGAGACTCACATGTTGGGCTACATGCAAGAATGATGAGCCAAGCAATGAGAAAGCAATCAGGTATTATATCTAAATCAAATACAGTAGTCATTTATATTAACCAAATTAGAGAAAAAGTTGGCGTTATGTTTGGTTCACCTGAAACAACAACAGGTGGACGTGCCCTTAAATTCTTCTCATCAGTAAGATTAGAAATTAGAAGAGCAGAAGCAATCAAAGAAGGAACCGACATAGTTGGTATCAAATCTAATGTAAAAGTAGTTAAATCAAAAGTGGCACCACCTTTAAAAGTAGCTTCAGTAGATATCATGTATGGTAAAGGTATTTCAAAAGTTGGTGAAGTTTTAGATCTAGCAACTGAATTAGAATTAATCCAAAAAAGCGGTGCATGGTATGCATATAACGAAGAAAAAATTGGACAAGGTAGAGAAAATGCTAAAACATACCTTTTAAATCATCCAGAAATATATGAATTACTTGAAAAACAAATTAGAGAACATTATTTAGCTAAATAAGATGGGATAAAACCCATCTTTTTTTATAAAAAAAACTAGTGATTAACTAGCTTTAAAGGTTTTAATACTTATATTTTGTAAATCTGCTTTTAAGAAAAATGTTTGATTTTCAAAACTTGAATTCTTGTAAGTTAATGCAATATATAAATCAGGTCTTTTTACACTGATAAAGGCTAAAGTTGTTGTTGGATGCATAAAATTATAATCAATTGAAACACGTTTACTGTAAGAAGAAGAATTATTTTTTTCAACTAAATCTTTATCTAAAAGGGAATTTTTATTATCTATCCATTGAGTTTGAAGCACAAACTGTGCTTTAAGATTAGTAACATCAGACTGTTTTTTATCAATGTAACTATTAAATAAATAGTTACCGCCTACTAAAGTTTCTACTTCTTTTTCATCTTTTGTAGTAATAGACTTTTTAGGTGTTGTAATTCTATCTGGTTCAACAACAAAAGTGAAATCGCCTAAATCTACTTCAAATGTGTTAGAATCCTCGTGATAAGTTAGATTTCTAAAGTTAGAAGAAACTAACTCTTCATTAAAAGTTACTTTGTTATACTTTAAATAATTTCCTAAATAAAGAAAAGTTAAAAAAACTACCGGAACAATAATGACAAAAAAAACAACGAAAATAATTAATCTATATTGATATAAGTTGTTTAAAAATTTGTTGCTTGAAATTTGTTTTCTCATAAAATACCCCAATCCTATATAAAACTATAATCTAATTATAACAAAAAAACAATAAAAAACCAAAGAAATATCAATTGACTATTCTAACTTTACTATGTATAATGAAATAGTAGTTAAAATTAATAATAATCATCAAACTAAAAATGATGAATATAATAAAAAAATAATTGGAGGTGTACCTATGGGTATGATATTTTTAGATACCGGTACTATTGTTATCTCCAGTTTGCTAGCAGTTATTGCTTTAGTCATCGGATTCTTTGTTGGTTACTTTATTCGTGTAGCTCATCATGAAAAAAGTTTAAGACAAAGCCGTGAATTGGCTAAACAAATCGTTGAAGATGGACAAAAAGAAGCTGAAAAGCTGAAACGTGAAATGGTTTTAGAAGCAAAACAAGAAATTTTCGCATCAAGAAAAGAATTTGATAATGACATGCGTGAAAGACGTCAAGTTGTTATTAATTTAGAAGAAAAAGCTTCACAACGCGAAGATTCATTGAATAAGAGAACTGAATATCTTGATAAGAGAGAAGAAGGACTAGATTCTAAAGAACATAAACTTGATGAAAGAAAAGAAAATCTTGAACAACTAAATAGCAAAGTGGAAGAATTGGTTAAGGAACAAGAAGAAAAATTACAAGAAATTGCCGAATTGAGTAAAGAGGCTGCCAAGGATATCATTATGGCGGAAGTAAAAGATTCTTTATCAAATGAAATTGCAGCATACATCAAAGATGAAGAAGATAAGGCAAAAGATCAAGTGCATAACAAAGCAAAAGAAATACTTGCTTTAGCAATGCAAAAATATGCTGGTGATTCTACAAGTGAAAAAACTGTCAGTGTGGTAAGTATTCCAAATGAAGAAATGAAGGGACGTATTATTGGTCGTGAAGGACGTAATATACGTACACTAGAAGCATTAACAGGGGTAGATTTAATTATTGATGATACACCGGATGCGGTTGTATTAAGTGGATTTGACCCAATAAGAAGAGAAATCGCAAAACGTGCATTAGAAACATTAGTTTCAGATGGAAGAATCCATCCAGGACGTATTGAAGAAGTAGTTGAAAAAGCAAGAACAGAAGTTGATATATTCATTCGTGAAACTGGAGAAGAAGCTGTATTTACTGCCGGTATTGGTAGAATGCATCCAGATTTAATCAAACTTTTAGGTAGACTAAGTTTTAGAACTAGTTATGGGCAAAACGTATTAAAACATTCATTAGAAGTAGCGTTCTTAGCAGGTAAACTAGCGGCTGAGATTGGCGAAAATGAATTAATCGCTAAAAGAGCAGGGTTATTACATGATATCGGAAAAGCAGTAGACCACGAAATTGAAGGTAGTCACGTCGATATCGGTGTCGATATTGTAAAAAGATATAAAGAACCAAAAGAAGTAATAGATGCAATCGCATCTCACCATGGAGATAAAGAACCAGAAAGTATTATTGCGATTTTAGTAGCTGCGGCTGATGCCTTAAGTGCTGCACGCCCAGGTGCTAGAAGTGAATCAATGGATAATTATATTAAACGTTTATCACAATTAGAAGAAATATCTAATGGTATCCCTGGTGTAGACAAATCATATGCAATTCAAGCAGGTAGAGAAGTAAGAGTTATTGTTAAACCTGATAAAATTGATGATTTATCAACATTTGCTGTTGCAAGACAAATTAAAGAAAAAATCGAAGCAACTATGGCCTATCCAGGAACAATTAAAGTTACTGTTATTAGAGAAACAAGAGCAACCGATACAGCAAAATAAAATTTAAAGAGGCCATAGTGCCTCTTTGTTTATTCAAAAGGAAGACTATATGAATAAAAATGAAATTCTAACGATAGTAGAAGATTATGTTAAAAAAGGTTCTATCCAAGATTTAAGTGCACATGATTTTTATCATATAAAAAGAGTGAAGGATACGGCACTTCTTATCAATCAGGAAGAAAAACAAGATGCATTTGTTATTACAATGATTGCGCTACTACACGATGTTTATGATCATAAATTTTATCCTGACTTAAATATTGAACAAGCATTGTTTCAATTATTAGAAAAATTAAAAGTAAAAGCATTTATTGAAAATGAAACAGCAAAAGAAATTTGTTATAATGCCGCAAATATTAGTTTTAAAAACGGTAAAAATAATGCAACTCTAAGTATGAATGGAAAAATAGTTCAAGATGCTGATAGGCTAGATGCCATTGGAGCGATTGCTATTGCAAGAACGTTTGCCTATGGTGGAAGTAAAAACAGATTAATATATGATCCTGAAAATCAAGGATTAGATACCATTTCTCATTTTTATGAAAAATTACTGAAATTAAAAGATTTAATGAACACTGAAGTTGGTAAAAAAATTGCTCTTAAAAGACATGAATTTATGAAAAAAAATTTAGAACAATTCTTTGCTGAGTGGAACATAGAAGATTTACATGGAGAAAAAATATGAAAATATTATTTATAGGAGATGTCTATGGTGATCCTGGAATAGACTATCTAACAGAAAAACTACCTGAATTAAAAAATGAATATAAACCTAATCTTATTATTGTTAATGCTGAAAATGCTTCAAATGGAAGAGGTATTAATAGAAAAATATATAAGCACTTTATGTCTTTAGGAATCAGTCTACTAACAATGGGAAATCATACTTGGAAAAATCCTGAAATTAAAGAAATTATTGCAGACTCAAATATTATTAGACCGATTAACGATCACGAAAAGCTTGGTTCAGGATATAAAATAGTTAAATATAATGATAAAAAAATTTTAGTCATCAATGCATTAGGAAGAATATTTATTGATGAAACTTTAGAGTCTCCTTTTACAATAATTGATGATTTGCTTATTTCATTAAAAGGTCAATATGATTATTCATTCCTAGACTTTCATGCAGAAGTAACAAGTGAAAAAGTTGCTATTGCGCATCACTTGGATGGAAAAATAGATGTTGTCGTTGGGACTCATACTCATGTTCAAACAAACGATAATAGAATCTTACCCCAAAAGACATTATATATATCAGATGTTGGAATGACAGGAGCTTTAAATGGTGTCATTGGTGTAGATAAAGATGTCATTATTGATAGATTTATAAATGGTTATAGTAAACCAAACAAGATTGCTTTAGGAAAAAGACAATTAAATGGGGTCATTATAACAATAGATTCTTTAAGAAGAACAATAGAAAAAATTCATTTGGAAGAGTGATAAAATGACTGAAAAAGATAATTTTATAACAATGCTTAAAGATGATCCTAAACTCAAAGAATATCATAGATTAGAAGCAATTATTAATCAAAATAAACAATTAAAAAGTAAACTTAATCAGTTAAAATCAATTCAAAAACAAATGATTAATGCTGAAAAAATAGAAAAAGAAAATGCGCTTAAAAAAATCAAAAATGAGTATGATAACTTACTAGAAGAAATCCTTGAATACCCTTTAATGACTACATATCTAGATTTACAGAACTACTTTAATGAGATTTTAAAACAAACAACTGAAATTATAGAAAATAGTATCAATAGTTCTCTAAAAATATAAAATAATAGACAAAAAGCTATTTTAAAATTAAAAAACTTGATAAAATTGCAAAAAAATTATATGATATTAGTAAGATACTTTATCTAAGAATGGAGGCAGGAAAATGGCTGCATTTGACAAAAACGCACAAATTACTGTTAAAAATGAAACATATAGTGTAGATGATTTAGCTAAAAAGTTATCAAAAGTGCCTAGTGAAGCGATTGTAAGGATTTTTAATGAGGTTCATATTAATTTTTCTAGAAAATTAAGAATGGGTATTTTAAGAAGTTTACTTAGACCTTATGTCATTCAGACAAAAAAGGAAAAAGAAAAAATTGCTGATGAATTCAGTTATCGCTTATCTCAATTTGAAAACTTCACTGATACGCAACTTGTAAATTTATTAGAAATTTATAAGAACGATACATTAGTAAAAGACTATTATTATAATCTTTGGTTAAATATTTTAACTCAACTAGTTGAACGTGGAATAGGCGAAAATGACTTTCAAAGACTAATTGATTTAACAGACACTAACCAAACTATTCGTGATGAAGACTCCAAACAATTTAATGATAATTTTAATAGTGTTTTTTATGATGAAAAAGGCGAAATTGATGGTTTAACACCTGAACAATTTAGACCAGTTACATATAAGAGCACAACTCTTTTAGAATTAAGAAGTATAGGGGATAAATATAACGCTTCAGTTCCAAAAAGATTACGTAAAAAAGAATTATTAGAAATCATTATTAAAGAATTAAAAGATCGTAATGCATATGAAGAAAATCTAGATGAAAGATTGTCTAAAATGAGTATTTTAGTTTTAGAAAGATATGCTAAAGATAATAAAATAAAAGTTTCAACGGAATTAAGAAAAGAAGAAATTATTGAATATATTCTTTCTAACGCTAAAGAAACAAAAGAATCATATTATGTTCCAACCTCTAGTGCTGTATATGAAACAGAGCAAGAAGAGATTGCAGTTTCTGATGATATTATACTTGAAGTTAATGAACCTGAGATGGTTGAAGTTATTTTCTTTGAAACTGAAAAAACAACAACTATTAAAGGCACAAGAGTTGAAGAACCTAATGTTGATTTAATTGAAGGTTATGACTTTAAAGGTTGGTATAGAGAAAAAACTTTTAATACACCTTGGGATTTTTCTAAGGATGTTGTTACAGAACCAATTACACTTTATCCTAAATTTGAAGAAAAAGAAGTAACTAACTTTAATGTTACATATAAAAATATTAAAGATGAAATATACCGTCAATTAAATGTAGCTAAAAACTCAAAACTTGTAGAACCAGAATTAGAAGTAGATGAAGCAGTTACATTTGAAGGTTGGTTTACTGATAAAGAATTTAGTAGAAAATGGGATTTTTCAACTGACACTGTTACACAAAATGTTACACTTTATGCTAAACTTGTAGAAACAATTAAGAATGAAGTTGTAGTAGTTGAAAAAGTTCTACCTCCAGCTCAAACTGAAACTGTAACGACACATACAGTTATTTCAAATCAAACAGCAATGGATGATAGTTCAGTTAATAAAATATTAGAAGAATTAGCGATTATTAAAAAAGAAGTTATTAAAAATAATAGAAGTAAAAAAGAAGCAATGATTAGACAATTGCTAAACGATGAAGATGATGATTTAACTCAAGAAAAAGTTAATCCAAAAGAAAAATACTCTGAAGAAGTAGTAGAAACAAAAGAAAAGAAATCAAAAAAACAAACAAAAGAAACTCCAAAAAAACGTAGAAATTTCTTTGTTAGATTCTTAATAGATTTAGTTACAACAGTATTAATTATCTTAATTGTAGCAATACTACTTGTGTTAACAACAGGAACTATTTCAGCATTTGATCCAAACAACCAATTAGCTGCAGATATTAATAAAGTATTTGATTACATAAAAATAGGTGATACTGGACTTGCACTACACATCACATCATTTATGACATGGTTAAAAAATATATTTAGTTAATAATTAAAAAAGATTTGGGGCGTTGTTATGCCAAAAGATAAAAATGAATACACACCAATGATGCAACAATATTTAAAAATCAAAGAAGACTATGCTGATGCAATAGTCTTTTTTAGATTGGGCGATTTCTATGAGATGTTTTTCGATGATGCGCTATTAGCTTCAAAAACACTAGAAATAGTCCTAACATCTAGAGATGCTGGTCAAAAGGTTCCAATGTGTGGCGTACCGCATCATTCATCTAGAATCTACATTCAAAAATTAGTTGAAAAAGGACTTAAAGTAGCAATTGTTGAACAAGTATCAGAACCAGGAAAAGGATTAGTAGAACGTAAAGTAGTTAAACTGATTACCCCAGGAATGATCATCGAAGATGGAATGTTAAATGAAAAAGAAAATAATTTTATCGCAAGCCTATCTTTGAAAGAACATGGCTATATTTTATCCTACGTTGATATTTCAACAGGCGAATCCTTTTTAACGGATGGATTAACAAAAGAACAAGCCTTTGATTTAATATTAAGTCTTAAGATTAAAGAAATCGTATTATCTAAAAATTACGACAAACAAATTGAACTTTTTATTAACAATAATAATTTATCAGTTACTTATTATGAATCGGGCAAAGATTTATTTGAACATCACTTAATTAAAAACTTACAAACATTAGATCAAAAAAAGGCAGCAAGCGAACTTTTACAATATTTATCTCAAACACAAAATCAACCATTAAAACATTTTATGGGATTTGAAATTATTAGAAAAAATGCACATATGCATATTGATCATAAGGTTCAAAAACATTTAGAAATTATTGATTCTAATACTAATAATCCTAAAACAACCCTACTTTATTGGTTAGACCAAACACAAACTGCCATGGGATCAAGAAAACTAAAGTATTGGTTAAATAACCCACTAATTGATAAAGAAATACTTAATCAAAGATATGATTATATCGATGGATTTAAACAATATGGGCCAAGAAATGAACTCAAAGAAATCTTAAGATATATTTATGATATTAACCGTATTGTAGGAAGAATCTCATTTAATAATGCAAATGCTAAAGATCTGTATCAACTTAAACAAACATTATCACTTATTCCTAATTTAATTGAAATATTAAAAGCTTATGAAAATGATAAAGTAAAAGAATTAGCAACAGACATTAACCCACATACAGAATTATTTGAACTCCTTGATAAAAGTATTGTAGATAATCCACCTCTATCGATTAAAGAAGGAGGCATTATTAAAGACCACTTTAATCCTTTATTAGATGAATTAAAAGAAATTAGTGAAAATGGAACAGCATGGTTAGAAGAATTTGAACGCAATGAAAGAGAAAAAACAGGTATCAAAAATTTAAAAGTTGGATATAATCGTGTTTTTGGCTATTTCATTGAAATTTCAAGAGGCAATGCAGAATTAGTAGATCCATCTTTTGGGTATGAAAGAAAACAAACATTATCAAATAGTGAACGCTATGTGACACCTGTTTTAAAAGAAAAAGAAGATTTATTATTACACGCAAAAGAAAAATCTATCAATTTAGAATATGAAATTTTTTCTGAAATTAGACTTAAAGTATATGAATATATTTTTTCATTACAAGAGCTAGCAACACTGATTGCACATATTGACGTGTACTTAACTTTAGCAATCGTCTCAGATCAATATAGATATGTTAGACCAGAATTGACAGATTCAAAAAGAGTAGTTGTTAAAAACGGTAGACACCCAGTTGTCGAAAGATACGTTGATTTTATATCAAATGATGTTTATATGGAAAAAGAAGATATCTTTTTAATCACAGGACCTAATATGAGCGGTAAATCAACTTATATGAGAATGTATGCCTTAATTGTTTATATGGCTCAAATAGGATCATTTGTCCCTGCTAATAGAGCAACGTTACCTATTTATGATGCAATTTTTACAAGAATTGGTTCATCTGATGATATTGCAGGTGGTAAATCAACCTTCATGGTTGAAATGGTTGAAAGTAATGAGGCCTTAACTAAAGCAACTGAAAATAGTTTAATCTTATTTGATGAGATAGGAAGGGGAACTGCTACCTATGATGGTATGGCGCTTGCCCAAGGAATGATTGAATACATTCACCATAAGATAAAAGCACAAACTTTCTTCTCAACACACTATCATGAATTAACAGAACTTGATCAAACTTTAAGCAATTTAAAAAACTTGCATGTAACTGCAAAAGAAGAAAATGATAAAATGCTTTTCTTACATCAAATAAAAGAAGGAGCAAGCGATCAATCATATGGTATTCAAGTTGCTAAACTTGCTCACTTACCAAAAGCTTTAATAAAAAGAAGTCAAGAAATCCTTGTTAGTTTAGAAAAAGATAAGAATAAACCAAAAGTTGACTTATTTACATACACTGAAGAAAAAGAACCAATCATTGAACATTCATTTACTAAAGAAAATGAAGAAATACTTAATGAACTTAAAAATCTTGATCTAAACCAAATGACACCAATGGATGCTTTTTTACAATTAAAATATTTACAAGAAAAATCAAAGAAATAAAGGATGTGAAGTCATATGCCCAAAATTAGTATATTAGATGCGACATTATCAAATATGATTGCTGCTGGGGAAGTGGTGGAGCGTCCTTCTTCTGTTATTAAAGAACTTGTTGAAAATGCCTTAGATGCATTTGCAAATCAAATTATTATTGAAGTACAAAATATGGGACTTCACACAATTAAAGTAACAGATAACGGTATTGGAATGTCTAAAGAAGATGCAAAACTAGCTTTTTTAAGACATGCTACTAGTAAAATCAAAAATAAAAATGATTTATCAATGATTAAAACTTTAGGGTTTAGAGGTGAAGCCTTGCCTTCAATCGCTTCTGTGGCTAAAGTAAAACTTGAAACTAAAACAGAAGACTCTGAAGGCTACTTTGTTGTATTTAATGGCAATGAACTCATAACAGAAGGAACAGCTGTTATTAATCAAGGAACAGCAGTCACAGTCAATGATTTATTTTATAATACACCAGCACGCTTCAAGTATTTAAAATCTGAAATTGCAGAAAAAAACGCAATTATTGAATTATTTGATAAACTCGCACTGTCATATCCTTCTGTCCAATTTATCTTAAAAATAGATGATAAAGAAGTTAAAAGAACTATCGGAAATGGGCATGTTTTAACAACCATGGAAACCATTTATGGAAACCAAGTTACTAAAAATAATTTCACCTTTGAATTAGAATATCAAAAAATTAATGTTAAAGGATATCTAATGAACCCTTATAATAGTCGTTCTAGAAAAAAAGATATCAACCTTTTTATCAATCAAAGATATGTTAAAAATTATGCTTTAACACAGGCTGTTGTAGATGGATACCATAGTTTTATGATGGTCAATAAATATCCTATAGCCTCTATTTATATTACAATTGATCCTAGTTTAGTAGATGTTAATGTGCATCCACAAAAAACAGAAGTAAAATTAATCAATGAACAATTATTAAAATTTCAAATTGAACAAAAAATTAAAGAAACTCTCATTAGTAAACCAGTTGAATTAAAAGAGATCAAAAGAGATAAAGAAGAAGTTTTTAGTTATAAAAAAGAAAATTTATTTACAGAAAAAGTTGTAGAACACCCTCAATATATCAAAGAAGAAAGCACCTTCTTTTTTAAACCTAAAGAAGAAGTGAAAAAAGAAGAACCATTCTTTTCTAAAAAAGAAACTCTTTCAAATCATCCTGAAGTTGAAATTCAAGAAGAAGCTATTAAAAGAACTAAACTACCAGATTTTGATTATATTGGTACTTTTAGTGGAACTTACCTCATGTTTCAAAATCAAGATGGTCTTTATTTAATGGATCAACACGCGGCTGCTGAAAGAATTAGATATGAAAAGTACTATAAAAAACTAAGTGAACCTAGAAAAGAAGTAAAACAATTGCTTCTAGCTAGACCTGTTCTATTACCGGAAAATGATTTAGCTAAAATAGAACTATATGAAAAACAATTAAGTGAATACGGCTTTTTATTTTCAAATCAAAAAATAATAGGATTACCTATCTGGTTAGACGAAGATGCTATTGAAGAAACACTAGAAACCCTTTTAACAATGCTATCTGAAGATGGTAAAATAGAAATTATTAAACTAAGAGATCAATTAGCAAAAGATATGAGTTGTAAAGGCGCTATTAAAGCAAATCATCAATTAAGCATTCATGAAATAAATGAGATTATGAAAAACTTAAAAGAATGCGATAATCCATATACATGTCCTCATGGTAGACCGGTATTTATTCACTTTACACACTATGAAATTGAAAAGATGTTTAAAAGAATCGTATGAAAAAAGTAATTGTTATTACAGGACCGACTGCCTCAGGGAAAACCAAATTATCTATTGATCTTGCTAAAAAATACCATGCAGAAATTATCAATGGAGATTCAGTTCAAGTATATAAAGAATTTAACATTGGCAGTGCTAAAATCACTGAAACTGAAAAAGAAGGCATTACACATCATTTATTAGATTTAATTGAACCTGAAGATACTTATAGTATCTATCAATTTCAAACAGATGTTAGAAAATTAATTGATAGTATAAAACTTCCTATGATTGTAGGAGGAAGTGGCTTATATATTAAATCAGCTCTTTATCAATATGAACTAACAGATAACCAAATAGGGTCTGCTAAAGCAATGAGTGACCTTGATATTGAAGAAACCTATTTAAAATTAAAAGAGCTAGATCCTAACACAACAGTTGATAAAAATAACCCACAACGTGTTTTAAGAGCATATAACGATGCTTTAACAGGAAAACTTAGATCAGAAAAGAATGGGAAAAATATACCATTGTATGACATATTAATTTTATACTTAAATATACCTAGAGATACTTTAAGACAACGTGTTACTTTAAGACTAGATATGATGCTAGAAAATAACTTTATTGATGAAGTTAAAACAATCAAAGAAAAATATCCGAACGCTAATTTAAATGTTATTGGATATCGTGAAATCAACGATTATTTAGAAAATAGAATAACACTAGAAACAGCAAGACAAACAATTATTACTAAAACCATGCAGTTTGCTAAAAGACAAAAAACATGGGTTAAAAACCAAATGTCACCTATTATCTTAGAAGCACTAGATGAAAAATTACTAGAAAAAGCATCGGCGCATATAGATGATTTTTTAAGGAGTTAAAATGAGGATTTATATTATAGGAATGCCAGGATCTGGAAAATCAACAGTTAGTAAGCAGTTAGCTGAAAAAATCTCATATGAACTTTATGATTTAGATAGTGAAATTGAGAAAAACAGTCACATGTTTATTGACCAAATTTTCAGTGAATACGGAGAAGAGACCTTCAGAAATCTAGAAACTAAAGAATTAGAAAAAACAGTAGAGTTAAAAAATGTTGTCGTTTCATGTGGAGGTGGCATTGTCACTCAAAAACGAAATAAAAGAACGACGCAAACAGGTTTAACCATTTATATAGATACCAATATTGATATCATAAAAAAAAGATTAGAAAAAGATACAACAAGACCATTGTTAAAGTCTAATAATTTAGAAAACTTATATGAAAAAAGATTTTTAAAATATCAAAACTTTGCAGACTGGATCGTTTCTAATGATAAAGATAGCAGTCAAACAGTAGAAAAAATTGTAGAATATCTAAAAGGAAAAAATATCATATGAAAATATTATGTTTACATGGACCTAATCTTAATATGTTAGGAAAAAGAGATCCACTTCATTACGGAAATATGACCCTTGAAATGCTCTGTAATAAAATTTCTAATACATTTGAACAAGTAGATTTTACTTTCTATCAAAGTAATCATGAAGGAGATTTAATAGACCTTATTCAAAATGCTAATGAATACGATGCTTTATTAATTAATGCAGGTGCATATACACATACAAGCATCGCAATCAGAGATGCTCTAGAAATAGTTTTAATCCCTAAGGCAGAAGCACATTTAAGTGATATTCAAAACAGAGAAGAGTTTAGAAAGATAAATTACTTAAAAGATGTCTTAGATGGCAGTTTTTATGGAAAAAAAGAAGAAAGTTACTTTGAGGCAATACGTTTTTTATTGTCAAGATTAGAAAAATAACGTATAATAAAAACGGATTTAAAAAAAGGAGAAACAAAATATGATTAGTACAAACGAATTTAAAACAGGACAAACAATTAACTTTGAAGGTAATTTATTCCAAGTTTTAGAATTTATGCATGTTAAACCAGGAAAAGGTGCTGCTTTTGTAAGAACAAAATTACGTAACCTTAGAACAGGAGCAGTCATTGATTATACATTTAATGCTGGAACTAAAGTAGAACGTGCTCAAATTGATAAAACTCCAATGCAATACTTATATGCAGCAGGGGATAACTATGTTTTCATGAACACTGAAAGCTATGAACAAATAGAAATTCCATACAAACAAATTGAAAATGAACTTAAGTTTATTTATGAAGGAATGACCGTAGATATTATGTTTTATAATGAAACAGAAATACTTGGTGTTTTAGTCCCAGATAAAATCACTTTAAAAGTTGTTGATACACCAGATGGCGTTAAAGGTGATACAAAAACTAATGCTATGAAAGATGCAGTATTAGAAACTGGATTAGTAATTAAAGTACCATTGTTTATATCAAATGGAGAAAAAATTGTTGTAAATACTCAAGAATGCGCATACGTTTCAAGAGAAAAATAATGATAAAATAAAACCTAAAACAAATAGGTTTTTATTTTTTGCAAAAAAAGAATTAAATGAATGAAGAATGATAAAGCTAAAATAAATGATATTTTTTAGCTTTTATTCTTTGTTTATAAGAATTCTTTAATCTATGCTATAATATTTAAGGTGATATATATGGAAAGACTACAAAAAGTTCTAGCCCAAGCAAACGTTGCTTCTAGAAGAAAAGCTGAAGAACTTATTTTAGAAAAAAAAGTTAAAGTTAACGGAAAAATTGTTTCTGAATTAGGTTTTAAAGTATCAAGAAAAGATCAAATAGAAGTAGATGGAAAGCCTATAGAATTTGCTCCATTATGTTACTATTTACTAAACAAACCAACAGGATATCTATCTACAGTTTCTGATGATAAAAAAAGAAGAACAATTCTTGATTTATTTGAACCTGAAGATAAAGAAAATAGAATTTATCCAGTGGGAAGACTTGATTATGATACAGCAGGGTTATTATTAGTTACTAATGATGGGGAATTAACAAAAAAATTGACACACCCAACATCAGAAATTGCTAAACAATATCTTGTAAGAGTAAAAGGAATTGTTATTAAAGATAAAATTAGAAAACTTAGAGAAGGCGTTATTATTGATGATAATTACTTAGCCGTTCCTAAGGAAGTTCAACTTATGGAACTTGATAAAAAAAATCAATCTACTTTAATAAGAATTATCATTACTGAAGGAAAGAATAAACAAGTGCGAAAAATGATGGAAGCTATTGGACACCCAGTTAAAAACTTAACAAGAGATCAATATGCATTTTTAAATTTAGAAGGTGTAAAAAGAGGAACTTACAGAAAACTTAAATTACACGAAGTAAAACAATTAAAAAACTTATAATGGACAAAATTGTCATTAAATAATAAAAATGTTATAATAAATAATAGATATGGAGGACTTTATGGGAGGATTTAAACTTGCCATTGATGGACCAGCAGGTTCAGGAAAGAGTACAATTAGCTCATTATTAGCAAAAAAATTAGGATGGACGCATATTGACACAGGAGCAATGTATCGAGCAGTTACCCTATATGCGCTAAATAATAAAGTCAATTTGGAGGATGAAACCTCATATAAATTTCTAGAAAATATCAAAATTGAATATAAAAACAATCGTATTTATATTGATAATGTTGATGTAAGTGAAGACATTAGAAATGAACAAATTAATAAATATGTATCATTAGTTTCTTCATTTTCATATGTTAGAAAAAAATTAGTAGAAATTCAAAAAGAAACTATCCAAAATGGAAATATCATTATGGACGGAAGAGATATAGGAACAGTAGTTATCCCTGAGGCAGATTTAAAATTATTTTTAACAGCTCATGTTGAAGAAAGAGCTAAAAGACGTCACAAAGAACAAAAACAAAAAGGTGATGTCCACGAAATTAATCAAGTTATTGAAGAAATCAAACTACGTGATAGTAAAGATTCTACAAGAAAAGAATCCCCACTTAGAAAAGCAAGCGATGCTATAGAGTTTGACACCACTAATTACACAATTGACCAAGTCGTTGATAAAATAATAGAATTAATAAAATCGAAGGAGCAATAAAATGACTGATATTAAAACCCCTAAAAAAGGACAAATCATAGAAGCACCAGTAGTAAAGGTAGATAAAAATGTAATATATCTAGATGTTCAATACATTACAGAAGGAACTATTTATTTAAATGAATATGACTTACCAGCACCAGAAACTTTTAAAGGATTAGTAAAAGTTGGAGATATCGTACGTGCTAAAATTATGAAAATTTCAGAAGGTGATGATAGTACACAAATATTATTATCAAGATTACCTTTAATTAAAGAAGAAAAATTACAAACAATTGAAGAAGATTTTAAAAAACAAAACGTTATTTCAACTAAAGTAAAAGATGTTTTAGAAAAAGGCTTAGTTTTAAACTATCATGGATATGAACTCTTTTTACCATATTCATTAATGGATTTTGACTTAACTGAGAAAAAAGATACACTTAAAAATACTAAATTAGATGTTGTGATTGCAGAATTCAAAGAAAAACCAAGATTAAAATTAATCGCAACTAGAAAACCAATTTATGAACAAGCTAGACAAGAAGCATATGAAAAACGTCAAGAATTAAGACAAGAAGAATTAGATAAAATTCAAACAGGTGATGTTTTAACTGGAACAGTAGAAAAACTTGAATCACACGCAGCATCAATTAAATTTGATCATGTTATGGGAATGTTAAGAATTTCACAAATCAGTCATTTTAGAATTGAAAATATTAATGAAGTTTTAAAAGTTGGACAAGAAGTAACTGTTAAAGTAATTAAAAAAGAAGGAAACAGACTAGATTTATCTATGAAAGCTCTGTTAAAAACACCATTTGAAAATTACGTTTTAGAAAACAAAAAAGGACAAACAGTTAAAGGAACTGTTGTTCAAAAATTACCTTTTGGTATTATTGTTGAAGTTGCAAAAGATGTTAAAGGATTACTTCACAAAAGTGAATATGCTTGGAATCCTGCTGATAACTTTGATAGTTATATTAAAATAGGTGATGAAATAGAAGTTGTTATTTTAAATGTAGATAAAAAACAAGAACGTTTACAACTATCTAAAAAAGCATTAGAAAATAACCCATGGAAAGATATTTCATTAAAACGTGGCGATGAAGTAGAAGTCATCGTAACAGAAATTACTAAAGATGGCTTAAAAGTTGGATATGAAGGAATAGATGGTTTAATTCCAACTAATGAATTAGCAATGGAAAAAGTAAATCCAGATGAAGCATTTAATGTAAATGATAGAGTAAAAGCTATTGTTACTGACTTTAATAAAAATCAATGGATCTTAACATTATCAATCAAAAAATTAGAAGAAGCACTAGAAAAAGCTTCATACGAAAAATACCTAAACGAAGATGAAGAATTAGAAAATATCACTTTAGGGGATTTGTTTGAAGACTTTAAAAAATAAAAGAAGGTTTTAGAATGCCATTTAAAGTAGCAATCGTAGGCCGACCAAATGTAGGGAAATCAAGTCTTTTTAACCGTATTATCGGTGAAAGACTTTCCATTACAGATGACAAGGCTGGAGTAACAAGAGATAGAATATACGCACAAGCTTTATGGCTTACTAAAAAGTTTAGCGTAATTGACACCGGGGGAATTGATATTGGTGATGCCCCTTTTTTAACACAAATAAAAGAACAAGCTCATGTCGCAATGGACGAAGCAGATGTAATTATATTTGTTGTTGATGGAAAAACAGGACTAGTAGATAGCGATCGTTATATTGCAAAACTACTTTATAAAACTGAAAAACCAGTTATTTTAGTCGTTAATAAAATAGATGACTTAGCCTTAGTATCAAATACGTATGAATTTTATTCATTAGGATTTGACGAACCAATTGCAGTAAGTACTAACCATGGTATTGGTATTGGGGACTTACTAGATAAAGTTATTTCATATCAAACAGAAGATGAAGTAGATTATGATTTAAGCACGATTAAATTTAGTTTAATTGGAAGACCAAATGTAGGAAAATCAAGTTTAACTAACGCAATCTTATCACAAGAAAGAGTTATTGTATCAGAAATATCAGGAACAACAACTGATGCTATTGATACTCCTTTTAGAAGACATAAACAAGACTATGTTGTTATTGATACTGCAGGTATTAAAAAACGCGGTAAAGTTTATGAAAATACAGACAAATATAGCGTTTTAAGAGCTTTAAGTGCCTTAGAACGATCAGATGTGGCTTGTTTAGTTTTAGATGGCGAAGAAGGCATTGTCGAACAAGATAAAAATGTTGCAGGTTATATAGTAGAAAACCATAAAGCTTGTGTAATTGTTGTAAACAAATGGGATGCTGTTTTAAAAGATGATAAGACAATGAAAAAATTCGAAGAAAAAATTCGAGATGAATTTAAATTCTTAGACTATGCACCTATTGTGTTTGTGTCAGCTAAAAATAAAGAAAGAATTCAAACTTTATTCCCATCACTAGAATTAGCTTATTCAAACTTTATTAAACAAATACCAACAAGTGTTATGAATGATGTTTTACAAGATGCAGTAGCAATGAATCCAGCACCTCTTTTCAATAAGGGACGTGCTAAATTCAACTATATGACACAAGTTGCTATTAAACCACCGACATTTGTATGTTTTGTTAATAATCCAGATTTTGTCCACTTTTCTTATGAAAGATACTTACATAATCAATTTAGAAAATCATTTGATTTAGAAGGCACTCCAATTAAACTTATTCTAAGAAAGAAGGAATAAAGATGAATTTAAGTGTTATTGGTGGAGGCTCTTGGGGGTCTACTCTAGCACAAGTATTAACAGATAATGGACATAGTGTTTTAGTCTATGATATTAATCCAGTGTATGTTGATAAAATTAATCATCAAAAACATCCATTTTTTGATGAACCATTAAAAGATATAAAAGCTACAAATAACTTAAAAGAAGCATTAGAATTTTCAGACTTAATACTTTTAAGTGTTCCTACTAAAGCAATGAGAGATGTACTAAAAGAAATAAACAGTTTAATCAATAGTAAAAAGTCTTTTGTTAATGTATCAAAAGGAATTGAACCTGAAACTTTAAAAAGAGTCAGTGAAATTGTAAAAGAAGAAATTAATCCTGAAAATTTAGAAAATTATGCTGTATTAACAGGACCTTCTCATGCCGAAGAAGTTATCTTAAGAAAACTAACTTTATTGACATCAGCTTCTGATAACCCAGAATTTGCAAAACAAATTCAATGTATTTTTTCAAATGATACTTATTTAAGAGTCTACACATCAAGTGATCTTATTGGATGTGAAGTAGGTGGCGCTGTTAAAAACGCAATCGCAGTTGTTAGTGGCATCCTAAGTGGTCATGGTTTAGGAGAAAACGCCAGAGCTGCTTTAATCACAAGAGGAATTTTAGAAATTATTCGTGTAGTTAAAGTAATGGGCGGTAAAACTGAAACTGCATTTGGACTCACTGGTATCGGAGATTTAATTGTAACAGCTTCAAGTGAAAACTCAAGAAACTTTACTGCTGGTAAAAAAATAGGCAGTGGTATCAACGCATCAAAAGCAGTAGAAGAATCTGTTCAAACAGTTGAAGGAATCAGAACTATCCAAGCGATGCACCTATTATCAATTGAAAAAAATATCGAATTACCTATCATTGATATAGCTTATGATGTTATCTTTAATAATTTAAGCGTTGAACAAGCAGTTGCTCATTTATTAACAAGAGATTTAAAGGAAGAAAAACTTGATTAAAGTCTTATTGATAAAAAAAAATGTCTATGATATAATTAAAGAATAATAAATAGGAGGAAATACCATGAATAAAACTGAATTAATTGCTTTAGTTGCTGAAAGAGCTGAGATTACTCAAGTTTTGGCAGAAAATGTGGTTCAAGCTTTTATAGATATCGTTACAGAAACTCTAGCAGATAGAGAAGAAAAAGTTGTAGTAACTGGATTTGGTACTTTTGAGGTAAGAAACAGAGTAGGTCGCCGTGGAAAAAATCCAAGAACTGGTGAAGAAATTCATGTCCCAGCTCAAAAATCTCCTGCATTTAGAGCAGGTAAATTATTGAAAGATGCAGTAAAATAAAAAATGATTGGTCTATTCTTTTATAGACCATTTTTTTATCAAAAAGGAGATAATTATGGAATTATTTCAAAAAGCCATGCAAAATGATTTATCATACCTTCAACAAAATATTAATTTCATTAATGAAGTAGACAATAGAAAAAAAGTTTACTTCATTATGCAGTTTTAGGAAATGCTAATGATGTGATTGATTACCTACTCTTACAAGACATTAACATTAACCTTCAAGATATTTCTGGTGAAACAGCTGTATTTGATGCAGTAAGAAAAGGTAGAATAAATATTGTAAAAAAGTTTGTCATGAAATATGCCAATATTAACATTGCCAATGACAGGAATGAGACATTACTACATTTGGCTTGTGCTAAAGGCTCATATGATCTGGTTAAGTTACTTATCGAAAGTGGGGCAACCTCATCCAAAACAAACGAAGGCAAACTTCCAATTCATTATGCTATCTTAAGTGGTCATGACGATTTTATCATTCCTCTTTTAAGTGAGTTTTCTCTTAGTTGGGATTACTTAGATGAAAATCAAAATACCTTTTTACATTATGCAACTAGAACAACTAATTTAAAAATGGTTAAACTATTTTTAGAATATTGTTTGGACACAAATGCACTAAATGATCATTTTGAAACGCCTTTATTTAATGCAGTTAAATATGGCACAGATCAAATAGTGGAACTCTTACTTAAAAATCATGCTTTAATTGAAATAAAAAATAGGCGCTATGAAACACCTAAAATGGTTGCTAAAATCTATCAAAAGTATCAAATTCATGAGATTCTTGAACAGTATGAAGAGTCTATTAAATATAAAAAAGAAAATAATGAACAAGTCTTAAGAAATGCAGTCTTAAACAGAGATCATGAATTATTAAGAAGACTTATTTCTAATCAGACGATACTTAAAAAAGATTATTTAGGGTACACAGCATACGATTATGCAGTAAAATATCATTTAACAGTTTGTATTAATATACTAAAGATAATAAAAAAATAGTCCTAGGACTATTTTTAATATCTAAGCAAAGAATAACAGAAGAACAGACAATAAATTATATATCATATGTACAGCTGTTGAGACCCATATATTTTTATTACTTTTCATATAAATATACCCAAAAGCAACCCCACCACCAGAATAAGAAATCAGACTGACAAAGAAATTAGAAAAATCGCCAGTAAGTAATTCAGTAGTAATATGAATTAAGGCAAAGACTAATGTGCTTACTATAAGTGCAGTTCTTTCATTCTTAATTAATCCAAAAATAGATTTTCTAAAAATTAATTCTTCTACAAAAGGACCAAATACTAAAATAGAAAATAAAGTAATAACTGCTGGAACTTGGGCACTTAATAAATTATTAAGCGATAACTGATTAATAGAAGTTTGATTAGCATTACCAATCAATGTTCCTATTAAATTAGATAATATATTAAAAACTAATATGATAAGTAAAGCACTAGCAAATGAACTAGGGATAATTCTAGAAGCACTTTTAGACTTTTTAAGAGTATCAAAGTCATAAACGATTTGAGGCTTTAAAACAGTGAATAAAATACCAGCCATTGAGATATATGATAACGACAGAATTAAGGCATTTGCAAGAGGTCTCATTGTAATACCAGATCCTACCTCAACTAAATTTATTGTATCATTTGTTTTAAAATCATTAACATGAATAGTAGATACGGCTAATTTTATTTTTAACTTGTTTTCCCACTCAGTAATTGTACCATCAAGTATTTTATTAAAAGTGTCTTCTTTTAACATGATATGGTTATTTTCATCTAAAACACCATATCCTGCCTCGTCAGTAGTAATAACACCTTGGGCATTTCTATGAATTAAGAAAACATATTCATCTGATTTATAAACAGTCTTATATAAAATAGTTAACTCAGAGCTTGCGTTAATAAATTCACTTTCTTTTAAAATAGTAAGTGATTCAACACTTGTGCTTTGTTTATCTAATAAAGTATTTGGATAATCAGCTGTTCTAAAGAATGTTGTCCCTGGAAAAGCTCTGAAAATTAATAATAAAATAATTTGAAGCAATTGTAATGAAAAAAGTGTTATATAACAAGCAATTGCTATCCAATATCTAACCCTATTTTTCTCATCATCGTGAAAATTATCTAAAACCTCGGTTTTAAATTCTTCTTCAAAATCGATTTCTTTGTCATACATGAATTTACATCTCCCTTAAGTATAATAATATAACTATTATACTATAAAGTAATTTTATTGTAAAATAGTTATATAGACTAAAAAAGGAGCGTATACAAAATTGAAACTCATACTTGCAACTCATAATAAAGGAAAAGTCATGGAATTAAAATCTCTTTTAAATAATCCTGAAATTGAAGTAATTTCATTAAGTGATTTAAACGACTATGAAGAAATAGAAGAAACAGGCACTACCTTCTTAGAAAATGCAAAATTAAAAGCATTAACCATCGCAAAAAAATATCACCTACCAACACTAGCAGATGATTCAGGCTTAGAAGTATATTCTCTAAATATGGAACCAGGCGTTTATTCAGCCAGATATTCAGGTAAAGGCGATTTAGAAAATTGTTTAAAACTCTTAGCAAATATGAAAGAAAAAAAAGATAGAAAAGCAAGATTTATTTCAGTTATAGCATATATTGACAAAGATCTTAAATTTAAAAGCTTTGAAGGAACTTGGGAAGGCGAAATTTCTTTTAATATTAAAGGTGAAAATGGCTTTGGCTATGATTCAGTCTTTATCCCAGAAGGATATCATATCACAGCAGCCCAAATGGAAAGTAGTTTAAAAAATAGTATTTCTCATCGTGCTAAGGCACTAAAAAAATTAATTGAAGAATTGTGATATAATAAGAATTATTTAGTATAATAGAAAGGGAACATGTCATGAAAATATTGATCACTGGAGATATACACGGCAAGTTAGATTTATTAGAACAAGTAATTGAAAAACACCCTGATATTGATTATCACTTAAATACAGGAGATTTAAGCATTTCTATCAAAGATATTTCTCAAAATGATATCATCGCAGTAAAAGGTAATGCAGATATATATGTCACTTTACCTGAAAGTCGCATTTTAAATATTGATAATGAAGTTATTTATTTGACACATGGGCATATAGAAAATGTTAAATATGGGTTAAATAAATTAAGAGAGAAAGCAAAGTTACAAAAAGCAACTATTTGTATTTTTGGACATACGCATAAACCACTTATAGAACTATATGATGATATACTTTATTTAAACCCAGGATCACTTAAAGAAGCACAGCACCTTATACATATATTATAATAGAAGATAAAAAAGCAACAATAAAAAATCTTTAGGAGTAAACATTGGAACAAGCAATTATTAGACAAGCACAAGCTTTTTTTGGAAAAGAAGCTAATATAACAATCATAGGTAGACTACTAGGTGGAATGAGTAATTATACATACATTATTAATGTCCTAGATAAACTATATACTATTAGAATTTTAGGAAAAAATGCTCATCACTTTGTCGACAGAACAAAAGAAAAATATCATTTAGAACAAGCAGAAAAATTAGGATTAGTCCCTAAAACAGTTTACTTTAACATAGAAACAGGTGTTAAAATAGCAGAATATATTGAAGGCAATATTTTATCTGAAACAGATTATATGCCCTATCTTAATAAAATTGTCGATGTTCTAAAAAAAGTTCATCATACAACTGTAGATAAAAAGTATGATTATGAACTTTTAAAACGATTAAATAACTATGAAAAAATAAATACTGGAATTAATCCAGAATATAAAATACTTAAGACTGAATGGATTAGTTTATACCAAGAAAAATATAATCAGTTTGAAAAAGTATTCTGTCATGGAGATGCACAAAGAACAAATCTTATTTTAAAAGATGACAAAATATATTTAATGGACTGGGAATTTTCTGGATGGAATGATCCATATTATGATTTAGCTTGTTTTGGCAATATGGAGTTTAAAGATGCCATTTTATTATTAGAAGCCTATATTGGTAAAAAAGCTAATGATGAAGAGCTGAAACATTTAAAATTCTATAGAATGTATCAGGCATTACAATGGTACTTAGTTGCTTTATACAAAGATAGCATAGGACTTAGCCAAGAACTTCATATAGACTTTAAATTATATGCAAATCATTACCTTGACCTAGCAAAAACACTTTATAACGAAATAAAATAGAGGATGAAGAAAATGGAAAAATTATTAAAACTTGAATCTAGTTTAGAAAATATTGACAAATTAAGTGAGATGTTAAATGAAAGCATGTCAACTTTTAATTATCAAGCAATAGTGATAAGAAAACTAGAAATGATGAAAGATTTAGGTTTATATGAGGCGGCCATTTTTTTTGTAAAACCATACCTTGTTCAAAAAGAAATTCAAAATAAATTAGAGACTGATGAAAAACTATATCATCTAATCTTTCAAATTGCCCTATTAAATAAAGATGAACATCTTATTTTAGAAGCCATTAAAAAAAGAGAAGAGGTTCTTAAAGTTTCTGAAAAATATCAAGCTATCATAGATATGATTGAATATAAAAAAGCATATCATTTAGAATATGAACAAGAAATTTTTTCTTTATTATCAGATACAATTAGTGAATCTTTAAAAATAACTTATTTAGAAGACTTAATTAAAACTTACGAACTTGAAAAAAAATATCAAGAAATTTTAGATCTATGTTTAAAATATGAAAAAATAGATTACAGTAAAATTTTATTTCCTTACCTTTTAAGTACTTTAATTCATTTAGAAAAATATCAAGAAGCTAAAGAAAAAGCACTATTAGTTTTTGACAACCCAGTATTAAAAAAGGATGCTCTTTTAGCATTAGTTGAAATTTATGCTAAAGAAAATGATCAACACAAACTAATGGTCTTAGAAACTGAAAATGAAGAGTATGTTGAAAAACAAAAAGAAAGTTATCAATTAAGTATGTATGAAAAACTCTTATCATTTTATGAAACAATAGGAAATAAGCCTTCTATTACTCTTTATAAACAAAAACTTACTAAAGTAAAAAAAGTCTTAGATAAAAATAAACTTATAAATAATAAAAACAATGAAGAGCCCTTAAAGATAGAAGAAGAAAAAAAGGTACTAGAAGTAGTAACTGAAAGTTCTAATGAACTAAAAGAACTTAATAGTAATGCAAACTCCACTAAAAAGAAAAATGGCCATTTTGTTTTTCAATTTGAAGCTTTACACGAAGTCTTAGTCTACAGTCATCAGTTAAGTGAAAAACTTAACTTAAGAGAATACTTAAGACTCCTATTTATTAAAATTAATGAATTTATTACTCCAATGGAATTTGTTTTATATCTGAAAGATTCAAAAGAATTATTTCAATATAAAAAAGAAAGACTTTATGATAAAAAAATTATTGACACATGGTTATATGAAACTGTAGTTGATCATGTACTAAAAGAAAAAGAAGAAATTATTTCTATTCCTGAAAATTTAAAATTTGATAAAAATATTATCACACAAAAGCCTTATGAATTAGAAAAAGTAAAAATAGTATATGCTTTTCCAGTTCAAAATTTAGGTGTTTTTGTCGTTCATTTTGATGAAAATCTTTTAGATATCAGTATGTTTTATGATTTCTTTAAAGCAGTTAGTGCAGTAATATATACTAAATTAATTGATGAACTTAAAGAAAATAGACTTAGAAGTGAAAATATATTTTTAAACAAAGTGATTAATTCTCCTCTAATCGCAACGAGAATTATGATGAATGAAGTCACTCACTTCAACAAAGAAGCACAAGAACTATTATCAGTAGAGCCACATTTACCACTGGAACTATTCTTATTAGATATGGAATATCATCAAGTAAATAGCTATAAAAACATGATAGAAAAACTATATCAAAATAAAAATGAACAAGCTGAAATGATCTACCTACATCAAAATAAGCAAATCAGAGAAAAATTGTTTAGTATTTATGATGAAGGAGAAATAAAAATTGTTAGTATTTTTGAAGATTTAACTAAAAATCAAGAAGAAAAAGATAAACTCCTTGAACAAGCAACAACCGATTATGAAACAAGAATTCTTAACTTAAACGCCCTTAATGCTCATATGAAAACTTATATAGAGGATAAAGCTAGTTTTATTTTAGTAGAACTACAAGGCGACTATAAAACAATATATGGCTATGAAAAGACGATTAATTTTTATAAAGAGTTTGCTCAAGTGACTAAAAAGTTTTTTAAAGAAGGTATGGTTTATAGATACGATGATAAACAGTTATGTGTCTATATCCCACAAAATGATATTAGAGTGACAACTAAAATTATTAAATCTTATCTTAAACACCTTTCTGAATATAGTCCACAAAGCCTACCTTATGAACAATTTACAACTATTGTTAGTGCCTTAAGATATCCGGTTGTCACAAGCGATAAAGATATTTTTAGACTATATAGATATTTAGAAGTAACATTAGATTTAGCAAAAAGATCCCAACAAGAACTATTATTCTTCGAATACCACATGTATGAAGAAGAAGTATTTGAACAAAAAGTAATTGACTATTTAAATATAGCCCTTGAAAACAAACAGTTTACAATCCTATTTAATCAAATTATTGACTTAGAGCAAAACGTTGTTTGGCAATATGAAAGTGAAATTATGCTTTCAAATTTAACGATAGATAGTAAATATTTATATAAAATAGCTAAAAAAAGAAATAGAATGTTTGACTTAGAAAAATATCATTTAAAATTGATTTGTGAATTCTTAGTTGAATTAGAACAAAAAACAAATAAATTAATTAAATTAACTATTCCTCTTACAAAAGAAACTTTTTTACATCCGACTTTTAATGCTTATTTTATGGGGCTTTTTAAAAGTTATCAAATTCCAACAGAATTTATTCGTATCAAAGTCATAGGCTCAGATATTAAAGAAGCCCATCAAGCACGAATCAATGAACTCGTAGACTCATTTGTTGGACTTGACACAACAAACTTAGATGCAGTTCTTAATTATCCGTTTCATGCGCTTCATCTGAATTATACTGCTCGTGATGAAAAGGCAATTGCTTATTTAGGGACTTTAAACGCTCTTTTATCAAAATATCAAATTGCACTTATTATTAGAGATGTTAAGACCAAAGAAGACAGAGAAATACTAAGAAAAAATGGTATTAGATATATTGAGGGAACAGTCTATAAAACCATTGATAAGAATCAACTAATAGAAAAAATTAAGGAGATTACAAATAATGACTAATAAAATAGATTATGATCTTATTAAAAAAGCATGTAACCTCCAAGAAGACTCTTATAAGATTAAAGGGATTGTTGCCCTTTCAGTCTTAGAAGATGTTGATCAGATGATAGAACAATTCTTTTTAAGAAAAAGTTTAAATGAAGCAAGTATCATGTTAGATGTTTTTGGACTCCTACAAAGTTTTTTTGTAGGCATAGATGCCCTTTATGATTTATCTATAGGGACAACTAAGTACAAGTATAATATTAATATTAATCAAAATGAGACCTTAAAAGAGTTGAAGTTTATCAGAAATGATATTGTGGGTCATCCAACTCATAGAACCTATCAAAATGGGATGGTAGGTTTTTCCATGATTGAGGAAAAAAGTATTAAAAGAGATACTTTAAGCTATATCACATATGTCTTTGAAAAAGAAAAACAAACAATTAATAAAAAAACAATTTACTTTCATGAATTAAAAGAAGCTTACTTAAAGGAAAAAACAACCTTATTAGAAGAATTAACTTCTTTCTTATTAAATAAAAATGACTTATCAAAAATAGCACCTTTATTAGAAGAAATGTTTCAAGATGCACTAAGAAGTACATATGATCTTAAAGATATAGATGAACTAACAAAATTATTTTTAGAAAATACTCAAATCAAACAGGATTCCAATCACCGATTCTTATGGCGAACAAGAATTTTAAAAACACTTTATACATGGAAAGATAATGAATTCCAAGATACGATTGATTTTATCATTTTAAAACAAATTATAAAAATTAGTGATATTACTTATGATACTCTAAATCAGAAAAAAGAAAAATATCAAGTAAGACTCCCTAAAGCAATTAAACAATTTTATCTATTTATGAGAAAGAATGAAGACTCACTTAATTTACTAGATAATTTAAATGATAAAGATCACCCACTTCACTTAAGTGATATTAACGGACTTTTAGCATTAAATCCCCCTATAAGAGCAAAAAAACTTTTAGAATGGTTAAAAACGATTAATCATGGACCTTATGTTTATGCATTAGGCTCAATCTTAAAAGAATATAAGAAAAATAATAAAACTCAATGAAATATGATATAATATAAGTATATTAAGGAGATGATTCTATGGCTTGGAGCAATGAGACTTACCTAATTGGTGAAAAAGTTAAAGTAGAAAACGAACGTGATGCAGGTGTTGTAACACGTATAGATTTAAAAAGAGGTTTAATATATGTTATTTTCAAACGTATGAGAGAAGAAATGTATCCTTATCCTGAAGCGTTAGAAAAGAATATTATTATTCCATTGATTCAAAAGAAACAATAAATATATAACATCAAATATAACTATCAATTACATTTATTATTTAAAACATGAAATAAGATAAAATCTTTAATGAAGGTGGAAATAATATGGAAATATGTAAAAGAAATGGATTTTGTATATCAGTATCAGTGTTAAGCGATGATGCCATTGAATTTAGCTACTATAGATTAGGTCAAAATGTGAGTGAAGAAGCATTTTACACTTCTGCAGCATCTAAATATGAAAGCAGTATAACTATTAATAAAGAAAATAGAGAAGCTTTTTTAGCAACATTAGTTGAACAAAGTGATTATTTGAATAAAAACAAATTTCAGGATAGAGAAGAAATTCTTAATATGATTCGATTAAGATTTGATTTAGTAGAAACATTTGATGAAATTAAACAATTTCTAGATGAACACAATATTCACTATGAAACTAAACAATGGGTTGAGTTTTATGATTAAATAATCACTTTAAATGAAAATAAAAAAAGACCATGTTATAATACTCTTGTGCTAGCAAGGGAGCGGTTAAAAATGACTGAAAAAGCCTGTAAAGACTGGATTCAAACTGAATATTTGAAGAAAAAGAAAACAACTATTGAAGCTTTAAGAAGTCTTTCAGTAGAACAGTTAACGAAACACATTAAAAGCTATAAAGAGTTTATTGTAACATTTGTAGAAGAAAATGATGTTTATATTCAAAAAGCCCAAATTCAGGAACACGTAGAAAAACAATTATTAGAGATAACAGCTTTAGAAAAAATATTAGAGTTTGGAATTACAGATAGACTCGTTAATGTTATGCTAGAAGAAGAAGTAATTGTTCACGTGATTGAGAAAACAAAAAAAGGTTATAAAAAATTTGATTGCTAAGCACTTACAAAAGTGCTTTATTTTTTTAGGAGGAAACTATGATTACATTAAACAGCAATAACAAAGTTATCACACATTTAATAGACAATAAAAAAAGAGATTTAGTATTAATTATTCCTGGTGGAGGATACAATCATACATCAGTTAGAGAAGCAGAACCTGTTTCAAATGCCTTTTTAGAATTAGGCTATCATACTGCAATCTATGAATATAGACACACATTGTTAAAACACCCTGATGTCATAAATGAAGCAATAGAGGTTGTTGAAGGACTAAGAAATTTAGATAAGGTTAGAAAAATATTAATCATTGGTTTTTCAGCAGGTGGACACTTAGCACTTCATTTACTTGAAACTAAACCTAGATGGTTTAAAGCAGGTATTCTATGTTACCCTGTTGTAACATCAAATCAAAAGTATTCACACCAAGGATCTTTTGAAAAACTGTTAGTTGAACTTAACAAAGAATCACTAAGAGAAGTAAGTTTAGAAAAAAATGTTAAAAAAAGCATGCCACCAATCTTCTTATGGCATACAATGACTGATCAAAGCGTTCCCGTAGAAAACAGTATCTTATTACTTGAAGCATTAAATAAAAAGAAGGTTTCAGTAGAAGCTCACTTCTACCCAAAAGGACGTCATGGTTTATCATTAGCAACTAAAGAAGTAGCTTTTGACAATGATGATAAAGAACAATTTGCATTAGAAAATAAACATGTAGCAACATGGTTTGAAACATTAAAAAATTGGCTAGGAGAATTAAAGTGATCGAACAACTAAGACAAATGGGATTAAAGCCAACAGATACAGTTTTAATTCATAGTTCTATGAAAAAAATCAATCGTGATGTTAATGAAGTGATAGATGTATTGTCTTCATATTTCAAAGAAGGTTTAGTTTTAATGCCTACACATACTTGGAAACAAATGAATGCTGATTATAATTACTTTGATTCTAAAATAGAACCTTCATGTGTTGGCTTATTAACAGAAACATTTAGAAAAAAAGAAGGTGTAGTAAGAAGCCTTCATCCAACTCATTCAATGGCAGGGCTTGGAAAAAATGCTAGCAAATATCTTTCAAATGAAGAATATTCACAAACCCCAACACCTGCAAAAGGAGCATGGGGAAGACTAGGTAGCGCAGATGCTAAAATTTTATTAATAGGATGCGATTTTATTAGAAATACATTTATTCATGCAGTAGAAGAAATGATGGATGTTCCTAATAGATTTACTGCAATTCCTATTACCTTCAAAATTAAAACTGATCATGGCATACATGTTCAAAAAACATATAAACACTATAATGCACTCTATCCTCACTTATCAGAAAACTTTAAAAAATGCGAAGCCTATTTAATAGAAAAAGGAATTGTTAAAAAAGGTTTCTTTGGTGATGCAGAAGTTTTATATATGAACGCTAAAGAATTAGAAGAAGTAATTAAAAAATGGCTAAGAGAAGACATTGATTTATTCAGTGATGATCTACCATTAGAGACTCATAATATTGAACTTTAGGAGAGTATATGACAAATATTTTATTAAGTAGAAAAAGCAAGTTATTAGAAGAAAATACTAAAAAAATAGTATCAAGTTATATTAAAAAAGATGATAAGGTTGTTATATTAGGCTTTTCATTTTTTGAAAAAGAGATTGATTCAAATGAAAAATGGCAAGAAACTTATGGCAAAAACTCTAAATATTATAACGAAATGGAAACTATATTTATAAATCTAGGCGTTAAAAAAGAAAACATCTCATGGATTAACTACTATGATGAAAATATAGAACAAATGAAAAAAACAATCAATGAATCTAACATATTATATTTACCTGGTGGAGCACCAGATGAAATGATGGAAAGAATTCATGAAAAAGAACTTACAACAGATTTAGAAAATTTTAAAGGGCTTGTGATTGGTTCAAGTGCAGGAGCAATGATCCAATTTAACTATTTCCATATTAGTAAGGATAATGATTATCAAGCATTTAATATATCTGATGGATTAGGTTATATTCATAACTTTAGTATTGAAGTTCACTTTAGAAGAAAAAAGAAACAAAAAAGTGGTATTAAAAAAGCAGTAAAATTATTCAATAGAGATTTATATACATTACCAGACAGCGGAATGATTATTGTTTCAGAGTATGGAATAACATTATACGATGGAGCAGAACTATATTATCAAAGAGGTAAGAAAATAGGAAAATAGGTGTAAAAATGATTAGAAAAATGAACGATAAAGATAAAAGTAAATATATTGAACTATCATTAGATTTTTATCAATCAGAAGCTGTCATTGAACATGTAGAAATGCCTATTTCTAATTTAGAACAAACATTTGATTTAATCATATCAGATAGCCCTTATCTTGAAGGATATGTTTATACTTACTATAATAAGGTTGTTGCCTACTGCCTTTTATCTTTTACATACTCAAATGAATTAGGGGGCTTAATGGTTCTTTTAGAAGAACTGTATGTTGATCCAAAGTATCAAGGTTTAGGGATTGGTAAAAAGTTTTTAAACTACATTGAAAAAGTATATAAAGATAGCGCAATCGCTATTAGACTAGAAATAGATGATGAAAATGGTAGAGCAAAAAAACTTTATTTAAAACAAGGTTTTGAAGAAAGAGAATATAGCCAAATGGTTAAAATTATTGATGAAGAATAGATTACAATATACGTTGACAAATTATTCTATTTAGCGTATCATAGAAGTGTAGATAACGATACAAGAAAAAATTTAATAAGGAGTGAATCGTATGAACAAAGATGCAAAAAAACTAGCAGTTATTAAAGAAGCTCTTGATAAAAGATTAAGAGAATTATATAAAGAAGCTAGAACAGAAATTTGTAAGGAAGCTCAAACACTAGAATACATTATGTGTTTAGTAGAAGCAGATCCAGATAACGAAGAGTATGCAACAAGCTGTTTAATTAAGATGTATGGATAAGAACTTTAATTAGTTCTTATTTTTTTTATAAATAGAAGTATGTAGATATAAAAATAGCCCATCAGTATACTGACAGACTTATCTTGGCTGTTGGACTTTTGGGGCTTCTTCCATATCTATTCCAGCACAAGTAATATACAATATTTAATAGCTTTATACAATAAAAAAAGCCATAGATATATGACTTTTTTGCATTAAATAGAGATATCTATTTAACGAACTTTACAATGTAAAGGCTCGGGACTTTAACCCACGTGTAATTATTTCATAATAGAGAGAATAAAAAATCAATAAGTAAGAAGACTAAAAAAAATTAAATTTCATATTTCTACTTCATATTAAATAAAAACCCCTTTGAATTATCAAAAGGGTACTTCTAAACTAATTTTGGTACACCCTCACGGGCTCGAACCGTGGACCCAATGATTAAGAGTGAGTGCATCTAAATAAACTATTAAAGCCTAATAAAATGGGCTTTTTATTTTAAAAAGGAGTGATACATTGCAGTATGAAAGACTAGATAGCATCATCCAAGCGCATCTTGAAACATTAAAGCGCCCTGGCTTAGTCTCAATAGTGAAAGAAGCTTATTATTGTTTAGACAATGATGCTAAGGCAACCTTGCAATATCTTGAGTATCTTAATTGGAAAGATTATGAAATAAAAGAAGCAATCCGACTTTTAGCAAGATATGAAAACAATCGAATAAAATATCCTGAACTGATAAATAGTAATTAGAGAGTCTACCGTAGTTCAGGACGCTAGGCTCTCTAATTGCTATTTTTTATAGCAAGGGCTTCATACTTCTCCTGGGGAGTTATCCCACTCCCCTACTTATCCTTTCTAATTTAATCAATCGAATTATATTTATACTTTTTTACTACTTAAGTTCCCTTTAATAATTCGATTGATTAAGTCAAAAAGGGACTTAAGAAAGAAGTGAATAAAATGGAATATGATGTATCAGAAATTAGACAAGAAATAGAACTTGTCAAAAAAGGACTTGAAGACTTAGTGTGTTATTATAGTCTGAAAACTAAAAAGTTTAGAGTATACGTATCAAAATCAATTACAGCTGAAGTTGAAAGTTCTTTAGATGTTGAGTTCGAAACTGCACGTGAAGTTGACATTTATTATAAAAAATTAAATAAAGATTTATCTTATGCATTTTGGGAGTTATTCAAAGATAACTACTTTGATGATTATATGTGGGATATGCGTCAATCAATAAAAAGATATTTAAAAAAGGTCAAACAATGGGAAAAAAATGAATGATAAAAAGATAGAACTATTAAAAAAACTAAAAGAATTATCAGAGCGCGGAGTAGGTGGCGAAAAAGAAAATGCCACTAAAATGTTAACAAGACTACAACGTAAATATGACGTCAGCGATATAGAAATAGAAACAACTGAAGAAAAGTATAGAGAATTTACAGTACCACGTTTTAAACTCTATAATAGATTGTTTTGGCAAATTATAGGAACGTATGGAATTAGCAAATATAAAAAAACTAGAAAAAGAGACGTCATACTAATTAATTGTACTGCATCATTACAATTAGAAATATTGGCTAAGTTCCAATTTTTCTATACGTACTTTCAAAAAGATATAGAAACGTTTTTCTTAGCGTTCATCTCTAAAAATGAACTATGGAGTAAAACGTCTAAAGAACCCACTGAAGTTACAGCTGAAGAGCTATTGGAACACCTAAAAGCAAGACAACTAGCACAGAAGTTACAAAAGTATGAATACGATACAGATAAATTAAAAAATGAGCAATTACAGCTAGATATATGAAAGGAGACAAGCACATGAGAAAAAAGGCAAACACACAGACAAAACAACAACTAAGCCATAAGTTTAAGCCTAGCTATCGTGGGCTTGTTTCTATCTTAGATAGTAAACTAATTGAAGAAGATATACTAGATTCGTCTAAGCTTGTTTATGCTGGTTTATACGCATCTATTCCAAGAACACAACGACTAGAAAATATTAGTAAAGAAGTTAATCATAAATATTATGGCCGTAAGAAAAAACTGATAGATCAATTAGGGATTGCTGAAAGTACATACTATACTGCAATCAATGAGCTAGAAGAAAAAGGATATATAAAAACAGTCGTTAACCCAGATAAAACGGGTTATGTTTTCTATTATTTATTGAAAGAAATTGATATGGCCAACGCTGTATCTTTTGTCACCTCAGAAATGCTACAAAGAAAATATATCAAAACAAAACGACGTCTTAAAACGTTAAGCCCTAAAGCTAAAATTACATTAGGCCGATTACATAACTTAGCCACAAGCGATTATAATAGAAACATTGAAGTAGATACTGAAAGCCTAATCAAAGAGTTAAAATTGGCACGTAGCACAACTTTTTACATGATAACAAAACTCTTAAGCTGTGGAGCAATGAAACGCAAGGAAAAGCAACATGGCCTATATAAATTATTGTTATTAGATGAGTATACACAATATCAAATTATAGTTAATCAGTCAGGTGATGCGAGCTATAAGCAATCGAACTATAAGAATATGAACAACTACCCAGATGATGCGCTAGATCTAATTGGTGATGCATTTGGACTAAAGAAATATAACTAAAATAACTGCTTAGAAATAAGCGGTTGTTTAGGTTTAATCTATCACATGATAACTTGTTAGAACATAGAAAACAAAGGCTTTAAACGCCAAAATAAGCACTATAAATAAAAGAAAAATGAAGTATCAGAGCATATAAACTCTAGATACTTTTTATTTTAGTTGCATAGTCTAAAAAACGGAATTGAAAGATATAAAAAGTCTAATAAATGGAATTAAAAAGGTAATTTAGTCTAAGTTTCGGAGAGAAAGTATAAGTTTTTAAAAAGTGTTTATTATATAAAGAATTAAAGAAGGAACCGATTAGATGCAGTTAAAAATTGAAATAATAGTCCGCTTAACTATTTAAAAACTGAAAGATTAGATATGAGCATTTTATTTTTAATAACTTCAATCATTTTAAGAGTTAAGTTCAAAACATTTAAACATTTTTTAAATGGGGGGGTATTGTGAAAGTTCTATGACGTCAGCATCTAAGAAGTGACTACTATTATAATTTTATGATTTAAAAACTTCTAAACGTTAGTTTCTATGACGTCATAAAGTTATATAGTTAACATATACTAAACTTATAAAATTATATGTTGTCTAGTTCTAAAAAGACTTTTTATTTTTAATCAAGAAAAGTTCGACTTTTTTAAATTATCAAAATTAACGAAGTTAAACTGAGTGCAAGAGATTTAATCTCAATATAAAACGGAGGATTAAGAATGAAAAAAATATTATATATTTTCTTAGCGGTATTAAGCACGCTAGGAATTACTGCGATGTTTGCATCTAAGACGTTTGCAGCTGAAATGAATGCTGATATACCATTTACAACAACAAGTGATGGATACTTAAGATTTTTAGCATTAACTGATGCGACAGAAAATAGGTTTAAACAAAAGCCGTTATATGATGCTATTGGTTCTGGTAATAGTTTTACACTATATGTGCAAGATGGAACTGAAACTACATTTTCACTACATGTTGGGGCAGAAAAACAAGTCTATAAAACTAAGGCTAAAGAGATTGTATTAACCCAAGTTGCTGATTTTCAAGCTTTAGAAGTTACTACAGATGGAACAAAATGGAATGCTTTAAATGCGCCTTTAAAAATGTCTGTTATGAACCCTATGACTGAAATTAGCGTACATAATCCTATGGGATTTGATTCCCAAGGTGGTAACGACACTGGTGGAGGCAATCAAGGTGGAGCGTCTAAATTACTATTAGACGGTATGGCAGTTGTCAATGATATCAATTTTCCATACAGCATAAATGATATCGCAAGAATTGCTAAACTTAGAGCAATAGATCCTAAGGATGGAGATATTACAAATAAAGTTGTAATTACTAATGAAAACTTTAGTGGGAATGAAAATAAATTAGGTACATATTACGTTGAATATTCCGTAACTAATTCTAGTCAAAATACAACAACTAAAAAGATATCTATTTCTAATCATGATTTAACAGGACCTGATATTGATGGACCAAGCCAATATAAAGTAAGATATACTGATTCGTTAAATGTTACTGAGTTTTTAAAGAATTATAGTGCAACCGATAAAATTGATGGTGATACTGCAGTTTATATCGAAAAAAATGATTATAAAAATAGAACATTTGGCAAGTTTAGTATTGTAATAGCTTCAAAAGATAAAGCAGGTAATATATCTAGAAAAAACGTAGTAATTGACTCGTACGATAATCTAGCACCTAGTTTTGAAGATAAAACTGTTGGTCCAATCGTGCTTGATTTGAATGCTGAAATTACAGATAAAATATTATTAGAAGGATTAACTGCAACAGATGAAATTGACGGAGATGTGACATCATTAATAACTGTTGTAACTCACAATATCGTTTCTGGAAGCAAGGGAGTATATGAAGTTGAATATCTAGCTGTAGATAAGTCTGGTAATGGCAGAACTCATTACAGAACATATAGATTGGAATCTAACATATATACAGCATTTTGGGTTGACAGAAATATTGTTTCATTAGACGCATTAAAAACACTTACAATAGACCAAATTGCAAGAATATATGCAACTTATGAAGGAATTGAAATGAAAAGTTATAAAGTTATAACTGATAAGTATAGTGAAAATGCATCAGTAGAAGGACATTATTTAGTATCAATGTTGATTACTGATAAAGAAGGGAAAGAACATAAAGTTTCTAGAACATTATCAGTTGCAGGCCTAAAAAAAGATGAAGATGTCAAATTAGGTTTTTGGGCAACTATCTGGAGAGCGATTAAAAACTTCTTTATTGACGTAATTAATTCTATTCTAAACTTTTTAAATAAGTTAGGCTTAAATACAAAATTGATTGAAAAAAAATAAGTAGTGGAGTGATGCATTAATGAAAAAGATAGTAATGATCATGTTGTTGATAGTAAGCACATTAGTGCTCACTATCACACCTGCTTATGCTAAAGAAACAGATATAAACGACGAGCGCATAGATGTTGAAATTATTAGAGATAATACGGTTGTTGAAATTAAACATATGAAAGACTGGAGAATATCACATGCGGTTGTTGAGTATGCATTCTTAGAAGACGGAATAAATGTGGCCCAATTAGGCACAATTTCTGTTAAAGATAATAAGTTTACAGTGGATTCAAAATGGACGGCCATTAAAGTGCACCAGGTTAAAAGATTAGTTGGCCAAGTTTATTATACGCATATGGCCCAAGGTAAAAATACTATTGGAAGTTTTGCAAATGTAAAAAGACAGAACATTGTAGAAATACAAACAGTTGCAGTTAAAACGATTAAAACAAAAATATTAACGGGAATGTCTCCGACGTCACCACTGCATAAATATTATGAATTTTATTTTAAATTTGATAAAAAACACGATAAATTAGCAGCAATCGATGCTAGTTACGTTATAGAAAAAAAGTGGTGGTTTATTGGAACAGGAAAAGAAAACATTGAAAAGGAAATATCTATATATGATGGCGTATTTATGAGCGGTTATGTTAGTAATTCTATAGGAACAACCTTTCTACCAACTCCAGCAACAGAGTCAGTTAAAGGCTTAGAAAAAAATACTGACAAAAATATTGATGCTAATTATGTAGCTAGAGTCAGTGGTGATATTGGTACCTGGGGAAATAATTACACAATTTCTAATTTTGTTATCTTACGCGTTAAATACTATCTGGATGGCGAGTTCATTATTGATGACGTCATTAATAACCCTACCAGTCCACAAGATGACTTGAACTATTTACAATCATTAGTTGAGCAAATTAAAAAACTAATTGAATATATTCAGGGGTTAAATTGGTCTAATATTCTCTTATGGATTGTTGCTATATTATGTATCCCTGTTGTTATAGGTTTAATTTTAATTATATGGTTCTTTATTAAAATAGTTATATCAAGTATTAAACTTGTTTTTAAAACGATTAAAAGCATACTTAAGTTCATTAAATGGGTACTTATTCCAAACAAGAAAAGGAGATAAATAGATATGCAAGCATTAATAATTATTATAGTTGTACTAATTGTACTGTTTACGCTCAGTTATCTAGATTATAAATTATATGATAGTAAAAAAGTTCCTAAAGGAACACCTGACATTGTCCAGGATATTAAAAACGGAGTGAAAAAGAAAAGAGAAAATAAGGCATTTAAGGAGGCAAGAAAATGATTATCACAGCAATAGCATTAATTTATAACATTATTCGTAAGTCTTTAAAGTTCATTTTATACACATTCCCAAAACGAGTATATCTCGGCTTAAAAGTTTTATATAAATGGACTAAAATTATTTTTATTAAGTTGTTTATTCCAAAAAGAAAGATAGTAAAAATAAGTAAAAGATGAGCCTAGAAAGTACAGCCTTTAAACTAGATAAAATAGGCGATTGGAATGTTAGCTTAAATAGAAAACTTGCTAGGTTTATTTCTAAAAAACTCATTAGATACACTGATTGGGTTATGGATGAACGCATATACAAACGCATGCGAGATATGACAGCGCCACTTCACTGGGCTTGGATAAATGGTTGGCTTGCATCTTTAAAAAAGGCATATGATGAGTTCCCGTTCAAAAAAGAAGGTTTGTACATTGTCACAGGCCTTCCTGGTGCTGGTAAGTCTAGTGTAGCTGCAGAGATTATGCATCGTATGTTTTTAGCAACAGGAAAAGGATCATATATAAATACTGCAATCGAAGTACCAAGAGTAGATGAAAATAATTTTAGAAAATATACATTACATCCAAGATATGAGATAACAGATTTTTTTGATGAAGGTAAAATTGTAGCTTATCCTAATCACTATCTATTTGCAGCACTTCATATTGATGAAGCACATAGAATATGGCAATACCGAGTAAACAATTCTAATGAATATATGAACTCATTTAAAGGGTTCATGGAGTATGCTGTCGGAGTCAGACAATACATTGGCCATATTTTTGCTTATACGCAAATGGATAAGGTTGACGTCCAAATGATGACATTAGCAGAAGCCATTGTTGATGTTCAAGTTAAAAAAGGATTTGATTACGAATATTGGAGAGAAACAGGAGAATTTAGAATCACAATTCTAGGTTGGGATTTAGTATTTCATAAAGTGGTAACAAATGGTTCAGGTGGATATACAAAAGCTGAATATAAACGCGTATTTTTAAAACGCACAATGGATTTAAAATACTTTGATAGTTACAACTTAAGACAAGAGTTAAAAGGCGAGAAAATGGATAATAGATATCAAAATAGCATTAAAGAGGTGAGAGCATGACATGGAGTGAAATACTTAACATATCTGGGCAAGTTATATTTTGGATTGCTCTAGTAGCGTTATCTGTATTACTTCTAAAACTAGTGTTTTTAGTGGCTGTGTTTTTGTTTGCAACAGCAATCTATATAATTCCCTGGAAACAAACAAAAATTGATTTAAGGGCAATATCTGAGACGAAAATAGAACAGCGCATATATCTGGATGAATACCAGTTCACAATAGCAAGTGAACAGCACAGAAAAGAATTAGAAGAAAAAGTAAAAGTAATAAAAGACGTCGAAAGTAAGATAAGAAAAAGAGCTGCAGAACTTAAGAGTATTACAGCTCAGATTGAACGAGTTGAAAATGGTGACAAAAAAAGTAAGAAAAAAGCGTGATTTTATATATACTTTAGTATATATATTTAAAATAATATATTTGGGCGCGCCGTTAACAACTAGGAGGACATAAAATTGATTACAAAAGTTGTTATATTAATGATTAGAATTCCATTTCTATTGTTGGTTAGATTATTTGTTCCGTCAAAGTTAAAACAGAAAAAAAAGAATCACATCGGAAAAATATATGCCGTTAATCCTAAACATATTGTAAAAAAAAGAGATTGGGAATCATACGAAAAGATTAAAGGAAAGAATGCAAATAATGATAGACTAGTTATGGTCGGAGTTCAAAAGAAAAATAAAAAAGTTCAAGTATCTAATTTAACGACTAAAGCAACATCTGATCAAATTGATAAGAAACACAAAGTTAGATTATATGAAACTTATAAAAATAAAAAAAGTTATGTAGATACTAATACAATTGGTAAAAGTAGATTAACAGGTAAAAATTTTAAAGTAGGGCAATCGCCTTTAAATAAACCTATTAAAAAGGCAAAGGATAAAGACATACAAGATTATCAAAATGCACGAAAAGTAAGAGGTAGATAAAAAAAGAGTCCCTTTAATTAAAAAGGGACTTAGTTGTATGTGGCAGTAGCTAAGACTACCAACCCGGCATGTACGCCTCGTTATTATCTTATAATAATAATTTAAAAATGTCAATTTATCCACATATTTTATGGGAAATTATATGTTGACATTGTAATATAATAGTATATGCAGGTTGCGCAACCCTTTTAAAAATACAAACATTGAAAGGGAAACATCATGACAATAGAAGAATTAATAACTAGATATATTAACGAAACAAAAAATAGAAAAAGAAGCGATACTCTTATTAACGAACCATCAGCATTTAGACCTATACTAAAATGCTTAAAAGCATTAAATATTGAAGATGCAAACGACTTAAGATATGAAGATGGAGAAAGAGTTATAGAGTGGTTGAAAAATAATACACGTTCAAAAAATACTACAATTAATAAACGGATAGGATATATCAAAACAGCTCTAAGACATTCAAAACTAATGAGCAATACATTTCTTTTAGTTCCTAAGTTGCCAAACGATACTGAACCATTTGTACCTATGCAACATGAAGTATTAAAAGCGGCCATAAAATTATCTGAAATAGAAGTGAATAAAAATTCCTGGGTATACAATGCAATATTTATACTACTATATGATACCGGCTGCCGAATTAATGAACTTTTGAATATCCAGAAACATAATGTATTAATTGACGTCAATACAATAGTATTAGAAACACAAACAACAAAAGGTAGACAACAAAGATATGTTTACTTTACCAGTGTTAATGTAGATCTAATTAAAAAATTGATAAGGTCTACACCTGGAACGTATATATTTTGGAATTATATAAAAAATAGAAAAATGAGTAGGGATGATTTTAAAAATTACACAAGAAAAATGAAAGAAAAATTAAATGTAGATAGATTTCATGCTCACCAAATAAGAAAAAAATTTGCAACAGATATGGTAGTAGATGGTGCTAATCTAAAGACTGTACAAACAATACTTGGTCATAAAGATTACAAAACTACAGAGAACTATGTTAAATATGATGCAATAATTGCGCGTAAAGAGTATGAAAAAATTATGAATAAGAAAAAAAGCCGATAAAGGCTTTTTATTTTCTTACTCCTGATACTAATTCAACATAAAATTTTGAAAATTTTAAGGTTTCAAAAATCCCGTTAGTAAATTCAATTGTATATGTTTGATTTTTATATAGTCCGTATTCAATTTTAGTTTCTCTTTTGAGTATAGAACCGTTATTATCTGTATAGTTGACTCTTAATACGATTTCTTTTATATCTCTTTTTGGAATAACTGTAGCAATCACTTTGGTCCAACCGTTGTGAGTATAAGATAAATCAAAATCATTGCGGCTTAATTCTTTTGATTCAATTAAAGGAGTAGAACTGTCAGTTAACCCTTCTTTATTGAAAACTAGTTTATCGAAAGCTATAAAAGCTGCAATAACAATAACTAGAACAAATAATGTTTTTAATGTACTTGATTTTTTCATTTAGATATATCCCCTTTAGTTTATCTGATTTTTTTACTTAACTTTTCTTGAATAGATTTGAAATCTATCAATTCTTCAATAGTTATATCCATTTTTTGACATATTAAAACTAGTGTTTCAATATTTGGTTCTCTCGTACCACGTTCATATTGAGATATGGCAATTTGTGAGACACCTAATAGTGTAGCTAAATCTTGTTGTGATAGTTTTTTTCTCTTTCTAATAGCTCTTAAGTTTAACATAAACCCTCCTTTTAATTCAAAATGAAGTAAAAAACATTGACATTCAATTCAATATGAATTATTATTAGTGTAAGCAGTTGTCGAGACGGCTTATTAATCAAAGGGTTATTTAATAAATTAAGCCCTTTGATTCCTCAAAAGGCTATTACAGTTATTTTGGTGCACCCTCACAGGCTCGAACTGTGGACCCAATGATTAAGAGTCATTTGCTCTACCAACTGAGCTAAGGGTGCATGTAACGACATAAAAAACAAGACGCTTATTATACAAGGGCGTTTTTTTGTTTATATAAAATTGGTCGCAGGAATATTGTATAACAAATAGATAACCTTGTCAATAAAAAAAGGGTATTTTAACTACGTTAAATATAATTTATTTAAAATAATTTTGATATTCAAAGTAAAAAAGTATGCTATAATAATATCACTATAATTATAAGGAGCATTTATGAAAACAGGACAAACAATACATAAAATAAGAACAAATAATTTAACAAGATACATCATTGTAGGTACGATATTATTCTTTGCGGCACTAGGCGTATTACTATCACTTATTGACTCTATTACTCATAATAAGCCATTAGATATGATTGCTTATTTCACAAACCAAAGTAATATTTTAGTAGTAGTTGTATTATCACTTTATTTTTTTAATAAACAAGATGAAAAATGGTATAGGATTTTATCCATTGTTGCATTAGTTGATATTCTTATGACAGGATTAATCTACCATTTTGTTATTAATGGTATAGCTAATATAGGAAATATGAGTTTTAATGGACAATTAGTACATACGATTACTCCTTTATTATTCCCAGTATTTTATTACCTACTAGTAAAAGGAGTAGTAACATTTAAACAACTAAGTTTTGCGTTAGTTCATCCACTCATCTATTTTTCATTTTTTATGATTTTTGGAGGATTAATAAAGTGGTATCCATATGATTTTTTAAACCCGACATTACCAAATAAATCATTAGGATCGGTTGCTGCATTCTCATTAGGAATACTTTTACCAATCATATTAGTATTCACACTTGTCTTAGCGACACTTAAAAATCTAATTGAAAAGAGACAAACAAACTTATAATTTTTAATGAAGGTCATAATCTGACCTTTATTTTTTTACATATTTCTTTAAATATGTTAAAATAAATAGAGTTAGATTGGAAGGTGCTTTATGGGACATATACTTATTTGGTCTTTATTAGGACTACTTATTATCTTGATGTATATTTTTTATAAAGTATATTCAATGAAAATAGAGAATAAACAAAAGAAAAGAAAAAAGATAATAGACATATTAGAAAAAAATGGTAAAGTAAAAGAATGTATTAATAATGACTTTATTATATTTGAATATAGAAATGAAGTTTATGAAATCTTTCTTTGGAATGTACCAAATAACTGTGAAATTACATTTAACAGTAAAAAAATATGGGAAATTAGAAAAGGCTCAAGCATAGTTTTAAAAGATATGAGCAGTTTTGTAATTAAACCAGGAAAAAAGATTGTCTTAATTTCACCTAAACAACAAGTACTAAAAAGATATGAGAATGAAAATGAGATGAAGTTTATATATCCTAACGAACCTTTCTGGAATATGAATGCTATCTTTCTAGAAGATTTAGAAGAAACATTAATGAATGGATTGAGTAAATAATGAGTTTATTAGAAGTAACAAATTTAAATTTTAAATATCAATTAGAAGAATTGTATAAAGAGGCAGAAATGCGTCTTTTTTTAGGTGATCATGCAGTCTTAGTTGGACCTAATGGTGCAGGAAAATCTACACTACTTAAACTTATTAATAAAGATTTATCACCTGATAAAGGAAAAGTAGAATGGCAAGCACATATCAAAGTAGGGTATTTAGATCAATATGCTACAATTGATCCTCAAATACAAGTTAAAACATATTTATATGATGTATTTTTACCTTTATTTGAAAAAGAACTTGAGCAACAAAAAGTATATGAAAAAATTGCTTTAATCCAAGATGAAAAAGAACAAGATAGATTATTACACTATGCAATGTCAATTACTGAAGAACTAGAGAATAAAAACTTTTATTCGATTGCTTCTCAAATAGGAAATGTCATTAATGGTTTAGGACTAAGCCAAGAAATACTTGAATATAAAATTAAAGAATTATCAGGCGGGATGAGAGCAAAAGTTATTTTAGGAAAACTCTTATTAGGTGAATCTGATGTATTATTACTAGATGAACCAACAAACTTCTTAGATGTTAAACATATCGAATGGTTAGAAAAATTTTTAAATAATTACGAAAAAACATTTTTAGTAGTTTCTCATGATGAAGGTTTTCTAGCGAATATTGCAAAAACAGTTTATGCAGTAGAAAATGGTAAAATTAGCCGCTATAAAGGTGATTATTACTATTACTTAGAAGAACGCGAATTAAGAATGAGCCAGCAACAAAAAGCTTTTGAATCACAAAATAAATTTATCGAAAAAACAGAAGATTTTATCAAGAAAAATATTACTCGTGCTTCAACAACTAAAAGAGCACAAAGTAGAAGAAAAATGCTAGAAAAAATCCCACGTTTAACAAAACCTAAAGTAAATAAGAAACTACACTTTAAATTTGATTTCTCTGTTCCTACTGGGCAAGAAGTATTAAAAATAACAGACTTAGAAATTGGATATAATAGCGAAGCGTTATTAGCACCGATTAATTTTGAAGTAAGAAAAAACGATAAAGTAGTTATTACTGGTAAAAACGGAATAGGAAAATCTACTTTACTTAAAACAGTTCTAAATATTATTCCTAAAATTAGTGGGACATACCATTTTATAGATACTGCTAATATTGTTTATTTTGAACAAGATAGTCATTTAGATGAAAAATATACAGCTTTTGAGCATATCCATTATCAATATCCTGATTATAATAAGACTCAAGTGATGGGACTTTTGGCTCATTATGGGATTGATTATGAATTAGCAACAAGACATATTTCTACTCTTTCAGGTGGGGAAAAAACAAAATTAAGATTTGCCTTATTACAAGATACTAAAAGCAATGTTTTAATATTAGATGAACCCACTAACCATTTGGATGTAGATGCTAAAGAGGCATTAAAAGAAGCTCTTTTAAATTATGAAGGAACACTCATTTTAGTTTCGCATGAGAAAGAATTTTACCAAGAAATATGTGATTATGAAATATCGTTGTATGAAACTGCATAAAATATTTGATATTTCTAAAACAATTTGATATAATTATAAAGTAAGTCTGGAGGGATACACGATGCGCGAATTAGTAAAATTAGTATGCACAGAATGTGGCGATGAAAATTATTATACAACTAAGAATAAAAAAACGACACCAGATCGTTTAGAAATGAAAAAATATTGCCCACGCTTGCGCAAATATACCATTCATAGAGAAAAAAAATAAGCTATTCTAAGAATAGTTTTTTTTCTATAAAAAGGACGATAGTATGAAACAGTTTATTAGTAAAAATGACCAAGCTCATAGTTATATTATTTGTAGGTTTGATCAATGTATTTTAATTGATCCTTCTGATAATATAGATGAGATAAAAGAATATTTAGAAGATAAAAAATTAATCGCAATAGCTATTACTCATGGCCATAGTGACCATGTTAACTTAATTCATAAATTTAAAGTTCCTATTTATATATCAGAACATGATGCTCATTTATTATTTGAAGATGATTATAATGGTTATGATAAAAAAAATAAAAGACCTTTTCAAAGAAAAGAACTTGATATACACTTGATTAAAAATGAAAGTAGTATTGCCTTAGCAGATAAGGAAGTAAAAGTAATTGAGACTCCTGGTCATACTAAAGGAGGATTAAGTTTTCTTTATGGTAAACATCTATTTACAGGCGATACCCTTTTTAAAAATGATGTTGGAAGACATGATTTATATTCAGGAAATTTATCAGAACTTAAACAAAGTGTTGTAAAATTAATTGATGAAATGCCTGAAAATACTATTATTTGTCCAGGACATGATGAGTTAAGTCTAGTTAAAAACGAACGCAAAAGTAACCCATATTATATTAAATGGCAAAAACAAAAGAGATAATACTTCACAAATGACTATTTATTATAGTATAATATACCTACTTATGGGACCCTTAGTGGCCTAAAAAGGAGAGAAAAAATGAAAAGAAATAAAATGTATCAAATGGTACTAACGTCTGCCTTTGCGGCAATTATTCTTGTTTTATCGTTAGTTCCACAAATAGGTTATATCACAATATTACCTGGTGTGAGTATCACGCTAGTCCATATTGTAGTTTTAGTAGGAGTGTTCTCACTTGGCTTAAAAGGTGGGGTTATCTTAGGGTTATTCTTTGGTATCGGAGGCACATTAGCGGCTTTAATGAGAGGTAATACCCCTTTTGACCAAGCTTTTGTCTATCCTTGGGTTTCTGTGATACCAAGAATGTTGTTTGCGGCAGCTGCTTATTATTTTTCAGTAGGATTCAAGAAAATCTTAAAAGTTAAATATGGCAAAGTAATTGTTATAACTTTAGTTTCAATGATATCGGGGTTAGCACTCTTTTTTGGAACAAACTCTATTGTTAAAAATGCAACCAAAGACCCGTATAATAAATTAGTGATGCAAATTGCAGAACTTAAGAAAAATGAAACAGAAAATAAAGAGAAAATAGATCAATTAAATCTAGAACTTCCAGTATTAGATGAAAAAACAAATAATGACTATAAAAAGATAACAAATATTACACAACCAATCGTGATAGTAATTACAGTTTTAGTTATAGGCATCTATGTCTTCTATACTTTTAAAAATAAAAAATATGATATATCTGTGCCATCTGTTATGATCCTTGGCACACTAGCACATACGGTTTTAGTATTATTAAGCGTTTATATTTTTAGCCCACAAGCATTTACCCAAACATTTGGTGATAGCCAAAGTACGATATCAATTATTTATGGTGTAGCAATGGCCAATGGTTTAGTTGAAGCGCTTGCTGCAGTTGTTATTGGAACACCTATTGTTTATGCATTAGAACAAGTAAAGGAAAAGTAAAATGATTTTATTATTAGACGTTGGAAATACAAGTGTATATATGGGATTATCAGATGGTAAAGAGCTAGTTGAAACATACCGAATGTTAACAGAATCAGTGAAAACACCAGATGAATATTATGTAACATTAAAAAGTATTTTAGATGTGGACTTAATTACAGATATAGCCTTATCAAGTGTTGTACCTAGAGTAACAGAAACACTTAGAAGAATGTGTGTTAAATACTTAAAAAAAGAACCTTTGATTGTAGGCCCTGGCATTAAAACAGGATTGAAAATTAAAACAGACAATCCAAGAGAAGTAGGATCTGATCTTATTTGTGATGCAGCTGCAGTGGCTGATAACAAAAAACCAGTTTTAGTTATTGATTTAGGAACAGCTAATAAGTTTATATATATTAAAGATAGAGCAATTACAGGGGCAATTATTTCAACAGGCATTCAAGTATCTAGACAAGCTTTAATTGGTAACACTGCACTTTTACCAGATGTTGATGTTACAGTTCCAGCAAAAGTACTAGGAACAAATACGGTTACTTGTATGCAATCAGGACTTACTTACGGGACAGCCGCAATGATTGATGGTTTAATTGAAAGAATTCAAGAAGAAGTGAAAGAAGAATTTGATATTATTTTAACAGGTGGACTTTCTGTTATTATAAAAGATTTATGTAAAACTAAATTAGTTAGAGACCAAAGACTTGTCTTAAAGGGACTACTTTCTATATATTTAAGAAATCAAGCATAAGAAATGACCCATAAAGGGTTATTTTTTTATATATTTAGCGTATAATAGAAATCAAGAGGTGATGGTATGTCTTATAAAGACAAGTATAACTTATGGATCTCACAAAACGAAATAGATTCAGAAATTAAAAATGACTTGCTAAAATTAAATGAAGATGAAATAAAAGAATGTTTCTATAAAGATTTAGACTTTGGAACTGGTGGACTAAGGGGCTTAATGGGACCAGGGACTAATAGAATTAATATTTATACAATAAGAAAAGTAACACAAGGTTTAGCTAATTATATGATTAAGCATCAATTATCTGAAAAGGGTGTTGCTATTTCATATGATAATCGTAAAAATTCTAAGAACTTTGCATATGAAGCAGCTAAAGTTCTTGCTGCAAATCATATAAAAAGTTATATTTATAGAGATTTAAGGCCTACTCCAATGTTATCATTTGCTGTAAGAAAATTTGAATGTGGTGCTGGTATTATGATTACAGCATCTCATAATCCAAAAGAGTATAATGGTTATAAAGTTTATAACAAACAAGGGGCACAACTTAATATAAAACAAGCCGATGAAGTGATTTCGTACGTTAACAAAGTTTCAGATCCATTTAAAGTTTATAGTCTAGAAAGCAATCTTATTACTTGGATTGAAGAAGACTTTGATCAAATTTATTTAGATGAAGTGAAAAAAATTAAAATAAATGATGTCTTAAAAACTGCTAAAATTGTTTATTCACCACTACATGGAACAGGCGGTACAGTAATTCCTAAGTTTTTAAAACAACAAGGATATGATGTTTATCCATATGAACCTCAAATGATAGTAGATCCTGAATTTTCTAATACAGAGTCTTCTAACCCAGAAGAAAAAAAAGCATTTAACAGAACAATAGAATATGCTAAAAAAATAAATGCTGATATTATTCTAGTAACTGATCCAGATGCTGATAGACTTGGAATAGCAGTCTTAAATAATAATGAATATCAACTATTAAACGGAAATCAGACAGCTTCAATGATGCTAGAATATATTCTAGAAAGTGCTAGAAAAAATGGCTCCATTCATAAAAATGGAATTGTTTTTAGTACAATTGTGTCTACTCCTTTAATTGAAGCAATTGCCAATAAATACGAACAAAAATATGTAACAACCTTAACAGGATTCAAATTTATTGGTGAACAGGCAGAACTTACAAAAAATGAATACAACTATACATTTGGTTCAGAAGAGTCTTATGGTAGCCTAGTTTCACCTTTTGTGAGAGATAAAGATGCTGTTCAAGCAGTGTACTTACTTTCTGAAATGGCATGTTATGTAAAGGAAAAGAATCTTACTTTAGTAGAATATATGGAACAAATTTATAAGAAGTATGGTTATTTCTTTGAATACACCGAAAATATCAGTTTAAAAGGGATTGAAGGCAGTCAAAAAATTGAAAAAATCATGACCTACTATAGAAAAAACGGACTTAACTTAAAAAACTATCAAAAAGGTTTTGTTAATGACTATCAGGAACAAAAATATGAAATTAAACCTGAAATTGAATTACCAAAATCAAATGTATTAAAATACTTTTTTGATCAATTCTGGGTTGTTTTAAGACCTAGTGGAACAGAACCTAAACTAAAAATTTATTATGGTTCAAATGCTGATACTTTAGAAAAAGCACAAGAAATCATACAAAATATCAATCAAGAAATATTAAAACAAATCAACGAACTTTAAGGAGAAAAAAGATGTTTAAAGAAAATAGAAACAATTATTTAAAAGAATTAAAAGAACAATCCATTTCAATTTTTTACTCAGGACGCGCACAACATAAAAGTGCTGACCAAAAATTTCCTTTTGTAGTCAATAGAAATTTCTTTTACTTAACTGGAATTGAACAACAAGAATCAGTTGTTTTATTAATTAAAGGTAACCAAACAACTAAGACTTTATTATTTATAGAAAAACAAGATCCTTTAAAAGCATTATGGGATGGCGAAACATTAAGTTTTAAAGAAGCTGCAAATATAGCAGGATTAGAAGAAAATGAATGTTTAGATATTGCTACATTAGATACATATCTTGCTCAATATTTAGGACATACAAGAAGATCTTTATATGGAACAATTGAAAATTTATACTTTGATTTAGAAAGACATGGATTAAACGAACCTAAGTCTATTTCTGAACAAGAAGCTAATAGAATTAAAGACTTATACCCACATTTAGCAATCTATAATGGATATCCAATTGTTTCAGAATTAAGAAAAGTTAAATCAGAATTTGAAGTTAATCAAATCAAAAAAGCTATTTCAATTACTAAAGATGCTTTAGAAGGTGTCATGCAAAAACTTAAACCAGGTAAATATGAATATCAAGTAGAAGCTGATTATGATTACACATTATCATATAATAATGTAAAACCTTCATTTGATACGATTGCTGCTGCAGGAAAAAATGCTACTGTTTTACATTATGTAGATAATGATTATAAAATAGGTGATAATGAACTAATCTTATTAGACCTAGGAGTTAGCTACCAAAATTACTGTTCAGATATTAGTAGAACATATCCAGCAAGTGGTAAATATACCGAGCAACAAAAGCAAATATATGAAATTGTTTTAGAAGCTAATAAGAAAACAATTGAATGGGTTAAAGCAGGGCATACATATAAAGAATTTAATGATTATGGTAGAAATATCTTAATTGCTGGTATGAAAAGACTAGGATTAATTAAAGAAGACTCAGAAATTAATAAATACTATTATCATAGTTTAGGTCATTACCTTGGTTTAGATGTACATGATGTTGGGAATACAACAAAAGTAATACCAGCAGGTGCTATTTTAACAGTTGAACCAGGATTATACATTGCAGAATTAGGTATTGGTATAAGAATTGAAGATAACATTTTAATTACTGAAGGAAAAGCAATCAACCTTTCAAAAGATCTTATTAAAGAAGTAAGTGACATTGAAGCTTATATGGCAAAAAATAAAAAGTAATCATCTAACTAACCTCCTATTATTGATGTAGGAGGTTTTATTATGAAAAAATTTATGATTTTCATATGTTTAAGCATTATTTTAGTATTATTTAGCACAACGCAATGTGCAAGTTATGAACAGTTTGAAGATATTCAATTTGAAGAAGACTTTAAATTACTTTCTGATTATACAGAAGAGGATTATAATGATTACTACTCTAAAATTGACAAAAGAAAGTTTTCAGGCTGGAAAATTAATACTGTAAATAAAAATAAAAGTGTAAGTTTTATCAGTGAAACATTGTTTTCTTATTATAATGATGGTAAAAGTATTATTGATTATCACTATAAAGCAAAAAATAAAGAGACAAGACAATACGATATTTCTGTAAGTGGGAGCATTGGTATTACTATTGGAAAAAATGATAAGACATTTAAAAATGGCTTGACACAATCACTAAAAGTAGACTTAAAGTCAAAAACAACAAAAGAAATTCAAGAAGATACAGAAATTAAAATTAAAATAGAACCCAAAACTAGATTAACTTATTACTATTACGGAGAAGGAAAAATAACTAATGGAGTCGCGGTTAGATATTTTTTCTTTATTAAAAGAAATATGGGCGGATTTGAAATTTTTACTGTAACAACACAATATCCTAAATTAGAGATTAGACCTATATGAAAAAAAGAAATCTTTATATGATCAGTAGCTTTTTACTTATTACTATAGTAGGAATTGTCATCTATTTTTTAAATACGAATCATCATCAAATGATTATTCCAAAGAAAAAACACTATATTTTATATGAAACAAAAAACTATATTAAACAACCTATATATACTAAAGAAAAAAACAACGAATTTACTAAAGCAGTATCTAATAAGGAATTAATCTTTCCTGATAAATTAAAGGTGTTAAAATACGAACTTACTCCGTCTAGCAAAGAACAAGATTATTATAAATTTAACTTGGTCATCTATTTTAAAGAACAAAATATCATAGAACTAGAAGAAAAATTAATTTTTTACTATAAAAATCAAACATATGATTTAGGACTACTAACAATAAATTTTTTAAAAGAATATCAAAGTTTTAGTATTTATTCATTAGAAGGAATAAAAGATAATAAAGCACACTTAAAAAGTATTACTTTAAACTCAAAGAACAATCAAATTACTAACATCTATTTAGGTAGCCAAAGTCTAGTATTTACTATTCATAAAGTAGAAGAGAACATATATCGATATACTATCCAGATACCAACAGAAGATTATATTTTAGATGAAGCTTATTTAACCTTGATAGATAGCGAAGGATCGACACATATACTTTTGCAATATAGATACTTTATCGAGCATGAACTTCTTAAAGCCTTAAAATATTTAAATTGATTTTCCAAAAATAATGTGATACGATATTTTTAGGTGATAAGATGGACATTTTAAATGCAATTGTAACAAACTTTATAGCAACAATATTTGTTTATTATTTTTTAACTTTATTTTTTAGAAAAGAAGAACAAGGCAAATATATATTAGGCATATTTATTTTATATACGCTTTTAGTAGTTCTTAGAATCATTACAGACAAAAGTTATATAGACGCAATCGGACTTATTTTTCATATTATCATTTATATATGGATATTTAGAAATTATGATATTACCCTTAATGGGAGAAAAAACAGATTTATTGGTAAAATGAAAAAAGAAATAACCATTAAGTCTACTAAAAAAATAAGAAAACACCAATTTTTAATTGGATTAATTTTCACACAGATTATTTTAGTTCTAATAATTGTTCTAAATATATTAGAAATTACACGTATTAAATGGTATTACCTTTTAATATTAGAACTGATACCATGTATTCTATATTACTTATATTGGAGACTAGAAAACGATCAAGTCTTATTTATCTTAGGAAATACCAAAAGAAAACTCTATTTACTAGATTTAGAACAGACGCAAACTAAATTAAACCAAATTATAATAGACGACAGATATATCATAGATCAGAATGGTAAAGTAGTTGTTCAAACTGGCATGAAAGAAAAAACATACTATGTCATTACATTACTATCAGATATTAAAGACTATCAATTATTTAGTGGCTTTAAATTAACTGAGGATATGTTTTTAGAACAAATAAAAGATGACTATCAGAGACTAAAAAATGAAAACAGATATTTTAAAGAAACAGAAACTGAAATCATAGAAAAAAATATTCGCAACAAAAAATAATAAAGTGATTGACAAATAAAACAAAAAGAGTTATCATAGTAAGGTAGATTGTGAAAAGAAGAGTTACCCTCTCGCCTGATAGATAATGTCTTTGGGCAAATAGCACAAAAGTTGAAGCGATTCGATATTTGTTGTGGGTACTCATTGGGTATCCACTTTTTATTTTCTGCAAAATATATGGAGGTGTCAATATTAGACCAATGAAAAACAACAAAACTAACAACACTGATCTTTATAATGATGGTATTCCTACTGGACAATATCTTGTTATTGATGAGCAAGGTGAAAAACTAGGAACATTTAATCGTGAACAAGCTTTAAAATTAGCTGACGAAAAAGAGATTGACATTGTTGTAGTATCGCCAGGATCAAAACCAATGGTAGCTCGTTTGATGGATTATTCAAAATATCGTTATGAACAACAAAAAAAATCACGAGAAATGAAAAAGAATCAACAAGTTGTACAATTGAAAGAAATTAGATTAAGTCCAACAATTGATACAAATGATTTAAATACTAAAGTTAAGCAAGCAACTAAATTCTTAGAAAAAGGCGATAAAGTCAAAGTTTCAATGCGCTTTAGAGGAAGAATGATTACACATCATGAAATAGGCAGAAATATTTTTAATAAAGTCATTGAAGCACTGAAAGATCTTTCAACGGTTGAAGCAGCACCTAAGTTAGAAGGAAATCAAATGGTAGCCATCTTAGCACCATCTAAACAATAAGAAAGAAGGAACTTAAATATGCCAAAGCAAAAATCACACAGCGGATTAAAAAAACGTATTAAAGTAACTGGTACAGGTAAATTATTACGTGGACATGCTTATAAAAACCATTTAGCCGCATCAAAAACAACAAAACAAAATAGACAACTAAGAGGCGTTACATTAGTAGATCATTCAGACTACAAACGTATCAAATCGCTAATTAGAGGACTATAAGAAGGGAGACTATAAGATATGCCAAGAGTAAAATCTACGCCTGTAACAAGACGTCGTCGTAAAAAAATATTAAAACTAGCTAAAGGTTACTTTGGTTCTAAACGTACAATTTATCGTACAGCTCATGAACAAGTAATGCGTTCATTACAATACTCATATAGAGACCGTAAACAAAGAAAAAGAGAATTCAGAAAATTATGGATTAGCCGTATCAATGCAGCTGCTGTATTAAATGGATTAAAATACTCAACATTCATTCATGGATTAGCATTAGCTAACGTAGAAGTTAACCGTAAGGTTTTAGCTGATATTGCAGTATTTGAACCAGAAACATTTACAGCATATGCTGAATTAGCAAAAAATGCATTAGCTAACCCAAGTCAAGCAGTTAAAGCTGTTGAAACAAAAAAAGCACCTGCTGCTAAAAAAGAAGTTAAATCAGAAGAAGTGAACTACGAAAGTTTAACAGTTTCTGCTTTAAAAGAATTAGCTAAAGAACGTGGACTTTCAGGTTATACAACTTTAAAGAAAAACGAATTAGTTGACTTATTAAAACAAGCTTAATATAACTAATAAAAGTGGACTTTGTCCACTTTTTTCTATATAATATGATAGAGGCGATGAAATGAAAAAAAGATTATATATATTTATTGGGGCATTAATAGGAATTATCCTTACTTTACCAATAGCAATATTTAAACTGAATAATGATCAGAGAATTATATATACTTTATTTTTTATTGTTGCCACTTTATATGCATTTATATTTCTCTTTAACGGTTTTCCAAAGCTAATCGTATATTTCATATATGGTGCAATTACTACTGTCTTGCTTTATTTTTTACCGGATTATCATTATGCAATTATTGCAATTGGAACAATACTATTTGTATTAAATCCTTTAGTGAATATCGAAGAAAAACTAGAAAAAAGAGTCAATCAAGACTTTGTCTTACCACTAAGAATTAGTCTTAGAGGAAGTTATTGGCCTTTTTACAATTATAGAAAAGAAATGAAACATTATTATCACTTACCTCAAACAAGGAAGTTATATACTAAGTCAACCTATCTGAGATTAAGACAAACAACGACACTTGTAATGTTTTTTGCTGCAATTTATCTATTTATTAATGAATTAAAAAATATCGCATTTGAATTAGGTAATTATGATGTTCAAAACTTCTTTATGTTCTATGCAGTGATCAGTTTGTTTATTGCGACCTTTATTTTATATAATAAAGGGTTCCGATCGCTACTTAGAGTGATCACTATTCTTATGTTTCCGCCAATGGTATATGCAGTTTGGTTTACAAATTTCTTAGTTGTAACTAAAATTATATTTATGCTAGGTTTAGGATTCGTTGGAATATCTGCACTTGTCTTAGAGATTGTTGGAAGCTTAAGAAGAGTTGCATACTCTGAATACCACTATTACGATGTAGAAGAACAGTGGGAAGTGTTTGCTAATGACTTATTTGAACCTCTTGTCTATAATGAAACTTTCAGTGTTTTTGGAAAATACAGTTTTAAATATGATTTAGAAAAATTTAAAAAAGAATTAAACAGTATCTTGATTTATGCAAATATAAAAAAATTCATTATAACGGCATATGTTTATGATGGTAAGAATGTTATTATTTTTACTGAATGGAATCAGAAAAAAGCTAGAAGTGCACAAAAATTTGTTGACTATTTAGAACATAAATTTAACAATAAAGTTACTAGTGAAATCCTTTATGATAAACAAAAAACAATGTATGAAAAATATTTCTTTCATAAAACAGAATATATAGTCGCAAGAGCACTTACTCTATCTGAAAGACTAAAAGAATTAGAAATGAACAATCATGTCATATTAAGTTTTGTGTTTTCATTTCAAAATCCAGGGGATATTGAATCACTGAGCAAAAAATATTATTTGACAAGATTAGATGAATTAGATGATGATGAATACTATGCGGTTAGACTGGATGCGAAAGTTGCTAATAATGCCTATATTATTGAAACACGAGTGAGAGATATTTTATTAGATGCAATGATTAGCCAAGGGCAATACGTAAGAATATCAGTATATTATTAAAAAACAGGAGAAAAGACAGATGATAAAAAAAGCAGTTATACCAGCAGCAGGATATGGAACAAGATTCTTACCCATTACAAAAGCAATTCCAAAGGAGATGTTACCTATTATTGATAAACCAGCAATAGAGATTATTGTTGATGAAGCAATCGCAAGTGGCATCACAGATTTACTTATTATTATAAGTAATAACAAAGGTGCAATCACTAATTACTTTGATAGAAATTTAGAATTAGAACATATCTTACTTGAAAAAGGTAAAGATTTTGAATATGGTCTTATCAAAAATGTTGCTAGCAAACTTAATATATACTATGTATCTCAAAAAGAACAATTAGGATTAGGGCATGCTATTTTACATGCTAAAAGCTTTGTAGGAAATGAACCCTTTGCAGTTTTACTTGGAGATGATGTTTTCGTATCTGATGAAAAACCAGCACTTAAACAATTAATGGATGCTTACGAAAAAACTCATGCAACTATCCTTGGAACAATGGTAGTCCCAATGGAAAAAACGCATCAATATGGTATTTGTGTGCCTAAAGAAGGTTCTAAAAAACCAATCGTTGAATTATCAGGAGTTGTTGAAAAACCAAAAGTTGCCCCATCACAAAGTGCAATCGCAGGTAGATATATTTTAACACCTAAAATTTTTGACTATTTACAAGATCAACAAAAAGGCGCAGGTAATGAAATTCAATTGACTGATGCCATTTTAAGACTCATGGCAGAAGAAAAAGTTTACTCATTAGATATTCACGGAAAAAGATATGATATAGGATCTAAAATAGGTTATATTGAAGCTATTATTGACTTTGCTTTAAATAGAGAAGACTTAAAAGATGAAGTGAGAAGTTTACTTAAAACTAAATAAAAAAACTTGACATCATAAAATAGATATGATAAATTAAAGTTACCCTAAGGAGAACCCGTGGAACCCAAATGATTATTTTGGAAGTTTGAACTAGATAGGCGTGAATGCCAAACTATTTGGAATCCCAAAATCTAGTAAAAGGAAACTTCCACGTGAACAAAACTTGTTCTCACGCTCCTTAGGCTTTTTTTATTTTTAAACATGCAATTGTAAAAAAATGGTATAATTATAAATGTAAATATAGTTATAAATATAATAGGAGGTTTTCAATGAAAACATTTAAAAAAAGCCCAGTGCTAGCAATCATAGCCGGTATTGTGTTAATTGTCTTAGCAACACTTTATGCTTTAGAAATAACTAACGTTTTTACTGTTAAAGGATTTAGCTTTGCTTCATTTATGTCAGGAATACTTATTCTTGTCTTAGCTTATTTCCTAGTCTTACCAGAATTTAGAAGAAGAAAAGGTAATGCAAGAGTTATACTTGCAATAGAATTAGTTATCTTTGCTTTAGTATCACTTTTAGGATTTATCTTACCTTCAATGGATATTCATGTATTAAGTAATAACTTTAGTAGTGCTAACTGGATTGCAATTATCTTATTATCACATGGTTTAGTAAGTTTATATATATCACAATATACTGCTACTAAAACAACAATGCTTAACTTTACAGTATATATCATTTTATATGGCGTTGGTGCATACTTATTAGGATCAAATTCAATTAACCTAGAAATCTTTAACTGGATTATAGTAGGTGTAATTGGCGCAATAGGTATATATTTACTTGGACTAGGATTATTAAACACTAAGAAAAAATAGAAAAGAGAATTAAAATGGATTTATTAAAAACATTAAAAGATTTATCAACATTAAATGGTGTCCCAGGAAATGAAAAAGATGTTTCTAGATATGTTGTTGAAAATATTAAAAATACAGTAGATGAAGTTAACTTTGATAACTTAGGATCTGTTATTGCAAAAAAGGGTACTAAAGGCCCTAAAGTTATGATTGCTGGACACATGGATGAAGTTGGTCTGATGGTAACTCAAATCACAAAAGAAGGATTTGTTAAGTTTCAACCGCTAGGTGGCTGGTTTTCACAAGTAATGCTTGCCCAAGTATGGCAAATTCATACTAAAAAAGGGGTTATATTCGCTGTTACAGGAGTTAAACCTCCTCACTTAATACCAGCATCAGAAAGATCAAAAGCAATCGAAATAAGCTCTATGTATCTTGATTTAGGTGCTAAAACAAAAGAAGAAGTATTAGAACTAGGTGTTTCAATTGGTGATACAATTACCCCATATACTGAATTTAGAGAATTAGGTAATAAAGATTACTTGCTTGGAAAAGCTTGGGACAATAGAGTAGGTAGTGCTGTTGTTATGCATGTTTTATCAGAATTAGGAAAAAATGATAAAAATCAATTATATGGAACATTTACTGTTCAAGAAGAAGTTGGCTTAAGAGGAGCTAAAACAAGTTCTTATAAGGTTCATCCTCAAATAGCTATTGCAGTTGATACAGGTGTTGGTAATGATGTACCTGGAGGAGATCCAGTAGAACAAACATTAGGTAACGGTCCACAAATATTAATATATGATGGTGGATTAATTGCTCATAAAGGGTTAAGAGACTTTGTGATTAATATTGCTAAGGAAAATAATATTCCTTATCAAGAAGCGTATATTACTGGTGGTAGAACAGATGCTGGTAATATGCATTTAGCACATGAAGGTGCAGCTTCGTTATCAATTTGTATCCCAACAAGATATATGCATTCACATACATCAATTATTCACAAACAAGATGTTTTAAATACAATTAAGTTATTGAAATTGGTTGTTGAAAGATTGGATGAAGAAACAGTCAATCGCTTATTATATCAAGATTAATACTCATAATATATAAAAATAAAGGAGCTGTAAAGAAATGAAGTAATTCACTACTTCAAGAACTTAACAGTTCTTTTTTTCTTATATCTACCGTGAACTATGTGGATAAAATCAAAAAACATCTACTTTTAGGCGTCAAAAAAGAAGATTCTATTAAAATCTTAAGTTTATTGTAGATATCTATTCTGTTATTCTATACTTTTTATTATGATATTTTCTCAAATTATACCCAATCGCTGTTAAATAAAACTCCATTTTAACATTATGAGTTAATCTTCGTCTAAATCTTCTTACTTTAAATGCTTCTTTAATCACTCCAAAGGCACCCTCAACTTGAATTGACCTTTGAACTCTTAATTCAATTCCTAATGGTGATGTAAGATTTTTAATAACCTCTTTTTGGTATGTAAGATTTTCATCATTAATCTCTTTACGCTTACCATTTGGTAATTCATATACATCATTACCTCGATTATTTCTATACAGATACTTTAAAGTATCTCCATTAGGTGTTAAATAATCATTACCTGATTTAGTAAGGTTAAATGGAAAATATGGATCTTTCATTCTTTTTTTGTCATGCGTATCTTTAGCATACATTGCATATTTTTGATAAAGCTCCATATCGTTTAGTTTTAAATAACGATAATTCGTTAATCCACCATATCCAGCATCCGCTACTGGATATTTTGGATAGAAGTCATAACTTTTCTTAAATCCTTCTAAAAAAGGAATCAAAGTTTTATAATCACTACGTTCTTTATAGATATCTAGATGTAGGATATATTCATTTGATACACCAATTTGTATATTATACCCTGGTTTTAATTGACTATTACGCATATGATCTTCTTTCATATGCATAAAAGTCGCGTCTATATCTGTTTTAGCATATGAGTTTCTATCATTACCCATAATCTTTAAATGTCTTTCATACTCTACAAGTTTAGCTAAATATTCTAAGATATGTTCATAATCTCTTTGTAAAGTAGTTTTTCTTTGACCTTTACCATATTTAAACTCTATTAATTCCCTATCTATCTCATTAAGTAGAAAGTCTTTGATGCTATTTAAATTATCAGTGTTATATGTTTCATGTATTGGAAAGAAGATATCTGAGTCTTCATATCTTTTATTTAAGGATTCTATCTGTTTGGTTATTTTTTTATATAACTTATCTCTAAACTTTTCAATAGAACCACGCCATGTAAAACTATATTTATTAGCCACCGATTCTATTTTAGTACCATCTATATATAATTTATCTGTATCAATAGATTCTTTTTTTATTAAGTACTTACTTAGTTCATAAAAGATTTCATCTATTCCTTTAACTAAGTATTTATCCATAAAGGTTTTTATTGTTTGATGACTTGGCATTAATTCATCTGTAAGCCACATGATTCTAATATCATTTTTAGCAGCTTTTGCCATATCTCTTAAAGATTGAATCTTTTCCATTTGACAAAACATGATCAGTTTTAACATTTGAACCGGATTATAACCCATACGACCTCTTGGGTCTTTTGAGCTATTTAAGTATTTTTTTATCTCCAATTTTCTAAATACTTCATCAAATGTACGAACTTCACTATCAAAAGGAATTTTTATGTCTAATTGTAGTGGTAATTTTAACTGTTTTGGGTTAAAATTATGTTGTATATTTTGTTGTGTTTGCATACTATAATTATACCAAAAAACCGCCCTAGGATTCTAGAGCGGCTTTTTTGTTTTATAGACTGTTACTTTTATTTCGTTACAGTCCCTTTTTAATATCATTATCAAAAAATTTAATATTCTAGAATAAATCTAACTAAGGTAGTTTTTTCTTTTTTTTCTCTTTAGAACTAAAAATGTCTAAACTAGATAAATCAGAGATGCCATCACCTTCTGAAAGAATAGCTATAATTATGATAGTTGCTAGAAAAATTGCAACTGAATATGAAAATGATAAAGATAGACTGTAATCAGGTTGCTTCATAAAAACTAGAGGTAAGAAAGTTAAACTAGTTAGAGCTATGAACATGATTAAATCAGTAGAGTAACTTAATTCATATTTTGTAAAAATAAATATTGATATAGAAATGGTTACTACTAAAAATAAAAGTAAAAATAATCTTTTATGAACCACTATTGAGTAAATAATGGAAACTGATATTTGCAATGCAATCATAATTGATATTATAAGAAGATGAGTATTTAGAGAACTAGCATTTTGTCTATGTACTAAATAAAGACCTAAGGCAAACCCTAGCAGCACAGCATAAAATAAATAACTATATTTTATATACTCATTTAATACTTTTGAAACAAATAAAATGATTGTAATTACAAATAGTACCAAGATTAATACCTCAAGTGCGATTAAAACGTTGAGACTAATAGTAATCAAGTAAGTTGAGAAAAAGGCACTTAAAAGTAGTAGATTTGAAAATAAAAGTTTCGCTGTAAAATCAAACTTTTTCATAAAGCCTCCTTTAATTATGATAATAGCCCTATTAAGGGCTATTAGTTAAATAGATAAATCGTTCTTTAATTGTTCTAACTGATCTTCATTAAGTTCTATAATGCAAAAAGTATCATAAAAGTTAATTGTAACATTGTAATGCTTCTTTTTAAGAACACTAATTTCTACGTGAGTTATTTTATCGATATGGATTAAGTAGTTATTACCATCTATATCATTTAAAGAGGTAAAAGCCATTATTTTTTATCCTTAGGTTCCTTAACAGCTTCAGATAGAGCAACTAAATGAGAAGTTAAATCTGTTAAGTTAGATGGAACAACAATTTTTGTTGCTTTACCATCTGCAACTTTAGCTAATGCTTCATATCCTTTGATTGTTAAAACAGCTTGATCAGCTTTAGCTTCTTTAAGTAATTTAATACCAAGTGCTTCAGCTTCTTTAACTTTAATTAACGCAGCAGCTTCAGCTTCAGCGGCAAGAATAACTTGTTGTTTATCAGCTTCAGCTTTTAAGATAATAGATTCATTTTGCCCTTCAGCAGCAAGAATTTGAGCACGTTTTTCACCTTCAGCAATCAAGATTGTTTGACGACGTTCACGTTCAGCACGCATTTGTTTTTCCATTGATTCTCTAATATCTTTAGGTGGGACAATATTCTTAACTTCAACACGGTTTACTTTAATACCCCAAGCATCAGTAGCATCATCTAAAGTATGTCTCATGCGTTCGTTAATTAAATCTCTAGACGTTAAAGTTTGGTCTAAGTCTAAATCCCCGATGATATTACGTAGAGTGGTTGCTGATAAGTTTTCAATTGCTGAAAGTGGGTCATCAACACCATAAGCATATAACTTAGGATCAGTGATTTGGAAGAATACAACTGTATCAATTTGCATTGTAACATTATCTCTTGTAATTACTGGTTGTGGTTCAAAATCTCTAACTTGTTCTTTTAAACTCACTTTAGCAGCAACTCTATCAACAAATGGAATTAAGAAGTGAACACCAACACCCCAAGTTGAATGATAACCACCCATACGTTCAATTACGTATTTTTGTGTTTGTTTTACTAATCTAAAACTTAAAGCTAAAATAACTAAGATGACAGCACTTAAGATAATTAAAATAATTTCTCCAGCGCCTAAAAAAATGTTTAAATTAAAGTTCATGTTATTTATCTCCTTTATATATTAATATTTTTTTAATCTGAACTCGCTTAATTTTTAAACCCCAATTATCAGTTACTTCATCAAATTTCATAAAGTCTGATAACAAAATTAGGTTTCTATCTGATAAGACTGTTTTAAAATCTTTTTCACCAATACTTACTCTTAAGTAATGACTTACTAAAGAAGTAATTGGTTTTACGTTTCTATCATACCCATAGACATATTGTTTAGTGTCTGCAATTTGATAAATTACATCAAAATCTACATATACATGGACTTGATCGATTGTTAAAAAGTCATTATGTGTTTCCAATAACTGATCACTAACAGAAACTTTTTTTACGACTCTATCAACAAAGGGAAATAAGAAGTGAATCCCAGCTCTCCATGTTGTATGATAGACGCCTAGTCTTTCAATCACAACTTGTTGATTTTGTCTAACAATTTTAATACTTAAAACTAAAATCAGTAGTAACACAAATAAAACAATAGCAGAAGGGATAATATAAATTAATGTTTTATCATCAATGAATAGAGTCATTATCGATTTCCTCAACAATTAACTTTACACCTTCTACAGCTAAAATCTTAACTAAAGCATCTTCTTTGATCTCAGCATCAGAAATAGCAGTCCATATAAGATGTTCAAATTTAACTAAACCACTATTATTTGGAGTAATTGTTTTTGTAACCACAGCTACTTTACCAATATAGGCATCAACATTTGTTTTAACTTCATTTCGTTTGAAGTATTTTAATACAACAGGTCTTGTTAAGAATATAAGCACACATGAAATGATGAAGAACACAATAAGTTGGTAGTGCAGTGGAATATTTACCATAGCAAGTATTAAAGAAGGAATTGCGGCTATCGCAAACCAAATTGATACTAGTTCTAAGGAAACAAACTCAAAAGTTACAGATAATACAAAAATACCTAGCCAAACCCATACCATTACATCCATTAGATAATCTCCTCCTTTAAATTAATAACCAAAAAATTATTTTTTTCATCCCATGTTGAACTATATTTATTCCCAGTTTCAGCAAAAGTAAGCTCAAATTGTTCTGAAATTGTTTGTATAAAAGCCTTGTTAGTCACTCTGCTATAAGATGATTTAACCGTAATGTTATACCTAGATTGTTCAGGTATGTCACCACGTAAAGCAACAGCCTTGCTTAAAGGTTTTACAACAATAATAGATTTATCTTTATCAAAGCCCATCATGACTTGGTAAGCTGTTTCAAAATAGTAAGTTGCAGTTTTATTAAAGGTTATATTAGCGCTAGTGAGTGTTGCAACCGCAGCTTTTGGTGTCTCATTAAACCATTGAATACTCATATATATCACCTCTTACTTTAATTATATACTAAATTATTGCTATGTCAACAAAAATTATTTAAAATTATTTTTTATTATTAAAAAAGTTTAAAAACATAAGCAAAGCTGTTGTAAAGAAAAAAAAGTATGGTATTATATTAGTGATCAACTACGGGGAGCCTAACGGCTGAGAGGATTGAAAAATCGACCCGAGAACCTGATCTGGGTTATACCAGCGGAGGGATAGATGATAAAAAAGCATAACTTTTTTAGCGCTATTTCTTTGTTCACCCAAAGAAATTTTTTATTTTTTTAGGAGGAAGAAAGAAAATGAAACAAAAGGAATTAAAGAAACTGACTACTGGATCTATTTTAGCAGCGATTGCAGTAGTATTAGGAGTAATCATCAAATATACTCCAGGAATTAACTTAGAAATGCCAAACGGCGGAGCTGTATTTGGTATTTATATAGTGCCAGTCATTTTATCTGGAATGATACTAGGCTATAAATACGGTATTCTAACAGGTCTAATTTATGGAGTTGTTAGTTGGCTTTTAGATGGCTATGTTATTCATTGGGGAAGTATTTTCTTTGATTATCTGATCCCATTTAGTTTGATGGGCTTTGCTGGTTCATTATTTTATGGCAAAGGTTTATCAAACTGGAAAAATATTGTATTTGCATTTTTAATAGCAGCAGTCTTTAGATGGATTATGCATGGTTTTAGTGGCGTATTATTTTTCCAACAATATGCAGGAGACTATAATCCATGGTTCTACTCATTTATCATTTATAATGCACCCTACGTATTTGCAGGGGCAACAATCAGTTTAGTAATTACACTTATCATTAGAAAACCTTTAGTAGATTTAACTAAAGAGTTACAATTAAATTAAAAAACAGTATTAAAAATTAAATACTGTTTGAATCACTTTAAGATAGTCTAATCTAGGCTGGTAACTAAAATGAATTTGATGGAGATTATCTTTAAAATAAGCATAAGGGATGGATTTTCGTCCCTTTTCTTTATATTGATTTTCCCATAAAGGCATGAGTAAATGAATAGGTAAAATATAATACTCATTATAAGGCTTAAAATGAATGATGAAAAAAGCAATACCGTTTTGTTTTTCTACACTAGTTAAATGGCTTATTTGATGGGGATGAATATTTTTCAATGGAAAAGAAGTTGTTGAATTCGTTTCTTTAGCATCAAAATCTATATATTTGCCTTTAAAGACACCGTTGTAATCGGTTGTAGAAGGGGTTTTATAATAAGCTTCAGTAATCTTTGCTTTATTTCTAGCAGGATAACTAACGTTTACTACCTGAATTGGAGTAGGTTTTTTGTGAATGACGGCAATACCACTATCTAAATAGTACCGATTTGTAGCATCTATGTCAGATTCTAAAGTCATACCTAAGTTGGCTTTATTAACCTCTTTTTGAAAGGATTTCTTTTTGTTTGGATAATTCATCTCAAATACCACCTTTATTTAAACTAATTATAGCATAATTATGATTGAAAAATAGGAAATCTAGAAAAAATATGATATAATGTTTTATGATATATAACTCGATACTTAACATAAGGAGATGAATAGCATGAGTGAAATACGTATTTTTGCCTTGGGTGGACTTGGCGAAAATGGAAAGAATATGTATGTTGTTGATGTAGACAAACAATACTTTATTCTTGACGCAGGATTAAAATACCCATCAAATGATATGCATGGGGTAGATGAAATTATTCCTAATTATAAAATGTTAATACCAATAAAAGATCGCATTAAAGGATTTTTCATGTCACATGCCCATGAAGATCATATAGGAGCTTTACCACATATGATTAAGGAACTTAATGTTCCAGTTTATGCAACAAACTTTACAATGCAAATTATAAAAGATAATTTAAAAGATAAAGATTTAGACTTAAATGAATTCAAATTAAATACTGTTACACAAGATAGTATTATTAAATTTGATAATGTTAAAGTGACATTCTTTAATACAACGCACTCAATACCAGAATCTGTAGGTGTTGCTATCCATACAATGGATGGATCAATTGTTTATACTAGTGATTTTACTTTTATTCAACAAGGTGATAGTAAGTACCAAACTGACTTTAAGAAAATAAATGAAATTGCAAATAAAAAAGTCTTAGCATTGTTAACAGAATCAGTAGGTTCAACATTAACACAAGATAGTGGTATTGGACAAGCATTAATCCATAAAATTAATAGTGTCTATGCCAATGCCTCAGGAAGAATTATTGTCTCGTTATTTTCATCTGACTTACTTAAAATTCAAAGAATCATTGATATTTCATTAGCACATAAAAAGAAAATCGCAATTATCGGAAGACGCGCTCAAAGAATAGTTGATATCGCTATTGAAAATGGGTATTTAGATATTCCAAAAGAAGCTTTAACTAACTTAAGATATATTGATGAAAAGAATAAAAATGATGATAACAACTTAGTTGCACTTGTAACAGGAAGTAGACATGAACCTTTCTATATGTTACAAAGAATGTGCAAAAAAGCAGATAGACTGATTCATATTAATGAAAATGATACAGTTTTATTAATGACTGCACCAGTTCCAGGAACTGAAAAAATGGCTGCACGCACCCTAGATGTTCTATCTCGCAGTGATGCAAATGTTACAGTAATTGATAAAAGATTATTATCTTCTTCACATGCTACAGGAGAAGAAATAAAAATGATGATTAATTTGTTAAGACCAACATATATTATTCCAACTATTGGTGAATATAGACATCAATATGGTGTCCGTAATTTAGCTAAAGATTTAGGATATACTCATGACAATGTCTTTTTATTAGATAATGGGGATAGTTTCAATTATAAAACAGGTAAAGAAGCTTACATAGCTAAAAAAGATATTCCTAATGTAGGAGAAATATTAATTGATGGAACACCGGTTGTAGATGGTAACGATCAAGTGATAAAAGACCGTGAACTATTAGCAGCAGAAGGTGTTATTATGATAGTTGCAAACGTTAATCCTAAAACTAAAAAAATCTTAGGTGAACCAGAAATTATTAGTAAAGGATTCATCTATGTTAAAGAATCAGAAGAATTATTAAATCAAGTTAAATTGATATTTACTGAAACAAGTAAAGAATACTTAAAACAAAAATATATTAACTGGAATGATTACAAACAAGGCTTACGTGAAAGTATAAGTAAATTCCTATACCAAGAAACTAGAAGAAAACCTATTATGATACCAGTTTTAATATCAACAGAAGCTTAAAAAAGGTTAAATCGTTAACCTTTTTATTTGAAAGGATGTAAGAAATGATACAAGCAAGTAATATTTCATTAGGACATGGAAAAGATGTTTTATTTGAAGATGTTAATATTAGATTTACAGCAGAAAATTGTTATGGATTAATTGGCGCTAATGGAGCAGGTAAATCAACCTTCTTAAAAATTTTAGCTAAAGAATTAGAACCAACTACAGGAGAAATTATTGTTGATAAAGGAAAAAGAATTTCCTTTTTAAAACAAGATCACTTTGCTTATAATGAATATTCTGTTTTAGATACAGTAATTATGGGAAATAAAGAATTATATAAAGTTATGAAAGAAAAAGATGAACTTTATATGAAAGAAGAGTTTACCGATGAAGACGGTATTAAAGCAGGAGAATTAGAAGCTTTATTTGCTGAAATGGATGGGTGGAATTCAGAAAGTGATGCTGCTATCCTTTTAAGCGGTTTAGGTGTTTCATACGACAAGCATGACTTGATTATGAAAGATCTAGACAGTGTGGATAAAGTTAAGGTTTTATTAGCGCAAAGTTTATTTGGAAATCCTGATATTCTATTATTAGACGAACCAACAAACCACTTAGACCAAAACGCAATCGTTTGGTTAGAAGAGTTTTTAATTAACTTTAAAAATACAATTATTGTTGTATCACACGATAGACATTTTATTAATAAAGTATGTACACATATTGCGGATATTGACTATGGTAAAATCCAAATATTTACTGGTAACTATGATTTTTGGTATGAATCAAGTCAATTGATCTTAAAACAACAAAAAGATTCTAATAAGAAAAAAGAAGAAAAAGTTAAAGAATTACAAGACTTTGTGGCAAGATTTAGTGCCAATGCTTCAAAATCTAAACAAGCAACTTCAAGAAAGAAATTATTAGAAAAAATCACTATTGATGAATTAAAACCTTCAAACAGAAAATATCCTTTTATTGAATTTAAACCAGAAAGAGAAATTGGACAAGAAGTTTTAGTAGTTGATAAACTATCTAAAACAATTGATGGTGTTAAAGTTTTAGATAATGTATCATTCATTCTTAGTAGAACTGATAAAGTAGCATTAGTAGGGCCAAATGAACTTGCTAAGACAACTTTATTTGATATTATATCTGGTAAAATTGAGCCAGATAGTGGTACTTTTAAATGGGGAGTAACTACTAAATTCTCATATTTTATAAAAGATCATAATTATGAATTTGAAAACAATCTTAATATCTTTGATTGGTTGATGCAATATTCAAAAACAGATGAAATTGCTTATGTAAGAGGCTTCTTAGGTAGAATGCTATTTAGTGGTGATGATGTTACTAAGAAGGTTAGAATCTTATCTGGTGGAGAAAAAGTAAGATGTATGCTGTCTAAGATGATGATGGCTGAGGCAAACGTTCTTTTATTAGATGAACCAACAAACCACTTAGATATGGAATCTATTACTGCACTTAATAACAGTTTAGAGAAATTTAACGGAGTAATTATATTTACTTCACAAGATCATCAATTAGTTGATACTACAGCTAATAAACTGATTGAGATTAATAAAGATGGTACGATAAAAGAGTATATGATGAATTACGAAGAATACTTAAAACTAGAAAAATAAGATGATATGAAATGCTCTTAGAAAATTTGAAAACTAAGAGCTTTTTTATATTTTGACAAAATAACAATGATAGGATATACTATCAACTAAACTACTAAACACAATGGAGTAATTTATGCATAAAAAAACAATCTTAATTACAGGCTGTACCAATGGAATAGGTAAAGAACTTACATATTTTTTAAATCAAGAAACTTATCATATTCTTCTAATTGGAAGAAATAAGAAATTACTTACAGCATTAAAAAATGAGTTATTAGAAAAAAATCCGAATAATCAAGTAGATGACTATATCTGCGATTTTACTGATTTAAAAGAAGTAGAAAAAACAGTTTCTAAAATAAAAGAAGAACATCAAATCATTGATATCATAGTTCATAATGCAGGTGCCCTTGCCAGTAAAAAAGGTGTAGTAACAAATGATAAAATCCCTTTTACTCTAGCAGTTAATTATTACGCTCCTAAGATTATCACAGAAGGGCTCATAGAAAATTTACTAAAGTCTGAAAATCCAGTTATTTTTCATACAACAAGTCTAACAGTTAAGAATATTCATATTAATGATTTAGAAAAAATTAATACATATAGAAGAATTAAAGCTTACGGAACAAGTAAAACATGTTTCTATTTATATTTAGAAAAACTATTTTATGAAAATAATCAACTTAATGTAATTATGTTTGATCCTAGAATTGTTTATACTAACGCTGTTAAAAACATGATGCCTAAAGGTTTAAAATGGTTAAGTTTTTTGTCTAAAATTATTGCAAGACCGGCAACTAAAGTTGCTTATAAAGCAAACAGGGTATTAAAAGAAAATGAAAATGGATTTAATCATTATAAACTAGAGAAGAAAAAAGCATTTGAACTCAATTTAAGTAACGAACATAAAACGCAGATTATCCAAAAATTAGAAGAAGTAAAGTACTTATAGTAAACTAGATAAAAAAGAACAGACTCAAATATCTGTTCTTTTTCATTATAATGAAATTATTACTATTATTTTAGTCTTAGGTATTCAGAATAAACCATCAAAAGAGGTGCTATACCTTTAGGGTTATTTTCTACAATGGGTTCATTTACATAAGACTCAACACTCCCATCTTTATTAGATGATTTAGTTGTTCCTAAGCTGGCAGTTAAACAAATATCTTTTACGATAAGTTTGTGATTAATAAAATCTATTTTATAATCTAGCAACCCTTTAAAAATAGAAATTCCTATCTTTTCATACGCGTTATCTAGTAGTCCTAATCTAACACCTTTTAAAATACTATATGAAATTAAAGCACTACCGCTTGTTTCAAGGTAATTACCAACGCTATCTTTCTTATCAACAACTTGATAAAATAAGTTTGTCTTATTATCTTTATATACTAAAACAGCATCGATAAGTTCTTTTAAATACACTCCTAATAAATTGAAATCATCTGATTTTTTTTCAAAATAAGAGGCAGTATCTACTAAAGCAGCAACGTGCCAGCCTATAGAACGAAGCCAGAAGTTGCTTGATAGGCCAGTTTCTTTATCAGACCAAAAGACCACTTTAGATTCATCATAGCCATGATAATATAGGTTATTTTTAGCCTTTAGAAATCTTCTTACTTCACTAAATTGATGGATAATATCATTATTTTTATCTAACTCTTGATATAAACGGTTGTATCTAGCGTAAAACGGATGTGTCATATATAATCCATCTAACCATACTTGATTTAAAAAATTCTTGTTATGCCAAAATATGCCAGTTTGAGTTCTAGGATGAGAGTTTAATTGAGTTTTAGTCTGTTTAATAGCTAAAAGATATTTATCATCCTTTGTATATTCGTATAAGTCGAAAAGAATTCTACTTTCTGAGACATCATCGGCACTATAATTCTTTGGATCATAACCTTTAATAGTGCCGTCTTTTAAGACATACTGATCCGTAAAAGCTATAACATAATTGATAATTTCTTTTTCTTTTGTAACATCGTAGATAAAGAGAAGTGCTGTTAGCATACAACCATCAATATAGTTCCAATTTGGGTTTAATTTTCCTTCATTCCAAATAGGTTCTTTGGGATTAGAAGTAATAATTTCTTTATAATATAATTGAATATGTTCTAAATGTTTCATAATATAATCATACCTACTTTCAAAAAAATAAGCTCCCTAAAGAGCTTTTAAGCTTTAATAACCTCAGAATAAGCCATAATCAGTGGACCTACACCTTTAGCATCGTTTTTAACAATTGGTTCTGACATATAGTATTCATAAGAACCATCTCGTCTTGGATTAGATTCAGGTCCAACCCCGGCAACAAGACAAATATTTTCTAAATTTAAATCACCATTTGTATCTGTTAAAAAGTTAGTGCAAATACCATTAAAGATATCTAAACCAATTTGTTTATAAGAAGCGTCTAATAAATTATTGTTAGTAGCTTTTAAAATAGCATATGCAATTAAAGCACTACCACTAGATTCTAAATAATTTTTTTCTCTTGTTCCTAAATCAACGATTTGATAAAACATTTTAGTCTTAGGATCTTGGTATTGTAATAAGCCATCAATGGTTTCTTTTAATAAAGATGCAAGATATTTTTTACCTTCGCTATCTTCCATATAATAAGCAACATCAGCTAAGCTTGCTGCATACCAACCGATTGCACGTAACCAGAAGTGTTTAGATAAACCAGTTTTTTTGTTAGCCCAAAATAGAGATTTAGATTCATCATATGCATGATAATAAAGTTTTTTATCTTCATCAAACATAAGTGCTCTAACATTCTTAAACTGATTAAGGGTATCTTTATAATCTTCTTTTTTATTAAATTGAGTATTATATCTAGTATAAAACGGTTGAATCATGTAAAGACCATCTAACCACACTTGGTCATGATAAATCTTTTTATGCCAGAAGTTGCCAGCATTGGTTCTAGGATGATTAGCAATTTGACTATATGATAACTCAATAGCCTTTAAATATTTTTCATTTTTAGTATACTTATATAAATCAAATAAAATTCTACTTTCAGATAAATCATCTGTACTGTAGTGAGTAGGGTCATAACCTAAAATAACGCCATCTTCATTTACATAATGATCAACATAACTGATAACAAAGTCTAGATATTCTTTATTTTTTGTTTCTTCATATAATGCAATAAGAGAGGTTAACATACAACCATCGATATAGTTCCATCTGTTTTCTTTTCCAGCTCTTAAAACTTCCATGTTCCAAGCTGGTTTGCCTGGATCTTTAGTATCATTCATTAATTTTTTTATAAAAAGTTCAATTGATTGATTCTTCACTAAACTGTCCTCTTTTCATTTTTTTGTTGTTACTATCATTATACATTAAAAAAAAGAAAAGACAAACCTACGATAAAACTATTTAAAAGAGACAAGCAATTTATTTGCAAATATTTCGAATTCGAAATATAATTACAGTGCGAAGTATTTAGGAGGTAACATATGAAAACATTAGGAATACATCATATTTCATTAATATCAAGACATGGACAAGAAATAATTGATTTTTATTCAGGATTTTTAGGTCTAAAATTAGTTAAAAAAACGCTCAATTATGAAAATAATCAACAATATCATTTATACTTTGGAACAGACAGTGCAGAAGTAGGAAGCCTATTAACATTTTTCCCACACCCATTAGCTAAGCAAGGATTAAAAGGAGATGGACAAGTAAGAACAATTACTCTGGCAATTCCTAAAAACAGTTTTTCCTTTTGGGAAAATAGACTTAGAAAATTTGAAATTGAATACGCATATACTAGAAGATTTAAGCAAACATATTTAAGTTTTAATGATTTAGATAACATTGAAATTGAATTAACAGAAACTGATTTGGGAAATCCCAACTTATATGAATTTAATGGTGTTACAAAAGAAGTTGCTATAAAAGGTATTTATGGAGTCATCTTAAATGCTGGTAATCCTGAAAGTGAAAATATGCTTAAAGAATTAGGATATCAAAAAACAGATGAATCTAGTTTATTTGATAGATTTAAAGTAAATGACCAATTAGGTGGTTTAGTTGATCTTTATAAAATAAGAGAAGAACTAGGGATTCAATCTATTGGAACTGTTCATCATATTGCTTATGCTGTTAATGACGATGAAATAAATCTTTGGCATGAAAAACTGATCAAAGAGGGCTTTAAAGTAACAGAGGTTAAAGATAGAAAATATTTCAAATCTATTTATTTTAAAGAACAATCTGGTATTACATATGAATTAGCCACCCAAACACCAGGAATGTTAATAGATGAAAGTATTGACCAGTTAGGTAAAAATTTTATTATTCCAGAACAATTTACTAATTTAGATAAAAATCAATTGAATCAACTCATGCCTTTATTTATAAAAGAAAACCAAAAATTAACAAAATATGATTATATAGATAAAAAGAGTTTTGATGAGATAAATAGACATAAAGTAGTATTGCAAGAAATTAACAAACTTGCAAGAATTGCAAAAGAGCGAGAATTAACTCCAGATGAATTTAAGTTAAGAAAAGAATTAAGAGAAGAATATGTATCATCTATTACAAGAGGCGTTAGAAATATGATTGAAAAGGTTCAAGTAGTAGACAAAGACGGCAATGTAGAAAATAGTTTTGTAAAAAAAGAAAAGGAAGTTAACTAACATGAAAATATTAAAAGGAATACACCACGTGACAGCAATCACTAGTAGTGCAGAAAAAATTTATGAATTTTTCACTTACACACTAGGATTAAGATTAGTAAAAAAAACAATTAATCAAGATGACATCAATACCTATCACTTATTTTTTGCAGATGATAAAGGTAGTGCAGGAACAGATATGACATTCTTTGATTTCCAAGGAATTTCAAAAGCTAAATTTGGGACTAATGAAATTTCAAGAACAGGATTTAGAGTACCAAACGATAAAGCATTAGAATATTGGTTAAAAAGATTTAATCATTATAATGTAAAACATACAGAAATTAAAACATTGTTTGGTAAAAAAGTCATTTATTTTAATGATTTTGATGATCAAAGATATATATTATTTTCAGATGAAAACAATACTGGTATTGAAAGCGGAACACCATGGCTAAATGGACCTGTTCCTAATGAATTTGCGATTACAGGACTAGGACCTATCTTTCTAACAGTTTCTAATTTTGATACGATGGATTTAATGTTAAGTAAAATTCTAGGAATGACAAAAAAAGAAACAGAAGGTCAATTCACATTATACGAAATGGGAACTGGCGGTAATGGAGCAAGTGTAATTGTTGAGAAAAATCTTATTTTACCAAATGCAGTCCAAGGATTTGGTGGTGTGCATCACGTTGCCTTTAGAGTAGAAGATAGAAGTGAATTAGAATACTGGCAAAAGAAATTTGCAGAATTTAGAGCACCCAACTCTGGCTTAGTAGATAGATTTTACTTTGAATCACTTTATACAAGACTATACCCTAATATTTTATTTGAATTAGCAACCGAGGGACCTGGCTTTATTGATGATCAAGAACCTTATGAAACACTAGGAGAAATGTTAGCATTACCTCCTAGATTCAGAGATAGACGAGATTATGTTGAAAGTGTTGTAAGACCTATTAATACCAAGCGTAGTGATAAAACATTTAAAAAGGAGTATTTCTAAGATGCCCTCTCATTTAATCACAGTTCTTTTTAAGGCAACAAAAAAACTTGAAGAAAAGATAAAAGAAGATACCATGCAACATGGACTTAATTTATCTGAATTTGGAGTTTTAGAAGCACTTTATACGAAAGAGCGACTCTATGTTAATGAACTATGCCAAAAAATTTTAGTCCCTAATAGCAGTATGACATATACATTAGATAAACTAACTAAACTCAATTTAATTGAAAGAAAAAGAGATGAAGTTGATAAAAGAAGTTATAAGGTTCAATTAACAATCGAAGGACATAGAAAAATGAAAGAAATATTAAAAGAACATTATATTTTTCTAGATACACTCACTGAAACATTAACAAAAGACGAACAAGAAAATTTAAGAGAATTACTTAAAAAAATAGGATATGCAAATGAACTATAAAATAAAAAAGGGAACCAATGAAAAAGTATTTATAATGTTTCATGGTACTGGTGGAGATGCAGATAGTCTACTACCAATATCAAATCATCTTGATGCTAATGCAACCTACATTGGATTAGAAGGTAATGTCTTAGAATATGGGGCAAGACGCTTTTTTAAACGAAGTGCGGTTGGTGTTTATGACTATGCTAACCTTTTAGATGAAACACATATTGTCTCAGAAACAATTGATAGGATTATCTTAGAACATCAATTAAGTGACAAAAAAATCTATTTAATAGGATACTCTAATGGAGCAAATATGATTCAAAGTTTATTAAAAGTGTATCCTAATAAGTATACTTATATGATACTATTACATCCTAGTTTATTAAAAGATGAGTCTATGCCTGAACTCAGCCAAACCAACATTTTTTTATCAACATCTTACGACGATCCTTATTCAACTAAAGAAGAAATCAATCAATTAATAAACCATTTAAAAAACGCTAATAGCAACTTAACTATACAGATGACTGATCAAGGACATAGTATCACACAAAAAGAAGTTACTGAACTTAAGAAATGGTATGAAAAGCACTAAATGGACTTATAAAAAGTCCATTTTTTTGTTATACTAATAACAAGTGAGGTTAGATATATGAAAAATGAATTTTCTTGTGGCAGTGTTGTTTATAAACTAGAAAATGGAATATATAAATTTCTTTTAATAAAACATAAAAATGGTGGACATATTAGTTTTCCAAAAGGTCATATGGAAAACGATGAAACTGAAATTGTAACAGTCAAAAGAGAAGTTTATGAAGAAACAGGCATTTTAATTAAAATAGATGAAACTAAGTATAAAGATATATCATATAGTCCTAAAGAAGGCATCATGAAAAAAGTTACTTTTTTTCTTTCTGAAGCTGTAACAAGTGATTCTAAAAATCAGGAAGAAGAAGTTTCAGAAATATATTGGGAAAAAAGTGATAAAGTTTTAGACATGCTGACCTATGAGACGGATAGTGAAATCTTTTTAGAATTAACAAAAGATTTGAAAAAAAGTAAAACAAAAAGTATCCTTGAATTAATAGGTATCATGCTTTTTACAATTATTTTAGTAGGACTAACAGATTTTCTAAACTGGTGTTACTGGTATAAAGCAGCCTTTAAACTAATTATGTTTTTAGGAATACCTTATGCATATTTAAAAGTTAGAGTCTTGGATATTAAAAAAATATTTAGATTAGATAAGAAAAATACATATATTTCGATTGTCTTAGGTATAGTAGTTTACGGGTTTGTATTAGGTGGGTATTTTGTCATAAGAAACTGGATGGACTTTTCTACTATTCCGGAGGCTTTAGAAAAGAATCTAGGTATTACAGAAAGTAATTTTATGACAGTATTTTTCTATATACCTATTGTCAATGCACTTCTTGAAGAACTATTTTTTAGAGGGTTTTTACAAGAAGGATTTAAAAAGTTTTTCAAAACTAAATATGCCATTATCATATCAGCATTTATATTCAGTATTTACCATTTAGCAATTATAGGAACATGGGTAAGTGTTTGGCCTATTTTGGCTGCATTAGCTAGTCTAATGATAGTTGGAATGGTTTTTGGATATATCACTGAAAAAACGAAAAGTATTTTACCAACCTATATGATTCACTTATTTGCTAACTTAGCAATTAATACTGCAGCATTGTTCATTTTACATATTATTTAAGAAGACAGAAAGAAGGATTATTGTATGAAAATATTTATAACAGGAGATTCAACAGCAGCAAAAAAAGAATTAAATAAAAGACCAGAAACTGGATGGGGAGAAAAACTCTACAAGTATTTAAATGAGCCTATTGAAATTATTAATGTAGCACAAAATGGAAGAAGCACAAAGTCATTTTTAAATGAAAATAGATTAAGTGATATTATTCCTTTATTTGAAAAAGGTGATTATTTATTTATTCAATTTGGACATAACGATGGAAAAATTAAAGATCCTGCCAGATTCACTGAACCTTTCGGTGAATATCAAGAAAATCTAAAAATATTTATTAATAGTGCTAGAGAAAAAGGTGTGATACCTGTTATTTTCAGTTCTGTAAGTAGAAGAAAGTTTTTAGAAGATGGAAGTTTAGATCCAAAAGCAGTTGAAGATTATCCTCAAGCTGCTTTAGAATTAGCTAAAAAAGAAAATGTTGTTTCTCTAGATTTATTTACAGCAACCCAAAAACTGTATACATACTTAGGAGAAGATTTATCAAGAAAATTATTTGTTCAATTAAAACCTACAGATAGTAAAAACTATCCTGAAGGTAAAGAAGATAATACACATTTTTGTGACTTAGGTGCTAAGATGATCGCAAGTTTAGTATCAGAAAGTATTTTAAATTCTTCATTAGAATTTAAAAATAAAATTGATTCAACTAAGATTTTAACTCAAAAAGAAATTAAAGAAGAATTAGAAAAGAAATATTTATATGAATAAAATAGTAGTTCAATTTGATGATTCAAGTTTTGATATGCATAAATCAAGTCCTTTTGAGAATATGCCTTATAAAAAACAATTAGAAGTCAAAGATGAGTATTTAAAACAATTATTTAAAGAAGTTAACTATGATCTGAGCCAACATCATATTGTAGAAAATCCATCACCTGAATTTTATAGACATAAAGTTATATTGTCAGCGGTTAATATTAAAAAAAATAATAAGTTTGAATTAAAACTAGGTTTATTTATTGAAGGAAGTAAACAAATAGATCCTAAAATTAACCATCATATTCAAGATAAAGAGATTAATGATGCTTTAATAAAAATAGAAAAAATATTACTAAAATATAAAATTAGAGCACATAATAGATTTGAACCTAAAGGTACTTTAAAACATGTACTTATGAGAAAATCAGCAAGTACTGGAAAAATGTTATTAGTTTTAGTTACACAATCTACGTTACTGCCTAACCATAAATTAATTGTAAAAGACATTATTAGCGAATGTCCTAATATCATGACAGTGGTTCAAAATATTCAAGATAGAGAAACTCCAGTAGTTCTAGGTGATAAGGATAAGATTCTATACGGAAAAGGCTATATTTATGATGAAATTGATGGCATAGAATTTAGAATACACTATAAATCATTTTATCAAGTGAATCCATACCAAATGAAAAATCTATATCACTATGCATTAGAACAAGCAAATCTTAATAAAAATGATATGGTTGTTGATACATACAGTGGAATAGGCACAATCACTTTATTAGCTTCTGTTAAAGCTAAACAAGTCATTGGTATTGAAGTGAACCAAAATGCTGTTTTAGATGCTAAATTTAATCAAGTTTTAAATAATATTGAAAATGTTGAATTTATTTGTGATGATGTAGAAAGAAGCCTTGTTAATATCAAACAAATTGATACATTAATTATGGACCCTTCAAGGGATGGGGCAAGTAGAAATTTCTTAGAAACTGTTCTTAGGATTAAACCTAAAAAAATTGTATATATATCTTGTGATCCAAAAACACAGATTAGAGATTTAAAGAGTTTATTAAACGACTATGAAATTAAGAGTGTACAAGGATTTGATATGTTCTCGTATACCGCACATGTGGAGAATGTAGTATTGCTTTCCTTGAAATAGGAAATTACACCCTAACAAAGGTATTTATATAAAATAGACTTTTTTATTTGATATATTAAATTAGAAGTTAAGAGTTGTACTATAGATTTATTCTGCAAAGAAATGAGTTTTAAAATAATACTGTTTTTAAATATATCCTGCTAAAGTGAGTGAGAAATTATTGACTTAAAAAAATAGATGTGATAATATAGAAATTGTAAAATACGCTAATAATCATCGCCGGATGATATTGGGACGTTAAAAGTGCTTCGTAGGCAATACGAAGAAGCACTCTTGGCGTCCTTTTATTTTTTTAATTATTAGTAAAAATCAAGGAGAGAAATTATGAAATTAATTTTGGCGTTTATCAAGAAGAATAAACTATTAGTGATTATGACTTTTTTACTATTGATTATTCAATTAATAACTATTTTGTATATTCCCTATTTAGTTGCACACATTGTTGATGATGGCATTTTAAAAAATGATTTGAATGTTGTTATAAGACTAGGAATCGAAATGGGCGTTGTTGCTATCATAGGTGTAGTTGTATCAATCTTATGCAGTTACTATTCAGCTGTAACTTCTACTAAGTTTGGGACGTTTCTAAGATTGAGTATTTTCGAACACATACAAAAACTATCGATTAATGAAGTTGAAAATTATGGTACGTCTGCATTTGTTTCACGTATAACATCAGACGTTGTTAATATCCAACAAGTAGTTATCATGCTTTTCCAAATGATTTTGCATGGACCAGTCATTGGCATTGTCGCTGTGATTATGTCGTTTGGTGTTTCTATTGACTTAGGGTATATCGCTCTTGCGACAGTGGGCACATTTATGTTGGTTGCAGTCATAGTAACTTGGATTTCATTTAGATATCTAAATGATATTCAAAAGTTCTTGGACAAAATGATGTTAGTGTTAAGAGAGTTTTTTGTAGGAGTTAGAATTATTAGAGCATTTGATAACTCAAAATATGAAAAAGAAAGAACCAATAAAACATTTGAAGATCATGCGGATAATATGAAAAAGATTAACAAACTATTTGCTTGGTTATCACCGATTGCTTATGCAACATTAGGCTTTTCAATGATGGCTATTTTATGGGTTGGTTTATTTGATGTACAACAAGGCGCTATACCTATTGGTGAAGTAACAGCTGTTATTGAATATACAACACTAGCAATTTTAACACTTGTTATGGCAGCGCTAGTGATTGTCATGATTCCACGTGCTTATGCAGCTTTAAAAAGAGTTGAGTATATTCTTGACTTAAAACCCACTGTTAATGATCCAATTAAATCTAAAAATAAGATTAAAGAAATAGAGACAAATATATTAGTTAAGTTTGAGCATGTTCATTTTGACTATGATGGTAAAGAAAACTATGCACTTGACGGTGTTAATTTTGATATTAAAAAAGGTGAAACGGTTGCTATTATTGGGGCGACAGGTTCTGGAAAGAGTACAGTTGCAAAACTCTTATTAAAATTACATAACATTAGTAAAGGTGCAATCTACTTAGACGGCTTAAGTATAGAAGATTTAAAACAAGACGACATTAGAGATAAGATTAGTTACGTACCACAAAAAGCATTTTTATTTACTGGGACGATTCGTGATAATGTTAAATTTCACAATAAAGATGTATCAGATGAATTAATGATTAAGGCAGCAAAGGTAGCTCAAGCAGATGATTTTATTCAATCACTAGATCATGGATATGATTCAGTTGTTGCTCGAGGTGGCCAAAACTTCTCTGGTGGCCAGAAACAAAGAATCTCAATTGCTAGGGCATTGTGCAAACCTGCAGATCTATATATTTTTGATGATAGTTTCTCAGCGCTTGATTATAAAACAGATGCTAAGTTGAGAATGGCACTTAAAGAAGAATTTAGTGAGAAAACCTTATTGATTATTGCACAACGTGTAAGCACCATTATGCATGCTGATAAGATTATTGTAATGGATAAAGGAACAATAATCGGTATTGGAAAACATGAAGAATTAATTAAGAACAATCAAACATATCAAGATTTTGCAAAATCACAGCACATTAAAGTAGGTGAAGAATAGTATGTTTAATCTAAGAAGAAAGAGAAATAAACTAAAAAATCAAACAGTAACTGAAAAACCACAAAATATCAAACATGCATTAAAGCTATTTATCAAACTTTTAATGCAACGTAAAAAAAGCATTTTCACGGTTATTACAATGGCCATTTTAGGTAGTGTCATGTATACAGCTATTCCATGGTTTATGGGGATTGCTATTGATAATGTAGCAAAACTCATTACAGATTTTGGTATAGGTAATTTTAGTTTTGAACAAGTCATTCATGTGATTACTTGGCCGCTGATTGGTCTGTTGATTGCATCAATTTTATCATTTATATTTTCATTTATTCAAGAACGCATAATGGCCGTAGTTAGTGAGGACTCAGGTACATATTTAAGACAACTCATGACTGATAAAATGGATCGATTACCACTTAAATTTTATGATGATATTAAGGTAGGTGAAATCTTAAGTAGAAACTCTGTGGATATTGAAAGAATTGCAGAGATACTTGTTGTGGGATTTAACCAGTTTTTATCATCGGTGTTTAATATTATCATTGGTCTTGTTGTCATGATTTATATTAGCCCAATATTAACACTGATTGTTTTTGTACTTATATTGATTAGTTCATACACAACAATGTTCATTTCTAAAAAAAGTCAAAAGGCATTTGCTGAAAACTTTGAAACGTTGGGGGAGTTTAATAGTTTAGTTGAAGAAATGGTCACAGGCAATACACTGGTTAAAGTTTTTAATCAGCAAGATGAATCAATCGAGCGTGTAAAAGAGTCAAATAGGAAACAGCATGATGCCCACCTTAAAGCAATGTTTATGAACTATGCGATTTATCCTGCCGTAAGATTTTTAAATCAAATCGCTTTTATTGTGAGTGCGGTTGTTGGAGCAGTCTTTGCGATTCAAAGGAAAATGTCTGTTGGTGTTGTTCAAGCGTATCTTCAATATGTATCACAAGTATCTGAACCTATTACAGAAGCATCCTTTATAATCAATTCATTTCAAGCATCACTTGCATCAATTGAACGTGTTTATCAAATTATCGATATGAAAGATGAAGTTTCCGATATCGAAAATCCAATTGTGATTAAAAAAACTAAGGGACAGGTTGAGTTCAAAAATGTTAAATTTGGATATAATCAAGATGAAATGATTATGAACGGTGTAAGTTTTATAGCAAAGCCTAAGCAAATGATCGCTATTGTCGGACCGACTGGTGCAGGTAAGACAACACTGATAAATCTTCTAATGAGATTTTATGAAATCAACGAAGGGCAAATATTAATTGATGGCGTTGATACTAAAAATATGGCTAGACGTGATGTTAGACAAATGTTTGGAATGGTACTTCAAGATACTTGGTTATTTGAAGGCAGTGTTAAAGATAATTTGTCTTATGGTAAAAAAGATGCAACATTAGAAGAGATAAAAACAGCAGCAACGTTAGCTCAAAGTCATCATTTTATTGAAATGATGCCATATGGTTATGATACGATCATTTCTAGTGATGCAAGCATAGTATCTCAAGGACAACAACAATTACTTACCATTGCAAGAACCGCAGTTGCCAATCCACCAATACTCATATTAGATGAGGCAACTTCAAATATTGATACAATCACTGAAAAGAAAATCCAAGAAGCATTAGCAGAACTAATGAAGGATAGAACAAGTTTTGTTATTGCACACAGGCTTTCAACGATTAGAAATGCTGATCTTATTTTAGTAATGAACAAGGGAAATATTGTTGAGTCAGGAAATCACGATGAATTAATTACTAAAAATGGAATGTATGCAGAACTATATAATAGTCAATTTATGAATAATTAATCTAGTAAGTCAATAATATGTGTTCATCATAATACCTATGACAAGATAAGATGCGCTTGACTATGTCAAAAAGACATATCAAGTAAGTCCAGATTATCCTTTTAGATTATTTCCTGATTATGCTGTTATGAGACATCAGAGAAATATAAAATGGTTTGGACTTATTATGGATGTCAGTAAAGATAAATTGGGGCTTGATGGAATGAAATTATAACAATCTTAAATGTTGAAGTTGATAGAGATATGACCGATTTTTTTAGGGAAAATATAAGGTATTTAAAGGCATATCATATGAATATAGAAAATTGAATTTCTATCGTTTTAGATAATATTGATGATTCAAATGAAGTTTATAAGTTGATAGATGATAGTTTTGATCTAACAAATAAAAGAGATAAGAAAATATTTGATTTATCAGTGGTTTTATCATAAATAATAAAAAATTATAAGAAATTATAAGAAATATGTTACTACGCTATATTTTATATTGCATGTGTAAATATGAAAACACGTGTTTTCATATTACTTCAATACACACGAGGAACTTTTTTCAAGCAATTCACACCTTACCCCGCACGTAGAGAACATTGTATTGCTTGAATTAAAATAGCCTTATAAAGCCATCAAGTTTATAGGAAAACAGCCATATCGCATGTGATATGGCTTTTTTTCCTGTACCTGGACGGCGTTCCCAATATACTGTGTTTAAATTTGAAGAGAAACCATTGGATTTTTTGTCTCAACATAGTTTTCAAGAAGAAAGAAATGAAGATTTTGAGTGGGAATATGACTCAAGATTTGAAAGTTACAAAAGAGCATCTAGTGTGCCGGACGAGTACTGCGTGAATTGGGATGATCCGTATTTGTATCTAGAAATATCGGATTCAGCCATATATTTTATATACATTATTGAAAGTAATTATCTTATTGTCTTTATCAGTGGCACATAATTTTAAATAAATATAAAAAAATATAATAGGAGATAAACTATGAAAATAATCGAGCAAAAAATAACCACTTTGTTTCTAGCAATTTTTTTAACTGTTATTGTAACAATTTCTTTTTTTGCAATATCAATCAATCAATTTGCACTTACTCATGAGTACACTCATGAATCACATGACCATTCAATGATTAATACAATGAAGCGTAACCAACCAAATGAAACATTAAGCCATTCGCTTTCTGATAGCTACAATAGTAACCTTTCAGAGATTCAAAAGCCAGAAATAGATGGTTCTGATGCAATTGAGATTGTATCAATTATTGAAGAAGAATTATAAGAGCATGGAACTAGTATAGTCTCAGAGTTATACAAGCTCTATAATTATTATATGACCGAGTTAAGTAATTCATCAAGTGATAATGAAGAAAATATAGTACTGAAACTAGGAACAATTGATGAACTCATTTTGATATATGGAAGTGCTTTTAATATAGTAAAAGTGAGGAATCTTAATTGCACAAAATTGTACATTCTTATATTGATATTTATAATCCGGCTTGATAGTTTTTATATTTACCATGTTTAAGTAACATATATTTAAGGGTTTGGTTCACCGCTTCAAATAATAAATTTAGTCTAGAACGTTTACGTCTAAAATGGTTCCATAAGGAACTAGGTATTGTAAAGGTGATATGTCTATGGGAGCAGTCAAGTAAATTATTTTGGGCATACACACTACGTATTTAACACCACACGAATTGCAAAATCTAGATTTACAGGTATGATAAGCGATATGATAATTTTCACAATTAGGACATTCAAATAATGCATAACCTAATTTAGGTGTACGGCATTCTAAAATACGTTTAACATTTTCATGAACAGTTGGTCGAATATTTAAATGTGGATTATTTGTTAAAAAGTCATCCCAATAATCTTTAAAGGTATCAGTAATGGTATAACAACCATGATTAGATCTTAGGTTAGAGTGTTTGAGAAATTCATTTACTAAAGTTTCTGGTATACAATAATTCAATTGACATCACCCAATTATATTATAAAAGAAAACCGATATTAGATACCGGGTTTAATAAAGGGTGATTTATCACCTATTTTTTACAACATTTGGTAGATATCACATTTTTGATCTGCAAGACTTGACAACATTTTTTATTTGAATATAATAATAATTAGATTGGCACTAAGATAAGTAGTGTGCCAGAAATGGAGGTGATATTGTGATTAGACCATTAGAAGACTATGTCGTTTTATCAGTTAAAAAAGAAGAAAAGACTACTGTCAGTGGTATTATCTTGGCGACTGAAGATAAAGACAAACCAGCCATGGGTAAAGTAATTTCAATAGGTCCAAAAGTTGAAAATATCAAGGTAAATGATGAAGTTATTTATCAGTCGTATGCTGGAACCAAAGTCAAACTAGATGAGGTTGAATACTTATTAGTTCAATCAAAAAATATACTCGCAATCGTAGAAAAATAATTAATCATAAGGAGGTTACTATTAAATGAGTAAAGAAATTCGTTATGGTAAAGATGCAAAACAATCTTTACTTAAAGGGGTAGATTTACTTGCTAATACAGTAAAAATCACCCTTGGACCTAAAGGAAGAAACGTTGTTTTAGATAAAGGATATGGTTCTCCACTAATTACCAATGATGGTGTATCCATTGCAAAAGAAGTTGAATTAAAAGATCCATATGAAAATATGGGTGCTAAACTATTATATGAAGTTGCATCAAAAACTAATGATGTTGCAGGAGATGGTACAACTACTGCAACATTACTAGCACAATCCATTATCCATAAAGGATTTAAAGCAGTTGATAATGGTGCAAACCCAGTTTTAGTTAGAGAAGGTATTGAGCGTGCCGGTAAAGAAGTGGCTAAAAAGTTATTAGAAAAATCTAGACCTGTTGAAACAAGAGAAGACATAGAAAATGTTGCAAGTATTAGTGCATCTTCTAGAGAAATTGGAAAAATTATTGCTGAGGCAATGGACAGAGTTTCAAAAAATGGTGTGATTTCAGTAGATGAGTCTAAAGGATTTGAAACGGAGTTAGAAGTTGTTGAAGGTATGCAGTATGATAAGGGTTATATCTCACCATATTTTATAAATGACCGTGAAACAATGACCGTAGAACTAGAAAATCCTCATGTTTTAGTAACAGATCAAAAAATTTCAACAATTCAAGATATCTTACCAATACTAGAACAAGTAGTTAAAGCAAATAAACCTTTATTAATTATTGCTGATGATATTGAAAATGAAGTTACATCTACACTCATATTAAATAAACTTAGAGGAACATTTAATGTTGTTGCAACTAAAGCCCCTGGCTTTGGTGACAACCAAAAAGATATGTTAAATGATATTGCAATTCTAACTGGTGCAACCTTCTATGCAAAAGACTTACAAATGAAACTTCAAGATTTAAAACTAGAAGATCTTGGTTTAGTTCAAAAAGCATTAGTTAAAAAAGATACAACAACACTTATAGGTGGACAAGGTAAAAAAGAATTGATTGAAAAACGCATTCAAGAAATTCAGGCACAAGTAAATCAATCTACTTCAGATTATGATAAAAAACGCCTACAAGAAAGACTTGCTAAACTTGCTGGTGGCGTGGCAATTATTAAAGTAGGTGCAGCAACTGAAGCTGAACTTAAAGAAAAGAAATTAAGAATAGAAGATGCATTAAATGCAACCAAAGCAGCTATTTTAGAAGGTATAGTTGCAGGTGGAGGTTCTATCTTAGTTGACATTCAAACAGAACTTAAACAAACACTTAAAGATAGTCACATAGATATATATAAAGGTATTTTAGCTGTAATTGATTCACTATCCGAACCACTTTATCAAATTGCAGAAAATGCTGGATATGATGGTCAAGATATATTAACAGAACAAAGAAAACAAAATAAAGATTTTGGATTTGATGCAAAAGAAGGCAAATGGGTTAATATGCTCAAAGAAGGTATTATAGACCCAACAAAAGTTACAAGAAATGCTATTTTAAATGCCTCTAGCATTGGTGCATTAATGATTACATCTGAAGCTGCTGTTGTTGAAATTAAAGATAAAGAACAAACCATACCTACACCACAAATGTATTAAAATAAAAAAGGGGCTGTAACGAAATAAAATAGTTACAACCTAAATAACAAGAAAACCGCTCTGGAATTTCAGGGCGGTTTTTTGGTATAATTGTAGTATGCAAACTAATCAAATAATACATAATAATTTTAACTCAAAACAGTTAAAATTACCACTAGAATTAGACATAAAAATACCTTTTGATAGTGAAGTTAGAACTTTTGACGAAGTATTTAGTAAACTGGAGATAAAAAAATACTTAATAATCGATAAAGACCAAAGAGGACGAATCGGTTATAATTCTGTTCAAATGTTAAAACTGATCATGTTTTGTCAAATGGAAAAAATACAGTCTTTAAGAGCAATGGAAAAAGCAGCAAGAAACGATATTAGAATAATGTGGCTAACCGATGAACTAATGCCTAGCCACCAGACAATTAAAACTTTATGGATAAATATTTAGTTAATTGAATTGATAATATCTTCTATGAATTAACCAAACATCTGATAGAGAAAGAAAATATTAATACTGAAAAGTTATATATAGATGGAACAAAGATTGAATCAGTCGCCAACAAATATACATTTGTATGGCGAGGTTCGATTGAGAAATTTAGAGATAAGTTATATAAGAAAATAACTAAAAAGATTGAAGAATTAAATGAAAGATATCAAATGTTTGGTATCTATTTTTCAATTTATGATGTTTATGAAATAGAGTATTTAAAAAAGATTGAAGATTTTTTAGTAATAGAAGCAGAAAAAGCATTAGTTGAATTCAAGTATGGAAAAGGTCAGAGAAAAACGGCGCTACAAAAGTATTATGAGCACATTAATAAATACTTGACTAAACTCGTAGAGTATCAAAATCATTTAGAAACAATAGGGCTAAGTCGTAATTCTTATTCCAGGACCGATAAGGACGCGACATTTATGCATATGAAGGAAGATCATATGCGTAATAGTCAGTTAAAATCGGGTTATAATATTCAAATTGGTGTAAGTGATGAATACATTTTACATCTAGATATATTTAATGACCGCAATGATTATAATACTCTATACAGTATATACAAATATTTTTTCTGATGAATATAAGCGGGTACAAGTCAACTTTTGGAACTATTTTAAAGAAAAATATGATTTACCAGAGATTAAAGAATTTTTTGATAATTCTTATGTTCTACTGGGTACGGTCTTTGAGGAATGTATAAAACCATTTTATCTTAGATTAGATATACTGCCAAATTATAATGATAAATATGAAAGAATGACAATCAAGTATAAATCTTCATGGTATTTTAATAGGTTTTTTTCAAATAATTGGTTACTATTGTTTCTGTAATTCTAATGCTGATTTCGTTTATATATTCTAGTACACTTCAAGATAAGAATTCCTTTGATTATGATATTACGATGAGCTTAGGAACAGGTTTTTTAGTTGCTTTGATAATTAGTAGTTTAAATGCTGCACATAGAAGAAAAGTTAGAAAAAAAACAGAAGAAATAAATATTATTATTTTTCGATATAGTAAGTTGAAAGAATCTTATGAAACAATGAATGATATGTTAAAAAAAGATGTTGAAAAAAAGGATGTTTTTGTAACCCGTTTTTGTGTTATGAATAATTCATTAAATGATTTTTTAAAAGCAACAAAAAAGATAACTTCACTTCAAACAATTGACATTTCAATTATTAAAATCAAATATATATTTCTTTGATACATTTTATATTGTATGAGTGAATATGAAAACAAGTGTTTTCATATTACTTCGATACACACAAGACCTATTTTTCAAGCAATTCGCACCTGACCCCGCATATAGAGAACGTGGTATTGCTTTCCTTAAAATAAAAAGTTAGAGTCTAACGATAAAATTTTAAAATTTATCAGTCTAGTATTTGACTGAAATTAGTAAATATTCTGTATCAAAAAAATTTTTAACTATAGGTGAACTAAAATTAAGTATAGTTTAAAGAATGATTATAAAATTTTGAAATAAGTATGATTGAAGTGCTATAATTCAAGTGAGAGTTATAGCATTTTGGCTTTAAAAAAATGGTGCTAAATTAACAATCTTTCATTTTAAATGATATAAAGGAGGGCTTATAATGAAGAAAAAATTAAGTGAAATGACTCTAAAAGAATTATGGGAATTGTTTCCTATTTTTCTAGTGCCACATAAATCAGAGTGGGAAAAGTGGTTTAGTGATGAAAAGACACCATTAACTGATTTACTAGGAGTAAATAAAATTGAACATATTGGCAGTACGGCTATATCAACTATATATGCTAAAGACATTGTTGATATTATGATTATTGTTGAGGAAAACGAATTTGCTCATGTAGTAGACAAATTAAAAGGTAATAACTATATTCTAATGAACCAAAAAAATGGAAGGGCTACTTTTAATAAAGGATACACTCCAGAAGGTTTTGCAGATAGAGTCTTTCATATTCATGTTAGAAAAACAAATGATATTGATGAATTATATTTTAGAGATTTTTTGATAGAACATGAGGATATTTCTAAAGCATATGAGTCTTTAAAATTAAAACTATGGAAAATTTATGAACATGATCGTGATGGTTATACGGAAGCTAAAACAGAATTCATTAACAATATAACAAGTGAGGCTAAAATACTTTATAAGAACAAGAAGTATATTTAATAAAAAATATTGTTCTCATTATAGGCACAATAAAGATTGTAAAAATAGTTATATGTTCAGAACTTAATATCAGTTATTAAAACAATTATTCTGACAAAATTTAGAAACAGTTAAGTAAAGAATACGGTATTTTAATTGTTACAAGAACTAATGATAAAACTGATTTTATGTCAGTATTTGTATATTAAACTATGCTGAAGCGTATTACTAATTTAAAATAGTATTCATATATAGGGATCATTGTATATTGTATTGAATATAGCGAAATCTGTTAATGCTTTATTGCCTATCTAAGGTTAATAATCAAGTCAGAGTCAAAGAAAGTAAATACAGATTTTGAAATGTTTCTTAGTCTGTAAAGTCAGGAGTTAAATAAGATGAAGGAATTATATAAGACTAAATTATTTATTTTTTTAAATGGAAGTATATATTTATTGGGAGCTTTAGGCTTTTTGATTAATGAAACTATTGCTCAAATGGCATTTCAATTATCTGCAGTTGTAATTGCTCTAACATTTGAAGTCATTGCAAAGCAAAGTAAAGATAAGACAGTTGATGAATATACGAATAATAAGAGTTTAACGTTTCTTTTTATACAATTATCAGTTTTACTGGGTCTTATAATTGCATTTACTGTATTAATCATTCAATTTTAAAGTAGATTATCAGAATAAAAATATCATGAAAATATAGTTGTAATATCAGATTTAATAAAAGATATATCAAACGTACTAAGAACTCAAAGAGATATTAAAAGAGTATCGATAAAATAAACTCATATAATTGATTAGATAACATCCTGAATATCAAAATTTATGAAATACTTAGCTAAGTAAAATAAATGAAGAAGTTATTGAATCACTTAATAGGCTAAGCAAGAGTGTATTCATTTTATCGCGAAGGGAGAATTTATGCAGAAAAAAATTAGAGTAGTTCTTATAAGCATAGCATTAGTCATTTGCATACTTTATTTGATTCAATCAGTATTTAATTTTATTTCTGTATTGGAAGTCAGTTCTGAATATTCGCAAAATGATTTTGTCCAAATTATTTCTAAGAGCACAGCTTATTTTGGATTTATGATTACATTAATACTATGGATGATTAATATTCTATATGTATTATTCAAGACAGATAAAATGAATGAATTACTAACTAAAGTATACAAACCTATAGCTCAGATAGTATTGAATGTAGCTGTTTTAACACTTGCAGTTATAGTTTATTATTTCTTTAATACTTCATTTGGATTAGTGATACAAACATATGCATTTACAAGTGCATTGATGATCATAACAGTTATAATAAATGTAAATAGGCTCAATAAAAATAGAGTTTCTCATTAATAAACTAATCTCAACAGTAAACATGTCTAAGTCTTATCTGAAAAATCCTGTAAAAGTAATTGTTTGAATCAATAAAATTCTTGCAAATTTTATTGGTTTCTTGCTATTACTAAATGAGTTCAAGTAGATTAGAAAACTAAAAAAAATATAGATAATGTTTTTTTCTGGACTATGAATAAACAAGAAATCTGTTTTAACTATATGATTCATATGATGTTTAATATTGCTAGAGCTTAAAAATCTTAGATATATATTTGAATAAATTGAGTAAAAATGCTATAATTCGAGTGATTATTATAGCATTTTTTATTATACTTAGTTTCAGTATAATAGTTATAAATTTTGTTATAGTTCTGTCAAAAAAAGGAGTGAAAATTCTATGATATGCCCTTACTGTAAAAAAGAAATGGAAGAAGGTTTTATTCCAGCAATTACAATGCGTAATCAATGGATTAAAAAAGATGGTAAAATACCGGCAACAATATTTACTACATCTAAGGATGGTTTTGCTATATCTGAATTTCCGCTTTTTACAAGAAAAAAGACAATAGCTAATTATTGTTCAGAATGTGAAACAATTATTATATCTGTTAAAAAGAATGAGTAAAGGATAAGATCTTTATTGAGAATTTTAAATATTTGTTTATAATATATTACTCATATAGTAAAAAATTAATTTAAATAGAAGGTATAAAAATGAAATTAGAAACTAAAAGATTAATATTACGCCCTTGGAATAGCAGTGATGCGGAAAGTTTGTTTGAGTACGCAAAAGATCCTGATGTTGGTCCCATTGCAGGATGGCCTCCACATAAGAGCCTAGACGAAAGTAAAGCAGTTATTAAAAATGTTCTTAATGGAAAAGAATGCTATGCTATATGCTTGAAAGAAAATAATAGGGCAATTGGAAGCATTGAACTCAAACTAAATGGCCATACCAACATGAGTGACAAGAATGATGAATGTGAATTAGGATATTGGCTTGGAAAAGAATTTTGGAAAAATGGTTATATGACAGAAGCGGTAAAAGAACTTATTCGTTATGGCTTTGAAGAACTTGGGATGAATGTTATTTGGTGTGGATACTACGATGGAAATATAAAATCTAAAGGTCTACAAGAAAAGTGCGGTTTTACTTATTATCGAACGACACCCAATATTAAATTGACTCTTTTAGATGAATATCGTACTGGTCATACCAACATCCTAACCAAAGAAAAATGGATGAATTTAAAATAAACAATCTATTTAATTGCACAAGCCAATCGTATCAAAATGGATATGATACTAAATAAAAATAGTTGGTCATTAAAGATTAGTAGTAATAGAAAAAACTACTTATCATTTTTTATATCATATTCATTTTAAAGGAGAAAACTAAATTATGATTAAAAATATACCAATGAATACTCGAATTGATTTTGTTAATAAACTGTTAACCATTTGGGAAAATTCAGTTAGAGAAACTCATCATTTTTTATCAGAAAAAAATCTTATAGCAATCAAAGCTGAAGTCAATGATGCTCTTATGAGTATAGAGAACTTATTTGTTTTTTTAAAGGAAAATGAAATGCTTGGTTTTATAGGCGTTGAAAATAGGAAAATAGAAATGTTGTTTATTGATACTATGTTTAGAAACCAAGGTATAGGAAAAAAACTTGTAGATTTTTCAATAAAGAATTTAAACGTAAAATACGTGGATGTGAATGAACAAAATCATCAAGCTCTAGATTTTTATCTAAAAATAGGGTTTGAGATTAAAAGTAGATTAGAGTTAGATAGCCAGGGAAGAAATTATCCGCTATTACATCTTCACTATTATGAAGATTAATGATAAATATAATTTTTATAAACTTAATAGTAAGTATTTGATTGATATTGTGTCTTACAGTAAAACTTCACATAATTTTTTAATTTACCACCTCTAGAAAGTAGGTATATTATGCAATCTACATCATATAGTTTAATTTTTCTAAGTTCAGTAATAACTTTCATTATAAGCATATATCTGTTATTACCGGTTGCTATTAAATACATTGTTAAGAATGAAAAAAAATTGGATTCAAGAAAAACAGTTTTGATATATTATATCCCTTTAAAAGTAATTATCCTTATCCCAACTGTTTCAGCATTTTTAGGGCTTGTCATGGGTTTACTGATTATACTAGAAACCATAGGAAGTCTTCCTAATATTTTCCATAATTACAACGGGTTCATAGATTTTCCCTATGCTGTTATGATATCAATAGTAATTACATTAACTATAACAATTATTTTCTTTATAACATGGAAAAAATTTAAAAAAAGATTTTATGATATTTGGCTATTTAAAAGTTACCAACACCCTTTAGTTATTCAGTATCGCTCTACAAATGACGGTAGTAAATTCATAAAAAATACTGGATTTTTTATATTTTATTTTATTATATTTTCAATTATCGTTACGATGTTTAGTATAATGGCTATTATTGGCAAGTTATTTTAGGAGTTAAATAAAAAAATACCATTAAGAAAATAGTTCATTTATTTTAGTATTCAAGGGCTACTTTTAACAGATTAGAAAAAATTAAAAGTTAAGTAATCGTGATCATTATATAGTTTTAGAAACTGTATTTGATGTATTTCTTTTTAAATTTACTTGAGTATATAAAAATAATAAGTTGTAAAATATTTACCTTAATGCAAATGATTTGCATTAAGAAAGATCTGGTGCTATTCTTCTTATACACTAAAAGAAGAAAAGAGGATATTACAATGAATTATGATGTAATTATTATTGGTGGTGGACCTGCAGGTCTAAGCGCTGCATTAACGTTAGGAAGAGCTAAGCGTTTGGTATTAGTTATAAGTGAAGATTTACCAAGAAATAGAGTCACATATGAAACACATGGCTTTTTGACTAACGATAGTATAAGTCCCAAGGAATTTTATGAAAAAGCTTATAAGGACTTAAAAAAATATCCAAATATTGTAAGACTTCAAAATAAAGCAATTGATATTATAAAAGATAATAATACTTTTTTTGTAACTACTAATGAAAAAAAAGTATATGAATCAAAAAAAGTTATCATTGCTAGTGGCGTAAAAGATAAATTACCAGAATATCAAAGTTTTAAAGAATATTATGGTAAAAGCATCTTTCCGTGTCCTTTTTGCGATGGATGGGAACATAAAGACCACCAGTTGGCGTTATTTCTAGAAGATGAGCATAGTTACCATTACGTTAAAATGATCTCTCAATGGAATAACGATTTAATTGTTTTTACTAATGGTAAAAAAGTCTTAAGTGAAATAGAAATAAATATTTTATTTGAAAATGGTATTAAAGTAGTTAACGAAAAAATTAAGGCTTTGCATGGTAATAATGGTCTACTTGAATCAATAGAATTAGAAAATAAAAAAGTATATCAGAGAAATGCAGCATTTATTAAAACCTCTGTAGAAATGAATCTTGAGTTTGCTGATAAACTCAATTTAGAAAAAGAAAAGAATATTATTAAAACAACAGTAGAGGGAAAAACAAGCTGTTTTGGTGTCTACTTAGCAGGCGATGTTAAACTTTCAGGCAGTTATCAAATAGCTACAGCAGTCGCACAAGGGCTTTCTGTAGCTATTGCAATACATGCTGAAATGGTCAATGAGTCATATAAAAAAAGTGAAGAAAAGTATGCTTATAACTTCTAGAAAATATATTTGTACTTAAGATTAGACTTAAATTAAAAGAAGTGATCAGTCATTTCTTTTTCTTTTATATTTGATGGAATAAATAATAACGGGTAACTTAAATGTCTGTAATAGAAGAATTTATTTATGTTATAATAAATGATAGAATATAAGATCAAATATAAACACTAGAGGAAAAACGAGTGACAAAAAATAAAATAATTGGGTATTTAGGCTTAACAGGATTATTTGCGTTTATTTTCTATCTATTACATGATGTCATAGGAGGTTTAAATTATCCAAACTACAATTGGCTTAAACAAGCAATTAGTGATTTAACATCAAGTAGTGCCCCTTCAAAAAGTATTGCTGATATCTATGTTATAATTTACGGCATTCTAACGCTAATTTGTTGTCTAGTTTTATGCCTATATTTTAAAAAAAAGAATGATAAATTAACTAAAATAGGTGTTTATATATGGTCTGTTATGAACTTGATCAATGTTATTGGATATAACTTATTTCCATTAGAAGAAGCAGGCAATACAAGCACTTCATTTAAAAGCACTATGCATCTAATCGTTACAGGGATAGTTGTTTTACTATCTATAATATCTCTTGTAGTACTTATAATAGGTGGATACAAAAATAGAATGTACAAGCTTATAACAAATATATCCATTATTACTATATCTTTGATGATATTTGGCGCAATAGGAACAAGTTTATTACCAAAAAGTATCTTTGGTCTAGTAGAAAGATTTTCTGCATATTCTGCAGTACTATTTACACTTTTCTTGGGAATCTATATTTTTTATCAAGCGATTGTAAAAAAAGAAAAAATATAGGATCCAATTTACTAGAAAAATAGGTGATAAAATGAAAAAACCAATGATTAAAATTGTTTATGCATATGAGAATAAAGAAGATTATATCATACGTAAAGAAATGATAGATTACTTAAACAATAGAATAGATGATATACTTGAAAAACTGAAGAAAAATTTTTATTTGATTGAACTGCCTGAAGCAATCGTTTATACAACATATGACTTAGCAACAAATATTTTTTCAGATAATCGCATTCCAGCGTTTACGCGTAATGGAGTAATTTATATTGAACCACTGGAAGTATATTGGCTAAATTATTATGAGAAACTATTTAAGAAAAAAGAATTCATTACTTCATACTATAAAAATAGTATTAAAGAAGAAATATTAACTATTTTAACTCATGAGATGACTCATGATAGTGAATTATTTGTTGATATGCCATGGGATAGTGATATTTGGTTTGAAGAAGGATTTTGTTTTTATATGCCAAGAAAATACTTACTTAGCGAGGCACAATACGAAGAAGTTGTCAAAATAGAAAAAGAAAAAATAATCAATTCTAAATTAAAAATAGGCGATGAAAGTATTAGTATGTTTGGTGCAGATTCATACGATAAAGAAAGTAACTTGACACTTGAATTACTTTATGCTCAAGCCTTTCTAACTGTAAATCAAATCATGAGTTATTATAAAGACGACTTAATTGAACCTTTTAAACTATATCATGAGTGGTTTAATGAAGGTATGAAAGAGCCATTAATTAGAAAATTTAAGCATTGTTTTAAATAAAAAGCAATCAGAAAAGTTAGGAATAAATGATTATCAATCAATATGAAGTAGGATCTATTTATTTAAAAATAAAGCACTTCAGAAAATCACATATTTATCTTAATAAAAGCGTAAAAATGCAGGGATGAGTGATTATTTAATTATCATATAAGGTGCTATGCATATTATGTACAGAAAAACGTATGCATGGTAAAGTAACTAATCACTTTTTATTAAATTAAGTTATGAAATGTTGCTAATGAAATAGAATAGCTATTAAGGGCATTATAAAAAAATATGTTATTCCTCATTTTTTAAAAGAAGGATAACGCTGTTAATAAAAAATAAATTGAAGGAGTTTTCAATGTTTAATTATACTATAGGGATAGAATATAAAAGTAATGGTTCTACTGAATTTGACAGAAAAGCAGCTAGAGCAATTATTATAAAGAATAATAAAATACTCGTTTTAGCAAGCGACAATGATGAGGTAAAGTTACCTGGTGGAGGACTTGATGAAAACGAAACGTTTATTGATGCTCTAAACAGAGAAGTATTGGAAGAGACAGGATATACTGTTTTAAAAAATAAAGAATTTGGAATTATTGATACTTATGGTAAGTCTAAAACGGATCAAACAAAGGTGTTTTCTATGCAATCAAAATACTATCTAGTTGAAATAAGTGATATAAAAAATGAGACTAATTTCCAGGGATATGAAATAACTCAAAATTTTAATCCAATATGGATATCTATTGAAGAGGCAATTAAAACTAATGAAACCGCATATAGTAAGAACATATATAATGATATTGCTGAAAGAGAATTATTAGTATTTAAAGAAATTATGAAGTATATGAGTAGATAAAAACTATAAAAAAATCTAGATAACTAACATAAAGAATAGCTATCTAGATATAAGTTCCCATATTTTCTCAAAGTCTTCTTGATAGGAAAGTCTTGACCATGTATCGCAAAAATTAGGATTATGAAAGATGGCAAACGCATTAACAACTGCGTAGCCATTTTTTTTACCATCAAGACTTTCTGATTTTGTATATAAACTTTCTAAATGAGATTTTATAAGATGAGAATTTTTTTCAATATATTCATTGTAGAGATTAAACATATAAGGATTTTCTAAATATAAGTCTTTTTTGGTTGTAGCTAATAGCCATAACCAATCGTGTAAAGGGGATTCGCTATTATTAGGTTGCCATGTAAATAAATGATCAAACATTCTTGATATCCATCTTAGAGCTAAGTTTTCAAATACATCTTCTTTATTAGAATAATATTTATATATAGCAGCATGAGAAACATTTAACATTTTACTCACACTAGATAATGTAGTTGTTTCAAATCCTTGCTTTATGATAAGTGATTCAGTAACATCTAAAATGAGTTCCTTTGATAATTTCATAAGACACCTCCATATAATAATAGTATATCAAAGTTTATTAATAAGAGTTAGTTAATTGACAAGATTAGAAAAAGATATAAACTAAAACAAGTTACAAAAATATAAAAATGTAACTTACGGAGGAATTTATGAAAAATGTTTTAATTTTTGGTGCTACAGGTGGTATAGGAGAATCAGTAGCAAGACTTTTTGCAAGTAAAGGTTATTCAATAGGCATACATTATGTTGGGAATAAAGATAAAGCAAATACATTATCAAATGAATTTAATAAATCCGGTGCTAAAAATATAATAGTTGAAGGTGATATATCGGATGAAAATCAGGTAATTCAAATATATAAAAAAACAAAAAAAGCATTGGGAAGTATTGATGTTGTAATTAATACTGCAGGTATAATGAAACTTTCACCAATAAAAACCTTAGATTTAAACATATTTGATGATATAATACGTATAAATGTGCGTGGAGCATTTATTGCTTCTAAATATGCATTAGAATATCTTTCAAAAGAAGGCAGTCTATTAAACTTTTCAACAACTGTCACTCGTGCACAAACTGTTAATTACGGTGCATATGCAGCATCAAAGTCAGCAGTTGAAACAATGACACTTATTTTGGCAAGAGAAGCTAAAGGAATCAATATACGCATTAATGCGATTGCTCCTGGACCTGTTGCTACACCACTTTTTACAGCAGGCAAAACTGATGAACAAATAAAAGCAATAAGCCAGTTAAATCCAATGGAAAGAATAGGAATGCCTGATGATATTGCAGAAGCAGTTTTTTCGATTATAAGTAGTAAATGGATTAATGGACAAGTTATATTTGTAAATGGTGGTATGGCATAAGATAGAAAAATTATTTAATGATAACAAAGGAAATGATAAAATGTTAAAATCTCTTGAAAATAGAAGTAATAAGAATGAATATCCGTATAATGTTATCAATTTTGATAAAATAGATTTAGATGCACCAATTATATTTTTTACTGGTGAAAATGGATCAGGAAAAACTACATTGCTTAGAGCAATCAGTTATTTAACAAATAGCATTCAAGTTTCTAAAAATATTAATTATCAGTTAAGTAAATATAGTGAGTACAAAATAGCTTGGAGTACTAAACTTAAAAAAGGATATCATTTTCAAGGTGAAGATTTTTATTCTTTTTTAACATGGGTAGATAAAGAAGAAAAAGAAAATCAGTTGATGTATGAAGAGTCAGTAAAAAAACATGGTAATAGCAATTCTATTGGTAAAATAATGGAAAAAGGACTATATAAAAGTAATACCAGAATGATGTCAGATATGGTAAATGAATTTAAAAATGCTTCTCGCGGAGAAGGATATATAAGATTTTTTGCATCTAAACTTAGACCTCAAGCATTATATTTACTAGATGAACCAGAAACTCCCTTATCATTTCAAAATCAACTTACTCTATTATCTTTAATTGATCAATATGTAAAAGAAGGCAGCCAATTTATTATTTGTACACACTCTCCTATATTACTTGCATACCCAGGTGCTGTTATATATCATTTTTCAGATACAATAGAATCTATCAATTACGCAGAACATCCAGTTGTAAAAGATTATCAATCTTTCTTAAATGCTCCAGAACGCTATATGAATCATTTATTTGGGAAAAAATAATTATAAATAATATTTTATAATCTTTAGCATTAAATCATTTATTTTTTATTTAAAAAAAGCTGAATATAGCCTAAATGAGGAGTTTAATCACATCAAATAACTTATTTAGGCATAAAAAAAGTAATAGTATGGTAACATATAAGTACCTGTATTATAGATTAAGTTAAATTAAGAAGGACATTTATATGAACATTTTATTTGTGATTGACAATTATGAAAATCAATCAAATGGTGGAACAATAACAACTAAGAGATTTAAAGAAGCACGTGCTGCACGAGGACATACTGTTAAAGTATTAACAATAGCTACTAAAAATGAAAGTCATATTTATTCGCTTGAAGAAAAAAAAATACCATTAGTTAATGGTATCATCAGCAAGCAAGACATGAAATTTGCCGTTGCGGATAAGAAAAAAATTAGAGAGGCTTTAAGTGATATTGATATATGCCATTTAGTATTTCCTTTTAAACTCTCAAGAGTAACTAATGAAATTGCTAAATCACTGAATATACCAGTGGTGACATCTTATCATATTATGCCAGAAAACATTACATATGGGGCAGGGGTAAGACGATTGAGCCCTCTAGTAAACTGGATGGCCTATATTTACTTTGATACTTTTTATAAAAAAGTTGATAACCTTCACTTACTTTCAAAAATGAGCAGTGAATTTGCAGCTAAAAGATATACAAATGCCACTAGATATGTTATTTCTAATGGCGTGATAAATGATTTTACAACGATAGTAAACCATCCATCTGATGATAAAATTAGAATCATTTCAATTGGAAGATATTCCAAAGAAAAAGCACAAGATATTACAATTAAAGCAATTGCTAAGTCAAAGTATAAAGATAGAATCGAACTTGTCTTACCTGGTAAGGGCAAACAAGAGAAAAAACTAAGAAAATTAGCTAATAAATATCACATTGATGTTAAATTCGGCTTTTTAAATAAACAAGAATTAATGAAGGCACTAGAAACTTCTTATATGTTTGTTCACTCTGCTGAAATTGAAATTGAAGGTATGTCGTGCTTAGAAGCGATTGCTAGTGGAGTTGTTCCCATTATCTCTAATGCTAAAAAATCAGCATCAAGATTCTTTTCAATAGAAGCTAATAATTCTTATAAGAATAGAAATACAAATGATTTAAAAGACAAGATTGAATATTGGATTGAAAACAAACAAGCAAGAGAAAATAATCTAAAAGCATACAAAGAATTTATTAAAAATTATCGATTTGAAAATTCAGTAGATCAGTTTGAAGAGATGTATCAAGATATTATAGATAGAAAAAATAATTTAAATATAGTAGACTAAAAACAAATGAAAAAACCACTTTAGAAAAATCTATAGTGGTTTTTTATGTTCATCTAAAGGAATGTGCAAAACTAATTGGAAACAAGGAATAGTATTAATTGTTGTCTTCTTGTATAAAATAAAGCCACCAATGTTTTCTAAAATCTCACTGATAATACTAAGCCCAAATCCATGAAGCATTTTATTTCTTTTGCTTGTGTATGATTCTTGTTTCATAGGAGTTTTATTAGAACTATTTGTAATCGTTAATAATTGAAAACCATTTTTTACTGTGCTATCAATCGTAACAAATCTATTTTCACACTGTTTAACCTTTGAGACTGCTTCATAACAGTTATCCATAATATTTGAAAATAATTTAATTAAGTCTAAGTCGTTAAAAGGTAAATCCATTGATAGAAAGGCAGTAGAAGAAAACTCACTTTCAATTAATTTAAATTTACGAGCATAATTGTTTAATAGAGCATCTATAATAACATTGTTAGAATACTCTTTATAACTAAGTTTTAAACTACTAAGGTTGGTAATTGAACTGGATAAAACATTAACAACTGCAGTATAGTTTTTTTGATCTAAAAGTAGATTCATTGCATTGAGTGTTTTAGTGTAATCATGTTTAAATTTAAGAAAATCTCTGACTTGAGATTCATATACATGATAATGGTCTAACTGAATATTTAGTTGTTTTTCAAGCGTTTTAGTTCTAGATTTATATCCAATTAAATAACTCAAATTAGCAGTAAATAAACGAATGATAAAATAAATAGCAAAAACAGAAATTGAAATAACCATGACTAAAACATTATACCAAGAATCATCAAAAGAATAAACTTGACCGTTGGTGATTGCAACAAGATTTAAAAGCATAATAATTTGAATGCTTAGTAAGAATCCCATTAGACGCTTTGAAGTAAGTAAATCTTTTAATTTAGTATTTAATAAAAGATGGTCTAAAAACATAATAGACATCGAAGAAGCAAGATACGTACAAACATGGGTGAGATGATAATAATAAGAATCATTTATCCATGAAAGAGATAATGATACTGATTCTGCCGTAGCAAAGATAGCTGAAAAGAATAAAAAGAAGCAATATGTTTTAAGAATAAAATTAAAAGTTAAGAAAAGATAATTGACAATATTTGTTCTAAAGATTCCTGGAAAAGCAATAAAGTATGCGACAACTGCAAAAAATAGTCTGATATGCATATACTCGTCTAACCAAGAAAAGTTTAATAAAGGTAGCAGGGTGGCTAAAAATATAAAAGTAATCGCAATCCATGCACATTTTCTAAAAGGAAAATATTGGGAATAATTACGAATATATAAATATAAAAATAATGTAGATGATATGTATGATAAGATAACAATAAAATCAGTCATTAATAACCACCCCCAGCAGATAATTACTCAAAATTTCTCTAGCATCGTTATAGTAGTGTCGTGATGAAGGAAGGGTTTTATGAGTTTTTAGATAAACATCTTGACTCGTAATTTTTGATACATACTGTAAATTAACAAGAAAAGATCTGTGTGTTCTAACAAAAAATTGGCCTTGAAGCTTTTCTTCTAAAGAGTTCAAACTACCATAAAACTCTATATTTCCTAAGTCAGTTGTATGAATAATAATAATGCGCTTAAATATCTCAAAATAAATAATTTTATTAAAAGGTAAATTAATATTCTGTGTTCTTGATTGGTAAATAAACTGGGTTTGTGTCATACTTGTTTCAAAATTTTCTATAAAATTAATAAAGATAGCTTCAAATTTTTTATCATCTTTATTTTTAATTAGATAGTTTGTTGGACTAGCCTCAAAAGAGTCAAAGACAAAAGACTCTGTACTAGTTAAAAATACAATTGAAATATTAGGGTTTATTTCTTTTATTCTTTTAGCAGTATCTATTCCATTTATTTTTTTCATCAAAATATCAAGATAGATGATATTGAATTTTTCAGGGTGATCTTCCAAGAAAAAAAGAAGTGCTTCGCCACTTTCAAACCTAATTACTTCAAAAAGTGTATGATGTTTTTTAGCAAGAAATGAAATTTTTTCTTCATAATGATCAAGAAATATTTTTTCATCATCGCAAAGTGCAACAGAAATCATAAATTTTCCTCCCCTTGGAAAAGACTACCTAGTATGCAGCGTGATGTATGAGTAGTGTAACTCTATTATATCAATAAATGTGAAACATGTAAAACAATGTTATAACAAGTATCAGCTAATATATGCATTTTAGAACAAATTAAGAGCATTTCATAACATTTTAGAACAAAAAAGTTAAAAAAGTAGTAAAGTACTGACATACACTAATTAAAAGGAGAATGTCTATGAGAGTATTTTTAAATAATAAGTTTTATATGATTTTTGATATGGACGCTGACACTAAGTTAGTCATTATTTTAATTCTTTCAATTATTATCGTAGTTTTAGCAATTTACCTATTATATCTATTTGTATTTAAAAATAAAAAAATGGTAACTACGAAAATTGAACAAGAAGATTTTACTGATACTAAACCTGCTTTAATAGAAAACAAAGATATCAAAGTAATTGATCCTGCTTTTGAACCTAGAATAAGAAAAAAAAGTTTTAGAAAAGTTAGTTTGAACCAAAATAAAAATCAAGAACAGTTATACATAAAGTATAATTATAGTTTTAAAGCTAGACTTATTTTGGCTCCCAAAGAAAGTCAAGAAAGGTTTAATGCCTTAAAAAACTATATATTAAGTTTTCAAGGGGTAAATGTAAATGAGTCTTGGAAGTATGAAAGATTTAGTTTTAAAGGAAAACCAATCTTAAAAATTTGGATTCATGGAAATATCATGAAAGTATATTATAATTTAAGTCCTTCAGAATTTTATTATACTAAATATAATATTTCTAATGTGTCTTATGCTGCAATTCATGAAACAACGCCAACATTACTTAAAGTATCAAGTAAACTAGGATTAGAACACGCATGTGAACTTGTTAATTTATACATGAAAAGCATTTCTAAACAAGACTCCGTAAAAAATATTAATTTTATTCCTTCTTACAAAACAAAAGAATTATTAATTGAAGAAGGTCTGATTAAACTGAACGATAGAAAATAAGCAACAAGTTTGACAACTGCCCAATTTAAAGTAAGATAGTAAAAAAGGAGGTTTTATTATCTTAATCAAAGACTTTATAGAAATACTAGAAAAAGTTCTAAAACAAATTGATCATGAAAAAACAAAGAAATTAGAACAAGTAAGCGATAGAGAATATCATATTGAATATGACACATACAAAATCAAAGTAGATAATATTGTAGATGTAAGTAGATTTAGAATAGTATTTCCAGATTATGTGGGACTCATTGATACTTTTAGAGCATATATTGGGGCTTTATTAAAAAACGGAGACAACGAGTGTGATACAAGTGACTTTGTATATATCTCAAGAGTTCAAGCGAATACAATAAAACACCTGTTAAATCAATCATAGTTTTATAAATATTTCTTAATAGACTACACTTAAAAGTCATAATATTAAGAGATATTTTTTTTAAACATAAGAAAAACTAAGCAAATAATTTGATAAAATATTTAAATGTAACTATAATGATTACAGGTAGATAGATACTAGAAAGAGGGTTAATTTATGAAAATTGCAGTTATAGGAGCAAGCGGATTTACAGGAAAAGCAGTAGTTTTTGAAGCCTTAAAAAACGGTCATAGTGTATACGCAGTTTCACGAAGTGGCAAATTTGAACCCCAAGCTAACTTAACAGTCATTCATGAAAATGTGAATCACGTAGATGCTTTATCAGAAAAAATAAAAGATGCTGATTTAATCATTTCTTCATTTAATGCAGGATGGGAAAACCCAAATTTATACAATGATTTTTTAGAAGGATCTAGATCAATTATAAAGATGGCAAGAAATCTAGACAAAAGACTTGTCATTATTGGTGGAGCAAGCAGCTTATACGATCCAAGAACAAATGAAACATTATATGCTAATGCATCAAAAGAAATGAAACAAATGGTAAAAGGAGCATATGACTTATATCAAGAACTAAAAGAAGATAAAAGTGTTAAATGGACTTTCGTTAGCCCAGCAATTGAGCTTAATGATAATAAGCCAACATACACATATAATATAGGATCTGATTATATTTTATTTAATCAAGAAGGAAAAAGTACAGTAAGTATCTTTGACTTAGCAGATTTAACAATAAACGCAGCTGCATCTGATTTAAATATATATAAAAGATTGACACTTTCAGATAGATAGGAGAAAAAAATGAAAATAGAAATATGGTCTGACTTTGCTTGTCCTTTTTGTTACATTGGTAAAAATAGACTAGAAATCGCTTTAAAGGAAATACCAAGCAAAGATGTTGATATCACATACAAAGCATATGAACTTAATCCGATAGCTCCTTTAGAGACAACTGAGTCCTCTGTTGAAGTTTTTAGAAAACTTAAAAATACCTCAGTTGAAAGCGCAAAACAAATGTTTAATAGAATTACACAAATGGGTGCTTTAGATGGTCTAACCTTTAAAATGGATGATATCATTATGACAAAAACATTTGATGGTCATAGACTAGCCAAATGGGCAAGAAAGTTTAATAAAGAAGCAGACTTAACGAAAAGATTAATGAAAGCATATTTTGAAGATGGATTAAATCTTGCTAACTACGATGTATTAACACAATTGGCAGAAGAAGTTGGGCTAGATAAACAAACAGCAAGAAAAGTATTAGATTCTAATGAGTATGAAGATACGGTTAATCAAGAAATTCTTGAAGCCAGACAATTAGGTGTTCAAGGTGTTCCGTTTTTTGTCATTAATAGAAAATATGCTATATCAGGTGCACAATCTTTAGAACAATTCAAAGAAATACTTAAAGATGCTTATAAAGAAGAAAATAGTTTTGAAATAAAAGGTGATGATTCTGGACTATGCACAGATGGTAATTGTGATATCTAAAAAAAATTAACAACGATAAACTACCCAAAGAATCAATTTAAAAGGGTAGTTTTTTTATAAAAAGTAATAAATATGTTAAAATATATAGGGTGATGAAGATGAACGTTTTATTTAAAATGATTCCAAAAGAAAAAGTAGTATATATTTATGATGATTCTACTATTAGACAAGCAATGGAAAAAATGGAACACTACAGATATACTATAATACCTATTCTTAATAAAGAAGGAGAATATGTTTCTTCAATTAGTGAAGGTGACTTATTGTGGTATATTAAAAACAAATCAGACTTCAACTATAAAAAAGCTGAACAACATTATATTTACGAAGTGAAAAAAGAAAAAGATATTAAGTCTAACGGGATTAACACAGAAATGAAAGATTTGATTGATACAATAGAAAACCAAAATTACGTTCCAATCGTAGATGATAGAAATATTTTTATTGGAATAGTAACAAGAAAATCAGTCATCCAATATTTACTTCAAAAAAGGTAAAATCTTGACTTTTTAGTAGAATGTGATAAAATAAACAGGTCAACTGAAGGTGATCGAGCCTACTATGTAGGTTAGGAAAGTCCATGCTAGCACATACTGAGATGTATGTAGTGTTTGTGCCTAAGGAAAAAATAACTTAGGGTATCAGAAATGATAACGGCATTTAATGATCTAAGGGAAACTATGATCTAGAATGTAACGTGCCACAGAAACGAGTTAGTTAGAAATAACTAAATGAAACGCGGTAAACCCCTCAAGCTAGAAACCCAAATTTGGTAGGGGCGTATAAAGACAACTAAATGAAGTTAGTCTTAATGCTACTTATGTAGAGATAAATGGTCACACTCAAAGATTTGAGAACAGAACATGGCTTATGCAAGTTGATTAAAAAAGTCCTTAGGGGCTTTTTTTGTTTAATAGATAATAAATATGGGAAACTATTATCTTAAACAAATCAAAGTGTTTCATTATTTTTTGTAGATTTCTAAAAATAGTGTATAATTAGACACAAAGGCATAAAAGGGGTGCTTAATTGGTGATATCTACTATATTTATAATTGTTCAAGCATCTGTTCTTGCATTATTGATGCTGATACACTTTTTAATAGGGTTAAAAAGAGGATTTAAAAAAACACTTTGGTATTTTTTAGGAAATACTTTAATTGTTCTTTTTATCTTTGTATTAATAGGTCTTATTCCAACATATTTATTTATTTCAGAGGAAAATGCCCAAAAAATTATGCTTTATTTTATGTCTGAACAGTCAAATGAAATTAACGTGATTTTTAAATCAGGCGGTTATGAAATTGTCATAGCGTTAGCTGATTTCTTAATAAAAATAGTACTTTTCATTCTTTTTTATGTTTTCTTAAGATGGCTACTTATGGCAACAATTACTAAAAAAACATGGTTTAAATATAAAATTAAAAAGGTCTACCCAACAGAAGCTAAACAACGCTATCTAGGTGGATTTTTTGGTTTAATAAGAGGCTTTTTAGCAGGTTTAACTATGATGTTGCCTATATTAGTTTTGGTGAATGCCTTTGATAATGAAAAACTAAGGAAAAATAAAGATGCCTTTGATCCAATCATTGGTGATATTATCGAAGCTAATAAGTATAACTTTATTAAACCGTTTAATTTCATCAAAATTAACCATATAGGGCTTGCTGACCATTTTTTTGATTTAGCTTTTTCAACTAAAATTAAAGGAAATAACGTGAGATGGCGTGCTGAAATTTCATTTTACTCTGAAGCAGCTATGACTTATTATGATATAGATCAAAGTGAACAATCATTTGAGTTAACATCAGAAAGTTTAAAAGAGTTAAAACCTTTATTTATTAAGATGTCTCAGACAAGACTAATGAATTTAGCAATTTATCCAGGATACAACTATGCATTAACAGAATTGTCAAATGAAAAAATAGAAGATACGACACAACAAAAAATAGCAAAAAAACTTAAAAATATAAACATAGATTTAAATAAAGATGCTATGAGCGTTTACGCTTTATTAGAAGAAATGCTTTCAATAAATGATATCAATACTTGGCAAACATACATACAAGAGCCTACTAAAGTCTTAGAACTTAACGCAGTTGAAAGAGAAAAAGTATTAGATATCCTAGAAAAAATGACAGACTTGAAAATTCTAAAATTAGGTGATGTCGCAATAGAAACTTTTTTATCAATGAAAGAAGGTCAAAAAATCTTTTCTTGGAGAAAAACAGATGAAGAAAAGGAACAAGCTATTCAATCATTTATCGCTAAAATATCAAATTTTGAAAATGAATTTACTAGAACTTTAAGTAAAGATATGATTAAGATTTTAAAAGAATCATACTTAACTTTCCCAAGTGATGTGAAGTTAGATGATAAAATAATCACCTTACAAGAACTTTTAGAAAAACCAACAAATATGTTGAATATTGAAAGTAAAACATATAAAAACTGGTTTAATCATACAATTAAGACGCTAGGTGAACTAAAATCACTTGATGGTCTACTAGATCCAGGTGTAGATTATATGGTATCTAGTCTAATTAAAGATATTAAGATGCAAAATACAAATGAAGTGATTCTAAATGTAAAAAAGGACTTATCTAGCACAACAGACTTAAATAGAGAACTTAACTGGCTGATTGAAACATATAGTTATATTAAAACTTTTTATAATGATAAAGAAGAAACAAATGATGTTCTTGCTATAATAGATAAAATGTTGACAACTGAGAAAGGTAAAAATGATTTTAATCAACTCATTCAATTATTAAGTGAAGGAAAAACAATCTCTAACTTAAGTAAAGGCATCAGTGGACCATTAATTAAGGAAAGTTTTTCAGATGGAACTGAAATGTCAAAAATTATTAGTCATACTACTAGCATAAAGAATTTTGATTTGATTTATGAATTAAAAGAATTAAGTCCAGTTTTAATAGACTTATATAAAGAAAAAGACTTTAGTTTAAAAAATAGCATTCAAGATAGTGAACAAAGTCAAAAAATGCTTGATAAAATATTTAGTAATTTTATTGAAACTCAAAATAAAGAAACTATTTTAAATTCTAATATTGTATATGCAGTTATTGACCAAAGTATTAAAAATATCAGAGAATTAGAAGTGCCAAATTTTGTTAAAGATAGCACGGGAAATTATCCAGATTTCATTGATAAGAAAGAAATTCAAACAATCTTAGGAATCATAGAACAAATGAATTTTGATATCATTACTTTAATCAATGATCCTGATAGTGCTAAACTATTTACTGAAAAAGTGATGGCATATGCCCAAACAGAAAAAGGTATGGCAACTATTTTAGACTCAGGAATTTTATACAATAAAGTGAGTCAACTCATTAAAGAAAATAAAGACATGGTAACGCCTAAAGATGCTCTTGACATGATAAGTTCTAGCCCATACTACGGCTTAGTGAAAAAAGAAGAAATATTTAAATTACTTAAAGTTGTTAAAATACTAGGGATTAATGATTTTACTGAGCTTAATGCTGAATTAATTAAAAATGAATTAACAAATGATAAATTAACAGATATTATTAATCTGGAATCAGCTTTTGTAAATGTTGAAATAACTAGTAAAATTAAGAAGATTGATAGTATTATCATTCCTCAAAGTTCCTATACAAGCCAAACAAAAGAACAAATAAAAGCTAGTGAACTTGTTCATATTATTAAAATGTTAGATCAATTCAATCTTAAATTAAATGATTTAGCAACAAAAAATGATTTCAATAAATTATTAACAGATATTAAAGTTAAAGAATTTGTTAAAATACCATATAAAACTTCATCAATCATTAGAGGCTTTATTACATCAAGTATCAATCATATCTCTAATCTAAAAGTACCAGGCGCTTATGATTCAGAAGGTGTTTTAACAGCTAATGAAATCGCAGAACTATTTAAAGTACTTAACAGACTTGATAATGGTAATGATAGTTTACTTGATTTAAAAAATAGAATAGACATCAACACGATGACAATTAAACGAGCTAGAAATATTTTGAACTATTCTCAATCAGCATTTATTTTAGGACTTGTATCAAATGAAATACTCAAAATAGATCAAATTAATGTTAATAAACTGCCAAGTACACTTTTTATAGATAAAGAAAAAACAGTATTAACTAAAAAAGAAGTAGAAAGTTTATTTAATATTTTAATTACATTAGATAATACAGAGGAAACTTTAATAAAAGATGCAGTAAAAACTGTAAAAATAGATACATTAACATTGGGTCAGACAAAGGATATTCTTAATTCTAATTCAGAGCTTATGAGATATTTAATTTCAGACCAATTAACTGGTGGCTCTAATCAATTATTACTAAACTCAAGCCAAACAGTTTTAAGCAAAAAAGAATTAATAGAATTCATAGATGACTTGATCGGTAAACATGGTATAACTTATAAGTTTAATGAACTAAATAAGTACTATGAAAACATTACAATTACTGAACTAGAAAGTATGCTACTTTACGAATCTATTCTTACAAAGAGCATTGCAAGTGCACAAATAGATAAACAACTAGGATCATCAGAGAGAACTAAAAATAGATATCTTACAAATGAACTTTTAGATACAAACAATAGATATATTACAGCATCTGAAGCCCGTAAATTAATTAATGCCTTATACATAATAGCTGATGTAGAAAAACAGAAAGTTAAGAGTCTTTTAGATTCAATTAATACGCTAGATTTAGAAAAACTAACTGAAGTTTTAAAACTAAATTCAGAAATCATTAAACGTAAGGTTAGCGATGAATTAATCATTCAAGTAAAAGAAACATCAATAGACTTTAGAACATTAGATAATCTAGGTTACATTGAAAATGATCAATTAGTCAATACTGTAGAAAAATTTAGCTATCTGTTTGGAAAACAAACCAATGTTAGTCAAGTCAATCAATTAATGAATCAATTAAAAATTAGTAAAATAAAAAATATAGTGATTGATTCAAGTTCATTGATATATGGCATGATATCATCATATGTACAAAAGAATTTAGATAAACAAATAAGACAAAGAGCATATGATAATACATATACGCATAAAGGAAAATACCTTAATAAAATTATCAAAATAGATGAAGTTATAAATTTATTTAGTACGATAGAAAACTTATTTGGCGATATATCATTAAATGAAATCTCAAGCAAATTTAATGCTAGCGAACTAAAAATTAACCAAATAATTAATTTAAAAGATTCATATCATAAGATTTTAATCAAGGCACTTTTAAGTGATAATATTAAAAAAGCAATTAATCAAACTAAAAATCCAATTGATAAGAGATCATATGAACAAACAACATACCAAGATGAAAAACAAGACTTAAGTTATGAAGAATTTAATAAATTGATAAGTGTTTTAAAAATACTTGATGGTAATCAAAATATGAGTTTAAAGAATGCTATCAGAAACTTAGAAAACTCTAACTTAAATATGAATAATATTAGAAAGATGATAGAAGAAGACTCATACATTGTAAGATCTCATCTTACAACAAGCATTAAAGAAATAAATCAAAACTTAGGTAATATAGATATATATGATGACAAATCATTTGATTTTAATGAAAAATCAATCCAACTTATTAAGAAAGAAGAACTGATTAAGTTTATTGATGCTTTAAATGAAATAGGTAATAATAATCAAAAATTTAGTGAAGCGTTAAAATTAGACATTCTTAACATTCCTATAGAGAAAATAAAGAAAGCAGTCCAAAAAGATTCTCTTATTTTTCAACGAATCATTACGATTATTCTAGATAAAACAGGAATATATAGTGAACCAGCAAATCTTATTATTCCTAAATCAGATATAATAAATTTTTTAAATACGATGCTTCCTTACGGTAATACGATATATGAATACATAATGAAAAATAACAGATAATTAACAATAATTATAGGGACTTATATTAAGTAGCTAGAAGTTACTTAATATAAGACTTATAAAAATACAGTTTTTACTATATATTTACCAAAAATGATTTAAAAAAGTCCCTAAATATAGTATGATAATAGTAGGGAAAACAAGGGGAATTGACATGAACAAAAACAATAACACATTAAATATAAATAAAATCAACATTTGAAGCAACTTTTTTTGTTGCTTTTTTTAATGCAAGAAATAAAAATTGAGAAAGCGTGAGTATGATGAACAATAAAACAAATAAATTTAACTGGAAAGTACTTCTTGCCATATTGGCAATTATTATATTTAATATTTTATTTTTAATGCTTTTAGGCAAAGTAAGAAGAGACAGTTATAAAATAACTATTATTACAGTAGATGTTTTATTAACTCTTTTAGCTTTACTTATGACAAGAGGTTTATTGAAAAATAAAAAAACAAAAGAACTGAATCAAACAAAAAACAATGAGTTTATTCAGAAAGTTAAGTTACCAGAAGTCTCAGAACTTATTGTCTATGAAGAACAACAAGAAACTAAAGAAGAGTACAAAGCATATGTAGAAGACTTAGAAGTAACTAATTTAGAAATTCAAAAACCTAAACGTATAATTCAGACTAAACCAATCTATAATAAAAAAATTAATATGCTAGAATACGTTGAAGAACTAGAACAGTATTTTTTAGATCACGGGCTTCAAGTAAGTAAAAAATTAGTAAGAGAAGTACTCGCAGCTTTAACTGTTACAAAATCACTCATTTTTAAAAATGAAAATAACCAAGTTGCTAAATACTTTATTGAAGTTCTGTCCAATTTTATTGGGGCAAATGCTGATTTTATAACTCATAAAGATATTATTACTGATCTTAACTACATTATGAATTCAGAAACAGCTTTCAGACTTTTAACATCAGCTCAACAAAGCGAAGAAAAATTACACATCCTTACAATTAGTAATATCAATGAAAAAGATGATTTATCATACATGAAAGAATTATCACAATACATTTTAGATGCAAATGTTGATGAGTTAGTCTCAAAAGAATTGAACAATAAATATAGTCAGTTTCCTAAAAATATTTGGTTCTTATTTACAACTAACAGTAAAATCAATACTAGAAATTACCCACTATTAGGTAAATCAATCACAATCAGCTTAGACATATCACTTACAACACCAAAAGAAGAAGTCATAGAAAATAGTATGAAACTATCATATACCATGCTTCTATCATCAATAGATAAGAATATCAGTAAATATTTATTAGAAGAATTCTACTGGAAACATTTTGATAAATTAGAAGGCGTACTAAAAGAAAATACTGATATTAGAATCAATAACTATACCCTAAACCTTATTGAAAGATATACAGCTTATTATCAAATCTATGGCGGAGAGTTATTAGAGGCAGTAGATACTGCTATTGTTACAATTATATTACCAATGATAACCCAAGATGATTTTATTAAATTTTCTTCTAATAAACTAAAGTTATCAGGTACATTTGAAGATATATTTGGGCTAAAAAAAATCAATCAAACAGTTGCAATACTAGATAAAATCGAACGACAAAATTAAAAAGAAATGGGAGATAAATAGACGATGTATATATTAAATAAAATATTTTCACTACCATTTTTGATTGATTTTAATGAAATTTTAGAATCAACTTGGAAAGTAATGACAAGCAAAATAGCAGTTTTAATTTATATAGCAGTTATTTTAATTTTTATTATTTTCAGCATTATTCTAGTTATATTAAATGAAACAAAGAAGGAAAACCTTAAAAAAGATATCACCGAAAAACAAGTGATGCTAAATTCTTCTAATAAAGAAGAAGTGCATACTAATAAATCTTCTCTTGAAACCTCAAGTGATAATAGATTTTCAATGTTATGCAAAATAGATGAAGAAATAGAAAATAGTGGCCCAATGAGTTTTGAAGATGAAACAACATTAAGCCAAATCTGTGAAGAATTTCGATTATATTCAGCTGATAAACTTAAACTCTATTATGATATAGAAGATATTAGAAGATTCATTGCAGGACTTTCTGTGACAAGAATTATTATCCTACAAGGGATGTCTGGAACAGGTAAAACATCATTGGCCTATGCATTTGGTAAGTATCTTAAAAATGATACGACAGTTGTACCAATTCAACCTATGTGGAAAGAAAGAACTGACTTAATAGGATATTACAATGAATTTACAAGAAAGTTTAATGAAACAACTCTTCTTCAAAAAATCTATGAAGCAAACTACCTAGACAAAATCTATATTACCGTATTAGATGAAATGAATATCGCGCGAATTGAATATTACTTCGCCGAATTCTTATCTTTATTAGAACTACCAGATTATAATAAAAGATATTTAGATGTCGTTTCAGATGAGTGGAACACTGATCCTAAACTACTTCAAAAAGGAAGAATTATCTTACCTAAAAATATGTGGTTTATAGGAACAGCTAATAACGATGACTCAACTTTTGCCATATCAGATAAAGTTTATGATAGAGCGATGGTATTAAACTTAGATAAAAAGGCAACCCCATTTAGAGTAAAAGAATCAAATCAGAGAATGTTATCTGAAACTAAATTTGAAGAACTGATTAAAAAAGCTCAAAAAGTCTATAAGATAACAGAAAGAAACTTAAGAAGAATTAAAACGATTGATAAATACTTAACAGATAAATATCAAATTACCTTTGGTAACCGTATTATGCAACAAATAAAAAATTACGTACCTGTAATGATTGCGTGTGGTGGAAGTGAACTAGGGGCAATCGATGATATCTTATCAAAAAAAGTTTTACGTAAACTAGAAACTAAAAATATGGTCTATGTAAAAAGTACTATTCCAGATTTAATATCATTTATAGAAGAATTATTTGGTGAAGAAGAAATGTTATTATGTAAAGAATATATTAAACAAATAGAAATTAACGCTTAAACTTATACTGAAAGGGGGAATCAATATGAAGAATATGAGTCTATACTATAAAGCATTTAAAGAACTCAAAAAAGTGACTGAAACACATAATGATGCTAAAAGAGCACGTAAAAAATTAGTTGAAACACATAATGAACTAGACTCACTTATTGTTCTAAAGTATGACTGCATGATTGATTCAGACTGGATTACTGAAATTGAAAACACATTAGAATTTATTGAAAAAGCTATTCGAGAAGATAGACAGTTCATTACATCAGAAGGTAATGTGTTGCCAATTGAAAAAGTAAAGAAGACATCAAAAGAAACTATTAAGCATTTATCGCAACATAGTGATTTAATTACCCATGTCCCAGAAAAAGAAAGTGATCCTTTAATTCCTGATAAGTTATATGTGGTAGAAAAATTAAGCGATTACCTAGTTTATGAAAATAGATTTATTTTTATGTTACTGTCATATTTAAGAGACTTTATTGAATTAAGAATTACTAAAGTTAAAGAAAAAGTAACTACCTATCATATGGAAGTTAAAATGAATAAACAAATCAATGATAACTATCGAAAAATGATTTATAAATTAGATTACGAAGATACTTTTAAAAATGATCCATATTTAACAGATAATTATTATAAAATACCCAATGTTAAACGTATGGAAAATGCTTATGCCCAAGTAATCTCAATGTTATCAACAGAACTTATGAAACAGGTTGCTAAAGCACCTATCATTAAACCACCTGTGGTTAAAACAAATGTGTTAAGAATGAACCAAAACTTTAAAAAATCGCTTGCATTATATGACTATATTACCTCTTATACAAAAGATGGATATACATTAACAGAACATAAGAATGAATTTAATCCTTTTGATTTGAAAATGGCAGACAATATCGTTGAAACAATTGAATTATCTACCTTAATTAGTTATAGTTTTGGACAAAATCTTTTGGAACAATTAGAACAGGAATATCAGATTGAACTAGAAAAATTACAACAAGAAGAAATCAAAAAATTCACACTAGAAGTAAGTAAACTAAAAAACAAAGTAGAAAATGGTAAACTTGATCCTTTAGAGTACATTGTAAAACTAGAAAAGTTAGTAGAACTTAAAGATAAACAAATAGAAACCTTAAGTGCTGAAATAAAAGATAGTTTAAAACATCTAGATACAATCGAACAACTCAATGATAAAGTTGAAATAAATGAAAAACAAATAGCTGCTCTAGAAAAAGTTATTGAAGAAAAAACAGATCAGTTAGTTCTTAATAGCCTAGAACATGAAACAACAATCAAGAATCTTAAAGAAGAACATCTAAATAACTTAAATACTCTAAAAAATGATTATTTAGAAGAACTTGAAAAGACTAAGATTGAACAAGATGAAACAATCAAACAAATAAAAGAAGAATTCACAGAAAAAGAAAATCATTATGAAGAAAAAGTGAAAACTTTAAATGAAACAAACGAGCAAAAAAATCAAGAAATATCTAAATATAAAGATGATCTTGAAACAATTATCCATGAAAAAAGAGAACTTAATGCAAGATATTATGGATTAAGAGAAAAAAATGGATTGAATATCAATGAAGATTTTACCTCTAAAAAGGACTTTAAAGAACTAGAATTAGAAATGGATGCTTATAAGAAATTCTTCAAAGAACAATGGAAAAAAACAAAAATACGCATCAAAAAAGAAGTGAAAGAAGAATTAAATACTAAGGGACAAAAAAGAAAAAATACCAAAGAGAATGAAAAAGAAGAAAATATCAATTTTGACGAATAATATTTTTTAAAGGAGCTATAGTATGAATAAAAAATATAAACATATACTTACATTTTCATTAATTATGATTGTCATCATGAGTGTCTTGCTCATTGTTTCAATCTATAATCAAAAACAATTTATTGATGAAAATGAAACAGCTTCTAATGCGAAAATTATTTATATTTTAGTAACAGCATTTCTTTTAGCTTCTTCCATTTTTTCTATTTTAATTATTCTCATTAAAAATCATAAAAAAACAACTAAAAAAGCTATGAGAATGAGTCATAAAACTAAAAAAGTGGGCCCGATTAAAAATGAATTGATTGCTAAATATCAAAAAGAAGATAAAAATATAGTCAAAGAAGATACTAATAAATCTTCTCTTGAAACCTCAAGTGATAATAGATTTTCAATGTTATGCAAAATAGATGAAGAAATAGAAAATAGTGGCCCAATGAGTTTTGAAGATGAAACAACATTAAGCCAAATCTGTGAAGAATTTCGATTATATTCAGCTGATAAACTTAAACTCTATTATGATATAGAAGATATTAGAAGATTCATTGCAGGACTTTCTGTGACAAGAATTATTATCCTACAAGGGATGTCTGGAACAGGTAAAACATCATTGGCCTATGCATTTGGTAAGTATCTTAAAAATGATACGACAGTTGTACCAATTCAACCTATGTGGAAAGAAAGAACTGACTTAATAGGATATTACAATGAATTTACAAGAAAGTTTAATGAAACAACTCTTCTTCAAAAAATCTATGAAGCAAACTACCTAGACAAAATCTATATTACCGTATTAGATGAAATGAATATCGCGCGAATTGAATATTACTTCGCCGAATTCTTATCTTTATTAGAACTACCAGATTATAATAAAAGATATTTAGATGTCGTTTCAGATGAGTGGAACACTGATCCTAAACTACTTCAAAAAGGAAGAATTATCTTACCTAAAAATATGTGGTTTATAGGAACAGCTAATAACGATGACTCAACTTTTGCCATATCAGATAAAGTTTATGATAGAGCGATGGTATTAAACTTAGATAAAAAGGCAACCCCATTTAGAGTAAAAGAATCAAATCAGAGAATGTTATCTGAAACTAAATTTGAAGAACTGATTAAAAAAGCTCAAAAAGTCTATAAGATAACAGAAAGAAACTTAAGAAGAATTAAAACGATTGATAAATACTTAACAGATAAATATCAAATTACCTTTGGTAACCGTATTATGCAACAAATAAAAAATTACGTACCTGTAATGATTGCGTGTGGTGGAAGTGAACTAGGGGCAATCGATGATATCTTATCAAAAAAAGTTTTACGTAAACTAGAAACTAAAAATATGGTCTATGTAAAAAGTACTATTCCAGATTTAATATCATTTATAGAAGAATTATTTGGTGAAGAAGAAATGTTATTATGTAAAGAATATATTAAACAAATAGAAATTAACGCTTAAACTTATACTGAAAGGAGTTTATCATATGCATAGAAAAAAATTAATCTTTAGTGGTATTATACTCATTACTACCTTAATGGGAGTCTTAATGTATGTTTTATTTACTACATTTGGCATTATTAATGGCGAATCTACTAAAAAACAATTAACAATTAAAACTGAATCTGCTCAAAAAATATATGATGGAACCCCTTTAACTAGTGAGTTATTTACATTGTTTGAAGGCGAATTGGGAAAAGAAGAAAGAATTGAACCTAAAGAGTATACAAAAATAACAAATGTTGGTAAAGCTGATAATATCATTCAATTTGTTATCTTGAATAAAAATAATTCGGATGTCACTAAAAAATATGAGATAAATTATTTATTCGGAAAATTAGAAGTTATCCCTAAAACTATCTATATTGAAACAAAAGAAGAAAGTAAGATATATGATGGAGAAGAACTTACTTCAGATGAATATATTTTAGATGAAAAAGCATTAATTAAAGGTGATGCAGTTAAAGTTATCGGGACAACAAAAATAACTGATGTAGGAACTAAACTTAATGAAATTGTCACAACAATTTTAAATCATCAAAATATAGATGTTACTAAAAACTACGATATAAAGTATAAAAATAATAATCTAACAATAAAGAAGATACCTATAACAATCGCATCAAGGGGTAAATCTAAAGTTTATGACGGAGAAGAACTTACTGGAAGTGATGACGATATTATTCCAATTCAAGGACTTTTAGAAGGACATCAAGTAGAAAATCAATTTACAGGTACTATAACAGAACCTGGTAGTGCAGAAAATCAATTTGTTACAACTATAAAAGATAACAATGGTAAAGATGTGACTGCGCAATATGATATTAAATATGGATTTGGAAATTTAACAGTACTTACAAGTATTTATTCAGATGGAAAAATAGAAAATAAAAATGTAGAAGAATATGAAAATACAATTGTTGCAAGCATCGAGACAGACCATAATGGATCAACTTATTTAAGATATAAATCATTTGGAGATTTTTTTGAAGGCAGTTGGCAAGACAATAATATTCAAACAGACAGTATAAGCCCACTTTTATTTACAAGTTTATCAATTGAAAAAAATTCAAAGGCAATCAAAAGACAAACAATGAACCTTGTTTATGAAAAAGATCAAGTGCCATTTTTAGCACCATACTATATTAGCTCACAAATTAAAGATGAGCTTAATATAACGAATGACAGTTATATCAAAAATACTAAGTTGGACTCTTATAAATTTGTATTTACAGCTTATAATACACTAGTTAATGGTGCTTCTAATATTATTGAAGAATATAGTGCTGAAGAAGCCCAATATTATGAAAATATTAAAGCATATTATTTAAGTATTCCTGAAGAAATTAAACCAATATTAGACAAACTTATACAAAATATAAAAATAACTCCAACTGAACTAGGTGATAAAAAAGAACTTGTATCAGTTGTGAAAAAAGTGTCTAAATACTTCAAAGAAAATTTTAATCAGTCAAATAAGTCTGATTATGCAAAAAGTACTTTGAAAGAAGTATTTGAAACTAATGAAGGCAGTGCAGATCAGCTTGCTACATTAGCAACTTTACTGTTAAGAAGACTAGATATACCTGCTAGATACACAACAGGTTATTACACAGATATACGAAATAACCTAGGTAGTTTACATGAAGAAAATGCTCATTCATGGGTTGAATTTTATATTCAAAATATGGGTTGGATTCCATTAGAAGTGACACCAGGAATAGCAGATAAAATTGAAATTACTGTTACTCCAAATAAAGTTACAAAACAATGGGATGGTAATGATTTAGAGTTTGATCCTAAAAATATTAGAGTTACTAACTTTCAAGAGTATAAAAATCTTGGATATACCTATGAAGCAATAATTAATAAAATGAAGAAACCAGAAACTGGTAAATATAAATATTCTGTGAATGATTTTAAAATTTATGATGAAAATAATAATGATGTAACAGAGTTATTTGAAATTATTTATAAAGAAGCCGATCTACAAATATATAAAGAAAAACTAATAATTGAAACAGAAAGTATATATTCTGACTATGATGGTAGTACAGAATGGAGAAATGATGAGCGAGGACAAATTAAAGTAATTGGTGAAGAACTTCTTACTGACTATGATGTAAAAGTTAGCTTTTCTAGTTTAAGTAAAACTGTGTTTCAAAAAAATAACAGCGCTATTCTTAAGATTTATGATAAAAATAATAATGATGTAACTGACCACTATTTGATCACTGAAAATTTTGGTAAAGCAGTTATGCGTCGAAAACCTATTACAGTTAGATCTAAGTCTAAAACTGTTAAACATGAGCCTGAAACAGGACAAATTTTAGAATATAAAGAATTAGAAGAAATAATAGGACTTGTAGAAGGTGATGAAATAAAAGAAGTAATCTTTACTGGTCAACAAGTAGACTTAGGAAGTAGTCCAAATACATTTAGTATAGTTATTTATAGAGGAAACTTAGATGTTACTCAATATTATGAAATAATGTATATACCTGGAGAATTAGAAATAAGATAGGAAGGAGAAACAGTCAGAGACTGTAAATAAATTATGTTATACGATAAATATGAAACACGAGTTAGAAAAAATATCTTAATTCAAAAAATAATTATTAAACATAAAATACCTATTTTAATTACATTAGCTGTTCTGATAATCCTTTTTGTAATTTATTCGTTCACAAAAGGAAATATTTCTAATGTGAAATATGAAGCAAGTATTCAATATGGAGAAAATTTTGAGATAAATTCCCAAGCACTGATGTCAAATGTTAGTTATGAATATAAAAAAATAGGTGATGATACATGGACAACGCAAGTACCTAAAATAGCTGGCGAATATGAAGTAAAAATAACTAGTAAAAAAGTCTTTGGTATTAAAAATTCCAAAACATACGCATTCACAATTATCCCTAGAGAACTAGATATAGAAATAAAAGAAGATACAATTCTTTTTGGAACTAAATTATCAACTAGGCAAGCACTCATCAATGGCGATCGTATTGCAAGTATTAAGTATACTTATGGAGATATTACACAAAAAGAAACAAGTGTAATCGGAAAAGAAGCTGTTATTATCGATAATAACGGTGATGATATAACAAGTTCATATCAAATAAACTATATTGAAAAAAATATAAAATTTACTACATCTACTTTAGGGTTGAAACTGAAAGATAAAAAAATAATTTATGACGGAAAAGAACTTACATCAAAAGAATATGATTTAATAGGAAATCTTTCTGATGAATTTACTATTAAGTATGAAACGATGGGATCACAAACTAATGTAGGAACTAGCGAAAATAAAATTAGTTCATTTAGTATCTATTATGGTGATATTGATGTTACACATCAAATTAATCCTAATCATACTGCAGGGAAACTTGAAGTTACAAAAAGAGATATAACAGTTAAACCAAAGGATGTTACTAAGGAGTATGATGGACTTTCTCTTACAAGCAACGATGCTGAAACTACTAATTTAGTAAAAGAGCATAAGGCTTCTATAACTACTAATGGATCAATTACAGATGCTAACTATAGCCAAAATACAATAAAATCATTAGAAATTACTGATAAGAATGGTAATGATGTAACAACCAACTACAATATTAAAACGCTACCAGGAACCCTAACTATTAAAAAAAGAAATATTGAAATTAAAACAAGCGATTTAAATGATATAGAATACGATAGAAACTATTATTCTAATAATCAGTATGAAATTGTTGGTAGTTTGGCACCTAATCAAAAAGAAAATATAAATTTTATTGTATCTGTTACTAATGCAGGTACTCACAATAATGTTATGAGTTTTAAAATCAAAGATATAAATCAAAACGATGTAACATCAAACTATGATATCAGTTATATATATGGGAAAATAACAATTAGTCCTAGAAAATTAGTTATAAAAACTAATGACTATATTTCTACATATAATGGGGGCTCACACTATGATAAAGAAATAAATATTGTTGAAGGAACACTTGCTTATCAACAAAATATAAGACTTAATAGTTTTACTAGCATTATAAATGTAGGAACAAAAATAAATAAGTTTACTGTGGATGTTATTGATGAAAATTTAAATATAAATACGAAGAACTATGACATAAAATTCATTGAAGGAACAATTACAGTTAACCCTCTTGAAATTACTGTAACTTCAGAAAATTTAGAAGGAATTTATGATAGTTATGTACATTCTAATTTAAAGTATAAAATTGATAATGAAATTGTAAAAGGTCATATGGCTGAAATAGTGGACTTTACTACAATTAAAAATGTGGGACAAACTTTAAATAAAATTGAAATTAGGATTTATAATCAAAATGAAGATGTGACGCCAAACTATAAGATAAACTACAATTTTGGTACACTAAAAATTAATAAAAGAGATATTACAATTAAACCCAAAGATATAAAACGCACCTATGATGGCACAATATTGACATCTAAGACAGTAGAATATATCAAGGGCTATCTTGGTTATAATGATTTAATAAGTATTGACACAAAAGGAAGCATCATTGATGTTGGTAAGATTGATAACGAAATAAGAGCTATCTCTATTATAGATACTACTAATGGTACAGAAGTAAACAATAATTATAATATTTTAAATGAACTAGGAACTTTAACAATTACCCAACAACCTATAACAGTTAAACCACTTGATATAAGCAAAGTTTATGACGGAAAAGAGCTTACAAGTGCTCTTCCTGAAGTAGTTGGAACTGGTCTTGCTGAAGGTGATTTTATTGAAATTATAACAAATGGACAAATTACTGATGCTGGTACTAGTAATAATGAAATAATCGGGACACCCAAAATTATTTCAAGAAGTAGAAACTTAGATGTTTCTAATAATTATGAAATTACAAATCAAATAGGTGAACTAAGAATTACACAAAAATCAATTACAATCAAACCAAAAGATGAAACAAAAATTTACGATGGTAAGGAATTAATAAGCATTGTAGCACTTGATTTTAATAAAGATCTCATAGATACTGAAAATATTTTTATTAAAACAGATGGTAAGCCTATAAATGTTTTGGATAACAAGATAAATACAATTACAAGTGTTAAAATTGAAAAGGCTGATGGAACTGATTCAACAGGTAATTATAATATTACAAAACAAACAGGACTCTTAACGATTAGCCCAAGACCAATAACAATTACTACAGGTAGTGCGACTAAAGAATATGATGGTACTCCATTATCAATAGATTATAATTATCTTTCAAGTGGAGCAATTATAGAATCAGAAGAATTAGAGGTAATTATAAATGTAACTATTACAGATGCTATTAGTGTAAGTAATTCTATAAATAGTATTTCAATAACTAAGCTTGACGGTACTTCTTCAAGAGATAACTATAAGATTACAGAACAACTTGGAACTTTAACAATTACTCCAAGAGCTATTACAATCAAACCAAAAGATGAAACAAAAGTATATGACGGTAAGGAATTAATAAGCAATACACCAGAATATGATAATGATAGACTTGTATCTGGAGAGACGATTATCCTTACAACAAAAGGTAAGCCTGTAAATGTTGTAGAAAATCATGAAAATGAAATTGATAAAATAGCTATTCTAAACTCAAATGGTACGTCTTCAATAAACAATTATACAATTACCAAACAAAAAGGGTTCTTAACAATTACTCCAAGACCAATTACTATCAGACCAAAAGAAGAAACAAAAGTATATGATGGTAAGGAATTAGTAAGCAATACGCCAGAATATGATAATGATAGACTTATATTTGGAGAACATCTTATTATCACAACAGATAATAAACTCATCGATGTTGGTTCGATTACTGAAAATAATATTGTGACTGCTAACATTTATAAGTCTAGTGGCGAGGATTCAACAAACAACTATAATATTACAAGAAAAACAGGCTCCTTAACAATTACTCCAAGAGATATTACAATCAAACCAAAAGATGAAATAAAAATTTATGATGGGCAACCATTTGTAAGTAACAAGGCTGTAGATGTTAATGGTGAACTTGTATTTGGAGAAACAATTATTCTTAAAACAAAAGGTAAACCTGTAGATGTTGTAGAAAATTACGAAAATGAAATTGATGAAGTAACTATTACAAAATCAGATGGCACTCAATCAACAAACAATTATACAATTACCAAACAAATAGGGTCCTTAACAATCACTAAAAGACCAATCACAATCAAACCAAAAGATGAATCAAAAGCATATGATGGTAAGGAATTAGTAAGTAATGATCCTGTAGATGTTAATAGTGAACTTGTATTTGGAGAACGCATTGTTATTACAACAGATAAGAAAATCATCGATGTTGGTTCAACTAACCAAAATAATATTGTAACCACTGATATTTATAAAGCAAATGAGGGTACTTCAACGAATAACTATCATATTACAATTTTGCCTGGAACACTAACTATCACAAAAAAACAAGTCACAATTATAACTTTGGGATTAGAACTAGCATATGATGGTAATATACATTCTAATAAAGAATATACTACTGAAGGATTAATACATGAACATGAAACAAGTTTAGATCCAGATAAATCTATCCCAACGATTAAAAATGTAGGTCGATTTGATAATGATCTGACGGTTATTATTAAAGATTCTAAAGAAAATGATGTCTCTGACAATTATGATATCATTTATGTATACGGAAAATTGGTTATTACCAGACGTGAAATAACAGTTATAACTGGTTCTAAAACTGCGATCTATGACGGAACTGAACATTATAATGAGAAAATAGAAATTGATAAAGGGAGCCTAGTTTCTGGACAAAAGTATAATGTTACAAGCTATACTAAACAAATTAATGCAACGGATTCAACTGGCATTTCTAATAAGGTAACAGTTGAAATTATTGGACAAAATGAGACTGATGATTACACTAATAACTATATGATTAACTTTATAGAAGGCAGAATCATTGTTAATAAGAAACCCATAACTGTAAAAACAAGCAGCCATTCAATCGAATTTGATGGGAAATATCACAGAGGAGACTATGAAATTGTGGGAGAGTTGTCTTCTGAATATGAAAGTCAGATCAATAGCTATGTTAGTGGTTATGGTGTTGATAAGCATGTAAACAAAATAAAAATTTGGATTTACAAAGATCGTTTAGATGTTACTGATAACTTTGATATTACATACTTATATGGAATAATTGAAATTACAAAACGCCAAATAACAATAATAAGTGGTTCTAAAATAAAAGAATATGATGGAACTGAAATTAATTCATTTGATACAAAAACGACTTCTGAAAACTTAGTAGTTAATCATAGAATAGAAATAACTAAGTCTACAAGAATTACTAATGTTGGAGAAACTACTAATACAATTGAAATTAGTATCATTGATGATTCATTAAGTGAACTAACCGGGAAGACAGGAAATGTGACATATTGTTATGATATTTCATATGAAAATATTGGCAAATTAGAAATAACAAAGAGAAGTATTAATATTAAACCAGAAGATAGCTATAAAGAATATGATGGTCAACCGTTAATAGCTTCCAAGGCTCAAGTTATTAGTGATAAGCTATTAGCTCTTGGTGATGAAATTACTGCTATTATTACAAGTGGATCACAAACTGATATAGGAAAAAGTACTACTAAGATAATAAGTTATACAATAAAAAATAAAAATGGAAATGATGTAACTAAAAACTATAATGTAGAGGCTAATACAGAAGGAACATTAACAGTTAATAAACGAGAAATAGCAATCAAGATAAAAGATGAACAAAAAGTTTATGATGGTAAATCTTTAGTATTTAAAGAGACACAGGACTTAAATAAAAAACTACTTGAAGGTCATAAAATAGTACATCAGTTTGATACTAGTGATATTATTAAAAACGCTGGAACATTAAGCAGTGATAAAGGAACTTTTGAAATCTATGATGGTAATAAAAAGGTATCATATCTATACAATATAAGTATTATAGAAGGTCAGTTACAAATTGACCCACTAAAAATCAATGTTCAAGCTGCTTCAAAAACAACTGTTTATAATGGAACAAATTATATATATGAAACAACTAGTTACTACATTAACCCTGAATCATTTATTGATAACCACAGTCATAAATTGAAATTTGGGGCAGTTTTAGAAGGAACTGGAATAAAACAACTAGAATTTGTTAAAGAAGGCTCTAAAATTGTCAACAGTCTCAATGAAGATATGTCTATGAACTATACTTTTAACATTAAAGGTGAACTAAAAATAACAAAAGCTACCTTAATAATAACTGCTGCATCTGAAGAAAAGGAGTATGATGAAAAAGAATTAACAAATAATTCGTACACCACTTCTGGCCTTTTAGGAGGTCATGAAGTAACAGTTGAAATAATAGGTAATATTACAGATGTTGGAAGAGAAGTTAATAAAGTAGGTACCGTAGTAGTTAAAGATGGCAATTTAGATGTAACAGCATATTACGAGATTACAAGAATTGATGGTATGCTAAGAATTACTGATTCAATAGAATAGGGAGGCTTTTAAAAATGAATAAAAGCATGTTTCAATTAATAAAATATGGAATGAAAGAAACAAGAAAAGCATTTAAAACTAATAGGGCATCATTTTATAGTTATCTTACATATGTACTATCGATGATTATAAGTATGGCTAGCGTATTTTTATATCCACTATTTGCCTTATCAGAAGTAAAAATAGTAAAAATGATGGAAGAAGATAATCAATTTTCAGTTGAATCTTCTTTCTCAAATACAGATAAACCTAATAAGTATTGGACTGCCTTAGGTTATTTTGCTGTAAAATTACTAAGATCAATAGTAACAACTGGTATCTTCGTTGGCCTAATTTTCTTATTTAAAGAACTTGGTTTTCAAATAGATATATTACTAGAATTTGAAAAAGAATATGTTACTTTTATCTTTACTTTAATAACAGCTATTGTAGGGCTTATTGTCTTAGTAAGACAAAATTTGCTCATGGCACCCATTTTTTATATTATCGCAACAGAAAATACAAGTATGTCACAAGCGTATTCTAAAGGGATAGAAGTAATGAAAAAAAGAGGTAAAACTAAACTTTTACTCATTCAAATCATTAGTTTAATTAGAGCAGCATTCTATATAGGATTTTTTGTAGGATTTCTAATGATTGGAAAAGAATACCTAGAAACTGAATTGCTTGTCTCATTAACAGTGATTTTTATCCTGATGCTAATCTTTATCTTACCTAAAATTTGGTTAGCCTATAAAGTTTCTAGTATCACTCATTTTAAACAACTAGTAGATGATTATAATAATGAAAATATTGAGATTACAGAAGAAACATATATTGAAAGACAAGTGAAAGAATCAAGAGAAAAATTAGACATATTGTTTAGAGCTGATGAACCTGATTCTAACTTATAGGTGAAATGATGGAACTAAATATAATTGCCTACATAAGTCTAGGTATTGGGATTCTTTCAATGATCTTTGCAATTATACTAAGAATCTTATATAAAAAGAAATATGAATTAAAAAGAAATATGAATGACTTTTTTGAAGACTATAAACTATCTGAAAGTTATATAGGTGATGTGAAGTATAATTTATTTAAACCACAATCACTATCTATGGAACTTATGAGCCATTATGCTATTGCATACGAAGAGACACAAACATATTTAATTTGTAAGTTTTCTAAAGAAATCCCCAATGTTACATTAAAAGTTTATGCCTACACTACATATAAACAACTCATCGATATCATATTTGTAGAACAAACAGGAAAGTTTGATCACACATCAAAAATAACCTTGCCACAAGAAACTGCCTATGTTAACATTGAAGTTTTAGAAACTAACGAAAATAAGGTTCCTGATATAATTGAGCATAAGTACTTCATTAATAAAGTGATTGCTAAATTAGCAACCGTTTCTTTATTTCATTTATTAATTGGGATATCGTACCTTACGATGTATTTGATAGATGATGATATGATAGATAGTTTTCTTACAACTGAAAATAATTCTATCTTACTTTCAGTGCTGATAGTTGTTTGTCTTATTAACTATCTACTTGTTAATAAAACATTAAAAAAAAGAGCTAAAGTAGGTATGAAAAAATGAATAATCTTAATTTGATATCTAAAAAAACATATGTTATTAAAGAAGAATCTAACCTTGAATTACTAGAACATATTATTTGTATGGATCAAGATAAATTACAATATACCTTTTTAAAACTTAAAAATAATATTAATAAAAAAATATCTCATCTTAAATTAGAAATAACCTTCTATGATGCTCCAAATAACCCTGTTCAAAAGGCTTTATACACATTTAATGATATTAGCCATATTAAGAATTACATACTCTTAAATGAGGGAATAGGAGTTCATAGAAAGTATGAAACGATATCTATTCAAGTGATGTCCTATGATAGTGAAGTATTTGAAACTCAAAATGAAATAGATCTAACAAAAGAATCTTTACATCAAGTAAGTATGTTTCATAAAAATAAGAATATTAGTTTTTACATTACATTAATGTTCTTTATACTATTTTTAGCAGGAATTATTATTAGTTATTTTCTTTTTATTGCATAAAGAATAAAAACCTCAACAAGAATCCTTATATGGAAAACTGTTGAGGTTTTTTTATAGAAATGAGCATATAAAAAAGGGACTGTAACGAAATAAAAGTAACAGTCTATAAAACAAAAAAGCCGCTCTAGAATCCTAGGGCGGTTTTTTGGTATAATTATAGTATGCAAACACAACAAAATATACAACATAATTTTAACCCAAAACAGTTAAAATTACCACTACAATTAGACATAAAAATTCCTTTTGATAGTGAAGTTCGTACATTTGATGAAGTATTTAGAAAATTGGAGATAAAAAAATACTTAAATAGCTCAAAAGACCCAAGAGGTCGTATGGGTTATAATCCGGTTCAAATGTTAAAACTGATCATGTTTTGTCAAATGGAAAAGATTCAATCTTTAAGAGATATGGCAAAAGCTGCTAAAAATGATATTAGAATCATGTGGCTTACAGATGAATTAATGCCAAGTCATCAAACAATAAAAACCTTTATGGATAAATACTTAGTTAAAGGAATAGATGAAATCTTTTATGAACTAAGTAAGTACTTAATAAAAAAAGAATCTATTGATACAGATAAATTATATATAGATGGTACTAAAATAGAATCGGTGGCTAATAAATATAGTTTTACATGGCGTGGTTCTATTGAAAAGTTTAGAGATAAGTTATATAAAAAAATAACCAAACAGATAGAATCCTTAAATAAAAGATATGAAGACTCAGATATCTTCTTTTCCATACATGAAACATATAACACTGATAATTTAAATAGCATCAAAGACTTTCTACTTAATGAGATAGATAGGGAATTAATAGAGTTTAAATATGGTAAAGGAAAAAGAAAAACTACTTTACAAAGAGATTATGAACATATCTTAGAATATTTAGCTAAACTTGTAGAGTATGAAAGACATTTAAAGATTATGGGTAATGATAGAAACTCATATGCTAAAACAGATATAGACGCGACTTTTATGCATATGAAAGAAGATCATATGCGTAATAGTCAATTAAAACCAGGGTATAATATACAAATTGGTGTATCAAATGAATATATCCTACATCTAGATATCTATAAAGAACGTAGTGATTATAAAACTTTGATTCCTTTTTTAGAAGGATTTAAGAAAAGTTATGACTTCTATCCAAAATATCCAGTAGCGGATGCTGGATATGGTGGATTAACGAATTATCGTTATTTAAAACTAAACGATATGGAGCTTTATCAAAAATATGCAATGTATGCTAAAGATACGCATGACAAAAAAAGAATGAAAGATCCATATTTTCCATTTAACCTTACTAAATCAGGTAATGATTATTTAACACCTAATGGAGATACTTTAAAGTATCTGTATAGAAATAATCGAGGTAATGATGTATATGAATTACCAAATGGTAAGCGTAAAGAGATTAATGATGAAAATCTTACATACCAAAAAGAGGTTATTAAAAATCTTACATCACCATTAGGAATTGAATTAAGAGTTCAAAGGTCAATTCAAGTTGAGGGTGCCTTTGGAGTGATTAAAGAAGCATTTAAAGTAAGAAGATTTAGACGAAGATTAACTCATAATGTTAAAATGGAGTTTTATTTAACAGCGATTGGGTATAATTTGAGAAAATATCATAATAAAAAGTATAGAATAACATAATAGATATCTACAATAAACTTAAGATTTTAATAGAATCTTCTTTTTTGACGCCTAAAAGTAGATGTTTTTTGATTTTATCCACATAGTTCACGGTAGATATAAGAAAAAAAGAACTGTTAAGTTCTTGAAGTAGTGAATTACTTCATTTCTTTACAGCTCCTTTAATTAAAATTATAAATTAGTTTTTTTCTTCTTACTTACTTTATTAAAGATTTTAGTAATCTCAACAACAATTAATGGAGTAACTGATAATGCAACAATTAAACCCCATTCAAGTAATGTAGGAACTTGAATTCCAAAAATATTTCTTGTAAATGGAATAGCAACCGTAACAAGTTGTAAGACTAAACTAATAAAGAATGCCATAATTAAGAATTTATTCATCTTTAATTTAAATGGTGAATGAGTTTCACTTCTAGCATTAAATGCATGAATTAATTGAGAAATAGCTAACACCATGAAAGTCAATGTTTGAGCATAAGTTTGAGCTTGTTCAGAAGCAGCTAAATGCCCTTGTGATGCAGCGATTGCTTCATCAAAGTGAAGTGTATAACCGATATAGTAAGCAGCGAATGTTAATAAGCCGATCATTAGACCTTGCCAAGCAATCTTAAATCCAAGACCATCGCTGAAAATTGACTTCTTAGAGTCTCTAGGAGCATAGTCCATAATATCTGGTTCTTTTGGTTCTAAACCTAATCCAATAGCCATTAATGAGTCTGTAACTAAGTTTACCCATAAAATTTGAGCAGCAGTAAGAGTTGTTACTGTTTCACCAAATAAAAGGATACCTAATGTTGTACCAAGGAAAATTGTTACAATTTCACCAATATTACAACTTAATAAGAAATGAATAGACTTTTTAATATTTGAGAAGATTGCACGACCTTCAGAAACTGCATTAACGATTGTAGCAAAGTTATCGTCTGTTAAGACCATATCAGCAGCACCTTTAGCAACTTCTGTACCAGTGATACCCATAGCAATACCAATATCTGCTTGCTTGATAGAAGGAGCATCATTTACACCATCACCAGTCATCGCAACAACTAAACCAGTTGCTCGCCATGCTTTAACAATTCTAACTTTATTTTCTGGACTTACACGAGCATATACTCTAATATGAGCTAAGCGTTGAGCAAATTCATCATCTGATAATAAATCAAGTTCATGACCAGTGATAGCAATATCATCTTTACCTAAAATACCTAATTCAGTAGCAATCGCAACTGCAGTGTTTTTATGGTCACCAGTAATCATAATAGTAGTGATACCAGCTTTTTTACATTGAACGATTGCGTCTTTAGCTTCTGGTCTTGCAGGGTCAATCATTCCAACTAAACCTAATAAAGTCACATCAGTTTCTAAATCAGCATATGATAATTTTGAAACATCTTTAACATTATCTACTTTTTTATAAGCAATTGCTAAAACTCTTAAAGCTTTATCAGCCATGTTATTATTAGCAGTTTCAAATTCTTTTATTGTATGAGCATCGTTTGGAATTAATGAGCCGTTGTCATCAATAAATTTTGTACGTTTGAATAAAACATCAGGAGCACCTTTAATTACTGCGTAGATACCGTCTTTAAATTTATGAACAGTAGTCATTAACTTACGTTCTGAATCAAATGGTAATTCATGAATTCTATCATAAGAAGCATTGATTGTAATAGGATTTTCTTTTAAAGTAATTGCTAAGTCAACAAATGCGATTTCAGTTGGATCTCCAATTTTAACAAAACTATCATTTTCTTCTCTAATTTTAGTATCGTTACATAAAACACCGTATGAAACTAAGCGTTCAATTTGTGGGGTCATTTTCAAGTTAGAAACTTTTTGAGTATTTTTATTTAAGTATAACTCTTGAACAGTCATTACGTTTTGAGTTAAAGTACCAGTCTTGTCAGAACAAATAATAGTAGTTGAACCAAGTGTTTCAACTGCAGGCAATGTTCTCATAATAGCACGTTGTTTAACAAGGTTTTGCATACCAAGTGCTAATACAATAGTAATAATTGCAGGAAGGCCTTCTGGAATAGCAGCAACTGCAAGCGCAACTGATGTTAATAAAGCATCTTTCCAAACTTCAAATGTAACAGGAGCATTACTAAATGCGTAAGCTTCAATAATAGTAATAGCAAAAATTACAGCAGTGATAGCTAATGCGATGATTGCTAAAAATTTACCTAATTGAGCAATGTTTTTTTGTAATGGAGTCGTATCAGACTCTGTTTCATTAAGCATTGCAGCGATTTTACCAATTTCTGTATCCATACCAACAGAAGTAACAACTGCTAGTCCTCTACCATAAGTAACAACAGTTCCCATAAAACCTAAGTTAACTCTATCACCTAAAGGGATATTTAAATCTTCTAAAGGTAAAGCACTTTTTTCAACTGGAACAGCTTCCCCAGTTAAAGCACTCTCATCAGCTTTTAAGTTAACTGATTGAATAATTCTAACATCAGCAGGCATATAGTCACCAGCTTCTAAAACAACAATATCACCAATAACTAAATCAGCAACATCAATAATTAAGTCTTTACCACCTCTAATTACTTTTGCATGAGGTGAAGACATAGCTTTAATAGATTCTAGTGCTTTTTCAGCTTTTGATTCTTGCATAATACCTAATAAAGCATTAATCAAGACGATTGCGATAATTAATCCACCTTCAAACATTTCTTCAGGCTTCTTTTCTAAAATAGCCATTAAGAATGAAAGAAGTGATGCACCAATCAATATAAGAACCATGAAGTCCTTTAATTGATCAATGAAACGTAAGAATAATGAACGTTTCTTTGCTTCAGCAAGCTTGTTCTTGCCGTATTTTTCAGTTCTAATAAGAACTTCTTGTTCAGATAAGCCTAATTTTTCGTTTGTATCGAAACTCTTTAGTAACTCATCTTTTGTTTGCTGGTAAACTTGTTTTTCCATTATTTTCCTCCTATATAATTAAAAAAGACCAACAAGACCTTTTAAGGTCTAGAAGGTCTCGTTACAAGTTAATGACTTGAAATTAACCGGGCTTAACGCCGTATTGACGATTAATTTAATTGGGAAACTACTCCCCTTCACTGATATAATCATATCATAAAGAAAAAATAACTTCAAGAAAAAAATATGTAAAAATGTTAATATAGTGGGATTCATTGACAAAACTGCTAACTTATAGTATGATATTCCTATCATATTTTATAGAAGTCGGAGGAAAAAATTCATAAATATGGACGAGAGCAGTAATGGGCAAAGGTATCAAATAGTCAACTGGGGGACAAAATTATGCAAATAGTATTAATTATTGTCTTTATAGGGTTAAATGCGATATTCGCTGCCAGTGAAATAGCTTTAGTTTCAGTAAACGAAAATAAAGTTAATGCGGATGCTGAAAATGGAAATAAGAAAGCAATTAAAGTACAATACTTTATGCATAAATCTACAAATTTCTTATCAGCAATTCAAATTGGTATTACATTATTAGGTTTCTTAAATGGTGCGCTTGCCGCAGATGCCTTTTCAGAAGCACTTGTAAACAGTATAACAAATGCAACATCAAGCATTCCTGTGAACATACTAAGACCAGTAATCACCTTTCTAGTAATGTTAGTTTTAACGTATTTCCAAGTAGTTTTTGGAGAAATCGTTCCTAAACGTTTAGCAATGAGAGCACCTGAAAAGGTATCATATGCTACAGTTTCAATAGTTAAAGTGATCGCCACGATCATGAGACCGTTTGTTTGGGTATTAACAGCTTCAGCTAATTTAGTTTTAAGAATTTTTGGGGTTAAACCTGGAGATGATGAAAATCAAATTACAGAAGAAGAAATTCGTTTAATGTTATCTTCTAGTGAGAAAAAGGGAGTTATCGATGAAAACGAAAATGAAATGATTCAAAATATATTTGAGTTTGATAACACAACTGTTTCTGAAATTATGACACACAGAACAGAAGTATCAGCTGTAAATATTAAAATAACAAAAGAGGAATTAATCCAATTCATTAACAGTGAAAGATATACAAGATTTCCTGTATATGATGAAAGTATTGATAATATTGTAGGAATTATTCACGTTAAAGATGTCTTTAGATATTTTTCAAAAAAACAAGAGACATTTGAAATTCAAAATGTCATTAGAGAAGCTTATTATGTTCCAGATTCTAAGAATGTTAGTGAATTATTTAAAGAGATGAAAGCACAAAAGATTCATATTGCAGTTGTCATAGATGAATACGGCGGAACAGCTGGTATCGTTACAATCGAAGATTTAATTGAAGAAATCTTAGGTGATATTGATGATGAATATGATGATGAAGAAATTGAAATTGAACATGTTTCTAATGATGAATATCTCATTGATGGATTAACTGATTTAGACGATGTTGAAGATGAAATACACGCTAACTTGCCAGTTGAAGATTATGATACTTTAAGTGGATTTATGTTAGGACAACTAGGAAGATTTCCAGAAGATGATGAAAAAATTGTTGTCGAATATAATGGCTATCAATTTGAAGGTATTACTTATGAAGATAGAGTAGTTGTAAGTGTTAAGGTGACTAAATTAGAACCTAAAGAAGAAATAACAGAAACTGAAATAAAAGAAGAAAATGGCAACCAATAAGGTTGCCATTAATTTTTTTGATGTCTAGGTTTATAAATAATATAAAATAGCATGAACATACATATTTGTACTGCAGCAGCAAATATAAATATAAAGTAGGATCCATTAAAATTAAGATGTAAAAATAATAGTAATGCAGAAGTCCAAAGGAGAATTATTTGATAAAAGATAATCTCTTTTTTTCTTTTCCAAACGATATTAAAAATAAGCAAATTTAAAGATGATCCAACAACAGCCCATATAAATAAAAGCCAATTTTCATACTCAACATTAAACCAAGTAAATAGACCAAAAATAAGGGTTGCTACAGCGAATATAATACTTGCATAAAAATAGCTTAATAATGTTCTACTACGTTTTTTAGTTGCGTTTTTCCTAGGTTCTTTAAAGACTAATTGATCTAAGGTAACACCGAATAGTTTAGATAAATCTACTAGTGTAGCAACATCAGGTATACCATCTGCCCTTTCCCACTTAGAAATTGATTTATCAGAGTAGTTTAGTTTCTCTGCTAACTCAAATTGAGTTAAATTAAGTTGTTTACGATAAAAAGTGATGTTTTTGGCTATCGTAAGTGCCATAATGTCTTTATTTTCCATAAAAGTATTATAACATAAAGCTATTCTACTGTCAGTAGATTATAATAAAAAAACTCTATTTTTGTCAAAATGATAAGTAGGTAGGAATAAAATTGGAAAAATAGTATAGTAATAGGGTGAGGTGAAGTAATATGGAAAAAATACTTTTATTAGGAAATTCATTGATTAGTAAGAAGACAATTGAAGCAAATAAAGCATTAGAATATAATATTGAAGATGTTACTGAGATTGGAATGACAATTGATACTGGGTATAAAAAGTTAAAACAAATCTTAAAGATTAATAAAAGCTTTGATTTTGTTGTATTATCTTTTGGTGGTAATGATTGGGAATATGTTTGGAAAACTACTGATGATAAAAGAATATTTTTACCTAAAACATCATTTGAAAAGTTTAAAAAAACATATAAAAAGATTATTAAATTATTGAAGAAAAATCATATTAAACCAGTGTTGATTAGTTTACCACCACTTGAGGCTAAAAAATATTATGATTGGATTTTAACTCAAATTGAAGATAAAAATAATTTAGCAAGTACATTGAAAACAGAAGAAAAAGTTGCTAGATATCATGAATTATATAATCTAACAATATATGAATTGTTTGTTAAGTATGATACAAAACTAATAGATCTAAATAAAGAATTCATGAATGATAATAAGAAAGAAACTTTATTAAGTGAAGATGGCGTTAGTTTAAATCTTCTTGGTCAAGATAAAGCTAATAGTATCTTAATGAACAAATTGAGAAATCTAGTTCTATAAATATAGATATTACTTTACATTTCCTACGTATTAGTATAAAATACTAATGCATGGGGATGTCCTGGATTCGCCATGGTTAGGAACTTTATATGTGCATGTCTTGGTTACGCAAGTAAAAACGTTGAGGTTTTTAATAACCGGAAATCAAAGATTACAATTCGCTGCTTAAGAAAAAGCATGCGCCGACCTTAAATTTTCTTACGATTTAAGTAAGGCCAATTTAGTAAGATATATAAACTATAGTGCCTTGGATAGTTTATGAATATAAAAGGCTGGTATAAACATTTTTTGTTCATTTAAAGTGTTTGTATGAGATTAAGAAATGAACTAAACATGTAGACCATATAAACAGAATAATCGTGTACAGGGGTTCGATTCCCCTCATCTCCACCATCCATATATTCAATTGGTTGACACGAAGAGGGTTGAACCCCTAAAAATGCCAACTGTTTTGTTTATTTTGGATAGTGTCTTATTTTTTTATGATATTTTATAAAAAAATAGCAAGATTTTCTTATAGAACTATAATAATAAAGGGGTTGTAAAAATGAGTGAGAGAATAACTGAAGAGATATTCATACGCGAAAGTGGTGTGCAGCTAGGGGAAAATGATTTTGGGTATGTATTTCCGCAGGGAGATGCCAAAAACTTTGAAAAGATTATTTCAAGTTTGAAAAAAATGGGTGGAAAACCAGATTTTTCTGATTTGAAAGATTTGACCTCAGTTAGCACCGGGAAAGCAAAACCTGAGTTTATCATTACATTTAATAAAGATAAAAATACAATTCTAGTAGTTGAGTGCAAGCCAAAGGCAAGATTACATTCAAGTGCTGATTTTAATATGCCTAAAAAATTTGCTGTTGATGGAGCGTTGTTTTATGCTAAACATCTTAAGGATGATTACAATGTTATTGCTGTGGCAGTTAGTGGTGATTCTAAGGATAATATAAAGGTTAATACATTTTATTGGAAAAAAGGTTTTGAAAGTCCTGAAGAATTAAATAAAGCCAAAGATACCATATTAGAACCCTTGAACTATTTAAATTTGGCTAATGGAATGAAACTACAAAGAAAATTTTCTCTGCAAGAAATACGAGAATTATCTTTAATTATGCATGAAAAATTAAGACAAATTAAAATTTCCGAAAAAGACAAACCGATTTTTATTGCAGGTATTCTAATAGCACTTCAGGATGCTGGTTTTAGGAATTCATGGAACAACATATCGGATGTATCGGTACTTATCAACACTTTAATTGGATCTATTGAACGCATACTCAATGACAGCGACATTAAAAGAGAAAAAATAGATTCAATAAAACTATCATTTACAAAAATACAAACTAATGAAAAATTAAAGACCATTTCTCTAGGAGAAAGTGGATCACTTGCTTGGTTCATAGAGCAATTAGAATTGCGCATTCTACCGATGATGAATCACTATGAATATACTGAAGATGCACTAAGCATTTTCTATCATGAATTTATTAAATACAGTGGTGGAGATGGTAAGGGACTAGGAATTGTTTTAACTCCAAAACATTTGACAGAATTTATGTGTGATTTGGGTGAAATAAACAAAAACACTAATGTTTTAGATATATGTTGTGGTTCAGCATCGTTTTTGGTTACAGCTATGGCAAAAATGTGTAAAAATGCAAATGCTGAAGAAATAGTGAATATTAAGAAGAATCAAATACATGGTGTTGAGTTAGATATGGATTTGTATACATTAGCCATCACTAATATGATTATTAGAAAAGATGGTAAATCTAACATTTTTCATGGTGACTGTTTCGATCCTAAAATTTTTAATCAAATAAGTAAAAAAAATATCACTTTAGGACTAATTAATCCACCATACTCTCAAGAAGATAAAAATGAATTAGAATTTGTTGAACAACACTTAAAATATATTCAACCTAGAGGATTGGTAGTAGCTGTTGTACCAAAAAGTTCTGCAATAGGAACTAAGTACAAGGAAGTCAGAGAAAGATTGATGAGAAATCATACACTTAAAGCTGTATTTAGTATGCCTGAAGACATATTTTATCCAACAGGTGTAATGGTGTCGGTAATGGTATGGCAAGCTCATACACCACATGATTCTACAAAGCCAACCTTTTTTGGATACTATGCAGATGATGGATTTGTAAAGAGAAAAAAAATGGGTAGAATCGATTATTATAACAAATGGGAAGAAATTAAAAAAGAATGGCTGGAATTATATGAATTAAAGAGAGCAGTTGATGGAAAAACTGCATTACAATGTGTAACACACGAAGATGAGTGGTTATGTGAAGCATATATGAACGTCGACTTCTCAAATCTATCAACTAATGATATTAAAAAAACAATGAGATCTTATATGGCATATACTATTCAATCAGGTAGTATGACATCTGAAGATATGAAATATTTGAATAACTATATCAAAAATCTAAATTCTTCAAAAAATAGAGTTATTGATACAACTAATTGGCAAAGAATTCCTATAAGCATGTTGTTTGATGTAAAAAGAGGAAAAGTTAGCAGTTTAAATAGTATTGAAGAAGGCGATACACCAGTAGTATCAACTACTGAAATAAATAATGGAGTTATAGGTTACTATAATGTTGAAGCAATGTACGAAAATCTTATGACCGTTTCATTTAATGGATCATGCGGATATTTTGCGTATCATCCTTATGCTTTTAATGCTAATTCAGATGTGGGGATTTTATTTCCAAAGTTTGATATTAGTATTAATAGAGCAATGTTTATAGCATCGTTAGCCAATAAAATTGCCTTTAAGTATTCATATGGAAGAAAGTTGACTCTGGATAGACTTTATAATGAAAATATCTTGCTTCCAGTAAAAGATAAAAATATTGATTTTGAAAAAATTGATTCAATTATGGATAAAGTTTGGGAGTAAAGGAGAACTAATATGACTAATAAAGAAATACTTTTAGATAGAGATGAAATGATAGATTTGATAGATTTATCTGACGATCCTCAAGTTGCAGAGAATGATATAGAATCACTAGATTTGGATGATAAAGATTATTACTCAAATAAAAGAGAAAAACTTAATAGTTTGGGTATTGTCAAACAATCTTGGAGTGTTGGTGAAATTGTAGATAAATTGAGAAGCAAAACATTCTCTATGGAACCTTCTTATCAACGATCTTTAACGTGGAATAAAGAAAGGAAAGATTCCTTTATTGAATCATTATTCATGCGTATAATTGTTCCACCTATATACTTGGCTGAAATTAGAGATAAGGGACGCACACTTTATGAGGTGGTTGATGGGAAACAGAGATTAAGTACTTTACAAGAGTTTATTAATGATCCTAAATATACACTTAAAAAAAAATACATGGATTATTATGATAATTTTGATAACAAGTCTTTTGATGAAATATATAGAGATTATCAAGAAATTGCTGATGAAATGCTTTCTCACACTTTGGATTGCTATGTCATAACAACCAAAACAGATGATGAAATTAAATACGATATATTTTCTAGGATAAATAAAGGCGCGGTAATATTAACTCCAGATGAGATAAGGTTGGCACTATATAATTCACCACTGATGAAGTATATCTCCGATAAAATGAAATCATTAGAGAATGATGAAAGATATAAAAATATGTTCACAAAGCAAGCAATTAAAAAGAAAAAAGACTTTGGAAGATTTTTTAGAAGTATCGCATTTTCATATTCTATAACTAATCAAAATAACGAGATAAAAGCAGTTAATTATAATTCAAGACCAAAAGATTTTATCAATTCTGTTCTACTTAAATTTAAAAAAGAGGGTGATTTCAAGTCTAATGAAATTGATAGAATTATTGATTTAACTTTAGACTCACATGAGTTTTTGAAATCACATTCAAACATAAGTAAAGACTACTACATTGATGCAATTTCTTCGATATTTACTAATCTTAATGCCAATAATTTGAAAGATGTTTTACAAAAAGCAATAGATTCTGAGAAGTTTAACAAAACATTAGAAATTTCTCCAGCAACTACGTCAAATGTGAACATGAGACTGAATCTTATAAAGAGTTTTTTATAATATGAATTTAGAGTTCTTTTATCCATTAATTGGTAAGTACATATATTTATTTAATATTTTAGAGACAAAGTTAAAAGATAAATTTGGTCTTTACTTTTCATTGTGCTCTGAAAGAAGTGAGAATCATAAACTTATATCGACAATAAAGACGTTATTATTTTTACAGTCTAAGGCTGATTTATATCATTTTAATCAACTAAAGATATCAACACAGGCAATGGATTTAACAGATGTTGAAAAAATTAGTATAAATTCTATAAGAACTATTCAAATTTTGAAGTTACATGAAGTTGACAACTTAAGTAATGATAAATTTAATTTACTAGATTTTAATGTTTATAAGAAAAAAGGCAATCAAGTTAATATGAGAAGTGCATTGTTAAAGCTCAATGAACTCAGAAATAAACTGGCACATCCTAATCATCAAATCCTTGAAAACTTAGTAAGCATGGAAGTAAGCAATTCTATGGTTAGAGAATATGTTAGCAATGAAAATATTCTCGAGTGCAATATTTACTGGATTGAGAACATAATTATTCCATTCTTAGACTTAGAAGATATTGACAAAAATAACACATATGAAATAAAAGAATTTAGTCTAAGCACTTCTGACTAATAGTAGATTAGTATGTTATGTAAAGCAAACGGTAAAAGAACCGCATTTTTGCGGAAGTCCAATACTTAGACTTAAAGACAAGCGTTTAGGCGTTTGTTTTTTTATAGTCATTTTCAAATGCTAAAGGTGTTTTAAATCCAAGTGATTCATGTGGACTTTTCTCATTGTAATACTTTATATAATCATAAACAGCAAGTTTTAAATCATCTAGAAAAGTAAAAGTTCTATTATTTAAGTAACCTTGTTTCATATTAGTGAAGAATGCTTCAATAACTGAGTTATCATAAGTGGTGCCTCGTTTTGAAAATGACTGTTCTATTTTTAAAGTTGTTAGAAGATCTTGATATTGATGAGAAGTATAATTCGAACCTTGATCGCTGTGGAAAGTAACACCCTCAGGAGCATCTCTATTTTCATAGGCAGTTTTAAAGGCATTGATTATAATATTATTATCAATTCTACAAGAAACAGCATATCCAATAATCATTCTAGAAAATAAATTCATGACAACTGCAATATAGAACTTATTGTTTATGAGAGGTCAGCAAATGAATAAATATAAAGTAAAAATAATTATTACTGCTATTTCTATATTACTTCTTAATATGGTCATCTTATTTTATTTCATCGATAATTCTATGAGTTGGAATATAAGTAAGATTAGTTCTTGCATATTTGTATCTCTTTGGATCAGTTTTATTCCACAAATGATAACTTATTACCTTTTTAAAATAAAAAATTCTGGATTAGGATATAGTGTGAGCCTTGGGTATGAAATTGGGATAAGAGGATTTATTGGACTATTATTTGCACCATACTATGGAATTAAGTTTTATTTTGTAGATTTAAAAAAATTGAAATATGATGGCGAGTTCTTTTTGTAGTTTTTAAATAAGTAAATTATTTAATTGTTCATATAAAAAGAAAAGTATGAATAAAAAAGATATAGGTCCTTTTAATCTTTATGGTAAAATTGAAATAAGTGCATGCCAATTCCAATAATCATTTATAAAGATTAATTTCAAGAAAATGAGATAATTACTGCCTTGAGTAACACTTTAATGAATAATGATTTAGTTTCAATGATTGCTTATTTTAATATATACAAGAAAGAAACTATAGAAACAGTGAATGTGTAATAATCTTTAAATATTAAGATAAGAAAATTTATTTAAATAGTGAGCATGGAAACATGCTATTAAAAATAAAAAAATCACGTCACTTTGCAATTTGCTAAAAAATTCAAATAAAAAATAGCGTATCACAGTATTTGGTATCGCATATTGGAGGAACTTATGATTGAGATGTTTTTAAATAAAGAAGTATTTGTTAAAGTAGCTTTTAGTAGACATTTTGTTGAAGCGTCTATACCAGAAGAATATGTAGGAACTTTAATGGAATTTGATGAATCATTCATTAAAATTAAAGTAATCAATGCGAGAAAAAATACAGTTAAGTATATTTTAATATCCCGAAAGTACTTGATTTCAATTAGTGAAGTATAAGAAATATTTAAAAATCACCTTTTAATATTTTTTATGTAGTAAAGGTGAATATAAGATTGAAGGTAACTATTAATGGTAATAGATTATTTTATTAATTGACATAAGTAATCATATACTATAAAATATACCTGATGAGATATCAAGGTGTTCCCTTGTTATTGGGAAGCACTCCGAATACGTGAGTGCTTTTTCTATTTTTAAAAAACACAATGTATGAGCAAATTTTATGATATAATAAATAAAAATATTTTTAAAATAATGCAGATTGAAGGTAACTTATGAAAAAAATAGTGACAATGTTAATAATTATATGTTTTTCCATTTTATTAGTTAGCTGTAATAAAGTAGAAGAAAAAAAAGAACTAAAAGATTTACCATATTATACATATCTAGAAGACTCAAATCCTGAAATATTAATTGAGGTTAAAGGATTTGGAACTATGAAAGCCCAATTGTTTCCAAAGGTTGCTGCTAATACTGTTAATAATTTTATAGACTATATAACAGAAAAAGCGTATACTAAAAGCACTTTTCACAGAATAATTAGTGACTTTATGATTCAAGGCGGAATTGTGAACAACACTAAAGATTCTATTAATGGAGAATTTATGAGTAATGGATTTAAAAATAAACTTAATCATAATAGAGGCGTATTATCTATGGCAAGAACCAACTATTTTAATAGTGCAACCAGTCAATTTTTCATTATGCACAAAGATTCACCTCACTTAGATGGTAACTATGCAACTTTTGGTGCTTTAACAAGTGGTTTTGATGTCCTTGATAAAATTGCTAATGTTAATACAATAAATGATGCTCCCATAAAAGATGTTGTCATTGAAAGTATTACTGTTGAGCTAAATGGATATAAACCATCAAGTGTAGTTTATAGTTAATTACCAAAAGATAAAATAATGAATAAAAATAATAGAAACTTTTTACAAATACTGTTCATAAGGTAAATAATAAAGACTATTCAAATGCACAATTAGAAGTTTGAGATTCGAAGAGAATCGATAGGTTTTCTTGGAATAAGTCACTTAGAAACAATATGACCATCGTTGCCGTTATTAATGACGAAATAGTGGGTTTTGGTGATATTAGCCATAGCAGATATTTAAATCATCTATTTGTTAGCTATGAGCATCAAAGAAGAAGCATTGATATACTTATTTGCAACCATCTTGAAAGTAGTGTTAAATCTCAAAGTATAACAACAGACGTAAGTATTACCGCTATACTGTTTTTGAAAAGAGAAACTCTATTATGGTTAAAGAACACGAAATTATTAGGGATGGGATTTCTCTTATAATTTATAAGATGGAACTCTTAAAATTAACTCATCAATAATATTAGTTGGTAAAGTCACTAAAGATTAAAATATATACCTATATAACAAAATAACTTACTTTATTGGAAAAGTGTGCGTAGAATAAAAAATATTATTAGTAAGTTTAGAAAGTGGTGGTTATTAATGAATAATAGTAACTTAAATAAAGAAGCAATAGATGCTTTTATTATAGCTAAAGACAAAAGATTTAGAGTTAGATCTTGCGGAATTATCATTAAGCAAGGACATGTTTTAATGATCAAAAACGATATAGATGACTATTATTATTCAGTAGGCGGAGCAATTCATATCGGAGAAACAATTGAAGAAGCTTGCTTACGTGAGGTATTTGAAGAAACAGGTTATCGTTATGAGATTGATAGACTCCAATTTATACATGAAAATTTTTTTGAAAATAATGGTGAGTTATGTCATGAAATTGCATTTTACTTTTTAATGAAGCAAAATGATAATGATAAATTTATAATTAGCCAAGGTTCATTTGGTGCAATGGAAGAAAAAGTATGGATACCTATTAAGAATTTTTCTGATTATAAAGCATATCCCCTATTCTTTGCAGATGAGCTAAAGGAAATTAAAGATAAAATTAAAGTTATAACAACATTTGAATAGGCATATCTTGCGATATAATAAAAAAAGGTTAAGGATAGCTTGGTTTATAAGTTTAAAAAAGAAAAATAGGAAACATATTCGTCTCACTTAAAACTAATTCAACTATAAAAAACACATTGACATTAATTTTATAATCATATAAAATATAGATACAAGGGTAACCAGTCCCGGCCTCTAGAAATAGAGCGCGTCAATTATTAAATAATTGATGTAAAAAGTCACTTTTTAGTGGCTTTTTTTATTGTTATTTGGTGGATTCTTTGTTGGTGGTGGCATGGAAGTTTATCGAAAAATTATTAGTCAAAAATTAAATATTCCATTTTTATTTGTTTTGTACTTTACAGATGGGTAGTCATTTTATTAGACATGACAACAATTATAAATCTCAAAAAAAATTTCATAAAATAACCAAAGTGCATTTACATTTATTACAAAAACAAATGAGGTTATTGGTGAAGGTTTTTAGAAAGAAAACTAAAATGAACTATTGCAATACCAACAATTCTTATAACTCCTTTATTTGAATTAGGGTACTTATTAGCCCCCCCCTTAAACGATTAGTACAATCAAATAGTTAAATTGAAAGTATTACAGTATAGTTAAAACAATATAAAATATCGTTTGTTATTGATAATTAAATATAAAAAAATGTTGAAATTGACTATAATAATTGCTTATAAGAGCTCTTTGGATTTGATTTATTTGGACATTTTCACATTAATATGCTATTTCTTTACTATAATATTACGAAAAAATCAAAATGCATTGAAAATTTTATCTTTTTAAGATAATCTATAATAGAACTTAACAAACTAAGTTCAGGAGGAGACCGAATACATGAAAAAATTACTAAGTCTATTAGTAGTTCTTTTAGCCATAGTTACACTTGTAGCATGTGGCGGAGAAAAATATGAAATTGCCATGATCACTGATACAGGCGACATCGATGATGGATCGTTTAATCAAGGAACATGGGAGGGCATTAAAGACTATGCTAAAGAAAATAATAAAACGCATAAGTACTATAAGCCAGCTGGGGAAACAGATACTGATTATTTAACATCAATTGACTTAGCAGTTGCTGGTGGAGCAAAAATTATTTTAACACCAGGTTTTTATTTTGAAGTGCCTGTATATCAAGCACAAGCAAAATATCCTAATGTTAAATTTGTTATTTTAGATGGGGCACCTAAAAAATCTTCAAACGATAGTGCAACAGTAGGTGCTAATACCTTATCAATCTTTTTTAAAGAACAAGAAGCCGGCTTTTTAGCAGGATATGCTTCTGTTAAAGAAGGGTTTAGTAAACTAGGATTTATGGGTGGAATTGCAGTTCCAGCTGTAAGATCATTTGGTGTCGGTTTTATTGCAGGAGCATATTATGCAGCTAAGGAAAAAGCTCTAAGCGATTTTTCATTTAAAGCAGAAAATTATGATTATCTAGGAACATTCAACCCAAGTGATGCATATAAGAGCAAAGCATCTAGCTGGTACTCAGGTGGCGTTGAAGTGATTCATGCTGCAGCAGGTGGCGCTGGTTCATCAGTAATGAGTGCTGCAAAAGAAGCAAGCAAATGGGTAATTGGGGTTGATAGTGACCAAGCAGATGATTCAGATTCAGTTTTAACTTCAGCACTTAAAAAAGTAGGAGAAGCAGCTATCAAAGCTTTAGGCGCATTTTATAAAGACGAATTTCCAGGCGGAATGACATGGAGATTAGATGTCCATGATAAAGCAGTAGGACTTCCAATGGAAACAAGTAGATTTGAAAACTTCACAGTTGCTCAATATAACAAAATCTTAAAAAAAGTAGAAGAAAATATTATAGTTCCTAATTCAGGAACAGAATTAAAGACATTTATTGAAGGTCTTGACTATACAGTAGATCCACAGTTAATTACTAAAATTGGATAATATATTTTAAATTAAGAGGGTATTGTTAAAATACCCTCTGTTTTAAATTATCTTTGGAGGGTATAAATATGTTAGAAATGAAAAATATAACAAAATCCTTTGGTCCTTTAGTAGCTAACAATCATGTTGATTTTACTGCTAAAAAAGGAGAAATTCATGCATTATTAGGCGAAAATGGTGCGGGTAAAAGCACTTTAATGTCTATTCTTTTTGGTCTATATCAAGCAGATTTAGGCGATATATTCATAAATGGACAAAAAGTTAACATTAAAACACCAAATGATGCAACTAAATATAAAATAGGAATGGTTCATCAACATTTCAAATTAGTAGATATTTTTACAGTTTTAGAAAACATTATTTTAGGATCAGAAGATAGTAAAAATGGTTTTCTAAAAACTAAAAAGGCAAGAAAAAAAGTAGAAGACATTATGGAAAAATACCATATGGAATTAAACTTAGATGCTAAAATTCAAGACTTAACTGTTGGGCAACAACAAAAAGTAGAAATCATAAAAATGCTATATAAAGATAGTGATATTCTAGTTTTTGATGAACCAACTGCTGTTTTGACACCACAAGAAATTGATGAATTTTTATCTATTATCAAAGGATTTTCTAATGAAGGAAAAGTTGTTATTCTTATCACACACAAATTAAATGAAATAAAAAAGGCAGCACAACAATGCACAATTTTAAGAAGAGGTAAAAAAATAGCTACTGTTGATGTTGAAACAACATCAACTGATAAAATGGCTGAATTAATGGTTGGTAGACCCATTCAAAAAAATTATGATAAGAATGATTATGAAAAATCAGAAACAGTTTTACAAATAGATAAGTTAACTTTAGAAGGAAAGCATAAAAAAATATTAGACCAAATTTCCTTTAGTGTTAGTAGAGGAGAAATAGTAGGGATAGCAGGTATTGATGGTAATGGTCAAACTGAATTAGTCAGATGTCTTACAGGATTAACACGTATCACATCAGGTAAAATAGAACTAAATTCAATTGATATTACCAACCTAAATGTTAGAAGAAAAAACGAACATGGTATTTCTCATATACCTGAAGACAGACATAAATTTGGACTTGTTTTAGACTTTAGTTTAGCAGAAAATTTAGTTTTAGAAAGATATTATCAAAAAGATTTTCAAAAATATGGTTTGATAGATTATAAAAAAGTAAATCAGTACGCGGAAACATTAAGTGAAAAATATGATATTAGATCTGCTTACGGCATTTCAACAAAAGTGAGAAGTATGAGTGGTGGTAACCAGCAAAAAGCAATTATCGCCAGAGAAATTGAGAAAGATCACGATTTATTAATTGCATTTCAACCTACAAGAGGACTTGATGTAGGGGCAATTGAAATGATTCATAACGAATTATTAGAACAGAGAAAAAATAAAAAGGGAGTTTTACTTATTTCTTACGAATTAGATGAAATTATTAACTTATCTGATCGAATCCTTGTGATATACGAAGGTAGAATCGTCGGAAATTTTGATGCCAAAAAAGTTACTCCTGAAATACTAGGATGTTACATGTCTGGTGGAGGTGTTAAAAATGAATGAGAAATTTAAAAAGGCAGTTAATACTATTAATAAAAACTTGCTTAAATTATTTACAATTATAAAACCCAGTTTAATAGCTATTGGTATTGGACTTTTAATCGGTTTTATTATAATGTTAGTATTTAATCCAGCAGGTGCTTTCCCAGGTTTAATTAAGATGCTTTCTGGTGGATTAGGTATCGGAATGAAAGGTGTCGGTGACGTTATTGTTAAAGCGACTCCGATTATTTTAACAGGTATTTCTTTAGTGGTTGCCTTTAAATCAGGTCTTTTTAATATAGGAACTCCAGGACAAATGATTATCGGTGGTTATGTAGCTGTTCATATTGGTGTATTATGGAATCTGCCATCTGGTATTCATTGGATAGTAGCATTAATTCTGGGAACTCTAGCGGGTGCAATCTGGGGAGCTATTCCAGGTATTTTAAAAGCATTCACTAATACTAATGAAGTTGTTTCAAGTATTATGTTGAATTATATTGGTACACTTCTTGTAGTATTTTTAGTCAAGACTAATGTTTATAATGTAGATTATGCCAAGTCACTTAATATCAAAGCTAGTGCTGAACTGCCTAAACTTAAGTTTCTTTTTGGAAGTTCTGATGCTAATATAGGTATTTTTATTGCAATTATAGTGGGTATATTAATTTACTATCTATTTAAAAAAACAACGCTGGGCTATGAATTAAAGGCATCTGGATTTAATCCTGATGCGAGTAAATACGCTGGAATGAATGCTAAAAAAAGCATTATTAGTTCAATGACTATAGCAGGTGGTATCGCAGGGCTAGCAGGAGCGATTAATTATTTAGTAATTGGTACCAATTTAGGAACAACATATGACTTACTGCCTGCAGGATTTGATGGAATCTCTGTGGCTCTAATAGGTTTAACTAATCCAATCGGATCTATTTTTTCTGGACTATTTTTAAGCCACATTAGACAAGGTGGTTTCTACATGCAAATTAATGGTTATCCACCACAAATCATTGATATCATTATTTCTGTTATCGTTTATACAATTTCTATTTCAATAGGGCTTCAAATGATATTTAAGAGATTAAAAGATAAACGCATGAAAAAAACAGTTAAGGAGGAAAATTAACTATGGAATTAATTAGATTATCTTTTATTAGTATAATTCCTTTATTAATAGTTGCCTTAGGTGGTTTGATGTCTGAAAAAAGTGGTGTTACCAATATAGCCTTAGAAGGAATTATGTTATTGGGAGCTTTTTGTGGAATATGGATAATAAAAGGACTAGAAGCAAGTAACATGCCTATTCAGTTTATTTATTTTATAGGTATTTTAGCAGGAGGGTTTATAGGTGCTTTAGTCGCAAGCCTACATGCTTATGCATCTATTTCTATGAAAGCAGACCAAACCATTAGTGCTACAGCAATCAATTTATTTGCCCCAGCTTTTGCAATCTTTACTGCAAGAATTGTGATTGGAGCACAACAAATTAAATTCAAATCAAACTTTAGAATAGATAAAGTGCCTTTGTTAGGGGATATACCTTTTATTGGAGATTTATTCTTTAAAAATACATATCTTAGTTTTTATATAGGTATTGTGATTTTAATTATCGTCTGGGTCTTTTTATATAAAACCAAAACTGGTTTAAGAATTAGAGCTGTTGGTGAAAATCCACATGCTGCTGATTCACAAGGGGTATCAGTTAAAAAAATAAGATACTTATCAGTTATTTTATCAGGAGTTCTAGCAGGAATGGGTGGCGTGATATTTGTAGCAACCACTTCAAATTCTTTTGATGCCACAGTTGCAGGAATGGGGTTTTTAGCTATAGCTGTTTTAATATTTGGTAACTGGCGTCCAGGAAGAATTTTATTTGCAGCAGTGTTCTTTGGATTTTTTAGAACAGTAGCAAGTGCTCCAACGCTAATTCCTTTTTTACAAGGAGTAAGTATTCCAAGTGAAATATATCAAATGCTTCCATATGTTATTACCTTAGTGGTATTAGCATTTACTTCTAAAAATAGTAGGGCTCCGAAATCAATTGGACAAGTTTATGAGAAAGATAAAAGATAGAAATTCATTTTAAATATACTATCAGATAGATGGGTCTTTAGGATATAAAATTTTATCTAAATAATCTGAATAAATAATGATAATATGCTCTTAACCCACTTTTCTTTTAATAGAATATGGTATATAATAAAGCCATAGGTCAATATAAGGTCTATTTACATATAAACTGCCAAATAAGTTGCTTTTTTATCAACAGATATAAAGTAAATTAACCCCGTTAAAGACATTGTTTTTGACAATAAAAATTAAGAAAGGGTGAATAAAATGGCAGTGAAACCAGTAGCTAAACCTGCAGGTAAACCAGCTCCAAAACCAGTTAAAAAATAAATAAATAAGATGTTAACACAAAAGTGTTAACATTTTATATTTTAAGAGGTATATAAAATGAAAGTAGATTTATATTTACAAACAAATGACGGACATGAACTAGCTATCTATACAAGAGGAAATAGTAAAAACCCATCAGTTATTTTCCTACATGGAGGGCCTGGAGGAAGTATTAACGAAAAGTCTTTTTCATTCTTTGATTTAAACAAATGGTATGTAATCGCCTTTGATCAAAGAGGGTGCGGTAATTCTAAACCTTTTGCCAGCTTACATAATAATACAATTAAGCATAGTGCATCTGATATTGAATTAATTAGACAATACTTTAATTTAAATAAAATAACTGTCTTTGGTGGAAGTTACGGAAGTACGCTGGCCCTTTATTATGCAATTGAGCATCCAGAAAAAATCGAATCACTTGTTTTAAGAGGTATCTTTTTAGGGAGAAATGAAGATGTTTCATGGCTATATCAAGAAGGAGCTTCATACTTTTATCCAGAAGAACATAATAAGTTTAAAGAATTTATTAAAAAAGATAAACAAGGAAATTTAGTGAATGCTTATTATCAAATTTTCACCTCAAATGATGAAGAAAATAAAATGAAGGCTTGTAAAATATGGTCTGATTGGGAATCTTCAGTCGTGAATTTGGTTCAAAAAAAGGAATTTATTAAAGAAGAGATTACTAAAAGAGATATTAGTATTGCCTTATTAGAATGTTACTATTTTGAAAATAAAATGTTTTGGAATGATGATAATTATATTTTAAATAAGGTAGATAAAATTAAAGATATTCCTATTTACACAGTTCATGGCAGATATGATGTTGACTGTAGATTAAGTGGTGCATATCAGTTACATGAAAAATTAAATAACGGAATATTATATACAGCTGAAAGAAGCGGACATAGTCCTTATGAGGAAGAATCTTTTAGACTTTTAAAAAATATAATGAAAGATCTAGAAAGTTAAAAATTCATTAATATATTAAAATAAAGGTATAATAAAGTAAAGCTTCATAAAAGGAGTGTTCACATGGAATCTATTTTAAAGATATTAGAAACAAGATTTAAAAATAATATGCATAGACACCCTAATGTTAGTTGGGATATTGTTGTAAAAATGATTGAAAAAGATCCATCGAAAATAGAATCACTTTCTAACATGGAAAAAACTGGTGGAGAACCCGATGTTATTTTTTACGATCCTGATCATGCTAAATTGATATTTATGGATTGTTCTAAAGAAACACCTAAAGGAAGAAGAAGTTTATGCTATGATAATGATGCTCTTATAGGTAGAAAAAAGTTTCCTCCTAAAGATAGTGCCCTTAATCTTTCTGAAACTATGGGAGTAGAACTCCTAAATCAAGAAGACTACTTATACTTACAAACATTAGAACCAGTTGATTTAAAAACTTCTAGTTGGATTTTAACGCCGAAAGAGATTAGAGAGTTAGGTGGCGCACTTTTTTGTGATAATAGATATAATAAAGTGTTTACTTATCATAATGGGGCAGATTCATATTATGAAGCTAGAGGTTTTAGAACTAAACTAGTCTTTGTGGAAAGGTAATCTAAAGCAAGCGCTTTAGCAAAAAAATGTAAATGGAAAAGAAAATCATTATTTCTGATTTTGATGGCACTTTTTATAGAACAAAAGAAGAACTTATCAAAAATATTAAAATAATTAATAAGTTTAGAACAGACAAAAATGTATTCATGATTGCTACAGGTAGATCGTATGTTGGTTTTTTAGAACAAATAAAAGATTATCCTGTCTTTTATGACTACATTATTTTATGCAATGGTGCACTTATCCTAAATAATAAAAATGAATATATAAAACATTACAGTATAGAAAGAGATCTAATTAATCAGATTAACACATTTTTAATTCAGTTTTCTTCATTTATAAAAAAGTTTACCTATGTTTCAAAATATAAAAATTTTGATAATGATCAATTAGATATTGAAATGTTAAAAATTAAGTTACATCTTGATGATGATCAAATAGCACCCAAAATTTGTGCAGCACTCCTTTCTAAATTTAAAAATATAAATGCTTATATCATTCCCTTAAATAAAGGATGCTTAATAGAAATAATTTCTAATGAAACAAGCAAATCTAAAGCAATTAAATACCTTAGTGGTAAGTTAGAATATTCTCAGAAAGAAATAATTACTATAGGAGACTCTGATAATGATTTAGAAATGATTCTTGATTTTAATGGATATGCCATAAACTCAGCTACTAATGAATTTATAAGTAAAGCAGGAAGAACAATAGAGGATATTTCCACATTAATAGAAAAACATGCAAAGATACTTTGAGTGTTTTTTTTTGCCTATTTTACAAAAAAAAATAAAAATGATATAATATATACTATACAGTATATGACATATACTATAAAGAGGTGAATGAACCAGATGGGTACTAATTCTTTTATTGAAGTAAAAAATTTTAAGATGGGTAAACTAAAATGGATTTTTACAGGAGTCCTATTTTCATTAATGATTTTTATCGTTAACTCAACAATGAAATCTACGGCTAAAAGACCTTTAGATCCGCTTGATTCTAGCGAAAAGCTAGTAGAAACACTTAATAAACCTAAAAATGGTACACCATCAGAATACTCAGCTTTTGAAAATTATCAGATTGCGGCGGGTATTATTTATAATGCAACTTACTTTGAGGCAAAAACTGCTGGAGAAGTAGTAGCAAATGCTCCTGTCATTGGAAATGTCACACAAAAACTAGAATCACTTAGAATCAAAAAATATCACCAATTGTACACAGAGCTTAAGTCAACTGGTACTGTTAATGCAGCCGAACAAAAATTTATCTCAAAAAGCAATGACAATGTTCAAGTATTTTATGCAAAAGGAGATTTTAATAAAAATAATGTAACGTGGTCAGATCCATCTAGTTTAAGCATGGAAACTTATCTTAATAATTATGGGGCCTTCCCTTTTGAAATTGGTAAGTACCGAATTAATTTAAAAACAATTCTTGATCAAAAAATGACCAAAGAAAAAGATCATTACATCTTAACCTTTAAAATAGATGTAGCAGACGTAACTGAAGCAGGAATTACCTCTTTTAATCCTTCAATTAGTAGTTACTATAGAGAATTAGAAACTGTTGGTGATGCAGTAGTAGAAAGTTTCAATTCATTAAAAGTAGTCTTAACAATAGATGAAAATTGGTTACCTATTTCATCACAGGTAGAAGAGTCTTACACCGTTAAAAAGTTTGGTTTTTCAGTTTTAACTAAAGGAAATATGACTGAAACTTATACGGATATTAATGCAGATAAGCCATTTCCAGAATACGTAGATAAATACCTAGAACTTGCTGATAAAAATGAAACCTTACCAGAGTATAAAGAAGAAAAAACTGCTTCTAATTATATAATGGATGTTATTAATTCAATCATGGCTAAACCTATAGTGTTTGATGCAAATATTAAGATGAATCAAATAACACAAGATTTATCTCTTGGTATAAACATTGACACTAAAGAAGGCTTAAATTTCAATTTAGCAGCCCAAATAGATAATATCGGACGATTCTTATACAAGAATAATCAAATCTATTTTAAAGTTGATTCTAATCAAAGTTTAAATGGTTATATCAATCAAGATAGTATTAAAAAATTACTAGATAAATTTGGGGTAGAAATCTCTACTGAAACACTTGATTTAAATGCTTTATTAACAGATATAACAGAAAATGCTACCTTAGAAAAAATTAATAACGATATAAACATTCTATTAGCATTAAGATTAGGTGATAAAAATATAAATATTAATCTTCAATTAAATGAACAAAATGCTACAGTAACTATCAAGAAAATACAAATTACTATGGATGATATAGTAGAAATAACTTTAAAAGTGTCTGATAAAGAATATCAATCATTAGAATTTAATATAAGTGATCTTACAAATAAAGACTTATATTTAGAACAACTAGAAAAAATATATGAACTAATTATGTTTGAAACAGTTCAATTTAACGGTGGATTTAAGGTAAACTCTACTGATATTAAACTATTTGGACAATTAAATAGAAATAAAGAATTGGATGTGGACCTTTTAGTTAACGATAGTCTAGAAATTAATTTTTCATTTAGACAAAATATTCTTTATATAAGAATTGGTAGTATGAGAATATCAGGAACAATCAATCAACTAAAAGAGATATTAGAAATTATAAAAGACTACTCAGAGATTAATATCCCAGAGTTTACACTAAATGAAGAAGTACTAAAAGAAATTGTTTCTGTATTTAATACACTGCAAATTGATTCGCAAACAATTAGCATAGCGATTAAAGATTTAATAGCTTCATTAAAGTTTAATAACGAAAATAATGAATATCAATTTAACTTAGACTTTAATAATATTAGTGGTAATATCAACTTAGTTATTAATGAAGAGATTAAACTAAAAGAAATTGATATAGATTATATTGAAATAAATCAATTTATACCACTTATTAAAAATATTTTACCCATCATAAAAAATAAGCAAGCGCACTTAGAACTGCCAGAACTAGTTTTAAATGTAAATAACAAAGAATTACTGATAAGTGCTTCATTAAATATAGACTTTGATAAAAATATCTATCAATTAGAATTGAAATATTCTAATAACAAAGTCAAACTTACTTACGAAAATGAAAATATTTACCTAAGTTTAAACGATAAACTTAAACTTAAAACTAGTAAAGATGAACTCATACATCATCTGAAAAAATTGACAGACTTACCAGAATTATCAGATTTAATTGAAAAAATAGATATCAAGGAAATCTTAAATCAATTAGTATTTAAAACAAATAATGACGTATTAGAAATCACGTATGATAACATCAAACTTGATATCATCACTACTGATAATCATATAGATTTAATGAATATTCATTTTAAGGATATTAAAATACCTAAATTAAGAATAGATTCAAACTATACATATCAATCAATTGATATTACGGAATATAAAGAACCAGACTTTCTTTATAGTATTTTTGATGATATTAAAACAATATTAGACTCAAAAACAGTTTATGCAAAGATTGAGTTAAGTATAGACGGTGAAATAGTTAAAGGTATGATCTATCTTGACTTTAATGAAGGATTAAAGATAGATATTGAAGCTTACTATAAAAACCAATTATTTGAGTTAATGATTAGAAATAAAGATATTTACTTTAAAACAGGTCATATCAAGTTAAGAGCGCATCTTGATGATTTATCAGAAATAGTAAAAGAGCTAAAGACCTTCATTCCTAATATTGATGAAAATCAAATTAAAAGTATGATGAATCTAGACATAGATAAGATAATTGAATATATAACAAACATAGAATTAACAAAAGAGAGTCTTTCACTTAATATTGAAACTCATATGATAAAACTAATTAAAACTGATACACTCAATATAAGTTATGTTGGAAAAGTAGATCTCTTAAATATTAACGGTAACCTCAGTTTAATTACTAATGAAGAAATTAAACTAAAAGTAATAAACTCAGAAGAATTTAATCAATTAAAAGATCTTACAAATAAACTAGATGAAGTTAAGAACTTTTTAAAACAGCTAGAAGAGAATAAAGAAGTAACGATTTATCTTGATGGTATACTTAATGTTGCTGGAGTAAGTGATTATCTTGAATTTAATAAAATCAAAGGATTTATAAATATTAAAAAAACTGACGACTCAACTAGTGATAAATATACCGTATATATGAGTTTTGACGAAATATTTGGGCAGAAAATCACTGTTCATTACATGACAGATGGGTTTATATATATTAGCATTAATGATGGTATAAAATTAAAAGTAGAACTTAGTCAATTAGAAAGTATAATTAAAGAAATCAATAGCTATTTACCTGAAGGTTTAGCACCAATTCCAGAGATAAACCTTAACGAAATAACTGATTCTATTAGAAATACTGAAATTGATTTTATTAAACTTATAAATAGTATAATGAAATTAAACTGGACAAATGAATGGTTGGCATTGAACTTAGAACAAAATTCAATTAAAACAAATATAATGATGTTACTTTATAATCTTGAAGCAGTTAACTTATCAGGAAACTTAAAATACATCAATAACAATCAAAAAGAAGTCTTTAGATTAGATTTTGAAAGCTTAATAATCAGCTTAAATAAAAATAATATATCAAATAACATAAATACAGAGGATTATATAAATATTGAGGAGTTAATGGAGTTTATACCAGCAATCATCAATACACTAGACTATTCATATTACGGAATTGAAATTAATACAAGACTTTTGAATAACCAGACAAAAGAGTCGTTATATATAGTAGGTAGAACTGAAGTCTTACCAACAACTAAAATATCAGAAGTTAGTTTTCCAGAACTTTACTTAGAACTGTTTATTGATACAAAACTAATTAATGATGTTAAAAATGCTCAACATAGAATCAAAGTACTTATTAGAAAAAATAATAATGATACTATAATTTCTGTGAATTATAATGATATGAAAATAGAAATTGGATATGAAAAAGCATTACAAATTGTTGATACAATATTAAAGATATTAGATTTGAGAATTCCACCAATTCAAAACCTACTAAAAAATATAGATTCATATGAACCAATAGATACTAAAGCATTTGAAAAGATGGAATTTGCCTCATTAAATGAGTTAAGAGATAAAGTAAATACCTTCTTTGAAAATAATAATGAAACATCTAACTATCAAGAAATGATAAAAAATGTATTAACAACCTCACTTGATCGCATTCTAAAAACAACAGTATTAGAATATAGTAATGGCCAAGTAATTTTTAAAATAGAAAATGATGTCTTAACAAAAGAAGGTAATGGCCAAGCAATTATTACTATTTCTAAAGCAAAAGAACAGTATAAAGATAGACTATTTAGTCTAAACATTGATAACTTAAATATTTCAAATACGATTATTAACGCTAATGTTATACTAGACTCTGTGAATGGAAATATAGATAAACGAAAAAATCAAGAAGACTTTAAAGATAGCATGAACTTTGATACCATTTACGACTTCTTAAGATCAACTAGTAAACTAGCGACCCTAAGTGATTATCATATACATGGAAATATAAAAGTGAATATGAAAGTCATAGGCATACCTCTAAACTGGTCTATTCCGTTAGAACTACACATGAAGGTATTAGACGGGAAAGTAGAGCTTTACGGAACACTTCTTGGTATACCAGTTGTAACTGGTGTTAACAATGACGTGCCATATAAAGTAGGAGATACGGGTCCAGGTCATGATAGAAATCTCTATTTTTATTATTCACAAGGAACGCTTTATCTACATAGAAAAGAAAAAGTAAGTAGATTTCTTCAAAAAGATAGAGACTATGAAAAGAAGACTAAAGTTACTTTGGAAGAATTTAATAATAATCCATATCAAATCATTAAGTGGATTGTTGGATTTAGTGATACAATCATGAATGCAATCCAAGATGCATTCCAAAAACCAAGAGAAGTGCCATATGTACCAGAAAAAATTCTAACAAATTATCAATATGACAATAAGAGTACTACTCTTACATTAGATATGGGCGTTATATCAGGCAATAAAGATTTAAAGAAAATGGATTTAACCCTATCTGCGATAAATAATACTAACAATAAGTATTATAACTATTTATATCAAGCTAAGTTTAATTTAAATATTAATGTATCTGTATTAAATATGGATTTAGGAACAGATAACTTAGAAGTATATGATATGGGTAAACCAGTAGACTTAAAGCCACTTAAGGATTATATTGCAAAAAACTAAATTTAAGGGTGCATTCGTAAGCGAATGTACCTTTAAATATGAATTGACAAAAAAGTTATATTTTGTGCGATAATATAATTATAAGAAACTAGGAGGAATTTATAAAATGATAAAAGGAATTATATTTGACTTAGATGGGACTTTGCTTGATACAACTAAAGATATTCAAAATAGTCTAAACCAGGCACTTACAACTTATAATCTCCCTAAACTAGATTTATTGAATGTAAAAAGAAACTTAGGTAATGGATCAGGAGCTTTAATTAAAGCATCAGTCCCACAAAATACAAATATAGAGATAATAGAAAAAGTAAAAGAATATTATGACAACTACTATAAAGAACACAATAATATATTAACTAAACCTTATGATGGTATAGTAGAACTTTTAAGAGAACTCAAAAAACTTAATCTAAAACTAGGAATCGCATCTAATAAATACCAAGAAGGTGTAACAAACTTAAATGAAACACTATTTGAAGGTCTATTTGATGTTGCCTTAGGTGAAACTAAGGGAATGCCATTAAAACCAGATCCATCTATTATACATTTAGCGCTTGCTAAAATGAAATTAGCGCCTCATGAAGTACTTTACATAGGTGATACTGAAGTGGATTATAAAACCGCTATAAACAGCAATCTTGATTGTGTTTTAGTAACTTGGGGGTTTAGAGAAAAAAAAGACTTAGAAGCATTAAACCCAAATTATATAATAGATGAACCAGGAGAAATTATAGATATTATTAAAAAAAGATAAGGGGAATAGAAATTGAGTTTACTAAAATTAGAAAATATTTCTAAATATTACCGTTCTGAAAACACTGTTTCAATTGGTGTTGAGAAGTACTAGGTATATTTGTCATGCATTTTATATTTGTATCTATTGGTATTCTACCAGTTAAACTTTTGTTAAGAAAAACACCCGCGGATATTATCACTAAATATGATATTTAATAAAAAAACTATAAGTGCTAAATTTACTAGCATTTATAGTTTTATTTTTTGTATATGTAATAAGAATCATTTGAAAGTTCAGCATCAAAAGTATAATTTAGTAGAGATACTGATTTTAATTGTTCTAAAGATGAGATATTATTTTGAATGATATAGTTAGCCATCAGCCCTCTTAGTTTCTTTAAATTCATATTAGACTCTTTTTTATCACCAATCCTAAAATCTACTTTAATGTAATGAGTATTTCTTGGAATCAGTCTTCCAAATTCAGAAGATGCTAAATCAATAAGAATTTCATTTGAGTGTTTATTATGAATATAGTCACTAATTAATCTTGACCAGTAATTATATAAATCTATTTCAAGGTTCATTATAAAATCTAATCTATATCTAGAAATTTTATCAGTAGGTCTTAAAATTCCATAGTAGGCATCTAAAATATATAATTTATTAGACTGATAAGTTAAGTTTTTAGCATCAAGATACTTAAATGCTTGCCCAGAATAAAGCAATTGGGCTTGGTATGTTTCTTCTAAACTATGATAAAAAGAATATACCTCAGTCGCAATCTTATCTGATACTTTCATAATTTCTATGATATCAGATTTGCTCAAACTCTCTAAATGATTTCTTAAAAAGTCATTTTCTTTTTTAAATAATATAGATGTGCCAGAAGTACTAATAGGATCTTTTGTAAAAGTCTTGCTGGGAGAAATAAAAACTATCATACTTAAGGGTCACCTCACTTAAACCATTAATTAATCTATTTTTTAAATAGAACTAAAGCCAAGTCGTAAGCTCATCATTAGATAAGCGAACAGATTCATAACCTGATTCATTTGCCTTTCCAATTGAAACAATTAAAACTGGAATGAAGTTTTTATCAATATTTAAAGCGTCATTGATAGCCAAATGATTAAAACCACCTATTGGACATGTATCTAGGCCGTAAGATTTTGCTACTTGCATTAACTGCATCGCAACTATCCCGCCATCAATATAAATATCCTTTTTAGCTTTTTCTTCAGTAATAGTAGGAACTATTACTTTAAATTTCTCAAGTTGAGCTTCTTTTACCTCAACTGACATTTTACCTTCACTAACAGCTTTAGAATATAGTTTTTCTGCAATGTCAAATTTTTTCATATTACCAAAAATAACAATCATGGCAGAAGAAGTATCAAGTTGTGTTTGATTACCATATAGTACAGGTCTTAATTTTTCTTTCGCTTCTTGCGATTCAATGACAAAAAATCTCCATGGTTGCATATTCATAGAAGATGGTGCTCTGTAAACATCTGCTAATAGTTTATTAAATAAATCTCTTGGTATTTTATAATTACTATCATAAACTCTAATACTTCGACGATCTGTTAAGTTCATAATTCAATTCCTTTCATAAAATCTTAACTTATTCTAACATTAAATTACATAAGGTGCTTAGTGATATGCTTTTAATTCTTTGTGATATAATAAAAAATATGAACAGTAAAGAATTATTTAAGTGGTATGAAAAAAACCATAGAAAACTAAAATTTAGAGAAACTAAAAATCCATACCATATTTGGATTAGTGAAGTTATGTTACAACAAACGCAGGTAGACACAGTGTTACCTTATTTTTCTTCTTTTATAGAAAAGTACCCAGATGTTAAAACACTTGCTAAAACAGATTTAGAAACAGTATTAAAATCTGTTGAGGGATTAGGTTATTATAGAAGATTTAGAAACATGCATAAAGCAGCAGTATATATTCATGAAAATCTAGAAGATATTTTCCCAAGTACATATAAGGATTTATTAAAACTACCTGGTATTGGTAGATATACTGCAGGAGCTATCATGTCTATTGCCTATGATCAACCTTATAGCGCACTAGATGGTAATGTCATTAGAGTTTTGACTAGATATTTTAATATCGATTGGGATATGTCATTAGAAAAAAATAGAAAATTACTTGATCAAAAAAATCAAGAAATCATTGAAAATATGCCTAGCGCAAACATTTATACCCAAAGTATGATGGAAATTGGTGCTTTAGTCTGTAGACCAACAGAAACTAAATGTATGGTTTGTCCTTTTAAAGATGAGTGTTTGGGATATAAAAACAATAATGCTTTAGAATATCCAATTTCACTTAAAAAAATAGCAAAAGTAGAATTAACATATTTTGTATTTATAGTCACTTATCATACGAAATATGTTTTAAGAAAAAGAACTGAGAAATTACTAGAAGGGTTTTATGAATTCTTACAAGTAGAATCAGAATCTTTATCAGAGGCAATAGAAAGTTTAGAAAAATTAGGAATATCTATAAAAAATCCTAAATATTCAAAAAAGGTGAAGCATGTTTTCACCCATCAATTTTGGAGTATGGAGGTTTATGAAGCAGTAGTTAATGAAAATCCAGAACCTGAGTATTATTTAATTGATGATTTGGAAAAAATACCAATTGCGATTGCACACAGAAAAATCATATAAAAAAAGAGGAGAAAATTAATTTTCCTCTTTTGCTTATTTTATTGTATTAATTCTAATAAATGATCATTGCGTTTGATTGTGTAATATAAAGGAATACCAACACAATATAATACGACAAACTCTCCTAAAAATACCCATCCAAAGTTTGCCCAATATAAACTTGACTGAAACATTTCAAGTATAGGCATACCAGGATTAAATTCTACTTGAATTAAAACTATTGGAATAATAATTGCGTTGCTTAGTGCTGGAAATACGAGTGAAACCCACCATATTTTTTTAAACAGTATCATGAATAAAATAGCCACTAAACTAGCTAAACTACCAAAAGTAGCATCTATGATTCCAAAAGGACTCGCAAGATTTGCTAAAAAAGTTCCTAGTAGTAATCCAACAGTGTACTTAGAATTAAAAAGTACTAGTATAAGTAAGACTTCAGCAATTCTAAATTGAATAAAGTCAAAACTTAAAAAATAAAATGCAAAAACTAAAGCTACATACATAGCTGCGACTATAACCTGTTTGGTTATGTCTTTTACGGTAAAATCTTTCATTTAATTGTCTCCCTGTTTTTATTTTTAATGAAGCTAGCTGGTTTCCTAGGGTACAGCTAACTTTTACCACTACTAATTATAGCAAATTATGATATAATTACAAGGTGAAAGAGGTTATATTATGAGCATTAAATTTGAAATAACACATATATGTAAACAAAGTGGTGCAAGATTAGGCAAATTAACTACTCCACACGGAGTATTTGAAACCCCAATTTTTATGCCTGTAGGCACATTAGCTACTGTAAAAACATTAACACCAGAAGAAATTAAAGAAGTATCTGAAGGACTAATTTTAGGAAATACTTATCACCTTTGGCAACAACCAGGTGAACAACTAGTTAAAAAACACGGTGGAATTCGTGGCTTTATGAATTGGGATGGAGCCCTTTTAACTGATAGTGGAGGCTTTCAAGTATTTAGTTTAGCTAAAATGAGAGATATCAAAGAAGAAGGTGTTTATTTTAAACACCATAAAAGTGGCGCACCTTTATTCTTATCACCAGAAAAAGCAATTGAAATTCAAGAAGCTTTAGGTGCTGATATTATTATGAGCTTTGATGAATGTCCGCCTCCATATGAAACAACTGATTACATGAAAAAATCAGTTGAACGTACTTTAAGATGGGCTAAAAGAGGAAAAGATGCTTTAACTACAGATCAAGCTTTATTCGGTATTGTACAAGGTGGCTTAGACAAAGAAATTAGAAAATACTGTGCTGAAAAATTAGCTGAGATGGATTTTCCGGGATATTCTATCGGGGGTCTTTCAGTTGGTGAAACAAAAGAAGAAATGTATGAAATGACTGAATATCTAAATGACATTATACCTAAAAATAAACCAAGATATTTAATGGGTGTAGGAGCTCCTGAAGACTTAGTCGAAAATGTTATTAACGGAGTAGATATGTTTGATTGCGTATTACCAACAAGAATTGCTAGACATGGTACTGCACTCACAACAGAAGGTAAAGTAGTTATTAAAAATAATATCTACGCAGAAGATTTTAGTTCGATTGACCCTAATTTAAAAACGCCTGTATCTAAGTATACAAAATCATACTTAAGACACTTATTTAAGGCAAATGAAATATTAGGGATGAGACTTATTTCTTATCAAAACCTGGCTTATTTAAAGCATTTGATGGCAGAAATTAGACAAGCAATCAAAGAAGATAGATTGTTAGATTTTAAAGAAGAATTTTATAAAAAAACAAATTACCCTAAAGTAAGATAATAATCTTTATTTTAACTGTAATTTGTTATACAATAGTAGTGAATATAATATTAGGAGGGGTATCATGGTGTTTAATCGTTCCGATGAATTTAATCAAAAACCAGTCATCAAAGTTATTGGTGTTGGTGGCGGAGGAAATAGTGCCGTTAATCGTATGATTGAAAACGATGTAAAGGGTGTTTCTTTTGTTGCGATGAATACTGATGCTCAAGTTTTAAAAGTATCTAAAGCAGATGAACGTTTACAACTGGGTAAAAGATTAACAAGAGGACTAGGTGCAGGGGCAAAACCAGAAGTTGGTAAACAAGCAGCCTTAGAATCAGAAGATGAAATTAGAGAAGTATTAAGCGATGCTGATATGGTCTTTATTACAGCAGGAATGGGTGGCGGAACAGGTACTGGTGCAGCTCCAATTATTGCTAGAATAGCAAAAGAGATGGGTTGTTTAACAATTGGTATTGTGACTAAACCATTTGTTTTTGAAGGTCCAGGAAGAACTCAAGCAGCTTTATACGGATTAGAAGAATTAAGACCGCACGTTGATACATTAATTGTTATTCCAAATGAACGATTATTATCAATTGCCGATCAACATACACAATTACTTGATGCATTTAGAGAATCAGACAATGTATTAAGACAAGGTGTACAAGGTATTGCAGAAATTATTGCAATTCCAGGGATGATTAATGTTGACTTTGCAGATGTTAGAACTGTTATGGAAAATAAAGGAACAGCATTAATGGGTATTGGTATTGCAGCAGGTGAAACACGTGCAGTTGAAGCAGCAAGAAAAGCCATTCATTCAAGGCTCTTAGAAGTAAGTATTGATGGAGCAACCGATGCTATTGTCAATATTACAACTGGACCTAATGTTGGGCTACTTGAAATTGAAGAAGCGTTAACTGAAATAAGAAATGCTACATCAAATGAACTAAACATTATTTATGGAACAACTATTAATGGTGATTTAGAAGATGAAATGATCGTGACTGTTATTGCTACAGGCTATGAATTAAAAGCTAAAGACAATACTGTTGAAAATTTAGTTAATGAAATATTTACTAACACATCATCAGAACAAATGGTTGTACATGGTAGTTCATTACGTAAAAAAGAAGATGTTTTAGAAAAAGAACAACCTAAAGAATCAACTAAAGAAAAAAATCTACCATCTTGGTTGAAAAAAACAAAATTTTAAAAAGGCTAAATGCCTTTTTTCATGAAAGAGGTCAACTAATATGAAAGTTGGAATAGTTGGATTACCAAACGTAGGAAAATCTACATTATTTAATGCATTAACAAAATCAAAAGTATTAGCAGCTAACTATCCGTTTGCGACAATCGATCCAAACGTAGGCGTAGTAAATGTAAATGATTTAAGATTAGATGTTTTATTTGAAATATATAAACCTGAAAGAGTGATACCTACATCAATAGAATTTATTGATATTGCGGGATTAGTACAAGGAGCATCTAAAGGTGAAGGATTAGGAAATCAATTTTTAAGTCATATTAGAGAAGTAGACGCAATCTGTCAAGTAGTTAGATGTTTTGAAGATGGAAACATCACTCACGTTGAAGGTTCAATTGATCCTTTACGTGATTTAGAAATTATCAAAATCGAACTTAGATTAGCTGACTTAGATGTAATCGATAAAAGAATCCCGAAAATAGAAAAAAAAGCTAAAGCTAAAATCAAAGAAGCAGTTTTAGAATATGATGCTTTAATTAAAGTTCGTAAAATGATAGAAGAAGAAAAACACTTAAAAGATTTAGATATGTCAGAAGATGAATTAAAAATGATTAAAAACTTTAATTTATTATCACTTAAACCAATGATTTACATTGCTAATTTAGCTGATACTGACTTAGAAAATCCTGAAAGTAATCATTTCTATACTAGATTAATTGAAAAAGCTAATACTGAAGGTATCCAAGTAGTTCCAGTTTCAGCTCAAGTTGAATATGAAATTGCTAATCTAACTAAAGAAGAACAATTAGATTTCCTTGAAGCTTATGGCTTAACTGCTTCAGGTTTAGATGAAGTAATTAGAAGTAGTTATGCATTGCTTGGTTTAAAAACATACTTTACAGCTGGAGTAAAAGAAGTACGTGCCTGGACTTTTATTGATGGCATGAAAGCACCTCAATGTGCAGGAATTATTCATACTGATTTTGAAAGAGGATTCATTAAAGCAGAAACAATAGCATATGATGATTTAGTTGAAGCTAAAACACCACAAGCAGCAAAAGAAAAAGGTAAAGTCCGTCTTGAAGGTAAAGAATATGTAGTTAAAGATGGAGATATCATGGTATTTAGATTCAATGTTTGATATCCCTTGTTTAGATAATATTGTATGTGCTTCTAAGTACTTTTCAGTTGAAGAAATTGAAAAAATTCATTTTCTAGGAATCACAAATTTTGGAGAAAATAGAGTCTCTAGTTTATTAGAAAAAAAAGAACTATTAAGTCATTTAAATCTAACGTGGCATTTTATTGGTCATCTTCAAAAAAACAAAGTTAAATTAATTATTAATGAAATAGACTATTTACATAGTCTAGATTCTTTAGAGTTAGCAAAACAAATTCAAAAATATAGAATTTCTCCGTTGTTTTGTTTCATTCAAGTGAATTTAACTGAAGAAGTGTCTAAAAGTGGCATTAGTAGCAATAAATTAGCTTCTTTTTTAGAAGAAATCAAAAAATATGATAAAATTAAAGTACTAGGATTAATGACTATCGGAAAAAATAATGATTTAGAATTAACAAAAAACGTTTTTTCCAAGCTAAATGACTTAAAAAATGAATTTCAACTAGAAACTCTTTCTATTGGAATGAGTCAAGATTATCATTTAGCATTGCCTTTTAACCCTAAATACATAAGAATTGGCAGTCTATTCAAAGGAGTAATCTAAATGTTTTTTAAGAAAAAGAAGAAGCAAAATACAAACTATATCAAATCATCTGATAAGATTATTATTAAACAACTAGAAACTGATGAAGACTCTGTCATTTTAGATTTAGCTGATAAATTGATTGATGGTGCACCACTGATATTAAACTTTGATTTATTAAATGTGGACGCAGCTAATAAAGTCATTGCGTTTTTCTCAGGCGTTGTTTATACGCTTAAAGGAAATATTGAAACAATTAACGAAACTGTCTTTTTGTTTGCGAATGAAGAAGCATTTTTAGATGGCAGTTTAAAAAGATTTCTAGAAAATCTATAATTAAATATTGCGATGAAAAGAACACGTTTATTAAATTTAAGTATTAAAAGCGATCTAGGATATGGTGTGAGCCTAGAAAATACCTTTAATAAATATCATCTTGGAGCATTAATTAAATTTGAGTGCTATAACTTTTGTTATAGAACTAAGGTGGTACCGCGAATTTTTCATCCTTAGCGTTTTTAAGGACGATTTTATTTTATAAAAACAACATAAAAGGAGCAATCATATATGGATTTTAAAGACACATTACTTATGCCAAAAACAGATTTTCCAATGCGAGGGAATCTAGGTGTAAATGAAATTAACATTCAGGAATACTGGAAAAAAATAGACTTATACAAAAAAGTTTTAGAGCAAAATAAAGATAATGAACCGTTTATATTACACGATGGTCCACCTTATGCAAATGGAGATATTCACGTTGGACATGCTTTCCAAAAAACATTAAAAGATTTTGTTTTAAGATACCAAACAATGAAAGGTCGTTATGTTCCATATATACCAGGTTGGGATACACACGGACTTCCAATTGAAACAGCAGTAACTAAAAAGGGAATTAACAGAAAAGAAATTTCTCGTTCTGAATTTAGAAAACACTGTAGAGAATTTGCCTTACAACAAGTAGAAAGACAAAAAGCACAATTTATGCGTATTGGTATTTTAGGCGATTGGGATAATCCTTATTTAACATTAGATAAGAGTTTTGTTTCAGATCAAGTTAAAATATTTAGTCAAATGGTTGCTCGTGGTTTAATTTATAAAGGATTAAAACCAATCTACTGGTCTCCATCATCTGAATCTGCATTAGCAGAAGCTGAAATTGAATATCATGACAAGCAATCTAAATCTATATACTTTACATTTAAATTAACTGATAAGAAAAAATTTAAAGATACTTCACTTATCATATGGACTACAACTCCTTGGACACTCCCTGCAAACTTAGCTGTCTCAGTTCATCCAACAATGAATTATAATCATATTTTAGTAGATGGTAAAAAATATATTGTCGCAGAAGCTTTACTTGGAAGTTTAAAGGATAAACTATCATTTAATTCAGTAGAAGTTCTAGATACATTTAAAGGACAAACTCTAGAAAACCTTACTTATAAACATCCGATATTTGATAGAACCTCTCCTATTATTTTAGGAGAACATGTTACAGATACTGATGGTACTGGACTTGTTCATACCGCACCTGGACATGGAGAAGATGATTATATTGTTGGTAAAAAATATAATTTAGATATATTATGCCCTGTGAATGAAACAGGTATGATGACAAATGAAGCAGGAAAATATGAAGGATTATTCTATGAAAAAGCAAATGATGCTATTATAGAAGATTTAAAAGAAACAAATTCACTTTTAAGAGTTGATACAATCACCCACTCATATCCACATGATTGGAGAACTAAAAAACCAGTTATCTTTAGAGCAACCCCACAATGGTTCGCATCAGTTAAGATGATTCGTGAAGAATTATTAAAAGAAGTAGAAAAAACAACTTGGCTACCTAAATGGGGTGAAGTTAGAATTGGAAATATGTTAAAAGACAGAGAAGATTGGGTAATTAGCCGTCAACGTGCTTGGGGTGTACCAATTCCAATATTCTATGCTGAAAATGAAACTCCAATACTAGATTCAAAAGTAATTGATCATGTTGCTGATTTATTCTTAGAACACGGTTCAGATATTTGGTATGAATGGGATGCAAAAGATTTATTACCAAAAGGATATAAAAATGTAGATAGCCCAAATAATCAATTCAAAAAAGAAGTAGATATTATGGATGTTTGGTTTGATTCAGGAACAAGCTATTCAGTACTAAAAAGAAGAAACTTACCATTCCCTGCAGATTTATATTTAGAAGGGGCTGACCAACATAGAGGTTGGTTTAACTCTTCATTAATTACTTCAACAGCTGCCTTTAATCAAGCACCATATAAAGCAGTTGTTACTCATGGTTTCGTTTTTGATGGTCAAGGAAGAAAAATGAGTAAGTCATTAGGAAATGTAGTTGATCCGCTTGTTGTAATGAAGCAAAAAGGTGCAGACCTTTTAAGACTATGGGTCGCAAACGTTGATTACCAAAGTGATGTGAGAATTAGTAATGAAATGATGGATCAAGTTGCTGAAATGTACCGTAAGATTAGAAATACACTAAGATTTATGGTAGGTAACTTAAATGACTTTGACCCTAAAAAAGATTATGTTGGATATTCAATGAGAGGTCAAATCAATCGAGCAATCACAATTGATTTTAGATACTTAATAAACGATATCTTAAATGCCTATGAAAACTATGAATTTGATAAAGTATCAAGACTAGTTGTACCATTTATTACAAATGAAATTAGTGCTTTCTATCTTGACTATACAAAAGATATTTTATATATAGAAAAAGCAAATAATTTTGAAAGAAGAGCTATTCAATCAACTATTTATGATATGACTATGGGATTATTAAAAGTATTAACACCAATTATCCCTCATACAACATCGGAAGTTTATTCATATTTACCATTTGAAAAATTAGAAGATATCTATTTAGAAAAAATGCCAACTAAAAATGAATTCAAAGATGAAAACTTAATGAATAATTATCGTGCATTTAGAGATTTAAGAGAAAACATCTTAAAACAACTAGAATTAGCACGTGATCAAAAAATTATTGGTAAATCATTACAAGCTGAAGTTGATTTGACAATAACTAAAGCATTACATGAAACATTAGAACAATTAGATGCTTTAAAAAACTTACACCAATTATTAATTGTTTCAAAAGTAAATATAACTATTGGAGAAAATGTAGACATATTAGTTAAAAAAGCAAATGGCCATGTATGTGCTAGATGCTGGAATATCGTATCAAATGTTAATAGCGATGAACTATGTTCACGTTGTGAAAAAGCACTGGAGGAATAATCTATGAATATTTTAGTTGTTAATGATGACGGAATTGAATCAGAAGGTTTAAAGATGCTTGTTAAAGCTTGTGCTCATTTTGGACAAGTCTATGTTTCAGCCCCAAAGTATCAACAAAGTGCTCAAAGCCATGCAATGACACTTACTGAATACTTAGAGATAGAAGAAGTAAAAGATATCATAGGTGCACTTAAAGCAATTAAAGTAACAGGAAGCCCTGTTGATTGTGTAAGAGCTGGTATGAGTATTTTTGATGCTGAATTTGACTTAATCGTTTCAGGAATTAATGACGGATCAAACCTTGGAACAGATATTCTTTATTCAGGAACTGTTGCTGCTGCAATGGAAGGTCATTTATACCATGTTCCTGCAATTGCCTTTTCAGCACCTACTCTAGATTTACCATATTTATATGATGAAGTAATTAAATTATTAGATGAAATGATAGAATCTGAGTTATACAACAATACTGCTTTACTTAACATTAATTTTCCAAAACCAAGTTTTGCAAAACCACTAGGGACAAAAATTACAAAACAAGGTCGTAGAGTTTATGAATCTGATTTAGTTAAATCAGATAAACCTAATTTGTATCACCAATCATTTAGTATCATCAGATATCAAGAAGAAGCTGATACGGATGTTACTGCATATGAAGAAGGCTATGTTTCAATTACACCATTAATGATTGAACAAACAGATTTCAAAAAAATAAAAGCTATTTTAAAAAATGAATAGTTAAAAAGGAGGTATTTTTAATGTCTGTATTTCACTTACACTTTTTTAAAGAGAAAAGTAGAAAGATTGATGTTAATGCATTAATTGAGTTTTTTGACCGTTATGAAGAAGTGACTGTTGAAATGGATGAAGAAAGTGTTAGATTTTTATACCAACATCCAAGACTTGGCAGTAAAGCTACTTTCTATATTACAAGAAAATCAAATGTTCCTAACATCTATAGATTAAATCCTAAATTTTTAGATTTAAATTTTAGAATGGATATACCAATTATTACCTCCGATTATGGTGTAGAAAAAATTTTGAATTTAGTAAAAAATGTAGTTAACGTTTTTGATATGTATGTTTATAGCGAAGCATTTGAAGATGTTTTAGCATTTAAAGCAGAAACAGTCTTAAAAGCTTTTGCCTTAGTTAAGGAAGCATACTTTAAAAAATATCCAGAAATGCTTGATGGATTTTATCAAATATCTAAAACTAGACTTAATGAAATTTCTAGATATATAGATGAATCTTTGGAATTACAACTATATTATAAAGATTTAAAAACCTATGTTCCAAAATATGTATTTTACACAACTCCTAACAAAAGTGTTTTAGTATTAGTTGAATGGCAAGAAGGAACTTTAACGGTTTTTCCTCCATCAACTGACTATATCTTGTTAAGACAAAATAATCAGATAAAAGAATTAAACTATAATGAATTTTTATCAGTTACAAACAAATTTTTACTAGACGTACCAGGTTTTTTAAAAGATACAAAAGTAATTGTTAAGAAAAATGCTAGAAAAGTATTTAAACTAACAAAAAAACATAAATTCACAAAAACTGAATTTGATATTAAAGACTTAAAACATATTACATATCAACAATTGATTGATTAAAGGAGCACTATGCTAAAACGTACCACGATTCATATTTTTGGGCTCATACTGATCGCACTAGGTGTTGCCTTGATTATAAGCCAAAAAAAAGGTGTCTTCCCATGGGATGCGGCAGGTTTAAACTTAGTTGATTTATTTGCTAGAATAAATATTCATATTGAAGTTGGAATTGCATCACTTATTTTAAACTCACTATTAGGAGTTATTTGTATAGCGGTGACTAAGAACTTTAAATACTTATATAGCTATATCAACATTGCCATTTTTTCCTTGGCACTAGGACTTATTAACTGGGCTTTAGGATTAATCAATTGGCCAGTATCAGATCAGATTACAGTTTTAAATGTAGTCATGCTATTTTCAGGACTCTTAACAATTGCAATAGGAACTAATTTTGTGGTGTTTTCTAAGTTAGTACCTTCTCCAGCAGAAGCGGCAATGCTTATTATTCACGAAAAATGGTTCCCAAAAAGTATTGGACTATCCAAAGTTGCCTTAGAAATCATGTTCTTCTTAGTCGCAATTACTTTTGGAGCTATCAATGGTAACGTTATGAGCAATATTTCGTGGTTTACTTTTATAGCAGTTGCTATTTTAAGCCCAATGATACAAATAACACATAAACCTATTAAACTACTATTTGGAGGAATGAAAAATGAGTCAAATGAAATTAAATGAGTATATCGATCATACTAAATTAGGTCCTATTGTTAGTAAAGAAGATATCGATAAATTAACACAAGAAGCAATCGAATACAGCTTTAAAAGCGTGTGTGTTTCACCAGTTTGGGTGTCATATGCAGCATCATTACTAAAAGGAAAAAGTCCATTAGTATGTACAGTGATTGGTTTTCCTCACGGAACACATACAAAAGAAGTAAAGGCTTATGAAACTGCTGATGCTATAAAAAATGGGGCTGATGAAATTGATATGGTTGTTAATGTAGCTTTAGTTAAAGCACATGATGCAAAAGGAATTTTTGAAGATATCAGTTCAGTTGTTAAAGCAGCATCTGGTAAAACAGTAAAAGTTATTATAGAAACTGCCTATTTATCAAAAGAAGAAATTATTTTAGTTTGTGAACAAGCAGTAAAAGCTAAAGCAAACTTTGTTAAAACATCAACAGGATATGCTTCAAGTGGTGCTACAAAAGATGATGTCGCACTTATGAAAGAAATTGTAAAAGATCATGCATTTGTTAAAGCCTCAGGTGGGGTTAGAACTTTTGAAGATGCGATGATTATGATTAATGCAGGAGCATCACGTATTGGGACTTCAAATGGAGTAGCGCTTGTAAATCACAAAGAAGCTACATCAGGATATTAAAAAAAAGAAAAGGAAGGTCATATTATGTCAACACCACATATTGGATTAGAAGATAAGACTTTAGTAGCAAAAACAGTTTTAATGCCAGGAGATCCACTTAGAGCTAAATTTATTGCTGAAACATTCTTAAAGGATGTAGTACAAATTAATACTGTCAGAAATATGTTTGGTTATACTGGTACTTATAAAGGTAAAAAAGTAACTGTTATGGGATCTGGAATGGGAATGCCTAGTATCGGAATTTATAGTTATGAATTATTTAAATTTTACGATGTTGAAAATATCATTCGTATTGGTTCAGCAGGTTCTTATACCAAAGATTTAAATGTATATGATGTTTTACTTGCAACAGATGCATATAGTGAATCAAGCTTTGCAAAAACAATGGGAGTTTCTGAAAGCAATGTTTTACCAGCAACCCTTTTATTAAATGATAATTTGAAAGCATCTGCTAAAAAATTAGGATATAAACTTCATGAAGGAAGAATTCATTCATCAGATGTTTTCTATCGTGTTAACCCAGACGATTATAAGAAAATTCTTTCTGATTATAATGCTCTTGCTGTTGAAATGGAATCATTTGCATTATTTGCAAATGCAAAAGCTTTAGGTAAAAACGCCGCATGTTTATTAACCATTTCAGATTCATTTGTAACAAGCGATGTAACTACCCCTGAAGAAAGACAAACTTCATTTACTAAAATGATGGAAATAGCCTTAGAAAGTATCTAATGCTCACTATTAACCACAATCATACTTTTAAGACGATACAAATTGTTTTTTGGTACAATGAGGTACTAAATGAAAAAACAATCGCGTATCGTTTTTTGCTGGGTAAACTATTACGTTATTATACAGATGAATCAAAGACAGCTAAGAAACTAAATGAAGAGTTTTCTTATTTATATGGAGCAAGATTATCAGAAGGCGTTAAAATGTTTAAAGGCAATCATTATTTATATTACTGCCTAACAATTGCTAATGCTGATATTGTGAATGAACCTAACTTGTTATTAGAAGCACTCAAACTTTATCAAAAAATTGTTTATAACAGACAAAGATTTGATAATAAAAATGTTAACATTGTTAAAAAACAACTACTAGAATTAATAGAAAAAAGAAAAGAAGATAAATCAGAAATTGCAAAATTAGGATATTACAATAAAGTATTTTCTAATCATATATTTGGAAAAGATTTAATTGGAACTAAAGAAGAAGTAAGTGAAATCACAAGTGAAAAACTTTATGATTATTATCAAAATTCTTTTTTAAACAATGAATTAACAATTACTATTAATGGTGATATTTCTGAAAGTGATGAAGCATTTATTAGAAACAATTTTCCTATTGCTAAAGATTTACCAAAACCCAATTTAGAATTAGAAACATTTGTCAAAAATACTGAAATACAACTCCATGAAGAATATACAAAGATGCATCAAGCTCTTATTTATATTGGTTATTTTAGTGACATCACCTATGATAGTAAGAATTATGAGGCAATGGTTTTAATGTATATCTTACTTGGAAGCTCACCAGATTCAAGGCTTTTTAGAATTATTAGAGAACAGATGATGTTAGCATATGAAGTAGACGCAGAATATGATATTGATAGGAAACTACTGACTGTATATGCTGGAGTTGAACTTAGCAAAAAAGAACTTGCTCAAGAAAAAATTCTAGATATTATGGAAAATCTAATTCAATATGGACCTACCGTAAGTGAACTTGATTCTGCTAAAAAATACTTAAAATCTGTGATGTATACCTCACAAGATTATCAGTTATCTCAAACATTTAGAGAGTTTTTAAATTTATTTTTTACAGAAAATAAAACTCTTGAAGAAAAAATTAAGAAAATAGATGCTGTTACTATTAATGATGTCAAAGAAGTCTTAAATGGACTTGAACTCACTGGAATATATATATTACATGGAGATGATGAGAATGAAGAATAATCTAAATTACAATGAAAGATATTCATTTAAAACAAAAAATGGAATGGAAGTTATTCTTTTAAAAGATCATAGTGCTTCTATATATGTTCAATTAGATGTTTCTTTTGGTTCACTTGATCTAACTTATATTAAAGATGAACAAGAATATGACTTAAGTCCTGGAATAGCTCACTTTTTAGAGCATAAAATATTTGCGATGGCAGATGGCACAGATGCATTTATGAAACTAACAAGCCTTGGACTTCAAGCGAATGCAATGACATCTTATCAAACAACTTCATACACATTAGTTGGAAATGATAATATTAAAGAAGGTCTCAAATATTTACTAGAAATGCTTGATAATCCTTACTTCACAGATGAAAATATAGATCAAGAATATAATATCATCGCAGAAGAAATAAAAATGTATGACGATGATGTTGATTCATACATTCAAAATATTGTTTTAAATATGATGTACCATGATCATTCAATTAAACATGATATTGCAGGAACTATAGAAACAATCGAATTTATCACTCCACAAATGTTAGAAGAAACATATAATTATTTTTATCAACCAGTCAATAGAAAGCTCTATATTAGTGGAAATTTTGATTTTAAAGAAATGGAAGACTTTTTAAATGAAGTTTACCCTACTTTAAATGAAAATCAAAGCCCTGTTAAAAAGACTTTATTATACGAACATTACGAAGTCAAAGAAGCCTTTAAATCAATAGAACTTTCTAATATAAAAAATAAGTTATCTATGGGTATTAAGTTTGACTATAAAACAGATAATAAAATCTACTTACTTAAAGAAGAAATTAAAGCAGTAATAGCACTTAATCTATTGGTAGGATCATTATCAGATTTTTATGAAAAAACAATAGAAGAAGGTATTTTAAGTGAACAACTATCGTTTCAACTGATTAATGAAAGAAATGTTTTTTCTATCTTTTTACAAGCTGATACAAACGATATTGAAACACTAGATTTTTTAATTAAAAAAGTATTAATAACGCCTCCCAGTGAATCACTAACAGAGGATGCATTAGAAAAAGTTAAACGCATTTTAATTGGTCATCATATCTTTTCAGTCAATGAATTTGAGTATAAACTATACCTGTTTAGCAAATACTACCCATTAGGTGTTACACTAGATGACATTATTCTATTTGTTAAAGAGGTTTCAATTGATGATATTAAAGCATTTTTAGCTAATATTAATGCTGATATGTTTTCTACTTTATACGTTTATTCAAATGACGAATTTTAAGATAATTTATTCAAAAAGCAAGATATTCTCCTAAATAATGGGAATATCTTATTTTTTTTAAAATAAAAAAAGTAATTTTCTCTTTTCTTACTATTATAAATAGTGAATTCACCTTTTTACTTAAAAAAGAATGAACGTTAGAATGATAGGGAAGGAGAGATAAAATGCTAAATCAAGTAGTTTTAGTTGGACGACTAACAAAGGATCCAGAAATAGTTAAATTAGTAGATGGTAGAAAAGTTTCAGAAATAACAATTGCAGTTAAAAGAGCGTTTAAGAATTATGATGGTGAGTATGAAACTGATTTTATTAAATGTGTCTTATGGGAGAATTTAGCAGTATATCTACATAAATATTGTCATAAAGGAGACTTGATTGCGGTCAAAGGTAGATTACAAATTAAAAAAATAGAAAAAGATAATAAGATAAACCAAACATTAGAACTCATTGGTGAAAAAATAAGTTATTTATCTGGAAATAAGAATACTGAAGAAATTGAATCTTAACAAGATTCTTTTTTTTTCGTTTTTTTAAAATAAGTATTAGTTTACACTACTTTGTGATACAATAAAACAAGGAGATGATACAATATGTCAATTGATTTTGAAAAAGAAGTATTAAAAAGAAAAGATGAAATTATTAAGGATTTACAAGAACTTATAAAAATAAATTCTGAACTAACTACTTTTGATCCAAGTAGAGTTGGAGCTCCTTTTGGCGAAGGTAATAAAGAAGCTTTAGATTGGATGTTAGCTCTTGGTAAAAAAGATGGTTTTAAAACCGTCAATGTAGATGGTTATGCAGGTCATATTGAATATGGTGATGCTAAAGAATTTGTAGGAATGATTGGTCATTTAGATGTTGTTCCTGCTGGTAATGATTGGACATACCCTGCTTATGGTGCTGAAATTCACGATGGTAAAATGTATGGCCGTGGAACAGAAGATGACAAAGGACCTACAATTGCGGCTTATTACGCTTTAAAAATCCTAAAAGAATTAGGAGTGAAACTTTCTAAAAGAGTTAAACTTATTTTAGGGATTGATGAAGAAAGCGGATGGAGATGTGTAAGACATTACTTTAGTAAATATCCAGAATCACCAGTTTCAGGATTTATTCCTGATGCCGATTTCCCTTTAATCTATGCTGAAAAAGGTATTACAAGAACAGTTTTAAAATCAAGTTTTATTGATGAAAGAATTATTAAGCTTGAAGGTGGATTCAGAGATAATATGGTTCCTGATTTTGCTGAAGCTGTTTTAGTATATAATGCATCATATCAACAACTTTTTGATAAATATGTTAAAGAAAATAACCTAGATGCAACATTTAAAGAAGAAAATAATCAAATTAATATCAGAGTTAAAGGTATTTCAGCTCATGGTTCTTTACCAGAGCTAGGAAAAAATGCCATCGATCTATTATTTGATATCTTAAAAGCATTAAAGATTGAAAATAATTTAACTTTATTAGCTGATAAATATTTAACTCATGATAACTATGGTAAAAAACTAGGCGTTAATTACCATGATGAAGAAATGGGCGATTTAACGGTTAATTTTGGTGTATTAAAATATGATGGTAAAGACGCTTTAATCTACCTTAACTTAAGATATCCAAATAATGTTAATTACGATAAAGATGTTTTACCTAAAATTAATAATGAGATTAAAGAATTTAACTTTGTTGCAACCGTTGAACATCATCAACAATTATTATATAAAGATCCAAATTCAGAAATGATTCAAAAATTAATGAATGTATATAAGAAACATACAAACGATGTTGACGCAAAACCACTTAGCATTGGTGGAGGTACATTTGCTCGTGCGATGCCAAATGTAGTTGCATTTGGACCACACTTTTTAGATAAACCAAGTTATATTCACCAAAAAAATGAATTTATCATTATTGAAGATTTAATTAAAGCAACCATTATTTATACAGAAAGCTTATATGAATTAGCAAAATAATTATAATTAAGGAGTTACTATGAAGACGTATTTAGACTTATGCCGTCATATACTTGAAAACGGACAAGAAAAAGATGATAGAACAAATACTGGAACAAAAAGTGTATTTGGCTACCAAATGCGTTTTGATCTACAAGAAGGCTTTCCCTTACTAACCACTAAAAAAGTGCATTTAAAGTCAATTATTCATGAACTATTATGGTTTATAAAAGGGGATACTAATATTAAATATTTAGTAGATAATGATGTTAAAATATGGACTGACTGGCCATACCAAAAATATAAACAATCAATGGACTATAAGAATGAAACGATTGAAGAATTTTCAGAAAAAATTAAAACTGATTCTGAATTTGCATCTAAATACGGTGATTTAGGTCCTGTTTATGGAGCACAATGGAGAAATTTTAATGGTGTAGATCAACTTTCTTATATCTTAAATGAAATTAAGACAAATCCAAGTTCAAGAAGACTTATTTTATCTGCTTGGAATCCAGCAGAAATAAAAAATATGGCTCTTCCACCTTGTCATACCTTAATCCAATTTTATGTTAATAAAGGAAAACTATCTTTACAACTTTATCAAAGAAGTGGTGATGTATTTTTAGGCATCCCATTTAATATTGCTTCATATGCTTTATTACTCTTAATGGTTGCTCAAGTCACTAACTTAGAACCAGGAGAATTCGTGCATACAATAGGAGATGCTCATATCTATTCTAATCACTACGAACAAATTAATAAACAACTTACTAGAACGCCTAGAGCCTTACCTAAAATGTCATTAAATAAGAATATAAGACACTTAGAAGACTTTAGAATAGAAGACTTTACCTTAAGTGATTACAACCCTTATAGCGGCATAAAAGGCAAGGTTGCTGTATGATTATACTGATATGGGCAATGGATACTAACTTTCTTATAGGAAAAGATAATAAACTGCCTTGGAGATATAAAGAAGATTTAAAATATTTTAAAGCTACTGTAGAAAATAAGACAGTTTTAATGGGAGATATGACCTATTTATCATTAAAAGGTTACTATAAAGATAAGCCTCTTCCTTACGGAAAAATCTATGTTGCTAGTAAAAATAATGACTTTAAAGATTCAAATGTTACAATCATTGATAATTTAGAATACTTTTTGAAAAATACTAAAGAAGATATATATGTGATTGGAGGAAGAACTATTTATCAAGTAGCCCTTCCTTATGCAGATAGACTATATATTACACATATTTTAAAACGACATGAAGGAAATATTTACTTTCCTAAATTTGATTTAAACCAATATAAAGTGATTCAAAAAAGGTATTCTGCCGAGCTTATATTTTCAATATACGAGAAGAAGGACTGATAAGATGTTTACAGTATTATTTTTATTAACTTGGATTAGTTTCTCCTCGTTAATGTCAATTTTTGTTTTAGGAAGTTACTATATTATTTTATGGATTATACTAGGCTTTGCCTTAGGATATATAATGACTTTTTTATGTTTATTTATTAATTTAAATTTGATGCGCTTTATGTCACTTAATAATCGTTATAGAGGTTATTTGTTAAGAAGTGCTGCTAGATTTATCAATCGATTTATCTTAAATATGACGGTAAAAGTTAAAAACAGAAACTACATTCCTAAAAATGGTAGTTTAGTAGTCTATGGAAATCATAAATCTTATGTAGATCCTTTTGTAATATTACAAATAATGAATCGTCCAGTTGCCTTTACACCTAAAGGACAATTATACGACTTGCCTTTTATGGGTGGATGGTTTGATGCTGCTGGATGTATGAAAGTTACAAGAGGCGATGACAGAGCAACTGCTAAAGCATTAGTTACAGCTATTAAAAATGTTAAAAATGGACTTTCAATGACAATCTTTCCTGAAGGTGGCATAAAGTCAAGAGAAGATGAATCTGTTAAAGAAATGCGTGCCGGAGCCTTTAAAATGGCATTAAAAGGTGAAGCCAATATTTTACCAGTTACGCTGAACCACACAACTTTAGTTAAGCATAATGCTCCTTGGAAAAAAACAAAAGTAACAGTAGTGGTACATCCAGTTATTCCATTTGAAAAAATTAAGGATTTAAATACAAGTGAGATTGCAGATTTAGTAATGGATGTTATCAATTCTGGTTTAGAAGAATAAAAAAAGATTAAGAAAAATCTTAATCTAATATAAGATACATACTCCCAAAGATATAATGGGAGTATTTTTTTATTCTAAATCTATTTTTTTTATAAACTTAATTGTGCTTTCAGAAATATCAAAATAGTAAATAGAAGAATTACTAACATAATAATTCATAAAAGAATAAGTCTTAGGATCAACTAGAATCAGTGCTGATTTTATAACATGAGAATGACAGACAAATAAAACTTTCTTATCAGTATATTTTTGGTTTAATTCAAATAAAGCATTCTTAACTCTTTCAAGCAGTAAAGAGTCATTTTCAAATCCCTCAACTTTATAATCCTTTTGTTTAAATATATCTTTAACTACAGATACATCTTTGCCATCAAAAGGGCCAAAATCGCGTTCTATTAGTTTTTTATATGCAAATGATAACTTTATATTAAGAAAGCTATTTAAAATAGTAGCAGACTCATATGCACGCTTTAAAGGAGTGTATCCGATATAGTCCCATGATTTATCATACTGTTTTAAGTGAATTCCCAATTTTTTAACTTGATTTATCCCTTCTTTATTAAGAGGGTTATCAATATGACCTTGAATGATTCCTTTTTTATTAAAGTCAGTTTGACCATGTCTAACAAGACCTATAATCATTTTTTTCACATCCCATTCTAGATAAATTATAGCATACTTTTTACACATCAAATAATAGCAATATATAATATTTAATGATATAATAAATCATATTTGAAAGAAGGTGTATATTATGTGGCATTTATTTACAGAAGACTCTAATTTTTTTGTAAGAATATGGGAAGCTATTGTTAATTTTTTTAACCAAGTAGGGACAAAAATTAATGAATGGCTAGCAAATACAATATCATTTGATCAAAAAATGCAAGGATTATATGACACTTTCATAGCGCCAATGCCAGAAATATACAAAATACTAGGGTCAATATTTATTTTATTACTTCTAGTTTTAGGTGTTATTTCATTTATAAAGAAGGCTTTAAAACTATTTATTGTCATTATTATCATAGGAGTTATCATTTTCCTATTTATGCAATTTACTTAAAAAATAAAAGAGCTTTAGTCAAAAGCTTTTTTATTTTGATATAATATAAATGGAGGCGGTTTAATGCGAGCAACAGATATAATAGAAAAAAAAAGAGACGGTTATCCATTAAGTAAAGATGAAATATCTTTTATGATTAATGGGTATACTAAAAATTTAATCCCAGATTATCAAATGAGTGCATTTCTTATGGCAGTCTTTTTCAAAGGAATGACAGATGAAGAAGCTACTCATTTAGCATTATTAATGAGAGATTCAGGTGATGTTGTTAATCTTGATTCCATAAAAGGAATTAAAGTTGATAAACATTCAACTGGTGGTGTAGGTGATAAGGTAACATTAGTCTTAGCACCACTTGTTTCATACTTAGGTGCTAAGGTAGCTAAAATGAGTGGTAGAGGTCTTGGTCATACAGGTGGAACACTTGATAAACTTGAATCTATACCAGGTTATAAAATTGAAATAGGCCTAAATGAATTTAAAGAACAAGTGAATAAAATTGGGTTAGCTGTTATTGGTCAAACAGGTGATGTAGCTCCAGCAGATAAAAAAATATATGCATTAAGAGATGTTACTGCAACAGTTGATTCTATACCACTTATTGCCGCAAGCATTATGTCTAAAAAATTAGCTAGTGGATCTGATGCGATTTGTTTAGATGTTAAGTTTGGAAATGGTGCTTTCATGAAAACAGTAGAGGATGCGACTAAGTTAGCTACTTTAATGGTAAACATTGGGAACTTATCAGGTAAAAAAATGCGTGCTGTTTTAACTAATATGAATGAGCCTTTAGGTCATAAAATTGGTAATGGCTTAGAAGTCTATGAAGCTATTGAAACGCTTAAAGGAAAAGGGCCTGAAGACTTAAATATAGTAACATCTGTCATATCAGGACATTTATTAACATTAGCAGGGATTACAAAAACCTATGAAGAAGGTTATGATATTTCGCTAAAAACACTAAAAGATGGAAAAGCTTTACCAAAATTAATTGAAATGGTAGAAGCCCAAGGTGGCGATATCAGTTATGTTAAAGACCCAGAAAAACTGATTGAGGGTACGAAAAAGGTTGAAATTAAGGCTACTAACAGTGGTTATATAGAAAGTATTGATGCTTTAGCAATTGGTCATGCGGCTATGATACTGGGAGCTGGAAGAGCAACTAAAGAAGATTCTGTAGATTTAAAAGTTGGGCTTGACTTAAGATTGAAAATTGGAGATAAAGTCAATGTTGGCGATACAATCGCAATTATATACCATCATGATAAAGGTGTTGTAGAAGCAAGTAAGATTCTTGAAAAGGCAATTAGTATAGGAAATAAAAAAGTAGCCTTTAAATTAATAGAAAAAGTGATTTAAATAAATCCAGCAAGGAAAGCTCATTTAAAATTAAGTGAGCTTTTTTTATTTATTACTTGCAAAAAGAAGTTGTTTGATTTACAATATAGTTGAACGAATACTCAACTATAGGAGGGCATATGAACTGTAAAGAAAATTGTAATTGTACTATTTTTCATAAAGATGTATTAGAAGAAGTTGAACAAGCGATGTATGAAAAAACTGAATTAGATAATATTTCAGATATTTTTAAAATCATCGGAGATCCAACAAGATTAATGATTTTACATGCGATAGAATTTCATGAGCTTTGTGTTTGTGATTTAGGGCACTTAGTTGGAGTAACTAAAAGTGCTATTTCACATCAAATGAAGTTACTTAAAAAGTATGGATTAGTAAAGGGCCGAAAAGTCGGTAAAATGGTTTACTATTCTGTTATAGATGATAATGTCAAAAATTTGATTCATGCAGGATATAACCATGTGAAAGGAGCTAGCCTATGAGAAAGAGTGTAAAAGTAAGTAATATAACATGTGCACAATGTGCTAAGACAATTGAGAACTACTATAAAAAACAAGATGGTGTAGATGCCAAAGTATTAGTAAGTGCTAAAAAAGTGATTTTTAATTATGACGAAAGAAAAACAAACGAGCATACACTGTTAGAAGGACTTCAAAGTATTGGTTACTACCCAGTCATTAATAGTGAAGATCAAATAAAGGCACTTAGGAAAGACAGAATAGATCTATTTATTGCAGTTATATTTTCTATTCCATTATTATGGACTATGTTTGCTCACTTAAACATTCCTCTACCAGTACCTGATATTTTAATGAATGGATATTTTCAATGGATCATTACTACCCCAGTTCAATTTTACGCAGGGAGAAGATTTTATAAAGCTGCTTATGAACAACTTAAGAATAAAGCTTTTGGAATGGATGTTTTAGTAGTTATTGGTACTATGGCTGCCTATATTTACAGTATATACCAAGTATTTATGCACCATGGTACATCACATCACTATGATTTGTACTTTGAAACAAGTGCAGTTATCTTCTTGATGGTTTTAATAGGTAATTACTTTGAAAGCCGTGTAAAAGAAAAAACAAGTGACTCCTTACAAGCCTTAATGAGTCTAGGAGCTAAAGAAGCTAGAATAAAAATTAATAATGAAACTCAAACTGTATTAGTTGAAGAAGTTAAAATAGGCGACATCGTTGTTGTACTAGCAAATGAAAAAATTCCTTTAGATGGAACTGTAGTATCAGGAACAAGTTATTTAGATGAATCTATGATTACAGGAGAATCAATGCCAGCCTTTAAAGAAATAGGATCAAAGGTTGTCGGCGCTTCAATGAATTTAACTGAAACCTTAGAAATAAGCGTGAGCGCAACCGGAAGTGATACTGTACTTTCTAAAATTATTCAAACGGTTGAGGAAACTGCACTTATCAAACCTAAAGTACAAAGGGTTGCTGATAGAATCGCAAATTATTTTGTGCCAGCTGTTATTGTAATTAGTATTTTGGTTTTTATTATTCAATTAATTATTTCTAAAGACATTAATATTGCCTTTAGCACTTCAATTGCTGTCTTAGTGATTAGTTGTCCGTGTGCCTTAGGACTAGCAACACCTACAAGCATTTCAGTTGCTAGTGGCATATCATTTAAAAAAGGTATTTTATATAAAGGTGGAGAATTCTTTGAAATAGCTCATGAACTAAAAGCAATCGCCTTTGATAAAACTGGAACACTAACTAATGGTACACCTAAAGTTGTTGGTTTCTATGGAGATAAAAGCACATATGCATATACGGCATCACTAGAAGCTCACTCTAATCATCCACTTGCACTTGCAGTACTAGAAGACTTTACAGATGAATACTTAGAAGTAAAAAGTTTTAATGTGCTTTTAGGGATTGGACTAAACGGAATGATTAATGGAAAAAATATCTATGTGGGGTCTAAGAAGATTTTAGATCAATTAAAGATTGAACAAACATTTGATACCTACGAAACTTTAAGTTCTGAAGGTAAAACAGTTATCTTTACAATTGTTGATGGGATACTAGTGAATATGATTGCTATCCAGGATGAACTTAAAGAAAGTGCTAAGAATTTGATTTTAGAACTTAAAAGAAGAAATATTACACCTTACATGATTACTGGAGATAATGAAAAAACTGCCACCTATATTGCAAGTCAAGTAGGGATTGATAAAGTCTTTTCAGAAGTCCTACCACATCAAAAAGCAGAGATCATTAAAGATATTCAAAAACAAGGTTTTAAGACTGCGTTTGTTGGGGATGGAATAAATGATGCTCCAGCACTTAAAATGGCAGACATTGGGTTTGCAATTGGCAGTGGAAGCGATATAGCAATTGATACATCTGATGTAACCTTAATGTCGTCAAGCTTAGGATTAGTAGTAGATGCAATTGATTTATCGAAAGCAACATTAAGGAATATTTATTTGAATTTTTTCTGGGCTTTCATATATAATATAATTATGATTCCAGTTGCGGCAATGGGTTTTATCAATCCTGCACTTGCTGGAATTGGAATGGGATTTTCAAGTATCGCAGTAGTGCTTAATGCACTCAGCTTAAAGTTATTTAAATTTAAATATAAGGAGAATGAAGAATGAAAGTAATTACTGTAACAGATATGTCATGTCAACATTGTGTTGCCAAAATTAATAAAGCTCTTTTAACAAAAGGAGTTGTAGGTAAAATAGATTTAGCAGGTCATACAGTTTCTGTCAAAGAAGCAGATGAAGAAAAAGCTCTAGTTGCAATTGAAGAAGCTGGATATACACCAACACTCTAATGAGAATTATAGCAGGAGAATTTAGAGGAAGAACTATTTCTATGGTTCCTAGTGATGATACTAAAGAAACGTCTGATAAAGTTAGAGGGGCTGTATTTAACAGCCTTTCTAATTTTGTACATGATTCAATAGTTTTAGACTTGTTTTCAGGTAGTGGTGCATATGGACTTGAAGCAATCAGCCGAGGTGCAAGAAAAGCATATATGGTTGATTCAAACAAGGTTGCCGTAAAAGTTATCAATGAAAATAAAAAGGCTCTTAAAATTGAAGAAAAGGCCACTATACTGAATTTAGATTATTTAGTTGCACTTGAAAAATTTAAGCAAGAAAATATAATATTTGATATTGTTATACTTGATCCACCTTATGCTAAAGGACTCTACGAATCTGCAATAGAACAGCTAGAAACTCTTGTACATGAAGATACAATAATTGTATGTGAGATGCATAAAGATAATCATCTGGCTGATGAGATTTTAAGTTTTAAAGCCTATAAAGAAAAGGTATATGGCATCAAAAAAATCAAGTACTATGAAAGAGTGTTTTAAAGAAAATTTAAAGCACTTTTTATTAAAAATGTAAGTTTAGTATATCTAATTTTTGTTTAGTAAAAATATATACTTGTCTTTTAGTAAAATTTAAAGTAAAATATAAATATAAAGTTAGGAGTGATGATATGCAAGTTTGGCAAATCGTTGTATCAATCATTGGGGCACTAATCGTTGGAGCTATCTTAGGTTTCTTTATAGCAAGAATTTGGTTCAAAAAATATCTTGAAAAAAACCCACCAATCAATGAACAACAAATTCGTGAAATGTTTAGACAAATGGGTCGTACAGCTTCTGAAAAACAAATCAGACAAGTTATGGCTTCTATGAAACAAAGTAAGTAGAAAAATATAGCGCTTAAGGCGCTATTTTTTTATATTCTTTAAGTTTAGTATTTATAACCTTTTATTTATATTTACTATACATAGGTTTTTTAATAAAATTACACTTTTTATGGATTCAAGTAGTAGAAGATATTAATCTGCTGGTAGAAATAATTTGAGCATTAACTAAAGAGAGCATAAACATGTAGATTGATAAAAATCAGATGCTAATTTTAATAATGAGAAAATTTTAATTTTGATGAGATGCGATATAAAAATAAAAAGTTACATAATATTTTAGTATCCAAATTTTAAAAGTTAAAAAGTATAGGTAGCATGAATGATAAAAAGCAATTATATAAGAAAAATTAAGTAGCAAGAAAGAGATCTATATTAAAAAATGTAAGTTTAGTATTTATAATTAAAGTTTAATAATATAAAACTAATAAAAAACAGTTTTTTTAGGACATCACCAGGGAAAAGGAGATATGTTTTATAACTGTAATTATCCAACTTAAAATTCAATCATAATAATTTCATATTTATTTTCATAGTTTATTAGGAGAGATAAAGTGGATGGTTTTTTTGATTTTTGATTTCCAAAGATTTATGGCCTATAAAAAAGGATTGGTAAAAAAAGGCATCTATTATTTAACTTAATAAGGATCATAGTTTTAATAAATAGGGTAAATCTGAAATCTATATTTAAAGCAATAAAATTCAAGACGCGCTGTGAGCAATCGAGAATTACTTAAGTTTATAATCATCCATCTCGATTTAATCAAGATTTAAAAGGTTACTATAACTATACTTTATTTAGTACTTGAAAAAGGAAAAATCTAGAATCTAGTAACCCTCTCAGAAGTAAATTATTGAGCTCAAGCTAGTTTTCTAATGACATACGATATGAGAAATAGAAGTAGTAGAGAAGCTAATGTAAGAGTAACTTAAAAAGTAGAAGCACTACATGTTTCTTAAGATATTAATGTAACACTGATTTATGATGATAAATTACTGTATAAACAAGCTAGGAGCGATTTAAGGGATTGAATCAGAGAGAAGGCAGTCTTTTTTTATTAAAAAGCTAACAAAACATCTCTTCTAAATACTAAATATAATCATTTAAATAGGAGTAGTATATTTAACGATTAAATAAAACATAAAAATAGCATTTAATAGTAATAATTATCAAAATAATAACATGATTAAAATTATAAATACAACTATTATCCTTTATAAAGTGTTCCTATAATATATATTATGTAAACCTTTGATTAGAACCTTAACTGAGCCATCAAGTCAATCAGTGTGGAAAAGTGTATAACTATAATTCTTTAATAATTCACTTCCATTAGATCAATATCTCTATAAACCTAACTTAAATCGACTTCAATTCAGCATACAAATTTTAAATTTCGTTGTATAATAAATTAGGTGATAGAATGAATAAAAAGAAAATATTAGTCATCTTAACAGGTGGCACAATATCTATGAAAAATGATGCAGTGAATCATAAAGCTGTCGTTGATCAAGATACTACTGATTTAACAACTGCTTTACAAGACGCGCTAGGAGCAATCGAAATTGATTTTATTGAACAACCATTAAAGCCATCTCCTTATATTACCCCTAATGATATGTTTAATTTTGCTAAACTTATAGAATTTCAACAAAGTAAACATTACGATGGATATGTACTTACTCACGGAACAGATACTATTGAAGAAACAGCTTATTTTTTAGATTTATACTTAGCAATACACGAACCTGTTGTCCTAACTGGATCAATGAGAAATCGTTCAGAGTTAGGCTATGATGGTATACTTAATTTGGCTTCAGCAATCTTAGTTGCAGCAAGCGAACAGTCAAAAGATCGAGGTGTCTTAGTTGTATTAAATGATGAAATCAATTCAGCATCTGAAGTTACTAAAACACATACTGTGGCATTAGATACATTCAAATCAATGGAGTTCGGGCCACTTGGAATCGTAGATCAACAAGATGTTTTATATTATCGTGAGTCTACTAAAAGTAAACAAGATTTTAGTTTTAGTAAACTTAACGATTCTGTTGAAATTGTCAAAATCTCTGCAGGAACTACTTCTAACATTATAAATTTCTTAGTATCTGAAGGTGTTTCAGGAATTATTGTTGAAGCTTTGGGTAGAGGTAATGTTCCACCTACTGTTGTTCCTGGAATTAAAAATGCAATCAAAAATAATATTCCTGTTATTCTAACTTCTCGTTGTTTTAAAGGGAGAGTCTTAGATACTTACGGATATGAAGGTGGAGGTTATCATTTGAAACAATTAGGTGTCATTTTAGGTGGCAACTTGAGTAGTCAAAAAGCGAGAATAAAGCTCATGATGCTTCTTTCAAGTAAAAAAGATAAAAAAGACTATGTTTATTATTTTTAAACTTTAGTTATAAATACTAAACTTACATTTTTATGAATTTTTACACTCTATATAGTTATAAAAACAGTTATATGCTATATCAACTTCTTATAGCTCACTAATAAAAATATTGATATTTCTGGATAGATTTTCAAATAGAAAAGTGCTCTAGAGAATATCAATATTTTTTTATAAATAACGATCATCTTCTCTTCTTAAAGTTACATATAGAAATGATCATTATAATAAAGATAAGTTATTTAAAAAACATAGTCATATAAGCAGCCAAAATTAGTTTATATCTATGTTTAGTAAAATAATACTTTAATTACAAATACTAAACTTACATTATTTCACTAATTTTCCCTTTAATCAGATTTAGAATCCCTATAATGCCTAAAAAAGATATAAAAAAATAAGAGCAATTAAGCTCTTATTAGTTAAGATAAATTATTTAAGTTTATCTAAAAATGAAGTCCCATATTTTGGTTTTTCTGTATTAAAGTTGTCATTGATGGTATATCCAATATCAGCAAATGTTTTTCCGATTGGTAATGCTTTTCCACCTTGAATTTTTTTACTATAAGCAATCAATGGAACATATTCTCTAGTATGATCAGTTCCATGATGTATTGGATCGTTTCCATGATCTGCAGTAATTAATAACAAATCATCTTCTTTTAATTCTTTTAATAAATAAGGTAAATCTAAATCAAATTTTTCTATTGCTTTACCATAACCAATTGGATCTCTTCTATGACCATATAATGCATCAAAGTCTACTAAGTTTAAGAAACAAAGTCCTGTAAAATCTTTTTTTGCAAGTTCTGTAATTTGAACCATTCCATCATCATTTGACTTTGTTTTACTAAATTCAGTAATTCCATAACCATCAAAGATATCATTGATTTTTCCTAAGGCAATCACATCATAAGATGCTTCTGATAGATAGTTTAGAGTTGTTTTATCAAAAGGTTTAAGAGCATAATCATGTCTATTAGGAGTACGTTTAAAATCGTTTTTATTAGATCCTAAGAAAGGTCTAGCAATTACTCTACCTACTTTCCATTCTGGTTTCATAGTGATTTCTCTTGCTATTTCACATATTCTATATTGTTCTTCTATTGGAATAATATCTTCGTGCATGGCTATTTGTAAGACTGAATCTGCTGAAGTATAAACAATTAAATCACCAGTTTTCATATGTTGCTCACCAAGTTCAACTAATATATCTGTTCCTGAAGCAGCTTTATTTCCTATAACTTTTCTTCCAGTTTTTTCTTCTAATTCTTTAATCAATTCATCAGGAAATCCATTATCAGTAAACGTTTGAAACGGTTTTGTAATATATAAACCCATCATTTCCCAATGGCCAGTCATTGTATCTTTACCAAGTGAAGCTTCTTGAATTTTTGAATAATAAGCTAGAGGTTTAGCAACTGGTTCTACTTTCTTTATAGGAGCGATATTTGCATAACCTAAGCTTTGTAAATTAGGAATATGTAAATCCATACGTTCAGCAATGTGACCTATTGTATTTGCTCCTTTATCATTGTAATCTGCTGCGTCTGGTGCCTCACCAATTCCAAGGCTATCCATAACAATTAAAAAGATTCTTTTAAATTTCATTTTCTTCCTCCTTAGCACGTGGATGTGCTTTATTATATATTTCTTTAATTCTCTTTTGACTGATATGAGTATATATCTGAGTAGTTGATATATCTTCATGTCCTAATAAATTTTGTAACGTTCTTAAATCCATTCCATTTTCTAAAAGATGAGTAGCAAACGAATGTCTTAATGTATGTGCAGAAAACTCTGTTTCTATGTTTGAGTCACTACCTAATTTTTTTAATAGTTTGTGAAAGCCTTGTCTAGATAAACGTTCTCCGTATTGATTAACAAATAAAAAGCTATGTTTTTTACCCTTAAGTAAAGTTTCTCTTGATTTGATAATATAGTTTTTAATTGCAACACTGGCCATATCTGAAATAGGAACCATACGCTCTTTAGAACCCTTGCCAGTAACAATCACATAAGATTGATTAATATGAATATCACTAATTTTCAACTCTAGCAGTTCAGAAACTCTTAACCCAGATCCATATATCAATTCTAGTAAAGCCGTATTTCTAATACCTAATTCAGTTGTTTTATCTACTGCTTCTAAAAGTCTAACAACCTCTTCTATAGATAAAACAGTTGGTAAGCTTTTGGATATTTTAGGTGTATTAAAATGAACAGATACATCATCATCTACTTCTTTTTCAATGAGTAGAAAGTGATGAAATTTCTTAATAGAGGTTAATTTTCTGGAAATTGATTTACTATTGATCTCTTTTCTCTTTAACGAACTTAAGTATGATTCAATATGCTTTTTTTCTATTTTAGAAACTTTAGTTACTTTTTGGTATTTATTTAAGAACTCAACATATTGTTCTAGATCTCTAATATATGCCAGAATAGTGTTTTTAGATAAGCCGAGCTCATTGGATAGATAGTATTTGAAATCATTAATGATATATTTCATATAAATAGAACAAACACTTGATTACCTAGCATCATACCACGTTCAGTAAGTGATAAATGATCGTTTTCTATTTTAAGTAATCCATAGTCCATTTTTTCTTTTAATTTAGGATATTTTTCAAACAAATCAATTCCATATCTATCTTTCACATAAGAAATAGAGATTCCTTTAGTTTTTCTAAGTCCGAAAATCAGATCATCTTGTAATAAATCTTCGTTAGTTTGTGGCATTTCAGATGCTTTAAAGTGATCTAAATATTTAGGCATGGATTTTTCATTTAAGGTTCTGACATTATTAATAAATCCATGGGCACCTAGGCCTACACCAATATATTCATCTAAGTTCCAATAAATCATATTATGTTTTGAATAATCACCATTTTTCGCATAGTTTGAGATTTCATAGTGTTCAAATCCGTTTTCTTTTAAATACTTTGTTACATACTCAAACATCTCAGCTTCGGTGTCTTCACTAGCAGGTTCAAAATTTCCTTTTAAATACTGATGATAAAAATAAGTCTTATCTTCTAGTATCAGTGAGTAACAAGAAACGTGAGTGATGCCTAATTGCATCGTGTAATCTAGATCTTTTTTGATATGTTCTAACGTCTGACCTGGTATTGCATATATTAAGTCAATACTTAAATGAGGAATACCAATACTCTTTAAATGATTTACAACATCAAAAACTTGGTCTTTAGTATGTTGTCTATTCACATATTTTAAGATATCATCATCAAAACTTTGAACACCCAAACTCACACGATTAATACCATATTTTTTAAAGACTTTTCCTTTTTCTTCACTATAACTATCAGGATTAACTTCAATTGAAAATTCACCTGGATGAATACCTTGTAAGGCAGTTAGTAATTTTTCTAACTGAACTGGGCTAAGCATACTAGGTGTCCCACCTCCTATATATATAGTCTCTATTTTGGAAAAACTATCTTTATATAAATTTATTTCATCTATTAAACGGTCTAGATAAGTTTCTATCATTTCATTATTTTTAGGAACTCTTTTTACAAAGTCACAATAGTGACAAATATATTCACAAAATGGAATATGTATGTATAAACCTCTAATATTATCACCTCTTTTATCTATAGTTATATTATACAACAGTTTTATTAAATCTAATTTTAACAGAACCATTTCTATAAATTAAAAAAGTGATTCTAATAGAACCACTCTTTTGTTATTAGTTTTATTTATTTTTTCAATTCCCATCTACCATATAAAGTAGTATCTTTACCAAAAACTGTATTTTGAAGTTTTATTTGACTATCAGAGCTAAAATCTGATTTTAAATACCAACCTTTAAAGCTATAACCTTCTTTATTTGGGTTATAAGCACTCGCTTTTTTATTAATAGGAGTTTCAACTGTTTCTACAGTTTCTGTATCATCCTCCATATTTTTTATAACAAATGTAAGAGTTCTTGTTTGATTAGTTGTAGGCTCTTCTTGCCATTTAGCATAAAGTACACTATTTTCTAAAAATGGTTCAGCAATATCAACTCTATCAGTGAATTCTAAGTTTGTGTACCAACCGATAAAAACAAAGCCTTCTTTAGTAGGAACAAAATATCTAATGTGTTGCCCTTTATCAATGGTAACCTCTTTGATTTCAGTTGTTTCATCTTGCATTAACTTAATTGTTAGGCTGCTAACTTCTTGTTCCTTTTTATCATTATTTTGACACCCAACTAATAGGATTGAACCTATCAAAGTTAGGATTAATAAACTAATTTTTTTCATAATGTACTCCTTAGTATGCTACTTTTAACCAATTAAGGTCAGTAGAAAGAGTTCCTGATTGTTCGTTTAAGATTTTAGATAAATCTTCTAGATCAATTAGAATCACTTTATAATCAATTGTTTTAGATTCAGTATTCCAAACAAATTTTGGTTCTGCTATTCTAGTAGATGATACAAACGGTGTTTCTATATCCCATGAATTACCTTTAGCATTTAATACGTTTTCAATTTTCCAAACAACATTTTCAACTAAATATGAACCTGTATGAACTGTTGAAGTTGTATCATAATTGTTTGTCTTAATAAGTTCTCTTACACCTTCAAATATTGAATTTTCATATTTAACTGAACCACCATTAGTGGTAACCATACCTTGATTAGTAAATGCAAGTTTCCAGTTGTTTGCAACAATACCGTTAACTAGATCTTTATATAAACTATAAGATTTAATTCTTCTTTGAGTTTCATAAATTTCGTTATTATCGACATGAACATTATATATATGTGAACTACCGCCTCTTAAACGAGGTAATCTATCCTGTAAATTTTTAAAGTATGTATTAATAATAGAAAATTCTAATTGTTTGTTAGTTGTCCATTCGTCTTTCTTAACATCATCACTACCACCAATCATGAATCCTTTTTTCTGACCTTTAAATAGTTCATAGATATCAGTAGCACTTAAACCACTGTCACGTAGATATTTGTAGTATACATATTTAATTGTTTGATCTAAATAACTTTTTTCTAATCCAGACATTACATCCTTATAATATGAACTTGCATCACCTGCTAAGAATTGACACCATGAAATAGTTACTCCTGTTGAGCTATTTTCTGCATCAATTAAGCCATCATAAGATTTACCAAAAACTAAGTGATCTAACCAAATATTATGGGAGAAATTGATTTTAAAGTAACTCCACCCTTGTAAATCATAATCTCCAATTTTGTATGTATCTGCACTTAGACTATCTTCCCATTGCCATAATTCATCAAATTTTAAATTTCTGATGACTAAGTCATTAGTTTGATTGATTTTAAAACCTACGTGTTTTAGTGTTGCACCATTTTGTGAAAAAATAGTCATTCCCTTAACATTTGAAATTTCTATTTGACTAATTCCACTTTTTTCGATTGCTTCACTTGTCACTAATTTATTTCTTGATTGGAAATTAGTAACTTTTAGTTTTTTTAGATCATTTTCAGATTTTTTTGTCTCTGCTTGAATAACTTTAAATCCTAAGTCAAGATCGTTTTTGATTTCAATAATTTCTTTTTTATTATTGATTGCGTCTATAAACTCAGCTGAATTAGTCACTGAAGCGTAATTATCTTCTGTTTTGATTCTTTCTTTTACTTTTCCTTCTACAAACGATTGTGCTGAAAATTGTTTATTAGAAAAAGATTCAGATGTTACTACAGTATTATTAGTTGAAATAATACTGTTAGAGCTTTTATTGCCACCAGAAATGCTTAGTGTAAATAATGCAACAAAAACTAAAAAAATAGATGTTATTTTTTTCATGTTGTCTCCTTGTTTTCGTATTTTTTCGTGATTACAAGAAAATAGTAGCATGATTAAAATTATATGTCAACGCTTTCATCACCAAATGTATGCGATTTCAACTGTGCTTTTGTGTGCCTTTTATTATAATATCTACAATCGACATATCTAATATACTTAAGATTGGATTTAATCAAGAATAGTAGTTTTTATAATTGTTATCAGTGTTAGTTAAACTGCAATTTTAACTTTTTATATTAAAGCATAAAAAAAACTAGAATTTCTTCTAGTTTTAATCTTCATCATTAGATAAAATAGCTAAGAAAGCCTCTTGTGGTACTTCTACTTTACCAACTGACTTCATCTTCTTTTTACCCTCTTTTTGTTTATTCAATAATTTTTTCTTACGTGTGATATCTCCACCATAACATTTAGCTAAAACGTCCTTACGCATAGCCTTGATTGTCTCACGTGCAATAATTTTATTTCCTAAAGCTGCTTGGACGGGTACTTCAAACATTTGTCTAGGAATTAAAGTGCGTAATTTTTCACAAATAACTTTCCCTCTTTGGTATGCAAAATCTCTATGCACAATAAGTGATAAAGCATCTACTACTTCTCCATTTAAAAGAATATCCATTTTTTGTAAATTAGATGGGTGATAATTTTCAATTTCATAGTCAAATGATGCATAACCTTTTGTTGATGATTTTAACTTATCAAAATAATCATATACAATTTCAGATAACGGTAATAAGTAATTTAGCATGACTCTATTAGCATCAATATATTTCATATCCTTAAAGATACCACGCTTCTTTTGAGAAATATCCATTACTGCTCCAACGTAATCTTTAGGACACATAATGCTTGCTTTAACGTAAGGTTCTTCGATGCGATCAATTTGTTGTGGACTAGGTAATTTTGCAGGGTTATCTACTAATACCATTGTATTATCTGTTTGATAAACATGGTAAATAACAGAAGGTGCTGTTGCAATCAATTCAATGCCGAATTCTCTGGTAATTCTTTCTTGGATAATTTCCATGTGTAATAGACCTAAGAATCCACTTCTAAATCCAAAACCTAAAGCTTGTGAAGTTTCTGGTTCATAAACTAAGGATGCATCGTTTAATTTAAGTTTTTCTAAAGCTTCTTTTAAATCTTCGTATTTATTAGGTTCAATTGGATATAAACCACAGAAAACAACAGGATTCATTGTTCTATAACCAGGAAGGCTTGCTGTAGCAGGTTTATTATTATGAGTAATCGTATCCCCTACACGAACATGTCCCATTGATTTAATAGAGGCTGTTAAATACCCAACATCTCCAGGTCCTAAAATTTCTTTTTTAACTTCTTTAGGATTATAAACACCAACTTCGATGACTTCATAAACGGCCTTACTTGCCATAAATCTTATTTCATCACCCTTTTTAACTGTTCCATTAACAACTCTAATTGAAGGAATAACTCCTCTATAAGCATCAAAATATGAATCAAACACCATTGCTTGTAAGGGTTCGTTTTCATCTCCTGTTGGTGCTGGTATATCTGTAACAATTTTTTCTAAAATATCAATAACACCAAGACCAGACTTTCCACTAGCCATAATTGCATCATGTGCAGGGATTCCAATTACTTCTTCAATTTCTTTTCTAACTTTTTCAGGATCTGCACTTGGCAAATCTACTTTATTTAACACGGGTATAATTTCTAAGTCATTATCAATAGCAAGGTATACATTCGCAAGCGTTTGTGCTTGAATTCCCTGTGCAGCATCCACGACCAAAATAGCACCTTCACAAGCTGCTAAAGATCGTGAAACTTCATATGTAAAGTCTACGTGTCCTGGGGTATCTATTAAATGCATGATGTATTCTTTACCGTCTCTTGCGGTATAATTCAGTTCTACTGCATTTAGCTTAATTGTAATTCCACGTTCTCTTTCTAATTCCATAGAATCAAGAAGCTGTGATTTCATTTCGCGTGTTTGTACTGTATTAGTTAACTCTAAAATTCTGTCAGCTAATGTTGATTTCCCATGGTCAATATGAGCCACAATTGAAAAGTTTCTTATTCTCTTTTGTCTTTCATTTAATGTTTCTTTCATCGTATCTACCTTTCTTGCCTATCATATTTTAACATTATTTTTAGTATACAACAAGGCTAATCTTTTTATATCAAAAGATTAACTTCATATAATAGTTAAAAAGGTTATTTTGACATAACAATTCTAGCAACTAGCCCTTTATCATATTGTCCTTTTAAATTTAATGATTGATCTAAATACTCCATAAATTCTTTAGGGGTAGGTTTTTCATTAGTTTTCTTAAATTCCATAAAATGTTTTTTAATTTCTGATTCATCTAATTGTTTTGGTAAAAGATTATTTAATAATTCTAATTCTCTACTAACGTCTTTGCTTAGAGACATTTCAGTATATATTTTGATTTCTTTTTTTATTAGATCAACAACTTTGGCATCATCAATCACATAATCACTGCTTTCTCTTCCTTTAAGAGTTTGAGCAGCACTATAAACTGATTCGTATGTATTTCTGGCAACTAAATCTTTTTCTTTCATTGCTTTTATTCTAAGTTCTTTAATTTTATTTAACATATTTGTATCCTTCCTGACTCCATTACTTATATTAATTATAATCTAAAAAGGCTATTTTTTATAGAAATTTGATATCATTTTTCAATATTATTTGCAAGATTATAGAAATCCTTGTATAAACTCATTAAATCCTATATAATTAAAGTAAATTAAACGTTTCGGAGGTATATAATGAAAATTAAAAAATTGTTATTATCATTTTTATTTGTAACATCACTTTTACTATTAGCAGCTTGTGGCAGTAAAACTGAATACTATTTTGCTCAAGCTACACCTAATCAAAACTCTGAATGGGTAAGTTATGTTATTGTAGAAAAACAAGGTAATAAAATAACTGATGTAAAATGGAATGCTTATCATATTGCAGGGGATCTTGCTGGATGGAATTACTTAAGTAAACAAAATTATAATGGAAAAGATAAGTACACCCAATCAAAGGAAGGCATTTATATGATGACTTCTGATGAAACTACAGGAAAGAAACTTAAATGGCATGAACAAGCTGATTTACTTTCAAAAAAATTGATTGAGACACAAGATTATAATGATAGAAAACCAGTTCCTGCTGGGGCAAGCATTAGTTCTGATGATTTTTATGTTTTAGTTGAAAAAGCTTTAAGTTCTCCTGCTGTTCAAAAAGGTTCTTATGTAGATGGATTTCATTATATTTCTTTAAAAGACACTGCTTCTGATAGAACAGTTACCTCTTACTGGGATCCTATTGAAAATAAAGTTCTCAGTGATACCTTTAAAGCTTATAAATTTGGATCTTTTGTAGTAGTCAATGGAACAATCGTTCTAGCTTATTATAATGAAGCTTATACTGGCTATCTAGTTGACTTTGATGCTGATGGTAAAGCAATTAACCATGTATACCAAGAAGATGGTAAAGAAGTTAAAAAAGCGATTGCTAAAGTTGAAGTATCTGAAACTGTCACAACTACAACTAAAGAAATAGGCCGTGAAACTATTATTGACCCTGAGACAAATAAAAAAACAGTTATCGTTACTACTGAAACAACAACTGAAACAAATGAAGTTAAATCTATTTTAAAAAGTAAAAAATTAACAAAAAATCAACTTGGACTAAGTTATTTGATGAAAAAACCAAATGGACCTGCTACATATGAATTCTTTGAAGCGGCTAAGTTTGCTGGTGACTATTTAATAGAAAATCAAAACTTAGATGTAGCATTTAATACATCGGGAAAAACAGATGCTATTGCAGGTGTAACTATTACAGCCAAAGATTTTCAAACAATAGCTTTAAAAATACCTAAAAAGTAAGTTTATTAAGTTTAAAAGCCTATAAGTAAGGATTCTTACAAATAGGCTTTTTTTATTTATATATGATTATTTAACCAAGTGATAACATCTTCTGTAACTAATTGATAATCTAGATCATTAAATAGATTATGTAAATTGTTTTCATATAATTTGAGTGTCTTATCTTCTAACTTTAGACGATTATAAAAGGTTTCTGTCATTTGGTATGGCACTACTATATCACTTAGCCCATGTAAAAATAAAACGGGAACAGTATATTTGTTTATATTTTTCTTAAGATATCTAATATTAGAAACTAGTATATTTCCAAGAAGTCTAGGTTTAATATAATCAAGATGATATGGATAATACCCTTCTTTAAATGGTATTCTTGATAGACCAGGACCTGAAAAATTGGTTTTAATTTTCTTAAAATTTAAAAGTTTGTAGGGGATTTTTCGCATGAAACTCACCTTGGGAAGAAAATCATTAGGAGCTGCACTAATAATTACTCCATCAACATCTTGATATTTAACAACATAACTATTAGTAATATTTCCACCCATACTATGTCCTAAGAGGAAAACCTTTTTATCACTGATTGTTTTCATATATGATACAAGTTCATGTAAATCATCTAAAAACAAGTGAAAACTTTGAACATCTCCTCTTTTCCCTGAACTTCTTCCATGTCCTCTAACATCGTATAAAAGAACGTTATATCCGTTTTCTTCTAAAGTTTTAGCTAATCTTTCATATTCTTCTGAACTTTCAGCTATTCCATGTGTAATAATGACATTTCCTTTTTCATTTTTTGCTTCAAGTAGCTTTGTATATAATATATTTTTATTTATAAGCATTATTTCACCTCATTTATGTACAACTATATTTTAACTTAATTAAATTAAAAAATCTAAGTTTCTACTTAGATTCGTTAATTAAAATTTTTCTTATATATCCAATAAAATGAATCGATCCAGTTATGATAATTACATCTAGAACACTATTTTTTAAATAGTTATAGGCTTCTATTGGGTTTTCTATAAAGTTAAATCCCTCATTTTTTAAGTTAGATAGATCTTTATATCTAAAATCAACAAATGATGTAACAACCATATTTGAACTTATCTTTTTTAATGCATTTAACATTTGAGTAAATTCTTTATCACCCAATGCACTAAATAAAACACCTATTTTTTTATTTTCAAATAAAAGTCTAGAACTATTGATAAGTGCTTCTATTGCATGCATATTATGAGCGCCATCAATATAGGTATGAGGCAAGATTTCTTCTAACCTTCCAGGCCATTTAGTTTTTTCTATACCATTTTTAATCACTTCATTACTGATGTTAGGATAAAGACTTTTGATTGTTTCTATTGCTAGTAAGGCGTTATTTATTTGATAATCTCCTAAAAGAATTTGATATTTGGTATTTTCATACAAAATAACATGAGGTATCTCAGATATAACCTTAACATTTTTTTTATTAATCCAATGAAACTGAGCCCCAATTTTATTAGTATACTTATAAAAATAATCATATAAATCAAAATCTACTGTTGAAAACAGGATATCTTTACTAGATTTAATAATACCTAATTTTTGAGCAGCAATCAATTCTTTTGTATCCCCTAATTGTTTCATATGATCCATTCCAATATTTGTAATAACAGAACGATCATATGAAGTAATATTAGTAGAATCTAAAAGTCCCCCAATACCCACTTCAATTACCATGACATCTACCTTTATATCAGAAAAGTATTTAAATGATAGTAGCGTAATGATTTCAAAAAAAGACAGTTTAGTTTCTAAATTCTCATTAAAATGATACATAAAATTAATATATTCTAATAAAACTACATCTGAAATAGGTATCATATTTACTCTAATACGTTCGTTAAACTGAGTCAAATAAGGAGATGTAAAACTCCCTACCTTTACACCAGTTTCTAATAAAATATAACTAAGATATGCACTTGTTGAACCTTTGCCGTTTGTACCAGCTACGTGAATTTTTTTTATTTTATCTAAATTGAGGTCTAATTTTTCTAATGCAGTTTTTAAATAAGACAAATCTGCTTTTTCTTTAAATCGGGGTTGGCTTTCAACCCAATGGATTGCCTCTGAAACTGCTTTAAACATATAACTCCAATTTCTTAACTACTTCTTTATATTGAGCTAAGTAATTTTCATATTTTTCTTTTTCTAATGCCAGTTTTTGTTCTGGAGCTTTTTTAACAAAACTCTCATTATTTAATAGAGCTTCACTTCTTTTGATTTCATTTTCTAAATCTGTTTTTTGTTTTAGCAATGCTTCTTTTTCTTTAACTGGATCAATTAAATCTGATTTTAAAACATGAATATTAATCTCATTACCTGCAATAAAAATCGTTTCTAAGGCTTCTTCTAAGTTTTCTGTGATAACTAACTTGTTTGCCCCTAAAAACTTCTTAAAATAAGTTTCTTGTTCGTTGTATAGCACTACATCAGTTTTAACTTCTAAGTAAATATCTAATGGTTTACTAGGAATAACATTATTTTCATTTCTTAGTGTTCTTACCTTAGTAATGACATCTTTTATTTCATTGAATTTTAATAGGGCTGATTCATCATAAAAGCTTTCTTCTGGCCAAGCAGATAGCATGATAGTTTCTTCATTTGAAATTTCAAGATATAATTTTTCTGTAACAAATGGTATAAATGGATGCATTAATTTTAAAACTGATTTTAACACATGTAATAAGACAGCTTGTGTATTGGTCTTTTTATCACTATTTAAGGTAATTTTTGCAAACTCAACATACCAGTTAGCGAAATCTTCCCATATAAAATGATATAAGCTTCTACCAGCTTCACCAAATTCATATTTTTCGTAATTATAATCAGCTTCTTTTATGGTTTGATTTAATCTAGTTAAGATATACTTATCAGAAAGGGTTAAATTATCATAGTCAACTTTTACATCAATCGAATCTAGATTCATCGTAATAAAACGAGTAATATTCCATAACTTATTAATAAAGTTCCAACTAGATTCAATTTTTTCTTGGTCAAATCTTAAATCCATACCAGGAGCTGAATTAGTCGTTAAAAAGTATCTTAATGTATCTACACCGTATTTTTCTATAATATCCATAGGATCAATACCATTTCCTAAAGATTTGCTCATTTTTCTTCCTTCTGAGTCTCTTATTAACCCATGTAATAAGACATCTTTAAATGGATCTTGGTCTGTAAATTCTAGTCCTTGGAAAACCATTCTTGAAACCCAGAAAGTTAAAATATCATAACCTGTTACCATGACATCAGTTGGATAGTATCTTTTTAAGTCATCTGTTTGTTCCGGCCAACCTAATGTACTAAATGGCCATAAAGCTGATGAAAACCATGTGTCTAAAACATCTTCATCTTGTTTCCAGCCTTCGCCTGGTGATTCTATTTGAACTTTTACTTCATCATTTTTATACCATGCAGGAATTCTGTGTCCCCACCATAATTGACGGGATACACACCAATCTTGTATGTTTTCCATCCAGTTATCAAAAAGTTTTTTAAATCTATTTGGATAATAGTTAACTTTAGATTCTTCTAATGTTCTATCAGCTAGTTTTTCCATGGCAATAAACCATTGTAATGAAAGTCTTGGCTCAACTACTACTCCAGTTCTTTCTGAATAACCTACTTGGTTTGTATAATCTTCTATTTTTTCAACTAGATTCAATTTCTCTAAATCTTTAATGAGTTCTTCACGACAAACAAATCTATCAAGTCCATTATATTTATGAGCCATTTGATTCATGGTACCATCTTCATTCATACATAAAGGTGTATCTAGGTTATGTCTTTTAGCAACTTCAAAGTCATTTGGATCATGAGCAGGGGTTACTTTAACAACTCCTGTACCAAATGCTTTATCTACATAATCATCACTAATGATTGGAATTAATCTATCAGTTCCTGGAATAAATGCTTTTTTTCCAACTAAATGCATGTATCTTTCATCTTCTGGATGAACCATTAACGCTTGATCCGCAAACATTGTTTCAGGTCTTGTGGTTGCGATAACTACATAGTCTTTTTTATTTTCTAATTGATATCTAAAGTAATAGAGTTTACCATGGGTTTCTTTATAGTCTACTTCAATATTTGATAAAGCAGTTTTAGCTTCTGAATCCCAGTTAATAATGCGATTACCTCTATATAATAGACCTTTTTCATATAGCGTAATAAATACTTTATTCACAGCATCATTCAGTTTTTCATCTAAAGTAAATCTTTCTTTGGAATAATCAACACTTAATCCTAGTGCTTTCCATTGAGTACGAATATGTTGAGCATATTCTTCTTTCCAACTCCAAGCGTGTTCTAAGAATTTTTCTCTACCAATGTCGTGTCTAGAAATACCCATTTCTTTTAATTTTTGGTCTACTTTTGCTTGTGTTGCAATCCCTGCATGATCCATTCCTGGTAAATAAAGAGCATCAAAGCCTTGCATTCTTTTTCTTCTAATAATCATATCTTGTAAAGTATTATCCCATGCATGACCTAAGTGTAGTTTTCCTGTAACATTTGGTGGTGGAATAACAATTGTAAATGGTTTTGCCTTTTTTCTTATTCCAGATTTAAAATAGCCTTTTTCAAGCCATGTTTCATATCTTTTTTCTTCTACTTCTTTAAAATCATATTTTGTTTTTAAGTTAGTTTCCATTATTTATTCTTCCTTTTATTTTTTATTTCATAGTAATATAGTTCATTAATGCCAAAACTAAGGTACTTATTTGTTTTTTCAATGTGAGTAAATATAAACCCATTTTTCAGTAAAACTTTTTTTGATGCTTCATTAAAAGGCGCATGAGATGCGATGACTTTAGTCGCCCCCATTTTAGCAAAGGCATATTCTAAAACTGCTTGAATTGCCTCTGTCATATATCCTTTATTCCAATAAATATCATTTAATGAATAGCCTATTTCATAAGTACCTTCTAACGCATCAAAGAAGTCTAAAACTTTAAGATCAATAGTCCCTATGATTTCATTATAAGGTTTAACTGTAATTGCCCAAGTTTCGTTTTCATTAATAAAACTTTTGAGTATGATTTTAGTTTCAATGATAGATTGATGTGGGTGCCATCCAGCCTGTGGTCCAACGTTAGGTTTTATTGCATATTCATGAAACTTTGTAAGATCATTTGTTTCAGGCATTCTTAATATGAGCCGTTTTGTCTCTAAGGTATCCAAAAAAATCACATCCTTTTATAAATAAAAAAAGTCCCTAGATATAAATATCTAAGGACGAATCATCGCGGTACCACCTTAGTTCTATAACAATTGTTATAGCACTTAATGTCTTTAACGCAGACGCTACGAATAAATTTACTACTATTTCAATCTATCAACTCCAAGGCTACCTTCACTAACTGATTATATCTATTTTCACCAAACATAGACTCTCTACTATAATATAGTTAATTACTCTTCCTCTTCTTTGTAATTATAATTATTTTATTCTAAATCATTTGATTTGTCAATCGTTTAGTGGATATGACATGATAATCTCATGGTTATCCTCATCTTTATCCACTTCTATAAAGCCTAGAGTTTTTAAAAGATGTTCCATTTGAGTATTACCCTCAACATAATCAGCTGTTACATTTTCAAATTGAGCCATTTTTTTAGCTTTTTCAATTGTCTTTAGAATAACTTTTTTGCCATATCCTTTATTTTGATACTTCTTATCAATCATCATTCGCCAAATCAAAAATTCTTTTTCTTCTATATCTAAATCAATTAAAATAAACCCAACAATGATTTCATCTATAACGATTGCATAAGGGAAAACATCATTATTATGACGATATAAATAACATTCAGCAAGAGACTTTACATTAGATGAAACAAAATTTTTTTGAGACTCATTTACTTCTAATTTTAATACTTCATAAAAATTATCTTTATTGATTTCATCAAATCTTATCATTTTTTTAACTCTTATATTCTTCTTTAATAGGACCTACTTGTCCTTGCATAGTAATATTTTCTAATTTAACATTTTCTACGTTATAAAAAATTAGTCCTTTTTTAACAACAGTTTCAGCATCTTTCATCATAGCTGGTTCACCAGGTTTTGCATCTTTTTTAAAACTAAATTCTATATTTTCCATTTTGATCTCTTTTATAGGTTGTTCTGGCAAGCCATAAAAATAACCAGCTGCCCATTCACAATCAATTGCTTTCATATCATGAAAGTGGAAACTTCCAATAAATGGTGTTCTATCATCAATCGGTAATTTTTCTTTCGTAGATACATAATCATCCATTCCACCAGGACCCCACTTATAAAATGAGTCTACTACAAATGGAACTTTAACATTTTTCATTAAAATATTGCTAAAACTAATGCCATCGATGACAGCATATTTACCTCTGCCTCGTCTTGTCTTAATTCTTAATCCTCTATCTGTTGTGTCAAAGATACATTGGCAGACATCAAGATTTTTAACACCACCACTCATTTCACTACCTAAAACAACACCACCATGCCCATCTTTCATGTGACAATTTCTTATTGTTATATTTTGTGAGGGCGTTTGGTATTTCATGCCCATTTCAAATGTACCTGATTTAATGGCGATACAGTCGTCTCCAACTGAGATTGTTACACCAATAATATCTACTCCATCACAACTTTCAGGATCGCATCCATCTGTTGTTGGGGAATTTTTAGGACTTTCTAAATGCATTTGAATAAATCTAATATTTTTAGAAAAATAAGGGTGTAAATTCCAAGATGGTGTATTTTTTACAGTAATCCCTTGAATTTGAATATTTTCACAATGATTTAAAAAGATGCCTTTAGGTCTTCTAGCAATTCTTTTTGTTCTGTGATCTATCCACCAATCAGAGTTATGAGCATTTTCATCAATAATTCCTTTACCAATGATTTTAGCATTCTTAATAAAAAGTCCTGTAATAATACTTGCAAAAGTTTCTTCTGGTTGACCCTCCCAAGTTCCTAATATATATTCATCTTTTTGATTATTAAACATTAACTTATTTGGTAATATAGGATATTTTGTTCTATCTGTATTCCCTAAAAGTGTGGCATTTTCAGTTAATTCAATTGTGATATCATCTTTTAAGAAAAGAGGTCTAACATGATAAATACCTTCAGGAATAAGTATTCTTGAGTGTTTTGGTGCAGCGTGAATAGCAGTTTGGATAGCTAATGTATCATCATTAACGCCATCACCTATTGCATTAAAATCTTTAACATTTAAAGTAATTGATTCAAACTCAGTTTCAAAGTTTAAATTAGCTATTTTATTTGATTTTGATCTTAATGTTAAACTGTAATTTGTTTCAGGGTTAAGATTATATAATGAAAAAACATTTTTTTCTTCATTTTTAATTTTTAACTCATCATTTAAGTAAACATCAAATGATTCATCATTAAAATAAATATGTTTATTTTCTAACTCAAAGCTAGCACTCCTGCTAGATATAAATAATAAATTAACTTTCAATGTAATCTCCTTATAATAAATTAATATTTTTTAATACAACAATCGAAAAAAAGATGGTAAATACTGACATAATAGCGGTCCAAACAACAAGTTGTCCTGCTAATTTTTCATCATTATTCATTTCATAGGCCATAATTGCACTTGATACTGCCGCTGGAGCTCCAAATAATGCAATAAGTGATGGGAAAGCTTCAGCACCAAAATGTAATACACCAGTTTTAATGAGTAATACTGCTAAGCCTAATCCAATAAATGGTCCAATTAAGTTTCTATATAAACATCCATGAATAATGTGTTTTAACATCGGTCTTACATCACCAAACGTAAATCCAGCTCCTAATACAATTAAAGAAAGTGGAGATGATAATGAACCTAGTTGATCAAATGCTGTATAAACAAATTTCAAATCATTTTTGATTGTAAATCCATTAAACAATGGTCTAATTAAAAGTACGATAATCCCTAGAAAAACCCCTATAATCAGCGGGTTTTTAACTATTTTTAGTAATAATTCTTTCAAACTAATTCCTTTACCACTTTCATCTTTAATAAAGATAGTTAAAGAGACAACTGCTAGAATATTAAAAACAGGAATTGTAAAGGCAGCAACTAAAGCTGAAATTGCGATTGCATCGCTATTTCCATTGGCAATAAATATTACTAATGGCGTTCCAATAACTGCGTAATTAGATCTAAATATATCTTGTAGGATAACTCCTTTTTTTCTTGGATCTTTTGTAAATATTAAAACAGATGCAAGACCAATGATAAATAGTAAAATAATTACTAGAACTGAGTATAAAATAATTGACCAGTCAATAGATGCTAAACTACCTTTATAAATATTTAGAAAAAGCGCTACAGGTAGAGCAACTTTGAAAACTATTTTATTTCCTATTGTAATAAAATTTTCATTAATAAAATTAATTCTTTTTAAAAAATAGCCAAGTGCAATTAATAGCACTAAAGGCATGACTGCGTTTAACGCAAAAATTATGATATCCATGTTTTCTCCTCGTGTTTATTATGCTGAACCTCGTTTGTCATTCTTAACTATTATAACTTAAATTATAGATTTTATCAACCTGAGTAAAATAAAAGGAGCTGTAAAGAAATGAAGTAATTCACTACTTCAAGAACTTAACAGTTCTTTTTTTCTTATATCTACCGTGAACTATGTGGATAAAATCAAAAAACATCTACTTTTAGGCGTCAAAAAAGAAGATTCTATTAAAATCTTAAGTTTATTGTAGATATCTATTCTGTTATTCTATACTTTTTATTATGATATTTTCTCAAATTATACCCAATCGCTGTTAAATAAAACTCCATTTTAACATTATGAGTTAATCTTCGTCTAAATCTTCTTACTTTAAATGCTTCTTTAATCACTCCAAAGGCACCCTCAACTTGAATTGACCTTTGAACTCTTAATTCAATTCCTAATGGTGATGTAAGATTTTTAATAACCTCTTTTTGGTATGTAAGATTTTCATCATTAATCTCTTTACGCTTACCATTTGGTAATTCATATACATCATTACCTCGATTATTTCTATACAGATACTTTAAAGTATCTCCATTAGGTGTTAAATAATCATTACCTGATTTAGTAAGGTTAAATGGAAAATATGGATCTTTCATTCTTTTTTTGTCATGCGTATCTTTAGCATACATTGCATATTTTTGATAAAGCTCCATATCGTTTAGTTTTAAATAACGATAATTCGTTAATCCACCATATCCAGCATCCGCTACTGGATATTTTGGATAGAAGTCATAACTTTTCTTAAATCCTTCTAAAAAAGGAATCAAAGTTTTATAATCACTACGTTCTTTATAGATATCTAGATGTAGGATATATTCATTTGATACACCAATTTGTATATTATACCCTGGTTTTAATTGACTATTACGCATATGATCTTCTTTCATATGCATAAAAGTCGCGTCTATATCTGTTTTAGCATATGAGTTTCTATCATTACCCATAATCTTTAAATGTCTTTCATACTCTACAAGTTTAGCTAAATATTCTAAGATATGTTCATAATCTCTTTGTAAAGTAGTTTTTCTTTGACCTTTACCATATTTAAACTCTATTAATTCCCTATCTATCTCATTAAGTAGAAAGTCTTTGATGCTATTTAAATTATCAGTGTTATATGTTTCATGTATTGGAAAGAAGATATCTGAGTCTTCATATCTTTTATTTAAGGATTCTATCTGTTTGGTTATTTTTTTATATAACTTATCTCTAAACTTTTCAATAGAACCACGCCATGTAAAACTATATTTATTAGCCACCGATTCTATTTTAGTACCATCTATATATAATTTATCTGTATCAATAGATTCTTTTTTTATTAAGTACTTACTTAGTTCATAAAAGATTTCATCTATTCCTTTAACTAAGTATTTATCCATAAAGGTTTTTATTGTTTGATGACTTGGCATTAATTCATCTGTAAGCCACATGATTCTAATATCATTTTTAGCAGCTTTTGCCATATCTCTTAAAGATTGAATCTTTTCCATTTGACAAAACATGATCAGTTTTAACATTTGAACCGGATTATAACCCATACGACCTCTTGGGTCTTTTGAGCTATTTAAGTATTTTTTTATCTCCAATTTTCTAAATACTTCATCAAATGTACGAACTTCACTATCAAAAGGAATTTTTATGTCTAATTGTAGTGGTAATTTTAACTGTTTTGGGTTAAAATTATGTTGTATATTTTGTTGTGTTTGCATACTATAATTATACCAAAAAACCGCCCTAGGATTCTAGAGCGGCTTTTTTGTTTTATAGACTGTTACTTTTATTTCGTTACAGTCCCTTCTGTTTGATGTCTTACTTTTCTAATTTTAAATGTTTATATTTTTCTACTTCTTCTTTTGGCCAATAAGAGTTTTGTACTTCTCCAATATGTTCTTTATCTAAAAAATACATACACATTCTAGATTGTCCAATTCCACCACCTATTGTATAACAGCTAACTTCATTTAAAATATTCTGATGGTATCTTGATGATAATTCTTTATTTTTGATACTTGCTTGTCTTAAAAGCGATGCTTTATCCACTCTAATTCCCATAGATGAAAGTTCTAAAGCTATATCTAACTTTTCATAGTACACTAATAAATCACCATTTAAGGTCCAATCATCATAGTCATAACTTCTAACATCATGGCTTATGCCACTTTTTAACTTATCTCCTATACCAATAATAAATACTGTTGTTTTTTCTTTAGTTATTTTATATTCTCTTTCTTTAGAAGTTAGATTAGGATATAAATCTTCTAATTCTTGACTTGTAATAAAAAAGATTTCAGAATTAAGTTTTTTCTTAATGTTAAAATTTGTTTCAAGATACTTGCTTGTTTCTAAAAAAGACTGATATATTTTTTTTACGATACTTTTTAAAAATGAAATAGTTCGATCTTTTTTATCAATATGTAGTTCCCAGTCCCATTGATCAACATAAATAGAATGGATGGCATCTATATCATCATCTTTTCTAATGGCATTCATATCAGTATAGAGCCCTTTATATAAAGGTATATTATATAATTCAATCGCATGTCTTTTCCACTTAGCTAATGAATGAATAATCTCTAATTTTTCGCCTGAAACTTCAAATGTCACTGGTTGTTCTAAACCACTTAATTCATCATTTAGTTTATCTTTACTTTTTAAAAAGACGGGTGCTGTTACACGATATAAGTTCAAATTTTTACTTAGTGAAGATTCAAAAAAATCTTTTATTTCTTTAATATATAATTCTGTTTCTAATAATGTCATAATGCCACCTTATAAAAATAAGCACCCTATGGATGCTTATGCATATTTATATTCTATTATAGATGTTTCCTTTTGTCAATTTTACTTATAACCTAAAGTAAATCTCTTTTGTTTATATTTTGGATTTTCTATTTCTAATATGACAGCTTCTGCTAAATCTTGTGTGCTAATTCTACTAACGTCCTTACTATCAACAATTAAGGTATTTTCACCAATAGCATAATTGCCAGTTTTAACAGTATCAATTACTTCTGCAGCAGGAGCTAGGTAAGTCCAATCAAAACTCTTATCATCTTTGATTAACTCATAAAGTTTTCTAGTGCCTTCAAGGGCATCTTTCCATGGTGCAGGGAAAAAGCCTTCAACAACTGGTGTACCGTCAGCTAGATCAAGATTAGTTGATCCACCAATGATAATTAACCTTTTGTTTAATTCTTTTGCCAATTTAATGATAATTTCGTATCCTTCTAAATATCTGTTAACTGGATCAACATGATACCATCCTGGATGATATGCTGAAACAATAACATCTACATCTTTAAGAATTTTTTTAAGTTTAGTAGGTTCAAAAATAGTTTGTTGAAATCCTTTTAGATTCTTATCTTTTTTTATCTGGCTAGCTCTAGTAATAGCTACTACTTCATGATTTTTTAGCAACGCTTCATCTCTAATTTTAGATCCAATAAAGCCGTTTGCTCCAATAATTGCAATTTTCATAATTACTCCTTACTGTAGATTAGATTTATTAATAATATCTTTAATGATTTTAGCAGAGTTTTTAAAAGCAGTTAATTCTTCTTCTGCTAAAGGTATTTCTATAATTTCTTCTATACCATTTTCACCAATAATACTAGGAACACTTAAGTAAATATCATCTGTACCATAATGTCCTTCAAGGTAAGATGAAGTTGTTAGAATCGATTTTTCATCTCTTAAAATAGCAGTACAAATTCTAGTAACAGCAACCGCTACAGCATAATTTGTAAATCCTTTTCTCTTAATAATTTCATAGGCTGCATGTTTTACTTCATCGGTAATTCTTTGCTCAAAATCAATTTCACAATTACCTTCTTTAGCACAATATTCATCTAAAGTTAACCCACCAACGTTAGCTCTACTCCAAACAGCAATTTCGCTATCACCATGTTCTCCAATAATATTGGCATGAACATTTCTTGAATCAATGAAAAACTCTCTTGCAAGAGCAGATCTAAATCTAGCAGTATCTAATACTGTTCCTGATCCAATGACTCTATTTTTAGGAAAACCTGATAGTTTATATGTAATATATGTCAAAATATCTACGGGATTTGATACAACAAGTAAGATAGCATTAGGATTGTATTTTGCTATTTCTGGAATAAGCGTATTATAAATAGCAATATTTTTATTGACTAAATCTAGTCTAGTTTCTCCTGGTTTTTGTGCTAACCCTGCAGTAATAATAACAATATCTGAATCTTTAGTATCTGAAACTTCTCCTGCTTTTATCTCAACTGGCGCAACCAAACTAGTTCCATGGAAAATATCCATTACTTCCCCTTCAGCGCGATCTTTGTTAATATCAACTAAAACAATATCTGATGCCACTTTATTCAACATTATACTGAATGCTGTTGCTGCACCTACTGCTCCAGCACCTATAATTGAAATTTTACTCATAATGAAAAACCTCCGTTTCGTATACTATTATTTTATCATAATCAGAACTTATTAAAAAGAAAAAGGCCTTTTGTAAGCCTTTTAATTCTAATTATTTTTATTTTTTACTTATTCTAATGTTAAAATCATCTCTTGATATACTTTATCATAACCATCCTTTGTTTGACTTGATGTGATAAATATTTTTTCTGGTTGATTCATCTTATCTTTAATCATTTTTTCATGTTTGCTTCTTAAACTAGATTTTACTTTATCTTTCTTAGTTACTATAACAGAAACATCAAATCCACCTTCTAAAAGAGCATCATACATTTCTAAGTCATCTTCTGTTGGACCTACTTTAAAGTCGATAAATTGGAATACTTTCTTTAAGTTAGGTGATAATTCTAAGTAAGCTAATAACATTTGAATAAAAGTTTGTTGTAAAGATTTACTTCTTCTAGCATAACCATAGCCAGGTGCATCCACCAAATAAAAACTATTATCCATCATATAGTAATTTAAAGTAATTGTTTTTCCAGGTGTAGCAGATACCCTTGCAATTGATTTTCTATTTGCGATGCCGTTAATAAAGGAACTTTTCCCTACATTACTTCTTCCAACTAATACAATTTCAGGTAAATTTGTATCTGGCGCATCTTTAATATCTGTAATACTTTTAATAAATTCAGCGTGTTTAATCATTTTTACTCCATTCATAGGCCAACTAGCATATTATGAATTCTTTCTTGGTATTCATCTTTCTTTAAAACATATGCTCCTAAATGGGGACAATCTTCGATATACCATACATCAGGTATAATTTTCATATGCTTCTGAATCTTTTTAATATGTTTTGACTTAACTATTTTATCATTTAATCCTGAAATTAACAGTGTTTTTGTAGAAATATTTTCTACTTTATCTAAAATGTTTATGTCATTTACATAAAAGCCTAGTCTTTTTTTGGCAATTCGTCCAATAAATAGGGTGAATAAAAATGTAATTGGTTGAACAATATATGGGATATTATCTTTCATATTATCCTTTAATCGTCCATAAGGAGAGTCAGCTATTATCCCAGAAACAGGATAAACACTGCCTATCCATAAAGCAATAACAGATCCCATTGAACATCCGTGAACATAAACTTGGTAATCATGTTCAGCTCTTAGACTTTGTATTAAATTAATAATATACTTATGATCATAATAACCAAAATTAATGTATTCTGAATCTGATTGACCGTGACCAAGTAGTTCTACTAATAAGACATCTACATTTTCTTTTTCATAGTAATAGTTCGCCATACTATTAAGTTGTTTTTTGTTTGCCCGATAGCCATGGATTAAAACAACCAGTTGAGATGATTTTTTTTCATGACCGATATAAAATGCATTGGCATTTCCAAACTTTGTTTCAATCCAAAGATGTTCTTTAGTGATATTTTCTAACCATGCAGCATTTTCTTTTTCTAAAACTTGCATAATTTTTATATCAGGTTGTAATCTTTTAGGAATTAACTTGTCTGAATTAGAACTTACATCTCTACCAAATATAAGTTTGAACAGAATCTGTGAAGTAATAAAAAATGCTAATAAACTGACTAATATACCTACGGTTACATAAATTGCTGTCATAATTGCTTAATATTCCTCCGTTGTGTTTATTAGTCTTATTATAAGACAAATTATTTTTTTTTCAAAATATTTGAATATGAAAAAAGATACAATTATATTTTTATTATAATCGTATCTATCATTTTCAGTTAGACAAATGCTTTACCAAATACGTCATTTACGTTTTCTACTGGAATAATTTCTAAGACATTTCTTACTTCTTCTGGAATATCTTCAATGTCTCTTACATTATCTTTTGGAATTAAAATAGTATTTAGACCACTTCTATGTGCAGCGATTGCTTTTTCTTTTAATCCACCAATTGGTAAGACATAACCTCTTAGTGTAATTTCACCAGTCATTCCTAAATCTTTTCTGACATATTTATGGCTAACGGCTGACATAATAGCAGTTGCCATAGTAATACCTGCAGATGGACCGTCTTTTGGAATTGCACCTTCTGGCACGTGAACGTGGAAATCATTTTCATTAAATATTTGAGAATCAATATTAAATTCTGCAGCATGTGATTTTACAAAGCTTAGTGCTGTAATTGCACTTTCTTTCATCACATCGCCTAATTTACCGGTTAAAACAAGTTGTCCTTTACCTTTGTAATAAGTAACTTCAACTGGTAATGTGTCTCCACCAAATGCTGTATAAGCTAATCCGGTTGCTACACCAATTTGTTGTTTTTCATCAGCTAAGTTATGAACAAATCTTGGTTTTCCAATATAATTTTCAATGTTTTGTCTAGTAATTCCAACTGATGTTGCTTTTTTCATTAAGATTTCTTTAACAACTTTTCTAATAAGAGCACCAATGTATCTATTTAATTCACGAACACCAGCTTCTCTTGTGTAGTGTCTAACAATAAAGTATAAACTTTCTTCATCAATTGTAAATTCCTTTTCAGTGATTCCGTGAGCTTTTAATTGTTTTTTCAATAAGTGTTGTCTTGCGATTTCTACTTTTTCATGTTCTGTGTATGAACTTAATTCAACAATTTCCATTCTATCTCTTAATGGAGCTGGAACGTTTTCAAGGTAATTTGCAGTTGTAATAAATAATACTTGAGATAAATCGTAAGATTCTTCTAAATAGTGGTCACTAAATTTAGAATTTTGTTCTGGATCTAGAACTTCTAACATAGCTGAAGCTGGATCTCCTTTGTAATCAGATGCCATTTTATCAATTTCATCTAATAAAAATACTGGATTAACTGTTCCTGCATCTTTCATTCCTTTTAGAATTCTACCAGGCATAGCTCCAACATAAGTACGTCTGTGTCCTCTTATTTCAGATTCATCTTTAACTCCACCAAGAGATTGTTTAACAAACTTACGTCCTAAACTTTCAGCAATTGATGTAGCTAATGAAGTTTTACCTACTCCTGGAGGCCCTGCAAGACATAAAATGGTTTGTGGATTTTTACCAGTCATCATTTTAACTGCTAAGTATTCAATAATTCTATCTTTAACTTTTTCTAGTCCATAGTGATTTTCATCTAATTTTTGTTGAACTTTTTCTAAATCATTTAAATCCTTACTTGCTTTTTTCCATGGTAATGCAACTAAAAAATCCAAATAAGTTTTAATAATTGTTGATTCTGCCATAGCAGATGGAGTAGATTGATATCTTGATAACTCTTGTAAAGCTTTTTCCTCAATTTCTTTAGGCATCTTAGCTTTTTTAATTTGTTCTCTTAATTCTTCAATTTCGTCTTCTTTTTTAGCTTTGTCACCTAATTCATTTTGAATAGCACGCATTTTTTCTCTTAAGTAGTACTCTTTTTGACTTTCATCAATAGAGCGCTTAACATCTTCATTAATACGTTGTTCTAAATCAGCAATCATAGCTTGTTTATGGATATCTTCTAAAATAAGTTTTAATCTAACATTTAAATTAAGTTCACTTAAGTATTTATATTTTTCTTGATCTGCTATTTTAAGATTATAAGCAATCATATCAGCAACTTTATCTGATGTAAGACCGTTTTGAATTTGTTCTATGACAGTTGATCCATTTTGTAACATTTGACTTGGGTTATTAACTAACTCTTGTGCAATCATCTTCACTAAAGTTAATTCCTCATCAACATCACCTTGTATAGTTTGGACTTCTTCATAGTCAGCCACAAAATATGGATCAGTTAAAAAGTATTCTTTTACTTTAACACGTGAAACAATATTAAATTTAACTTTATAATTATTATTAGGAAGTTTAATTTTCATTGCTACTTTGGCTAAAACTCCATAAGCTTCAATATCCTCAATAGTTGGATTTTCAATTAGTGGATTTTTTTGTACTAAAACTAGTACATACGATCCAAATCCTTTTTCAGCTTCTTCTACTGCTTTTAGGGATAATTTACGGCCTACTTCAATTCTAAAATCATTATTTGGTATTGGTACAACGCCACGCACTACAACAGCCGGTAAACTTTTTTGTATTTCTTCCATGTTTTCACATCCCTTCGACTTTCTAGTTACTATTATAGCATGTTATAAATAATTTGCAATCAATATGATAGAGTGCCAATTACTTTTTTTGCTATTTTTGTAAAAATAAGGGAACAATTAAGTTCCCTTTAAGTTTTATTACTTTTGAACTGCTGAATCAACCATAAAGTCTACTGCTTTTTGGAAAACAACATCTCTTTCAACTAGGTCATTTGTTACATATTTTTTAATTTCTTCAAGTGACATATTATATTGATTAGCAAGACTTTCGTATCTTTCACTTAATTCTTGTTCTGTTGCTTTTAAAGCTTCTTTTTTACCAACAGCTTCAATTACTAATGATTGATTAACGCGTTTTGTCGCTTGTTCTAATGCTTGTTGTTCAAATATTTCTTTTGTTAATCCAGATAATTGAATAAATGTATCTAAATCTAATTGATATTGTTTAGCTTGTGCTTCAACATTTTGTTTGAAGTAATCAATTTCAGTATCAATCATTTCTTTTGGAACATCTACTTTAGCATTAGCAACTGCTTTATCAATTACTTCATCAATTAATTGATTTTTCGCTTGTGCAGCTTTATTAGTTTCTAATGATTTTCTGATTTCTGCATTTAATGCTTCAACAGTTTCTACATTTGGACGGTTTAAAGTTTTAACCCATTCATCTGTAAGTTCAGCACCTTTTTTAACTTTAATTTCATGTAAAGTTACTTTAAATACTGCTTTTTTACCTGCTAAATTTTCTGCATGGTATTCTGTAGGGAATGTTACATCAACATCTTTACTAGCACCTACTTCTAAGCCAACCATTCCTTCTTCAAATCCTGGAATAAATTGACCTGATCCGATTTCTAAACTAAAGTTTTCTGCTTTACCACCATCAAATGCTTCACCATCTACAAATCCTTCAAAATCAAAAATTGCAGTGTCTCCATTTTCAAGGCTACCAGTTTCTTTTACTTCTAAGACTGCGTTTTGTTCTAATAAAGCTTTAACTTCTTTTTCAACATCAGCATCTGTTACAGTTGCATCGACTTTAGCAACTTCTAACCCTTTATATTGTCCTAATTCAACTTCTGGTTTAATTGCTACTTCTAATGCAAAGCTAAATGATTCTTCACGTTTAATACTTGCAAAGTCTAAGTCAACAACTTGAGGTTGTCCAACAACTTCGATTTCTTTATTGCTTAATACTTCATCAAATTTATGACCAATTACATGGTTTAAAGCATCTTCATATAAACTTTCAACACCAAATTTTTGTTCAAATATATTTCTTGGAACGTGACCTTTTCTAAATCCTTTTACTTCTACAGTTTCTTTTGCATGGTCAAATGCATGGTCTAAACCGTGTTCAAATTCTGCTGGTGTAACATCAAATGTTACTTTAACACGGTTATTACTTATTTTTTCTAATTTCATCAAATGAATCCTCCTTGTATATTTACGTTTTTAATTATAACATAGTTTTTAAAAGAAAAAAGAAATATATTCCTAAAACTTCAAAACTAATGATATAATAGTTAGAGAGACAATAAATGAGGGCATTTTATGTATAAAATAATTGAAGTAACAAACAAAAGATTAGGAAAAAAGTTTACTGATTTTCCAAATATCTTGTATAAAAACAACGAAAACTATGTACCTGCACTAAGTGCAGATGAAAATACTGTTTTCAATCCAAAGAAAAATCCAGTACATGAGTATTGTGAAAGTATTAGATTTCTTGCGTTAGATGAAAATAATAAAATTGTTGGAAGAATTGCAGGCATCATTAACCATAAGTTTAATGATGCTAAAAATGAGAAAGTATTACGTTTTTCTAGATTAGATATGATAGATGATATCAAAGTCACTGAACTTTTATTTGATACCGTTATAAAATGGGGTAAAGCTAAAGGGATGTCAACAATCATAGGACCTATTGGTTTTACAGACTTAGACCTTCAAGGTCTTTTAGTAGAAGGATTCAATGAATTTGGTTCTTTTATTACTATTTATAATGATTCATATTATATGCACCATCTTGAAAGACTTGGTTTTGTAAAAGATGTTGACTGGCTTGAAAAGAAAATTAAATGGCCAACTGAAGTGCCTGAAAAAATAAAAAAAGGTGCTGAAATTGTACAAAAGCGTTATGGCTATAGAGTTGTTAAACCTACTTCTAGAAAAGATGCTTTAATCAAAGCTGATATCGCTTTTGGCGTATATAATAAGGCTTTTAATGACTTATATGGTTTCTTCCCAATTTCTGAAAAAGTAAAACACTACTATCTTAAACAAGTAGCGCTCATTTTACAATTAGATTATATTTGGTTTATTTATGATAAAACAGATGAAATTGTAGGGTTTGGTGTCATGATGCCATCGCTTGCTGCAGCTAGCAAAAAAAATAATGGTAAGCTTATTCCATTTGGCTGGCTAAGAATCTTAAAAGCACTTAAAAAGCATGATGTAATTGATTTTTACTTTATTGCAGTTGATCCAAAACACCAAGGAAAAGGTGTAGCAACACTTATTTTAAATGATGGTATTATTGTTGGAAATAAACACAATGTTAAATATGCCGAAACTGGTCCTGAATTAGAAGAAAATCATGCAATACATGCACAGTGGAAAGCATTTGATGTCGATGAACATAAAAGACGTCGCTGTTATAAAAAAGCTATGTAAAAAAAATTAAGACTATACTTAGATTAATTCTAAATATAGTCTTTTTTTATGATATTTAATCAAATGATTTCAAACTAGTCAGCATATCTATTTTACCAATTCTAGTTGACATTAATAAATTAATAATAAGATTGAGTCCAAATGTGATACCTCCAGATAATAGATAACTACTTAAATATACTGTTCTGTCAAACATAACAATATCTACTTCTGCTGAAACAATAATATAAATAGATAAAATATAACCAAAAACTGATCCAACAAGAATACTGAGCAAACTTGTAATAATATTTTCTCTTATCACATAAGCAACAAGTTCTTTCTGATAAAAGCCTAGTACTTTTAGAGTAGCTAGTTCTTTACTTCTTTCTGCCAAAGTCATAGAAACTAATGTAACAATCACAAAGGTTGCTAATAACATTGCAGAAATAATGACTACTAAGATAACTACATTTAATGATTCCATTTGTTTTTCATAAAGTTCTAACATCTCTTTTGTTCTCGCAATAGAGACAACACTTGGTGTGTTTAATAAATCTTTTGTTACTGTTTCATTATCAAATTTATCATCTATTTTTATAAATATTGTATTTAAAAGAGGTGTTTCTTTTGTTACTTCTTTATAATAATCAAGGCTCATAAAACCATAGTGATATAAATAGTTTTCACTTATACCTTTTACTTTAAGTGAGACAACTTTATTGTTAATCGTTAGTTCAAAGTTATCTTGTACTTTTAGTTTTAATAGATTAGCCATTTTTTGGGTAATGATGATACCCTCATCATTTGTTTGGCTTGTTAAATTTTGGGTAATCATTTCAGTTAAAGGCACTTCTTTTTCATCAGGTGTAGGTGCTTTTAAATCTACATAAATAACAACTGGATTAATTGCTTGATTAGTCATAAAATTAGTTGTAAAAGCATATACTGGATTATAACTATCGATATATTCTTTGTTATTTAATGCATTTTTTAGATTTGATTCTTCTACATTTAAAGTATTAATTCTAAAATCATATTGTTCAATTTCATAGAATTGTTTTTTTGGAATTGCATTAACTGATTCTCTTAATGAGAAACCTGTCATAATTAATCCCATACATCCAGCAAGTCCTAGTAACATCATTAAAAATCGTGATTTTGACCTGAATAAATTTCTAAAAGAAACTTTATATAAAAAACTAAGGCGATTCCAAATAAAGCCAACTTTTTCTAATAAAATACGTTTTCCTGCTTTAGGGGTTTTCATTCTTAATAACTCTGAAGTCTTAACAGCTGCCAAAGTATAACCTTTGATATAGGCAATCACTACACTTGAAAAAATCGCTATGATTGTTGGAAAGACTAAAAAAGTTATTTCAAATGATATGATAATATCTGGCATTTCATAAAGAATTCTATAAGCGTCATAAATAATCTTAGGAAGAATGATATACCCTAGTATAGATCCCATAATAAGTCCTAAAATAAGAGATAATAAAGGAATAGGTATAAATCTCATTGCAATCTTATTTGAACTATATCCAAGTGATTTATAAATACCACTTTGGTTTCTTTCCTCATCTACCATTCTAGTAACCGAATTAAAAGTAACAAGTGCAGCTACTAAGAAAAATATTAATGGAAAAACTGTTCCGATTGCTGTAATGCGGTCTGAATCATCATAAAAAGCTGAATAACCTATGATTTTACTTGTTCTAGGTTGAACTAAATAAGTATCATCTTTATTTTGTTTTTCTAATTCTTCTTTATATTGATTAATAGCCAACTGATAATCATTCTCATAACTTTTTTCTTTAGTTAAATTAGAATATTTAAGTCTAATATCTGTATAAAACTTTCCTAAAGGCTTAAATAATTCTTCATTCAAATTACCTTCAGGCATATAAATATACCCTGATAGCTTACCATCTAATAAATCAGTGGTACCTCTATCTACATTAATAAATAATGCTGAGTGTATAAACCCAGAAACTTTAAATTCCTTTTCTTCAAAAATGACGATATCAGTTCCTAAAAAGGTCATTTGTTTAGTTTTAATTTTTATAGAATCATTTAATTTAATATTGTGTACTAAAGCATATTGATTATCTAATAAGATTTCATTTTTTGATCCCGGTACTTTTCCTTCAAGTAATACAGTATCATTTTTTGTTACTTCATTAATTTCAATTAAGGTTACTACATCTTCATATTCGCTAATAAAATCAAGTTGAAAGATTCCTGTTGCCTCTATTGTCTCATTTTGAAATTTTTCTATATCACTTTTAAAGAAAGGAAAGCTTGTGGCTTTTAAGTTTAAATCAAATAGATTGCTTTCTTTATAATAGGTATCTCCTGTTTGTTTCATGTTATATCCAGTAACAGAAATACCTATATAAAAACCAACTCCTAAAGCTAAAATAAGAGCTATAGATAAAATAAGCAGGCTTCTTTTCTTAATCATTCTAAAAACATCTTTTAAATAAGATTTCATGATATCACCACGCAATATCTTTAATATCTTTTGGTTCTTGGGTTACTTGAGAAAAAACTTTACCATTAACAATTCTAATCACTCTATCAGCAAGTTCAGCAATCACTTGGTTATGAGTAATAACAATCACCGTCATTTGTTCTTCTTTTGCCAATTGCTTTAATAAGAGTAAAACAGTTTTACCAGTATTTGTATCAAGGGCACCAGTTGGTTCATCGCATAATAGTAATTTAGGATTTTTAGCAACAGCACGAGCGATTGCTACTCTTTGTTGTTCTCCACCTGATAACTGAGCAGGAAAATTATTCATTCTGTCAGACAGTCCAACTATTTTTAATACATCTTTAGGTCTTTTCGCATTTGGAGAGATTTGGGTAGCTAGTTCTACATTTTCTAGTGCTGTTAGATTTTGAATTAAATTATAATTTTGAAAAACAAATCCAACATCTTCTCTTCTATATTGTGTTAAAGTCTTTTCTTTTTTCTTATTAATGATCACTTCATCTATGATAATACTACCACTTGTTAATTCATCCATACCACCTAATATATTAAGTAAAGTAGTTTTACCTGCTCCAGAAGGCCCTAAAATAACTACAAACTCGCCTTTATTAATAGTAAAATCAACACCATTTAAGGCATTAATTTCTATTTGCCCAACTTTATAACTTTTTTTAATCTCTTTAGCATCTATGTAAGCCATATTATCCCTCCAATGCCTTATTCTTTAATCTATTAATGACAGTAATAGCCTTTTGATATATGATTAACATTTTTTCTTCTCTTACTTGAGTTAAAAAATCTGGTATTTTAATCCATTTAATATCACTATTTTCATCTGGTTTGATTGCTATTTCTTCACTTTCATCGGCTTCAAAAAAATAAGTTAAATTCATATGGATATGTTTCTTAATAAACTTTCCACTTTTATAATGATCATCTACTTGTATATTATCTAACATGAGTGGTTTTTCTGATAATAGTTTGATATTTTTAAGATTACTTTCTTCTAATGCTTCTTTTTGAGCTACTCTTAAAAAATCTGAATCCCCATCACAATGTCCACCAAGCCAAGACCATGATTGAAAAATAAGATGATAAGCAAATAAAACTTTAGTTTTATCTTTATTAAGAATAATGGCAGAGGAAGTAAAGTGTGCTTTTTCATTAGTTCTATAAAAAGCATCTTCATTGTTTTCTAAAAATTTGATCATTACTTCTTTATCTTCTGCTTCTTGTTTATTTGTAGGAACATAACTATTAAGTATGTTTGATGTCATATAGTTTCAACCAACTTTTTTCTATAATTTTCATAGAAGAAATAATATTCTGATAAGATTCCTTTATATTTTTCATTCCATGGTTTATTTTTACCGTAATAATGAATGATACATGAATTTTTATTTACCCAATCTAAATCTATTTTATTTGCTTTTCCAAAATTATGTTTCATTAATGCTCTATCACTTAAATTATATAATAAATGATCAACAAGCTTAACTTTATTGCCATAAAGTGCATTTAAGACGTCTTGATCTGGTAAAAATAGTGTTTTATCATGCTTGATAATGTATTCATTTAAAAGGTCGATATCTTGATTTTTTCTTAAACCTTCAACATTAATCAATAAAACTCCAGTATTAAGGTAGTGTGAATCATACGTTGCTTTATTTTTTATATTATTAAATTTTGTTAGTGCTTTTTTTATATTTGTTGAACCAATAAAAAACTTATCTTCAAAATTAAGTTTATATAGATGTCTTAAATTTTTTATAACAATAGTATCAACATCTAAGTATAAAATTCTATCTACATCATCTTTCAAATAGCACTTAGCAAAGAGTCGATAATAGATTTCTTGTGGGTATCTATAAGTTGTTTTTGCATTTTCTAGAACGTCATTAGTGTAGGAATAAAATGTATACTTATAATGTCCTGATAATTCTTTTTTAAGTATTTCTAAGTCTTCTTCTACAATATCATTACTAACAATATGAAAATGCATCTGGTCATTTTTATGATGCTTTCCAATCGATAATAAGCATGTAAATAGAAGATTGATGTATTTTTTGTTTAAAGTAAATAAGATATTCAATGTGTTCATTCTCCCCGTACTATTTTACTATTTGATCTAAAAATTTATTTATTTATTTATTTATTTAATGATTCCAATTCTAAAAAGTGTTGCTTATTTTCTATTCCTGAACTAAAGCCACCTAATTTTTTATTCTTATATAAAATTCTGTGACATGGAACAACTAATAATAAAGGGTTTTTACCAATGGCATTTGCTGCAGCTCTTACCTTATTTTTATCTCCAAGAGACTCAGCTATTGTTTGGTAAGATGTAGTTGTTCCATATGGAATTTTAAGTAATTCATTCCAAACATTTTTTTGAAAATCGGTTCCAATCATATGGATTTTAAAGGTAAATTCTTTTCTTTTCCCTAATAAATATTCATTTAATTGTTGGATTACTTCTTTGAATTGTGTTAAATCTGTTGTTTTTATACTTTCTTTAAATTCTTTTTCAACAGGGGTTAATATATCGATATATGTAATTCCAACTGAATCTTTTGCTATATAAAAAGTATAGTTATGAATCTTTGTTTCTATATGTATCATTTAAACTCCTTATGAAAAAATACCCTTAAAGGATATTTTATTTATTTGATTGAATAAACTCTTTTGCGTGAATTAAATAAGTGATTAATTCACATACAGGTGTTTTGATACCATTTTTTCTACCAAGATCAGCAATCGCACCATTGAGATAATCAATTTCAGTTAATCGTTTATTTTTCATGTCTTGGTATAAAGAAGGGTAATGATTTCTTTTATTTCCTGTAAATAAATTAGTAATGATAGTTTCTACATAATTTCTATCATAATCTATGCCCTCTTTAATCGCAACAGCTTGTATTTCATCAAGAATTAATTGAGTTATCTTGTCATGATCAGAAAAATCACCATACCCACCAATATTTGTATCAATGAGTGTTGTCATTGTATTAATAACACAATTTAAGGATACTTTATGCCAAATTGAACTAAATACTTTTTTTGATAATTCTGAGAATAGTTCTGCTTGATTTAAAACTTCAATGATTTCATTTTTCTTTTTATCATCTGAGTCTTCTAGTAGCATTAATTCAATTAAGCCGCTGCCATGTCCAATTACATTTCCTGGTCCATTTAATCCAGCAGAAAATCTGGTTGCCCCTAAAAAGATATGTTTTTTATCAAGATAATTGACAAGCACTTTATCATGCCCTAATCCATTTAAAAGGCATAAAATATAAGTATCTTTTGTAATAACTTTTTTAATACTTTGAAGCATGCTATCTAGTTGCATTGATTTTGTAAATAAAATAATAAAATCAAAAGTGCCCTCTACTTCTTCAGGGTAGGCAATTGGTATATTAAATTGGCCTAAGTATTGTCCATCTTGAGTGACTGAAAGACCATCTTTTCTAATTTTTTCAACATGTTCTTTCCATGTATCTACTAATAAAACATCGTTTCCACTTTTTTGAAGCATATAACCAAATCTTGATCCCATTGCTCCAGCACCGGCTACTAATATTTTCATAATTTCAACTCCTAATCTATCTTAATTATACACTATATTGTAACTATTGTGATAGTTTAGTTTACTTACACTATCATATAAGTTAGTATTTAGTTCTAAAAAACAATAGCTTTAACATAGTATTTTAAATTTTATTAGTAAGAAAAGACCCTATAATTATTTAAAAACCACCTATTCCTAGATGGTCAAATACTGTTAAAAGTTCTTGTTTTATTTATCTAAATAGCCTACTGCAAAATCAACTATTTTTTTAAATTGATATAGCTTTGTCTCAGCTAAGCCAAGCGTGATAGTATTTACTTTATGTTTTTTTAAAAATTCAGTCTCAATTTCTACAAATTGATCGCTATCATATGCTTTATCTTCGTATGTAACCCATTGTCTTTTATTGTCTATGTTCATAGCACATCCTGAAGTTTCTTTAACTTTATATTTAGTTGAAAGAGCTTCTGCTAAGTGTAATGATGTATTTGTAGTAGCATCTGTTCCTATCATGAGTATTTTAACATCATCTAAGTTATAAAGGGCTCCAAGAGGTGTTTGCATACCAAATTTTGGAGTTAAAACGTGTGTCTTTACTATTTTCTTTGCATGAAATCCAAAAGCTGCAAATGAAACTTGAGGATGGCTTGATCTTTCAGTACCAGGGTAATTTCTAATATATTCTGCAAATTTCCCCATACTTCTAGTAGGAGTAGTCTTTTTATCATATGCTGGAATTAATTCTCTTATTTTATCATGCCAAGATTCAGGGACAGCTGGATTTTGCCAATTTTTAGGATCTGAATTATCCATTGTTTGTGTAGGTACTATGATTGTCCCTAAAGCACCTACTACTTTTAAGATTGCTTTAAATAAAGTTTCTATACCGCCTATAACATATCCAATTTTTGATAATGAGGCATGTACGATAACAGTGTCACCTTGATAAAGTCCTAGTTTTTTTAAAGATTCAACAAGCGTGTCAATTGTTTGAGGTTCACTTGTATTTTTAATCATTTCATTTAATATCATATCTGATTTTATACTAAAAATAGTATATTCCTTCCATGTTTATATATTAACTATTGTACTTGAATTTTTTAAGATTGCAAATAACAATATACTTAAATCTATAAAAAAGAGTGCTATGAGCACTCTAATTTATCTATTTTATTTTTTGTCTAAAGCATCTTTTCTTGATAAATCAATTCTTCCTTTTTCATCAATCTTAATGCATTTAACTAATACAACATCACCAATAGAAACAACATCTTCAACTTTCTCAACACGTTCGTTAGCAAGTTTTGATATATGAATTAATCCTTCAGTTCCTGGCCATAATTCAGCGAAAGCACCAGCAGATTTTCCTTGTTTATCCATTAATAATCTTGTAATTTTAGCTTCATATATTTCTCCAACTTTAGCTTCTTTAATTAAGTTTTGAATATATTCTGCTGTATCTTTAATAATTTGAGAATTTGAATGCATGATAAATACTCTACCATCTTGTTCAATATCAATTTTAACATTGTCATGATCTTCAATAATTTGAGTAATGATTTTACCACCTGCACCAATAATATCACGAATTTTATCTGGGTTAACTTTAATCATCTTAACTTTAGGTGCGTATTCTGATAATTCAGGTCTTACTTCACTGATTGTTTCTAACATATGATTTAAAATGTGTAATCTGCCTTTTTTAGCTTGTTCTAATGCTTCTTTTAAGATTTCTTTTGTAATTCCTGAGATTTTGATATCCATTTGTAAAGCAGTAATACCATCTTTAGTACCAGCTACTTTAAAATCCATATCTCCTTCATGGTCTTCCATACCTTGAATATCTGTTAAGATTGTATAGTTTTTACCATCCATAATAAGTCCCATAGCAATTCCTGCAACTGGAGCCTTAATTGGAACACCTGCAGCCATTAATGCCATTGTTCCTGAACAGATGGTTGCTTGTGATGAAGAACCATTAGATTCTAAGATTTCTGATACAATACGAATTGAGTATGGGAAATCTTCTTCACTAGGTAATACTTGTAATAATGCTCTTTCACCTAGGGCACCATGTCCAATTTCACGACGTCCAGGAGCACCATAACGCCCTGTTTCTCCAACTGAGAAAGGAGGGAAGTTATAATGTAACATAAATCTTTTAGTTCCTTCTTCACCAAGTCCATCAATAATTTGATTTTCACCTAAAGATCCTAAAGTTACTACACCTAAACTTTGGGTTTGACCTCTAGTAAATAATGCAGAACCATGTGTTCTTGGTAATAAATCAACTTTTGATGTTAATTGTCTGATTTCATCAACTTTACGTCCATCAGGTCTTACTTTATCTTCAGTGATTAAGCGTCTTACTTCTTTTGTAACGATTGCATCAACAACTCTAGCAACTTGGCTTAAATATGAACTTTGAGCTTCACTATCAAATACTTTTACTCCATCAATGTCTTTGAAGAAAGATTTTTTGCCAAATTCATCTATTGCTTCTGCTTTTAATTTATCTATTGCTTCATATCTTTCAAGTTTATCAAAGATTGAAACAGCTTTAACTAATGATTTTTCATATTTAGATGATACTAATTGACTAATTGTTTCATCAATTTGGAATAAATCTGGTGTCACTTTTGTAGGGTTAATCGCTTTGATTAATTCTTCTTGGAATTCACACATTTTTTTAATTTCTTCATGTCCAAAAAGAATAGCTTCTAACATAATTTCTTCACTAATTTCTTTAGCACCAGCTTCAACCATATTAATAGCTGTTTTAGTTCCAGCGATAATTAATTCTAAATCTGATTTTTCTAATTGTTCAGGAGTTGGGTTAATAACAAATTCGTTATCAATTCTACCAACAGTAACACCAGCAATTGGTCCTAAAAATGGGATATCAGAAATACATAAAGCTACTGATGAACCAATAATAGATGCCATTTCACTTGGATTTACTGCATCACTACTTAATACAGTATTTACAACTTGAACTTCATTTCTAAAACCTTCTTCAAAAAGTGGTCTAATTGGTCTATCAATTAGTCTTGATGTAAGTGTTTCATGTTCAGAAGGTCTACCTTCTCTTCTTAAAAATCCACCTGGGATTTTACCAGCTGCATATAATTTTTCTTGGTATATAACCATCAATGGGAAAAAATCTGCTGTACTTGCAACATTTTTTGAAACAGCTGTACTTAAAACAACTGTATCTCCATAATAAATTAATGCTGATCCGTTTGCTTGTTTAGCAACTTCACCAATTTCAACTCTTAATGGTCTACCACCAAAAGTTGTTTCGAAAATTTTCTTTTCCATATAAAATCTCCTTCATTTTATATTCATATTTTTGTATTTTTATTACCTATTACATATTACCACAGTTTAAAGAAAAAAGATATATAAACTTTATGAATTTATATATCTCCATTTGTTATCTATTTCATCAAAATAATTAAAATTTTCGCTCAATTCTTCTTTATTAAAAATTTCATATAATTCATGAAAATCTGGAACTGCTTGATACTTTTCTAAATCGTTTTTATTAATCCAAAATACTTTTCCTTCATTTGAACTTTGAAGTTCTCCTTCAAATTCATTTGTTTTGTATAAGAAAACAATATAGCGGTATTCTTTATTTTTACTTGTAAACTGTTTCATACCACATATTCTAGGGTTTTTAATTGTCAGACCTGTTTCTTCAAATACTTCTCTTATAACAGATTGGTTAAATGATTCATCTTTTTCGACATGTCCTCCAGGAAAAGTGAGTCCTTTCCAATTTGGGTCTATTCTATCTAAAACTAATATTTCATCACCTTTGTATACCATACACATGTTTGTTAAAATACATTTTTCAGTTCTATCCATTTTCAATAACCTTTCTTTAGAAAAAAAGACTTGAATATCAAGTCTTTATCTACGTAATCCTAATTTTGCAATTAATTCTTGGTAACGTGTAACATCTGAGTTACGTAAGTATTTAAGTAGATTACGTCTGTGACCAATCTTCATAAATAAACCACGTTTAGAGTGGAAATCATGAATATGATTTTGTAAGTGAGCGTTTAAATCGTTGATTTCACTTGTTAAAATAGCGATTTGAACTTCTGGTGAACCAGTGTCTCCTTCAAAACGTGCATATTCTTTGATAATTGCTTGTTTAGCTTCTTTAGATAATGCCATTGTATTTCCTCCATTGTCTCATTTAACTGAAGATAAGCATGCATGGCATGATGCTTTCCTCGTTAACGACTATTAATATTTTATCATAATATCATATTTTGTCAATAAACATTATTAAAAATTAAAAAGACGAATCATCGTCTTTATATTTATTATAATTTAATGAATTGATCCACGTTTAAAATAAACACTGTTGCCCCACCAATTGATACTTCAATTGGTAAAGAAGAAAATGCACCAAATTCGTTAACAATTGTATTTGGAACTATTTTAGAACGCTTTTTACTATGTTTTTCAATAACATCTAAAACTTCAGGTACTTTTTCATCATTAACACCAATAATGAATGTTGCGTTACCTTCTCTTAAGAAGTTACCTTTGGTTGCGAGTCTAGTTGCAAAAAATTTTTCTTTTACTAATCCTTTTTGAACTTTACTTGCATCATCATTTGAAACTACTGCTAATACTAATTTCATAATATCACCTCATATTGTTATTATATCATATGTTCTTTTTTTTGTTAATTATTTTTGTTTGTAGGATATCATCATTAATTTGTTTAATTAATTCTTCTTTACTAGAAAACTTCAATTCAGTTCTCAAATAGTTGATAAATTTAACTTCTATTGCTTTACCGTAGATATTTTCATTAAAATCATGAATAAAAACTTCTAATCGCTTCTTTTTTACATTATTAAGCGTGGGATTATATCCAAGGCTTGCTGTCCCTACATATTCTTTATTATCAATTACCACTTTAACGTAGTAAACACCTATTTTAGGTAGATAATAGTTTTTATAGTCAACATTAGCCGTTGGAAAGCCAATAGTTCTTCCTACTTTATCCCCATGTTCAATAATGCCTTTAATACTATATTCATGACCTAAAGCTTCTTTTACTTCATCAAGTTTTCCATTATCTAATAATTGTTTGATATACGTTGTTGAAATTTTATTTAAATTAACATTATAATCTTCTAAAAGTACAACATCAAAATGGTTAAGCAAATCTAAATATGTGCCTGCACCTTTATGTCCAAATTTAGCATCTTTACCAACAACTACACGTTTAACATTGTATTTTTTAAGTAACTCTATAAATTGCTCTTTCGTTAGACTTGAAAAATCACTGTCAAATTTAAGTAAAAAAAGATAATCTATTCCATATTCTGAAAAAATTTGTTTTTTATCATCGCTAGTAGTTAATCTAGGCTCATCAGTTTTTTTAAAAAAATCAATCGGATGTGGATCAAAAGTCATCAAAGCGTGTTGAGTATCCTTAAAAGATATAACTGTTTGAATCATTTTTTGATGTCCTAAATGAACACCGTCAAAATTACCAATAGCAAGTGTTAATTCCGGATTTGAGAAAGCTGGATTAAGTTCAAGTTTATTAATTATTTTCATTTTATACCTTCTTACTTCTTAGAAAAAATAGACTGGTTTATATTTTGTAGTATTTTTTTCTACTACATCATAATAAGCAATCCATTGTTTATTTTGGTCTACAACAATAAATGGTTCCTCAGTTACAATTTGTCTTTCATCTAGATAAACACCATTTTTTACTAATTTTATTAAATAAGGTGATAATTCTAGTTTATTACTTTTTTCTAATAATGACTGATCTGTTATTAAGTCTTTTTCTGTTACCTCATCAATTGATTTAGCGTCTTTCAGAAAATAAGTTCCTATTTGTGTTCGGTTCAGTTCTTTTAAGGTCCCTACTGTATTCACTTTTAAAGCAATATCTAAAGCAAGGCTTCTAATATAGGTACCTTTTGAAACATGAGCATCAAAAGAAAATTCATTATTCATTAATTCAGATGTTTGTTTTAATTGATATATTGTAACATTTCGTTTAGGGATATCGACTTCAATGCCTTTTCTTGCTAAATCATACATCTTTTGTCCTTTGATTTTAATAGCTGAATACATTGGAGGCTTTTGATCATATGTTAATCCATTATAAAAATGAATAGCATTTTTCAGTTTGTCTTGTGACACAATAATGTCTTTTTTTTCTACTAAATTACCGGTTATATCGTAAGTATCATATTTTTCATTTAGAATCATTACTGCAGAATAGGCTTTATCTAAGTCATCAAATAAAAAAGATAATTTAGTGGCATTCCCAACCATAATAATTAAAAGTCCTGTAGCAAACGGATCTAAAGTCCCAGTATGACCCACTTTTTTTAGATTAAACTTTTTTTTAATTTTAAAAACTACATCATGAGAAGTCATCCCAGAAGGTTTATTAATAAGAAAGATTCCGTTCATTTTCAATCACCTATACTATTATAACATTAAGAGAAGTATATTTATGAAATAAACTTTTTATATTTAAAATAAAAAAACATGCATCGCATGTTTTAATTATTTTTTATTTATATTGTTCGATCCAAGCTTCTAGCTTTTCACGTGGTTGGTAGCCGCTTTGTCTAGCTACTTCTTTACCATCTTTGTAAAGAACAAGTGTTGGAACGCTTTTGATTTGACTATCAATTGCTAAAGGACGGAATTTGTCTATATCAACTTTATAAACTGGCATCTCAGTCACTTCATTACTCATTTCTTCTAAAACTGGCATCAACATCTTACATGGCCCACACCATGTAGCAAAATAATCAACTAAAACAAGACCCTTGTTGTCAATTACTTCTTTGTAATCTTCACCGCGATATTCAATCATCGTTGGCGCCTCCTTCTTAATTTTCCTACTTTTATTATATGCTTTAAATCCTTTTTTTTCAAGCCTTACGCTTACTTTAGGCTTACAACTGTCACTCCGTTTAGCCCTTCTCCTTCTTTTCCGAAGCGATATGAGTCAACATAGGGTGATTTTTTCAAATATTCATAAACTGCATTTCTTACAGCACCTGTACCAAAACCATGGATAATTCTGATAAAAGGCATGTTTGCCAAGAAGGCTTTATCCATTGCCTTATCGATAGCATCACCTACTTCTTCGTATCTGTATCCTCTTAAGTCAAGTTCGATGGATGCATTTTTATTAGGAGTTTGTCCCTGAAGTTTAACCTTTTTTTCTATCTTAGTTTTAGTTTTACTTTGATTTTTTTCAAGTTCTAAATCATTTTTAGGAAAACTTAAAGTAAAACTACCAAATTCTACTAGATACTTATTATTCGTGATTTTTTTGACAATCCCTCTTTGTTGGTAGGATTTAATTAAGACAATATCATTTACCTTAATCTCTTCTTTATTTTCTAGTTTAGGAGTTGTTATTTCTTTATTAATTTGATGCTTAGCTTTTGCTAATTCAGGTTGACTTAGTTTTTCTTTTTGTTTCAGTTCTTCAATTAAAGAACTTGCTTGTGCTTTTAGTTCATGCCACTTAATTTCTTCTTTTTCTTTAACTTTTTTAAGTTCATTTTCAAATTCTACTTGTTGTTTTTTAAGTTCATTTTCATATGATAATTTAGCATTTAGTAATTCTTTTTTACTTTGTTCTAAAGATAATTTTTCTTCTTCAAGCATTTTTTTCTCATGATTCAGTCTATCAATCACTTTAGTTAAATCAGACTCATATCTTTTACTTAACTCAGTTGCCTCTTTGATAACTGACTCTTTTAATCCAAGGCTTTTAGCAATTAATAAAGCATTAGATGAACCACTAATTCCCATTTGTAGTTTATAAAGTGGTTTTAATGTTTCATGATCAAAAGCCATGCTAGCTGGAATAATTTCTTTATGTTCAAAGCCGTATTGCTTAATTTCAGAATAGTGGGTTGTTACTAGCAAAGTTACTTTGTGTTTTCTAATTTCATTTAACAATGCCATCGCAAGAGAAACACCTTCATTAGGATCTGTTCCGCTTCCAATTTCATCAATTAAAATAAGTTGGTTATCATCTAGGGTATCAATCATTTTTTTAAGTTTAACTAGATGTGATGAGAATGTAGATAAGGATTGTTCAATCGATTGTTCATCACCAATATCAGAAAATATTTTATGATAAATACTAAGTTCACTTTCACTATCTAGTGGAACTAAGATTCCTGATTGCATCATTAATGTTAAGAGTCCTACTGTTTTTAAAACAACTGTTTTACCACCCGTATTAGGTCCTGTAATAAGCATAATTGGTCGTTCTTTAGTTAATTTTAAATTCAAAGGGACAATCTTGTCTTTATCAATTAAAGGGTGTCTACCATTAATAATATGGATGTTACCATTACTATTAATTTTAGGAATACTTGCCTCAATTTCTATTGCATAACATGCCTTTGCATGAACAAAGTCAAGGTAAGTTAATTGTTTTAAATTTTTATATAAATTTTCTTTTTCTGCAAGAATATCGCTTGTAATAATCATTAAAACTCTATTGATTTCTTGTTGTTCTAAATTATTCAAGTGTTCTAAATCTTGAGTTGCTTGTCTAATATCTTCAGGCTCAATATAGATAGTTTGTCCAGTTTGAGAAACATCATGGATAATCCCATTAACTTTATTTTTATAAGTTTCTTTTATTCCAATACAATATCTAGAATTTCTTAGTACAATAACAGATTCATTTAGGTAACTTGAATATTTTGTTAAAAGTTTGCTTAAAACATCATTTATTTTTTCGTTTTGTTTTTTAATTGATTTTCTTATACCAAATAATTCTACTGTTGCTTGATCTTTAATTAAATTTTTATCATCAATATAGTGATCTAATTTTTTAATCAAGGTATCGTTATTTTCTAAATTAAATAGTTCTTCAATTTGAGTATATGATTTTTTATCTTTTATACGTTGGTAGTACTCTTTTACTTCTTTTTCTAGTTTTAAGTATAGTTTTACTAAGAGAATTTCTTCTAAATTTAAAAAACCTGTTTTATCACTTTTCTCAATCAAATAAAAAATATCAAAGTCTTGCACAAAAGGAACTTTACCATAAGCATAGTTTAATCTTAAAAGCTCATCGGTTTCCGCAAGTAACTTTTTTATTTTTGTTATATCAGTAATTGGGCTTAATAAAGTTATATGTTTCTTTGCAGTTTGCGTGTATGCATATTTCAATATTCTTTCTTGAATTTCCAAGAACTCTAGAGTTTTTAAATCAAAGGTCATTTCCTTAGCCTACAACTTTTCTTAATTTTATGTTATAATGTAATTGAGGTGTGTCCATGAAACATTATACAATGAATTTGTCTGAGTCTCAACTAAATCAATTAAAAAATGGTTATAGCAGTTTTATAAAGGCTTCTGATAGTGAAGCTGTCTTTTTTATTGCAGAGCATAATCAGACCACTATCACAGCTTTAAAAAATGGTAAAGTTACCATTGAAGGAATTGAAATTAATAATGAATTAGTTTTAATTAAGAATTTTTTAAATATTAAGGATTACGAGGCAGTTGGTTCTAGTGATGCTGGATCACTAGATGTTTTTGGCCCTGTTGTCATTTGTTCTACTTATGTCTCTTTGGAAGATATTGCTTTTTTAGAAACCCTTGATATCGGTATTCAAAGAACTATTTCAATGAAAAAAATAGTTGAGATTGCCCCTATTATAGCAAAAAGGCTTACTCACTCAATTGTCATACTAAAACCTTTTAAGTATAACGAGTTATCTAAAAATGGATTTAACATGAATAAGATTAAATCGCTTCTTAATAACCATATGATTATTAAAACAACGGCTAAAATTGATAAAACTATTCCTGTTATTCTAGAACAATACTGTAATCCAAATAATTATTTCAATTATTTAAAGGAAGAAAAATTAGTCTATAGAGATATTGAGTTTAGTGAAAAATCAGAAACTCCACATATTAGTGTTTTAGTCTCTTCTATTATCGCTAAGTATGCTTACTTAGTTGAGATGCATAGACTGAGTAAAAAACTTAATCTGAAATTGAAACTTGGTGCTACAAAAGATGTTGATGAACAAATTCTTGAAGTCGTTAATACTCATGGTTCTAAAGTTTTAATTGAAGTGGCTAAGTGCAATTTCAAAAACATCACTAAGCAAAATATTGAATTTTAACATTAAACAATCTACCCATTTTTAAAATTTGAGTAGATTGTTTTTTATTTTATATTTGATTCTTTTCAAGTTTAATTGATTCTATTTTTATGCGATCTGGAAGGATAATTTCAAGGGCATTGATGCCATTAATTAAATTTACTTGAGTTTGATAAAGATCTTCTTGTGACTGAATGAGTGTTGTTAAGATAACCTTTTTGTTTAATAAAATAAGAATTGTATTTTGTTCAATAAACTGAGTTATTTTTTTTATTTGGATAGATAGAGTTGTTTCTAGATATTTTTTAGAAATAATCTTATAATTGTATGGTTTTTCAATTTTAAGTTCTATTTTTTCTTCTAAAAAATCAATTTCTTCAGTGTATTCTAAGAGTTTTTCTACTTTGTTTTGTTTAATTTTATAAGTATCTACTCTTTCTTCTTGATAATTTACAGCTTGTATTATATTTTCTTTTTCTTGTTTTATCTCATATTTTGTTTCATCAAATTCGTTTATTAAATAGTTTGACTGATATTTTTTAAAATCTATTTCTTTTACTCTTAATTCTTTATAATCATCGTTGAAATTAAAAATATGGGTTGCTGCTAGTTTTAATTTAGAAATAATAGTTTCATCATTTAAGTTTTTAATAACATTATGCTTATGCGTTTGAGCATCCTCAACTACCATGTAAAGATCAGTTCCAGCATCGATCATCGAAATAGTATCTGTTTTATTATTATCATTTAAATATGACCACCAATCAGTCATTACAATCCCTTTAAATTTCCATTCATCTCTTAAAATTGTTGTCATTAAATCTTTATTAGAGGCTGCATAATAATTATTGATTTTATTATAAGATGCCATTACAGCATAGGCACCATTTTTTATTGCATAATAAAAACCTTTTAAATAGATTTCTCTTAATGCTCTTTCAGATACATATACATCTATTTTTGTTCTCAAAGTTTCTTGATTATTTAAAGCAAAATGTTTTAAAACACCGGTTACTCCTGCTTTGTTTAATCCTTTTAGTGTCGCACTGGCCATCATCCCCGTTAAAAAAGGATCTTCACTGAAATATTCAAAGTTTCTACCATTTAAAGGATTTTTTTGAATATTCATCCCTGGAGCTAATAGTAAATCTATCTGATAGTTATTCATTTCATGACCAACAAGTTGATATAACTCTTGAATTAAACTTAAATTAAAGGTTGATGCCAAAAGAGTCCCAATAGGAATTCTTGTAGCATAGCTTCCATTATCCATTCTAATGCCTGAAGGTCCATCTGCACAACAAAATAACTTTAACCCTTTTTCTTTTAAACTTTCTGTAATACCGCCAAAGGCTGAAGCTGTTCCAGGAGTAACTTTCTTACTATACATACCTTCACCTAAAATGATGTTAGATAAATCTTTTTTAGATAGTTTAGATACATTAGGATGTATTTTTTCTAAATTTACTTGTTCTTGTTCTAGTCTTTTATCCGGTGTATCTTCATAAATGATACTGTTGTTTTTATTACTTATTCTTTTAAATTGTATTTTAGATGGTATTGAATAACTGTGCTTTTCTATAATAATATTTTTCTTTATTATAAACGTCTTAACTAATTTCATAGTTCTTGCACAAGTACCTATGTAAAGGTTATACTTACCTTTTTCTATTACAAAACTATTCTCACTTAAAAGTCCTATATCATCAAAAGTCGCAAAGTCTTTTAAATCTATATTATAGTTGATGATTTGTGATTCTTGTGGCTTCAAATATTTTGTTTTAGAAAATGCTATTAATTCTACTAAAGGTTTACCGATTAAGCTATTTTCATGATTCAAATAGACTTGTAGAACTTCTTTTCCAAAGCATTTCCCAATATTCTTTATTTTAGCAGTAAAACTGATTTGGGTATTATTAATTATAAAATCGCTACTTTCATAGCTAAATTCAGTGTAACTTAATCCATAGCCAAAAGGATATAAAACTCTATCTTTTTCAAACGTTTCAAAATATCTATAGCCAACATAAATATCTTCATTATAAAATATTTTTTTGTTAGATGAATCATATTCATTTTTTGGGTAATCCTTAATACTTTTCGGGATTGTTATTGGCAATTTTCCACTAGGCGTTATAAGTCCTGTGATGATATCAGCAAGCCCATACATTCCATCTTGTCCTGCATGCCAAAAATAAAGAATAGTAGAAAAATCATTTTCTTCAAAAAAAGTCATATCAATGATATTTCCTGTATTTAAAATAATAATGATTTTATCATAAATTTCTTTAATTCTTAATAACATTTGTTCTTCTATCTTTGTTAACTTGTAACTACCACTTTTATTCTGATTATCCTTATCTTCACCAGCAGTTCTGCCTAAGATAAAAATCGCAATTTCTTCTTCTCTTTTATTTTCAATGATTAAATTTTTACTTATTAAATATTCTTTTTGAGACCATGGTTCACTTTTCCATGATCCGTCGCCATGATTAAACGGGTTTTTAATTTCCCAATCAGTATATAAATCAATGAATTTTTTGTTTAAATCTATTTTTGGATATTGACTAAAAACTTCAATCATATTTTCAATATCAGTTAAATTGACTCTTCCGCCCGATCCTGTACCACTATAATAATGATGAAGCTGCATTCTACCAAAAAGAGCTACGTTACTTATTTTTAATGGTAAAATATTTTGATCATTTTTAAGCAAAACAATTCCTTCAGTTGAAACCTTTCTAGTAAATTGTCGTAATACTTCTAATGGTTGACTCATTTTTTATCTTTATCATCTTTTCTATTTTTTTTAAGTCCTTTAGGTTGATCCGAAAGAGAGATCGGTTTATCATTTTCATATCTTAATCTTAATTGTGTTTCAGGATCAAAAAAATATATTTTTGTTGTATCCATCAAAAGTTCTATTTCATCATTCATTTTAACACCAGCACGAGCTTTGATGCTTGCACATACATTATAATTATTCAGTTGCATATAAATATTAGTCCCTGAACCTAGAAGTTCTGAAACGTCTACTGTACCTTTAAATTTAGTTTCATTTAAAGGAAAGTCAGATACGCTGTATAAATCTTCTGGTCTAATACCTAAAATAATTTTTTTATTAATAAAATCAAAATCTTTTAGTTCTTTTAACTTTTCTTTTGGTAATTTAAGTATTTGGTTGTTTATTTCAAATTCCCCTTTTTCATTCACAACAACATCGATAAAATTCATAGGCGGTGTCCCAATAAATCCAGCAACAAACATATTTACAGGATAGTCATAAACATTTTTTGGCGTATCAATTTGTTGAACAAAGCCATCTTTCATCACAACAATTCTATCAGCCATTGTCATTGCTTCTATTTGATCATGTGTTACATAAATAGTTGTTGTTTCAATTTTTTTATGGAGTTTAATTAATTCTCCTCTCATTTGAACTCTCAACTTGGCATCTAGATTAGATAACGGTTCATCCATTAGAAATACTTTTGCATCTCTAACAATCGCACGACCTAGTGCAACACGCTGTCTTTGCCCTCCAGATAATGCCTTAGGTTTTCTTTTTAAATAAGGTGTTAAACCTAATATTTCAGCCGCATCATTTACTTTTTTAGCGATTTCAACTTTTTTAAATTTTTTAAGTTTAAGACCAAAAGCCATATTATCATATACGCTCATATGGGGATATAAGGCATAGCTTTGAAATACCATAGCTATATTTCTATCCTTTGGAGCTTTATCATTCATATATTCTGAATCAATTTCTAATGTTCCACTTGTGATATCTTCTAATCCTGCAATCATTCTTAAGGTTGTTGACTTACCACATCCCGATGGTCCAACAAGTACGATAAACTCTTGATCTTTTATTTCTAAATTAAAATCATAAACAGCTTGAACACCATTCGGATATACTTTGTTAATTCCTTCTAACTTTAAATTTGCCATTTCAAATCCCTCCTATTTTATTAATTTAATTATATCGTTTTATAGAAAATAAAAAATGTGCAGTATGCACATTAATTAGTAAGTAAAGTATATATTAAAAAAGCATCTTTAAATATTCTTATATTGAAACCTGTTTTTAGATAAAATTTATCGATTCTTTGATTAAGCGTATTCCTATGTAAAAATAATAATTTAGCTGCTTCAAGTGCATTTTGATTCTCTTCAATATAAGTTTTAATTAAAATAAGCGTTTCTTTATCATAGTAATATTCAGCTAGTATGATTTTTTTTAATGCTTTATTAATATTTTTTATATTTTCTTTTAGAATAATTTGATTATTTATATAATAATATTTTTGATCATAGTGAATAATTTCTTTTTTTATATATTCTATAACAATAAAAATTTCTTGTTTATTTTTATAATAGGCAGATTCATAGACAATCACATCACCATATAAATCATTTAACATACTAAAGACTATTTCTTTTATGAGTGAATCATAATCATTTTTAAAATATAAAATCATCTCATAATCAAAAATTTCATAGGTTAAATTTTCTAACAGTGGAGAAAAAATATCATAAATAATTTGAGCATTTTTCTTAATTTGAGTATTAGATCTAATATAAAGAAATCTCATAGGTTCTTCCTACTCTTTTTCTAATTCTTTTTTATTTTTCTTTCTTCTAGCATTTTCAATGTTGGTCTTAAAAAGAATATAAGATAAGTCATAACAACTACGATAATACAGTATATAATGATAATACTTGCGTAGGTTCCATTATATTTAGATAATAACTCAGGGTATAAGATACCTAATTCACTTTCATTTTCGTAATTTTCCATTAAATTAAAATTTTTAATATTCCCATTAAAGGTTGTTGAAACTTGTGTCCCCTCTTTTTCTATAAAAGTATCTTCACTGTTAAAGTCATCCTGATGCTGAATTTTAAATTTAGGGTAATGTGTTGGTTGTTCGTTTTCCTTTTTACTAAAATCATAGAACAGTAATTCTATGTACTCAATTTTAGTTGATACTTTTTTAACTATTTTTCACTTTCATTATTTTCATAGTGAAAATGAACTAAATCATCTTTCTTAGTTTCTAAAAATATCAGTGGCATAAGCTTATTAATATCTAATTGATAATAACCTTGAATAATTTTTTCATCACCTTCCATTTTTAAATTAAGTTCAATTTGAATATGTTTAGATTCTAATTGCATAGATACATTGTGTATAAAAAATGCTAGATAGCCACTTTTTTCTGACTGAACGTGGTAAATGGAAAAATCTAGGCTTTCTTCTTGTTGTTTATAATTAATATGATATATTGGTTTTTTTAAATAATCTTTCACTTGGTTTGCTGTCATAAAATGAGGAATATATTCTTCCATATTATTTTCTTTTAAATATGGTATTGCATTTTCTTCATAATAAGTTGCGTTTTTTTTCATTGCTGCATAGTCAAAAATAATAAGTGTTATAAATCCAATTACTAACAAATATACTAACCTAAAAATCCATTTCATTTTAGTTCCCCCATATCTATTGATATTTTCATTATAACACACTATAAAAACTTAAAAACTATGTTTTCGTAAATAAGTAAGCGTTTTCGGTGATTATCGCTATTTTAGCTTCTTTATTTTCGATATTCTTGTTTTTACTCGTATTATTTATTATAATAATCTTAAAGTAGAGGTGATCTTATGAATTTATACTTAACATTTGATATTGGTGGAACAGATTTAAAATATGGTATCATTACTGAAAATGAAACTTTACTCTTTCAAAGTATTACTAAAACTAATGGAGACCTTGGAAGTAAAGTTTTAATAGAAAAATTAAAATCTATCTTTCAAAATCTATCAACAGAATATAATATTAAAGGTATTGCTATTAGTACAACTAGTTCTATCAATACCCAAACTACTGAGGTATTAACACCCAGTATTTCTATTAAAAACTATCTTGGTTTAAATTTTAGAGATGCTTTAAAAGATTTAAACTTACCCATCAGTGTTCAAAATGATGTTAAGTGTATGATTCTTTGTGAAAAAGATTTTTTACCTGAAAATAAATATAAAAATATACTTGCAATCACTTACGGAACTGGCATTGGTAGTGCACTCATTATTGACAATCATTTATATCATGGCTTTTTATATAGTGCTGGCGAATGTGGGAAAATGATGATGTATAATAGCACCTATGAGGGTCTAGCTTCTACTAACTCATTAGTAAAGTTTGCTAAAAAAGTATATCCTCATATTCAAAATGGCATTGATGTTTTTTCACTCTATGATATTAATGATGAAAAGATTGTGCCTATCGTAAATAAATTTTATGATAATTTAACGACTGGTCTAGCAAATATGATTTATATTTTAAACCCAGATCATATTATTATCGGTGGCGGAATAACTAATAGAGGTACCCAATTTTTAAATGAAGTTTATTCAGCTTTAGAGCCTAAGTTATGGGATTACTTTAAAGGAAAAATATCCATTAGTCTTGCTAAAACTAAAAATAATGCTGGTATGATTGGTGCTTTCAAATTTTATAAGAGCATCTTTAATACCAAAAATGAATAAATAGTATTATATTATACTAAGCAAAATAAAAGCATGATTTCCAAATCTTTTGGTTCATGCTTTTTTTATGAGTTTTATTTTTGTTGCTTTAAAAAATCAACTAATTTTGTTCTACTTAAAAATATTTTTCCGTTTTCTTTGATTGCCCCTACTACAAATAAATTAACATAGGCAAACTGGTTTTCAAGCGGTTTTTCTAGTAATTCTTTTTTTGAATCAATGATTGTTTTACTACTTTCTCTAGAATCTGTATATAAACCATATATTTTTTTGCCAAGTGCAGCCATATAGCCAATTTCAGCACTCACTCCTGGATCAATTGTTATGCCATCTAATACTGCAACAATTGCATCTGACTGATCTAAGTGAAACTTATCACCTTGGTAAATTTCTTTTGAGTTAGCTGACTTTGTTTTATCATTAATACTAAGGTTTCTTTGTGGTGCATAGACTTCATGTCCACTTGTGGTAATATCATCTATTAATATTTCATTATATAAATATTCTGCTTCTGAAAATAAAGCATTTGCTAAATAAATTTTCATAAATCCTCCTATTTTGAAAACATCACTTTTTCACTGTTAAACATTCTTGTTAAAATGTATATTAGTCCTGCTGATATGATTAGATTAGATACGATCATAATAACCATATGAGTTAGATTAAAATCAAATGAGAAAATTGCTAATAATATTTGGGCACTATTATATAAAGGAATCATATAAAGATATGGATTACTAGCAGCCACTGGGGAAATAAATGTTGTCATTCCAACAACCATTGAAACAAGCATCAAAGGTAGAGCGAGCATTGAAGCCTCTTTTACATTTTTGGCTTGTGCTGAAAGAATTGAAATCATTCCTATAATGACTAGCACAGTAATCAATAAAACACCTAAGACTGACATATAATCGCTTACGCTATATGTTAAGGAAAAATTTGTAGAAGCAAGCATTTTTGGAAGTGAGAAAATTACTCCTATAAAACTTGATATTGCAGATAGCATAGTTAATATAGATAATGAAATAATTTTACCTAAAGCTATCTCGCTTCTTTTCACAGGTGTTGCTAATAAAGTAGCAATCGTGCCACGTTCTTTATCACCAGAAATTGACTCTGGTCCTAATGCCATCGCACCTTGAAATAAAAAGGTCATAATAAGAAATGGTAGTATATATGCTATAGATGGTGCAGTTTGGGAAGTATTATTAGCTAAATCAGAGGCTAGGTTAAGTTCGTATTGTTTTCCATCTATGATCACTTTTTCTAGTGTTTTAATTGTATTTTCACAATATAAATAAGCTGTTTTAGATTGAGTATTTGATGAATTATATAAAATAGTCATTTGGTCATTTTCCATTTTAATAGCAACATCTAAATTACCATTCTTTATTTTTTCTTCTAAATCCTTATTCTCAAAACTAAATGAAATATTTCCAATATTAAATAAGTCAAGCGCTTCTTTTTGATTTAATACTTCTGTTATAGAACTATTTTCTTCAACATAAATTCTCACAGTTTCAAACTTTTCATTACTTGTTCTATTAAAAGCAGTTCCCATTAAAGAATATAATAAAAAGATCATTGCGCCAGGTAAAATTAAAACAGTAAGAATCATTTTTTTATCTGTAAAAACTCTAGAGAGTTCTTTTTTCATAATAGTCCAAATGTTTTTCATATTGTTCTACCCTTTGCCTTTGCGTATTCATCAAAAAAGATACTTTCAATATTTTTTTCTTTTGTTAATTCACTAATTTTTCCTTCTAGAGCCATTTTTCCATCAATAATGATGCCAACTCTATCACATACTTTTTCTACTAATGAAAAAATATGAGTTGATAAAATAATTGTATAGCCTTTATTCTTAAGTTCAATAATTAAATCAGTAACATCTTTAGCAGTTAAAACATCTAATCCGTTTGTTGGCTCATCAAAAATAATAATTTTAGGGTCATTTACTAATGAGATAGCAAGTGATATTTTTTGCTTCATACCAGTAGATAAATCACCTATTTTAACTTCAGCAAATTTATGAATCTCAAATTTATCAAAAAGGTGTTTCTTGCGTTCTTCTCTGACTTCTAGTGGAACTTGATAAAGATCACTATAAAAATTAAACATATAATTTGGGGTAAAAAACTCTTCTAATTTTAATTCACTTGTTAAAAAACCTATTCTTCTTCTAATTTCAGTTGGATCTTCTTTTGATGATATACCACTAACTATAATATCACCTTCATCTGGTTTAATAAGTGTTGAAATCATTCTTAATGTTGTTGTTTTTCCTGCACCGTTTGAACCTAAAAGTCCGTAAACTTCACCTTCATAAGCAGTAAAACTTAACCCATTTACAGCTATTTTTTCTTTATCTGTTGTTTTATCGATTCTTTGTTGCTTTTTTGATAGTTTAAAAGTCTTTTTTACATTTTTAATTATTAGCGTTTCTATCATTTTATATTACCTTTAGAAATACTATAATTTAAACTATCTATTACAATATTTTTCACAACTATACTGCTTGAAAAACTAAAATATGTATAAGATTCATGATTGATAAGTGTTATGGGTTGATTATCAACAGAAACAGTTTCAATTGTTTGAGGGATATAAATAAAGACTTCTTTCTTTGTTGTAAGCATATAGCCATATAAAACATTTTTATTTTCATAATCTATAAAACTGACTACTTCTAAATCATTATTCTTAGTATAAAAAAGCCAATATTTTTTATAAATGTTAGGTTCATAAGTTATGATTTCAGTATTAGTTTTATCTTTTTTAGTCTTTTTAGCTAGAATAACTGAGTACCCATCTAATTCTATTGGTTCTGTTATTTCACTACTCATATTATAAAAGTGATCAAACTTATAGGATAATGTTGCGCTAAAACTAATTGATCCAATAATAACAAATAAGCCTATTGTAATAATATATAAGAAAAATTTAATTAACCCTTTTTTCTTTTTAAAAATGCTATATAAAATTGTGTATGCTAGAATGATTGATAATAAAATTAATTCTTTTATCGTAAACATTATTTTACTCCTTTAGTAAGTATTTGTAATTTATACATTTTTCTAGTTGAAAAGATATAGTATAATCCCATAGCAAATGTAATCAGTAAAATTGAAAAATATCCTACGTATGCTGCTTGAAATTTATCAATAATAAAAAATAGTAGTGAGATAAAACCAATGCTAATTGGATATACTAGCATCTTATAATAGTTTAATTGTTGTCTATATTTAGCTTTTAAGAAGAATAATAGCATGATAACAATAATAATGATACAACTTATAAAATGAATCCATAAAGAAATATAAGGAATAATATAAGTTCCCAAATTAACTTTTGGGGTAAATAAGAAAGCCATTGCATTCATGTTTTCATATAATGGTAAAAAGTACCCCAGTAAAACTGCCATTGTCATAAATAATAACATCATAGAAGTATTCTCTAATGTTGAAACACTTCTTTGCACAACAAAGAGGTTTTGTCCTTCTTTTTCTGGTATTTTAAGCAATTGAATTAACCTTTGCATTTCACTATCACTTGGTATTAATCTGTCTGCTTCCCAATATTCAATTTTTTTTCTTTTAGCTGGAAATTTTGCAGCTAACTCCTCAGTAGATAGTTTAGCTCTACTTCTGTATTTTGAAATCAATGTTCCTAACGTCATTATATATCACCTAAAAATATTATAACATTAAAATCTATATTTTAGTATTTCTTTTTAGCTGTAACTAAGCAATCTTTAATGTTTAAATTAAACAATATATCTTAAAAAAAAGAAAGAATGATTAGTTCTTTCTTATCGTTTTATTTATTAAAATAACTCTTATAAGTATTTGTATTATTTCTTATGCTTTATGACCAATCGCCATTAAAAATTGAATTTTTTACAATCACATAATCTACTTTTCTAATAGATTCAATATCTTTACCACCTGCATATGAGATAGATGATTGTAAATCTTCTTGCATCTCTTTTAAAGTAGCTGAAATTTTACCTTTTGAAGGGATAAGTATTTTCTTTCCTTCTACGTTAATTCTTTCACCTTTTTGATATTCTGAAGCACTGCCGTAATATTCTTTCATGGCTTGCCCATCTTTAATAATAATCTTACCTGGTGATTCTTCATGTCCTGCAAAAAGAGAACCAATCATACATAAAGTAGCTCCAAATCTAATTGATTTAGCAATATCGCCGTGATTTCTGATTCCACCATCTGCAATTAACGGTTTTCTAGCAACTTTTGAACAACGGTTTAAAGCAGCTAATTGCCATCCACCAGTACCAAATCCAGTTTTTAACTTAGTAATACATACTTTACCAGGTCCAATACCAACTTTAGTTGCATCTGCACCAGCATTTTCTAACTCTCTTACTGCTTCAGGTGTACCTACGTTACCAGCAATTACAAACGTTTCTGGTATTTCTCTTTTGATATGTTGAATCATTTCTATTACGGCATCTGAGTGTCCATGAGCAATATCTATTGTAATATAGTCTGGAATTAAATTTTCATTTTTTAATTCAGTTATAAACTGATACTCATTATTTTTAACACCTACACTAATGGATGAAATTAAATTAGATTTTTTCATTGTTTGAATGAATTCTTTTCTATTTTCTTCATCAAATCTGTGCATGATATAAAAATAACCGTTTGATGCTAGCCAAAAAGCTAATTTATCATCTATAATTGTCCCCATATTTGCTGGAACAACTGGTAATTTAAATGTATGTTTACCAAACTTAACGCTTGTATCACATTCACTTCTACTTTTAACTATACACTTGTTGGGAATTAACTGAATATCTTCGTAATCAAATATTGTCATCTTTAGCCTCGCAATAATATATTTGGTTTAAAACCATATTTATTATACACGAATTACACTTATTTTATTTGTGTAAATGATTTCATCTAAATTCAATAATTGCACAATCATCATTATTCTCATTTTTTATAACCACAATATAAAAACTTTCTTCTTTATATAATTCTGCGTGTATCACTTCTTTATATAAAACAGGTTTCTTATATTCTGCTCTAAAATTACCAATAGTATAATTTTCTGGTAATAAGCTTTCCGCAAAAGCTATATAAAATGCATTGTTCATATGTAAATAAGAATCAATATGCATAATATCTACTGTGATATCTGCCCCACGAGAAAGATAATTATCTTTGTTATATCCAATTTTCCTTGGTAAGTATTCCATATCATATCTAGTTTCTTGATCAAGTGTATCAATAATTTCTTGATTAATTTTAGTTGGTCTTAGCGTATCTAGACTCATAAAAGTTCCCAAGCAGTATGTTTCAGCAATCACTTCTTTTTTATCATTATAGATAATAGTATTTCTATATCCAAAATAACCCTTAGTATCGTATGGATAAGTTTCAATATGTAAGGTATCAAATAATTTAGGCCATTTTTTTATATTAACTTGTCTAAATGACAAATAAATACCTAAATTATTGTCTTTTAAAGATGTGCTAAATTCACCTAACTGATCAATATGTAGTCCCTCTACATCTTGCAATATATTAATTAAATCAAAAAGCTTCAACTTATTTGAAGGACCGATTTGACTGCTAAGTATTTGATAAGTTGTTTTATACATAAGTTTCCCCTTTTTTGTTTTTATTTATTTTACCAAAAAAAAGTCATTTTTAGTCAAAATATTGAACATTTCTTAAATCTTTAATATTATTTACATTTAATAAAATCATAACTTTCTTTATATCACTAATAAGTTCATCAACTTTTTTAATTTGTTCATCCCATGCTAATTGTATTGTTTCTAGGAAAAATTTGGATAAGCCCACCGCACAAGCTCCTAGAACAAGTGACTTAACAATATCAAGAGCACTTCTAATACCACCTGAGGCAATAAAATTAGCCTTTTCTTGATATTTTTGACTATACTTTAAGGATTTGACTGTAGAAATTCCAAAGCCTTCTAAAAAGCCATCATTTCTATTAACTCTAGCGTTTTCTATTTTTGCAAAGTTAGTCCCGCCATTACCACTAACATCAATATTAGAAACACCCAGATTAATCAAAGATGCTATTGTCTTTTCATTCATTCCAAATCCAACTTCTTTGACAATTAAAGGAATCTTTATTTCTTTTGCAATAAGAGCAATATTATTTTTCCAATGTTTAAAATTTCTATCGCCTTCTTGCATAGCTAATTCTTGAACAGGATTCAAATGAATTTGAAATGCTTGAGCATGAATCATTTGGCTTGCCTTTAAAACATCCTCATAAGTAGCATTAGCTGATAAATTTCCAATAAAAAAGCCATCAGGATAAATATCATGAATAACTGAAAATGTATCTTGAACACTTTTGTTTTCAAGAGCTATTTTTTGTGATCCAACTGCCATTGCAAGTCCGTAATGTTTTGCTAATTTTGCCAGTTTTTCATTAGCTTCTTTCGTTTTTTGTGTTCCACCAGTCATTGCATTAATATAAAATGGATATTTAAATTGGCGATTAAAATAACATGATTCTAAGTTAATATCATTAAAATCATATTTAGGCAATGACATATGCTCAAAGTGTATTTGATCAAAATCGTTTGTCCCAGTCTTTTGAGTTAAAGCAAGCGCCATATGTTTGTCTTTTCTAATTTCTCTCATTTTTATCACTCCATACTTCTAATTTTAATGGTTTAATGTCGCTGTTTTGCCAATTTTTAGCTATTTTTTCTTCTATTATATGAGAAAAATTATTTTGAACAACACAAATACCACAATCACCACCACCTGAACCCGAAACTTTCGATACTAAATTAGAGTTCTTTGAAATTTTATTTAACATTGTTAGTTCAGGTGTCATTATTTTTATCTCTGACCAGTTTTCTAACTCATTTAATAAATTTTGATAATCTTCTGTTAGTTGATAAATCTTATCCGTATTATTATCAATTAAAAGCTCTTTTTTAAAAGCTAATACTATTTTATTAGCCTTAGCTAAAAAATCTTTATACCAACTATCATTTAAGTTTCTACTTTCTAATTTTTGAATAGTATCACTACTAGATGAAGCTTTTTTAGTCCAACCAACAAGCACCCTATAATTTATAACAGGAAGTATTTCAATTTTTAGACTAGGCCACTCTTCTTCAATCAGTTCAAAAGCACTCTTATCTTTTTGATATAACCAAGCGAGATCATATTTTTTATAATAAACCCATCCAGTGTAAATAACTGTTGCTAAATCTGCTCCAGAAGATAAATCATTAATTTCTAATTGAGTCATAACAGCTAATTTAAATAATTCTAATTTTGTAGGTCTAACTTGATGTAAGTTTAGAATAGCTCTTAAAACACCCACTAAAGAGGCGGCTGATGATCCTAAACCATACTTATTACCTTGTTCTTCAAGTTCACTATTTAACTTTATATTATATGTTTTTGGTTCTATTTTAAGATGATTCAAATACTTATGAGCCATAAAAATGGCAGCTTTAACATGCTTAAAATCTTTATAATCTAAAACAGGTATTTTATCCTCATCTAATATCCATCTAAAATGACCTAGTTCACTTTCAAATTCATAATTTGAGTTCTCGGTAATATCGACATATATAAATTTTGATACACTTACTAAAATCGCAGTACTTTCTTTAGAAAGGATACTAAATTCACCTGCAATAAATAGTTTGCCTGGAACTTTACTTTTCATATCCACTAACTCCTAATCCTGCTTTTGAAACTTTATATGAAACAGGTTGTATTTTTTCAATAATAGTATCTACATACTTTTCTTCTGTCATAATTTTTATATTGGGTCCAGCATCCATTGTAAAATAGGCTGGAATTCCATTTTTTTGTAATTCATATAAAATATTCATTATTTTAATTGTTTCTGGGTTAAAGTACCATTTACCAATAGATAAAATAGTCGCATGCATTTTTAGTGCATTACTTTGTGCAATTTCGCCCACTTTAAAAATATCTTTTTCATAAAGAGCTTTTTTCATCATGCTTAAGTCTTTTTTAGACTCTTTTACCCATTCTTTATAAAAAGGTGATTTTTCTACTGTCTCTTTCATTGTTTGACTACTTAAAAACTGTTTTTCATTTTCATCAATTAAACAAAAAATCATTCTAAAACTATCCCACTTTACTGAAAGTGGTTTTGCATAACTGGTCTCATGTGATTTTCCAGCTTGCCACATAACAAAACCAGGGTAAATAGATCTTGAAGCAGATCCTGAACCTACTCTAGCAACTTTAGATAATTCTTTTTTATTTAGTTTAATCCCATAAGCTAAAAGTGCTGCTTGTGCTAACGCTGCAAATGCTGATGCTGAAGAAGCTAATCCTGCCGCTTCTGGCACTTTATTAACAGATTCTATTCTAGCATAAAAAGGAATATGATATTCCTTTCTAATCCAGTCCATAAAGTTAGCAACTCTAGCTAACTTGTTTTTCTCTTGTTTTATACCATTAATATATAATATATCTTCATTAAGAGTTTTGTCATAAAAAACTGTTGTTTCAGTATAAAACTCTTCTAGTGTTAAAGATAGACTCGACTGAAAGGGTATTTTTAATTCCTCTTGTTTTTTTCCCCAATATTTAATTAAAGCAATATTTGTATATGCTCTTGCCTTAGCTTTCATTGATAACTTCCTTTAAATGATAAAACCAAGTATTGGATGCCCCGTTTTCTTTTAGTGCTTCTGCAACTGCCTTTGCCTTTTCTAAAGATTCAACAACAGCAATCATACAACCGCCTTTGCCACCGCCTGTTAATTTAGCACCTAAAGCACCTGAAGCAAGTGCCGCATCTACTAACTTCTCTAGCCCTTCATCACTCACATTGATTGATTTTAGTAATTGATGAGCTTCAGTGAGGGCCATACCTAGTCTTTTTACTTCATTAGAAATTAAATAACTTCTAACTTCGTTGGTTAATTCTCCTAATCTATCTAATATAGGATTAATAATAGTTGGATTTTCTTTCCATAATTTTTTTACTTCTAAAATAGCTTCTTTAGTTTTACCCATTCTTCCAGTATCAGCAACCACTAATATTCCATCTACACGTAATGGGATATAGGTTTTTTCTGAGTCTTTTTGAAAGAAGATTGCATCATTAGAAACAACCGTTGAACTATCTATTCCACTTGGATTAACGTGGTGAATTTGTTCTGCAATGTTAGAAAAATATTGAAGTAATTCATCTGTTAAAATTTCATTATATAAATTAAATAAAGATCTAACAACCGCAATCGATACAGCAGCTGATGATCCTAAGCCTCTTTGGGCAGGTAATTTAGAATCTATTCTAATATGCAAACCAAATGGCTTTTTACCTAAATACTCTAATACTGAAATTACTAATTTTTTTATTCCCTCTATAACTAAATCTGCTTCTTCTAATATCCCTTTATAGTATAAACAATCAATAGTTATAGGACTATTTGTAAAAGAAACATAAGATTCAATTTTAACTTCTTTAAATGGTAATGCAATGGCTGGTTTTCCATAAACAACTGAATGTTCACCCATTAAGATAATTTTACCATTTGCAAATCCATATCCTAAATGATTCATATTGATTTTCCCTTCATATAATTGCGTATATATTATATCATATTAAGGTATTTTTGTGAGTCATGTATGAAAATTTTTAAAATCTCTTGTATTTATAACTCTAAACTGAATGAGAAAAACTTATATTTCAAACAAAAACACTTCATTAGAAAAATTCATATACCAAGCATAATAGACAGCTTCATTATATAATGAAATAAAAAACAAAAGGAAGTGCATAAAATGAAAAAGAAAATTGATTACTATACGTTAGCAAAAGATAAAATGGATATTATTCTAAAACTTGAAAAGCAATTAGAAAATACAACTATTAGCGAAAAAGTATTAGATTATATAAAAATAAGAGTATCACAATTAAATGGCTGTGCTTATTGTATTGGTATTCATACAAAAGATGCTAGAAAAAAAGGTATCACTGAAGATGAAATCTATTTATTAAATGCGTGGAGAGAATCAAATATTTATGATAAAAAGACTAAGTTAGTACTAGAACTAGCTGAAACAATTACACTAGACATACAACATGGCATATCAGATGAGCTATTGGATCGTCTAGATGAAGAATTTTCAGATATAGAGTATATAGATTTGGTTTTATCTATTAATCAGATTAACATGTGGAATAGATTATCAATTGCCATGGGAAATACTTATAATAAAACATAAGTATCTATTAATTGTCAATTAGAGTTTCTTTTTATCCTGTTTAATAATTTAATTATCTCTAAAGTGTTTATCCAATATTTAAAAATATTATAATGAAATAGTATTTATAGTAAGTTTTCTCTATGCTTTTACACCTAGATTTATCGCCTTAACTTGTAAAAATACAAATTGAGAGTTATAATATTTATAATAAATGAAATGAGGCAACTTATGAAAAATATCTTAGTAAACGAATCACAGTCCATTCAAAAAATACTCGATGACAATTTGAATGAACCCCTTATTCTAACTTTAGAACCTGGTTTTTATAAGGAAAAATTATATATTAAAAACAATGACTTAACAATTATTGGTAAAGATCCTGTCAAAACCATTATTTGTTATAATGACTTTAACTATAAGTTTCATGAAGATGGGCTTTTCTATAATACTTTTAGAACATCAACAATCGATGTTATAGGAAAAAATGTTACATTTAAAAATATAACAGTTGAAAATGCTGCTGGTCCTGCAATGAAGAAAACAGGCACTGCAGTTGCCTTAAGTATTTATGGTACAAACTTTAAAGCTATCAATTGTCACATAAAAGCACACCAAGACACTCTTTTTATAGGACCACTTCCAGTAGATTTAGCTGAACGCTATTTTCATATTCTAACACATGAAATGAGACATACTCATCTTGTAGAATCACTTTTTGTAGATTGCCAAATTTTTGGTAATGTCGACTTTATCTTTGGTTCAGGCATAGCCATTTTTAAGGATTCTGAGATTCATATCATAAATGTTGATGCTCATGGTTATATCACTGCACCTTCTACTTATGAAGCTTTTGAATATGGTTTTATTTTTAAAGATTCACGTATTATTAATCATTGTGATAAAGAAGTTTACCTAGGTAGACCTTGGAGAGAATTCGGTGCTACTCACTTTATTGACTGTCATTTCATAGGTTTATATAAAGAAGAAAGATATACTGACTGGGATAAAGAACATATTAGATTCTTTGAAAGTCCTTATGTAACATCTAAACTTTCTAATCCATTAAATGATTTAGAGTTAGAAAAAGTAAATAAATATATCAATGAAAAACTAAATCATTAATAAAATAAAATCCCCTGTAGTATCATTTTAGATTGATAACTACTTGGGATATTTTTATTATAATAATTCTTCTATATAAGGTTTAATCATATCAGGTGTAACATTAGGGGCAAATCTTTTAACTACATTGCCATTACGATCTATTAAAAACTTAGTAAAGTTCCACTTAATACGTTTAGTTGTTTCTTCTTCTAAACTTCCATCCTTATTTTTAGTTAATTGAACAGGAAGTTGTTCTTTCAAATAATCAAATAGAGGACTTGCGTCCTTACCATTAACTTTTACTTTTGAAAAAGTTTCAAATGTTGTAAAATAGTTTAATTGACAAAACTCTGCTAATTCTTCATCTGATCCAGGAGCTTGCATTAAAAATTGATTACACGGAAAATCTAATACTTCAAAGCCTTTATCTTTATAGTCTTGATAAAGTGATTCTAAACCTTCGTACTGCTTAGTATATCCACATTTGGTTGCTGTGTTAACTACTAGAAAGACTTGTCCTTTATATTTTTCTAATGATTGATTTTCTTGTTTAATATTTTTCACTTCATAATCATAAATCATGATTTTTTCCCCTTATTCTTTAATAGTTAAATAAACTGAAGTTAATGCTGCTACCCCATTTAACCCAACAGCAACATACACTGGCCATTGTAATACCCAATCAATAACACTTTCATTACCACCAATAATTGTATCTAGTTTAACACTAATATATTGTGGCATAGTAACTAATAAAATTGCTGATCCAATAAATACTACAGCTGATACTAAGTAACCTAGTCTTTTTCCAGAAACCATTATAAATATAACACCTAATGCTGGTAAAAAGTAAGCTGCTAATGCTAGGAAATTAAACTCTAATTTTAATTCAGCTAGCCCTCCTAATTTACCTATATTCGCACCAAATGTTGCTTCAAGTCCAGTAAAAACTGTGTCACTATCTTTAGTTGCTATAGCTCCTAAAAAAATTGACAGAACTGCTAAAACACCTAAAATCACTACGAAAAACTTAATCATTGATGCATTACTACTATTTCTTTTTGCCATTTTAACATCCTTCTTTCTTTTTTTTAATTATATCACAGACCTTTACAGAATTGTTAAAAAAGGCAAGTTCATCTTAAACCGCCTTTCATTTAAACTTATATTATATATTTAGTTATTTCATACACCTTTTGTTTATTATTTAACTTAATTAAAATATTATCTTTCTGTTTTTTACCATCTACTACTAATTGCTGGTTCATTTTTTTATCTCTAATAATCTGAATATTAAATATCTTATTTCTAAAAACGCGTTTAACTGTTATGTTATCTAAATGTTTAGGTAAGACTGGATCAATAATTAATCCATCAAAATCTGGTCTTACACCTAAAATATGTTGGCTAACTGCGACAAATGCCCATGAAGCAGTTCCTGTCAAAAAGCTATTCTTAGCTTCTCCATAAGTCTTAGAACTTCTGCCAGAGATTGTTTGACTATAAACATATGGTTCAGTTTTATGAATATCACTTTTATCTTCTATAAACGCTGGTGCGTTTTTAGTATATAAAGCATAAGCATTTTCTCCATCCTTTATTTTAGTAAAACCAATGACAACCCAAGGGTTATTATGACAGAAGACACTACCGTTTTCTTTTTGTCCTGGTGGATATGAAGAAATCTCCCCTAATTCTAAGTAATATTTTGAATAAGGTGGATAAAGTAATTCCATTCCATAATCATTTTCTAAGTATTTTTTAGCACTCATGAGTGCTTTTTTTGCATATTCTGACCCGCCAATTAATGCCATTGTACAAAAACCTTGTGGCTCAATATAAATTTTACCTTCTTTATTTTCAGCACTACCTACTTTATTGTAATTAGCATCATAGGCTCTTAGAAACCACTTACCATCCCAGCCATGATCTATCACACTTTTTTCCATTTGAAGCACTTTTTCTTCTATCCTTTTAGCTTCATTAAGCAAGTTTAATTTCTCACAAATTTCAATATACTCTCTTCCATATTGAACAAACATTCCCGCGATAAATACACTTTCAGCTTTTGACTGAATATTTTCAGTTGTTTGAAAGGATTCCCCTGGGTTTGTTGAGTAGCAATTTAAATTTAAACAGTCATTCCAGTCAGCCCTACCTATTAAAGGTAGGCCATGTGGACCTAAGTTATTAAGTGTATAATCTATACTTTTTCTTAGGTGGTTAAGTAATGTATCACTGTCTTCTACTACATTATTAAAAGGTACCATCTCTTTTAGAATTGAAAAGTCTCCTGTTTCTTTTAAATAAGCACTTGCCGCACCAATTAACCATAAAGGATCATCATTAAAGCCTCCACCAATATCAGCATTGCCTCTTTTTGTAAGTGGTTGATACTGATGATAGGTACTACCATCTTTAAACTGAATTGAGGCTAAATCAATGATTCTTTGTCTAGCTTTATCAGGAATCATATGTACAAAACCTAAAATATCTTGACAACTATCTCTAAATCCCATTCCACGACCGGTACCACTTTCAAAAAAGCTTGCTGATCTACTCATATTAAAAGTAACCATACATTGATACTGATGCCAAATATTTACCATTCTATCAAGCTTTTCTTCACTAGATGAAATTTCATATTTAGATAATGTTTCATTCCAAAAAGTGTTAAGTTTTTTAAATTCTTGATTTACATAATCAATATCTTCATATTTTTCTATTTGTTTTAAAACATTTCGTTTATTGATGAAACCTTTTTTATCAAATTTGCTATTTTCCTTATTTTCAAAGTAACCTAATTGATAGACTAATTCCTTTTTTTCATTAGGTTTTAAGTCTAAGCTTACTTCTAAACTAGCAATCGGTGAACCTCCATATGTGATACTATTCTTACTTTTTCTTGATAAGACTACTTCAGGCTTATCATATCCCTTATACGCTCCTAAAAATTGGTCTCTATTTGTATCAAATCCACTTATCTTTTGATTAACATGATAATAAGCAAAATGATTTCTTCTTTCTCTATATTCTGTCTTATGGAAAATAGTCTGTTCGGTAACTTCAACTTCTCCAATATTTAAATTTCTTTGGAAATTAGTTTGATCATCAACTGCATTCCATAATGCCCATTCTGTTAATCCATAAATTTTGATATTTTTATTTTCATTACTCAAATTCTCGACTATTACTTTATGTATTTCAACATTATCATTTAATGGAATGAAATAAGTAACAACTACTTTTAAATTATTTTTGACACTAGTAATCACGGTATATCCTAAACCGTGTCTTGTACTATATTCATCTAACTTATTTTCTAGAGGAAAGTAACCTGGATTAAATGTTTCTTTTCCATCACAAATGTAATAATACCTTCCCCCAGATTCTTTTGGTACATTATTATATCTATATCTTGTAAGCCTTCTTAACTTGGCATCTTGGTAGAAGGTATACCCTCCACCAGAATGAGAAATCAAGCCATAATATCCATTATTTCCTAAATAATTAATCCATGGTAGTGGTGTTAATGGATTGGTGATTACGTATTCCTTTTTTAAATCATCAAAATATCCATATTTCATCTTTATATCCTCTTTTTATTTTATCCCTTGACGCTACCTAGGGTAACTCCTTTAATAATTTTTTTAGAGAAAATCAAATAAATAATTAGCATTGGTATAATTGCTAGTAGCATTAACATATAAATCTTTCCTAAATCAAAGGTCTTAGGATCAGAATTTCCTAATAAGGAAATGATAATTGGAACTGTTCTTTTATTTCCTGATTGAATAATAAGTCCTGGTAAGAACAAATTGTTCCAACTAGCAACAAATGAAAAAATAAATTGTACTGCAAGTGCTGGTTTTAAAACGGGTAAAACTATTTGATTAAAGGTTCTAAACTCACTAGAACCATCCACTCTAGCAGCTTCTACGATTTCTTTTGGTAAAGTACTCTCTAAATATTGTTTCATAAAGAAAAATGTTGTTGGTGAAGCGATTGCTGGAATAATAATTACCCAAAAGTTATCAGTCCAGTTAATACTATATAGCATAGTAACTAATCCAATACTGGCAATTGAGGAGGGTACCATGATAACCGCTAACATAAAGAAATAGAAAAATGTTCTTCCTTTAAATTTATACATGTGAATACCATAAGCAGCAAGGGCACTAAAATAGGTTGTAAGTATGGCTGTTGAAAAAGCTATAATAAAACTATTTTTTAACCCTGATAAGACAAACATATTATGGTCATCTAATAAGTTTCTAAAGTTACTTATAAATGATTTGCCCGGTAACAATGAGAACCCTTGTTGAATTTCAGTGTGTGCCCTCGTTGAATTAATAATTAATGTATAGAAAATAAAGATAATTCCAAGTGTGATTAGAATCAATACTGTATAAACAATAACTCTAAAAAAATACAATGGCAATTTATCTGTTATTTTTGTTTTTTTTCTTTTGAGGCTCAGTCATTTTTGTAACCTCCTTTGTCTTTTTTCTTCCCTATGTTCAGCCAACTGTTCTCTGTTCATAATAAAGAAGAAGGTTAAACTCACAGCTGATGTTAATAAGAATAATAAGACGGATACTGCTCCTGCTTTGCCATACTGCTTGCTTGGATTAACAAGTCCCTGTATATACATCATAACTGTTTTAGATGATGATAAAGGTCCTCCCGTATTTCTTGTAAATATTTGAGGAATATCAAACATTTGAACCCCACCTACTAATGACGTTACCATGACAAATAATAAAATTGGTTTTAATAGAGGTAAGATGACTTTAAAAAATATTTGGAATGAATTAGCACCATCAACTTGTGCTGATTCAATTAAAGTATCATCTATTCCCATAATTCCTGCCATAAGTAATATCGTTGTATTTCCAAACCACATAATAAAATTCATTAATGCTATTAATCCTCTAGTAGGCCAAACCCTGTCTATGAAACTAAAACTTTCTGGAATGATCTTTCCATCAATTAATAATGTAGTAAGTGCTCCAGAATTTGAAAATAATTGTAAAAACAACATTGAAAATGCCGCTGCCATTACAAGATTGGGCATATAAATAATTGTCTTAAAAAAACCTTGTCCTTTTATTTTAAGTCTCGTATTAGTAAACCACAAAGCTAATAATAAAGATAAAATAATTTGTGGAATAAACCCCATGAGCCAAATAATAATAGTATTTCCTAAATATTCAAAAAATATTCCTTCTTTAAAAACATTCATATAATTGTTTAATCCAAAAAAATTAGGTCCTACTTTTATGAAGCCACCTTGTGCATAATAATATTCAAAGAAACTGTAATAAAAGGTTGAAATTAATGGTATTAATGAAAATAGTATATAGATTAATAGAAAAGGCGCAATAAACCTATAACCCCACCTATTATAATTAACTTGTTTATTTTTCTTTCTTTTTTCCAATGGACTCATCTCCTAAAATAGATATTAGATAGGAACTAGTGTTCCTATCTAATCCTATATAAACTTTTTTTACTTAGGTTCAGCTATGTTTTCTGGTACTTTTAATTCTGGATATATTTCATTGACTAGTTTGACAAAATTTGCCCATGCAGCTTGCCATGTTGCAGTACCTGAGAAATAATCTTTTAGAGCTGTTTGAATCTTTTCATTTAACCCTTGGTCATATGGTGAAGCATTTTTCATATCAATTGCATCTGCAGATTGTGTAAATAATGCAATATGATTTTGTCCACCTAAAAATGCAGAACCATAGTTTGGATCGTTTGCTATTTCATTCATTGCAGTTTTATTATTTGTATAATCTTCTGTTTTTAAAGTGATGTCTTTCATTATTTTTGGATTTGCAGTTAATTTAAGCATGATATCTTTTACTAGTGTTGGATTATCTGTTCCTTTAGCTCCAACAATCCATGTACCACCCCAGTAGTAACTTTCTGGTCCTTTTACTACTCTATATTTACCAAATAATCCATTACCTAGTTCTTGCTTAGCATTCGCATCAGCAAGTGAATTACCTAATAATGTAAAATTAATACCCCAAGTAGAATAGAAGAAACCAAATACATCACCTTCTGGACCTTGATCTTTTTTCCAGCCATCATCCCAAAGGCTTGTTCCATTACTATAACCACTATCTTTATACTTTTTAGTTTGTTTAGCCCAATCTAAGACTTTTTGATCAATAACTACGTTATTATTGATATCTACCCATTTGCCACTAAAGTTATTTGAATAGGTTCTATAAGCATCATCATAACCTGATAACATCTTATATCCATTATTCTTCATATCAGTTGCAACCTTATCAAACTCAGCCCAGTTCTTTAATTTCTCTTGAACTTGTTCTGGTGTCACACCTGCTCCCCACAGTTTTTCTGCGATATCTTGTCTATATGCAAATAAGCCTGGAGTTGCTTGCCATGAAGTTGCTCTTAGCACTCCTTTTTCATCAGTAACAATATCTTTTGTATATTGATATTGATCTGCTAGGGCAGACTTTTTAATTTTAAGATCTTCATGAATGTCTAATGCATATCTATCATTGGCATATTTAGTTGCATAGTCTGCTTCAATTAAGAAGATATCAATCTTATCATCTGCAGCCGCACTACCTTGTTGTGCTAATGCTGTGTCTAGTGCTACTTGATATTGGTTGCCATCATTTGATACTTGAATCCATTTAACAATAGTTCCATCATCAAGCAAGTCAGTTCCATCTGAGTTTGTTTTAACATACCCTGGATAAAAGCTTCTAAATCTTTCTTGAAACTCATTATTCCAAATACGGATAACTAAAACATCCCCCTCTTTTTTAGCCTCTACACTGCTACCACTATTTGTACATGCTACCAAAATAAGTGTTAACAATAGTAAAAGAATTGGTGTAAAGATTTTTTTTAATCTCATTGCCCTTCTTATTCTCCTTTTTTTATTATCATAGTTTAAACTATGTTTATAAACTATTCAGTGTTTTAACAGTCTTTCCTTGTTGAAGATAGCCTGATATTACAACTTGTTCTGGAATATAAGTTTTCGGGTTTTCAATCATTTCTATTAATTTTCTAGCTGCCATCATTCCAATTTTATTGCTATCTTGCACATAGGTTGTTAAAACAGGTCTTAAAACTCTAGATAAGTAAATCCCATCATATCCTACAACACTAATGTCTTCTCCAATTTTTAACTTATGCTTTTCTATTTCAGTTAATCCGCCTAAGTAAGAATAATCATCAGGATATATAATGCATGTTGGTCTATCCTCTAGGGCTAAAAGTTCTCTAGTTGCTAGTCCACTATATTTGGGAATATGATATTGTGCTTCTTTAATATAACTATCAGGTATGTCTAATTTTAATTTTTGGCATGTGCGATAAAAACTTGCTAAACGGTTTCTGGTTACTTCAGTATCTTCTCCGTGAATAAAGGCAATTTTTTTATGCCCCTTATCATGTAGGTACTCAACAATTGTTTCTAGCCCTTTAACATTATCTGATAGAATGCTTGTACGATTATGAAATAGATGATCTATAGTCACTGTTGGTAAGTCAGATTCTACTAAAGTTGTAATTTTAGGGTTTTTGAAATCTGCTGAAACAATAATCACCCCGTCACAGCCTCTATATTTTGCATGACTTAAATAAGAATTTTTAAGTCCTCCTATTTTATTGCTAATGAGGACAACATCATAGCCCGACTCTTCAGCTTCTTTTTTTATCCCATTTAACATCACACTAAAATATTCGTGTTCTAATCCGCTGTTTGTACTATCAAAATAAATAATCCCTAAACTATAAGAGCGTTTAGTTTTTAAACTTCTTGCATTAGAATTTGCTACATACCCAAGTTCATTAGCTTTCTTAATGATTTTTCTAGTTGTTTCTTCACTAATTTCATGAGAACGATTTAAAGCTTTACTGACAGTTCCGATTGATACTTGGCATGCTTCTGCTATGTCTTTTATCTTAACCATGGACTATTACCCTCTTTTCGAAATCGTTTTCGCAACCTCATTATATCATCATAAAAAATGTTAATCAATATAAAATGTAAGCGTTTTACGAAAATGAAATAACGAAAAAAGGCTATTAAGCCATTATCTTATTATTTTATTTTCGTACTTTTTTGATACTTAAAATTAAAAAATGAGCCCTAGTGAGCTCATCTTATAATTATTTAGGTATATTCTTTTTTAAAACTAGCAATTATTTATTACTATTTACAGTAGGTACGTATTATGATCTTCTTTTTCTATTTTAATATTTTGTTTGACGCTAGTATAAATAATTTGTGTATTCCTTATCATAAATTCTAGCAATATTCCTATCATATCAGTATCTAATCCATCATATAAATTATCGAATAACATGAGACTATAAGTATCATTTAATGAATCTAAAATTTTAGTTACCTTAATTTTAGAAGATTGTTCCTCGTTTTCATATTTATAAATAAACTTCCAGTTAGTGAGTACATCAAAGATTGCACTAAATAGATCGTTATCTTTAGTATGTCTTAAAAAAGGTAATATAAGTCTTTTTTCATCCAGTTTGATCAGTTCTAAGTACTTTTTAATATCCCCTGTGACTTGCTTACCTAATTTTATACTAGATTCATTTTTAACATATATATCTTTAAAATATGAATCGTATTGTCCACTTAACCTTTCGTATATAATACTATTATTTTGAATTCTATATTCATATTGAAACTTCTTTTCATTAATAATAAAACTAATTTCATAAATGAATACTTCATTATAATTACTAATGTATTCTAAGTTTTTTGAAGTAACTTCTCCTTTTATAAAATTATTTATTTCTTCTAAACATCTAAGAATAGTTGTTTTACCCGAATTGTTATTTCCTATAATCTCTAAAGTAGGGTAATTGCCTAATTTTAAAAGAATATCTTCTTTAAAGTATTTTACATTCTTTATTTTTATTGTCTCTATCATTTGATTCATCCCTTTTTAATTTTTTTATTGCCTGTTTTAAATATCTAATTAACTATCTAACTTTTCACACGCATCACTTGATGTGATATCTTCCTTTTCAGCAATTTGATCTTTTTCATTTTTTATGCTTTTTTCTCTTATTTCACCATATACTAATCCAACTATTAATCCACAAGTGATACTAAGTATTAAAAATAATATAATATATAATGCTGGTAACTTATAACCTTCATAATAGAGTCCTATTGATAATAAAACCATTGAGGGCGGGTATAATAATCCAACAACAGAAATAACCATATTTTTATCTATATTTATTTTAATTTTCATTTTTAACCACACTCCATCCCTCTAGTAATCTGATTTATAAAAAAAATTCTATACTCTTTTAAAGCAATTAACTCTTTTTTTGTCTTAAAAAACTTTTTGGAGTATGCTTTTATAGTTTATAAACTTTATCAATAAAGTAATCAATATTTTATTAAGTAGCAAATCTTTAGATTGTAACTAGAATCAATTTTTATGCTTTTTATACTTATTTTGAATTCATTTTTTAATACTAAATTGCACTTTTATGCAAATATCTTATAAATCTTATCTTTTTATAGTGGCTGTTCTATCATTTTCTGTTAAATTATCATGGCTGTTGCTACCATTTATTTCAAGCTTTTTTCATTTATCTTTTATATGAATACTGATACAGGTATCAAAATTCATAAAAAAAGGAAATAGAAAATATTAGGTTAAAGTTTGTTATTTTATACTTTATATTGCTTCGTAAAGGTACACCTTTATGAAGGTATCTTTTTGTCTATAAATGCTTTTTTTGGGTATTGTTTTTGTCTTTTTTCTATTAAATATGTTAGAATATAGACACATAGTCTGTTATTTTATCTATTTTATAAAGGTGTACCTTTATAAAAATAAGAAAATTTGGTATTGTTTAGGAATAAAATCAAATAAAAAAATGAGTATAAATCCCCTTTAAAAGGAAATCTATACTCATTTTTATATTTCTTCGTTTTCTATTTTTTTCAATACTTCTTTAAAGTTATCTGGAACATCAACTTCAAAAGTTACTAAGTCATTAGTTATAGGATGATTAAATGATAGTTTTCTAGCATGTAAATATTGTCCAGAAGACCCATATACTTTTTTAGGTCCATATATTGGATCACCTAAAATAGGATGTCCAATATAAGCTAAATGCACTCTGATTTGATGTGTTCTCCCCGTTTCTAGGAAACACCTAATAAGTGAATAGCCTTTATATCTTTCAATTGTTTCAAAATGAGTAATTGCATCTTTACCATCATGCGTAACACTCATTTTTAGTCTATTGACTTTATGTCTACCAATTGGAGCATCTATCTTACCCTTATCTTCAATGTGTCCATAAATAATTGCGATATATTCTCTTTTAACATCATGAACTTTTAAATCTTCTGATAATTTTTTATGTGCTTTATCCGTTTTAGCTACTACTAAAAGCCCACTTGTATCTTTATCTATTCTATGAACAATCCCTGGTCGATATGTCCCATTGATATCACTTAAATCATCTATTTCATGTAAAAGTCCATGAACTAAGGTAGGTTCATTATAGCTACTAGCCGGATGAACAACTAACCCTTGAGGTTTATTAACTACTAGAATATCTGAATCCTCATAAACGATATCTAGTTTTAAATCTACAGGTTTTAACTCTAGTGTTTTAACCTCTGGAATAATAACTGTTATAAGATCATCTAACTTTAAGATATATCCTGTTTTTTCTTTTTTATCATTAATAAGAATATGTTCTTCTTTAATTAATTGTTGAATTCTACTTCTTGTTAAATCTAGATTTTGAGTTAAATAGTGATCAAGTCGTTGCCCAATATCATCTGTTGTTATTTTAAATTGCTTCATTTGTTTTCTTCTTTCTTTTATCTTCTAAAAATAAAATATCAATAGCAAACAAAATCACTCCAAAAGTTAAAAAGGCATCCGCTAAATTAAAGATAAAGTTATTTCCAAATAATATATATTGAATAAACGGCATATGTAAAAAATCAATTACATACCCTAATATAAGTCTATCAATAGCATTTCCTAAAGTTCCAGCAATCAATAAAACTAGACTAATTGAGTATACTTTTTTCTTACTAAAATCAACTTTAGTAAATAAGTATCCTAAAACAAGTAGAACAACAATGGTAATTCCGAAAAACAGTAATTGATGTCCTTGAAAAGATCCAAATGCTGCCCCAGTGTTTTCATAGTAATTAAACTCTAATAAATTTGGGATAGCAACAATCGTTTTACTTCCTGTTAATATTTCTTTCATAAGATACTTTGTACCTTGATCTAATCCTATTAATACTATAATACTTATAAGTCCTATTATCATTTTTTTACACCACGCTTAATATTTTTATTAAAACTATTATACCAAAAATTGTCATAAATATAGAAACTGATATACTTTCTGTTAAAAATAAAAGTTTAGTATTTGCTCCACTGATACTTTTATTTATTTTTTTAGATAAAAATAGTTAAAGTAAAAATATGAAAAGACTGCTAAATTAATAAAGATAAATAAAATAGTTACCCATAACCACTGTAGGCTTGCAAACATAAATAATTGAATTGTTATGAGTATAAAAGGAGCGATAATAACAACTGTTGTCAAAAGAGCGTAAATAAGTGCGAGTCCTGTTTGTTTAAAAGTAACTCTGGAGTTTAATTTACTATTCAAATCTTGATATTTTTTAATGAAGTTTAGTATATATTTCATCTAGTATTTTTACCGCCTGTTCTATAGTTTCTATTCGATAAATTTTCATATTAGGAAATTTTTCTATTACTTTCAATTCTTCATCGTAGTTATCTTTAGCCATGAAAAAGTGATTGGCTTTATATCTATTTGCAGTATAAATTTTTTGTGTAGCTCCACCAATTTTCCCTATTGTTCCATCGTTATTAATTGTCCCAGTCCCAACAATTTTTGAATTTATTTTTTCATAGTTTAATAAACTTGCGTATATGTGCAGGGTTTGCATCATTCCACCTGAAGGTCCACCAGTGTATGTGTTTAATCCTTTAAGATCAATGTTTGATGTTTTACTTTCAAATGAATAATATGGATAAAATAAGTATTTTTTCCCACTAGCAAAGGAAACTGTAGTGCCATCTTCTAATAAAAAACTATAGTTTTTATCCTTCTTAATACTATTTATCATTTCTTCATAGGTGTTAAATCCATTGATACTTTTAATTAAAGTTCCTATTTTTAAACTTTCTCTTTGTTCTAACTCACTGTAATAAACTTTTAGTCCTAAAAAATTAGAAGTAAAATCAATATCAGTTTTTTTCATTTTAGCTAATTCAAAAGCTTTAATTAAGGACATTTGATATGAGGCTTCTTTAGAAATTTGTCCTTGAAGAGACTCCTCTTTTTTTGTTAAACTACTTTCATAAGCAGACATTTTATCTGTATCCATAGATTGAGAAAGACCAAAAACCATTTTTTCAAATGGTGTTATTTTTGTTTTATAATAAACTGAAATAGTATATAGATCTAGTGTATTGGTTTTATTATCAATTAAGATATCTTCTGATACACTACCGATTGTGCCTGGCGCGGTTACTTGGTAATCTGTTGGTATAATTAAAGCCATCATAACGTAACAATAAGCGAAAAGACATGTAAAAAAGATTTTCTTAAATTTAGTCATTTTTCACTACTTCACTAGCATTTATTTGTCTATACGAAATATTTGCAGCTTTCATCATTTTAAATGCAGCCTTGTGTAAGTCTGTTTCACTATATTTATCTGAAACATAGACTATTTCTTTAATACCACTTTGAATGATTAATTTCATACATTCGTTACAAGGAAATAATGTTACATATATGCTAGAACCTTTAGTTTCTCTGGTAGCATTTAAAATAGCATTTGCCTCAGCATGAACAACATAGGGATATTTAGTATCTACAATGCTCTTATTTTCTCTTTCCCATGGAAATTCATCATCTTCACAGCCACTAGGTAAACCATTATATCCAATGCCTATAATTCTTTTATCAGTATTAACAATACAAGCGCCAACTTGTGTACTTGGATCTTTACTTCTTAAAGCAGATAATTGTGCTACTCCAATAAAATATTCATCCCATGAAATATATTTTTGTCGTTTCATTTTTTCTCCTCATCTTTTAAAAGTCCCAAATCAATATGACAATAACCATTTGGATTTTTAGTTAAATAATCTTGATGATATTTTTCAGCATCATAAAAATTAACTAAAGGTTCTACTTCAACTACTATTTTTTGTGAACTTTCACTTTGTTTTTTCTCTATGAATTTAAGTGCTATTTCTTTTGTTTCTAGTGTTTCATAATAGATGCCTGTTCTATATTGAATGCCGATATCTCCTCCTTGCTTATTTAAGGAAAAAGGATTAATGATTCTAAAAAAGTGTTCTAATATTGTTTCTAGTCTCACTTCATTTGTGTATATAATTTCAATAGCTTCAGAAAAATGGTAAAGACCACTACATACTTCTTCGTATGTAGGGTTTTCTTTATTACCATTAGCATAGCCTACCTTAGTGTCTAAAACACCTTTTAATTGTTTAAAATAAGCTTCTACGCCCCAAAAACAACCACCCGCTAAATAGATTTTATTCATTTTTACTATCTACCTTAATATTTAATTCTTTTAATTGAATAGGTTCTACAAAATCTGGAGCTTCTAACATTAAATCTTTAGCACTTTGTGTTTTAGGGAAAGCAACAACATCTTTAATATTATTTGTTTTGGTTGCTAGCATCACAACTCTATCAAGTCCTAGAGCTATTCCTCCGTGTGGTGGTGTACCATATTTTAACGCTTCAACAAAGAAACCAAATTTACTCTTAATTTCTTCTTGGCTAAATCCAAGTGTTTTAAACATTAAATTTTGAACTTGTTGTCTGTGGATTCTAATAGATCCTCCGCCAACTTCATAACCATTCCATACAATATCATATGCTTGTGCAAGTGAATCTTTTGGGTTATTTTCTAAAATATGCGCATCTTGTGGTGCTGTAAATGGGTGATGCATTGCATAATATCTTTGTTCTTCACTATCATATTCTAATAATGGCCAGTTAACTACCCATAGTAAGTTATCTTTTGTTTCATCAATCATATTAAGATCAGATGCTACTTTTAATCTAAGTGCACCTAATGCTGGTAAAACATTTTCTGTTTTACCAGGTACAATCAATACTAATTCATCTTCTAAAATGAAATCTTCTTTTTCAATGAATTTAGCAATAGAACCTGATAATTGTCCGTTTTCTTTTCTTAAGAAAGCTAATGCTTCACCATGATGTTTTTTAACTAAAGCTGCATATTCATCTAGTTTTTTTCTAGTAATTGATTTATCATTTTTGACACGGATGGCTCTTATAGTTTCTTTTCCTTCAAAAAGAGGAATTGCATAACCATTAAGTATTGATGTTAAGTCTTCTATTAAACATTCAAAACGCGTATCTGGTTTATCACTACCATATAAATTTAAAGCATCTTTATAATCCATTTTTTGTAATGGTAAAGTTATTTTTTTGTTTAGTACATTTTTAAATAAATTGGCGAATACTTCTTCTGTTAATTCCATAATATCTTCTTGTGTGATAAAAGAGGCTTCAACGTCTATTTGTGTAAACTCAGGTTGTCTATCGGCTCTTAAGTCTTCATCTCTAAAGCATTTAGCTACTTGGAAGTATTTTTCAAATCCAGCAACCATATATAATTGTTTAAAGATTTGAGGTGATTGTGGTAAGGCATAAAATTGGCCTTCATATAGACGTGATGGAACTAAATAGTCTCTAGCACCTTCTGGAGTAGATTTTGCTAGAATAGGTGTTTCTAGTTCATAGAATTTGTTATTTAACAGTGTTTGTCTAATAGATTGTGTGATTTCATGTCTTTTAATTAAGTATTTTTGTACACTTGGTCTTCTTAAATCAAGATATCTATATTTAAGTCTTGTTTCTTCTAAACTTTCTGACTCTTCTTGCATACTAATTACAGGAGTTTCTGATTCGTTTAGTAAAACTAGATTTTTAACATCTACTTCTATTTGTCCTGTTATTATTTGGTTATTTTTATTTTCTCTTTCTAAAACTGTTCCAGATACTTCAATTACATATTCAGATTTTAAAGATGAAATGAGTTCATATTGTGGATGTTCTGGTCTAATGACTAATTGAGTGATACCAAAATGGTCACGTAAGTCAATAAAGATTAATCCACCTAAGTTTCTTTTTTTAGCAACCCAACCTTTTAATAAAACAGCTTCTCCTACATTATTAAGTGTCAGTTCATTGTTATGGTGTGTGTATTTATTTTTCATTTTTTAAGTAACTCCTTTAAGTGTTTAACCACAATCTTATTAGGGATTGTTTCTTGTGTTTCTGTTTTTGTATTTTTAATTGTAATCATTTGATTCTTAATTTCTTCTTCACCTAATATTAGTAAGTAAGAAGCATTTTGCTTAATTGCTTGTTTAAGTTGTCCTTTAAAATTTCTATTCATATAATTCATTTCAGCTTTAATATCATTACTTCTTAATTGATTTAAAAGTGTGGTTGATACTAAACTATCTTTATTATCAAAAGTTAGAATATAAGCATCTAATTTATCTTCATCAATTAATGAAATATCTTCAGCTTCAAGTGCTAATAAAAGTCTTTCCATCCCAAAAGCAAATCCGATTCCACTTAGGTCTGGTCCTCCTAGTTCTTGGACTAATTTTTGATAACATCCGCCTCCGCCTAAAACATTTTGTGCTCCAAAACCTTCAATATCAGCTTCTATTTCAAATACTGTATGACTATAGTAATCTAATCCTCTTACTAGTTTAGGTGCTGTTTCATATGGAATATTTGCCTCATTTAAACCTTTTAATACAAGCATATAACGTTCGTGCGCAGCTGGTGTTAAATGTTCTGCTGGAACTGGGGCAGTTTGTAAGGCAATGTGATCTTTATCAATTTTACAATCTAGAATTCTTAATGGGTTTTTATCAATTCTTTTTTGACAATCTTCACATAGAGTTTCTTTGTGTTTACTAAAGTGATCAACAAGAATTTCTTGATAGTTTTTTCTAGATTCTGCATCACCTAAGGTATTGATTCTAACTCTTACTCCCTTTAAGCCTAATCTTTTAATTGTTTCATAAGCAAGTGATACAACCTCAATATCTAGATAAGGGCTATCAGATCCAACAGCTTCGATACCAAATTGACTGAATTGACGATATCTTCCTTTTTGTGGTCTTTCATATCTAAAATTAGGTCCCATATAATAAAACTTAGATACATCTTGATTGACATAAAGTTTATTTTCAACGTAACTTCTAATAACACCAGCCGTTCCTTCTGGTCTTAGAGTTAGTTCTCTATCACTTCTATCTAAAAAATTATAGGTTTCTTTAGTCACCATTTCTGATTGTTCTGTTTCTCTATGGAAAACTTTACTATATTCCATAATAGGTGTTCTAATTTCTGAATAATTGTAGACTTCAAATATTTTTCTCACCTTTTGTTCAAGTGCTTGCCATCTTCTTGTTTCATCAAATAATAAATCATATGTTCCTTTAACCTTTGTAATCATTTTCGTACTCCTTTTTTGTTAGTTGATACCAGTAAGTATCTTCATATTCTTGTTCAAATCTATTATAATAATTCATTTTTTTTATTTCTATCAATTTAAAATGATTAGCTTTAATTACCTTCATACTTGCCAAATTAGATTCAGCATGTCCTATGAGTAGTGTTTCATAATTAAGCTGGAAAAAACCTATTTTAATGAGCTTAGATACTGCTTTTTTCATGATGCCTTGATTCCAATAATTAGAATTAAGGACATATCCGATTTCTACTGTGTTATCAGGGTGGATTGTATGAAAGTCTAGTGTTCCAATCATTTTATTTAACTTTAAATCAACAATAGCATATCCGACAGGAAGTCCTCTTTTAGGCCTTTCTAAAAAGTGGTACTTAATCGTATCATAGGCTTCAGTTTTTGTTAAGTAGGGTCCCCAACTGAGTAATTTGATTACTTTATAATCAGAACCATACTCAAAAAGATCTTTATAGTCATCTAGTTGAATATCTCTTAACATATAGTTTGAAAACAATACTGAAGATGCCATATGAACATTCCTTTCTTAATAAAATAAAAACGTCCTTAAATAAAACTCTAAGGACGAATTAATCGCGGTACCACCTTAGTTCTATAACAATTGTTATAGCACTTAAAAATAGATTAGTCTCAAAAGGTGTCTGCTTATACTTTTTATGCAATCTTTCACCAACATTGCTCGCTTTAATAAAAATTATTATAAGTCTATTCTTTCTCATCAACTGATTTAATTATATTAATATCATATAAGATTTACATCTTTTTGTCAATCTATATTGAATCTTTCATTTGTTTTAATTTAGATTTAATAGGCTCATGGTAATATCTATAAGTAATCACAGTAATCACTAAGACTGGTAAAGATAGAATCGTTCCATAAATGCCAAATACTGCACTTCCAACTAAGACAAAAGCAATAGAGATAACAGGATTTATTTTTAGCTGCTTTTTATAAATTTTAGGGTTAATAACATAACCATCTAATTGAGGGAAAATGAGCATAAAAATAATTAATCCTAGAATTGGAATTGCGGCATGAGCAACTCCCATAATGACAATTCCAGAAAATGTTATCGATAAATATCCTCCAAAATAAGGTATTAAAGATAAAACAGATGCTGTAATCCCAACAATTAAAGCATACGGTAATAAAGCATGGTTAAATATAGATAATATTAAAAATAAGGTTGTATATTCTAAAAATTGAATACCTGCAATAATAATTTCTACTCTTACATAATTGTTTAATTCTGTACTTAATGTTTTGACATATTGATATGTATGTTCATTTTTTTCTTTCAAGTGTTCGGTTACTTTTTGTTTAATCTTATTAAAATTAAATAAGAAAGTAATACCTACAATCACCATTACGATTGCCCCAATAAAAATTTGAGCAACTTCTTCCACCGTACCATTGGTAGCGGTAAATAAGTTATTAATTCGTGCGACAACTTTATCTACAAATTCTACAACATAATTAGAAAACTCATCTGTATTGATATTAAATAGTTGTCCAATTTCAGTAATAATATTTCTAACCCCATTTGAAAGATTAGTTAAATTAGGAACAGCTGGTTTAATAATATAAATAACAATAAGTGTTATTCCTATAATGACTGTTGAATATAAAATAACAATTGCAAGTCCCCTATGAACTTTAAATCTTTCTAAGAAGTTGACTGCAGGATTTAAGACAAAAGCTAGAATAAAGGCAAATATTAATGGTAATAAGGCAATAAGAATCCTTTTAGCAACAGGAAATGCATAAGGAATTAGTAAAATTGCTACATAGATAATTGCCAGTAAGACTAATATGTTGATTAGTTTTTTATTTATCATTGTTATATTTCGATGATGATTGTAACGGGCCCATTGTTAATAGAGGCTATTTTCATATCAGCACCGAATTCTCCTTCCTCAGTTGGAATAAATTCTTTCATTTTTTTTACAAATGTTTGATATAACAAAGATGCTTTTTCTCTATTGAGTGCTTTAGTAAAGGATGGTCTATTGTTTTTAGACGCATCGGCATAAAGGGTGAACTGTGAAATAAGTAAACAAGATCCCTTCACATCTAGAATATTTAAATTCATTTTTTGTTCACTATCTTCAAAAATTCTTAATTTAATAATTTTTTGAATCATTTTATTAACGTGTTCTTCAGTATCTTCCAAGGTAAATCCAACATAAACTAATAACCCTTCGTTGATTGATCCAATTACTTTATTTGAAACAGTTACATTGGCTTCTGTTACTCTTTGTACAACTACTTTCATCTGATATCTCTTTCTATTTGATAAACTTGGGATACTTTATGTAAATTAGCAATCAATTTACTGAGCTCATCAAAATTAGCAACTGATACTTTTAACTTTACTGTAGATTCTAATTTAGTGTTAGAAACAGCATTCATTTCCAAAATAGATATGCCTAAAGCATTAATGGTTGTAATTACTTCTGAAATAAGTGAGTCTCTGGTTGTTCCTACTAATTTTACCCATGTTCCAAACTTTCTAGTTACATTTTTTCCCCAGTAAGCAGGAATTAATCTATTTTTATCATATTCTGATAAATTAGGACAATCTAGTCTATGAATAACAATACCACTCCCTTTAGTAACATATCCTGCTACTTCATCATTTAATACTGGTGTACAGCAATTTGCAAGTTTTAATTGTGGATTTGTTAGTCCATCTACAATTACTCCAGTTTCACTTTGTGCAATAATTTGTCTGGTAGCTTTTTCCATTTGTTTTTGAAGCATGGCTTCTTTATCTACTTCTGGTTGAACAATTTTATTGATTACTGTTTTAACACTTATCGTGTTTTTACCAATTTCATGATATAAATCGGATAAAGTTGAGATCATATTCTTTTCAAAGTTTTTCTTAACAAAATTATCATCTAGTGATTGTGTGATTTTATTAGCAATGAATTCTTTTTCTAACTGATCTTTTCCAGATTGAACTAAAAAGTCTTTATTCTTTTTATTTAAAAATCCCTTAATTTTATGTCTTGCATGTGAACTTTTGGCTATTTTTAACCAGTCATCACTAGGACCAGAAGAATTTTTATTAATCTTAATACTAATAATATCTCCTGTTTTTAATTCATATTCAAGAGGGACAATTCTATCATTAACGATTGCTCCAACCATTCTTGTTCCCAAATCAGTATGTATTCTAAAAGCAAAGTCAATAGGCGTAGATCCTTTTGGTAATTCAACTACTTGTCCTTTTGGAGTAAAAATATATACATTAGCACTTAAGATATCACTTTTTACTGTTTCAACAAATGATTCTGATCCACCGTCTCTATCATCATCGTCTTCTGACATCTTAAGAAGTTCGCCATACCATTTAAGTTTTTCAGCAATTTCAAATTGTTCTTTTTCTTTGGAGTATGCTTTATTTTCTTTATAAGCCCAGTGAGCAGCAATACCATTTTCAGCAATATCATCCATCTCTTTAGTTCTAATCTGAACTTCAAATAATGTTCCATCATTTGCTAAAACAGTTGTATGAAGTGATTGATATAAATTGGGTTTAGGAACAGCAATATAGTCTTTAAATCTTCTAGGAATAGGAGTATAGTTTGCATGAATTAATCCTAGCGCTTGATAACAGTTTTCAACTTTATCAACAATAATTCTTACCGCAAGTAAGTCATAAATATCTTCAAAATCTCTATTATTTTTAACCATTTTTTTATAGATACTATAGATATTTTTGATTCTTCCTTTAATTTCATACTGATTTAAATCATATTCTTTAAACATTGTTTTTATATTTTCTATAACAAGTTCTATTGAATGTTCTCTTTGTTCCATTTTTAACTTGATTAAATTATTAACTTTATAATACATACCTGGATCAGTATATCTTAAAGATCTATCCTCAAGTTCTGCTTTAATCCTAAAAAGTCCTAAGCGGTGTGCTAAGGGCGCATAAATTTCTAAAGTTTCTGAAGCAATCCTAACTTGTTTATCTTTAGGCATAAAGTCAAGCGTTCGCATATTATGTAGTCTATCTGCAATTTTAATAATAACCACTCGAATATCTCTTGCCATCGCAAGCAACATTTTTTGATGATTATCAGACTGCGTGCCTTCTTGATTGAATGATAGTTTAGTTAGTTTCGTGACACCATCAATTAGGCTTGCTACATCTTTACCAAACATTTGTGTTAAATCATCAAAAGTAACATCTGTATCTTCCACTATATCATGTAATAAACCTGCAACAAGTGTATTAGGACCCGCATTAAGTCCAGCCAAAATACGTGTAACAGCAACCGGATGAATAATATACGGTTCTCCACTACGACGCATTTGACCTGTGTGTTTGCTTTTAGCTAACAAGTAGGCTTTTTCAATTTTATCTAAATCTTCTTTTTTAGTAATATATTTTGAAACATCATCTAATAATGCTTCATATAATGGGTCTACTTGCATAAAGCCACCTTCTTTTCTAATATTTCATAAGTGCTTTAACTGGGTATTGTTTAATTTTATCTCTTCCGTTTAATTCTTCTAATTCTATTAAAAATGCTAATCCAACAACAATTCCACCTAATGATTCAACTAATGAGATGGTCGCTTCTACAGTTCCACCTGTTGCAAGCAAATCATCTATAATAAGTACTCTATCACCTTTTTTAATAGCATCTTTGTGTATAGATAATGTATTTGTTCCATATTCTAAGTCGTATGTAACACTTTGTGCTTCTCTTGGTAATTTACCAGGTTTTCTTACTGGGGCAAACCCTATTCCTAAGTTAACAGAAACTGGACAACCAAAAATGAATCCTCTTGCTTCTGGTCCAACTATTAGAGTTGCTTCTTGTTCTTTAGCAAATGTAGTAAATTCATCTGATGCATATTTATATGCCTTCCCATTTAACATTAAAGGCGTAATATCTCTAAATAAAATTCCTTCTTTAGGAAAATCAGCTACTGAAGCAATATAATCTTTTAAATTCATGTTCTTAATGTCCTCCGACTAAATTAAAAAAGCGAATGCTTTTTCGTGTATCTATATTTTAATCTAAAACGAGCAATTTTACAAGGTCAGTATATGATATAATATTTAAGTAGGAGTTGATTATATGCAACCTTTAGCTTATCGCATGCGTCCAAAAAACTTTGATGATGTTTATGGACAAGACCATTTAGTAGGTTCTAATGGTGTTTTAACAAAAATGTTAGAAAAAAATAAATATTTATCATTTATTTTATATGGTTTACCGGGAACTGGTAAAACTACTATCGCAATGCTTTTTTCAGAAAAAAGTCAGTTAGATACTTATTTTTTTAATGCCTCTACTGATAATAAATCTAGATTAGTTGATATTTTAAACACAACAACTTATCACAATGTATTACTAGTAATAGACGAAATTCATAGAATGAAAAAAGATATTCAAGATTATTTATTACCGTTTATGGAAAATGGTAAGGCAGTTGTCATTGGTATGACAACAGTCAATCCTTATCAAAGCATTAATGCTGCTATTCGTTCTAGATGTCATTTATATGAAGTGAGATCTCTTTTAGATGAAGATATAAAAAAAGCTTTATTAAAATCTGTTCATAGTCTTGAAGTTGATATTAAAGTAAAACCAGAAGCACTTGATACAATTATTAGATTTTCTAATTTTGAAATTAGAAGTGCTTTAAATCTTTTAGAAGCTGCTTCTTTAGTTTTAAACGATGGTGATACACTAACATCTAACATTGTTAGAAGTGTAGCTGGTAAAGCACAACTTGCCCTAGATGGTGGTGAAGATCATTTCTATGATAATTTAAGTGCTTTACAAAAATCAATTAGAGGCTCTGATGTTGATGCTGGTCTACATTATCTAGCAAGGCTTATTACATTAGGTGACTTAGAAATCATTTACAGACGTTTAATTGTCATTGCTTATGAAGATATTGGTCTGGCTAATCCAACGATGGGACAAAAGGTTTTAGCGGCTTGCGAGGCTGCTAAGATGTTGGGGATGCCTGAAGCTAGAATTCCACTGGCTAATATTGTTATAGATTTAAGTTTATCTCCTAAGTCAAACAGTGCTTATACTGCTTTAGATAAAGCAATAGATGATTTTTCTAATGGTCATGCTGGTAAGATTCCTAATCAAGCTTTAAATAGAGAAATTAAAAAAGACCCTAGTATTTATCATTATCCTCATGATGATGTTAATAGTTTAAATAGTCAAAGATATATTCCTGATAATTTACTAAGTAAACATTATTATGTTCCTAAAGAAGAAAGTGCTTATGAAAAAGCACTTAGTGAAAGAAAGAAACTCATTGATAAAGTTAAACATATAAAATAATAGATTAAGAATTAATTTTCTAGATAAAATAGAAATTAGTTCTTTTTTTGTATCTTGATATTCTAGAATTTTCATTAATAGACAAAATAACTATAAAAAAAATTTATTCTTAAATATGTTATAGAAAAAGAGGGAATTACAATGTTTTTTCCCTCTTAAATAGATTAAATTATAACATTATATTTATAAGATAAAAATGACTTAATTTATTTTTTAGAATCAAATGTATAGCCTTTGAATACTTTTTCAATTTCATCTTCTTCTGGTTCTGGTATATCAATTATAATTTTTTTACAATGATCACAAAAATAGGATATGCAGTAGTAAGTTTTATCTTCGTCGTTGTGAAGGTTTATACTATTCTCAGCCATTCTAAAACGCCATTTTAGGCGCCACTTACGATTATAAGGATACCAAGCAATATTATCTCTAAAGTTAGGTATATATCCTTTAACCATGTCATTTTGACATATAGGACATTTCAATATATCGTTTGTTTTCATTTGAATATTTTACCAAAATCCGATATATCTATAATCGGGGTAACATCACCATAGAATATATTATTTCCTTGATAGTAATTGATATAATTACTATTATGACTTAGACTTTCAAGCGATGTATCTGTCCAGTGAAATTTAACATAAATATATCCTCCACCGCCATAAGACCCCGGTCTTGATGTGGAAACAAATTCACAACTATACCACGATGTAATACGAATCACTTGTTCTCCTTGTACATCTGCTGAAGTTCTAAGAGTAACAATTAAGGCACTTAGCCAAGCTCGGTGTTCATCAACACGTTTAGAATTTCCTGATGGAAGTATGGAAAAGGCAGATAACCCCAAGCTGATATTTGTTAAGGCAGCTTCTGCTGCTCCTGGAATTAATGCAATCAAAGCTATGCCAAGACTTGCTTTCGAAGCGCTAGTTTGCAGTTTCATAAAAAGATTATCTGAATAGCGTCCTAATTCATTGTATATTTTTTCTAAATCATTAGCAATCTGTCTTTTTTCTTCAGCACCCCAAACAAACAATACTCTAGATAAATACTTAGTTGTAGATGCATTGTTTGACATAGTTAAAAAACTATCAAAATTACCAGTATTTTTTACACCAGAATGATTAGCTATTGTCTCATAAATAGGTTTTCCCTCATAGTTATCTGGATCTATATTGTTAGGAAAGTAGTGACTTGTCCAAACTGCTGCTTTGTATTGTGCTTTATTTTCAGCCGACAAGTAAAAACTTGTTCCTGTTAGAGTTGATGAATTTAGTTTTAGTTCGTATGTATCAGAATCATTATTATGATCAAACATTGAATAGACATGAACATAATATGTTCCAGCACCAAGCGTAATATTAATCAATTCATTTGCATTACCACTTTTATAGCCACCACTACCAGGTACAAATTGCATATTCCAGTCATAGATTTTAACATCATAATCACATCCACTTGGCAGTGATTCCAAGGTGAGTGCCAACTCGATCTTTGTTCTAGTAACAAACTTAAAATAGTCTTGATCATTATCATTTCCATTCCACCAAGCATTGGTATGAAGTGTAGCGTATATAGTGCTAGTTCTATTTATAGTTGTAGCATTAGAAAAATTGTTATTACTTTCATACTTATCTCCGCTACCTTGAGTCCACCCTTTGTGCACGACTATATCACCGACATCATATGTTTCTGGCATTCCTAATTCACTTATTCTTTGTTCAGAAAATTGCATTGGAGGAACATATACATCTTCATAAGGACTATATTTATCTTCAGGTTCCGTTTCAAGTGCTTCAACAGACATAAATCCCATTAGTAGGGTACTACTTGTTATTAAGCAAAGCAAACATAATATTTTTTTCATATAATTAATATTCTCCTCTTTATTTTTATAAATTGAGATTGTTACTAGTAATGATAAATATGTGATATTACAAATCAAAATTTTTTATTATTGTTTATTATATCCATTTTTTCTTTACTATTCTATTCCTTATGCTGATAAATACTTTACATCTCTAAAATTTGTTCGAACATACATTTTATATCTAATCACCACCTCCGTCACTTTACTTTGAAACAATAAAAATACTGAAATTCTATAATTACTATCTTTATTTTATCAACTATTACTAGTATAGAACAGGGCAAAACTGTCATTAAAAGTAAAAATGTTATAAATGTTAAATATATTTTAATTTTTTATATACTTATTTGTCTGGTTTGAAATTGAAAGCAAGTTATCTTTATTGATAATCCCATTATTATATTCTTCTCTTAATTCATAGAAGTTGCAATCGTTCCAAACTAATGCTGAATTAGAGTCATTAAATAAAAATTCGAATCCATAGATTTCTATAGTTATCATTATCATATATTAATAATTATAAAAACAGTTGCTTAAACTCACTAAATTTAAGCAACCATCATTTCATGTATTATACTATTTTTATAATCATTTAGTTTTTAAAACTTAACTAATGAATCTATTTCAACTACTTCTCCACTAGCAATTGCTTTATTAGCCGCAACCCCAGTTAATACTGATTTAGCTCCATCAATTTGATTAGCTGATCTATTGAAACTATCTTCTTTGGGTTCTCCAAAGATAAAATCTAGCATGACATTATCTCCTCCGCCATGCCCACCTTTACCTTCTACAAAGTGTACTTCATATGGCTTTCCAAACATTGGATGAACAATAATTTGTTTCTTAAGAGTAGCTCCTTCATCAGATTTTTCTCCACCTGCATTAATATATGATTTTTCTATTACATTATATTCTATTCTACCTTTAGATCCATTGATAGATACATTGTATCCTTCCCATGGCATATAGGAGTTTAAAGAATATGTTAAGATTGCTTTAGAATCATATTGAACAATAACTCCCATTGTATCTTCAATTGAGATGTCATCTGCAAAGACACTTCTATCTCTTATATAACCACTGTCTTTTTCGGCATCTAAATAAAGACCTTTTAATGTTTCATTAGATTCTAAATCGATTGCGAAAGGATCTTCTTCAGGTGTTACATTGCCATGACATCTGTCATAAAATTTAGTAATTCCTCTTTTTTCTGCATTTTCTTTACCATAAAAGTTTCTTTCCCCAAAGGCAAAGACTCTTTTAGGATTAGCATTTAACCAAAAGTTAACTAAATCAAAATGGTGTGTTGATTTATGAACTAGTAGTCCACCGCTATTTACTTTATTTCTATGCCATCTTCTATAGTAATCTGCACCATGTTGTGTATTTAATAACCATTCAAAATGAACAGAGAAAACTTGCCCAATCACTCCTGTTGAAATTAATTCACGCACTTTAGTATTGTTTGGTGAATATCTATAGTTAAAGGTTACTTTAATGTTTCTTCCTGTTTCTTTTTGAACATCTAAGATTTCTTGGATTTTTTCTGCATCAATTGTCATTGGTTTTTCAGTAACCACATCACAGCCTTTTCTCATTGATCGAATAATATAATCATGGTGAGTTCTATCAATGCTTGTTACAATAACATAATCAGGTTTTAACTCATCTAGCATCTTATCAAAGTCTAGATAGTGATACGTTTTAACCTCTTGATAACCTAATTCTTTTAGTGCTTTATTTGTGAAGTCCATTCTAGTTTGACTCATATCACAAATAGCTAATAGTTCTGATGTTTCTTTATATGTTGTCGCGATTGCTTCATAAAACATTCTAGAACGCCCACCGACACCAACAATTACATATTTTTTCTTACTCATTTACTTTTCCTCATTTCTTATATTTATATTTAAATTAAAGTGATTTAGTATGGTTTCTGCATATCCCTTCGAATAGATACTAATTAGGTCTTTATCATAATAAATATCCATTAAAATGGTACCTAGATTTTCTCCAATTAAGTAAACTGTTAAATTAAGTCCCTTTTCTTTTTCATTAGCATAGGCTATATAAGGATATTTATTTTCTAAAATACCTTTACTATAGTTACTAGTAGAAAAATTGATTTCTATGCCATTAAGATTAATATGTGCTTTATCCTCAATGATTTCTAAAAAAACTCTATTTTTATCGTCTTGATATAACTTACTAAAATTATTGTTATTAGAAATTCTTTTATCTATTAGAAAATATTTTTTAGTATTCTGCTCTTTTTTATCAAAAAAATTATTAAATAGATCGATTATTTTTTGACTACCACTTTGAATGCTTTGTAGGTCTGCATAAACTGTTAATGACATATTTTTAATAGGATTATAATAATAAATTTGACCTCCCATACCAAATAAGGTAAATCCTCCATATCTATTTTTCCATAATTGATAACCATAACCGTATCTAAAATCTGGTCCTTCTGTAGCAAGAAAAGTATCAGTTTGTTTAGAAATCGCTTGTTTCATATAATCTATATCAATATATTGTTTATGATTAGATCTTCCTAAATTTTTGATGAAATTTCCTACTTTAAACAAATCTTCTAATCTACACATTAATCCAGAACCGCCATGTGAAATACCTTCATATGTTTTTATGATATAACTTTCTTTAGTAAAACCTAGATCATTTAGAATTTCTATCTTAAGATATTCTAACATATCCATTTGAGTGATACTTTCCACTAAGGCTGATAGTACATATGAAGCAGAAGTATCATAAGCAAATAAAGTACCTGGTTCTTTTTCTGGTTCTAAGGTGAAAAAGCTTTCTAAGTAGTCTTTAGTAGATCTCTTATACGTAGTTGATAAAAAACTTGTTTGCATCGTAAGAAGATCTTTAACTGTCATTTTCTTAATCATTTCATGTTTCACATCAAAAGAAAAGTATTGATAAATCTTATCTTCAAGTTTTAATTTCTTTTGTGTATATAAAAGACCAACTGCTAGCATTACAAATGTTTTAGTCACTGAATACATTCTATGCATTGTATGTTTATTAAATGGTTCGTAATACTTTTCTAGTAGTACCTTATCATCTTGTTCTACTATGATTCCATGAATTGGTAAGTTTTCTTCTTTTAACCTATCTAAAAATGAAATATTCATATTTTCTATCATGTTGCCTCCATATGTAGTTCTTTAAACTGATAATAGCATGTTAAGGCTTTCAAAGTCAATCTTTTAGGCTTTAAATTGAGTTTTTCGTGCTCGTGCACTTGATGTGCTTTTTAAAAATGAAAAAGAAGCTAGCAAATGCTAACTTCTACTTTTCTTCTAATGTGTATGTAACAGTTTGTTTAAATGTTTCACCTGGTTTTAATATGATATTGCTAAATTCAGGATGATTGACTGCATCTATTTCATATTGTGATTCAAAAGCTATTCCATGATATTTATTGACGATAACATCTCTTGTCAACATTTGACCTGATGGAAAATTCATGGAATATATTTGTAAACTAGGATAACTTGTTTCCATTTTTAATGATTTATTTTTGTATGTTAATAAAACTGTGTGATTATTTTTTTCAAATACTAGATTATGGTCAATTCCTTTTTTAGATGAATTTTGCAAAAATGGATCTTCTATAATATCACCTATTCTTACTTCTTTTCTAAAGTCAAGCGGAGTGTTTGTAACATCTATTAATTGACCACTTGGAATACTGAACTCATCTGTATCTAAAAATTTATTTGCAGAGACTTTTAATTTATGATTTAAAATTGTATTTTCTTCACTTAAGTTAAAATGTACATGATTGGTTATGTTAATTGGTGTCTTTTTATCTGTTGTGGCAGTATATGTAACTAATAATTGGTTCTTATCTAGTTTGTATGAAACATCTAGGGTTAGATTACCAGGGTAACCTTCTTCACCATCTTTAGATAAGTATCTTAATACTATTTCTTCATCTGTCTTTTTTATAACATCAAAAGTTCTCATATAAAACCCTGTAGGTCCGCCATGCCCACCGTGATTACCAGCAAAGTTTCTGTTTAGTTGATAGACTTTACCGTCTATTTCAAACTTGCCATCTTTAATTCTGTTTGCGACTCTACCAATTGTATTTCCATAAAAACCAGTTCTTGGTCCATCATATACTTTTAAATCTTTATTTGTTAAAATAATATTTTTTTTATCTTCGTATGCTAGCCACTGATACATCGTAGCACCTTGATCTAAAACTTTAAGTGTTTGATACTCATTTTTGATTTCATAAATTTTCATTATAATACTCCTTAGAATTCTTCTTTAAATGGAGCTAATTTTTCAAAATCAAATGTTACACCTGTTCCTGGTTCTTCAGGAGCAATAGCATAACCAGTTTTTTTATCAATTACAAGAGGTCTTGTAGTATATTGATCAATTGGGAAACTGTGCATTTCTAAGTATCCTTTATTTGGTAATGCAGCAAGTAAACTTACATGTAATTCTTGCATACCGTGTGCTGATACTGGTAAATTATTCACATGTGAAATTGCAGCAACCTTCATAAATCCTGTAATACCACCTACGTTTGAAGCATCTGGTTGAGGGAATCCAATTTGTCCATATTTAATTAAATGAGCAAATTCCATTGGAGTTCTTAAGTTTTCGCCAGCAGCAATTGCCATACCGGTTCTATCTGCAATTATCTTATGTCCTTCATAATTGTTTGGATCAATTGGTTCTTCTAAGAATAAAATATCATATTTCAAGAATTCACGAGCTGCTTTAATTGCTTGTTCAACAGTCCAGCTCATGTTAGCATCTACCATGAATAAAGTATCTGGTCCAATCATTTCTCTTAATGCTTTAACTCTTTCAATATCTTCTGCTAATGTTTTTTGTCCTACTTTAATTTTGATTGCTTTTAATCCCATATCAAGATATTTCTTATGGTGTGCTAATAATTTTGGTAATGGGAAACTTAAATCGATTGCTCCACCATATGTGAAGACTTCGTTAGATGATCCACCTAGTAATTTATATAATGGTTCTCCTGCTTTTTTAGCTCTTAAATCCCATAAAGCAATATCTACAGCTGAAATCGCAAAGCTTGCTAAACCACCGTGACCTAAATAGTGAACTGCAGTTTGCATCACTTCCCATAAATGTTCTACATTAGCAGGATCTTTTCCTAATAATGCATTTCTTAATTCAATTTGGATAAGTTTAGCAACTGAACGTCCGCCAAACCCTCCTGTATATGTATATCCAACACCAACTCTATTATCATCAGTGATAACTTTAACTATTGGTACTTCAAAATGCGTATGAACGCCATGTTTCGCATCACTTACTAATTCAGGAAGTGGAATGCGGTAATACTCTACAATGATATCTTTAATTGTTGACATTTTCAATGCCTCCTATTTATTGTTGTCCGTTATCTTGGACACTGTCTATATTATAAGTCGTTTTAGATAAATAATCAATAGTTTTACTTAACTTTTTAAAATAAAAAGCAAGCAGAAATATTATTCTGCCTGCTTTGCTAGTCTTTATTCATATTTTACCACTTTATTCTATAACTTACAATCAAGTTTTAAATGCTTATTTAATCTAAAAAGTCATATGGAGAAATATCATCTGAATCATTTACTTGATTCATACTGCTTAATCTTTGAGCTAACATAGTTTTTCTTTTTTCCGCTAATTGATTAGAGGCAAATTTGAGTATTTCCATATTTCCTAAAATTAGTAGATACTTTTTTGCTCTTGTGATAGCTGTATAAATTAATTCTTTTTTTAACATATGCATATATTGTCTTACAACAGGAAGTATAACAATAGGGTATTCACTTCCTTGAGATTTATGAATGCTGATTGCGTAAGCTAAATTTAATTCTTCTAAGTCTTGTTTATAGTATCTCACTTTTGTCTCATCAAACGATACTTCCAAAAAAGGTTTAGAATCATTGTCGTATGAAAACTCTGTTACAAGTCCTATATCGCCGTTCATTACATTTCTTTCAGGGTCATTGACTAATTGAATCACTTTATCATGCAAGAAAAAGGTTTTATCGTTATAGTTTAATCCTTCGTTTTTGATATTAGGATTAAACGTTGACTGAATGAGTTTATTGATTTCATCAATACCTAAATCACCTTTATACATTGGTATTAAGACCTCTATATCATCTTTTAAACTATATCCTTGTTCTAAAGCACCTTTGATTTGACTTAAAATCATATTCTTAATTTCTGGAATATTACCTGTTTTAAAATAAACATCTTCGTTTGTCATTAATAAATCATCTGTTAAGTTTTGTTCATTAATACTTCTTGCCAGGGTAATAATATGAGAATCTTTAGCTTGTCTGTGGATTTCATTTAATTTAACAGTAGGTATGACTTTTGACGCAATCATATCTCCTAATACATTTCCCGGGCCAACTGATGGTAGTTGATCTTCATCACCTACAATAATCACTTGATGATTCACTCTTATCGCATCAAATAACTTTTTAGCTAAAAAGATATCTATCATTGATGCTTCATCAATAATTAATAATTTCTCTCTTATTGGATTATTTTCATCAAATGTGAATTTCCCATCATAGTTGTATCCTAGTTGTCTATGAATTGTTTGAGCTTTTAAATCTAGTAATTCTTCCATTCTTTTAGCAGCTCTGCCGGTTGGGGCCATTAATGCTAGTTGGTAATTCTTTTTAAAATCAACATCGTAATATAATTGATACACACTAATAATACCATCGATAATTGTTGTTTTCCCTGTACCTGGTCCACCTGTAATAATTGTTAAAGGGTTATTAAGTGCCGTAATAATTGCTTGTTTTTGAAGGTTAGTATATGTAATACCTTTTTGTTTTTCAACAAAACTGATTAAATCAGCTAAACTATCATTATCTAAATCAAAGGAATCGTTTAATAAATGTTTAATTTTATCAGAAAGAGCTAGTTCAGTATGATAAATAACTGCTAAAAAGTAATTATTATTTTCTAGAATAATCTTTTTTTCGTTAACAAGTTCCTCTAAGGCATCCTCAATAGGTAAATCTTCTTTAAGTAATCCTCTTACCATTTCATAAATTTCAAATTTAGTTGTGTATAAATGTCCATTTTGGTAAGAAAGAGTTTCTAATGTATAAATAATCGAAGCTTTAATACTTCTTAAGTCAGCATTAGATAGTCCAAATTTTTTAGCAATTGCATGTGCTTTATTAAAACCAAATCCATCTATTTCATACATTAATCTATAAGGATCTTCTTTTAGCTTAATAAGCGTATCATCATGATATGTATTAATAAGTTTTAATGCAACTTTACTTGTAAGTCCATATCCGTAAAGTTCTACTAATATCTCTTCTTCTTTTTTATTTTCTTTTAACTGATCATATAATTTTTTACTTTTAAGTTCAGTAAAACCTATTTTAGATAAAATAGTATGATCTTTAATAATTTGTTCAATTGCTGTTTCACCAAAAGTTTCAACAATTTTAAAGGCTGTTTTAGGTCCAATACCTACAAAAAAAGAGCTAGATAAATAACTCACTAGCCCTGATTTAGTTTGTACTTCTAACTGCTTAAAAGAATCTACTTTAAATTGTTTCCCGTAAGTATTGTGTTCTGTATAACTCCCTGTAAATTCATATGAAACATCATCACTTAGTTTTGGAAAATAGCCAACAACAGTAATTGTTTTATGGTCTTCAGTTTCAATTTTGGCAATTGAATAACCATTTTCAGCATTATGAAATAAGTAAGTTTTTATGGTGCCGCTAACAACTTCTGTCATGATATCTCCTTTTAGCTATAAAGTCTTTTTTTCCCTTCGTTAAACACTTCGTTAATAAATCCCGCTCCTAAACAAACATCATCTAAATAGAAAGCAGCTGCTTGTCCAGGTGTCACAGCTTTTATTTTTTGTGGGTATGTTACTTCAATTGTCGTATCATCTAACCATTTAATAAATACATCTTGATCTGGTTGACGGTATCTAAACTTAGCAAACATTTTTCCTGATTTTTTTTCACCTCTCCATTTTACATCAGTAATAATTGCTTTATCACTATATAAATAAGGGTGATCAAATCCTTTTTCTACATAAAGTGTATTTGTTTTTAAGTCTTTACCCACAACAAACCATGGTTCTTGACCATCTTGTGTACCACCTATACCTAAACCTTTTCTTTGTCCAATTGTATAGTTCATAAGTCCAAAGTGTTCTTTAATAAATGTTCCATCAAGCGTTCTCATATCGCCACTTTTAGCTGGTAAATAATTGCTTAAAAATCCTGAAAAATCTCTTTCTCCAATAAAACAAACGCCTGTTGAATCTTTTTTAGTAGCATTAATTAAATTATTTTCTAATGCTATTTTTCTTACTTCAGGCTTTGTTAAGTGTCCAATAGGAAATAATACTTTTTTTATTTGTTCACTTTCAAGTTGTGATAAGAAATATGTTTGATCTTTATTATTATCTACTGCTTTAATTAATTTAGGGTTATTGATATCTGTTTGATCAACTTGAGCATAATGCCCCATTGCAATGTAATCAGGGTTAAATTTTTGTGCATATTCTACAAATGATTTAAATTTAATTTCATTATTACATAGAATATCTGGATTAGGTGTTCTATTTTTTCTATATTCATCTAAGAAATATTCAAAGACTTTATTCCAATATTCATCAATAAAGTCTACTTTATGTATTTTAATACCTATTTGGTTAGCAACTCTTACTGCATCTTGATAATCTTTTTCTTGTTCGCAAACTTCATCATTTAAAGTTGGGTTACCATTAATATCACTGTTGGTTGCGCTATCCCAGTTTCTCATGAAAACAGCTTCTACATCGTATCCTTGTTGTTTTAGTAGTAACGCAGCAACACTACTATCAACACCTCCGGATAATCCTATTAATACTTTTTTATTTTTATTATTCATTGACTTCACTTTCTTTTTATATCGCTTGGTAATCTTAATTCTCCTCTTGGAGATAAACTTATAGATAATACTTTTGGTCCTTCTGGCATAGGTTGTCTTTTGAACTGCTGAGTATAAAAACGTTTAAAGAAACGTTCGATATATTTATCATTTTGCTCATTAGTAAGTCCAAATGTATTTTCAAGTAACCATTTAATTTGTTTTTTATCTTTACCATTTACTAAAAAATGATACATGATAAAATCATTAATTTCATATAATCCTACTTCATCTTCAGTTTTTTGTTCTTTTTTGAGTTCTGGTGAAATAGGTGCGTTATAAATACTTTCTAATATATTTTTATAATCTTTAAATTCATTTTCAGCATAATACTCAACTAATGCTTTAACCCATATTTTAGGTAAACCAGCATTCACGTTATACATACTCATGTGATCTCCATTAAATGTCATCCAGCCTAAAGCAATCTCTGACATGTCACCTGTGCCTAAGACAAAAGCATTTTCTTTATTAGCAGTGTTCATTAAGATCATTGTTCTAATTCTGGCTTGTGTATTCTCATAGGTAGTATCTTCATGGTTATGGTTAAGTAATTCTAGATGTGTTTCAACTTCTTTTTTAATTGGAATCACTAATTGTGTAATATTTAGTTTTTCCATTAGTTTAACTGCATCATTTTTACTTCTATTTGAAGTTGCCTCTGCAGGCATTGTAATCCCAATGACATCTTTTGGGTCTCTATTTAATTCTTTTATTGCTTTATACGCAGTTAATAGTGCGAGTGTTGAATCAAGCCCTCCAGAAATACCAATGACAATTTTTAAGTTATTTACACTTCTTAATTTAGTTTTAAGAGCCTCTGTTTGAATTGCACTCGCTAATCTAAATTGATACTCTGTATTATTTTTAGGAATAAATGGTGTTTTATCTAATTGTTTTTCAAATTGATATGTTTTACTTTCAGTTATTGTAAAAGGAATGAATGGAATATTTTTTTCATTTCCTATTTTTTGATCTGCATAAGTCATATCAACTCTTCTTTGATGTTTAATAGCATCAACATCAACATCAACTACTAAAGTCTCATCTTTATTGAAAAAATCTTTTTCTCCAATAACCTCACCTAAAACAGCAGCCAGTTTATGATTTGAATAAACAACATCAGTTGTTGATTCACTTGAGCCACAGCTTGTATAAAAATAACCACTAATCTGTTTTCTTGAGTGATCTATCACTGCACTTCTTCTACCTTCAACTTTATTAATATGCTCTGTTGAAGCAGATAGATTAAAGAGTAAATGTGCTCCATTTAAGGCAAGTAAATCACTTGGAGCATAAGTAGTCCATAAGTCTTGGCATATTTCAACGCCAAATTTCACATTATATTGACTATTTTCAAAAATCATATCTCCAAATAAAACTTTTTGTCCTAAAATAGTTATTTCTTTATTTTGGGTAAACATTCCTGCTTGAAACCATCTTTTTTCATAAAACTCTTTATAATTTGGAATGAATTTTTTAGGTATCGCTCCAAGTATTTTCTTATCTTGAATAACAATAGCTGCATTAAACAAAACTTCATCTACTAAAAGTGGTAAACCAACTATGTATACCCCTTTATAAGTTGTTTTATCTATTACCTCTTTTAAAGCTTCTAAAGACTCATCTAAAAAACTTTTTTCATAAAATAAATCAGCTGCTGTATATCCACTTAATGAAAGTTCAGGAAAAAGAACAATAGCCGATTGACTATTATTTAATATTTTTAATGTTTCTATTGCATTTTCTAAAGGACGACCAATTGTTTGGTTAATGGTTGCTAATTCTACTTTTATAAATCCGTTTTTATACATAACTTTTCACCTGCGGTATAGTTTGTTTTTTATAATATATTCATATACATCATTCATTAAATAATCTTTGTTTAATTCTACGTTATTTCTAACCTCAGTTGAAGATATATCTAAATCAAGTTGAATAAATCTAATTCTAGGATTATATTCATCATACTTAGTTTCATCAATTTTATAATTAGGTCTTAAAATAACAATTAATTCATATTTTTTTAAAATTTCTTCATATTTAATCCAATTAGAAAAGTTTAAATACTGATCGCTACCAATCAATAGTACTATTTTTTCATCTCGATATTCTTGACTAATTTTTTCTAACGTCTCAACTGTTCCATTAAATTTCTGTTTTTCTTCTAAATGGGAAACAATTAAGAATGGGAAATCTTTTTGGTAAAGTTTTAACATGTTACTTCTATCAGAAAAAGAAACTAAATCATCTTTATGATAAAGTTCGCCCACCGGTATAGCAATAAAAGCTTTTGGTTTAAAAAGCTCATAAGTTGTTTGTATGATGTTATAATGTGCCTTAGTGGGTGGATTAAAAGCTCCGCCATAAACAATAATCATTTCTAATCACCAAAAATATTATATCATTATATTGCAATTTTTACTTTATAAACGTTTATTGATAGCGTATTTATTACCTTTTTTGTATAATAGATATATTAGTTTGATTGATTTTTTTGTAAGTGGAATCCTTTTAACTTACAAAAATGGCTTAAGGAGGAAAGAATTATGGATAATCACTACACTAATTATCTTTCTCATCTAGATAAAGATGCTTTTAGATTAACTAAAGCAAGAAAAGCTTTACTTGATGTATTAGAAAATAATCATTTAAGATTTAAAGACATCCACGATCGTTTAGTAGAAAAAGGATTTGATAACATTTCTACTTTATATAATAATTTAGATTTCTTTGTTCAAAACAAAGTTATTATGGAATTAAATATTGATGGTGAGATTTATTATGATATTGCACAAAATAACCCTCATCATAATATTTCTAGTCACATTCATATTGTGACAAAAGATTTAACTAATGAAACACAAGAAATTTCAGAAATCCAAAATCCAGAAATTTTTAATTTGGTTAAAGATCATCCGCTATTTAAAAATAGTAATGTAGAATATATTCAGATGATTGTCTCTGTTATTAAAAAATAAACAGTTTCGCTTAGATGTCAAAAAAAGAGATTATGTGGTTAAATAATCTCTTTTTTTATTACTTCTTATTAATATGTTCTAAAAATAATGTGGCACTGGCAAGATTGGTTGCTAAAGGTACTTCATAAACATCACATAATCTTAATAATGCTGAAACATCAGGCTCATGAGGTTGAGCCGTAAGTGCATCTCTAAAAAAGATAATGATATCTAACTTATCATTAGCAATCATAGAACCAATTTCTTGATCTCCGCCAAGTGGCCCAGATTTTTTTCTTTCTATTTTTAAATGAGTAGCTTCCATCAAAAGTTTTCCTGTTGTCCCTGTTGCAAATAAGTTATGCTTTGAGAATGCTTTTTCATTTTCTTTAACAAATTGTATTAATTGTTCTTTTTTCTTATCATGGGCAATTAATGCTATATTCATTTTATATTATCCTCACTTATTTTTTTCAGCTACTCTTAATTTAGCAGAGTGGCTTCTTTTATTTTCTAATAGTTCCTCTTCTGTTGGTAATATTGCTTTTCTAGTAATTAACTTTAATGGGGCAACCTCATTACTTATAATAGGCAGTCCTTTAGGTATTTTTATTTCACTATATTCTTTAAAAAAGTGTTTGACAATTCTATCCTCTAAAGAATGAAAACTAATTAATGCCATTCTACCGCCAACATTTAATAGTTCCATACTTTGTACTAAAGCGTCTTTTAATACTTCTAATTCCTGATTCACTTCAATTCTTAGCGCCTGAAAGACTCTTTTAGCACTGTGCCCTTTTTGTTTAAAGTTATATTTATCTGTAATAGCTACTAAATCAAAGGTAGTTTCAAGGGGTCTTCTTTTAATAATTTCACTAGCTATTTTAGAAGCATTTTTTTCTTCTCCGTAAATAAAGAAAATATCTCTTAATTGTTCAAATTCATAGGTATTAACAATTTCTTTAGCGGTAATTCTTTGTTGTTGGTTCATTCTCATATCAAGTGGTTTATCTACTAAGTAACTAAAGCCTCTATCAGAATCATCTATTTGAAAAGAGGATAACCCTAAATCAAATAAAATACCATCAATCTTAGTAATACCTTCTTCGTTTAACTTTTCTTTAAGATATGCAAAGTTACTATGAATGATTTTAAAATTAGAATATTTAGCTAATCGTTCGCTTGCTCTTTTAATAGCATAAAGATCTTGGTCAAAAGCATATAAGAATCCTGAATCTAATTGTTCTAGTATTGCCTCACTATGACCACCACCACCTAAGGTCGCATCCACGTATATTCCATTTTTTTTAATATTTAATCCATCTACAGTTTCTTTTTTTAATACTGTTATGTGTTTTAACATAATATCACCAAGTGCTTTCATAAAAATTATACCATACTTAAATACTTACTAATATCTTAAAGTATATATATTTAAGTTAAATATATTTAAAATTACTTAACTAAATATAAAAAAAATAATGCCTAAGCATTATTTAAATGTTACTTCTACTCTATCATCTAAAATTTCTTCTAAAGCTTTACCAACTGATTTTACTGAATCAGCATCTACATCTAAGTTTTCTTCTTCAATCATATGTGCAACTTTACTTGCTGCATAAACTAATTTATACTTAGAATCTATTTTATCTAATAATTTATCAATTGATGGGTAACGTAATCCTTCTTTATTTCTTGCCATGTTTTATTCCTCCAACATTTTAATGTAATTATGAATAGTTCGTTCTGTTTTAGCATGTTCAGCACGAATGATAGCCATAATTCTATCTGCAGCATTATTCACATCATCATTAACTACAATATAATCATATTTATAAGCTAATAAGAATTCTTTATCTGCTTTTTCAACTCTTTGTTTAATAATTTCTTCGCTTTCAGTTCCACGTTTTTTAAGTCTATCATATAATGCTTGTTTTCCTGGTGGAACAATGAAGATAAAGACCGCATCCTTCATTCTCTCGCGAACTTGTAATGCTCCTTCAACTTCTATTTCTAAAACGACTTCTTTGCCTTGATCTAATTGAGCTTCAATTTTATCAAGAGGGGTTCCGTAGTAGTTACCTACAAATTCAGCCCATTCTAAAAACTTATCATTTTTAATACCATCTAAAAATTCTTCTTTGCTTACAAAATAGTAATCTTGACCATCAATCTCACCTTCACGAGGCTTTCTGGTAGTCATTGAAACAGAGTATACTAAGTTATGATTTTTAATATCAAACAAAGCTTTTCTAACTGTCCCTTTTCCAACACCTGAAGGACCTGAAACAACTATTAATAAACCACGTTGATTAAGTTTCATAAGTACCTCCTTGTATTCTTAAATCATTATATAAGATATATGAAAAAATGTAAATAGTTTTCATTGTCAATTTCGTTTATTTTAGTCTTTTCATTATTTTTTATGCTTGTTATCGCTCATTTAAGTTATTGTTTTTGTGTTATACTTATTATGAGGTGTATATTATGGCATTTGACGGTGTTTTTATTTATCATTTAATCAATGAATTTAATACAGAATTAAAACAAGCAAGAATAGAAAAAATCAATCAAACAGATAAAGAACTTTTCTCATTTCAATTATATTTTAATAAAAAAAGAATGTTTTTAAATATCAATTTAAATTCTCATTTATGTAGTGCTTTTCTTACTTCAACGAAGAGTACTTCTAGTCTTTCATCCCAGTTTTTAATGACTCTAAGAAAGCATTTAGAAGGTGGAATTATTAATAATATTTCACAACACCATACAGATCGTGTGATCATTTTCGATATTACCACCTATGATTTTTTAGAAGGTCCTGTGACTAGACAGTTAATTTTTGAGGCAATGGGAAAGCATGCTAATTTATATCTAATTAGCGACAATATTATTCTAGATTGTTTTAAAAAATCTTTTTCTTTAACCTCTAGACAATTAATGCCTAAGGCAACTTTTGAATACTTTCCTTCATCTAAATTATCATTCTTAGATTATACTTATGACGCTCATCTTTCGTATAAGGAAATAACAGAAAAATACGAGGGCGTTTCAACTTTACTTGCAAAATATCTAGTCAGTGAAAAAGTAATGAGTCTTAAAAACCTTGAAGTTGTGCCTACCTTGGAATTAGATAGCCAAAAATTCTATTTCATCGATATTTTTAATTCTTCAAATAAGAAATACTTCAATTCATTATCAGAACTTCTTTCTAATCGAGGTATTAAAAAAGTAACTTCTAACTTAAAACTAGAAAAATTTATTGATGATAAACTTAAGAAAGCGATAAAAAAGAAAGTTACCTTAGAATCTCAAAAATTAACAGCCGAGAAGAATTTAGTTTATAAAGACTACGGAGATTATATTTATCAATCAAACCTTGATTTAAATTTAAAGTCAGCTACTTTAGATGATATTTTACTTGATTCTAATTTAACATTAAACCAAAATGCTCAAAAGTTTTATAAACTTTATCAAAAAGCTAAAAGAACTATCACACATATGGGCGACTTTTTAATTGAGATTGAAGATAAAATTACTTGGTATGAAGATATTATAAAAAGTTTTTCATATCTTAATAGTGATGATTATAATGATTTAGAACAAGAATTAATTTTAGAAGGTTATAGTAAGAAAAAACAAGTTCATCACTCAAAAAAGAAATCAAAGCCTAATATTTTACAAATAGAAATACCCGAAGGTATCATATATATCGGTAAATCAAGCACACAAAATGCTTATTTAGTTTCTGAAATAGCACATTCTAATGATTACTGGTTTCATATTAAAGATGGTGGCGGGAGTCATGTCATCTACAGAGGAGACACTTTAAATGAAAATGTCATTAGAGTGGCTTCAATGCTGGCAGCGCATTTTTCATCTTATAGTGACTCCAGTTCTATTCCCGTTGATTATACACAAGTAAGAAATCTTAAGAAAATCCCTGGAAAACCAGGTTATCAGTTAAACTACAAAAACCATAAGACAATCTATATTGATATTTCAAAAGAAATGATTGATTCTTTGATTTCTAAGCAATAACTTTGAAATTGTTTAGTTTTTTGTGTATCATATAACTATAAGAAAGACTTATAGGAGGAAATATTAAAATGAAATTTGAATTACCAAAATTACCTTATGCATTTGATGCATTAGAACCATTTATAGATGCTAAAACTATGGAAATCCACCATGGTAAACACCATAACGCTTATGTTACAAACCTTAACGCTGCTTTAGAAAAGCACCCAGAATTAGATAAAGACTTAGTTTCTTTATTAAGCGATTTAGAAAGTGTACCTGCTGATATTCGTACTGCTGTACAAAATAACGGTGGTGGGCACTTTAATCACTCACTATTCTGGACTTTACTAAAAGTAAATAACGGAGCTACTCCAGAAGGTAAATTGAAAGATGCTATTAACCGCGACTTTGGTTCATTTGAAGCTTTCAAAAATGAATTTGCTAATGCTGCTAAAACTCGTTTCGGTAGTGGTTGGGCTTGGTTAGTCGTTGGAAAAGATGGTAAATTAGTAGTTACTTCTACTTTAAACCAAGATACTCCACTTGATAAAGGTACTCCAATTTTAGGATTAGACGTTTGGGAACATGCTTATTACTTAAATTATCAAAACCGTCGTCCTGATTATGTTGAAGCATTCTTTGCAGTTGTTAACTGGGATGAAGTTTCTAAACTTTTTGAAAAAGCAACTAAATAATTAATGATAATCCCCCGTCAATTATCGGGGGATTTTTTATACTGTTGATCAATTTTATTTTTATACTTACTTAAAAAACATGCTAAAGGCAAACAAAAAAATAAATGATAATAAATAAGAAATCTTATATACTAAGTTCTTGTAATAGATAAGTATTATCTTCTAGTTTTTCTAGTTTAATATTTTGATTAACGGTAGTGTAGATGACTTGTTTATTTGTTTTTACAATTTTATCTAATAAATAGGTAATTGTTTGTTCATCCAGTCTATTATATAAATCATCTAACAATAATACTTCGCACGATGAATCAAGTAAATCTAATATCTCATTTGCCTTTGCTTTATATGTATAGACAAATTTACAATTAGTAATTTTATTTAATATAATACTAAATAGATCATTATCTTTAGTGTATTGCAATAGAGGCAAAAGTAGTTTTGTTTCTTCTAAATTAATGAGTTCCAAATATTTTTTTATATCCCCAATTACTTGTTTTCCCAATTTTAAATTAGAGCCATTTTTTATATAGATGTCTTTAAAATAAGAGTCATATTGACCACTTAATCTTTCATAAACAACTTTTGATGCTAATACTCTAAATTCATATTGGAATTTTTTTTCATTAAGTATAAAGCTAAGTTCATAAGTAAATATTTCTTTATGATTAATATAGTTTAAGTCTTTAGAAGTAATGTCACCTCTAATGAAGCACACTATTTCTTCTAGACTTTTAAGTATCGTTGTTTTTCCTGTGTTGTTATTACCAATAATCTCTAATGTTTTGTAGCTACCTAATTTTAGAGTAATAGGTTCTTGAAAATATTTGATATTACTTATTTTTATTGTTTCTATCATTTAATCATCCCTTTTAAATTTTATCTTATTCCTATTTTTATTTTGAATTTTTTAATACTTTTTATATCTATCTAGGCTTATGACTAGCATCTTTTGTCAAGCTATCCTCGTTTTCATTAACTTTATCTCTTTTACTTTTTAAGTTTTTTCTTTTATTTCACCATATACTATTCCAACTATTAATCCACAAGTTATACTAAGTATTAAAAATAATATGATGCACAGTGCAGGTAATATATAACCTTCAAGGTATAACCCTATTGATAATAAAACCATTGAGGGTGGATATAATAATCCTACAACAGATATAACCATATTCTTGTCTATATTTATTTTGATCTTCATTTTCAGAAACACTCCATCCTCTATTTCCAAGTTTGCAATAATTAAATTTTCCTAATCTTTTAATATTATTTGCTCTTTTTGTGCGCGTAACCATTGTGAAGTATGTGCCCTTATTTATGATTCATCTGGTAAAATATTCAATCTTTTGTTTCATTAAGAATGACTATATTAGATAGATTATCTAGACTATATTTAAATCGATTTTAAGCATTTTATATAGTATTTTTTCATAATTAATTTTATGATTTTTAATGCTAAATAGTCAATTTATACGAAAAATAACAAATTTTATTATTTGTGCTTATTTTTTATTCAGACTATCATTACATGTTTGTGGCTAATTACTAGTATTTTTTATTTTATACTTCTAATAAATATGGATACGTGTATCAAAATAAATGCCAAAAGTATAATTTTAGAGCTTAACATCCAGTTCAGTTTTCTTTGTGCTTAACAGTTTATATTACTCATAAAGGTACACCTTTATAAATTAAATTTTAAAAAGGATTATACACGTCTATTTTAGCATATTTAGAGAAAAAAGGCTTGTATTATCAATCAAATGTATCAATTCTAGACATTTTTAAAGCATTATAAAGGTGTACCTTTAACAAATTTTACTTTTATGCTTAAATTTTGAGCATTTTTTTTTATACTATTTTTCAAGTATATTGATATAATATATAGAAAAGTGAATAAGAAAGGAATTATTATGCGCTACGGTTATGTTAGAGTTTCAACAATCACACAAAACATCGACAGACAATATGAAGAAATGCTAAGGCAAGGCTTAAGTGCTAAACAAATTATTATTGATAAGCAAAGTGGGAAAGACTTTGAGAGAAAAAATTATCAAAATTTAAGAAAAAAACTTAAGAAAAATGATTTACTACTAATCCACTCCATTGACAGATTAGGTAGAAATTATGATATGATCATTGAAGAATGGCATTATATTACAAAAGTTATTGAAGCGGATATCAAAGTACTTGATATGCCCTTACTAGACACTAGAAATGATGCCAATAATTTGGTTGGTAAGTTTATAAGTGATATTGTTTTACAAATTTTATCGTTTGTTGCGGAAACTGAAAGAAAAAATATTAAACAGCGTCAAGCTGAAGGAATAAAAATAGCTAAAGAAAAAGGCGTCCACATGGGGCGCCCTAAATATGTACTTCCTAATAATTTTAAGAAAGTAGTTAAGAAGTATAAGAATAATGAATTAACTGTTTCTCAAGCTTTGCAAATACTTGATATGAAATACTCTACTTTTTTAAAGTATTCTAAAGATATCTAGTGCTTTTTATACGTATGCTTGAACTCCATCTTTTAGATCCTTTTTTTCATTTATTATTATAATAAAAATGAAGTTTAACAATAGGACTAGACAGCCTAAAATATAAGCAAGAATTATTTCTTCATTATAAACGTTATCCTTATAGAAATCCATAGCTTCAAATGCGATACCTGCATCTACTGCCATTAAAAACCAAACTGTAACTTTCAAAAATTTATTTATATTTTTTATATTTGATTCTGCAAAATAGAAAAAAGAAATCACTATAGAGTATAGAAAGATTGTTTTATTAAATATATTTATGATTTCAAAAAAAGTAAGATTTGTTTCTATATTCTTATTATAGTTTAGTGTGTAAAAACAAACGCTTATACCAATCACAGTTGATATATATATTAAGTATTCTAGAATAAATGTTAGCATAATCTTAATTTTACTATAAGGAATAAAAATCATTTTTGATTTTCTTAAATATAATTTAAATGCAATATTTAAAACTATAAAAATATTTATAGATAAAATGACAATTTTTGCAATATCGTGTGGCATAAAATACGTTCCAATCATAACTAATAGCGAAGTCGATATAATACTATAAGTGTATTTATTAAAAATCTTACTTAGATTATAGTTTAGAATTTTTAGCATTTTTTATAAAGCTCCTTGTAGTACTGATCAATAGATAGTCCAGTTTCATCTCTAATTTCATCTGTTTCTTTATTAAGAATAATCTTTCCCTCTTTCATGAAAACTGCAGTATCAATAATTCTTTCAGTCTCAGAAATAAGATGTGTTGATAAGATAATTGTTGTTTCTGGTGTTGACTTTGAAAGAATTAAATCCAATATTTCAATTCTATCCACTGGATCAACACCAGTAAGTGGTTCATCAAAGATATAGACTTCAGTTTTTCTAGATATTGCTAAAATAACAGATAATTTTTCTTGTGTTCCTTTTGACAACTCAGAAACTCTCTCTTTTAAACTAATGTCATATTTTTTTAACATAAGCAATGCTTCATCTGAATCAAAGTCTTCAAAAAAGTATTCATACCAAAAAATAAAATCCTTAACTCTTGAAAGTTCAAATCCTGAGGCAATCATAAAAGAAATCTTTTCTTTTGAATGCTTTCCTAATTTATGATCATCTACCAAAATTTCTCCCGTTGTTGGTATTAAAAGATGCGCAATACTATCTAATAGTGTTGTTTTTCCCGCACCATTATTACCAAAAATACCATATATTTTTCCTGGGAGAAATTCTATATTGATGTCATCTAGTGCTTTTTTATTTTTAAATTTTTTAGTTAAGTTAGAAATTATTATTATCGCCATTGCGCATCTCCTTTATGTATTCAATCAATTCTTCTTTTGTTATCCCCAAACTGAAAAGTTTATCAAATGTTTGTTTCATATTAAACATAATAACTTCTTGTTTTTCATGCTTTATTTTTTCAATATCCTTTGTTACAAACTTACCATTTGTTCTTTCTGTATAAATAAGTCCTGCATTTTCCAGTTCTGATAATGCTTTAACTACAGTATTAGGGTTTGTCTTAGTTTCTACAGAAAACTCTCTAACAGATGGTATTTTTTCTCCTGGCTTATAAGAACCATTAATAATTTTTAACCTAATTTGTTCCACTAATTGCTTAAATAAAGGTGTCTCATCATTAAATTTCCACATTCGCATCACTCCTGTCTGATAAAGATTTCAATCTCTTTTCTTGAAAGTGAGAGTTAGCTAATACTCTTTTATACCTAATTACTGTTAAAATTAAGTAAAAAGGAATCATTATAGATAATAAGATGACTGGTTTGATAACTTTGGTTTCATGTGTAAATGATATAACACATAGCAGAAGTGAATAACCAACATAGGTTAAAATGAATCTAATGAAATATTTTAAAAGACTTACTTCTTTTTCTTCCACTAAAAACCTTGTCACTATGTGATCTATTTTACTCACGGATATATAAAAATGATAAATGACTGAACAGATGAGCATCACTACGAATAATAGAATCAATAAATCTATTCTCTCTATCATATTTTCTTTTCTTAGAAATAAATTCATTGGAACTAAAGTGTAAATAATAATATTTTTTATATCATATTTGAGCAAAAAACTGATTTGATTTTTAGTTCTTTTTTCTGCCTCTATTGGAAGTAATAAGAGGTAACTTTGTTTATTCGTCATAGTAGTTAACTTCGTGTTAAGCACATAGATAAAACCAAAAATATGATAAATAATTATTTGAAACTCCCTGTCATTATTTTTAGTACCCTTATTTAGAATAAGAAAAACAAATTGTAAAATAAAAAAAGATACCATGATATATTCAAAAGTAATTGTATTCCAACTTCTTTTATATAGCTTATTTAAGTTCATATTTCCTCCTCGTTGTATCACTATACTAATACAATAACATAGTGTTTAAAAAATAGCAAGAAAAAAAAGTATCATATTGATACTTCTTCTATTTCTGTATATTCAAAATAATCTTTATAGTATCTTCTAAAATCTTCCTTGTTCTGTTTTCTAATGTTTGACTTATAAAAAGTAAAAGTATGATTAAAGTGATCTATTTCTAAAAATTTTATTTTATCATTAATATAAAATATCTCTTTGATACCACCATTATAACGCGTCCAGTTATCTAAGGTTGCACTAGAGTTTTTTTCTAATTCTAGAGAGCACAAGTGCCATATTCTACTATTTTTGATTCCAAAATCGAGTCGCATCATTTCATTCACCTCAATTAATCGTCATTTTTATATGGGGGATGTCATCTTCTAAATAGATATTTCCTACTGTTTTAAATCCTATCTTTTCATAAAATGGTTGTGCTTGAACTTGAGCTGAAATCGTAATTTGTTGTTTATGATCTCTAATCATTTCTTCAATAATTCTTTTAGAATATCCATTTTTTCGTGCTTCTTTTTTAGTTACTACTCTCCCGATAGACGCTGTTTCATATTTAATGTTTTCAGGAATAAATCTGGCATAACTGATAACTTCAGACTTATCATTTAAAATAAAATAATGTTCAGCTCTTTTATCAACATCGTCTAAATCTTGATAAGCACAATTTTGTTCTAATATAAATATCTCTGATCTTAATTTCAATATATCATATAATTCATTGATAGTTAATTCTTTAAAGCTTTTCTTGATCATAACCCACCACTTTCTTAAATACATATAAAGAGCCGATACTTATCCATAACCCTAATAGTAAGTATAAAATCGCGTCCTTATATAAACTTTGATCTTTAAAAATAATCTCAATTACAAAGTAAATTAGTAAAGCCCCTAATACCCCAATGATGAATTTATAGATATGTTTTAACCTACTATTTTTAACTTCATATTTCAAATACTTCTTATCTAAATAATATCCTACACTAAATCCTAATAGTCCAAATGCTCCTATATAAATTTTATGATAACTTTCGTATGCCGGTTTAAAGAATAATAAAATAATTAGAATAACACTAATTAAAAAACTTAAAACAAGTGCATATACTTCTTCCTTATTATTCATTTTCTTAAATAAAAAATTACCTAGCAAATACATTAAGCTTCCCAGTGCTAGCCCTGCAATTACATCTGTTAAATAGTGTTGACCTAGATACATTCTTGAAAATAGAACAATAGTAGTTAAAAAAATTAAAATTATTTTAATATATTTATTTTTATAATAACTCTCATTATAAATAAAAAGTGACTGAATTGTAATAGCTTGTGAATGCCCACTTGGGAATGAATATCCTCCTGTTTTTCTTAAAACAGTTAGCTTTTCATCTTGAATATAAGGTCTAGGTCTTTTTACTACTTGTTTTATAATGGTTGCCATAGCAGAACTCAACAAGAAAACAAAGACCAATCTATAAGCTGATTTTTTATTTATAAACCAATAAAAGAACACAACCACCAGAATAAAAACATATTGATCTCCAAGTTCTGTGATTAAATTAAAAAAATGATCAAAAAAAACATTTCTTATTCTCTGAATCATTCTTATTATTTCTAATTCCATAAATACCTACTTAATATTTTTAAAATTTACTTAGTTAGTTCATTTTAAATTGTTTTTTCATGCGCATTTGCATATCTTTTTCTTTTAGGCTTTCTCTCTTATCGTAATTTTTCTTACCCTTTGCAAGTGCGATTTCTATCTTAATCAGTCCATCTTTTAAATATACCTTAAGTGGTATAATTGTATACCCATCTTCTTTTATCTTACTTTGAAGTTTAAGTATTTCTTTCTTATTTAATAATAATTTTCTAGTACGTAATTCATCATGATTAAATCTATTCCCAAAATCATACTTTGAAATATGCATATTAAGAAGATACACTTCATTATTTCTAATATTAACATGTGCATCATTTAAATTCACTTTAGTAGCTCTAATAGACTTAACTTCGCTTCCTAGAAGCTGGATTCCTGCTTCATATCTTGTTTCTATAAAATAGTCATGGGTAGCTTTTTTATTTTGTGCGACGATTTTCATATTTCTTCACCAACTCTTTTGATTCGGTATCAACTATGGAGTAGTTCATTTGTTTTTCAATCATGTTAACATCAATTAGTTTAACAACAACTCTATCTCCCAGTTTATAATCTTTTCCTTTATTATTTTTATAAGTAAGTGTTTGTTCATCATACTCATAAAAACCACTTAAATCTCTTAATGATATAAAACCTTCAATGCCACTTTCAAGTTTGATAAACATACCAGCATTCATCATTTGTACAATCAGTGCAGGAAAGGTCTGTCCAATTTTATCTAACATGTATTCACAACTTTTTGCCTTATCTACATCACGTTCCATCATGATAGCTTTTCTTTCTTGTGCTGATGTGTGATCAGATACATCAGGTAAAATTCTGTTAAAGTGCTTAACACTCTTTTTCATATCTTTTTTTGTAAATAAAAACTCTCTAATCATTCTGTGTAAAATAAGATCAGGATATCTTCTAATAGGCGATGTAAAGTGTGAATAATATTTAGCACCTAAGCCATAATGTCCAAGGGACTCTGGACTGTATTTAGCTTTTTGCATTGCTCGTAATAAAGTATTATGAACAATATACTGATAAGGCGTATCCTTACTTCCTTCAGTTAGTTTTTGAATACTTTTAGGTTGGATCATACGTTTATAATCAACAGGTTGTCCTAGTTTGAACAATGTATCTAAAGCCTGTTCCATTTTTTGTACATCAGGTTTTTCGTGTATTCTATAAATTCCTGGTAAGTTTAATCTTTGGAAATTATAGGCAACTGTCTCATTAGCTAACAACATAAATGATTCAATAAGTTCTTCTGCATCATCTGTTTTTCTTTCTTCAACATCTATAATTTTGCCTTCATCATTAGTGATAAATTTGATTTCAGTGCTCTCAAATTCAATCCCTCCACGGCGTCGTCTATACAATTTTAATTGTTGGGAAATTTCATTCATTTTTAATAACATATCATCAAGTTTTTGATCATTTAAACTTTGATTTTGCTTTAACAATTCATTAACTTCTTTATAAGTTAATCTTCTTTTACTAATGATAATGCTTGGGAATATTTCATATGATAAAACCTTATATTCATTATCTAAAATCATTTCGCATGTAATTGTATATTTAGCTTCATTAGGATTTAAAGAGCATAATCCATTGGATAAAACATGAGGGATCATAGGAATCACTCTATCCGCTAAATATGCACTAGTAGCTCTTTTATAAGCTTCTTTATCCACTAATGTCCCTTCTTTTACAAAGTAACTTACATCAGCGATATGAACGCCTAATTTATATGTGCCATTATCATTTTTCACAAGTGAAATTGCATCATCTAAATCTTTTGCATCAGCTCCGTCTATTGTAATAATAAACTCATCTGTTAAATCTCTTCTTGTTTGTTTTTCATATTGTTCATCAACCTCAATATGTTCTAATGAATCTAGCACTTCTTTTGGAAATTCTAAAGGCCATTGATATTCATAAATGATTTCTAAGATATCTATATCTGGATCATTTTTATGTCCAATGATTTCACTAAATTCTGTAACAATATTATATTGAGTGATACTTACTACTTTTAATAATACAACGTGACCATCTACTAAACTATCTGGGAAATTTTTAACTACAACATTTTTATCAAATGTTTTGTTTGGAGTAAATAAAACATTATTTCTATTCTTTTTAACACTTGCAACAATATCAGTTAAGTTACGTTTTAATACTTTAATTACTGCATTATACTTTTTATGTTTTTGAACTAATACTAAATCCTTGTTCATACCATCTTTTAAATCTCTTTTTTCAAGTATTAAATCTTTCCCTTCTTGTAAGAGAAAAGCTACATTCTTTTTAACATCTAATAAACCTAGAGCATATCTTTTACTAAGTGAATATCCATAAGCTTCATGATAGTCAAAAAAACCTACCATTTCTTTAATAAGTTCTAATGCGTCACCTTCAAATTTATCTTCGATTTCTTCAATTGTTATAAATTCTTTATTTTGTTCATAATACCATATGAACACTTCATTTAATCGGGTCATTCTTCCACCTCATAAATATTATAACATTAAATAACTAATCATAAGAGTAAAAGTTTTGTAATGTAAATTCTTTCAGTACAAATAATTTATTTATTTATTTGCATTAAAAAAAGAGCACTTTTTTATAAGTGCTCTCTAATTAATTATAAATTATACTTATTTTTTTAAATTATAGAATGATTTTAATCCTAGGTATACTGCTGTATCTCCTAATTGATCTTCAATTCTAATTAATTGGTTGTATTTAGCAATACGGTCTGTACGTGATGCTGAACCTGTTTTAATTTGTCCTGCGTTTGTAGCAACAGCGATATCTGAAATTGTAGTATCTTCTGTTTCACCTGATCTATGAGACACAACAGCTGTATAACCAGCACGTTTAGCCATTTCGATAGCGTCAAATGTTTCTGTTAAAGTACCAATTTGGTTAACTTTAATTAAGATTGAGTTTGCTGTATTAGTAGCAATCCCTTTAGCTAAATATTCTGTGTTTGTAACAAATAAGTCATCACCAACTAATTGAACATCTTTTCCTAATTTATCAGTTAATAATTTCCATCCTGCCCAGTCATTTTCATCCATACCATCTTCAATTGAGATAATTGGGTATTTTTTAACTAGTTTAGCATAGTATTCAACTAATTGTTCAGAAGTAAATTCTTCTTTAGTAGATTTTTTGAAAACATATTTTCCTTTTTCTTTATCAAAGAATTCTGAAGCTGCAACGTCAAATCCAATATAGATATCTTTTCCTGCTTCATATCCAGCTTTTTTAATAGCTTCTAAAATATGATCAATAACATCTTCATTTGATGCAAGATTTGGTGCGAAACCACCTTCATCACCAACTGCAGTTACTAATCCTTTTGCTTTAAGAATAGCTTTTAGATTATGGAATACTTCAGTTCCCCAACGGATAGCTTCTTTAAATGATTTAGCTCCAACTGGATAGATCATGAATTCTTGAAAATCGATTGGTGCATCTGAGTGTGCTCCACCGTTTACAATATTCATCATTGGAACTGGTAATTGTTTAGCATTGAATCCACCAAGATATTGGTATAATTCAACTCCTAAGAAATCAGCAGCAGCTCTTGCTACAGCCATTGAAATACCTAAAATAGCATTAGCTCCATATTTACCTTTGTTAGGTGTTCCATCTAAAGCGATTAATAATTGGTCAATTGTTACTTGATCAGTAACATCAAAACCGACGATTTCAGGTCCTAAAAATTCGTTAACGTTGTTAACTGCATTTAAAACCCCTTTACCTAAATATCTTTTTTTATCTCCATCTCTTAATTCAACAGCTTCGTGTTCTCCTGTTGAAGCACCTGATGGAACGATTGCGCGTCCGAATGCTCCTGATTGAGTATAAACTTCAACTTCTACTGTTGGATTACCACGTGAGTCTAAAACTTCGCGTGCATATACTTCTGTAATGTATGGCATTTAATTCACTCCTTATTTTTTATCGTTTTTATTTCCATAATTATTATACTCTATTTTAAACTAATTTGAAAGATGCCTATAATTGAAAACGCTTTCTTTAAGACTCCGTTATACTTCTCTTTTCTTTTACCTAAAACACCTGATTTTATCTATGTTAAAATATCAATTTTATCTAGCATGCTTTTTTTAAAGTTCAATTTGCTCAATTCTTGGTTTAAGTAATAAAAAGACAATCCCACTTGCTGCACCTTTAACAAAATTTAACGGAATATATGAAAATGAGAAAATAAAAGCTTTAACTATATACGATGAAAAATTATCATATGGAATAAGCGGTTTATTCATCGTAATCATTCCAATTACGTATGGTGTGATAGAAAGATGAAGTACTGTAAATGAAATGCCTAGACTTAAAGAAAAAATAATTGGAACTAAAATCCATTTTTTCAGGCTTATTTTTTCTATTTCAATGGGCATATCTAAAATTAAAGGTTGTTGTTTATCCCTAAACACTTTCTTGATCATCATATATGTAAATAACATAATGTATGATGAAAAAAAGGCTAATGATTCTCCAAAGAGTCCCATAGGATCAAACCCTCTAAATAAACGTCTAACAAGCGTTCTAATTAAAATAACAGTACTAGCACCCCTAAATCCTAAAACTAAGTAAGCGATTAAAATAGCTACCTCACTGAAATCTAGTTTAAATCCTTCTGCTAATGGTATTGGTATTTCAATCAAACTGACTATAATTGCTATAGCGGATAAAGAAATAATATACACAAGTTTTTTTAAAATAATTTTGTTTTTCATTTTTAACTCCTTTTAAAAATAAAATAGTCATCCAAAAACTTAAGGACGACTAAAAAAGACGTTAAAAAAACGTATATTTTTCTTCTCACATCCAGACTTTAACTGTCGGTACTAGAATCTCACTAGTTCATGCTTAACGCTCGCAGACTATACTGCCGGTGGAGAATTCCGCTCCGCCCCGAAGTTATTAAATTCTATTTTATTATAGCACCATCAAATATTTTTTCAAGTACTTTATCTTTTTAGAAATGGAAACTCTTCAAATCCAAATAAATATAAACTCATATAACCAGTTGCATAAACTACTGTGTATGCAATAAATAATTTAAAATCTTGACTATATAAAAGTGGTACAGCTAAATATAAGATTAATAATACAAGTGATATATAATACCCATTTTTATTAGGGACTCTAACAATTTTTTTATATTCAAGCACTAAAACGGAAACTAAAATAAGAACTATTACTATATATTCATACACTGTTGTTGGAGTAGTAATATAAGTTGGTTTAATATAGCCAAACCATACATTAAGTATGATGTATGTAAATAAGAATATTGAAGCTATGATTACTTTTAAGTCTGTATTTTTTTTAACCTCTGGAATAATATTCGTTATCTTTTCTTCTGACATCATAAAGAGTTTAGTAACTACTCTTGTATAGACAACTGTTAAAAATAAAAAGACAAATGCAATAATTTCAATAATGTCATTTTGCATTGAGGCATAGTAAAGCAAAATAGGCAAAATAAATAAAAATGCTTCATATCCATAGTAAGCATAAATACTACCATATGGCTTTAATTTTCTTCTCATATTTTTATATAAAATAAGCGGTACAAAGCCAATTGCTAATGCAACTCCGCCTAGTAAATGTGTGATATTTTCTGCAATCACTGTATTCATTGTTATTATTAAAAAGACTGCCACCACTAAAAAGTATAGTTGCACAGGTATATAAAATAATTTTGTTAATGTTTTTCTATTCATTTCACTCACACTCTTTCTATAACAATTCTACCACAATTTGTTACTTTTAACCAAATATATTGTATAATAGAAATGAAAAATATATTGAGGTGAAAGTATGAAAAAATTTGCAGGACTTATCATTATGGATGGTTTAGGCTTAGCTAAACCAAGCGATTCAAATGCTGTTACATTAGCTAAAACTCCATATTTAGAACATTTATTTAAAACTTATCCACATAGCACTTTAGTAGCATCAGGCGAAGCTGTTGGTCTACCAGAAGGACAAATGGGTAATAGTGAAGTAGGACATTTAAATTTAGGAGCAGGTCGTGTTGTTTATCAATCATTAACAAGAATTAATGTTTCAATTAAAGATGGTTCATTTTTCAAGAATGAAGCTTTCTTAAAAGCAATTGAACATGTTAAAAAAAATAATAGTAAATTACATATTCTTGGTTTAGTATCAAACGGTGGTGTGCATGCCTATACTACTCACATTAAAGCATTATATGATTTAGCTAAACAACAAGGTGTATCAGATAAAACTTATTTACATGCTTTTACTGATGGCCGTGATACCCCTCAAACATCAGGTCTAGGTTATGTAACTGATTTAGTTAATCATGGATTAAAGGTTGCTACTGTTTCAGGTAGATATTATGCTATGGACCGTGATAATAACTGGGAAAGATTACAAAAAGCATATGATACAATGGTTCTAGGAACTGGTCCTAAATTTAAAACTGCTATTGAAGGTATTCAAGATGCTTATGATAATAATTTAACTGATGAGTTCGTGAATCCTTTTGTGGTTGATGAAAATGGTTTAATCAGTGATAATGATGCTGTTATCTTTGCTAACTTCAGACCAGATAGAGCAATTAGAATAGCAACAGCTATTTCTAATCCAGAAGACACTAAATTGTATCATGCTGAAGGTAAAGCTGATTTCAAATTTGACAAACCTTTACATAACATTTTCTTTGTTTCTATGATGCATTATAACGCAAGCGTTAAGGGTGTCTTAGCATATCCTTTACAAGACTTAAAAAACATTTATGGTGAAGTCATTGCAAATAACGGTCTAAGACAATTTAGATCAGCTGAAACTGAAAAATATGCTCATGTTACTTTCTTCTTTGATGGTGGTCGTGAAATAGAACTTAAAGGTGCTGATAGAATTTTAGTTGAGTCTCCTAAAGTTGCTACTTATGATTTAAAACCTGAAATGAGTGCTTACGAAGTAAAAGACAAAGCTGTCAAAGCTATTCTTTCTAAACAATATGATACAATGATTTTAAACTTTGCTAATCCAGATATGGTGGGTCATACTGGTTCTATCCCAGCAACAGTTAAGGCAGTTGAAACAACTGATGCTTGTGTAAAAGAGGTTGTTGAGGCTATTCTTTCTATTGGTGGAGTAGCAATCATTCTAGCAGATCACGGTAATGCAGAACAAATGAGAGATGCTTTAGGTAATCCTCATACAGCACATACTACTAATTTAGTTCCAGTCATTGTTACTGATAAAAATGTGACTGTTCATGAAGGTGCTTTATGTGATGTTGCGCCTACTTTACTTGATTTCTTAGGTATTGATAAACCTGTTGAAATGACTGGTAAATCACTTGTAACTAGAAAATAATACTTAATAATCCCCTATTTTAAAATAGGGGATATTTTTATTCTATTAGATTATACTTTAATAAAAAGTGAGCATAACTCAATTTAGATAGTTATACTCACTTTTTTATTTAAATACTATTTTAAAATAAGCCCGTTGTCTTGATATTTCCAAGATTCTGAATCAAGCATATCTTTTAAATTTTCTGTAAACCAAGTTTCATCTAAAATAATATCATTTGCTATATATGTGCTTTCACCTAATCCTTTATTTCCATCTTTTTTAGTAATTCCTTTTAAGAATACTTTTTCTCCTAAAGTTGATATACCATCATTATTTCCAACCATGGTATTGTAATTTGCTTTTTTCATTTCATAAGTTATCAATTCTACAAATATATTGTTTGCATTAAGTCTTACTTCAGAGTTTACTTTTCCTGCAATAAATCCTACGTTATGACTTGCAGAAACATGAATATTTGTAGCATATACATTAGATATATCTAGATTTGAATTAGTTACCATATTAGCGATCAATCCTGCTCCTTCATTTGAAGGTGCATTAATAATTGCCACATCCATATAAATATCCTTAATAATCACTTTTGATAGGCTACCTAGCTCTCCTACTAAAAATGCTGTTAATTTATTTGCTGATAATTTTACATCAGTAATTTTTATATTATTTATTTCTACTCTAGAATCTAATCTTATTTCTCCTGTTATAAGTCCTAATTTATTCTTTTTAGCTGTTATTTCTATCTTATTAAATTCTATATTGTATATAGTGGTTTTTCCTGATATAGCTCCTGAAAGAAGTCCATTTCTATCACTCTTATTTAACTCTGTTAGCTTAATATTTTCAAAAGTAATATTTTTAACTACTCCATTTTTAATTTCTTCAAAGATACCTTTTCTTAAGTTTTTTTCTGTTAGATTCATAACTTTGAATCCATTACCGTCTAAGACACCTTCGAAAATAGTACTGATGCTCATTGTTTTGCCAGTAAAATCAAGGTTATTCATGAGTTTGTAATATTTTCCTTTGGTTATAGGTTCGCTTAACATTTGGTTAAATTCTTCTTCAGTTGTAATTTCAATCACTTCTTCATTAACAATATCATATTTGATTATTTGACTATAAAGTTCATTGGTTTCTGTGATTAAATATATGTATTTTTTACGATTAGATTGAATATTTTCTAGCATCATACTAGTATCATTAATTTCAACTAACTTTTTATCTTGATGATTCAATATATCATCTTGTGATAGGTTTTCTAGATCAGTGATTAAGTAATGTAAATTACCTTTTTTCATATAGAGATTAAGTGATATATTGATCATTTCGTTTTGTTCATCACTTATATTATACGCATAAATTTCATTTTCTTTAGTTTCATCATAAACAATAACTGTTTGTACTATTTTTATAATATTTGTACTATCAGTTTTTGATGTGATTATATATTCTATTTCATATTTTCCTGGTACAGTTGTATCTAACTCTAGATTTGTAGTGTATGTATAATCTGTATTTAATAATAATTCTTTATTACCATAAAAATTGATTACTTTAAAATTAGGAACGTATGTATCTGCTTTTTTAACTAATACCACTTTATCCAAAGAAATCATTTCAGGAAGAATCATTTGTCCTCTATTAGAACTATTTTCACTTAAACTGATATCAATCTTTAACCAATCAAAATCTGTTAATTGAACTACACCTGCTTGATTTTTATCAAAACTTTCTTCTAATTTTGCAGTTTCTTCTAGTAAGTATTTATATGGTATCGTTTGCCAGTTTCTAAAATAGAATGGCTGTTTAGCTGCATTAGTATTACTTTGGATCCAAAGAGTATTTTCATCATCACTTGATCCTTTATAGACTGTTTCACCTGTTATATGATAACTATTAATAACTTTGTATTTTCCAGTATATCTACTGTCTAGATTGCTATCTTGGTGTGTTTTAATAGCTTCTGCAATATTTTTAAAGACACTATTTTCCATTAAAACTGCTCCTTGTTCAGTTGGAACAATCGCTTGGCTCACAATAGGAATACCTATATTTCTTAATTTAGAAATATCGGTTGCATCTGATATAACGTTATATAAATGCACATCACCTTTTCTTAATCTAGGAAATCTATCTTGTAGATTTTTAGCATAAATATGATGCATTGTTACTGTAATATTTTCAAATCCTGATCCATCTGTAGTATTACCAAAATTGAATCCTTTTTTCTGACTAGCAGCAACAATCGTAATATCTTCTTTGCTTGCACTATTTCGTAATTCATCATAATAAGGATGCTCAGTTCTGTTATTTTCTAACATATCCATTTGAACAGTTATAAAATCCGTTACGACAAAATTTAAATCTAAGTAGGATAATGTAACATTTTCTACATTATTTTTTGCATCAATGATGCCATCGTAAGAATTAGAAAATGATAAATGATCAAACCATAAGCCATTAACATTTTCTAATGTGAAATAGTCCCAATCGTTTTCCTTATATTGACCACGATCTTTTTCATCCCACTCCCATATATCTGCAAACTTGATATTTCTGATAACTATATTTTTTGAATTTCCTTTAATATGAGTTGTTAAGTGTTTAATGGTTATTCCGTTTTCAGAATAAATCATTAAATCTTCTCTTCCATCTAAAATAAGTTGACCTACTCCTTCTTCAATTAAAACAGGATGTAGCATTGGAATATTAGGATTTCGTCTATATAAAGAATTATTTTCTGTTAATTCTTTTATTCTAGTTTCATCTTTATTAGCAGCTTTTAAGTTTTTGACTACATTTAGGTATCCCATGTTTAAATCTTTAGTTATTTTAATCACTTTATTTTCTTTATTCTCTAACGTCTCTAAGAACTCTATTTCAGTTGAAACTTCTTTAGCAACTGCATTTGTTCTATCTGTAATACCTAAAGAGGCAAAGCCATAAGGATTATTGAATTGTTTGTAATCTATAGTTGGTATAACTATTTCTTTATCGTCTTTTAAAACTTTAATAGAATACGTTTTTGTTTTTTTTGCACTATTCAATTCTACTAGTAAAAACAATTGAACTGTGACATCTACTTCTTTCCTATTAACAACACCCTTTGAAGTAAGGCTTGATGTATTATTGGAAGTCCAAGTAAATTTTGCGTCTGGGTATTTTTCGCTTTTCTCTATTAAAACTATATTATCTTTAGTCTCTGTTGGTAGCGTGATACTGTCAAAGATTTCATCTATTTTTTGCTCATTATTGATTCCACAACTTGCTAAAAGAATAGCTGTAACACCTAATAAAAATAATGCTAATACTTTTTTCATTTAATCCCTCCATTGTTTTATAATTTTATAGTATCATTTGTAAGCGCTTTAGTCAAGCACAAAACAAAGCGCTTACATTTTTTATTATTCACATCTGTGTAAATCAAACGTATTTTATCCTAAAAAAAGAAGATAGATTCTATCCTCTTTAAAATTACTTTTATAAACTTACTTTTTTAGAATAATGTTAATTGTTGATCTTTATTCTTATTTCTAGATTCAACTATTCTAATCCACTTAGAACTTCTTCCTTTTCCAAGAGGTCTAATAATATTTTCATCTTTTAGTCTTTTTAATGTTCTATCAATGGTTGCTTCACTAACTGTTGGATGGGCTTTTCTTATATCTTCTTTGGTAAATACCTCATTACCTTTACTAATTGTATTTTCAATGTTGTCAGACTTGTTGAGATTTTTTTCAAATGCATATTCACGTGAAAATTCATCTACTTCTTCATAGGATTTTTTGAGTATGTCCACTAAGACTCTACTTAATAAATCAGTTTGTGCATAATGTGTTTCCCAGTAATAATTAGCTTGATCTAATCCACTTTTCCAAATAGTTTTAAAATCATTAAAATTTTTAAAGAAACTTACATATTTAAATACATTAAAATGTTTAATCAGTAAAGCATAAAGCAATATGAGTGCTATTTCTTGATTCTTATCGCTAAAGATTTTCATGTTTAAGAAATCCACATAGAAGTTAGCTATCAATTGTGAAAGTTCGTATTGTTTTGTTTTAATTTGTTTATTAAATAATTCTATTAGTTTTTCTAGATCTTCTTTTTTAGACTTTTCTTTTTTAGTGGCTAGAATTGCTATTTCTTCTGACTTATAGGTTTGATATTTAATAGGGTTTGTCTGTTCGGATAATAGTTTTGCTAGATCACTTATTTCATTGACAAGTAATTCAAAATCTTTTGGATTTTTTTGTACTAAAGTTAAAGCCTCTCTAATATTGATATAAAATTGTTCTTCTTTATTTTTTGATAATAAATCTTTTTTTGCAAGTAATTTCAATCTACTATCAGTTAAATCAAAAGAAAAAATTTTTGCAAAATAATATGCATTATCTAACACTACTTTTTTTTCATAGACATTACTATCTCTACTAAATAGCTCATCATAATAGAATTCTTTACCTTTAGATTCGTATACAGAAAGTAATAAAAGCATTACTTCATGATTAACTTGTATACGTTCCATATTTTGTAATGCTTTCATTTCTTACCTCCTAATCGTGGAACGGGCTTCCACCAATAAATTCTTTTAAAATTGAGTTGTTTGGAACTAATTCTGGATCAATTTCTCTAAAGTATTTCAAGAATTTAACCAAGCGGTTCGCTGTAATATAATGTCTATCTTCTGCTGGAATTGCTAAAAGATGTGGCATTGCAAATTGTTTTAAGACTGATATTTCATAAGTCAATTCTGAATTAAAGACAAAGTCAGCTTCCTCTTGATAAGGATAAATCCATTTGAACTCCCCTCTTCTTACTGATGGCCACATATCCATTGTAGAAGTTACAGGTGAATTACGATATTTTTGGTCTCTAACTGCTCTTCTTAATAATCTTAAGTCTGTGATACTAATTGGATTATGGTTATCAATATGTAATTGAGTTTGTGGAGAAATATAAATTCTAAATTTTTGATGCTTTGGAATAAGTGAAGTCAGTCTGTCATTTAAGGCATGAATGCCTTCAATAAGAATAGGACTATTCTTATCTACTTTAATTGTTTTTCCTGCTTCTCTTTTTCCTGTATGGAAATTAAACTTAGGTAGTGTCACTGCATTTCCTTGAATTAAAGACAACATATCTTTATTAAATAATTCAATATCTAGGGCTTCAACGTGTTCTAAGTCTGGTTTTCCATCTTTATCTTTTGGTGCATCTTCTTTTCTAAAATAGTAATCATCCATTGATATCATAACTGGTCTAATCCCTAGGCTTAAAAGTTCTATTCTTAATCTATTTGTGAAGGTTGTTTTTCCACTTGATGATGGTCCAGCAACTGCGATTAATCTAATATCTTCTTTATTTTCTTCTATTCTTTTGCCTAATTCAGATAATTGATTATTTAATTTTGTTTCGCATAAGTTAACAAAATCAACTTGACTATCTCTTGTTTCAGTATATCTGTTAATATTATCAATGGTATTTCCACCAATAATTTTACCCCATTTAGCAACATTTCTTAATGCTTTGCCAAAGGTTGGGGCATCTACGAATGGTGGAATATTTCCTTGGAATTCTGTTCTTGGAAATTGAATAATAAATCCTGGGTGATAGTTAAATGCTTTAAATTTCTTTAAATGTCCTGTTTTAGGAACCATATAACTATACATGTAGTTCATGTAATCAGCTGTTTGATAAAGGTTGACGTTGTTTTCTTCTCTATATTTTAGAATATCAATCTTATCTTTTAAGTTTAACTTTTCATAAATTTCAATGGCTTTATCTTTAGTTGTTTTAACTCTTTTAATTTCTAAATCCAATGAAACTAATCTATTTACTTCATTGATGATATTTTCAAGTTTTTCTTCAGGAACATTTTCATAACCTTCGAAAACAGCTAAAATAGAACGTGAGATACTATAGTTAAATCTTAGTTTTATTTCTGGATATAAATTGTATGTTGCCATAGCAAATAAATATCTTAAACTTGCCTCATAAACTCTTACAGCATCCGTATTTGATAAGTTTAAAAATTCAACATTTGAGTTATCTTTTTCTAACTTATATGTTAATTCCCTTAGTCTACCATCAACGGTTGCTACTACGGCATCAGTTATCTTAGCTTGTTTGGCTATTTCTTCTAATGTATCTCCTTTTTTAACTTCTAAAACTTGGTTTAAAACGTTAATTTTCATAAAAGCCTCCTGTTTTATTTTATAAATCGTCATCATCGAATAAATCTAATCGACTTAAACGTATTTTTTTCTCTTTTTTAACTAAAACTTCTTCAACAATTGGTGCTTTTTCTTCTTGTTTTTTAATCACAATAGGTTCTTTTTTAGTGACTATAATAGGTTCTTCTAACTCTTCATTTATTGAGTTTTTAACTTCAATGTAGTAACCTTTTTCATCAATAATTTTCTTGCCAAATTTATTTGGTGTGTATTTTACTTCAGAAAGTGGCATCAATAATCCTGTTTTATCTGATAGTATTCTAATCGCTACATTATCTTTTGTTTGTGTCTTAGATAATCTTGACGCACTCATGACTAGATGTGGATTTGTTTTTTGTCTTTCTAAAATCATAATACCTTTTCTATATCTTGAATAAACTGGTAACTCATAAACATTATCTTTGATAATATGTCCTCTATTTGTTAAGAAATAGAATTCATCTGAATCTTTAGCATAGAATGCTACACTAGCAGAGTCATTTTCTGATAGGGCAATTCCTTTTACACCAGATGCAGTTAGACCATATAAAGGTAACTCTTCTGTTTTAAATCTTAAGGCGTATCCATTTTGTGATAAAACAACAATGTTATTTTTTTGGTTCATATCAACTGATACAACTTCATCATCTTTAGATAGTTTCATGACTCTTACTGGTTTAGAGTATCTTGATATTTCTAAGTCTTCTAATTTAACTTGTTTCATCATACCTTGCTTAGTAGCTAAGAGTAGATTCAAGTTCACTTTAAAATTAGAGATACAGTAGACTTTAATAATTTTTTCATCTTTGCTAATAGTAACTATGTTATTAACATAAGTACCTAAATCTCCCCATTTTTGATCATCAATCTTATGAACAGGTAGGAATATATAATTTCCTAGGTTTGTAAACAAGAGTAATGTATCTAATGTTTGTACTTCTTCTTCGTATAAAATAGCATCATGCTCTTTTAATCCTGGAAGATTAGAAGCATTGTAACTTCTAAGTGATGATCTTTTAACGTAGCCATCTTTAGTTATTCCTACAACTACTTTTTCATCAGTAATCAGTTGGGTTTCATCAATTTTAATATTTTCAATTTCTTCTTCTATTTGAGATAATCTTGGTGTTCCTAATGTATCGTGATAATACATTAATTCACCTTTAATAACTTCTAATAAAACTTTTTCATTTGTTAAAATCTCATTTAGTTCTTTGATTTTTTCATCTAATTTTCTATTTTCTTCTTCTAGTGCTAATATGTCTGTTGAAGATAATCTATAAAGTTGTAAAGTAACGATTGCTTCTGCTTGAAGTTCTGTGAAATCAAATCTTTTACATAAGTTTTCTTTTGAATCTGCTTTGTTTTTAGAAGATCTAATAATTTTAATAACTTCATCAACAACAGATACCATCTTAATTAAACCTTCAACGATATGTTGGCGCTTTAATGCTTTTTCTAATTCAAAATTAGAACGGTTTGTAATAACTTCTTTTTGGTGTTCAATATAAGTTTTTAAAAGAGGAATCACACCAACTAAAACTGGTCTGTGATTCATAATAGCTACCATGTTATAGTTATAACTTACTTGAAGGTCTGTATTTTTTAATAAATAATTGATAATAAATTGTGCATTGGCACCTTTTCTAAGATCTATAGCAATTCTTAATCCTTCTTGATCTGTTTCATCTCTTATTTCTAAAATATCATCAATAGAGTTATTTACCCTTAATGTATCAATTGATTTAACTAATTCAGCTTTATTAACTTCATAAGGTATTTCAGTAACAACTATTCTATCTTGATTTTTAGCCATCTCTTCAGTCATTGTTTTAGCACGAACAATTACTTTTCCTGCACCTGTTTTTAAAGCACTTTGAATACCTTCTTTTCCTTGAACAATACCACCTGTTGGGAAATCCGGTCCCTTAATAATTCTTGCCATTTTACTAAACGGCATATCAGGTTCATCAATTAACGCGATAGTTGCTTTAACTACTTCTTTTAGATTATGAGGAGGGATTTTAGTTGCATATCCGGCTGATATTCCCATTGCTCCATTGACTAAAAGATTAGGAAATTTTGCAGGTAGTACAGTAGGTTCTAATTCTTCATCATCAAAGTTTGGAATAAAATTGACTGTTCTTTTATCTATATCTGCTAATAGTGCTTCTGCTTCTTTTGATAATCTAGTTTCAGTATAACGCATAGCTGCTGCGCTATCTCCATCAATAGAACCATTATTACCATGCATATCAATTAAAGGAACTCTCATTTTAAAATCTTGAGATAATCTTACCATAGCATCATAAATACTAGAATCCCCATGTGGGTGATACTTACCCATAACTTCTCCGGCTATTCTAGCGGACTTTTTATATGATTTGTTAGAAAAAATCCCCATTTGTTGCATCGCATACAAAATTCTTCTTTGAACTGGTTTTAATCCATCTCTAGCATCTGGTAATGCTCTTTCTTGAATAATATATTTAGAATATCTACCAAATCTCTCTGAAATAATATCTTCTAGCTTAATTGTTTGAACTTTCTCAGCAACAAAGGAATCTAATTTTTTATCTAGTTTTGTACTTTTTTTAACTGCCATATTATTCCCCTGCCTTTTGTGATACATCAAAATCATCATTCATTTCAAAATCAACATTACTTTCAATCCATTCACGCCTTGGGGCAACTTGATCACCCATTAAAACTGTGATGTGTTTATCTGATTCATTTAAATCTTCAATTTTAACTTGTATAAGGGTTCTTGTTTCAGGGTTCATTGTAGTATCCCATAACTGATCACTATTCATTTCTCCTAAACCTTTATATCTTTGAATAATATAATTAGCCCCTGCATCAACCAGTGCTGCTTTTAATTCTTCATCGCTCCATGCATACTGTATTTCATCTTTTTTACCACGTTTTTTAGTCAGTTTGTAAAGTGGTGGTAGCGCAATATATAATCTTCCGTCTTCTATCAAAGGTCTCATGTATCTAAAGAAGAATGTAAGGAGTAAGACTTGAATATGTGCCCCATCAGTATCAGCATCCGTCATAATAATTACTTTCTTATAGTTTGATTTTTTCAAATCAAAATCTATACCAAAATCAGCTCCAATCGTATGAATAATTGTGCTAATTTCTTCATTTTTAAGAATAGTTTCAGTATTTGTTTTTTCTGTATTAATTACTTTACCACGTAAAGGTAGGATAGCTTGGAATCTTCTATTTCTTCCTTGTTTAGCAGATCCTCCAGCTGAGTCACCTTCGACTAAGAATAATTCATTAATTTCTCTATCTTTACCTTGAGCAGGGGTTAATTTTCCAGTTAATAAGACTTCTCTTTTAACTTTTTTCTTACCATTTCTAGCTTCTTCACGAGCCTTACGAGCCGCTTCACGAGCTCTTTGAGCTGCTAGTGATCTTTTTATAACATGATTAGCCACTTCTTTGTTTTCTTCAAAGAAGAAAGTCATTTTTTCATAAATAACAGCATCTGTCGCTGGTCTTGCTTCAGGGCTACCTAATTTGCCTTTTGTTTGCCCTTCAAATTCTAAAACATTTTCAGGTATTCTAAGAGAGATAACTGCTGTAAGTCCTTCTCTAATATCAACCCCTTCTAAATTAGAATCTTTTTCTTTTAAAAGTGCGTATTTTCTAGCATAATCATTCACTGCTTTTGTTAATCCTGTTTTAAATCCTATTTCGTGTGTACCACCATCTTTAGTTCTAACGTTATTAACAAAAGATAGAATATTTTCGCTATAAGTTTCACTAAATTGTAAAGCAATTTCAACTTCTATTTCATTTTTCTTTGAAGTTGTATACTTTCCTTCTAAGAGTGAAACATCACTTACTGTACCTTTATTTTGATTTAAAAACTTAACATATTCCTTAATCCCATCTTCGTATTGAAAGATATCTTTATTTTTCTTTCTTTCATCTACTAAGACTATTTTTAATCCCTTGTTTAAAAAAGCTGTTTCTCTTAAACGCTCTTTGATAATATCATATTGAAATAAGGTAGTAGAAAATATCTTTGGATCTGGTTTAAACCAAACCTTTGTTCCGGTTTTAGTTGTATCCCCTAATCTATTCATTTTTCCTATTGTCTTGCCGCCGTCTTCAAAGCGTTGTTGGTATATACCTTTATCTTTATATACTGTTACTTCTAAAAATTGAGATAAGGCATTTACAACAGAAGATCCAACTCCGTGAAGTCCCCCAGAAACTTTATAGCCTCCTTCAGAGCCAAATTTACCACCTGCGTGTAAAATTGTAAAAATAACTTGAGTCGTTGGAACACCTAAAGCATGTTTTTTATATGGCATCCCACGTCCATTATCTGTAATCTCAATAGAGTTATCTGCTAATATTGTTAAACTTATTTCATTTCCATATCCAGCTAGTACCTCGTCAATAGCATTATCCACTATTTCCCATACTAGATGATGAAGTCCTCTTGAATCAGTTGATCCAATGTACATTCCAGGTCTTTTTCTTACTGCCTCTAATCCTTCAAGAACCTGAATAGAACCTTCATCATAATTTTTTGTAACTTTATCACTCATATTATCACCATCTCTTTGTAATCTTAATTATAACAAAAAACATACGCATCTACAACATTATGACTATATTTTCACTTTATTAAAGTCTTTTACTTTTCTTATTTTATATTATATTTTGTATGCTATAATATAAGATATCATATTTCTAAATATTAAATATGGAAGATTTTATACTTGAAAGGAGTTAGCTATACTATCGTATAGTTACGCAGAGGATGACAATTTTTTATATAGTACTTTTAATGATTTTTTCTTATTTATTAGGTTCTATTCCCTTTGGACTAGTAGTTGGTAAATTATTTAAAAAAATTGATATTAGAGAACACGGTTCTAAAAATGTAGGATCTACTAATGCAGTTAGAGTTTTAGGTTTTAAGTGGGGCGTATTAACTTTTATATTTGACTGTTTAAAAGGTGCATTGCCTATTTTAATCGTAAAATATTTTATTGGTGATACTAATTTATATGTTCTAGGTAGTGTTAACGTGATTATTATGTATGGTGCAGCTTCAGTGATTGGCCATATTTATCCAATTTATATTGGTTTTAAAGGTGGAAAAGCGGTTGCTACTTCTGTTGGTGCTGTTATTGCTATTTCTCCGATTATTGGTGTAAGCGGTATTCTTATCTTCTTTTTAATTGTTTGGATTACCAAATATGCATCCATTGCTTCTATGATAGCATCTGTTTCAGTTGGCGTTGCATTATGGGTAGATACAGTTTGGTTAACGATATTTATTGATGCTGGTCCTAATAATAATTCTTTACAGTATAATTTAGTTAATCTAATTTTAGTTTCTGTTTTAGTTTGTATGATTTTATATAAGCATAGAAAAAACTTTATTAAGTTACTTAAAGGTACTGAAAATAAATTTGGTTCAAAAAAAGATAAATAGTCAATCAGATCACTTGAGTTAAATACTCAGGTGATTTTTTTATAAAAAAACTTTCTGTATATTCTAGTTAAATGAACATACAGAAAGTTTTATTTTATTTATATGTTAGGTAAACAAGTAAACCTAAAATTCCTAAATGCAAAATAAATGATAACCAATTGACCCATTTAAAATACCAATGTTTATTTTTATGTCTAAGTTTATAAAGGGCTAATAACCCACCTATTGAACCTAATAAAAAAGATGCTAATAATAGAGTCTTTTCTTTTGTTCTCCATTTTCCTTTAATAGATTTTTTCTTATCATTTCTATAAAGAATATAAGTAAAAATAGATAATAAAAACCATAAGATAATATATCCAATAACTACTATTTCCATAATTTCTCCTTTTTAATAAAAAACTTAGAATACTATTTAAGTTTCTAAGTTTAATTTGTTATTTATTAAAGTGTGTATTAATTTCTGCTAAGAAGTTGTTTCTTGATTCTTCAACATGTACTGTTGGGCAGTGAATCCAAGTAACATTGTTAATTCCTACAGTTCTTAAAATTCCATTAGCCAATACATTTTGGATTGGATCGCCAAGGAATGAGAATATTTTTTTATCAATATTAGCAGTTGTAATAATAGTTGCTCTTTCAGATTTTAATAATCCTTTTAATTGATGATCTACTTCACCATATACTTGTCCTTTTAAGAATACTTTATCATAGAATCCTTTAAGAATAGCTGGTTCACCATACCACCAAATTGGGAAAATAAATACTAATTCATCAGCTTCTTTGACTCTTTTTACGTAGTCAGCTGCTTTTTCATCTGCATATTCACCTTTAACAAAAACCTTTAAATCTTCAGGTCTCATTACTGGATTAAATCCGTCTTTATTTAAATCTATTACATCTATTTCATGGTTCTTTTTTGCAAGTAATTCTTTTACTTGTCCTAACACATGATGATTAAAACTTCCATCCCATGGATGTGCATATACGATTAATGTTTTCATAACTGTCTCCTTTATTATTTCCATTATACATTCTAGCATGCTGTTCATATTTTTTGTAGTAATACGCTTAAAATACTATATTTTAGTGTCTTTTTAGTTTTGAATGTCTCTTCTGTCGTTTACATTAACAAAAATTGTTTTCTTGATTGAAAGTTTTTCTTTGTTAAAGTAGTCAAGTAAAGCTTTTCTCAATTCATTTTCTATACTTCCATTTTTCAAAGTATTTGTTTTAGCTGTAATACGCAAGGTTATACCTTCATCTAAAATTGAAGTAATCACTGCCTTATTAGGTATTTCTAATACTTCTGGGTGCGTTTCTTTAAATTGAGCTAGAAACTGAGCAAATTGTTCACTTTCAATTGAATTAACATCAAAGTCACTTGATACTTTAAAGTCTACTACAGCAAGCGATGTATTCAAACTAGAATTAAGAACCATTTTGATATCACCATTGTTAATCGTGATGACATCGTTTTTCCATGTAGTAATTTTAGTTGTTCTAATACCTATATCTGTAATAAACCCTTTAACTCCATTAATTTCTACTAAATCACCTAATCTAAATGTTTTTTCAACAATTAAAAAACATCCACTAATGACATCTTTAATGAGTTCTTGAGCACCAAAGCCAACGGCAAAGGCTAATACTCCAGCACCTGCTAAAACCGGCATAATATCGATTCCAACTTCTTGTAAAATCATAATAGTAATCCAAAAGACAAAAAGAGCTCTAATCATATTTGCAATCAGTCTTTTTACCGTAATTGACTCTTTTGTTTCTTTTGTCTTTTTAGTTTTCTTAACAAAAACCCTAGTTAAAAGAATCAGTAATGAGGCTACTAAAAGCCAAAATATGATCATTACAATGGATGTTAAAAGTGTTGTGATAGACTCGTTTTGAACAACGCTTCTAATAAAATTGGTGATTGTTTCTCTTAATTGATTAACTAAACTCATATAAATACCTCTATTCTTCTAAAAATTTGATGACTTGATTAAATGTCATAAGAGCATAGTTATTGCCATCTTCATTCTTTGTTCCTAAGTTAAACTGATATTCGTGTGCAAGATTAGCATCATAAAATACTTTTGTAACTAAAACTCCTTTTTCTTCTAAAACTTTTGCTAGTTGTTTCCCTTGTTCTTCAAAAGAGTAATCTTTAGCATCTGTGATAAATGTTTTAGGAAAATCCTTTGTAACATAATTTTTTATCGTTAGGACATCCCACTTTTCATTTTTATCCCATTTCATGTCTCCTAAATATGCAGCACCTATTCTTCTTGATAGAAATGGTATTATCTGACCAAGAATTGATGTGCCTATTGGATTTAAAAGTTCTTTTAATAACCCAAAATCATAAGGTCCACAATAAAGTAAAATAGATTTAATTTGTTCTTTATTCATGACTTTATTAATATTTACTAATGCTTCATATTTTGGGTTTGTTTGAATAAGTGCAAATTGGGCAATAATATGAGCCCCTGCAGAATCTCCGCCTAGTATGATTTGATTTAAATCAACCATTGGATAAAGGTCAATATTTTTTTCTAAATGTTGATAAACTTCAGATACTTGAATAATAGGCATGGGATACTTAGCTTTTGGAGCATATTGATAGTTTAAATTAATAATTGTATATCCCTTATGGGCTAAAACTTTTAAATAGGATTCATTTCCTGATTTATCTCCTGAAACAAATGCTCCGCCATGTACCCAAATAACTGTTGGATACCTCTTTTGATTTTCTATAGGGCTTATGATGTTAAATTGATTTTTAGAACTAATCGATTCATAATCATAATCCTTAGAAACATAGACTTCACTTGAAATCAACTCAATATCATCATGCTCAGTATACTTTCCTTGACTAAACGCCATTCTAGTCAGCCAAACTGAAGGATAAACTGATACATATGAAAAAATAAAAATTCCTGTTGTTAAGACCAAGATGATGATGAAAAAACGGATAAAAAATTTAAATATTTTCTTCATTATTTCACATCCTTTACTTTTACATCTATATTTTATCATACTTACTAATGCATATTAAAGTAAAATAGTGTACAATACCTATGGTGATAATATGTTAAAAGCTATTTTTGATAATAGTATTTCAGTTAAAAATCAAAATTTAATAGAGCACGATAAAAAAGAGTCTGTTCGCTTAAACAAATATATATCAGATAGTGGTATTGTTTCTAGACGTGAAGCAGATCGTTTAATTATACAAAAGAAAGTTAAAATTAATGGTAAAATTGCTGAAACCGGTATGCAAGTACTTCCTTCTGATATTGTTACATTAGATAATAAAGTAATTTCTGTAAAAAATAAAAAGGTTTATTTAGCATTAAACAAGCCTGAAGGCATAGTTTGTATAACTGATACAACCATAAAAAATAATATCATTACATTTATGGATTACAAAGAAACTATTTTCCCAATTGGCAGATTAGATAAAGATTCTTGTGGACTTATTCTACTTACTAATGACGGTGATATTGTTAATAAAATATTAAGATCAGAAAATAATCATGATAAGGAATATTATGTAGAAGTGGATCGAGCATTTGATGATGATTTTGTTTTAAAAATGGAATCAGGTGTCACTATTTATAATCCTGTTACACATAAAAATCAAAAGACACTTCCTTCAAAAGTTAAAAGGGTATCTCATAAAGCCTTTCATCTTACCATTAATCAAGGTCTTAATTTACAAATACGAAGAATGTGTAAAGCATTAGGATATCATGTTAATTTTCTTGAACGTATTAGAATCATGAATATTCATCTGAAAGATTTAAAAAAAGGTCATTACAGACTTTTAACAGAAGACGAACTCAAAGACTTAAATTCATCTATTAACTATAAATAAGAAAATAATAACTTCTGAGGCTTAATCTAAAAAGTTATTATTTTTCTTTTTTTATATTTTTTTAGTCTTTATTTTCTACTTCTAAGTGGTAACAGCATTCTTAATCCACTTAAGATCACTACTAGGGTACTACCTTCATGAATTAAAACGGCAATAGGTAGTTCCATAAGTCCAACGATATTCATAACTATTAAAAAGACAACTACGAACATAGCAAATATAATATTTTGCCATACTACTCTTCTCAGTTTTTTCGCTACCTGATGCGTGTAAACAAATTTTTCTAAATCATTTTGCATTAAAACTGCATCAGCAACATCAATGGCAATATCTGTTCCACTACCCATAGCAATCCCAATATCAGCAGATACTAAAGCAGGGGCATCATTGACACCATCGCCTAGCATTGCAACCATATGATAGTTTTTTTTAAGTTCGTTGATGACATTTGCTTTATCTTCTGGCAAAATATTGCCTTTAACTTCACTAATAGCTAATTTTCTACCAATGGCTTCCCCTGTTTTAATTGCATCTCCTGTAAGCATCACTGTATGAATGTTTTCTTGATTAAAGTATTGAATTGCTTTAATAGAAGATTCTTTTGGTATATCTTGAATAGCTATTAACATCACAACTTCATTGTTTTCTCCCAAATAAACAACTGTTTTTCCTTCATATTCATATTTTTCAGTTTCTCTTTTTAAGTTTTCTGAAATGTTATCATATGAACTCGGTTTACCTATTTTATACTTTTTATTTAGGTATGTAGTTTCAATTCCTACTCCAATAATATTTTCAACTTCAATATTCAGTTTATCCTCTGAATTAAAATATTTAATAATTGCTTGTGCAAGTGGATGGTTTGATTTTTTTTCCATTGCAACTAAAATACTAATCAGTTTATTTTGATCTAATGCATCATCTTTAAAATAAAAGTTTGTGACAACTGGTTTTCCTTCTGTTAATGTTCCTGTTTTATCAAAAGCAACCGCTTTTACTTCAGATAGATTAGATAAATAAGAACCACCTTTAAATAAAACCCCTCTTTTAGCAAGATTAGAGATTGCTGATAGGGTTGCCGGAATGTCAGTTGCAGCAAGCGCACATGGCGAAGCACCTATCAAAAAAACCATGGTTCTGTAAAATGCATCATTTTGCCAATTTAAAAGATAATAACCCATTAAATAGAAAAGTGGGGTAAGTATTAAAATAATTGTTACATAGATAGGTTCTAACCTTTTAATAAAAGCTGCTGTTTTAGAAACATTGGTTTGCGTTTGTGACACTAAGGCAACTATTTTTGCAAATACTGTTTCACTACTATCTTTAGTTACTTCCATTTCAAATGTCTTGTCGCCATTAATTGTACTACCAAAGACAAAGTCATCTTTAGTTTTTAAAACAGGAATACTTTCACCTGTGATAGAAGCTTCATCTATAAATGCTTCCCCTTTTATAATGAGACCATCCGTTGGAATTTGATCGCCATTTAAAACTTGTAATCTATCTCCAATTTTTAATTCACTCACATCAACAATTTTAATGCTATCATCTTTTTCAATTAATCTAGCAGTTGTTGGGTTTAATTTCAGTAAATTAGTAATCTCTTTTTTACTTCTTCCTTCTGCATAGTCTTCTAACATATGAGCCCCTGCAAAAATTAAAATAAGTAGGGCTGCTTCTCTATACTCTTTAATGATAATAGCTCCAATCGCTGCTAAAGTCATCAATAAGTGTACATTAGGATGAAGTCTTCTTTTTTTAAATGTATCTTTGAATGTATCTATAATTCCTTCTGACATAACATGATATCCTGATAATACAAAAGTAACTAGATAAAGTACCATTTGAATAGTTGAATGGTTGATAAATAGAGCTATAACAAAAGTTAATAATCCAATAAAATATAAAATAATGTTTAATTTACCACCATGATGATGATCGTGTTCTTCATGATCATGTTCTTTATGATGGTGTTTATGATGTAAATGTTTTTCTTTATGACTCATAATTATATGACCCATTCGCCTACGTGTTCGATTGCTTGATTAAATATTACATGCACATGATCATCTGCTAATCTATAGTAGACTTCCTTTCCTATTTTTTTATTAATCACCAAATTTGAATCTTTTAAGACTCTTAATTGATGCGAAACTGCACTTTGTGTCATAACCATTACACTTGTTAATTCATTGACGCTTAATGGTCCATTTTTTAATGCAAATAAAATCTTAATTCTCGTAGGATCTGCAATTGCTTTAAAAAATTGACTTACTTTTGAAGTTGTTTTGTCATTTAATAAATTCATCTTAATGTTTTCTGTTTTATCAATCATCGTTTCCTCCTACATATGAATGATTACTCATATATTCATATTATAGTTTTTTATGAATAAATTGTCAATATATTTTTTATAAAATAACTTTTTATTACTATAATTGTTTTTAATATAATAAAAACCCCGGTAGTCTCTCCAATTTCTTAGTCCACTACTGAGGTTTGTTATATTTTGGGTTAGCCTATTGAATTGTTTTAAAACTTTATTCTAATTCAAAAGCGCCTGTATACAATTGATAGTATTTACCTTTTTGTTCAATTAATTCATCATGATTACCACGTTCAATAATTTCACCAGAATCTAAAACTATAATCGCATTACTATTTTTAATTGTAGATAATCTGTGGGCAATTACAAATACTGTTCTACCTTTCATTAATTCATCCATACCATTTTGAATTAATTTTTCTGTATGTGTATCAATTGATGAGGTTGCTTCATCTAAGATTAATACTGGTGGGTTAGCTACTGCTACTCTTGCAATTGATAGTAACTGTCTTTGCCCAGAGGATAGGTTTTGTCCGTTATCTGTAATAACAGTTTCATATCCTAATGGAAGTTTTGTAATAAATTCATCTGCATTTGCAAGCTTAGCAGCTTGTATGATTTCATCATTTGTAGCATCCAATTTTCCATATCTAATATTATCAAATATAGTTCCAGTAAATAAATCAGTATCTTGTAAAACAATTCCTAATGATTTTCTTAAAGATGACTTTTCAATATTTTTAACATTAATGCCATCAAATGTGATTTCACCATTATCAATATCATAAAAACGATTAATTAAATTTGTAATAGTTGTTTTACCTGCACCTGTAGCACCTACAAAAGCGATTTTTTGTCCAGGTTTTGCGTATAAACTAACTTTCTTTAAAATCTTTTTATTAGGATTATAACTAAAATCAACATCTTTGAATCGAACATCTCCAGAAAGTTTAATCAGTTTATTCTCTTTAAGATCTTTAAATGCCCAAGTATTTGTAGCCTCAGTTGTTTCAACTAATTGATTATTATCATAAGTTGCTTGAACTAATATAACTTTTCCCTCATTAACTTCATTTTCTTCATCAAGCACATCAAATATTCTAGCGGCACCTGATAAAGCCATATTAACAAAGTTCATTTGTTGTGATAACTGATTAATAGGTCCTGTAAATTGTCTAACAAATAATAAGAAACCGACTAAAGCTGGAACAGCTAATAAGTCTTTTGTATATAAGTAAGCACCAAATGCTGATACTAAGGCAAACGTTAAATAACCCAAGTTAAGTGTAATAGGAATAAGAATTCCTGACTTCATAGAAGCATTTTTAGCATTTTCATATAATTCATCATTTAACTTGCTAAAATCTGCTGCTGCCTTTTTTTCATGATTAAATACTTTAACTACTTTTTGACCTTCTATCATTTCCTCAACATAACCATTAACTTTACCGATAGCTGTTTGTTGATTTCTATAATATTTTCTACTATTTGAATTAATTCTTTTAACAACAAAGAAAATTACCGATGTTAAAATTAATGTCACTAATGATAAAATCCATGAAGTGATAACCATTGCGGTTAAATAACCAATAATTGTTAGTGTTGAAACGATAATCTGTGGAAGACTTTGTGAAATCATTTGTCGGGTTGCGTCTACATCATTAGTAAAACGACTCATTAAATCTCCATGTGAGTTTGTATCAAAATATCGTAAAGGTAAGCCCATCATTTTCTTAAATAACTTATCTCTTAAATCAGTTAATGTATCTTGTGCAATATCAATCATCATACGTAGATAGACAATTGCTAAAGCAATACTAGTTAAATATAATGCAACCATAGTGATAATAAGGTTAATTACTTCAGTAAAATCCGCTGATTGCTTATTAATTCTACTTGCTGCATCAATGACATATTGAATAGTATATGTAGCTCCAATATTAGCAAGCGTTGATAATATCATACAAACTACAACAAATAACAATCTATATTTATGAAGGCTTATAATTTGTTTAAGTAGTCTTTTAAAAGTTCCTTTTGGAGCTTTTTTACTATTTTGAAGTCTATTCATCTATTTCACTTCCTTTACCTTTTTGTTGAAGATCGTAAACATCTTTATATATTTCATTATGAGCATAAAGATATTCATGATTTCCAATACCATTAATACCATTTGTATCTAAGATAATAATTCTGTCAGCATCTTTAATAGAAGAAAGTCTCTGTGAAATAATTACTTTTGTCATATTAGGAGTTTCTTCACGTAATGTTTCTTTAATTTGTGAATCTGTCTTTGTATCAACTGCACTTGTTGAATCATCCATAATTAATATTTTAGGATTGCTAATAAGAGCTCTTGCAATACATAGTCTTTGTCTTTGCCCCCCTGATACATTGACACCGCCTTGTTCAATCCAAGTATCTAAAAAATCTTTCATCTTTGAAACAAATTCATAAGCATGTGCTTTTTTCAATGCACTAATAATTTCTTCATCAGTAGCATCTTCTTTTCCCCATTTAATATTATCTCTTATGGTTCCTGAGAATAATACATTTTTTTGAAGAACTGTAACCACTTCTTTTCTCAAAACCTCTAACTTATAATCTTTTACATCAATATCAGAAACTAATACAGTACCACTTGATGCATCATATAGTCTAGAAATCAATTGGATCATGGTTGTTTTACCAGTACCTGTAGCCCCAAAAATACCTATAAATTCACCTTGTTTAGCTTTAAAATTAATATTTTTTAAAATATCTTTGTCTTTATATCTAAATGAAACATCTTTAAATTCAAATGTTCCTTCTTTTACTTCACTTACTGCATCTTGTTTTTCTGTTAAAGATGATGTTTCATTAAGTACTTCTGTAATTCTTTCTACTGAAGCTTTAGATATTACAATCATTAAAAAGACTTGTGACAGCATCATCAAACTCATTAAGATATGCATAACATAACTAATGATATTAGCAAATGCACCTTCTGTTAATCCATTAACAACCATGTTATATGAGCCAAACCATGCAATTAATGTAAAACATATACAAATAGATAATTGCATCAAAGGATTGTTAAACATAACCCATTTTTCAGCTTTTTTACCGTTTGTAGCAACGTCTTCAATCACTTCTTCAAATTTTTCTATTTCATAGTCTTCTCTAACATAGGATTTAACAGTTCTAATTCCAGATAGACTTTCTTGGACTTTTAAATTAAGCTTATCTACTTTATTAAACATTTGAACAAAGTATTTATGTGCACCTCTCATGATAATCCATAATCCTAATCCAACAAAAGGAGCGATAAAAACAAAGATTAAGGCTAAATTTCCACCCACTATATATGCACTAGTGATTGAAAAAAGAATCATTGCTGGTGCTCTAAAAGCAATTCTAATATTCATTTGGACTGCATTTTGCACCATAGAAACATCCATTGTTAATCTGGTTACTAAACTTGAAGTAGAGAACTTATCAATATTTTCAAAAGCATATGTTTGTATCTTTTCATATTCTGCTTTTCTAATATTTCTTCCTAATTGATTCGCAACAATCGCGGCTTTACGAGAGGCTAAAACACCAAAGATTAAAGCTAAGATAGCTAAAGCAACCATATATATTCCATATCTATATGCTAGTGAAATATCATTTCCTTTGATACCTTCATCGATTAATTTTCCCATAAATATTGGAATAAATACTTCACTTAATACTTCTAGCATAACTAAAATTGGTGTAAGTATAGCTTCTTTTTTACATGTATTTAAATACTTTAATAACTTAAACATCTTCTTTTTCCCTCGCATCTATTTCATTTTCTAACTTAAGTAAGATTTTTTCTAGTTGTTCTAATTCTTCTACTTGTAAAGAACTTTTTAAACTATTTTCAAATTCAAGTATAATTTCATATGATTTTAAAACAATCAAATTTCCATTTGACGTCATTTTTAATTTTTTCTTACGCTTATCACTCATATCAATTTCTCTTTTAATACAATCTAATTTTATAAGCCCTTCAATCAGACCATTCACTGAAGCTCCTCTAATTGAAAATGCTTCTAGTATATCTTTTTGAAAAACTTCTTTATCATCTTTTGTATTTTCATAAATATATCTGAGTACTCTTGCTTGTCCGTTTGATAAGTTTATTTTTTGATTTTTTTTATCTAAATATCTCCTAAATTTATTAGTGATAATAAAAAAAACTTTTGCAATATGATTTTTATCCATGATTTTCTCCTTTTAGTTAGGCACCTAACTATTTTAACATATTTGAAAAATAATACAATCATGAATGTTTAATTTTTGTTAATTCAAAGAAAAAAAGTACTTCATTAATTAGAAGTACTTTATTTTTATATTTGACTGTTATTTTTCCAATTCTTCTGTTAATCTTTCAATTTCATCAACTGAATTAGAGATGAATTGAATAGCATTTTTAAGTGCTTTGTCTGTACTTAAATCTATTCCTACCATTTTAGCAAGATCTAAAGGTTTTTTAGTCCCTCCAGCCTTTAAAACATTAATCCATTCATCAGCTTTAATTGTTCCTTCAAATAACTGTTTAGAAACTTCAGTTCCTAAAGTTAGTCCAGCTGAGTAAGTATATGGATATAATCCCATAAAGTAGTGTGGCTGTCTCATCCAAGTAAGTCCTGCATAATCAGGTATGACTACATCATCTTTCCAGAAGTCTTTTAAGACTTTAAGTTTGTATTGGTTAAGTGTATTTGCAGTAAGAGGTTGATTGTTATCTAATGCTGTATATACTTCTCTTTGGAATGCTGCTTCAAGTAAGTGAGTAACAAAGTTATGATAATATGTTCTAGAAATCATTACAGAAAGGATCCATCTTTTTAATCTCTTATCTGTAGCATTTTTGACTAAATGTCTACTCATAATTAATTCGTTGGTTGTTGATGGGGCTTCAATAAAGTACATAGAAGGTCTTGTATTAAAAATATTTTGATATTTATTTGCATATTGGAAATGACCTGCATGTCCTAATTCATGAGCTAAAACCATTACTTCATCCATTTGTCCATTCCAATTCACTAGAATAAATGAATTAGCACCATAAGGGGATGAACAAAAACCACCAGTTGATTTACCTATATTTTGTGGAAAGTCTGTCCATCTTTCATCAAATGAGCGTTGAACCATTTTAGAGTATTCACTACCTAAAATTGAAAGTCCATCTAATAAATAGTTTTTAGATTCTTCAATCGTTACTTTAGGTTCAAAGCTAGGATCAATAGCAATCTTTAAGTCAGCATATGTTAATTCATCTAAATGGTGAATTTTTTTCAATAATCTAGCATATTTTCTCATTACTGGTGATAATTCTTTCATGATGACATCGATTTGTCTATCCATCATATCACGAGATACGTCTTGATTCCATAATAAATATTCAATTGTAGAATCAAACTTTTTAAGTTTAGAAAAGGCTTTTTCTTTTTGTAAGTGTGCTTGATAATTGCTTGCAAAACCATTTTGGTATTGAGCTAATACATCATAGAATGACTCATAAGCTTTTCTTCTTATTTCTGTATTGCTTTCATATTCCCATTCGTTTTCAAATAATGTAAATGAATTAGGGAACTTTTTAGTGTTGACTTCAAAATCTGGAAACTTCATATCATTAATTTTGAATCTTTGATAATTAGTGTAAGGTGCATTTAATGTTTGTGATAAAGCCACAACTGTTTTTTGAGCATCTGATGATAATATATGTGCTCTTTCTTTGATTACATCTTCTAAGTATGATTCATTTTCTTTAGATAATTTTTTAGCTTCTTCTAAAATATCTAAGCTCACTTCATTTAATTCTGTTGTGATAAATGTAATGCTTTCTAAAACTGTTTGATATTTATTACCAAATCTTGCAGATCTAGTTTGGTTAACAGGATTGGTTGCGTCTACTGATATAAATAAACTTTGATATGCAGATAATCTAACTAAGTGTCCTTGAATCTCTTGTAATTCTGTTAGAGCATCGTTAATAGTTTTAGCATTATTTAATTTGTGTTCAAATTTAGTTTTAAAAGATATAACTTGTTCTAATAATAACTCTAATGTCTTTTCATATGCATTTTCATCTTTGTAAATGGTGTTTAAATCCCATGTATGTGCTACATTTACTTCACTTCTTTTTGGAAGTTGTTTTTTCATATATTAAGCCTCTTCTTTCTTTTTTTTATAAACAAAATATTTAGTATATAAAAATTCTAAAACAAAGTTTAAAATCATTGTTACTGCTAAAATGATATATTCATTGATACCGTTTTGTTGAGCGTAATTTCCAAGTAAAACAGTAATCGGTGTAAAGATACAATAAAATAATAAAATTAGTAACATCGCTACTTTAACATTTCTAGTAGGTTTAAATGTATATTTTCTATTAAAAGTAAAATTCCATAAAATAGATAGTACTAAAGAAATAATATAGTTTAACCCATAGTCTTGATTAAATAGTGGTAGCAATTCATTAAGTATTGTAAAACTAAGAATTTGAATAATTCCAGCGGAAATTGAAAAAAGCGTAAATTTTAAAATTTGTAATTTTGATTGTTTGTTTTCCATTGTTAATCCTTTATTCTTGAAAAAAGGTCTCCTTAATTGTAATTTTTTTATCATCTAAATCTAGTTGTGCTTCTAATCCATAAGGAAGGATTGTTCGTGGATATCCGTGTCCAAAGTTCATATTATATAAAATAGGTGTATGATACAAAGCTGTTGCGTCTAGTAAAATCTTTTTACATTCTTCATAAAATGCTTCATCTTGCGGTTTACCAACTAAAATAGCTTTAACCTTTTCTAATACTTTTTTAACCTTTAATCCTTCTAGTAGTTCTTTATATCTTTCTGGAGTTGGTTTTTCTTCACTTGTTTCAATAAAGAGTATCTTATCTTGCCATAAACCTGTTTGTTCTAAAATACCATACTTTTCATATATTTCTTTTTCTTCTTGGTGTCTAGTTCCATAAAACATATCATAAATGCTTTCTAAGCAGCCACCTATAAGTTTACCAGAAACTATTCCAGAGCCTCTTAAAACTTCGTAACCTCTAGTTTCTTTATGACTAATTCTTGGTGTATTAACTTCTGTAGTATCAAACTTTTTTCTTTCTTCATACCAAATATCACTTGATTTAATCTCTGTTTGAGAAAAGTTTTCAAAAGTTTGTAATATAGATTTTTTAGAATATGGTAACATCTCTTTATCTAATTCAGCTAAATCATTAATAAAGTTGAAGCCGTAATAAGATACAATTCCAATATGATGAAAGAAAAAATGATTATTGGTAGTGTCTGAAAAGCCAGTGAAAATTTTAGGGTTATTTTTAGCATAATCTATAAATGTTTTATCTTCAATTAAATATGGCAAAATTCTATATGTATCATCACCACCGATTGCACAAATAATGGCTTTAATTTCCTTGTTATAATAAGCATCTTTTAAGTCTTGTGCCCTTTTTTCTGGATGATCTTTAATATAAGAGAACCCTTTAAGTGTGTTTTCCATAAATACTGGTTTTAAATTAAGCTGATGTAGTCTTTCTATCCCTTTTTCTAAAGTGTGTTTACAAAAGTCTTCTCCTAATATCCCTGATGATAGACTTACAATGGCAACTTTATCGCCTTTTTGAAGTTTTTTAGGTTTAATCATCAAGTTTTTCCAGCCCTTCCTTAAGTCTTTTGATATGACTTGGAATATATTTATCTGTTTGAATCAACTTTAAGAGTTCTTCTTTACTAAGCCAGATATAATTAATTGTCTCTTCTTTTTGCAAAACAATGCTATCTTTTTGGATATCTACCTTAGCTATGAAACCATAGAAAATAGTTTGAAACTCTTCATGTATTTCCTTATATGTAGGTATAAGTTCAGTAACTTTGATGCCAGTTTCTTCATAAAGTTCTCTTTTAGCTGCCTCTAAAGGCGTTTCTCCTTTTAATACTGAACCGCTAGATGAGGCTTCATATAATCCAGGAGCAATCTTTTTATCAAAAGATCTTTGTGTTAAAAGTATGATCTTATCTTTATGATAAACAATTATTTCTGAGACTAAGTGATAATAACCTTTAGGTATTTTTTCACCTCTTACTAATGTCAGTTCCTGTTTATTAATATCTTTATCATATGCATCCCAAAGTTCTTTCATCTTTAAAACTCCTTTCCTAATTTTCCAGCTGTATATCCAGTTGAAAAAGCTGATGTAATATTAAAGCCACCTGTAAAGGCATTAATATCTAATACTTCACCACAAAAAGAAATATTAGGGTCTAGTTTAGATATCATTGTCTTAGGATCAACTTCATTGACCTTTACCCCACCATTAGTGACAAATGCTTGGCTAAAACCTCTAACATCGTGAATCATTAACTTAAATTCTTTTAGTAAGTTTAGATAATCTTTTGTCTCTAATTTTAAATAGTCTAATAGTCTTTTAGGTATCTCATTTTCTTTTATTACTTCTTCTAATTTTTTTGGGTCTAGTTGAATTAATTCATTTAATTTAATTTTAGGCATAAAATCAATTCTAATTTCAACTGGTTGGCTAGTTTTTTTAAGTAAATTTAAGACATAAAAACTTGCCCTTAATGCTACAGGCCCTGATAAACCAAAATGTGTAATAATCATATCGTGAGTAATTGTTTTTTTATTTTTTCCTTTATCATAAATAGAAATGCTAATATCTTTAAAAGAAAGTCCTTGTAACGTTTTATCTGCTATTACTTTATCATTTGAAACAAGCGGCACTTCTGCTGGTAATAATTCAGTGATTTCATGACCAATGCTTTTAGCAAGTGTATGCCCTGTACCATCAGAACCGGTTTTAGGTAATGTAATTCCTCCGGTTGCGATAATAAGGTGGTCATAGTGATACGTTTTTTTATTAGTTATAACTTTTTTTTGATCATTATTAATCTCTGAGACTAGTGTTTCATAGTCAATATTAATTTTTAAAGTTTTAATTTTATTTCTTAAAGTATCTACTATATCTTGTGCTTTATTACTCTTAGGAAAAACTCTAAAGTGATCTTCAACTTTTAAAGGACATTTCTCTTTTTCAAAAAAATCAATAATTTCATTAGGACCAAAATTATTTAAAGCACTATATAAGAATTTTCCATTTTTTGGAATATATTCAACTAACTCAGAAACGGGAAGGGTTGCAGTGACATTACATCTTCCGCCTCCTGTTAATTTCATTTTCATGCCAAGTTCATTATTTCTTTCAATTAAAGTAACATTGCTTAAAGGAAAATGGGTTTTAGCAGAAATAGCTGCCATCATTCCAGAAGGTCCTCCACCAATTATTAAAATTTCTTTTTTCATTGTGATCTTTCCTTTAGTAATTTATCTAATTCATTTTTAAGTTGATGCTTTAACTTTTCTAATTCTTTCATACTTGGTCTTTGTGATTCATCATACATTTCTTCTTTTGGCACCCACCAAACAGGTCCTTTAATAGGCATGTCTCCTTGTTTTCTTGGGAATAAATGAAAGTGTAGATGAGCATCACCGTTTCCTAGTGACTCTATATTCATCTTATCTGCTTTAAATGCTTTATAACATGCTTCAGAAACTAAAGCCATTTCTAGAAGATATTTTTCTCTTGTCTTCTTTTCTAAAAGATGCAATTCAGTGACATGTGTTTTAGATAAGAAGAGTGTGTATCCATAAAATCTTTGATGATCACCAATGACAACATATCCTGTTTCTAGTTCTTTTACAAAATAAGGGTTTTTATTATCTTTAATTTGTTGAATTCTTTCGCACAATAGACACATATATAAGCACCTTTCTAATAAAAAAGATATCTAATTTAAATTTAATTAGATATCAGTAAATTTAAAATTTAATTGTTTCAAATAATTCAGTAAAAACTTCAACTAAAATTTTCTTTTGATTCTTTTGGTATGGATTTAATCCTGTGGTATCTAAATCAAAAACGGATATACCTCTTTGCTGAAGGGTTTGAATATTTGCTTTTTCCGGAATTGGCTTTAAAACATTTGCATTTCTTAAATTTTCTTTTGTAATAACATCAATCTCTTCTAATGCAACACTAGGAACAGATTTCATTTTTGAAAATCCATTAGGTAGGACATACTTAATTTTATCAAGTTCAATGCCACAATCTGTAAAGTATTGAAGGGTGTTATAAAAACCATTAACTCCAAGTTTATTAAGTTCTACAATAAGAATAATTTGATCACATAATTCAAATAATACTTCGCTTGTTCTATTACTTGAAGGTGGTAAATCCACAAAAACATAATCATATTTTTTATCAAGTTCTTTAATCATTTGAACAAATTCTTTTTCAAATGGTCGTTCTAAAGTTAATTTTTTTGAAATCATGTCGATATTTAATGTCTTAAGCGCATCTAAGTTCTCTCTTATTGGAATAATAGCAGCATCAATTGTAATACTATTTGTTAAGATATGTTCAATAAAATTATCTTCTCTATTAAATACTTCTTTAGACTTACCAAACATTTCAAAAACAGAGTTTTGATCATCTATGCTAACTATCATTACCTTTTTACCTATTGAAGCTAAATAAGCAGCATTCTCACCAAGAACTGTTGTCTTTCCTACGCCACCTTTTTTACAGAAATAAGTTAGAATCATAGATTACCCTCTTTCTTTGATAAAATATCAACTACTTTTTTATACTCAAGTTCATTTGTTTTTTGTAAATATTCTAACAGGGCATTTTCTAAAATAACTCCTGTCTTTTTATCAGGATGCATAGTTTTAACAGTTTCTAAGAGAACTTTACTTAATTTAGTAATAGTTAACTTTCTTTTTATTTTGTTGGCATTATCAATTGTGAATACTTTAAACTCTGTTTCTTTCAAAGTTTTAACTTCAGTAGTCTTTTTTTCTAATTCTAATGGATTAGTTCTCTTATTTAAAGATACTTTAGGTTCTTCTTTTACTTCTAATGGACTTTTTCTTTTTTGCATAGTGTCAACTCCCCTATTTTTTAATCAATTATAACATGAAAAAGCATACTTTTGTTGTATGTAAATGCTTTATTTTGAAAAAAACGATTATTATTTATCTTTTAGTCTAAAATATAGGTATTAAAACTGGTATTATCTGTATCTGTAAATAAATTTTTCAATAAGGTTGCGTATGGATCTGTATTATCAGCTTCAAAGCAAACTGTATCATACTGCTTGTATAAGTAATCAAGAACTTGCCTTATAAATTGAACAAAGCTTCTTTCATCATGCCCTAGAACATAGTATATTTCGCTTTCTTTGATAAAACAAACGTTATTTTGTTCATCATAAATGATTCTTTCTGGAAGATTCATATAGAAATCTATTTTTTCTGCAGTAAGAGGTGAGATACCTTCATGTGTTTTTTTATAATAAAGGTAATACTTTTCTGAAAATTCTAGATATACTTTACTCTCTTTTTGAGCATATCTTAAATTATCCTTTTCTACTATAAGGTTTTTAAGTTTATCTTTAGTAAATTCTCTTTCATAACATTTTCTTTTTAATATAAAGCCAGCATGCTCAATTTTATGAATAATTTCTAACTCAATAGAGTCTATCATTATTTGAAGTGGTTTCTTAAAATACTTTTTGATATAAGAAAAAATACTTTTGGAATCTACTTTTTCATCAAATTTAAAATCTGGCTGTATATACATATGTTTAGAGTGAAATTCATTCTCATAAGCAGCAAAACATCCTATTATTTGATTAGACTTTGTTATTTCATAATACTTTCTATATTTTCTATATGCTATTTTATATTCAGTTTTAAGTTTTGTATAATCTATTAATTGTATTTCCATAGTTAACTCCTATTTCTATTTTACACTAATTAAGATACAAATCAATTTACCTTGTGATTTTTTGTTCATAAGTCAACCTAATTTTATCTTCATTATTAAAATTTAGTTTGCTTTTAAAAAAAGGAAAACTAATCAGCTTCCCTATTTTTCTTTCTATTATTTTTATCTATATACATCAGTTTATCAATACTATCAATAAATTCATCAAACTGAATTTTATCACTATCAAACACTCCATAGCCAATCGATATTTTGACTTCAAAAGGCAATTTACGATTAACATTAAATAATTCTTCTTGTTTATTAATCTCACTTTTAATTCTTTCTAATTCTAATACCTCTTTTGAGTCTATAACTGCTATAAACTCATCCCCACCCATTCTAGTAATAATATTTCTGCCAATAACTGTTCTTATGATATTAACAGCCGCAATAATAGCGTAATCGCCTGAATTATGCCCATGTATATCATTAATTGATTTTAATCCATCTAAATCAAATGATAACACACCGAAAAGATTCTTCTTATTTACTTTTTTTCTTTGTTCTAGATATCTAAATAAAGACCCTCTATTCCAAGTTCCAGTAAGTGCATCATATTGAACCATTTTTTGTTTCAAGAAAATATAAGTGAGTACCAATCCAATACCAGTGCTTGACCAAATAATTAGTGTACCATAATAAATAAATTGTAATATTACACCAATAAACGGCATTAAGATAGCAGTTGATAAAATGATAAAATCCTCTTTTAGTATTTTCTTTCTTTCTCTAATTAATGTATAAAATGCTAATAATGGGTAATAGTATACAGCTAATGATTGATAATAAAAGCCATAAGATCTATGATAAATATTATTATCATCAATATAAAAAATTTGTTTTGCAAATGGTGTAAATAATATAATAACAATATTAAGAATTTGTACAATCAGTAGAAAAAACTCAATTGCTTTAAATTTACTAGAGCTTGGCTTAAAAAACTTTTTCATGATTAAATACCAATAAAATGATAAGAAGACTCCTAGAATAAAAATAGTCATATATGATGCATATAGAATAATATGTATATGATATCCTTTTTCACCTTCTACCAAACTTGCAAGTATTTCAAGCAATAAAACTACAATATTAGTGAGTAACATTGCGATATATAATTTACTTATTTTATCTTTTTTATCTAAAGTAAAATATGCTATATATATGAAGATAAATAAAAAAACTGACATAAAAATATTAATTGAAACTTTACCTAATGCATCTGCCATAACAACATCTCCTCAACTTAGATCATAGTTATATTCTATACACTTTTATCGTTTTTTATGGCTATGTGTTCCAGAATGCAGTTAACTTGTTCCAAAAAACAATAAAAAAATGTTAACTTATAAAATAAGTCAACATCTTTAAATTAGTTATCTTCATCTTGATCAATAATAATTCTTTCTGTGCGAGAATCTCTTGAAACTTTACTATTAGGTATAAGTATATTTAAAATTGGTACTAATAAGAAAATAATCCAACCTGGGTGCCATAAATTAAAGACAACACCTAACACAATATATATAATTAAACATAGTAAGCTATATGATGCGGTTATTTTCTTCAAGCCTAATATAAAAGGCATTGCAGGTACTAATAAGAAGACAATCCAGCCTGGATGCCATAAATTAAAGAAAAATCCTAATATTAAAAATAACAAGATAGAAATCATCGGGGTAGCTGCTATAATTCTTAATCTATAGTCAAACTTCTTTTTGAATATTTTATAAGCCATACATTACACCATCCTTTTATATATTATACCATTTTGATATTCTTTTTTTTATAATTTTTTCTGTTATTAGTGAAAACAGCTTATAAACTGGATATATCAGTGAACATAAGACTGCTAAAAAAATGAGTTCATTTATTTTTAAATGATATAGTGCTACTAGTTCAAAGAATTTTGGAAAGACCAGTACATAAAAGGAAATTCCTACTGCCATTACACTGAGTAAAATTTTTCTAAATAAATTTAGTTTAAGACAAGTCTTAAATAAAACCATATATGTTGTAACTACAGTGGTATAGAAAACTAAACTAGATACAGTTTTCGTATCAGTAATTTTTAGAAAACCTGATAAAGCATATATCACTAGGCAAAAAAAGGCTACCACAAACGATCCTGGAATCGTTTTAAGTAAAATATTATAACTAAATCTTCCAGTAACTAATTTTTTATTAGGTTGGAAGGCTAGTAAAAATGCCGGGAAACCAATTGTAAAGAAACTAATTAAAGTTAGTTGAATTGGAATTAGAGGGTAATTTGTACTAAAAAATAAAGTTAACACTGCTAGTAAAACTGAGAATATTGTTTTGGTTAAAAATAATACCGCAACCATCTCAATATTATTAATTACTTTTCTTCCTTCTACAACAACTTTAGGCATAGAAGAAAAATCTGAATCCATCAAAACAAGTTGTGAAACATTTCTTGCGGCTTCACTTCCTGATGCTAACGCAATCGAAGTATCTGCTTCTTTTAGTGCCAGAATATCATTGACACCGTCCCCTGTCATAGCTACTTTATACTTATGTTCTTTAAGTGTTCTAATGATGATACGTTTTTGTTCAGGATTACTTCTTCCAAAAACATTATATTTTAAAGCACTGATTTTAACTTCTTCATCTGACATATTTGTCAAATCACAGTATAATTCTGCTCCATCCACTTCCACCTTTTTTGCGATATTTGAAACTGTTATTGGGTTATCTCCTGATATAATTTTAATTTTTACATCATTTTCTTTAAAGAACTTAATTGTATCTAATGCACTACTTCTAATATTATCTTCTACTAAAATAATTTCTAGTGGTACGATTTTTTCATTTTCTTCATATGCAAACAACAACACTCTATATCCATTTGAAGCTTGTTTTTCAACCTCTTCTTTGATTACATGATAGTTTTCTTTTAGTATAAATTCGGGTGCTCCTAAGAAAAACTTACCTAATTCTTGATATTCAACATAACTATATTTTCTTTCACTAGAAAAAGGCATATTATTTTTTATCTTAAAATTAAGCTGAGATTTATTAAAGTAAATTTCAATTGCCTGACTAGTTTCATTATCATTGTTTTGGCTTTTAATATATTCTGAAATCAATTCATAATTATCGTAATTATCTAGAGTATTGATCTTGAGCGTATTATAAACACTCATAGTTCCATCTGTAATAGTCCCAGTTTTATCTAAGCAGAGCACATTGACTCTGGCAAGTGTTTCTATACAATAGAGTTCTTGGACCAAGACTTTTGATTTAGACAGTTTAACAACGCTTGCTGCTAGTGCAGTGCTAGTTAGTAAGAAGAGTCCTGAAGGAATCATCCCTAAAAGTGCCCCAGAAATGGATTTAACCGCAACCTTATAGGCCACACCATCATTGAGCGCTATAAAAAATAATAAGAGCCCTAATGGAATAATAATGACTCCAATATATCTCATCATTAGTTGTAAACTTCTAAATATTTCTGACTGGGGTTTTTTATAAATTTTTGCTTCTTTTGTAAGTTTTTCAACGTAGGTATCTTTTCCAATAAATAAAGCTTCTATAACTGCTTTTCCTGAAACAACAAAGCTCCCTGCATGTACTTGATCACCAATTGTTTTTATAACAGGTTTTGCCTCTCCTGTTAGAAGGGATTCATTAATCTCTAATGTACCTTCCTTAATTTTACCATCTACTATGATTTGTTTTCCTTTAGTAAATACAACTAAATCATTTAAAACTATATTTTTAGGATTAATTTCTAAATAATTGCCTTCCCTAATAACTACCACTTTTTCTTCATTTATTAATGATAATTTATCAATTGCTTTTTTAGCTTTTATTTCTTGAATGATTCCTATCATTGTGTTTGCAAAAATAATAAAAACACCCATAGCATTTTTATGCTCATTAATTGTAATAAGCCAAATAACTATTCCTATGCTTAACATATTGAAAAAAGTAAACACATTAGTAAATATAATTTCACTAATTCTTTTACTGCTTCCTTTTTTTGTAATATTAACCTTTTTCTCCTGGATGCGTTTTTCTACTTCTTCTTGACTCAGGCCCTTTAGCATATTATAATCTCCTTTTACTTATCTTTATAACTACTATTTTATCATATCTAGGTAAAAGTTAGGTTGATATTTGGTTTTATAAATCTAGATTATATAGTATAATAAAAATAGGTGATAATAATGAATGATGATAAAAATAATCAATATGATCCAAATGAAGGCACATTAGAAACTATTAAAGCTAGACCTGTTACACTAAAAGATGATTATAAGTTTTTTAATAAAAACATTTTTTTTAGACTCTTATCACTCTTTTTTATTTTTTCAATTAAAATTTTTGTTGAATATTTAATAGCGCGTCCTTTTATGGGTTTTAGAGTGAAAAATAAAAAATATGCAAAGTCATTGAAAAAAGAAGGTTATGTGATTATAAGTAATCATATCCACCCAATAGATACTTTTATGATTGGGACAACAGTGCTTCCTAAAAAAATATATGCAATTATGAGAGAAAGTAATCTAGGTGTTCCCATTTTTGGAAAAGTCATGCGCTTTTCAGGAGGAGTTCCAATTCCAACTAAAATGAAGCTGTTTGGTAAATTTTTAAGACTGATTCCAAATGAACTTAAAAGTAAAAAAGCTATCCTAGTTATGCCAGAAACTGCGTTAATTCCATATCATGTTGGTATTAGACCTTTTAGTAGTGGTGCCTTTAGAATTGCTATTAATGCAAATTCAAAAATACTTCCTGTAGTTTATGTTTATAAAAAGCAACGCTTCTTGTCTAAAATTTTTAGAAGCAAGCCTGATTTCCAATTACATTTTTTAGAACCTGTAGAAGTTCTTGATAAAGGGAATACACATGATACTGTAGAATTTTATAAAAATTATTTACATGAAGTAATGACAAAGTATTTTAATGAAAATAGTGATTTAATATAAAAAGAAATTAGATTTAAAAATCTAACTTCTTTTTTTTTCTTCTATAAGTTCTAAATAAAAATCATAAATATCTTCAACTTTTTTATCCCAATGAGTATAAATTTGGTCATAAGCATTTTGAGCCACTTCTAGGTGTTTCTTATTATCTTCTAAAACACTGATAATTTTTCTAGCAAATATATCTACATCAAGTTCTGCCTCATATCCATTTACATCTGGTGTAATGGTACTAGAGGTAATTGAGTTTTTAGCAAAAATAGTTGGTGTCTTTTGGCTAGCAGCCTCTATTTGAACTAAACTTGATGCATCGTAAGTTGATGGAAAAATCATGAGATTAGCCATTCTATAATAAGCAGCAATATCTTCTCTTTCATAAATTCTTCCTGTTAAAATAACATATTCTTCTAATTCATATTTTTTTATTTGCTTAACTAATTTTTTCATGTATGGTCCACCACCAATGATGAGCATACGATAATTAAACTTAAGTTCTTTTAATTTTCTTAAAACTTCTACTGTAAAATGGATATTCTTAGTTTTATCAATTCTACCAACAAATATAAGTATTTTTTCATCTTTGATTTGATGTTTTTCTTTTAAACTAGCAATTTTATCAAAGTCTTCACATAATTTTAATTCTGTTGCGTTTGTTAAAACTCCTGGTTTATTTTTTAATCCATATTCAACATATAGATCAGCCATTTTTTCATTAACAGCAAAACATTTGTCTGTTTTAGATAAAACTTTGATCAAAGAACCCATAATAACTTTAGTAATTAATTTAGAATGCGTACGTTCTAAAATATCTCTTTTATGTTGGCTATGCAGTGTAGCAATTACTGGAATATTATGTTCTCTTGCATACTCTGCACCTTGATTACCAATTGCAAAACCTGAATGTATATGTACAATATCTAAATTAGATTCTTTTAGTTCTTTTTGAAACTGTTTATCCATTTTTGGAAGAGGCGCTCTATAATCTATAAAAGGAATTTGAAAACTTTTTGATCTAACTACTTTAAACGCAAACTTTGAGTCATCAAACGGTTTACCAAACCTTGGAGCAAACACGATTACATTAGCTTTATCAGCTAATCTTTTAGCATAATTATGAACAACCATTACTACGCCATCTATCATTGGAAAATAGGAGTCTACAAATATTCCTATTGTTATTTTTTTATTTTCCATTTTTAATTTTCCTCGCTGTTAATCAATTCGTCATTCTTCTTGTTTTTTCTTTTTAATAGTAAATAGGCAATAAATCCTATGATTAGTTGTAAATAATAAGTAATAAATCTCCACAATAATAACACAATAATTAAGATAGGGTTTTTAACTCCACCATAGAAAAGAGGGATTGCATTTAGCATCATACCTAAGGCAAACTCTGTACCTCCGGATGCACCTGGCAGTGGCACCCACATCATTGCATTAATCGCAATAAAACTTGCTGCTGTTAAATATAGGTATTCAGATGGAGTAAGGCTATGACCTAAAGCTATTAATACAAATATAATTGATCCATATTTTAAGATAAACGAAACGATTTTTAAAAGCGTTGATGCTATTAAAATTCGTTTTTTGGGCATTAAGACTTTTACCCCTGTTTGAAAATTTTCTATAAATATATCTGCTTTTTCTAAACCTCTAGTAGCCCACTTTTTAGACCAACGATATTTTTGAAAAAACAATAATATTTTAGTAACAAATTTACCAAAACCTTTTGCATATCCTAGTAATAAGAGTAAAACTAGTATGATTGTATTAAAAAAGATACCAGCTAATATATAAAATATGTTATAACCCATACCAGCCCATAATTCATTCCAATATATAATTAATGAAATAATTAATATAATCACTGTAACTGTTTGAAAGACTATAAAATTAACTAATGATACGGCTGATGCAACATCACTTCTAGCACCTTTTTTTACCATTTCATATATTTGAAAAGGTTGTGCTCCAGATCCAAATGGGGTAATTCCGCTAAAGAAAGGTTCTGTTGTTTGTACTAAAAAACCGTCAAAATAAGTTATATTTTTATCTAAAGATCGCAGTGCTACTTGATTTGAAATAGATAAAACAACAACACTTAAAATTGATATCACCGCAGATAATAACATCCAAAATACATTTGTTTCTTTTAATTTTTCAATAACCAATTCAAAATCACTAATACTAAGAATAATAGATAGCAATAAGCCTAGTATAATAAATATAATTAAAATTTTAGAAAATAAACCTTTATTCTTTTTTGTTTCCATAAACACCTCATGTAAACATCAACTAATATTTCTACTAAATTGACATTTATCTTTTACAAATTATACCATATTTTCATTTAAAAATATAGTCCAAGACATATCAGTTTCATATTTTAATATTTTAAAAAATAGTTTATATTGAATTAAATTTTGATGTATCTAATAGCAATAATTTCATTATAGTAATTTTATTCTTCTATATGATTAATTGCCTCTAAAACTGAGTTGACACGATGTTTAGCAAAAGAGATTGCTTCTTCATAGCCGCTTTTGATACCATAACTATTAAATCTTTTTAGCATTGGAATATCGTTATAGTCATCTCCAATGACATGTATATTACCTTTAAAACCAATCAAATCAGCTAGTTGTTGAACACCATATCCTTTATGAATGCCCTTGATTCCAAGTGCTACATAGTGCATGTTTTTGTATGCTTGTGCATTTTTACCTTCAAATTTTTTGTTAAGTTCTTCTGCTAGTTTCAAGGCGTTTTCTTCTGTGCCAGCATTAATATAATAGCCTCTTATTTCATTTATTTCTTTTTTTTCTTGATCTAAATTGTTAGGTTCTATATATTCATGGCTTAATCCATTAGAAAGGCGATATCCTAAAATTTCATATGTGTCTAATATAGTATTTATATTATGAACTGTTTTCAAATCAAATTCATTTGAATAAACGATGTGATAGTTTTTATCTATAGCAATCGCTCCATTGACACCAATAATATAATCAAAAGGTACTTCAAATTCTTTTAAAGCATCATAGATTGAATCAATTGATCTACCTGTACAAATAACAAATTTATTTCCTTTTGATCTAAATTCTTTTATTTTTTCTATATCTAAAGGATTTATTTGTTTATCAATTAGTAAAGTTCCGTCAAAATCACTCGCGATTAAATGCATTTTATTCACTCCTTTTATAGAACCTTTGATACTGTTCTAATTCTACCTTTTATAGGTTTTGTTTGTAATTGTTCAAAGACATATTGCCCTTTATTATTCATAATATCTACAAATGTTGATATATCTAAAATATTAATAACTCCAATATCAGAAGCCTTTATGCCGTCTATAGCACAAATTGTTCCTACAATATCAACAGCTCTCATTTTAGTTTTCTTTCCTGCATTAATATGTAGTTTAAGAATACTTTCATTTAGTTTAACATCTTTTTTCTCTATATAAATAGGTGTTTGTAATTCATCGTCTTCATTTAAAGTTTCATTTGTTGTAAAAAAGACTTCTTCAGTTTGATAATCATTTTCTTCCATAATGGATTTAAAGTGTGAGACATCATCATAATCTAATAATGTTAAACATGAGCCTTTTTCTCCCATCCTACCTGTTCTTCCTACTCTATGTATAAAGGTTTTTATATCTTTTGGCATTTCATAGTTAATCACATAATTAACACTTTTAACATCAATCCCTCTTGAGGCGACATCGGTTGCTACTAAGTATCTAACAAAGCCTTCTTTGAATTCTTTAATCGTCTTTGTTCGAATTTTTTGTTCTAACCCACCATGCAACTTTTTAACAAGCATCTTTTCATCATATAAATAATAATGAAGTTCATCTACCTTTTCTTGCGTATTACAAAAAATAATGGCTGATGGTATTTTATTTTCTAGGATATATTGTTTTATTGCATACATTTTGTTTAAATCTTCTTTAATGTATTTTTGGATACTTTTACTTTCTTCATTATGATCTTCAACAGAAATATAAACTGGGTTAGTAATATATGTTCCTATTTTATTAAGAATCTTTTCTTCTAGAGTAGCTGATAATAAAATAATTTGTTTAGGGTTAATTTGTTGGATGATTTCTTCTATTTGTTCAATGAATCCCATTTTTAGCATTTCATCTGCTTCGTCTATTACTAAGTAATCTACTTCACTTAAATCAATTGTCTTTCGCGTCATATGATCTAGTAATCTACCTGGAGTTGCGACAATAAAATGATTTCTTTGTTTAAGTAATTTTTCTTGTTTTATAAAAGAACTTTTCCCATAAATAGCTTCTACCTTAATCCTTGCTAATCTGCCTATTGAAAAAATTTCTTCTTTTATTTGCATAGCAAGTTCTCTTGTTGGTGAAAGGATAAGTGCTTGTGGATTTTTTTTATCCCATACAATTTTTTGGATTAGTGGTATGGAAAAAGTAGCAGTTTTTCCACTACCAGTTTTAGATTTAATCACTACATTTTTATCATTAAGTATTTCTGGAATTGCTTCTTCTTGGACTTCTGTTGGCGTTTTATACCCTAACAAGTCTAAACTTTCTAGTATCTCATTTCTTATTTCAAACTGACTAAAAGTTCTCATTTTTATATCCTTTGTGTTATGTCTTATAATTACTTATCTTTATTTTTAAAATAAAAGAATCCTTATATAGTATAGCAGTATATCATGAAGATATGCAACTAAATAAGAATTCAAGTTATTTTTCTTTTTATAAATATTTGATTATCATATTGATGCTACTTATTATCCTTACCCATTAAGTGTACGATACACTGCAAAAATAATATAACTTATATATATTAAAATTAAAAATGCCCCTTGCGATTTAAAAATCTTACTTCGCATCAAAAATATTGATACTAAAGTTGTTATAAGGAATAAAATAATCAAATCAGTAGCGATTGCTTTGTTAATCCCTAGAGGTGTAACAGTTGCTGTCACGCCTACGATAAATAGTATATTTAATATATTGGATCCTATGATATTTCCTAATACAAGATCACTTTGATTTCTTTTTGCAGCTGCAATCGAAGTGGCTAATTCTGGTAATGATGTACCTATCGCGACTACAGTTAGTCCAACAAGAGTTGTTGCCAGACTTTTATCTAATCCAAAACTGATTGCTGCTTTTTCAGCTAAATATTGTGCTGGTCTTGTTACCATTTCAGCACCAACTGCTATACCTACTATTCCAAGCAACATAACTAATAATGTAAACTTATTATATTCTTTTTGATTGACATTATCTGTTTGTACTAATTCTTTTGTATCCTCTTTTTTTGTTGTTTTAATTAAAGTGAAAAAGTATATTATAGCTACTAATAATAAAATGATTCCTTCCCAAAAAACTATTTGTTTGTTTGCTTGAAAGAATAATCCAAATATGAGTAATAAACCTGTTGCTAATAATAAGAATATTCCATCTCTTCTAAAAACTTTTTTTTGAACTATAATGGGTGAAATAAAAGCCCCAATGCCTAAAATTAAGGTAAGGTTAGTAATATTAGATCCTATAATATTACCCATAGCCAAATCAGCTGTTGTATTTGCTTTAATCGCTGATACTAAACTAATTGCTAATTCTGGAAGTGATGTTCCTATAGATATAATTGTTAATCCTATAATAAGTGGTGAAATTTTTAGTTTTCTTGCAACAACTGTTGCAGAATCAACAAAACAATCAGCTGCCTTTATGAGTATGATAGCTCCTATAACAAGTATCACTATATTTAAAAATATATTCATTTTTTTCCCTCCTGTTTTTCTATATACTAAAAAATAGTTTCACTGGGAATCTTCTCTTAATCTAACCATCATATAAACAAATATAAAATTAACAAAATAATTCATAAGTATAGGCTCTTTCATAGTTTTTATTTACTTAGATTATAGCATACTTTAAAAACCTATATCAAAATTTCTAGTATACATCATAATCATTCTTAAGTTATCTAATCTTTTTATAATTCACTAACATAAGTTACAATCATTTTGAAAAGAGGCGATATTTTGGATATAGCCTCCTTTTATTTTAGCTCATTTTTTATCGAGTGCTTACACTAATTAAGTCTTCAATAATTCTAGTTTCTTCTAAATATGTTTTTACTTCTTCTTGTTTTATTATTTTATTTGATAGAATATTAAATTTGATTCCTTCAACTATAATAGATATACCTAAATCATACATACCTGTTTTAAAAACAGCTATTTCTCTTTTGAAATTTTCCAACAGGTCATTAGAACTTTGTTTAAGATTCATTGTTGCAAGTAATACTGTCTTATGTTTATTTTCATTAAGGAAATGATGTAATATATCATATTCATCACCTATTTTAACAGCATAACAATTTACTATGATAATCTCATGTAATTTTTCTTCTGTAATTAAATTACCTATATATTCATCATCAAGATAATACATATATACTTGGGCTTTTCTATCCATAAGTTTTTGTAATAAAGTTTCTTTTTTTACATTTATTGCTTGTAAGTTAATATCAAGATCAATTTTATTATTTGCAACAAGTGCTTCTTTTATATTACTTATCATATACTTTTTGCCCTCTATTCTTAAGTGTCACAATTTTTTTATATAATAAGTCTAAACCTATAACAATAATTGGCATGATTAATAAGATTAAGTAATCTACTAATTTTATATGAGTTGTGCCAAAAATATCTTGTAAAAATGGTATATGTATAATTAAGATAAATATAACTATTTCAGATAGAATCCCAATATACAATAACTTGTTAGGTTTTTTTATTGTTTCAAAAAAATTAAGTTTTTCAGATCTACAAGCAAATACATTACCAATTTGTGAAAATATAACAACTCCAAGTGCCATCGTTGAAGCATAATGATATGTATTCATAGCATGTTCTGTTGCTTGTCCATTTATTACTAGATTTCCTATATAACTGATTTCACTAAAAGTATATCCAGCAAAATACCATATAAGGATGAATACTCCAAATGATAAAAGTGCTTCTATCATACCTAAAAACATATAAGCTCTAAGTAGTAATTTTCTTTCAAGTATATTTTCTTTAGTATTTCTTGGCTTTTCTTTTAGCAAGCGGACATCGGGTATTTCAGCACCAAGAGCAAGAGCAGGTACTAAGTCAGTTAATAAGTCAATTAGTAATATTTGAAGAACAGTTAGTGCTGGTGGTATTCTAAAGAATATCATCATTAAAACAGGAATAAGTTGTGGAACATTTGAAGCTAGAACATATGTAATAAACTTTTTAATATTTTCATATATCCCTCTACCTTCAAGCACAGCATGAGAAATAGTGGCAAAGTTGTCATCAAGTAGAATCATATCTGCGGAATTTCTTGCAACATCAGTGCCATTTTTACCCATAGCTATACCAATGTGTGCTGATTTTAATGCCAAGATATCATTTACACCATCTCCTGTAACTGCAACTACTTCACCATTTTTTTTGTATGCTTCAACAATTTTTAATTTGTGTTGAGGCGTTGTTCTCGAAAAGACAATAGGTTGATCACTTTTTAATATATTTTCTAACTCGGTTGTAGTCATCTTTTCAACTTCAACACCATCCAAGTTAATATATTCATCGTCGATAATACCGACTTGCTTACCGATTGCTGCTGCTGTTAACCCATAATCTCCTGTAATAATTGTGATTTTAATTCCTGAAGTTCTTAAATTAGCAACAGCTTCTGCTACTTCTTTTTTAGGTGGATCATAAGTGACTGCAAACCCTAAAAATACCATATCATCTTCTTGATATTGGTCATTTTCAATTTTTTTATAGCCAACAGCTAAAACTCTAAACCCTTGTGAAGCAAAATTATCGTTTTCTTTTAAGTATTGTACTTTTTCTTCTTCACTAAGTATAGTTACATGATTTTCCTTATATTGCATCGTACAATCAGCAAGAATAATATTAGGTGCACCTTTAATAAATAGATATCTTGCATCTTTGTCATATGATTGATCACTAATATTTTGAACGTAAGTACTCATTTTTTTACGTTCTGATGTAAATGGATTCATTTTAAGTAGTTTAAATTTACTTCTAACATCTTTTATATCATAGCCATATTTAGATGCTGCAACTAGCAATGAACCTTCTGTTGGGCTTCCTATTACTTGCCATTGATTTTTATTTTCTGTGCTTTCAACAATATCTGTCTCTGAACATAAAATTGCGGCTGATAAAAATTTTTCTACGCCTTTTTTACCATTTTTTGCAGTTATTTTAAAGTCACCTGTTTTTTGATAGCCATCCCCAGTTATTTCAACTAATCCTTCTGGTGTGAAAATCTTTCTTACCATTAATTGATTTTGTGTAAGAGTTCCTGTTTTATCTGTACAAATAACTGTTGCAGAACTAAGCGTTTCTACTGAGGTTAGTTTTTTAATTAAGGCGTTCTTTTTAGCCATTCTTTGAGAACCTACTGCCAAACTTAAATTTACTGTTGGCAAGAGTCCTTCTGGAATGTTTGCAACAAGTATACTAAGAGCAAAAACAAAGCCAGCTTGCCATTCTAATTTCAATATCAGTTTAGTTGCCATAAAAATTAACAGTCCCATAATAGTAGCTATAATACTAATTGTTTTGACAATCTTATGAATTTGTAAATCTAATGTTCCTGTACCAGATTCAATTGTTTGAGCAATTTGTGTAACTTGACCAATTTCAGTTTCATTACCTATAGCATAAACAACGGCTTTTCCACTTCCCTGTGAAACTGTTGTCCCAGCATATATTAAATTTGGAATTTCAGATACGGCTGGATTAGTAAGTTTTGAAACTTTCTCAGTTCTATTTAAAGGTATTGTTTCACCTGAAAGCATTGAATTATCAACAAATAACTGATTAGACTCAATCAATCTTGCATCTGCTGGTACTGAGTTTCCCGTTTCTAAATATATGATATCTCCTATTGTGATCTTTGTAGCATCAATTAGCTCTATCTCATTATCTCTTATTACTCTCACTTGTTTAGGCATCATTTTAGCCAAAGAAGATAATGCTTGATCTGCTTTATATTCTTGAATAAATGAAAAGATACCATTTACAATTACTACAATCCATGTAGCAATCGCTAATTCAGGCATTTCAGCTATAAGCGCTAATATTCCAGCAATCCATAATAGTATTGCCATCACACCGATAAATTGTTTAAAAAATTGTTTGATTGGAAAAAATGTTTTTGTTTGTTTAATTATATTTAATCCATATTTATCTTGTCTTTCTTTTACTTCTACTTTATTAAGTCCCGTGACTCTAGTTTGAAAATTATCTAGAACTGCTTCAACTTTTTGGTGACTAAGTTCTATTAATACATTTTTTTTATTTCCCATTTTTAACACCTCAACATATTATATGAAATTTGGCGTAAATTTTATGTTAAGATTCTTTATGGACTCATAAAAAAACATACCTCAGTATGTTTTTTCATCTATCATTCTATATCCTACACCAACTTCTGTCAAAATATACTCTGGTTCTGCAGGATTTTTTTCAATTTTTCTTCTTAAATTAGCCATATTAACTCTTAATGTTTGATTATCTGCATAGTAGAGTCCCCATACTTGTCTTATGATATAGTCATGTGTTAAAACTTTACCTATGTTTTTAATAAATAAAACTAAGATTTTGTATTCAATAGGAGTCAAATGTATTACTTTATCTCTTATACTTACAACTCTTTTTTCATAATCAATTGTTAATTCATTAATTACTTCTTTTTGATCAAAGGGCTGGTCGGCTGTTTTAACTTGTGCATGTCTTAACGATACTCTTACTCTTGCTAGAAGTTCTTCTGTACCAAAGGGTTTAGTAATATAATCATCTGCACCTAAGTCTAGAGCATTTACCTTTTCTTTTTCATTTTCTCTAGCAGAGATAATAACAATTGGAACTGATGTCCATAGCCTTATTTGCTTTAAAACTTCGATACCATCCATATCTGGTAAACCTAAGTCAAGTAAAATAATATCTGGAACTTTACTAGAGGCATACTTTAATCCTTCTTTTCCATCATATGTTTGTAATACGTTCATATTTTGATGCGTTAGTATATTTTTTATATATGTATTAATATGTTGATCATCTTCAATAATAAGTACTTCAATTTTATTTAAACTCATCGTGGTCTCCTTTCGGTAAAGTAAAATAGAATGTAATTCCATTTTCTTGATTCTTATAAAAAGAAAATTGTCCTTGGTGTGCTTGTATAATTGTCTTACATATCAAAAGTCCTATGCCGCTATGTTTTGTTCCTTTATCACCATATTCAATGGTTTGCGTGTCTTTTAACAAATTTTCAATTTTATTTAAGTCAATATATTTACCATCATCTGATACTTTAAATATTACTTTATCTTGTTCATCATCAACTGATAGAATAATATTTTGAACATTTTTTCCATGCTTTATTGTATTTTCTAATAAATTAATGATTACTTGCTCAATTAATGTTCCATCCATTGGAACGAGTAATACATCATTGGGTATTTTTACTTTTATTTTTGCCTTAGGAAATCTTTTTCTTACCCGAATGACTGATTCAGAGACTATTTCCTCAACAACTTCTAAGTTTTTCATCACTTTTTGCGTTTCTTGATTAATTCTTGTAATTGAAAGTAAATTTTCAATCATTCTTATTAACCATTGTATATCATCTCTTGCACTAGCAAGGTTATTTACTATTTCATCTCTAGTAATTGTTTCTTGCTCAATAATTGTTGTAATCATTCCATAAATACTGGTAAGTGGCGTTCTTAAATCATGGGAAACTGATCTAAGTAAATTGCTTCTAACAATTTCTTGGGAGGCTATTTCTGAAAGTTTTTGTCTGTGTATTTTTAGTGTCTCTTTTTCAATTGCTAGCCCTGTTTGATATAAGATCACTCTAATAAGATAATCATAGTCTTTAAATGTTTGGAGGTTTAATCCTGTAATTGAAACTGCACCTATAATTTTTTTACTAATGATAATTGGAAAATAGGTTGTATCAATGTTAGAAAACAATTTAGTGGCATTGCCAACTTCCTGATGATTGATAATCATCCATTGAACTGCTTCTATGTGGTCATTTTGAGCAGGCTCATTAACTATTTGATTATTATCAATATCGTAAAAAGTTGATTCTCCACCAAATTCGTTTTTAAAAAAAGCTTTCATCAAATTAATTATTTCTAATTTATCATCTACTTTTAATAATTCTTGATTAAATGTATATAATTTTTCTAGTTCAGTGATTGCAGAAACGTTACTTTCTTTATCACTTTTTATTTGTGAAGTGATCATACTAGTCATAATAGATGTAATAAATATAATACCAAATGTTACCCATGAATCTACTTGACTGACATTGAAAGTAAAGTTAGGTTGAACAAACAAATATAAAAAAATAAGAAAGCTGATAAACGATGTTGCAATTCCATAAATATAGCCTTTAGTAAACCTTGAGATTAATAGTACAGCCATTAAGTATATCAGCCCTTCATTAAATTCATCTGTATTAAAATTAATTAGAAAACAAATAGCAGTTGCAAACAAGGTAATTAAAACACTTAATAATATATCTTTCCATACTCTGCTAGAAGTTTTTTTAGGCTTATATTCATATTTTTTTGTCCCATAATCATAGTTAGGTATAATGTGTAATTCAATGCCTTTAATAGCATTAATGATTTTACTTTCAAGTGTAGTTAGTCTAAATGGAAATCTGTAGTTTACTGTTCGGCTTTTTCCAATGACCATATTTGTGACACCAGTTAATTTAGCATACTCTATAATAGCTGCGTCAATATTATTAGCAGTTATTCTAACAAACTCTCCTCCTAATTCATGTACTTTATTTTCATATTCCTCGATTTTTTTGATATCTTGTATATTATTTTTATGTTTATTTGTAGTAATATATAAAGCTTTCCATGAAGCATAAAAGGCTTGAGCATTTCTTGCTGTCCATTCTATGCTTCTAATTGCTGATGGAGAAGGGCTAATACAAACTAAGAATTGTAAATTAGATTCTATTAATTTTTTATGTGAGTATTTATTGTGATCAATTAATTTATCTAATGCAATCGTCCTAAAATATTTAAGATTTTCTTCAGTTACCCATTGATATTGTTCGTACGGTTCTAATCTAAGTAAGAGTTCTTTAGGTGGTATATCAATAAATTCAACTTCATCTGCCTGATTAAAAAAATAATCTGGGACTGTTTTCTCATGGGTCAATATATTAAACTTTTCAGATAGGTATTGGTTCATACTTAATATATTAAAAACATTGAGGGTGGCATAAATATTAATTCCTACCTCTAAAAGTTTTTCTATACTATATAAATCAAAGTTTTCAATTTGATCAATAACTACAATTTCTGGATTCATTTTTAGTATTGAATTAATATTAAAACTCAATTGATCATCTATTACTATATGATTCATATGGATAATTTCCTGGTTCATTTGAGTATCATCACACTGAGCATCAATAATCAACACACGATACTTTAAGTGATATTTTTCAATTATTTCACTTAGCATAGCTTTAGTTTTAGCAGTTTTATAAAAATAGCTGAAAAATATTTTAAGTTTACCTCTTTGCATACACATACCTCCTATCATTTTGCCTATATTATACCTTTATATTTAGAATTGTTATATTCTATACACAATTCTTTATATAATTTTAACACCATTACTTGTAGAATAACTTTAGGAGGCGATAAAATGAGTTCTCTTATAGATAAAATGGTAAAAGTGACTTTTTCTGATAATTACGGTTTTGTTACTGTAATAGGAAAGGTTCTAGATTTTGATGATACTTTTTTAGTGATTGATAGCCAAATATCTGGAACAGTTTATGCATCAATTAAATATATTAAGATGATTAGTATAATTAATAATAAGGAATAATCTTAAACTGTTTAGATACTCTATTCATTATTTTTATAAAAAAATAAAGCTCATATTTTAAAATATGGGCTTTTACTTCATATAAAAATTTTTATGCTTTCTTTAATTCAAGTAGTGTGACACTTTCTACAAGTGGGGTATATGGAAACATATCCATTGGTACAATTTCTTTTAAGTCATAATATTTTAGAAGTTCTTCTAAATCTTTTGCTAAAGTAGATGGGTTACATGAACCATAAACTATTTTTCTTGGCATAAACTTTAATACTTCTTTAATAGTTTGATATCCTAGTCCTGTTCTTGGTGGATCAAAGACAATGATATCAATTTTTTTATCTCCTAATTGTTTTAAAGCTTTAAAGAAGTCTGATTGCATGATATCAACATTCTTAATATTATTTCTTTTTAATGATAGTTTAGCACTTTGAATACTTCTTTGATCAACTTCAATTGCATATACCTTTTCTACTTCTTTATAGAAATAATGGCTTACTGGAGCAATACCTGCATAAGCATCTATCACGATATCTTCTTTTGTTGGTTTTGCTAGTTCTACCATCTTTGAATAAAACTTATCAGCCATTTGGGTATTTAATTGCCAAAACGCTTCTGGATATAGCGAAAATGTTTGATTATTCATTTTTTCATTAATTGTATCTTTACCAAATATTTTTTCATATTGAGTAGTAAAGAATATTTGTTCTTTATAGTTATCCGTATAGTATGCAAATACAGATACTATTTCTGGATACTTTTCAACCAGTTTAGAAACAACTTCTGATATCTTATCATATTTTTTCATTAATAAAAAAGATAGCTGAGTTTCTCCAGTTGAATATGAACGTCTCATAACAATTGATTTAATATATCCTGATTTTTCTTTTTGAATATATGCGTCAAATTTATATTCATCTAGTAAGGTTTCTAAATACTGAAGCATTTCATTTATTTTAGGATGTTGGACTGGCGTGTCATTAACTGGAATAAACTCTGTTCCTCCAGTTTTATATAGCCCAACTTTATTAAGACCACCAATTTTTCTAATAGGTAAAGACACTTTATTTCTATAACCAAATGGTTCTTCCATACCTACAGTTGGTTTAATAAGGGAATACTTAATTTTTTGTTTTACATATCTGTTAAGTGCATTAACAATAACATCTCTTTTTAACTCTAATGCTTTTTTGTAGGTAACGTGTTGCATCCCATAGGCACCACATAATGCATAATCAGGATATAAGACTTCTAGTCTATCGGGACTTTTAACTTTAATGTCTTCTATTTGCCCAACTATTCTTGTGTCATATATTTCAGTAATTTTAACATCAACAATTTCTCCTGGTAGTGTATCATCGACGAATACTGCTAGTTTTTCATAATAGCCTATTCCTTCACCATTAATACCAGTTTTTTTGATTTCAATTGTAATCACGTCATTTAACTTTAATTTTTCATTGATCATTTTTTATACCTCTTATATAACTACTTAGTTTTTCTAGTTCCTATAACAAATTTTTTGTTTTTTGTTTTTTTATAGTGATTAGGATTACTTGGTTTATTTTTTTTATTATCATTTTGCTTATTATCTATTATATCATGAGTTTTAACATAAGTTTTTCCGTATGGATGATTTTCTATGCTAGTTAATTTATTTTTAATATGTTTTTCAATATCTATTAATAGATTTTTTTCTTCATCAGAACAAAAACTAATTGCTAGACCTAATTCTCCTGCTCGTCCTGTTCTTCCGATTCTATGAATATATGTTTCTGGTGTATCTGGCAAGTCGTAATTGATTACAAATGATAATTGTTTAATATCAAGACCTCTAGCAGCAATATCGGTTGCTACTAAGACCTGTGTCTTTCTATTCTTGAAATTTAGAAGAGCTCTTTCTCTTGCTGCTTGAGATTTATTTCCGTGAATAGGTTCTGCTGTAATATTATTTTTTAATAATTCTTTTACAACTTTATTAGCACCATGTTTAGTTTTAGTAAAAACTAGTACTGAGTCCATGTTCAATTTCTTAATCAAATGGTTCAGTAATTCATTTTTATTATTTTTTGGTACTAAATAGAGTTCTTGTTTGATTGCATCTAGGGTTTTTGTAACAGGTGTTACTGCAATTCTTTCTGGATTCTTTAAAATAGAATTAGCAAATTCTTCAATCTTTTTAGGCATTGTTGCTGAAAAAAGCATAGTTTGTCTCTTTTCTGGTACTTGCTTTAAAATCTTATAAATGTCTTTAATAAATCCCATATCAAGCATTTGATCTGCTTCATCTAAAACTAAATATTCAATGTTTCTTAAATCAATAATTTTTTGACTCATAAGATCTAATAGTCTTCCAGGCGTAGCAATCAAGACATCAGTTCCTTTTTTAAGTGCATCTTCTTGTTTCTTTTGAGGAACACCACCATAGATAACATTTGTTCTTATTCTAATAAAGTAAGCATATTGAATAAAGTTTTCATATATTTGATTGGCTAATTCTCTTGTTGGTGTCAAAATTAATGCTCTAATTACTTTTTTATCATTTATATTTTGATTTAACATTTGTAATATTGGAATTGCAAATGCTGCAGTTTTACCAGTTCCAGTTTGTGCGCTACCTAAAATATCTTTTTTATCTAATAAAATAGGAATTGCCTTTTGTTGTATTTCTGTAGGCGTTAAATATCCAGTTTTTTCAATTGCCTTTAGTATTGGTGTATCTAATTTTAATTCTGTAAATGTATTCATTTAATATCTCATTTCTTTATTTCATTAAAAAAGGTGTTATATAAACACCTTCTATTGTCTTTATGACCTAATAGAGTATACCATACTTTTAATAAAATATAGAAAAGATAATATATACTTATTCTTTAAATGCTATTAAAACTTCTTTTTCTAATCTATGAAGAACTTCCATAAGTGTTTTTTTATCACAAGCAATATTCATTCTTTGGTAATTATACCCTTCTTTTCCAAAAGATATTCCATCACTGAATTCTAGGTGACACTTAGTTTCTAAAAATACTTTAAGTGTCTCATGTTCTAATTTTAAGCCACTAAAATCTAACCATACTAAATAAGTCCCTTCAAGCTTAGTTACTTTAACTTGTGGTAATTTTTCAGATATAAAACTGGTTAATATTTGGTAATTTTCTTCAATTAAACGAACAAAATTTTCTAACCATTTAGAGGCATTATTATATGCAAGTTCAACTGCTTTTAAACTTAGTATATTGCCCATATGAATGCCATTGTTTCCCATATTTTTAACAAACTTTTCTCTTAATTCTTTGTCTTCAATGATAATATTTGCAACTTGTAACCCTCCCATATTAAATGCTTTACTAGGCGAAGTACAGATAATACTTTTTTTGTTTATTTTAGAAAAAACAGTGTGTTGATTATTATTTAATACTAAGTCATTATGTATTTCATCAGAAATAACAACAATATTATTTTCTATACATATTTGATTAATTCTTTGAAGTTCATCTAAGTTCCAAACTCTGCCAACTGGATTGTGGGGACTACATAAAATAAGCATTTTATTATTTTCTTTTTTAGCTTCACTTTCAAACAATTCAAAATCTATTTCATAACTACCTTTTGTTTTTAATAAGGGAATAGAAACGAGAGCCCGTTTGCTGTCAGTAATTGCATAATTAAACCTTGGATATACTGGTGAAAAAATAATAACCCCATCATTTTCATGAGTATAGCTAGTTATTGCATTATAAAGAGCAAAAACTACACCTGGTGTAATTACAATTGACTCTTTTAGAATATCCCAGTCGTGTTTTTGTTTCATCCATTTAATCACACTTAGATAATAGTTAGGGCTTGGTTTGTTATAACCTAGTACTACATTTTTGATATAGTAAGAAAGTCCTTTTTCTATTTCAGGTGCAATTAAAAAATCAGCATCTGCTACAGATAAAAATATCTTTTCTTTCATTTCTTCTTTTGTTTGAATATTTCTTTCCCATTTATTACTACTTTGTTTACTTCTATCTTGATTTTTGAAATTATAGTTCATTATCTATTTTCCTACACTTTTTAAGAATAAAGGGACTGTAACGAAATAAAAGTAACAGTCTATAAAACAAAAAAGCCGCTCTAGAATCCTAGGGCGGTTTTTTGGTATAATTATAGTATGCAAACACAACAAAATATACAACATAATTTTAACCCAAAACAGTTAAAATTACCACTACAATTAGACATAAAAATTCCTTTTGATAGTGAAGTTCGTACATTTGATGAAGTATTTAGAAAATTGGAGATAAAAAAATACTTAAATAGCTCAAAAGACCCAAGAGGTCGTATGGGTTATAATCCGGTTCAAATGTTAAAACTGATCATGTTTTGTCAAATGGAAAAGATTCAATCCTTAAGAGATATGGCAAAAGCTGCTAAAAATGATATTAGAATCATGTGGCTTACAGATGAATTAATGCCAAGTCATCAAACAATAAAAACCTTTATGGATAAATACTTAGTTAAAGGAATAGATGAAATCTTTTATGAACTAAGTAAGTACTTAATAAAAAAAGAATCTATTGATACAGATAAATTATATATAGATGGTACTAAAATAGAATCGGTGGCTAATAAATATAGTTTTACATGGCGTGGTTCTATTGAAAAGTTTAGAGATAAGTTATATAAAAAAATAACCAAACAAATAGACATATTAAATCAAAGATATAAAGACTCAGATATCTTCTTTTCCATACATGAAATATATAATACGGATTATTTAAGTAGCATCAAAGACTTTCTTCAAAAAGAGATTAATCGTGAGACACTTGAGTTTAAATATGGTAAAGGTCAAAGAAAAACTACTTTACAAAGAGATTATGAACATATCTTAGAATATTTAGCTAAACTTGTAGAGTATGAAAGACATTTAAAGATTATGGGTAATGATAGAAACTCATATGCTAAAACAGATATAGACGCGACTTTTATGCATATGAAAGAAGATCATATGCGTAATAGTCAATTAAAACCAGGGTATAATATACAAATTGGTGTATCAAATGAATATATCCTACATCTAGATATCTATAAAGAACGTAGTGATTATAAAACTTTGATTCCTTTTTTAGAAGGATTTAAGAAAAGTTATGACTTCTATCCAAAATATCCAGTAGCGGATGCTGGATATGGTGGATTAACGAATTATCGTTATTTAAAACTAAACGATATGGAGCTTTATCAAAAATATGCAATGTATGCTAAAGATACGCATGACAAAAAAAGAATGAAAGATCCATATTTTCCATTTAACCTTACTAAATCAGGTAATGATTATTTAACACCTAATGGGGATACTTTAAAGTATCTGTATAGAAATAATCGAGGTAATGATGTATATGAATTACCAAATGGTAAGCGTAAAGAGATTAATGATGAAAATCTTACATACCAAAAAGAGGTTATTAAAAATCTTACATCACCATTAGGAATTGAATTAAGAGTTCAAAGGTCAATTCAAGTTGAGGGTGCCTTTGGAGTGATTAAAGAAGCATTTAAAGTAAGAAGATTTAGACGAAGATTAACTCATAATGTTAAAATGGAGTTTTATTTAACAGCGATTGGGTATAATTTGAGAAAATATCATAATAAAAAGTATAGAATAACAGAATAGATATCTACAATAAACTTAAGATTTTAATAGAATCTTCTTTTTTGACGCCTAAAAGTAGATGTTTTTTGATTTTATCCACATAGTTCACGGTAGATATAAGAAAAAAAGAACTGTTAAGTTCTTGAAGTAGTGAATTACTTCATTTCTTTACAGCTCCATTGTTTATTTACCAAACAGCAACTTGTTTATCAGGAGCAATATACATGCCGTCTGTTTCTTTTAGTTTATAATAATCAGCAAATGGTTTAAAATTCTTAAGTTGAACTAGCCCTCTTAAGTATGCTGGTGAATGCACATCGACATTAGCTAGTAATTCTAAATAAGATTTATTTGCTTTAAATCTCCAAATATGTGCCCATCCTGCAAAAAAGTCTGCTGGCACAAAATCTTTATGTTTAAGACCCGCTTCGTATGCACAAGATAATCCAGCAGCATCCGCTATATTTTCAGTAACTGTTAGTTTACCATTACATTTAGCATCTGATCCTGGAACTTCTAATCCATCAAATAATTCAATCATTGCTAAAGAGCGTTCATTAAATGCTTTGAAGTCTTCTTCTTTCCACCAATTATTAATATTCCCAAACTCATCAATTCTAGCACCATTTGTATCAAAGGCATGCGTAATTTCATGGGCAATTACAGCTCCAATGCCTCCGTAGTTAGCACCCTTTGTTTGATTATATGAGTAAAATGGTGGTTGTAGAATTCCTGCTGGAAAGACAATTTGATTGTTCATTGGTTGGTAGTAAGCATTCACAACATGAGCACCCATATGCCATAAATCTTTATCTACTTTTTTACCATATAAACTGAACTCATGGCTCACTTGAACTTTAGAAAAAGCAAGCATATTGTCAACAAAACTCTTAGTTTCATCAAAGTTAAAATGATTAAATACAGGATTGATTCGATCAGGATAACCAATCATAGCTGTAATTTTAGATAGTTTAATTAATGCTTTTTCAATAGTTTCTTTTGATAACCATGTAATTTTAGCAAGTCTTTCTTTATAGACTTGAATAAATTCTTGAACCATTGATTCTACTTCTTTTTTAGCTTTTTCACCAAAATATCTTTTACCAAAATAAGTACCAACTACATCACCAAATTCGTTTGATAGTTGATTATATGTAAATTTTTCAAAACTTTGAGCTTCTGCTTGGCCTGTTAATAAGAGCCCATATTCACTTGCCTTTAATCTTAGGCTATCAGTTCCAAATCCTGAAACTGCTAAACTATAGACTAATTTTACTGCTAACCATGATTTAATTAGTTCTAAATGATTATTTAATAATGCATCTAACCCTTCTACAAATTTAGGATTTGTGACAATCACTTGTTCTACTTTATCACTAACAAAAGTTTTGACAATACTTGATAAGCTGATAAAATTTGTCTTACTATTTAACTTTTCTAAGGTATATGGATTATATGAATTAACATAATCTGATGCTTCTTCTGATGTTTTTGAAAGTGGAACAATCAATTCATCAAATTCTAGTGTTTGAGATAGAATTGTTGAAGTATCTTTAAGGCCAACAATATTTAGTAATTCTGTTACTGTTTCTCTGTATTTAGCTAATAAGTTTTGTCCTGCTGCATAAGCTGGATTTTCTTTATCATAGTATCCTTTTTCAGGTAAAATAAGACTTGGAGAACCAAAATATAATGCATTGATTGAAGCATTTTTCATATCACTTTGGACACCAAAGGAAATAAGAGCTGGTAATCCTAGTCCTATAAGTTCAACTAGTATAGTTTGTAATTCTTCATAATTCTTAACTGATAAAACTTTATTAACAAGATTTTTAATAACTGTATTTCCATCTTTATCACGTTGCTCTTTATCAGTAGCCTTTTTATATAATTTAATAAAGTTATCAAATAATTCATTATTATAAATTTTATGATCTACACCTTTAATAGAAAACTCTTTTAAATCTGCCATAAGTTTTTTCTCATTGTCCATTAAAATTTGTACAAATGAACCATTTAATGGTTTGTCGCTTGGTATTTCAGTTTTTTCTAACCATTCTCCATTTTGAAATTGGTAGAAATCATCTTCTAATCTTACTTTTTTCATTCAGCGTTCTCCCTTTTTTAAATAATTATATTCATTATACACCAAAAAAGACTTTTCTTTCTTAAAATTCATTCATTTTGGTCTATGTTTCATACCGAAAACACTTACAAATACAAAAAGTCACTCTATCAGATAGAATGACTTTCATTAGTTATTTTATTTGTTATTCTTAATGAGAATTAAAGAGGGCGTACGTTGCTTGCTTGAGCGCCACGTTGTCCTTCAACAATATCAAATGATACTGCTTGTCCTTCATTAAGTGTTTTATAACCGTCAATTTTAATTTCTGAGAAATGAACAAAAATCTCTTGATTAGAACCGTCTACTGTAATAAAGCCAAAGCCTTTTTCAGCGTTAAAAAATTTCACTTTTCCTGAATTCATGAATAATACCTCCTTCTAAATAAGCACGAAACTAATAATAAAAGGAATTATTATACGTTTAAACTCTTATTCGTTATTATTATATCACATATTATTAAAGTTGTATATTTATATTAACTATTTTATATGAAATTAATTTTTGAGGGTAAATTTTATAGTAAAAATAACGTAGAAGCACATGTTACAATTACTGAAGTTAGTAGATTTACCATGTCGTTATTAATATATTTGATTCCTGAAATCAATCGATATTGACTTTTATTATCAAATACTTCTGTTATTTGATTAGTTTTTAAGTTCATATATTTTTCTTGAATCAGTATACCTAAAATACTATCAACAACACTACCGACAAAACCACCTAACATAATAAATAGAATTGTTAGATACCAAGGAATAATAGAAAAACTATTCCAAGTCATTAGTAAGAAAGAAACTGCAATTAAAAGTCCACCTAAAAGACTAGCAACAGTGCCTAAAACACTAATACCGCCAGATTGTCCTTTATCAATTTTTTTAAAATTAATAATTGAAACGGTAGATCCCTTGCTGTACTTTCCAAGTTCTGATGCCCATGTATCGGCAGTTGATACAGCTATTGAAGTTGCACTAATTAATAAGAAAAACTCGTGATTAGAAATGTAGTAAGCAAGGCTAAAAATAAGGGCCATGCCAGAGTTAACAATGACTTGAATGCCATTTCTACCTCTACTCTTCACTTTATTCTTAGTAAAGATGCTGGATGTAATAAAAAATAGCATTAACAAAGCAAAAATAACATATGTACCAAAACCATAAATCAATGTACCTACCACTGAGGCTGATAAAAATCCACTTACATTAAGGGCGTGCTTGTAGTAAGCTAAACCCGCTACAAGTACACTTAATAAAAATCCAATTAAAAAGTTCATATTATACACCTATCAATACATACATCAATAGACTGATTAATAACGGTAAAGTTAAATTATCAAGTCCTTTTGGTGTGAGTAATTCTATTAAAGTCGCCAATATTCCTACTAGACCTGCATAAAGTAAAATATATTGAATTGAAATACTTGAGTAACCTACCATTAAAAGAGTGGATACTAAAAATGAAACTAAAAACATTGTAATACTTCCAACCCATGTCTTGTGATTAATAATTTGTTTTTTACCAAATTTTTTACCCAAAAGTGCGGCAAGACCATCACCATATCCTAAGACTAAAATACCAATACCACCTACTAATGGAGTTGTAAATGTCATTGAGGCAATAACTAATAGAAGTAATGAGATTGGAAAATAAACTGTTCCTAAATTTCCTTTACCACTTCTTTCCATTGATTTAATCAAGTTAGTCTTATATGAAACATAATTAAGTATGATAAAAATAATTGGTGCGGCAATCGCATAATAGATTTGGTCAAAAAAATAAAACATCAAGAACCACCAGTTAGAAACACCAATATGAATCAGTTTCCTTGATGCCTCATCACCTAATACTTTCTTCTTTTTAAGTATCTCAGCTAAACCAATCACACAAAAAACAAGTACAAATGATAAAATAAGTCCCCATATATTATTCATGTGCATTTACCTCCTTAATCAGCGCTATTTTTCTTGGATTAGAAACATAACATTTTTGACTAAAAACATCATATTTTTCTTTTTTACAAACTGCAATAATTTCCCTATATATCACAAGGGCATAAGTTAGTATCAGTCTACTTTCATCATTGAAAGCATCAAAATTTTGATATGCCTTATCATAATATGCATAAGCGATTGATGCAAGTTCATCAAACGTATTTTTAAACTGCTCATTAATTGTTTTATTTGCAAGCATTTCATGGGTTAAACCATGCTTTTTCATAAGTGTTTCTGGTAAATAAACTCTATTATTCAAAAAGTCTTCTCCAATGTCACGTAAGATATTAGTTAATTGCATCGCAATCCCTAAATCATATGCGACTTGTTTAAGCTTTTTCATATCACCCTTTGGCTCTAAAATATAAACAAGCATTTCTCCAACACTAGAAGCTACTTTTTGACAGTAAACAAAAAGATCTTCCATAGTTTCATATTTGGTTTCTTCTAGATCCATATATTGACCTAAAATCATATCATAAAAAGGCGCATAGTCAAATGTCTTAGGATAGTACTTTTCAGAAACATCTTTAAGTGCTCTAAAAATATAGTTAGTCATCTTTCCATCCTTGACAAAAGCATCTAACTCAGATTTTAATTGATCTAACTGAGTTTTTGACTGCATTTTGTCAGCTAGGTCATCTGCATATCGACAAAACGCATATACCCCATAAACGGCATTACGTTTATTTTCATCTTGTAATTGACTAAATGCTTTATAAAATGTCTTAGAATGCTTTTTAATTACTTCTTGACACTTAAGATAATCATTTTTTATTTGTATCATGTGAATCATCCTTTAATATATCTGAAACTGCTAATTTTGCAGATGTTAATACAATTGGTACACCTGCTCCTGGATGGTTACTGCTACCAGCAAAATATAAACCTTTAACATATCTAGATTTTGTTTGTGGTCTAAAGTAATTACTTTGTAATAAAGTTGGTCTTAAACCGAAAGTTGCTCCTTGTGCTAAGTTGAATGTATCTTTAAAATCAAGTGGAGTAAATACTTTCTTAACTTTGATATGTTCTTTAACATCTTTAAATTCATCATAAGTAGTCATTAAATCAAGTATTTTATCTACATAAACTTGTGTTGCTTTATTATCCCAAGATTGTTCGGTATGATGTAAGTTAGGAACTGGAACAAGAATATATAAAATATCTTTTCCTTCAGGAGCCATATCTTGATCAATTTGACTTGGGCTATATACATAGAAAGATGGGTATGTAGGTTTTGTGTCTGTAAATAACTGTGTAATGTTTTTCTTAAAATCATCTGTAAAATAAATGTTATGTACAGAAACATCATATTTTTTATCCATACCAAGATATATCATTAAAGATGATGATGAATAGCTCATCTTATCAATCTTTTTAGGTGTATATTTTCCTTTATTTCTTTTTTCTTTAACAAGATTATTCATTGCATATGGGAAATCAGCATTAGATAAAACAATATCTGATAAATGATTTTCTCCATTCACACGAATACCATAAGCTTGTTTTTTATTATCAATTAAAATTTCTTCTACTGATTGATTTAACTTGATTTTTCCACCAAGCTCTAAAAATCTTCTTTCCATGGCTTTAGCCATCGCATACATGCCGCCTTTAATGTAAAAAACGCCATATAAAAGTTCAATCATTGGAATAATTGTATAAATAGATGGTCCACTAAAAGGTGAAACTCCAATATATAAAGTTTGGAAAGCGAGTGCTTGTCTTAATTTTTCGTTTTTAACAAATGATCCAATTGAATCATATGCATTAGAAAAAGTTCTAAGTTTTAATGCTTGATAAAGTGTTGCTGGATTATAAAAGTCTGTTTTCTTACGAAATGATTTTTCAATAAAGTGATTTTTAGCAATTACATATCTTTTATAAACATCTGCTAGATAAGCTAAATATCCTTGTGTATCTTTCTCACTAAATCTTTCATGTTCTTCTGTCATTGCGACTAAATCACTTGTTCCATTTAAAACACTTTTATCTGGGAAAACAAGTCGGAACATTGGGTCTAACCTTTCAAAACTTATATAGTCTTTTGGATCTACACCAGATGATCTAAACACATCTTCATAAATATCTTTCATCATAACAATTGTAGGTCCTACATCAAATTTATACCCTTCTAGGTCAAATTGATACATTCTCCCACCAATTTTTTCATTCTTTTCAAAAATAGTTACATCGTAGCCTGCACTGGCGAGTCTAATACCTGCAGCAAGCCCAGCTGTACCTGCACCAATAATATTAACTTTCTTCATGATTAACTCCTTTTTCTAATTCGTCTAGCATTAATACAACATCTAATGAATTAATAAATCTTGAAATGGTTTTAAGTGAATGATCGTCAATGTCTTTAAGCGTTTCTTTTAATAATTTATAATGCCTTGTTCGTGTTGAAATAAGTAGGTCTATACCTGCTTGAGTTGTTTTTAAATAAATTGATTTATTATCATTTTGTTTATGCGTTTTAACCAATATTTTTTTTGATTCAAGTTTTGAAACAAGTCTAGTTAATTGAAAAATTGGTACGTGTAATTTTTCTGCTAATTCTCTCATCTTGTATTGTGGATAGTCAACAACTAGCTTGATTAAATAGAGTTCTTGCCAAGTGTATCCATACTTGTCAGTTTCAAATTTTTCAAAGCAATAAATGGTTTGGTGGAACTTATATAATAGTTTTTCTAATTCTTCTTCGCTTAAATAAAAGGACATTTTCATCACCCTACTTGCATATTATCACCATTTGTTGCAGATTGCAACTAAAAAGCAGTAACAAAAAACTATTGGATTTTACTAAGCATATTTTATGCACATTTTTATCATTGCAAAGCCATTTATACTTTTTAGAATCCAGTAAAAAGATATCTATTTATAACAAAAAAAAGAGACTTTTTTAAAAATAAGCTCCATTTTTTGTTATAAAAAATATGTTATAAAATAGTTTATGTCTATCACTATTTTATGTTTGATTCGCCTTTTTCAACTTAAATTTATAGATTAGAAGTAAGCCTGTATAGATAAGAAAAAATAATACTGCACCTATAATACAAGAAACTATACCGAACATTGATTTTCTAAACATAATTGCACCTGTAATAAACATTCCTATGACTATAGGAGTTACAATATATATTGCAATTATGTTTTGTCTATATAAATCTTTTTGGTTATATGGTCTACCCATAATATTTTATCTCCCTTAATCTTCTGATAATTTTATAAATCATTTACCAAGCAATCTATCAATATCTGTAGTTTTATATACTTTTTTACTTTTATAACTGGCTTTTGTAATATTAAATTTATTCATAAATTCTGGATAGTTATCTTCAAATCCACCCCTTACAAATTGACCAGTACGTCTATCTACTAAATATCTTGGAGTTCTTTCTATCTCTTGGTAACTATAATCATAGTTAATCTCTAAAAAAGCATTGTTATCATCAAAATATAGCACTGCTTCAATAAAATCTATATGAGATGCTCCTTCATCCAAAGATATCAAATGCTGCTTGATAAAATTTTCGTCTGATTCACCTATAGCAAAAATATTTTTGACAAGCAAACTACTAATTAGAACAAGAAAAATATTCCTAAAACTACTAGTCCTTTTATACGATTCTTATTATCTTTTTTAGTTTCCATTATAAACTCCCCTGTATATTTTTTATCTAAACTTTTCAATAAGGAAACACTTTGTTAACTGTGATGAAAAAGATTAATCTTTTTTCTTTTGTCTTCATTTTATCATAACAAAAATTAATTGGCAAATGATTTTGTAACTATAGTTTTAACTATTAGGCTTCACTTGCAATCAATAAAATAGCGTATTTTTGTTAATCACCTATTATTATAATTACTAGGCATCTAGATAGTGGATACTAACAAGACTGAGTTTGACATAATTAGAAAATGTATAAAATTATGTTTCTCCCTATCAATAAAAAACAGCCCCTATTTGAATATATGGGCTGTTATACTTGAATAATTTAGTTTTTGATATCTTTATTGGTCTCTTTTAATTCTAGAAGAGTAATAGATTCTACAAGACTTGTATAAGGAAACATATCAAGTGGCTTAATTTCTTTTAGTTCGTACGTTTGTAAAATTTTTTCTAAATCTTTTGCAAGAGTAGATGGATTACATGATCCATAAATAATTTTTTTAGGTTTCAATTGACTAAGTGCTAAAAAACTAGCTTCTGTTAATCCTGTTCTAGATGCATCAAAAAATACCACATCAATATTATCAGCAATCTCAGATAGCTTATTAATGTAATAAGCATTTGTCATATTTACATCTATTGAATCATGCTCGTCTTTTATAATATAAATCTTTCTTACATTTTCATAGACATATTTACTAATAGGACTCACACCACTATAAGCATCTAAAACTATCATCTCTTTATTTAAGTTTGCCATACTTTTCATCTGTTGGTAAAACTTTTCGGCTTGAATAGTATTTAACTGAAAGAACTCATCAGTTTTAACTTCAAAATCATGTCCATTCAAATTTTCTGTAATAGTTTCTTTACCATATATAAGTGTTTTAGAATCTGGGTTAAACCCTTGTTTCTGATAATCACTGTTATAAGCTTCATAAATACTGATAATCTCAGGGTGGATATCTATTAATTCATCAATTAATTTATTAGGTATATCAATTTTATTATTAATCACAAAAGTTACTTGAGCCTCATCTAATTTTTCTGAAACTCTAACAATTAGTGAGGTGATAAATCCTTCTTTTGTTTTAGGATCATATCCATTCACATCATATCTATCCATTAATTTAATTATTGTCTTTAAAATAATATTAACATTTTCATTTTGAATTAAACAATCATCAATTGGAATAAAAGTGCTTGAATTTCTAGCATACATTCCAAATCTATTTTTACCATATAGTTTTCTAACTGGAAGAGCTGCTTTATTTCTATAATGTAGTGGATTTTCCATACCTATTGTACTTTGAATAACACTCTTATCATATTTCTTAATATATCTATCTAGTGATTTAGTAACAATATCTTTCTTTTGATCAAGCATTGCTGAGTAGTCAAAGTGTTGTGTTTGACAACCACCACAATCTTCATAAACAACACAAAAAGGATCAATTCTTTGATCACTTTCTTTAATTATTTTATATACTTTGGCTTGTGCTCTATTATCATAAACTTGAGTAATAATTGCCTCTACTTCTTCACCTGGTAAGGCATTTTCTATGAATATAGCTAATTTTTCATGATAAGCTATTCCTTCACCATTAATTCCCATACGTTTAATTTTTAAGTTTATTTTGTCATTTATCTTCACTGATTGCATATTATCACCATACATATTATACCAAAAATAAAAAGGAATACTAAGTATTCCCCATTTATTTATTAATTTATTTTTGTAATCTTAGAACGTCTCTAGCAATTGCTACTTCTTCGTTTGTAGGAATAACAAATACTTTTACTTTTGAACCTTTTTTAGAGATTTCATTTTCTCCTCTTAATTGATTCAATTCAGGATCTAATTCAGTTCCTAAAACTTTTACTCTTTCAATAATATCATGACGAACATTTGCAGCATTTTCACCAATACCTGCAGTAAAGACGATTGCATCTAATCCACCAAGTAATACATAGTAGCTACCAATATAATCAGCAATACGTTTAGTTTGGATATCTAATGCTAATTTAGCTCTATGATTTCCTTTTTCAATTTCATTTGCGATATCTCTAGAGTCATGTGAAACTCCTGAAACGCCTAGGTAACCTGATTTTTTATTTAAATCATTTAAGATTTCAGAAATACCTTTTCCAGTTTTTTCGCTAATTAAACCAAAAACAGCTGGATCAATATTTCCACTTCTTGTTCCCATTGGAATACCTTCAAGTGGTGTTAATCCCATTGAAGTATCGATAGATTTTCCATTTTTAACTGCTGAAAGTGATGCTCCATTACCTAAATGACATACGATAATTTTAGCATCTTTTTTATTTAATAATTCAGCTGCTCTATCTGAAACAAATTTGTGAGATGTTCCATGTGCACCATATTTTCTTACTGCATAATCAGTATACCATTCATATGGTGTTGCATATAAGAAGTTTTCTTCAGGCATTGTTTGATGGAATGTTGTATCAAATACTGCAATTTGGAAAACATTAGGTAACGCTTCTTTAAATGCTCTAATTCCAACAACGTGAGCTGGATTATGTAATGGTGCTAAATCATTTAGACTTTCAATTTTTAAGATATTTTCTTCTGTTAATTCTGATGAATCTTTAAATAGTTCTCCACCTTGTACAACACGGTGTCCAACTCCTTCAATTTCTTCTAATTTAGAAATAATATTATGTTTAATGAGTGCATCAAACAATAATTCTACTGCTACTTTGTGGTTTAAAACTGGTAATTCTTGTTCAATTTTTTCTCCATTAAATTTAATTGAGAATGTTGCATTATCGTTTCCGATTCTTTCTACTATTCCTGAAGTAATTACTTTTTCTTCAGGCATTTCTAATAATTGGAACTTCAATGATGAACTTCCCGCATTTACTGCCATAATTTTCATAGTTATATCGCTCCTTCACCTTGTCTATGATAACCCATTGTATGACTTTTTTCAAGTAAATTAGTCTAATTTTTCAATTCTATTACAATAGATATAAATAAATTGCAAAAAATTGTAAGATTGTTCCTAATCCAACAAATATATGCCATATAAAATGGAAATATTTTTTCTTTGGTTGTGCATAAAAATATACACCAATACTATATGCAATTCCACCGCCTAGAATTAGCCAAAAAGCTGGAATTGAAAAAGCATATAGTTTGCCTACAAAAATTAGTGAACTCCAACCTAACGCTAAATAAATAACAGTATGGACAGCATTTCCTTTATAAATCCAAATTGCTTTTACTACTGTTCCTATTAAGATAAGTACCCATTGTATGATAAATAGCATTACTCCAGTTGATGGCATAAAATCTATTCCTAAAAAGTGATCTGTTTTTAATGCTGGAAGTAAAAGTAATGCTGGAGCAAATGTTCCCCCTATTAAAAAATAGATACTAATATGATCAAATCTTTTAAAAACTCCCTTTGATTTAGTAAATGATAATGCATGATAAAGTGTACTCATCAAATATAACATAATCATTCCAAATCCAAATACTAAACTAGCTGTTAATTCCCAGCCATCTGATTGTTTAACTAGTAGTAGGATAGTTGCTACTAGGGCAAATACTGCCATAACGCAATGTGAAACTGCATTTGCTATTTCTTCTCCTATTGTTTGTGCTTTTGTTTCTTTTTTTGGCCATTTTGTCATCTTGTTATTCTCCTTTAAATTGATCTAGAAAATCTGTTCCTTTTAATGTATCAGGCTCATGGTCAATTAAACCATTAAAATCAAATTGTCTTAAAACTTCAAATAATACAATTGCTACTGTATTAGAAAGGTTAAGTGATCTCACTTTATCTGTTGTAGGAATTCTTAAACAGTTTTCTAAATGATTCGCTAGTATTTTCTTATCAATACCTGTTGATTCTTTTCCGAATACTAAGTAAATATCTTTATTGGCTTCATTAAATTTTACATGATGATAAGATTTTTTTCCATATCTTGTTAAAAAGTAAAAGTCACCTTTATTCTTTTTTATAAACTCATCCCAGTTTTTATATGTTTCATAATTAATATAGTCATAGTAATCTACTGCGCTTCTTCTTAACTTAGTGTCATCTATTTTAAACCCTAATGGTTCTATTAAATGAAGTTTAACATTAGTTCCGACACATGTTCTCATAATATTACCTGTATTTTGTGGAATTTCTGGTTCATATAAAACAATATTTATCATGATGTCACACTTTCTTGTAAATTTACTGCAATATCTAATTTTATTTTTCTACGTAAATATTCTGCATATATTAAAACTAACATATTACTTAATATCATAGCATAAAATATCAATTGATATTCTAAATTAGGAAATACTCTTCTTAATCCAAAATGAGCGATTAATACCATCGGTATTCTAAGACCCCATAATCTTGCACTTGCCATTTTAAGTGAATTCTTGCTTTGCCCACTACCATTAAAAATTGACATGTAATTTTGAAATAGTGCCATTGCTGGTTGTGTCAATAATAGCCATAATGAATATTCCATAGCTATGTCTACCATTTGCTGATCACTATTAGAAACAAGAGCATAGATAAAATATCTTCTTAAGGGGATAACTATTGAAATAGCACAAACACTAAAAACAAAAGCGATCATCCTTGATGTTTTATAAGATTTTAGTGCTCGTTCAGGTTGCTTATGTCCAATGTTAGTTCCTATATATACAGCAGCAACCGAACTTAATCCAGCAACTGGCGTTAATAATAAATTAGAAAGTCTATTTCCTACAGCAAAGCTTGAACTGATAATATCTCCATAATAATGTAATATAAATGCTTGAATGAAAACAAAGCCTAATGAACTAATTGCTTGTCCTAATGCAGCTGGTGCAGCAAATGGTAAAATAGCTTTTAAATTGTCTTTTGATAATGCCAATTGTTTAGCTTCAATTGTAATATTTTTTTTACTTTTAACTAAATCATAAATCATTACTGGAACAAATATCATATTACCAATTACTGTTGCAATAGCATTCCCAGCTACTCCAAATCTAAATACTCCTGCTAATAACCATGTTAATAGAATATTAATGAGTATCCCTAATATATTAATTGTTGCAGGTAAAATAGTTTTACCTTGTGCTTGTCTAATAGCTTGATAGACTAAAAATATTAAAATAGAAACATATTCTATACTTCTAATATTAAAATACTGGACTGCATAAGTATGTGTATCTCCTTTAGCACCAAGCCATGTTGTTAAAAAAGAGGATGTTGATACAATAAGGAGTGTAAAGAAAATACCTATAATTACTGCAAGTGTGATAAATTTAGCTGCGTAATTTCTTGCCAAGTCTTTTCTATTAGCCCCTAAGTACTGGCTAACAATAGCCATTGTAGCAACCGCTAATCCGACACCAAAAGCTAAGAACACATTATATACTTGATCATGCAGATTCATAGCTGCCATTGCAGATCTCGCTTGTGCTGCCTCAAGTCCCATTCTAGAAACAAAGAAAGTATCTACTGATCCATTTAGCGACTTAATAAAATTGTTAAGGAAAATAGGAAACGCCATAATAAGCATATTCACCCACATTTTAGGTGATGTTAATATTTTTTCTGTCGCTCCACTTTTTAGTTTCACCATTTAAAATTTACTTCTTTCTATAATTTGCAGTAAGTGTTTCTTTTAATGTCCATAACTTTTGTGATAAATCGACATAGTATTGATGAGGTCTTTCTAATCTTAAGACTTCTTTCCATAATGTAGTCAATTCTTTTTTAGCATACACTCTAATATCATCTAGGCATGGAGTTTTATAAACTAATTTTCCTTCTTCAAAAATAGGAATAAGCATTTTTTTAACTGTATAATTAGATACTAATTTTTGTTTCCAAGGATAAGTTGGATCAAAAAGCAAATATGGTTCATTTTCATTTATCACTTCATCGTAAAGTGTTAAAACATCAGCAATCGCTTTTGAATCTTCATCATAAAAACGATAAACTTGTTTAAATCCTGGTGTGGTTGTTTTAGCTGCATTATTACTAATTTTAATTTTAGGAACGAATCCTAAATCTTTTTTAATAGCTGCTAATTTATAAACACCACCAAAAACAGCTTCACTACGAGCTGTGATGAGTCTTTCACCCACTCCAAAACTATCAATTTTAGCTTCTTGTACAGTTACTAAATCTCTTATTAAATATTCATCAAGTGAATTTGAAACTGTTATTTTAGTTTCAGTTAGTCCATTTTCATCTAATACTTCTCTTACTTTTTTTGTCAGATAAGCTAAGTCACCACTATCAATTCTAACCCCTTTTAAGTATTTGCCTTTAGGTTTTAAAATTTCATTATGAACTTTAATTGCATTAAGAATACCTGAATTTAATGTATCATATGTATCTATAAGCAACACTGTTTGATCTGGATAATTAAGCGCATATGACTTAAACGCTTCATATTCATCATCAAAACTTTGAATATAACTATGTGCCATTGTTCCCATTGCTGGTATTCTATATTTAAAATCAGCATATGTATTAGAAGTACCGTTTACACCACCAATGTAGGCAGCACGTGCCCCATATATTGAAGCATCATAGCCGTGAGCACGTCTGGCACCAAATTCCATTACTGTTCTTCCTTTAGCCTCTTTTACCATTCGGGTTGCTTTTGTAGCGATTAAACTTTGATGGTTAATTGTTAGTAAAATGACTGTTTCTATCAGTTGACATTCAATAATTGGTCCCTTCACAATCATAATGGGTTCATTAGGAAAAATAGGTGTTCCTTCTTCCATTGAATATAGGTCCGCTGTAAATTTAAAGTTTTTTAAATATTGTAAAAACTTATCATCAAACATTTCTTTTGATTTTAAATAATCTAATTCTTCTTTAGTAAAAGATAAATCTTTAATATATGATATGACTTGTTCTAAGCCTGCAAAAACAGCATATCCACCGCCATCTGGTACAGATCTGAAAAAGACATCAAATACTGCAATATCATTTTGTCTTCCATCTTTAAAATATCCGTTGCTCATTGTTAACTCGTAAAAATCAAGGAGTAATGATAATTTTCTTTTTTCCATTTTTATACCTCGCATATTGTAATTTGCCTATCTAGTCTATATTACCACTTTTTTCCATTTTTTGGTATAATTAAAGATATATTTACAACATCGGAGATGTGCCTATGAAAAAATTAATCTCACTACTTTTAAATCGACTTACTCTTGTTTTACTGCTTATCTTAGCACAATTTATTGTCCTAGTTTGGCTCATTAACTTTTTTTCTAATTCTTGGCAAAACATTCAAATAGCTTTAATGGTCCTAAGTTTATTGATGGTGCTTTATATATTAACCAGAAACGATAACCCTGAATTTAAACTTGCCTGGGTCATCCCTATTTTAGCATTTCCTATTTTTGGTGGTTTCTTTTATTTATTTTTTAGAGCACAAAATTTAAATATGAAAACACGTAATCACCTATATAATGTTGTAAAAGAAAGACAGTATATATTAAGCCAAAATATTGACTATGGACTTAAAGGAAATTATAAGAAAATTGAAACTTTTTTGGAATCTGATTTTTGGCCTTCATATAAACATACTAACTCTATTTTTCTTCCTTCAGGAGAATCAAAGCTTAAAGTTCTTCTAGAAGACTTAAAAAAAGCTGAGAAGTTTATCTTTATGGAATACTTTATTATTACAAAAAGTAAGATGTGGGATGAGATTTTAGAAGTTCTAATTGAAAAGCAAAAACAAGGTGTTGAAATTAGAATTATGTATGATGATTTTGGTAGTGCTACTAAACTGCCTTTAGGCTACTATAAAAAATTACGTGCTCTAGGTTTTAAAGTCATTTCTTTTAATACTTTAAAAGTACATTTGAATTTCGCGATGAATTATCGTGATCATAGAAAAATAGTTGTGATAGATAATAAAATCGGGTATACCGGTGGAATTAATATAGGTGATGAATATACTAACAGCACTAAGACATTTGGTCACTGGCATGATGCAGCTATTAAAATTGAAGGTGATGCAGTTTGGACTCTGACAATTTTATTTTTAGAAAATTGGCGTTTTTCAACAAAAGAAAAAATCAGTTACGAAGACTACTATCTAGACTATAAAGTAGAAAAACCTAATGGTTTATATGTTCCTTTTGGGGATTTACCGCTAGATAAAAATCATATGGCAAAAGACATCTACTTAAGTTTAATTTCAGAAGCAAACGAAAGCATCTATATTTCAACCCCTTACCTTATTTTAGATAATGAAATGGTAACTGCATTAAAGCTTGCCGCAAAATCTGGTATTGATGTCAATATTGTTATTCCAGGAATACCTGATAAGAAAATGGTCTATATGGTTTCAGAATCTTATGTTCCTGAATTATTACTAGCTGGTGTTAAAGTTTATAAGTATAAACCTGGATTTATTCATTCTAAAATTATTGTAGTTGATAGAAAAGTTGCCATGATTGGAACTTCTAATCTCGATTATAGAAGTTTATATCTTCACTTTGAAAACAATATCTTCTTATATGATGCTTCTTCTATCATTGATATGGTCGATTATTTTATAGAAACGATTGCTGATTCAGTTTTAATTACCCCTCAAGAAATGAAAAAACGCAATATTTTCTATCGCGTTATCCAAACAATCTTAAGAGCATTTTCACCCTTATTATAAATCTGTTTCTAAATTAAAATCACTTTCTAAATAAATCTTTCTTTTAATACATAAGTAATCTATAATGATAATCAAAATAAGAGGAAACATAATTTGGGATACTACAAATAAGACAGACATTAAAGAATAGTTATTAACAGATAATGTTTGTAGTTGTCCTACTAATCCAGATGAGCCCATTCCAGCTCCTTGTGGTGTATTCTTAAATATCGAATTAGAAAAAATTAAATAATTAATAGGTCCTAAAATAAAGGAAATAAATAAAGTTGGAAGCCAGATAACTGGCTTTTTTACTATATTTTTAAACTGGAACATTGATGATGCAAGCCCTATAGATAAAATTGATCCTATATTGTTTTTTCTAGACTGGTAAGCTAAACCAATCATTTGTGCAGTTGTTCCCACAACAGCAGCCCCCATCGCAATAAGCACCATCGTATTTCCTTCCATATAAGGTTTAGAAAAAACAGCTATAGCAATTCCTGCACTTGAAACAAACGGAACTGTAATTAAAACGCCAAAGATTAAAGCAATTAATGCTGAAGTTGTATATGGTTCTATTAGTAAAGACTTTTCAATTACAAAATAAATAAGAGTCATTAATCTTTCTATAGGATATGAAACAATGTATGTATTTAAAACTGCTATTAAGATACCTACTAAAGGGATTAAAAAAAGATCATATGCTTTTTCTTTTTTAAAGAGTTTTTCAATAACTATATAAGTTAATAACACAACTAGATAGACTGTTATCGGGTTATTCGATAAAGGAGCATTTATATCATAAAATCCCGGCTTAGAAAAATCAACAACAAAACTAGTTGAAATGCCTCCAGCTATTGATAATATAATGAATTTAAGTCCTTTAAGCTTTAAACTCATCGCCATGCTAATTCCTATACCTACACCAGTTAAAAGGCTTAATCGCGTATTTATTGATGTTGCAAGAACTTCAAAACCTATAAGTTCTCCTAACTGTTTAAGGATTGTTCCGGCAACTATGGTTGCGAATATTCCATATGTCATACCGTTTAATGTTGTTAGTATTGTTTTTTTCATAGTTACCTCTCTTTCTTCTATATTAATTATATCAAATATTTATATCTTATTATTTTAAAGAACTGTGATTAAATAAAAAAGAGCTTACGCTCTTAGTAATTTTTAAAAATAATGGTACCGACGGTCGGACTCGAACCGACAAGGTTTCCCGCCAGATTTTGAGTCTGGTGCGTATACCAATTTCGCCACGTCGGCAAATAAAAAGGCTTAATGCCTTTAAATTATAACATTGTATGAAACTTAATTCAATAGTTTTTTTAAGGATATATAAATATTATTACATTTCTTTTAAGGCTTTCATACCTAATAAACGTAATCCTTCTTCTATAATTGTTAAAACAGCATTTACTAATAATAAATTAGCTTGCTTAATACCTTCTTCTGGTACAATTACTCTTTGTTTAGCATAGAATTGGTTAAATCCTTGGCATAATGAAAGCAGGTATCTAGAAATAACATTTGGGGCATTGTTTTGCATTGCTCTTTCAATTGTCAGAGGAAATTGCGCAACTAGCTTAAGTAATTCAAAATAGTGATCTTGATTATAAACACTTGAATCAATTTCAGCAGTATTTATTTCTTGATTTTTTAGAATTGAATGAATTCTAACACCACTATATTGTAAATAGGGTCCAGTTTGCCCTTCAAACTTAAGCATATTAGCTAGGTTAAATTCCATGTCTAAATGTCTTTCATTCTTTAGGTCATTAAAGATAACTGCTCCCACACCAACAGCATGTGCAACTTCATCTTTATTCTCCAATGAAGGGTTTTTTTCTGTAATAGCATTTTTAGCATCACTGATTGCTTGAGTCATAACATCAGATAACTTAGCAAATGCTCCTGAACGTGTAGATAATTTTTTACCATCAAGTAATACTAATCCAAAATTGACATGTGTAATATCAAAGTCATAACCCATTTTTTGAGCAACTTTACTTAACTGTTGGAAATGTAGTTTTTGTTCATTTCCTACAATATAAATTATTTTAGAAAAATGGTATGTATGATATCTATATAACAGCGCAGCTATATCACGAGTCATATAAAGGGTTCCACCATCACTTCTTTTAATTAAAGCAGGTGGCATTGTTTCATCTAAATCAACAATTAATGCACCATCTGATAATTTAACAAGGTTTTTATCTTCAAGTTCTTTAACTACTGCATCCATTTTATCATTGTAAAATGATTCTCCAGCATATGAATCAAAGCTAACTCCTAATAAATCATACATTACAGTGAATTCTTTTAATGATTCATCTTTGAACCATCTCCATAATTCTAACATTTCCTCATTGCCTTGTTCTAGCATTAAAAAGGCATGTCTAGCTTCATCTTCTAATGTTTCATCATCTTTTGCTTTTTCATGGAATAAAACATAAAGTCTTTGTAACTCATTAATAGGATTTTTAAGTACTTCTTCTTTACTTCCCCATTTTTTATAAGCAACAATCATCTTACCAAATTGAGTTCCCCAGTCGCCTAGATAGTTAATTCCTACTACCTTATATCCATTTTTTTGATAGATAAGTTTTAGTGAGTTACCAATCATTGTAGATCTAAGGTGTCCAACAGAGAAATTTTTAGCAATGTTAGGTGATGAATAGTCCATCACTACAGTTTCGTTATTTGATTTTTTAGTTCCATATTCATTCTTAAGATTAAATATTTCTATTAAAAGATTTTTTGTTAAAACTTCTCTTTCTAAATTGATATTTAAAAAACCGTTTAAGAATGTCACTTCTGCAACTTCTGGAAGTTTTTCAATAATTGTTTTTAATTGTTCAAATATTTCTGGCATTTTTAGATTGAGCTCTTTAGCATAACCAAAAAGTGGTATAGCTAGGTCTGCAGTATCTTTTTTTGCATCTTGTAAAATAACTTCTTCAATTGAATAATTATTTTTGATTGCTTCCTTTATTTTATTTTTAACTTGTTCTATCATATTTACCACCAATTTCTTTTTTAATTAAATAAAAAGCACCAAAGTGCTTTCTATTTTTTAGATAATTCTAATACACTAACATAAAAGTTTTTAATATCTACTGCACTTAGTGCTGCTGTTGATGCAGGCAATTGTTTTAACACTTGTCCATTTTTAAACGCTACTAAAGTTGGAATAGTTATAGATGTTAGTTCATCTTCAATTTCAAATTTTTCAGATATTTTTTCAAAGACTGATTTAATATCTTTTTTATTTACTACATTTTCAACAACTGCTTCTGTATTAAAATGATATATTTGTTTTACTTTTTCACTCAACTCTTTATTTTCTGCATGCTTGTATAAATAATATTCAACATATGCAAGTGATCCTACTGAGTTAGCATCGTTTTTGTTACCGAAAAATACGATTGTTACTTGGTCTTTTTTTATTTCGCTGTATAATCCATTTTCAATACCAAACCATTTATCATTCAGATTATTCAAAGGTGTAATATGGTTTTCTTCTGTAAATTTATAATCATCAGCAATACTACTGTTTACTCCAGCATTTAGATAATCTTTTGTTAAAGTCGTTTTAGCACTTGGCTGTAAAACAACCATCAATGTTATTAAACCTACTAAAACTAAAATAATAGAAATAATTGTAACTGGACTAATCTTTGATTCAATATTTTTATATTTCTTGGCCATATGTAAATCTCCTTTTTTTATGCTATTTTATTATAGCATTTTTGAGGTTGTAAAGCAATATTGTTTTTGTTTCAAAACTATTATCCTTTTGTGATGAGTTCTTTTAAGTTAGGATTAAACTTTTTTTCTCTAATCATTTCAATTTCTTCTTTATATGGGGCATGATCTTCAACGTATGGAGTTTCAAGAATTTTAGGAATATCCTTAAAATCTTCATCGTAAACAACTTCCATTAAAGCATCAAACCCTATATGACCAAAACCAATGTTTTCATGTCTATCTTTATGGCTATTGGTTTCATTTTTAGAATCGTTAATATGGAAAACTGAAATATATTGTTTTCCTACAATATCATCAAATTCTTTTATAACATCTTTAAAGTTATTTTTAATATCATAACCAGCATCATGAGTATGACATGTATCAAAGCATACGCTAATTCTATTTTTATCTTCAATTAAATCAATAATTGATTTTAATTCAGAAAAAGTTTTTCCAACTTCATTTCCTTTACCAGCCATAGTTTCTAAAGCAATTTTAACTTTTAATCCTTTAGTATTTGAAAAGACTTGATTAATGCCTTCAGCAATCCATTTAATTGCTTGTTCTCTATCTTTTCCAACAGCACTTCCTGGATGTAAAACAATTTGGCTCACTTGCATTGCTGCTGTTCTTTTAACTTCTTCTGTTAAAAAGAAAATTCCAAATTCTCTTTTTTCTATATCTGGGTTTGCTAGATTAATAATATACGGAGCATGGACAACTACATTTTTTACATCTAATCCTGATTCTTCCATTTTTTCTAACGCTTCATTAATTTTTAATCTACTAATATCTTTTCTAATGGTATTTTGAGGAGCTCCTGTATAAATCATGAATGCAGTTGATTGATATTTCAAGGCTTCTAAAACTGACCCATAATACATATTATCTCCAGACATTGAAACATGACTACCAATTTTTATCATTGAAATCTACTCCTTTTAACTTTCTTAATCGCTTTTTTAACTTCAGCACGGTATTTCTTTTTATGGTTAGGTTTTACTTTATTACTCTTTTTAACTGCTTTAACAGCTGTAATGATTTCTTCATCTTTTTCTTTAACTTTAGGTAATTCAATAACAAATTCACCTTTAGTTAGCGATGCATTTTTAAAAGTAATACCCATTTTTTTAATTTTATCTATTTTTCTTGATTCTTTTAAATCATATAAAACAATTACATCTCCGCTTTTACCCATTCTACCTGTTCTACCGCTTCTATGTTTAAAAAACTCTAAATGATATGGTAGATCATAGTGAATCACGTGCGATGCTGTAAAATCGATGCCTCTTGCTGCTAGATCACTTGCGACAACATATTGATATTTCAATTTATGAATATCTTCTATCATTTTCTTTCTAACTTTCATATTTAAATCTGAAGAAAAGTTAGCAACATTGACCTTATTTTCTTGTAATTCAGCGAATATTTTTTGTTGATCTTCTTTTTTAGATACAAATATGAATGCCAAATATGGATTAATTGTTTGTGTTAATTGTCTTAAAGTTTCTAATTTATTATCTAATTTTGTTTTTAGCAAATAATAAGAAATATCTAATGTATGTTGATTTGTTGTATCGATTACAATTGAGCTACCAAAATATTTTTTAATAAATGGTTCCATTGTTTCTGTAATCGTTGCAGAAAATAAAAGTATTTTTGGATTTAAATTTTCTATTACTGCATCAATTTTCACTAAAAAATCTTCGTCAAACATCATATCAGCTTCGTCTAAAACCAAATATTTTGCTTTATGAATTTTTAGTTTATTTTCCTTTGATACATAATCGTGAAGTTTTCCTGGTGTTGTAATCACAACTTGAGGTTGGTTATTATTTAACCAATCTAATTCTCGTTTTTTATCATTTCCACCATAATAAGCTTTGGAAATAATATCTTCATCAATTTCTTTTAACATCTTGTTAACTTGTATAACTAATTCATTTGTAGGAACTAAAATGATAGCTTGAACTTCATTAAGATCTTTATTAATTTGACTTAGAATAGGAAGTAAGTAGGCATGTGTTTTACCTGTTCCGGTAGGTGCCAAACCTACAATATTTTTTTGTTCTTTAAAATTTTTAAATACCTCTTTTTGGATTGGAGATAATTCATCAAATTTTAGTAATTCTAGTTTTTCTTTTATATAGTCCATTTCTATCACCTTTCTTATTATATCATTTAATTCCTTTTTTAATGCTATTAGCGGTCTTCTGGTTAATTTTTTTTATAACCTCATTGATTTTTTCTTCTTTTCCTGTTAATTTTTGATAATTGAATAAATCATATTCTGTTTTTAATTGCTCTTCTGTTAATAAGTTTTGTATAAAGACACCTACTAGCCTTAAAGGTGTACCGTCATAGTATTCTTGAAGTAATGCTTCAACTTGGTTTTTTATAACGATTGCTTCATCCTGATAATCAAAAAAAGTATAACTACGATTAATCGTTTTAAATTGATCGCTTTTTAGTTTAATTCCAACAGTCTTATAGACCATTTTATATTTTTTTAATCTCAAGTAAACTCTTTCTGACAACTCCATTAAAAAAGGCAAAAGTGCTTCTTCTTGATCAATAGCATAGTTCAGTGTCGTTTCATGGCTAATTGACTGAGGTAACGCATACTTATTAGGATCAACAATATTGTTACTCTCTCCAATCATCTCATTAACGTTTGCCAAGTAATTCTTTTCGGACATAACAGTCAGAATCTTATCTTTATTTTCTTTAAGTAAGAAATCATTAATTGTAAAAATATTTTTTTCTTTAAGTAACTTAGCAGTCTTTTTTCCTATACCAAAACTATCATTAATATCTAAAGGCCATATTGTATCTTTCAATTCTCTTTTTCTTAAAATAGTAATTCCTAATGGTTTTTTCATATCAGATCCCATTTTAGCTAAATATAGCGTTGGGGCAATACCGATTGAACATGGTAATTGATATTCATTTACTAATCTTGTCTGGATTTCTTTAGCGATTTCTAAAGGATGCTTAGTTTTAGCAAGTTCAGTCACATCTAAATAAGCTTCGTCAATGGATGCTTGTAGAATAAGTTCTGAATATTTTTTTAAAAAATTAATAAACTCTCTACTTTTTTCTCTATAAAAAGGAAAATCAGTCGGAACTACCAGAAGTTTGGGAAATATATCTAAAGCTTCTTTCAAACTCATCCCTGCTCTAATACCGAGAGCTCTAGCTTTATATGATGCGGTAGATAAAACCCCTCTCCTAGAACTTGTTATACCACCAATTGCAAAGACTTTATTTTTTAAATAAGGCTCTTTTATCATAGCGCAAGTGGCGTAAAAAGCATTTAAATCTATATGAAAAATTATCTTAACTTCTCTTTTCATTATTTGCCACCTTTCATTATGTAAAATTTTATTGTATAATAATTAAAGATAAAGAATTAACTGAGGTGAAATTTATGGCTAAGTCTAAAAAACCAACTGTTTCCAAAAACAAAGAAAATCAAGTAGAAGAAAAAGTTTATAAAAGTCCAACTGAAACATGGTGGGGAAAAACAATTATTTGGTTGCTCATCATAGGTACAATTGCTCTTATATTTGTATCAGCAATCATTGCGTTGATTAATGCAATTTAAATAAAAAGGCTAAAGGCCTTTTTTATTTTTCTAAAAGACTTTTAGCCAAGGCGATTGCTTCTTTGGTTACTCTATCATCTGATAACATTAATGCGATTGCATGTACTCTTTGTTCACTGTCTAATTTATTAATTTTAGAAACCATTCTATCAATTACTTTTTCTTTTGCAATTAAATAGTGGTAATCAGCTTTAGCAGCCACTTGTGGTAAGTGAGTAATAACTAATGTTTGTATATCTTTACTTAGTTCTTTCATCTTGCTGGCTACCTTAGAAGCTGTCTTTCCACTAATTCCGATATCTATCTCATCTAATACTAAAAGACTTAACTGATGTGTTTTAGCATAAATGCTTTTTAAAGCAAACATGAATCTAGCTTTTTCTCCGCCGCTTGCTACTTTAGATAATATTTTTACTGGTTCGCCTTCATTAAGAGAAATCATAAATTCAATTTTATCAATACCATTTTCAAGTAATTCAGGTTTTTCTTCTAAAGGTTCAAATTCAATTTTAAAAACTGATTTTTCTAAATCCAAATCTTTGAGTTCTAAGAGAATATTTTTTTCTAATATAGTCGCTAACAACTTTCTTTTTTTTGACAATTCAATTGCTTTATTAAGCGCTTTATTATAGTTTGTTTCTACTTTTTCTAAGGCTTTTTTTACATAATTATCATAATCAGTAATTAAACTTAATTCATCTTTTATTTCTTCTAAATAAACGATCAGTTCATTAATTGATTTTTGATATTTTGTTTCAATTTTTGCAAGTTCATAACTTCTTTCTTGAAGTTCATTAAACTCATTTTCATCAAAATCAAGAGAATCTAACTGTTTATATATTTCATTTTTAACTTCATCTAAAACATAATATTGGCTTAACAGGCTTTCAGATAAATCTTCGTATTTTTTATCAAAAGAGGCTACTTTGTGAAGTGCTTGATAACTATCATAAATAGCATCTAGTGAAAATCTATCGTTTTCTAGTTTTTCATATGATGTTTGTAAGGCTTGTTTTATTTTATCAAAATTAGATAATTTAGATAAAGCCTCATCGACTTCTTCTTTTTCATTTACTTTTAAACTGAGTTGTTCTAATTCTTTGACTTGATATGTTAAAAAATCTATTCTTTCAACTGATTCTTCTTTTTTAAGTTTGATTCCCTTATATTCTTTTAAAGCATTAGTATAACTTTCTTTTAAAAATATGTAGTCATTAACTAAAGGATCAATAGTTGCATAATCCATTTGGTCTAAAAAATCTAAATATAATCCTTTATCCATGATATTAAATGTATCTGTTTGAGCGTGAATAAGTCCAATTACTTTACTAATTTCTTTTAATTTAGCTAAAGTAATGGGTTCATTATTCAGCTTAATTTGGTGTTTTCCCTTACTATCGACTTCTCTAAAAATCTCTATAAGTTCAGGTAATGAGAGTTTTTCTTGTTGATACTTTGTGAGTCTAAACTTAGCTTTGATCATTGCTTTATCTTTTTGATATCTAATTAAATCTTGATCGGCTCTTTTACCAAAAATCAAAGATAGTGATTCTAAAAGAATAGACTTTCCACTTCCTGTTTCACCAGTTAAGGCAGTAAGTCCGTTATAAAATTCTACTTCAATATCATCAATTAGAGCGAAATCCTTTACCTTAAGTGTTTCTAACATACATCTCTCCTACTTTTTTAAATAGATTAAAAATTCTTGATTACCATCTTTACCTTTAATAATTGAAGGCATAAAGCCATTAATTTCATAACCTAATACATTGACTTCGTTGACTATTTTTTCAATGACTTGTTTTTCAACCTTAATGTTTTTCAATATTCCTTTTTTTAACTCTTTAGGAGATACTTCAAACTGGGGTTTAATAAGTGCTATAAGTTCTTTATTGCTATTTGAAATATGTCTTAGTATTGGAATAATTGAAGTAAATGATACATCAATCGTCATGATATCGTGTTCTGGAATAGTAACATCTAATATATTTGTTTGTTCATTTAATATAATTTTAGAATGATCACGCAAACTCTTATCTAGTTGTTCTGTTCCAACATCATAAGCATAAACTAGTTTAGCCTTATAATTTAAAGCACATTGTGTAAAGCCACCTGTTGATGAACCTACATCAACAACCACTTTATCAGTAAAATCTATTTTAAACTCATTAATAGCATGTTCTAATTTTTCTCCAGCACGGCTGACATATTTTCTAGTTTTAAGTAATGTTATAACATCAGTTTCTTTTAATTCATATCCAGATTTAGTAACTTGTTTATCATTTACTAACACAAAGCCTTGTTTAATAAGATCTTGTCCTTCTGAACGGGTTGACACTAAATCATAGGCAACAAGATAATGATCTAATCTCATTACTTAATTTCCTTTATCACTAACTCTTCTGCTTGTTTTATTTTTTCATAACATACTTTAGAAAGTTCTATACCTTCTTTATACTTTTTAATTGCATCGTCTAAAGAAATATCTTTATTTTCTAACTCTTTTACGACTGTTTCTAATTGTTTAAGTTGCTCTTCAAAACTTTTGTTCATTATTTTTCCCTCTTTTCTTTAACAATAGTCTTTACAAATCCATCTTTAAATTCTATGGTGAGTTCTTCTTTTATCTTAATATTTGAAACGCTTGTTACTACATTATCATTCATTTTAACTAAGGCAAAGCCTTTATTCATGAAAGTTAGCGGGTCTAGACCTTTTAACTTTTCTAATTGAATAAGGTATGAAAGTGTCTTATCCTTGATTCGTTGTTGGTATTTTTCATTCAAGAAATTATCTAAATATTTAAGTTGTTCTTTATACATCAAAATTTTTTCTTGAGGTGAAACTACTTTTTGCGTTAATGTATCTATTTTATGTTTATAAGTAGTAATAATACTTTCGTAATTTTTATTTAAGTACATCATTTGATGATTGAGTTCTTTATAAGAGTCCTCTATTTTTCTTTTGGGACTCAAATTACTAAGTCTTTCTTCTAAATAAAGAATAGTTTGTTTTAAATAATCAAACTTAGCATTTATATGATAGTTTAATAATCTTTTATTTTCTTTTATTTTTTCTAGTAAATCATCTTTATTTGGAGTTGCAAGTTCAGCTGCGGCAGTCGGCGTTGGTGCTCTTAAATCTGAGACAAAGTCTGATAGCGTAAAGTCTGTTTCATGCCCGATTGCAGTAATGACAGGAATTTTAGAATTAAAAATCGCTTCAATGACTTCTTTTTCATTAAAAGCCCATAAATCCTCTATAGAACCTCCACCACGACCAACAATAAGAGTATCTACTAAGTTGTCTTGGTTTGCTTTATTAATCTGTTTAACAATACTTTCTTTTGCATACTCACCTTGAACCAATGCTGGATATAAATATATTTCTGTAAGTAAATATCTTCTTCTAACAGTATTTTTAATATCTTCTATAACAGCTCCTGTATTAGAAGTGATAACTCCTATTCTTTTAGGAAATTTAGGAATGGCTCTTTTATGTTCTTGATTGAAATATCCTTTAGCTTCTAATTCTTTTTTTAGTGCTTCATATTTCAAATAAAGATCACCAATACCGTCTAAACTCATTTCGTATACATTTAGGCTATAAGTTCCTCTTGGTGCATATAAATTAATTGTCGCTTGAATTAAAACATGGTCACCATCTTTTGGTTCAAAAAGAATTTTAGAGGCTAAATTAGCAAACATCATGGCTGATATTTGTGCCTCTTCATCTTTTATTACAAAATAAAAGTGACCAGTATTATGTCTTTTAAAATTAGATATCTCACCTTTGATCAAAATTGTTTGAAGATGTTTATCTGTTTCTAATTTAGTTTTAATATATTTAGTTAAAGCGGCAACCGTTAAATAACGTTGTTCCATCTTTTCACCTACTTTATTGATTGATAAATTTGATCTAATACTTTATTCGTAAAACGATGTTGTTTAGCATCATCTAAGTTTGAAAATTCTTTTGTCAGTTCAATTGCTTCATTGATTACAATTGTATGAGCTAATTCTTTTTTCAATAGTTCATAAGTTGCTAATCTAATGATTGCTTTGTCTACTTTGTTTAATCTATTTAAACTATAATCAAAAAGGTTCTTTTCAATAAGTAAGTCAACTTGTTCTAATTCTTTTATTACTTGGTTGAATAAATCTATACTTTCAGGTGAAAATAATTCATTTTTAAGTTCAAATTTACTTTCATAAAAATCATATTGATATAATAATTCCATTACTTCTTCTCGAAGTTTTCTTCTAGCATCGTTCATAAATAACACCTCATCTAATTTTACCACATTTGTTTGTTTAACAAAAGAATCTTTTGTTTTATTTTTCATATTAAAAGGTGCTTAAGAAAGCACCTTTATTTAAATAACAATTAATATGATTGCTAAGAGTATTTGAATAAATACATACATCGGCAATACGATTAGATAATATACTTTGGGATATTTATTAGGGATGATAAATGTAAGTATCACTACCAGACTAAATACTGCTATATAGATATAAAGTATGACTGGGTTATACTCGATAATAATTGATACTAATGTAAGTATCGTTGCTAAGATAGCACTTGTTATATTTTTCTTTTTTAATTGGTCAAATGTACGCATTTTTTTTGCCTCTCTATTTAGCTTTCACTTGGTTCCATGCTTCGTCAATTAATTTTTTAGCAGTTTCATTGTGGCGGTATATTTCATCATTTTCATGGAATACAATTTGGTATGCATCTTTAAAGTCTGCGAATTCTCCGCCTTCTTCAGTTAATTCTGCAATAATATTAGTAAATGGTGATGTATATCCAATAAATTCTGCATTTGCTTTAGCATTTTCATGTCTTGAAATAAAATTAATAAATTTATATGCAAATTCTTGATTAGCATTTTTAGGTATAACCATACCATCTACCCAAATGTTAGTTCCTGTTGTTGGTACGTAATATCCTAATTGATCATTTTCTGACATTAAGTATACAGAATCTCCTGAATAAGCTACTGATATATCATATGCCATTTGTTTAGGGTTAATCATTTGATCTAAGATTTGATCTGTTACAAATGATACATTATTACCATGATCATTTTTTAAATCAATTAACCAATTTTTAGCAGCATTGATTTCATCCGTTTGTTCACTATTCATAGATTTACCTGCATTTTTCAAAGCAACTAATAAACCTTCTCTTGAAGTATCATATAAAGATACTTTATATTTAGTGTCTTTTAATATTTCCCAGTTTCTAGTTTCAAGTTCAGATTTTTCTACTTTATTTTTATTATATAACAATCCAACATTACCCCAGAAGTAAGGTACTGAGTATTCTAAGAAATCATAACCATTTGTTTCGTTTTTTAATCTTTCTAATAATGAGTTTAATCCACTAGCAAACTCAGTATCTTTATTAAATGCATCAATCTTAGTCCAGTCAATCTTAGCTAATAAATCCAATTGAATTAAATGTTCTGTTCCATATTCACTAGGAATAATCACATCATATTTATCTCCACCTTGAATTTTTGTAATTGCTAATTCATTTGAAGTGAACATAACTTGGTTTACTCTGATTCCTTCTTCTTTTTCAAAAGCTTTAACTAATTCTGGGTCAATATATTCTCCCCAGTTGTAAAGAACCATTGTAGGTCTACTATCACAAGCAGCAAGCACTAATGAAGCTACTGCAGTTAATATAACTAATAATGTTTTTTTCATTCTTTTTCTATTCTCCTTTTGGATCTAATATAATCTATTGTTACTTTTATACCAATAACAAATATAATAATGGTTGAAAGAGCATTAACCGAAGGGTTAATTGTTCCTCTTAAACTGTAAATATAAGCTGAGATGTTTTGGTAAGATTCCCCACCAACAAAGTATGAAATAATAAAATCATCAAATGACATTGCAAAGGCAATTGCTGCTCCTGCAATCATTGATCCTTTAAGTTGTGGTAAAACTACTTTAAACATTGTTTTTATTGGGGTTGCTCCTAAGTCATAGGCAGCATCTATTAAATTATCATCTAAACTTCTTACTTTAGGATATACCGTGATTAAAACATATGGTACACTAAATGAGATGTGAGCTAAAAGCATTTTCCAGAAACCTGATGTAATACCAATTGATCCAAATAAGACAAATAAGGATAATGCGGTAATAATTTCAGGGTTCACAATTGGAATATTATTAGCACTTAATGTGACATTTCTAAATACTTTTTTACTCTTTGAAAGAGAGATTGCGGCCATTGTGCCAATAATGGTTGATATAAGTGTTGATAAAAATGCAATCTCTAAGGTTACCCATACAGCTGATTTAATGGTTGGGTCAGTAAATAGTTTTTCATACCACTGAAAACTGAAAAAATTCCAGTGTACTAAGGAAGCCGTTCTTCCTGTGCTACCATTAAATGAAAATATGACTAATGAAATAATGGGAATATAAATCAATAATAAAATGATTGTAATATATATTTTAGGAAGTGTTTTTCTATTTCTAAGCATTTTTTTCACTTCCTTTATATCGATCAATCTTCTTTAATCCTATCAACATCAAAATCATAATAACTGATAGTAAGATTGCTATTGCTGAAGCACTGTTAATTTTTCCACTTAATAAGGCCTCATTTTCAATTAACTCACCTATCATAAGTTTGGTAGTAGGTCCTAAATATCTTGGGATAGCAATCGTTGTTGCTGCTGGTAATAAAACCATTGTAAGTCCTGATGTAACCCCTGGTAGTGATAAAGGAATGACCACTTGTTTTAAAACCTGATATTTGTTTGCTCCTAAGTCTTCTGCTGCTTCAATTAAACTATGATCAATTTTAGATAAAACCGTATATATTGGTAAAAACATATATGGTAGGAAGATATAAACCATTCCTATGACACTTGCTAGATTTGTTTCAAGCAGTCTCACTCCAGTAAATGCATGAATCATGCTAAATATTTGCACTAATGCGTTTGTTCTTAAAATCATATTAATCCACATTGTCCCAGTAATTAATAAAACTAATAAGCCTTGACTGACTAGTTTAAATTTAGTTACAGCAAGTGCTAAAGGATAGGCAATCAAGAGTGTGATAATAGTCGCTAAAACCGCCAACCATATAGAGTTTATCATGACATTGATAAAATCTACTTTAGATAAAAATGATGCATAGTGGCTCAGTGTAAATCTACTGCTAAAAAGTCCTGATGCACTTTCTTGAACTGAGTAAAATACCATGACAATAACCGGTATTAATACTAATCCTATTAAGATAATGTAGTATGGTAGTCCAATTGCTTTTTCAAGGGTTAGTTTATCTTTTCTGTTAATTTTTATAATGCCTTGATTTGTCATTTTACCATACCTCCATCACATGTATATCTTCAGGGTTAAAGTCTAAATCTACTTTGGTCCCCAGTTCTACATGATCCGTGGTATGTATTGTATAAATACGATTTTCAGTTTTTACATCTATTTCCCAATGAACACCTTTGAAGACAATAGAATCTACGATTCCATTAATTTTACCTTGTCCAAATGTGACAATATCAATATCTTCTGGTCTAATAACAACATCAACTTCTTCATTTCTAGCAAAGCCTTTGTCTACACATACATAGTCTTTGTTATCAAAATTGACTAAGTAGTCATCTTTCATAATTCCAGAGATAATATTTGATTCTCCTATAAATGAAGCAACAAATTTATTAGCAGGTTCATTGTAAATATCTTCTGGAGTTCCAATTTGTTGAATTTCTCCATGGTTCATTACAACTACTTTATCACTCATAGTTAGAGCTTCTTCTTGGTCGTGTGTCACAAATATAAAAGTAATTCCTGCGTTTCTTTGGATTTCTTTTAATTCATATTGCATTTCTTGTCTTAATTTTAAGTCAAGGGCTGCTAAAGGTTCATCAAGTAATAAAACTTTAGGTTCATTAATTAAAGCTCTTGCTATGGCAACACGTTGTTGTTGTCCACCAGATAATTTATGAATAAGTCTATTTTCATATCCTTCTAGACCTACCATTTTTAAGTACTTGTTCACTTTATTTTGAATTAATTGTTCAAAATCTTTTTTTGTTAGAAAAGTCTTTTTAAGATGTTCAATCTTTTGAGTTTTAGTTTGATTTAAAACTTCTATTTTTTTATTTAATTCATTCTTAAGTTCTAATTCCTTAGTATTTAAATTTGCTTTTTCTAAACCTAAAGATTTAAGTTCTAATTTTGCTTTACTAAAGTTATTTTTTAAAGTTTTCACTTCTTGTTGATATTCTTTTTGTAGTTGGGCAATCTCTATTTTTTGTTCATTATTTCTTTCTTTCACTCTAAGACCAAATGCTACATTTTCATAAACATCTAAATGAGGAAAAAGGGCATACCTTTGAAAGACTGTATTAGTAGGTCTTTTATGTGCTGGAAGATCTACAATGTCTTTCCCATCAAATAAAACACTCCCATTACTTGGGGACTCAAAACCACCAATAATTCTTAATGTTGTTGTTTTTCCACAACCAGATGGTCCTAGAAAAGTTACAAACTCATTTTGCTCAATTTCTAAATCAATACCTCTTAATACGACCTGTCCGTTAAATTCTTTTGTTACATCTTTTAATTCAATTAGGGTAGCCATTTATTGTCTCCTTTCAGGTGTTTACTTTATATAAACAAAAAGTTTTTTTAATGTTCTTAGTTTAGTATAGTTAAACATTTTGTTAATCTATTTTAAACTACACGATATATTATATAATAAAAAGTTTCTATGTCAATAAAAATAATCTGCTTTTTAATATTTTCTTTTATATTATTTTTTTTATCACTTTAAAAGCAAAAAAAGGGACTGTAACGAAATAAAAGTAACAGTCTATAAAACAAAAAAGCCGCTCTAGAATCCTAGGGCGGTTTTTTGGTATAATTATAGTATGCAAACACAACAAAATATACAACATAATTTTAACCCAAAACAGTTAAAATTACCACTACAATTAGACATAAAAATTCCTTTTGATAGTGAAGTTCGTACATTTGATGAAGTATTTAGAAAATTGGAGATAAAAAAATACTTAAATAGCTCAAAAGACCCAAGAGGTCGTATGGGTTATAATCCGGTTCAAATGTTAAAACTGATCATGTTTTGTCAAATGGAAAAGATTCAATCTTTAAGAGATATGGCAAAAGCTGCTAGAAATGATATTAGAATCATGTGGCTTACAGATGAATTAATGCCAAGTCATCAAACAATAAAAACCTTTATGGATAAATACTTAGTTAAAGGAATAGATGAAATCTTTTATGAACTAAGTAAGTACTTAATAAAAAAAGAATCTATTGATACAGATAAATTATATATAGATGGTACTAAAATAGAATCGGTGGCTAATAAATATAGTTTTACATGGCGTGGTTCTATTGAAAAGTTTAGAGATAAGTTATATAAAAAAATAACCAAACAGATAGAATCCTTAAATAAAAGATATGAAGACTCAGATATCTTCTTTCCAATACATGAAACATATAACACTGATAATTTAAATAGCATCAAAGACTTTCTACTTAATGAGATAGATAGGGAATTAATAGAGTTTAAATATGGTAAAGGTCAAAGAAAAACTACTTTACAAAGAGATTATGAACATATCTTAGAATATTTAGCTAAACTTGTAGAGTATGAAAGACATTTAAAGATTATGGGTAATGATAGAAACTCATATGCTAAAACAGATATAGACGCGACTTTTATGCATATGAAAGAAGATCATATGCGTAATAGTCAATTAAAACCAGGGTATAATATACAAATTGGTGTATCAAATGAATATATCCTACATCTAGATATCTATAAAGAACGTAGTGATTATAAAACTTTGATTCCTTTTTTAGAAGGATTTAAGAAAAGTTATGACTTCTATCCAAAATATCCAGTAGCGGATGCTGGATATGGTGGATTAACGAATTATCGTTATTTAAAACTAAACGATATGGAGCTTTATCAAAAATATGCAATGTATGCTAAAGATACGCATGACAAAAAAAGAATGAAAGATCCATATTTTCCATTTAACCTTACTAAATCAGGTAATGATTATTTAACACCTAATGGAGATACTTTAAAGTATCTGTATAGAAATAATCGAGGTAATGATGTATATGAATTACCAAATGGTAAGCGTAAAGAGATTAATGATGAAAATCTTACATACCAAAAAGAGGTTATTAAAAATCTTACATCACCATTAGGAATTGAATTAAGAGTTCAAAGGTCAATTCAAGTTGAGGGTGCCTTTGGAGTGATTAAAGAAGCATTTAAAGTAAGAAGATTTAGACGAAGATTAACTCATAATGTTAAAATGGAGTTTTATTTAACAGCGATTGGGTATAATTTGAGAAAATATCATAATAAAAAGTATAGAATAACAGAATAGATATCTACAATAAACTTAAGATTTTAATAGAATCTTCTTTTTTGACGCCTAAAAGTAGATGTTTTTTGATTTTATCCACATAGTTCACGGTAGATATAAGAAAAAAAGAACTGTTAAGTTCTTGAAGTAGTGAATTACTTCATTTCTTTACAGCTCCTTTCTATTATTTATTTTTTAAATATAACTAGTGAGTGATGTGATTTTCTTCTATTTTTTCACTACGCTTTACTGTTTTTTCTAACCCATTAATAATTACTGAACCGAGGGCGTTACCTAACAACATGACAATAAAGTATAAAAATGCTTTTATGTTCCATGTTCCTGATACCATAAAGTAAAACATATCAGCAATACTATGTTCAAACTTAGCAAGAATAAAGATTGCTACCGCCATAACAACAATGATTACTTTTCCAAAATCATTTTTATTTTTATAGTAGCCATCAACACCAATGTACATTAGCATTCCACAACCAATAGCAAGCATAAATGTTTCTAATGGTTTATGATCTAGTTTATGTAAAACCGTTTGTTTAGCAATTTCTACTACATCAAGTAAGCCACCCAAGTTAACCATTAATGCAATTAACCCAGTGCCTATAAAGTTACCTATAATAATTATTAAGACATCTATTAAGTAATTAGGTTTACGATCTATAATATATCCTACTTTTCCTGTATAGAGATTCAGTTTATTAGAACAAATAACTAATAGACCAAAACCAAATAGAAATGCCCCTACAGTTTTGTTATCTAAAGTAAGATAAATTGTTCCCGCAATTCCAATTAAAAGACCTGCTAAAATAGCTTTTGTTAATACAATAATATATCGATTCATTTTTAGTTTATATCCTCTTTCATGCATATTCCATATCATTATATCGCTATTTTAGAATAATACAAGGAAGAATATAGTTTTTTCTAAAAAATCAAGTAAAAAGCATTTTAATCGTAAAAAAAATAACCAGGTTTACCCTAGTTATTAAGAAATTTTAACTTTATTTACCATATTATTAATTTTATCCAGTTCTTCTTGCTTTAAATTTTTAAGTGGTGTCCCCTTAAATCTTACTGGACTATCACTTCCAAGAATTGGATAATAAGTCTTATTAGCATATGCCCAATCAGTCAGCCATTCATCTTCTCCAACATAATTAGTAATCATTTCATATGATTTTAATAGCGGTGTTGCATAACCTACAACAGAGGCATTTTCATATGCGTTTTCTGGATCTAAAAAGAAATTAATAAACTTATGTGCTAAATCAACATGTTTAGCTTTTTTAGGAATAACAAAAGCATCCATAAAAGCGATTGTTTGTTCTGGTATATGAATGTCGAAAGTTATTTCATCTAATTTACTACCATCATCTAATTTTAAGTATAGCATATCTAGAAAATCTCCAGTATAGACGAAAGCTAAATCTAAATTATTTGAAGCAATTCCTTTTTTAAGTGTATCTGTTCCCCACTCATTAATATTAGCTTTAATAAGTGTATTTTCAGCTTGTTTCAGTAATTCTTCTGAATATACATTAGGGTCTAAGTTTTGTGAGTACATCGCAGCTGCATATGCATTTCTAGAAACATTATACATACCTAATCTGGTATTAGAAGGTCTCTTTGTTGGATCCATATATGCTTGCCAACCATACTCTTTTACTGCTTGTTCTAACCCTTCTTTTTTCTTATTATACATAAGACCGAAAGTACCCCAAAAATAAGGAACATTATATCTTTCATTACCTTGAGTCATCTTAGATTGTATGCCTAAGACTCCTTCCATATAAGGGTTATTGTCTTGATTGTAATTAGATAATTTGCTGTAGTCTATTTCTTGCAATAAATCTTTTTCCATCATCTTTTCAATCATATAATCAGATGGGACTACTAAATCATATGCGGTAGTGCCACTTTTTATTTTTGAATAAAATAATTCATTTGAATCGGCAATACTAATTGAAACTTCTACACCAAATTCTTCTTCAAATTTAGCAACTAAATCATCATTAATATACTCACCCCAGTTTAATAACAATAACTTATTACTTTGACCACATGAAGCAAGTAAAATTGAACTTATTATAATCGTAAGTAAGAGATATATTTTTTTAGTGTTTAGCATTTTTCTTACCTCTTTTTTTAACATAAGTTGGTATCCTAGAACAAAGGCTAAAGTAACAAGTGTTAATAATGTTGAAAAGGCATAAACAGATGGTGTTAGACTCTTTCTTCCAATAGAACCATAAATCCAAATAGAAAGATTATCAAAACCATTTCCTGTAGTATAATAACTAATTACAAAATCATCAATACTCATTGTAAATGCAAGCAATGTTCCAGAAAATACCCCTGAAATAATAGCTGGTAAAACTACCTTGATTAAAGCTTTGTAAGGTTTTACCCCTAAATCTAATGCAGCATCCATTAAGTTAGGATCTGTTTCTTTTAATTTTGGTAAGACACTTAATATAACATATGGCAATGTAAAGAATAAATGAGCCATAATTAAAGTAACTGGACCAAAGATATAAGGAAAGATTGGTAAAAGTAAAGAAAAGATAATCATTAAAGAAATACCTGTAACAATATCAGCATTTAAAACTGGAATATTATTAAATAACATAACTCTTTGACGTTTCTTTTTAGCAAGCGAATAGATACCAACTGCAATAAAGGTTCCTAGTATAGCCGCGAGAGCTGTTGAAACAAGACTCACAATTAAAGTATTTGTAATAGCGTTTCTTAAAGAACGATTACTAAACATTTCTAAATACCATTTAAATGTAAGTGATTTAAACGAATTCACATCACTACTTGAATTAAGTGATTGTAAGGCAATTAATAAAATAGATAAATACATAACAAATATGATTAATCCTAATAATATTTTACTAATAATTTTGTAAACCTTTTTAAGTTTTGAATAATCTTTATAACCATAGTCTGATAAAGCTGCTTTTGGGTACTTATTCATAGTAACATTTCTCCTTCTTTATCCACTTTATTAACAACAAATAAAGCAATTAATATCATGAAGATAATGACAACTGATAGTAAACTACCAAATCCATAGTTCATATTTTTAAAAGCTTGTTCAATTAAATTTCCTATAAAAAGTACATTGCCTTTACCTAGTATTTCTGGTACTGCAAATCCTGATAATGCTGGTAGGAAAACTAAAATAGCACCTGTGATAACACCTTTTAAAGAAAGAGGAAAAACCACTTTGAAAAAAGTTTTACTTTCTGTAAGTCCTAAATCTAATGAAGCTTCTTCTAAACTGTAATCTATTTTTTCTAATGCTGTATAAACTGGTAAAATTACAAACGGTAAGTAAGTAAAAACCAATCCTATAATAACAGCTAAAGGTGTTCCTTTTATACCAATACCAATATTGATGTTAATTCTTGAAAGTAAGTCTGTTACCATATTATTATGTTCCATTAAGTTGCCTAAACTTTCTGTTCTTAATAGAAGGTTAGACCACATCGGTAAGATAAAAATAGTTAATATCAATAGTTTATTTTTAAACTTAGACTTAAAGAGTTGATAAGCAACAAAATAGCCTAAAACTAATGAAATAAGCGTTGCTATTCCTGCATATAAAAAGCTATTTCTTATCGCAACTAAAGTAGTTGAATCAAATAACAATTCAAAGGCATTCATTGAAACTTTAGCCTCATCAAAACTTAATCCTTCTGATTGGATAAAACTTAGAATAATCATAACCCCTATTGGTAAGATAGCCAAAAGGTATAACCATACAATATATGGTGTGGATAATTTCTTAAAAGACTTATTCATATTCATTAACCTTCATAATATGAATTTCATATGGATCCACTTTTAATCCAATATCTTCTCCAACAACATAGTTTTCATAAGTATTAACTTTTAAACTTGTTCCTTTTATATCGACTAACAATTCATTATGAACACCTTTAAATAAACTGCTTGTTACTTTTCCTATTAATTTTGCTTTATCTAAATCTACTACATCAAAATCTTCAGGTCTAATCACAACATCTACTTTTTCATTTTTCTTAAAAGTATATCCCATACATTCAAAATCAACGCCCATAAATGACACTAAATCCTTTTTTAAGTATACAGCTGGAATAATATTGGATTCCCCAATAAAAGTTGCTACATATCTATTTACTGGCTCATTATAGATTGCTTTAGGAGTTCCTAATTGAACAATGATTCCTTTATCCATAACGGCAATTCTATCACTCATTGTCATTGCTTCTTCTTGATCATGTGTAACAAAGATAAAAGTAATACCTAATTGTCTTTGCATTTCCTTTAATTCATATTGCATCTTTTGTCTTAACTTTAAGTCAAGTGCTGCTAAAGGTTCATCTAATAATAGAATTTTAGGTTTATTAACAATAGCACGGGCCAACGCAACTCTTTGTTGTTGCCCTCCACTCATTTGAGTAATTCTTCTATTTTCGTATCCTTTTAAGTTAACTAAAGATAATGCTTCTAATGCAGATGCTTTAATAAGTTCATTGATTTTCTTTTTTACTTCTTTTTTATTTTCATTTTCTAAATGATAAAAATTAATCAAATATTCCCAGCTACGGTTTTTAAGTCCAAAGGCTACATTATCAATTACATTCAAATGTGGGAATAATGCATATTTTTGAAATACTGTATTAATTGGTCTTGCATATGGAGGTAGATCACTAAAATCTTTACCTTCAATAATAATCTCTCCCTGATTGGCTTTTTCAAATCCGCCTATCATTCTTAGTGTTGTTGTTTTACCGCACCCAGACGGTCCTAAAAGAGTTAAAAACTCGTTTTCAAATACTTGTAAGTTTAGACTGTTAACAATGACTTCATCGTCAAACTGTTTAGTTACATTCAAAAGTTCAATAATGACTTTATCGCCCACTAATGGATCCTCCATATTATTTATTTTCACGAGATAATTATAAGGCATTTTAAAAATAATGCAATCCTTTTTTATCACAAAAAAATAAAGAGCCTAACAAGGCTCCCAATTTCATTTTTCTAGTATACTTATTGCTATTCCTAAAGCTTCTTTTCCTGTATGAATTGCTAATGCTGGGGTTACGTATTGAACATCAATTTCAGTAGCATTTGGAAGTTCTTTTTTCATTACTTCTAAAATCTTAGAAATATCTTCATTTGTCTGACTATTGAGTAATGTTACTTCGTATTTTTTGCATGTTCCAACAAAGTCTTTTGCAAGTCCAATCATACCAGTAATTGCGTGTTTATAACCACGTGTTTTTTTAACAGTGTAATAAACACCCTTATCATTACAACTAATAACTGGTTTAATATTAAGCATAGAAGCGATCGTTGCTGAAACTAGTCCTATTCTTCCACCTTTTTTAAGGTTTTCAAGACTTCCAACAGTGAAAAATACTTTTTGATTTTCTAAGTTATCATTAACAGTTTTGACAATCTCATCAAAACTCTTTCCTGCTTTGGCAAGTCTACCAGCTAAAATAGCGCTATAACCACTACCTAAACTAATATTTTTAGTATCTATGACTTCTATTTTTAAATCATCATATAGTGAAGTCATTTGTTGGATAATATTCATTGTACCACTTAAACCTTTTGAAATAGGTATAGCAATTACATGGGTATATCCAAGTGCTTTTATTTCATCTAATTGATCAATAATATCATTAGGCGAAGGAAGTGATGTTGTTACTTTAGTTTCTTCTAGTTTAACTAATACCTCATCTAAGGTAATATCTTTTTTATCAGTATATTCTTTTCCATCAATAATAATTCTAAGTGGTAAGACAAAAATAGGCAAATCTAATTTTTCTAAATTGATATCTGAACCTGAGTCAGATAAAATAGCAATTTTCATTCTTTGTTCTCCTTTGTAATATTGTGTATTTCTTTTAATAGGTATTCTGACATCATTTTTGAGGCAAAAGCTAAAGTAGCGGTTTTCATTGGGAGTAAGTTATAATCAATTGGTTGAATAAAATATGCTTCATCAGGTGTTTTTTCTAATTGTTCAGTCATAACTTTTAAAGCATTTTCTAAAAAATCAATGAATAAATTGTATGCTTTTATTTTACCAAATGTAAGTTTCATGTGTTGTATACCTCTACTTACAGAAGATAAAGTTGCTACTTGCTTTAGAATAGTAATTGTTATTATAAATGCTATGTGGTCTTTTTGGTATCTTTTTTTTACTGGTGCCGGCATAAGTTTATTTTTAACATAATTATTAATCATAGAATCAGTTAAGACTTGCTTAGAATTGCTTGATACCGGCTCTATAAACACTGCACTAATATTATCATTTACGTATTCTAATACTTGATCAAGATATAAAGAGAGTTCTGGTAAATCTTCCCATCTAGGAAGTCTAATTTCTTTTACACTCATGGCCCAGTCTTTTATTTCAGTCAATATAATCACCTCATCTAGTTTTCAATACTAGATTATCACATTTTATAGATTTGTCAATTATTTTTATTTATTTTAGGCCTAAAAATAGCGATAATCTTCATTTTTATAAAAAAAGACTATTTACTAAAATTGAGTAAATAATCTTTATTTTTTATTATTCTGTAATAATTGATGAAGAATGTTGTGTATTCGTTGTTCTTTCAGGATGTAGGTACTCACTGATAACCCCAATAGCGGTTGCTGCTTCACCCATACCAGTAACAATCATTTTAGCTTTTCCTTCATAAAAAACACCGTTACCAGCTGCATAAATTCCTTCAAGATTAGTTTCCATTTTACTATTAACATAAATTAAACCTTTTATACCTTCAATGCCCCAATCTTCTAACTTAGATTTAGAGCCTAAAAGTCCGTAATTTACTAAAATAGTATGTGCCGGCATTATTAATAATTCTTTAGTCTTTACATCTTCTAATTCAATACCTGTAACTTTTTTATCACCTAATACTCTTTTAACTACATAAGGAGTATGTGTTTTTCCATTCAATTTAAGATATTGATCCAATGTATCTTGATGAGCTCTAAATGCATCTCTTCTATGTACTAAATGTACATTTTCAGTGATACTCTTTAATTCAAGTGCCCAATCCACTGCAGAATCTCCACCACCTAAAACAACTATTTCTTTATCCTTATGATCTTCTAAGTTATCAATATGGTAAATAACACCTTCTAAATGGCTGTTTTCTACATCTAGAGGCATTGGTGTAAAACTACCACCGCCGTGAGCAATCAAAATAGTTTTTGTCTGAAATACTTGTTGATTAGTTGTTACTTCGTAATAATCATTTACTCGTTTAACTTCTAATGCTTCTTGATTTAAATATACAGGTACTTCTTTTTCAAATCTTTTATATTGTTTGATACATTCTTTAACATAATCTTCAGCTTTTATTTTATAAAAGCCAGGTGCATCATATATTGGTTTATCTTTATATAAATTAATAGGTTGTCCACCCATATAAGGTAATGATTCAATAACAGCTGCATCTAACTTTCTTAGTCCTGCTAAAAAGGCAGCATATAATCCAGTTGGTCCAGCACCTATAATAAGTAATTCTAACATTTTTTCACGTCTCCTTGTATGCCTTAATAAGTATAGCATATTAGAAAGTTTTTTTTATTATCTATGCTTTAAAATTATATTTTTTATAAATAAGCAATTTCTTCAGGAATTTTACGATATAAAACGTATGCTAATATAATCTTAATAAAATCTACTACCATGTAAGGTGTAAAGTATAAAAGGGCATCCATATAAGACATCTTCGTATAGATTGAAAAATAGATTGTAGAAAGTGGATAGACTAAGACAATACTTACAAGGGTTGCTACTAATATATCATAGAAAATATTTTTAGTTTTAGATTTTAAGAGTGCAATTAAAAAAGCAACCACTGGAAATAAATATAAAAATCCAGCAGTAGGTCCTACAAAAGGAGCTATTCCTCCTACTTTATTACTAAATATAGGTAGACCAATTAATCCTAAAACAAGGTATGTTATAACACATAAAAATGCATCTGTTGGCTTAAGTAAAAAACCAATTAAAACAATCACAGCTGTCTGTAATGTAAATGCAATTCCTACAACCGGCACTTGAAAAGGAGGCAATAAGTAGGCACTAACAGATAACAAAGCCGTTAAAAGTGCAACTTTTGAGAGTCTATACAATGTCATATTGAGTTATTAACTCCTTTATTATTTTTTTAAATATTGAATTAATCTGATATTGTAAATTTGTTAAAAGTCTAAAAGAGGTTGCCTTGGTTTCAATAAAATCAACTTGGTTTATATTTAAGCCAATTCCGATAATCATATATGTAAAAGCATTTTTTTCAACAAGTGTTTCAATTAAAATGCCACATAATTTCTTATTTTCTACATAAATATCATTAGGTTCTTTAAATCTAGCTATAATATCAAACTGCTTGATTGTTTCTAGTAAACTTCTTGTAATCCAGTTTTTAATTTTTTCCATTTTATCTAATGTGACTTTTTTTAAAAGAAGAGAAAACGTTAAGTTTTCTCCTATTTTAGATTCCCATTTCCTATCAAATTGACCCTTTCCTTTTGTTTGAAAATTAGCTTTAACAATCGTAAAACTAACTTCTTTTAGGTAATTTCTTTTTAAATAGTCATTTGTAGAATCTATCTCATTAAATTCTTTTATTCTAAGCTTAATTGATTGCAAAAGATATCGTTGCCTCACATACTAAATTTTCTCCAACGTAAGCCTTAGCAGCACCAACCCCAAAACTTCCTCTTAATTTAATTAATTCACATTCTAGCCTTAATTCATCACCAGGTAGTACGCTTTTTCTAAATTTAGCTTCTTTAATTCCAGCAAAAAAAGCAATTTTTCCCTTATACTCTTCTTTAGATAATAAGATTACTGCACCTACCTGAGCAAGCGATTCAATAATTAAAACACCTGGCATAACTGGAAGTTCAGGGAAATGACCTTTAAAATAAAATTCATCTTTAGTAAGCCTTTTAATGCCAACAGCTCTTGTTCCTTCTAATTCTATAATTTCATCTATTAATAAAAATGGATCTCTATGTGGTATTATTTTCTTTATTTCTTCTTGATTTAAAGTCATTAGTTTTCCTCCCATTTTTTAAAAATTAAAACTGCATTGTGTCCACCAAACCCAAGATTTGTATTCATTGCATATTTAATATCTTTTTTTACACTTTGGTTAGGGGTGTAGTTTAGATCACACTCTAAAGCTTTAACTTTATAGTTGATTGTTGGTGGAATTATCCCTTGTTCTAAACTTTTTAGACATACAATTGACTCAACTGCTCCGGTTGCCCCTAGCATATGACCTGTCATAGATTTAGTAGAGCTTATATTAACATTGTATGCATGTTCTTTTAAAGCTTGTTTAAAGCCTTGTGTTTCAAGTTTATCATTTAGATATGTTGAGGTTCCATGAGCATTAATATATCCAATTTCTTCTTTTTTAATACCTGCATCTAAAATAGCAAACTCAATTGCCTTTGTAATACCAGATGCTGTTTCATCTGGTGCAGTCATATGAAAAGCATCAGACGTTGTGCCATAACCAACAACTTCACCATAAATTTTAGCATTTCTTTTTAAGGCATGTTCATAGGATTCTAATATTACAATACCTGAACCTTCTCCCATGATAAATCCGCTACGTTCTTCATCAAATGGGATAGAAGCTCTATTCACATCTTCTGATGTACCAAGGGCTCTTAAAGATAGAAAGCCTCCAATCCCAACTTCATTAATAGAAGCTTCGGCTCCACCTGCTAAAGCAAGATCTAAATAACCATGTTGAATACTTCTAAATGCTTCACCGATTGCATTCGTAGAAGCACTACATGCAGTAATAATTGGCAAACTTGGTCCTTTAAGTCCTAATTTAATAGATATCATTCCAGCTGTCATGTTAGCAATCGAATTAGGTATAAAGAAAGGTGATAATCTTGTAGGATCATTTTTTTCAGTTACTTTTTTAATTTCATCTGAAATTGTTGTTAGACCACCAATACCACTACTTACATAAGTCCCAAAGCGATATGGATCGTAATCATTTTCTGTTAGACCTGCATTTTTATAAGCTTGAACTGCCGCAATCGTTCCTAATAACATAACCCTATCAGCTCTTTTGATTTCTCTTTTGTCAAAGTAATCTTCTAAGTTAAAATTTTTAAGTTCTCCTGCAAGTTTAGCTTTAAA